>NZ_AOIQ01000009.1 GCF_000337515.1 Halovivax asiaticus JCM 14624
GAGATGTGTATAAGAGACAGCCTCGACAACGACGAGGAGATCATGTTCGAAGGCGCACAGGGGACGGCGCTCGACATCGATTACGGCGTCTACCCGTACGTCACGTCCTCGAACCCGACCGCCGGCGGGGTCGCCGTCGGCGCCGGCGTCGCCCCCTCGGTCGTCGGCGACGGCGAGGTCGTCGGGATCGTGAAAGCCTACCTCTCACGAGTTGGAACCGGTCCACTCCCGACCGAACTGGGCGGCGTCGAGGGACAGACGCCGGCGTACGAACCCGGCTCCGCGCCAGACGACGAGGAAGAACTGGCGACCTGGATCCGCGACGAGGGCGGCGAGTACGGCACCGTAACTGGCCGACCCCGCCGCGTCGGCTGGCTCGATATGCCGATGTTGCGCCACGCAGCCCGGACGAGCGGGTTCACCGGGATCGTCGTCAACCACGTCGACACGCTCGCCGGCCTCGACGAGGTCGCGGTCGGTCACACGTACACGATGACGACCCGCGACGGCGACACCGTCGAACGCGACGTGATGCCGCCCACGACGGAGCAGTGGGGCCGGTGTGAGGCCACCCTCAGGACGTTCGAGGGCTGGCCGGACGTCGACTGGGACGCCGTCGCAGCCGAAGGCTGGGAGGGCCTGCCGGGGGCTGCGCGGACGTACCTCACCTACATCGAGGACGAACTCGATGTCCCGATCTATGCCGTCGGCGTCGGCCCCGGCCGGGACCAGACCGTCGTTCGGTCCGATCCGTTCGCCTGAGCCACGCCCTCGTTTTTCCGGGTCGATCCGATCAGTCTGAGTCCTCCGTGGCCGAGAGATATCGATCCGATCGACCGAAATTCACCACGAAACGCTCGCCATCGAGTGGCCTCCCGAGACGTCGGGATACCAACTGACGGGCCGAACTCACACGATCGGATACAGCAACCGGCGTTGTTCGTCCGGCAAATACAACCCGTCGTCGAGCAGGACCGGCTGATTGTTGTGGAGGAAGTGCTGGCTGTACGCGCTCGCCTCGACGTCGTACGAGTAGGCCGCCGGCATGAGGTGGATGCGGGAGTCGTAGTCGGGTCGCCAGTGGGCGCCCACGGGATCGACGGAGAACGGGACGACGGTCACTTCGAGGGAGTCCCCAGCGTGCGCCGAGATCGTCTGAATGCCGGTCGGTTTCCACTTCGCCACGTAGCGGTGGGCCCCGTCACCGACGACGGAGAGCGTCGGATCGAAGTCGACGAGTTGGCTACACTGAGCGGCCGTCGCGACGCTCTGACCGTACAGGAGGAGCGTTCCGAGCCGCGATCCCGCCCGTCCCTCGTGCACCCGGTCACGGCTGGCGACGGCGACGGCGCCGGCAGTCACGAACGCGTCTGCCACCGATCGTGCCCCGGAACCGTCCAGTTGAACGACCGTGGGATCGATCCCGGAGAGCGAGTTCGGATCGAGGGGGCCGTCCAGACAGCCGAGACCGTCCGTACACGTGCCGACGTAGTGGAAAAACTCGGCGCCGTCGGTGAGCGCTCGGCGAAGTGTGTCCCGCGTCGGCTGGGCGAGCGTCTCGACTGTCGTCGGGACGGTCTCCTCGCGATCGGTGTAGGCCGCCGCGAGTTCCGCACCGAGCGCAGGGTCGACCGACGGGCCGGTCGCGACCACGACCGACGTTCGTTCGGTTCCGCGTTCGAGCGAGCGGATCCGGTTCTCGTAGGCCGCAAGCCTGGCCTCGAAGTCGGCCTCCCGATCGACGCTGCCGACAGTTCCGTGCAGTGGCTGCGTGTCGAGCAGCGCCTGGTGAGGTGGCTTCGACTCGACGGGGGCTGAGGTCCCGTGACCCTGACTCGTCTGGGGCGTGTCGATCGCCGCCAGATCGTAACACAGGTGCGGTAGTGCGGGAGCGTACGACGGGTCGGCGGCCATCGTCATCCGGTACGGCCAGCCGGGAAGGATATCGTCGACGGGATCCGCTGGGAGGTCGAGATAGGTGGCGACGCGTCCGGCGAGCGAGCGATCCCGACAGGGTTCAAGGTCGATACCCGCCTCCGCTAGTTGGGTGTGTTCGGCGAGCGTCGGGGCGTCGGGTTGAATCCAATCGACCAACAGGTCGAGGAAGAACGTCCGTCTGAGTACCGTGGTGATCCCGGTAGCGAGCGAGGGGTCGGTCGGGATCTGGAACGAGAAGTCGGCCGCCTCGGCGACGAGCCGCGGGGACCGGTCCGACGTTGGGACGACTCGTGCCCCCAGGAAGTACGCGACCGGGGCGGCGGTGTAGATCGCGTCGATCGTGTCGGGAACGAGCAGGTCGAGTCCCGTCTCCGGTCGACTTTCACGCACCGACTCGGGAACGACCGTCTCGTCGCCGACGCGTACCAGCGGTGGGTAGGCCCGATGACTCCGGTGGACACGTGAGGGACCCGTGGTCCTGAGTGCAGCGGACAGATTCGTGATCGCCGTCGCGAGACCGGCCGTCGTCGGTTCGATCGTGAGACGGTTTCGCGGAACCTCGACGGTCGACTTGAATCCGATAGTCAGTGGGGTCGGGTGCGGGAAGGTGATCGAGAGTTCGCCGTGGGACCGATTTCGGATCCGCGCCTCACCGTCGAATCGGATCCGTGTGAATATTTCACAGTCGTACCGGCAGTAGTACTCACCGGCCGGCAATCGGACGGTGACGTCGTCTTCGAATCCGATGTCGAAGTGTTCGCCCTCGATCGGTTCGTCCCGATTCACGAAGCGGAGCGGGGCGTCACGACGTTCGAGCGCGATCGCGTTCCTGAGATCACATCGCAACTCGGAGACGCGCCCGGAGAGCGTCGCGTCGATCGGTTCCTCGAACGAGTGGGCCCACGAGAGTTCACTGAATCCGGTGAGGTCACAGGTAAAGACGTTTCCGGCAGTATCCGTCGCTCGAAGGCTCGTTCCCTGCAGTTCGATATCGACGGGGCTGTCGGACTCGTCGATCAGTCGATCGCTGGCCGCCATCTCGGTCATGGCGACTCACCGACTCCAGTGTCGGTCGAATCGAACGACGACTCGTCGGTTTCGGTATCGATCGAATCGGACGATGATTCGCCCGTTTCGGTGTCGGTCAGGTCGAACGACGGCTCACCGGTGACGAAGTCGAATCGAGCCCCGCCGTCGACCCCGACGCCGACGGTCGCGTCCCAGTCGTGTGCCTCCCGTATCTGGTCGACGATCGCAAGGCCGAGTCCGGTGTTCTCCTCGGCCGTCGTGTAGCCGGATTCGAAGATCCGCTCGCGGTCTTCGGGTGGAATACCCGGCCCGTCGTCCGCGACGAAGAAGCCGTCCGGTGTGGAGCCGAGCCGGACCGAGACGGCGGTATCCGCCCCATCGTCCGTCGACGGGTGGTCGTCCGTCGCAGGGTGATTGCCCGTCGCTGGGGATTCGATGGTCGTCGACTGGCACGTCGAGCCGTGCTCGACACTGTCGTCGACCTTTGGCCGACTGCTCGTGGAACCATGTTCCACACTGTCGTCAGGGCGGGAACCGCCCTGACTGCTTGTCGAGCCGTGCTCGACACTGTTTCGAAAGAGGTTCTCGAGAAGTCCCAACAGTTGCCCGGGGTCGGCCTCGACGATGGCGTCGCCGTCGATCTCGATTTGGGCGTCGGTCGTCGAGACGTTGTCCCAGGCCTCTCTGGCGACGGTTCCGAGGTGGACGGGCTGGACCTCGTCGACGGTATCACCGGCCCGCGCGAGCGACAGCAGGTCCTCGATGAGTCGCTCCATTCGGCGGTGTGCCTGTTCGATCGAGCGAAGCTCAGCACAGTCGTGTTCCTCCCGTGCGAGGTCGAGGTAGCCGGCGGCGACGTTGAGTGGGTTTCGCAGGTCGTGGCTCACCATGCTAGCGAACTGATCGAGGCGCTCGTTCTTTCGTTCGAGTTCTCGTTCGCGGGCTTTGAGCGCCTCGAGATCGGTGTAGATCAGGTAGCCGCGGGTCACTTCGTCGTCCGATCGCATCGGGACGTTACGGAGCAGAAACGGACGCGGTCCATCGACGGTCTGTCTGGTCACTTCGACGTCGGCCCGACGACCGATTTCGCCAGTCGAGTGCGGTTCCGAAACCGAGTCGGTCGCCGACGGGCGAACGACCGACGAGACGGGTTCGTCGACGACGTCTTCACCGGTAACGCCAAAGACGCTGACGAACGCGGAGTTGACGGCCTGGATCGTCTTGACGCCGTCTTCGACGCGGTAGGACAGCGCCGCGTCGGGAACGTTCTCGAAGAGTGCCGCGAACTGGTCGCGTTCTCGATCGCGCGCTCGTTCGTACCTGATCCGATCGAGGGCGCTGGTCGCGATCGAGACGAAGAGTTCACCGAATTCCCGATCGACCTGGGAGAACGCGCCGGGTTCGTGGTGGTGAAATTGCAGGACATCCTCGCCGAACGGGATCGAGAGGGCCGACCGGTACGGGCCGGTCGGGTTGGCAGCGGCCTCGGTTCGAACGTCGTCGACGACAGTCGTCGTCCCGGACGCGAGCGTGGCGCCGGCGATACCCCCATCGTCGGCCAGCGGCTCCGTTGGCCGGAGCTGTGTCGTGTAGGCGGCCCGCGGAACGAAGACGTCCGCCTCCACGGTTGCGACGATCGCCGCGTCGAAGTCGAGGACGTGCCCATCAGGGGTGACACACCGTTCGTAGAGTTCGTCTGCGGACTCACAGGCATCGATCGAGTCCGCGAGCGTACGCAGTCGTGTCACTCGATCGGCCAACCCGGAGTGAGAGACGCCCTCGATCGCTTCCGTCGCAGTTCCGTCCGCCATCTGAAGCTGTATTATCGGGGATGTGTAATAAATATCACCCGCGTCCGTTGACGAACGGACTGTCATCAGAACCGAATTGAATCCCGACGGTTCGTGAGTCGACCAGTGATTGGGCCTCGATTGCTGAACGGAGACACGTGGCGTTCCCGAAACCTTTTGGCCTCCCCCAACCGGATATCAGCCATGAAGGAGTCACTGCTCGACGTTCTCTGCTGTCCGCTCGACAAACACGACCTCGAACTCGAGGACGCAGTCGGTGACGACGACGTCGAATCCGGGACGCTCGTCTGCACCGAGTGCGGCGAACGGTATCCGATCGAGGACGGGATTCCGAACCTCCTGCCACCGGACATGCGAGAAGAGACACCCGCCTGAGGTGTCACACACGTGCCCGAGTCGATCAGCGTTTACCTCAACCGGTCCGGACACGGGACGATCGACGTCGGCCAGTCGACACTCTCGACCGACCGTGCGTTCGAGCTGACCGTCGAAAACCACGGCGACCCGGTTCACCTCTACGTCAGCCCAGGGTCGACACTCGCCGACACACTCACTGTACAGCGCCCGAATACGTACGTCGAGGCCGACGAGACCGTCACCGTGCCGATTTCGGTCCACGGACACGACGGACCGCTGTCCGGGTCGCTCTCGGTCGAAACGCGATTCGGCGCCAACTCGACGGCGATCGACGTCACGCTGACCGGTGGCGTCGGTGACGACAACCGCGTCGATGTCGACGAGCAGCTCGCGACGCCCGCGACAGACGACCGATCGACCGACGGCCCGCTCGATCGCGTTGGTGACGCGATCGGACCCGAAACGATCGCGCTGGGTGGGCTCGCCGCCCTCGCGCTACTCGTTGGACTCGCCACAGCAGCCGTCGTCGAGGGGCCGCTCGCCATCCTCGGAATCGGCATGGTTCTGTCCGGCATCGCGGTCGGGGTCGCACTGCTCGTCCGCGGTGCCAGTCCTCCTGACGATCCACATTCGTAACGTCCAGTCTACCCGCCCACCCGTTCGTCAGCCTAGAACAGTGACATCGCTTCGTGAAGGGACCCTGCAAGTGGTTCACCGATTCTCGTACTGTGGGAATCAGCGAAACCAGTACGCTTCGTCGGCCCCTCCGATTCCGTAATGTCACTCGCGGAAGTACTGGACGGAGAAGCGCTGACTGGAAAACAGGCGGTTGCGATCTTCTTCGGCTGGCTCGGCCTCGTCGTCCTGGCGGGACTCTTGCTCGTCGTGAGCCTCCCGTTCTGATCGACCGGAGTCCTCGTCGGTAGCAACCAGCCGCCCGCGGGGTTCGAACAGCCATCGTTATTATCCTCGCCGTTCCGTTCACGGTCGATGCCCGAGCTGGACTGGTTTCTCGACGTCTCCCAGTACGATCGGCCACAGGCGGTCGCCGAGCGCGCCGCCAGCGCGGAGGAACTCGGCTACCGGACGGTCACGGTGGGCGAGACGACCGGCTGGAACGTCGTCCCGGGGCTCTCGCTGATCGCCGACCGAACCGACGAGATCGACATCGGGACGGCGGTGCTGTCGCCGTACGGACGGTCACCGGCGCTGCTGGCCCAGACCGCGCTGACGCTCGCCGACACGTCGGACGGACGATTCCGACTCGGCCTCGGGCCAAGTTCGCCCGCGATCACCGAGCGCTGGCACGGCCGCTCGTTCGACCGCCCGCTGCGTCGACTCCGCGAGACTGTCGAGCTCGTCCGGACGATTTCGACCGAGGGAACCTCGGCCTATCACGGTGACGTGATCGACATCGACGGTCTCTCCTACGAGCGGGGTCTCCCAGAACGCCCACCGGCCATCGACCTGGCCACGCTGGGACCAACGGCGACGGAGCTCGCGGGACGATTCGGCGACGGGTGGCTGCCCCAGCTGTTCACCCGCGACGGCCTGGAGACCCGCCTCGAGGATCTTCGCCGGGGTGCAAACCTGGGTGATCGAACGATCGACGACGTCCGCGTCGCGCCGATCGTCAGGTGCGTCGTCGACGACGATCCCGACCGGGCCCGATCGCTCGCCCGATCCGCCGTCGCGTTCATGCTCGGCGCGTACGGCCCATTCTACGGCAAGTCCGTCGCCGAACAGGGTTATCCGGACGTCGTCGAGGCGATCAGAGACGCCTGGACAGAGCGGGACACCGACGCGATGGCGAACGCGTTGCCGGACGACCTGCTCGACGAACTCGCCGCGACGGGGACGCCGGACGAGGTTCGCGAGTGGGTGGCCGATTACGCGGCCATCGACGGCGTGGACGCGGTCCAGGTCACGTTTGTCGACGAAATGGACGAGGCGGACAGAGAGCGGACGCTCTCGGCGCTTGGAGAACTCGCAGAGTAACGAGTCTGACCGGTCGCCTCAGAAGCCGTCGAAGTCGGCGACTGCGTCGTCGCAGTTGGCCGCCCACTCGTCGCTCGAAACGGTGTATCGAACGACGTCGACGTGATCGTCGCCAAAGGTGTCCCAGTTGCGAAGCGTTCCCTCTTTCCGCCCGCCGTGGGCCGTCACGTATCTCTCGATCGCCCGATTCGATTTCTCGTTGTCGACGTGGGCGGTGACCGCGACCATGTCGAGATCAAGGCGGTCGAACGCCAGTTGCATCATCGCCGCGGCGCGCTCGCCGGAGTAGCCCCGGCCCCAGAACGGCTTCCGGAGCCAGGTGCCGAGGGTCATCGTCTTGCGGTCCCAGTCGACGGTGAACCCGGCGACGCCAGCGAACTCGTCGGCGCCGCCCTCGCTTTCGAGGGGGCGGATCGTGTACGTCGCTCCCTCACCGGACCCATACTGCTCGCCGACGTGCTCGACGAACTCGAGCGTCGCCTTCGGCGTCTCGTGGGGCTCCCAGGTAAGATACCGCGTGATTTCCTCGATATCGGGATCGGTGCCGGCGTGGTCGTAGAACTCGAAGAGGTCGACCGTCTCCGGCGTGACGACGTTCAGCCGGAGCCGATCGGTGTGAATCGTATCGGGGAAGAGGTCGGTCATCGGTCGAACACGTGCGAACGTCGTTTCTCGACAGACAGAATAAACGTTGGTGTCGACCGTCGGTCAGTCGACGTCGGCGGTTGCAGCCAGGTACTCGCTCCGGGAGATCGAGAACCAGTGGAGATCGACCGGCTCCCCATCGATCGCGTGGGCGTGACGCAATCGGCCGTCGTACCGCCCGCCGTGTGCGCCGACGTATTTCTCGATCGCGCGTTTCGACCGGTCGTTCCCGGCGACGCAGGACACCCCGAAGTGAGCCAGGTCGAGTCGATCGAACGCCAGCCCGAGCAGTGCACCTGCCCGCTCGCCGGAGTAGCCCCGTCCCCAGAACGGTTTTCGCAGGACGATCGCGGAGGACGCCGCCTCACGGTCCCACTCGACGAACAGAGTCGCCGTTCCGGCGAGGGTGCCTGCCATCGGTTCGTCACCCGTCAGGTAGATCGCGTAGGTGACCGCGTCGGCGTCGTCCCGGTTCGAGCCGGCGTTTTCGACGAAGACGCGGGATTCGTCGGGTGTGGTCGGCTCCGAGACCAGCACGTACTCGTAGACCGTCTCCGGGTCTGGATCGTCCGCGAACGCCTCGTAGTGCTCGGACGCGTCCGTCGACGCCGGGTCCACGACGTCGAGCCGGAGACGGTCGGTCTCGAGTCGGTCCGGGAACAGTACCGTCACGGGCGACTGTTCGCCCGAACCCACAAAAATGTAGGCGGCCAGCCACGAACCCGGCTCCGTCCGGTCCAGTGCGTCAAGTTGATAGTGCGACCGTCCCAGAGATTCATCAGTACCCGTGACTAACCCGGACTCGATGCTCGCGGCCGGCGGACACAGCGTGACCGCAGTCGCCGGCATGGTCGAGTCAATCCCGCAACTCCCGCTTTCGGCTGCGGACGCGACGATGGGGCCCGTCGACTACCTCGCGTGGATCTCGATCGGCGCGTTCCTCGTCGCGATCATCCTGGAGTGGCGTGACGAGATCGACGCCGCCCGCTACGTTGGTGCCGTCGCCAGCGTCCTCTTCGGGAGCTTCTGGCTGGCGATGGTCCCCTACTACTGGACGGAGATGCAGAGCCCGCTCGAGACGATGCTCGCCCTCGCAGCGTTCCCGCTGTGTCTGTACGCCGCGTACCTCCTGTTCCAGGGCCGGGAGTCGATGCTCATCCTCGTCCGGGCCGTCGCCGTCATGGGGATCATCTACCTGCCAGTCGAGACGATCCCGCTCGCCCGCCAGTGGCTCATCGAGACGACCGCGTACCAGACCCACCTCGCGATGGACATCGTCGCGGAGAGTCCGGGCCTCGAAACCGGCGGCAACGGCTACCACAGCCGGTTCGCCTTCGACACCGACACCGTCCCCACCGGACGGACGACCTACATCGTGCTCGCGTGTACCGGCATCGGGAGCATGGCCATCTTCGGCGGCCTCATCGCCGCCGTTCGCGCGCCGCTGCGTCGCAAAGCGGCGGGCTTCGTCGTCGCCGTCGGGATCATCTGGTTCCTGAACCTCGTCCGCAACGTCTTCATCTCGCTCGCCACGCCGTACGGCTGGTTCCAACAGGACTTCTTCGTCTACCTCGCAACCGAGTGGATGGGCGCCGTTCCCGAACGCACCTCGTTCCTGATCTCACATAACGTCATCTTCCAGCCGGGCGCGGTGATCGCCCTCGTCGGGATCGCCTACATCGTCGTCAGGATCGTCCCCGAGGTCGTCGAGCCGTTAGAAGAGGTGCTGTTCGTCCTGACCGGGACCGAGTACGACCTCGGCGAGGTGCTCGGCCCCGACTCCGAAACGGGCAAGGTCGCGGGTGACTGACGGCTGGTGATGACCCCAGCAGGGGGACACCCCCTGTCGTTCGCCGAACGCGCCGTCTACGTCCAGCCCGCCGAGACGCTCGTCCTCGCAGACGTTCACCTCGGGCGCGGGGCGACGTCCGCCGTCGACGCGCCGATCGACGCCGCCGACGACCCCGTCGGACGTCTGGAGTCCCTCCTCGATCGGTTCGACCCGCAGACGGTCGTGATCGCCGGCGATCTGCTCCACTCGTTCTCGTGGATCCCGGACGGCGTTCGCGAGACGGTCGCCGAGATCGAGCGAGTCGTCACCGACGCCGAGGCGTCGCTCGTCTGTACGCCGGGCAATCACGATAGCGTCCTCGACGAAGCGTTCGACGGCGAGACCGCAGCCGCGTACCAGCTCGACGACGAGGAAACCGTCGTCTGTCACGGTCACGAACGACCGCCCACCGAGTGGGTATCCGACGACGGCTCGCCACCGTCGCTGTACGTGATCGGCCACGACCACCCCGCGCTCTCGATCGACGGGCGAAAGTATCCCTGCTTTCTGTCCGTTCCATCGGCAGAAACCACGGTAAGCGGCGACCTACTCGTTCTCCCGGCGTTCTCGCAACTCGCACGCGGAACGACGATCAACACGCGCCGCGCCCGGGACTTCCAGTCGCCACTGGTGACCGGCGTCGGTGGGGCCTCACCGGCCGTCAGGGACGTCGACGGTGAGGAGACGCTCTGGTTCCCGCCACTCGACGAGTGCCGACACGCCCTCTGACCGCCGCGGGCGCCGACTATCACTCCGAGCCGAGATCCGCCAGCAGCGCGGCCGCCGCGTCCTGTCCGCTTGCCATCGCCCCCTGGATCGACGACCAGCGCGTGTACTCACCGGCGAGGTAGACGGGGCCGTCTGGGGCGCGAACGTCGGGCAACCGGTCGTGGATCCCCGGCGGCTGGTCGAACTGGGCGAACGGGATCCGATCCGTGTGCAGGCGTTCGAGGCCGTCGAATCGGCGCGCTGGGAACCACGATTCGAGCGCGCGGCGGCTCCGCTCGGCGAGGGCCGCGTCGGTCGCGTCGGGGACGCCCAGGTACGTCGCGCTGACCAGCGCTGCGCCGTCCGGCGCGTACGAGGGCGCCACGGCGCTGTGCGGGACGACGTGGTTGGGCCACGCTTCGCTCTCCCCACGCTCCGAGGGTAGGTCGGCGTTCAGCACCAGCCGACGGCTGACGTCCAATTCGCCGCCCGGGAGCGCGTAGTACTGGGTGACACAGCCTCGTCCGTCGGTCGGGATGGCGTCGACGGCCGTCAGCTCGCGAGCGGTGGGCGGCTCGGTCGCGACCACCGCCGCGTCCGCGAAGCGGGTCTCGCCACCGATCGAGAGTTCGACGCCGCCTTCGGAGTCGACCGCATCCGCGGCGGTCTCTAAGCGGTCGACAGCGGTTCCGGTCTCGATCGCTGCGCCCGCGCGCCGCGCCCGTTCGGCCAGCTGCGCGGGGATCGCACCCATCCCAGCTGCGGGGACAGCCGTGTGACCCTCGGCCAGGGCCTTGAAGACGTACCGAAACACCCGTGCAGAGGTCGAGAGCGAGCGGTCGAGCGTGATCCCGCCGAGGAATGGTGCCGCGAACCGATTCCTGAAGCGGGCCGAAAAGCCGCGGTCGGCGAGGTAGGTTTCGATATCGGCGTCGGGTCCCTGGAAGACGTCCTGGAAATCCCTCCGCCCGAGCGCCCACCGGAGTCGCAGAACGCGGAGTTTGTCACCGAAGGTGACGTCCATGTTGCGCAGCGTCGCCGGAAGCGCCCTCGGCTCCCGGAGCGGATCGGCGAGGGTCGAGCGGCCGCCCGGGCGCGCGAGGCAGGCTCCCGGCGTGAACCGCCGGAGATCGAGCCCGTCCAGGTCGAGCTCGCGGCGGACGGCCGGATAAGCGGTGAACAGCACCTGGAATCCACGGTCGAACCGGTAGCCGTCCCGTTCGCGGGTTGCGACGCGCCCGCCGACGCGTCTCGTCCGCTCCAGGAGCCGCACGTCAGCGCCGCCCGCGGCGAGGTGGCGAGCGGCCACCAGCCCGGCAAGTCCGCCACCGACGACGATCACCGACGGGCGATCGGTCATACTGGAGCTATTTGTGATCGGGTCACATAGGCTCCCCGACGCGGCCGATCCGGTGAGAATCGATCCGTCCGACGACGCGAATCCGTCGACCGCCGGGCTATCGTGGTTCGAACGTCGGCAGCACCACTGACTCGGACACCCGTTCGAACGTGACCGACACCGGTAACCCCCGTTCGACCGTTTCGGGCTCGCACTCGACGATCCGCGTGAACAGCCGCGGTCCCTCCTCGAGTTCGACGTACGCGGTGACGTAGGGAACCTCGTCGCGGAACGCGGGATTCGAAACCGGTCGACGGATCACCGCGTGGCTGTACACCGTTCCCAGCCCGGACGCCTCGACCCAATCGACCGATCCCCCGCACGCCCCACACCGCGGTCGCGGAAAGTACTGCGTCGTGGTACACGCCTCACACCGCTGAACGACCAGTCGCCCCTCGTTGGCGGCGTCCCAAAATTCGCGCGCGTACGACGCCTCCGCGAGCGACGGAAGCGGTCGCGAGTCGGTCACGACCGATCACCTCGCTCGAGCACGAGCACGGAGCAGTGCCGGAGGTTTTTCCCGTACGCCACGCCGCCAGCCCCGGTGACGACGCCACGGGTCGCCCCCCGAACCTGTCGGTCGTCGGCGTCGCGGCGGAGCTGTCGGATCCCCTCGACGAGCTGGACGAAGCCGGCCGCCATCCCCGGCTGGCCGGCCGAGAGTTGCCCGCCGGACGTGTTCAGGGGGACGTCGCCGTCGAACCCGAGGTCGGTGCCAGCGACGTACGGCCCGCCATCGCCTTTGTCACAGAGTCCGAGGTCCTCCAGTTGCATCGCGACGACGATCGGGTAATCGTCGTACACCTGCCAGCAGTCGATCGCGTCCGGGCCGACGCCAGCACGGTCGTAGGCCGCTCGACCGGCGACGGTAACGCCCGTCGTCGTAACGTCCGGCGATCGCGAGTCGCCGTAGTTCGAGCACTCGCCGAAGCCGGCGATTTCGACGGGGTCGACGTCGAGTTCAGACGCGCGCTCGGCCGACGCGAGGAGCACGCCGAAGCCGCCGTTGACCGGGATCACGCAGTCGAAAAGGCCGATCGGATCGGCGATCGGCGTCGCGTCCAGGTACGCCGCCAGGTCGATCGGGTCGTCGAACCACGCGCGGGGATTCAGCGCCGCGTGGCGTCGCTGGACGACGGCGATGTGGCCCAGCTGTTCGCGCGTCGTGCCGTACTCGCTCGCGTGGACGGTCTGGACGTGGGCGAGTCGGGAGTTCGGCCCCTGGGTGCCGAACGGGTCCATGTAGTTTCGCACGTACCCCCGAGGATCGCGCTCGAACAGTCCCGCCGGAGGGGCCGTCGGATCGACGGGCGCGTCGGCGCCGAGACACAGGAACGTCTCGACGATGCCGGCGTCGATCGCCAGCGCCCCTTGCAGCAACAGGGAGACCGCGTTCGACCCGCCGGTATCCGCCGTAGTCGCCCACCGCACGTTCTCGAACCCGAGCGTCTCGACGAGGTGGCCGACGAAATTGGCCGGGGTTTGGACCCCCGACCGAATGACGCCGACGCCGTCGATCGCCGCGTGCTGGAGTCCGGCGGAGTCGAGCGTGCTCGCGGTCGCGTCCGCGTACAGCCGTTCGAGACTCCGCAGTTCGGCGGGATCGTCCGGCCGGCGCTTTGCCGTCTCGCCGATGCCGACGATCGCCACGTCTTCGAACGTCATCGCTCACCGACCGCGATTCCTGCGATCGTATTCCATCGTTTCTCGGGAGAGCGATTCACCGGCCAATGAAATAAAGCGCAGGTGGGTGAACCGTCGATCGGGCGGTGTTCGATGCCGGACGCTCACGACGACAGCAATGGATAGGAATTTGGCCGCGGACACGAACACCGCTGTATGGAGACCACCGAGGCGTTCACCGGACTCGAGTGCCATGACTGTGATCGGTTGTACGCTCCGGAGGCGGGAACGCACCGCTGTGCAGACTGCGGCGGGATCCTGGATCCGACCTACGACTACGACGCGATCGACGTCACGCGAGAGTCGTTGGCTGATCGCCCGTTCGACTCACTGTGGCGCTACGCCGAGCTCCTGCCGTTCGAGCGTGACGTGGCCGTGTCGATGGACGAGGGTGCGACGCCGGCGATCGAGTGCGAGACGCTCGCGGACGAACTCGGCGTCGGGGAGGTACTGATAAAGGACGAGGGGCGAAACCCGACTGGCACGTTCAAGGATCGGGGCGCCTCGATGGCCGTGACGGCGGCGGTGGCCCACGGGGCGACCGACGTCGCCCTCCCGTCGGCCGGGAACGCGGGGCAAGCCGCCTCGGCGTACGCCGCTCGCGCGGGCCTGGACGCACACGTCTTCCTCCCGTCGCGCTCGAGTTTCACGACGAAGGCGATGGTGAACGTCCACGGCGGAGATCTGACGGTCAGTGGCGGTCGCATCGGTGACGCCGGCGCCGCAGCGACGGACGCGATGGCCGAGCACGACGACTGGTATTCGCTGTCGTCGTTCGTCACACCCTATCGCCACGAGGGAAAGAAGACCATGCTCTACGAGCTGGTCGAACAGCGCGACTGGCAGGTGCCGGACGCGATCGTCTATCCGACCGGTGGCGGCGTGGGCCTCGTCGGTATGTACAAGGCGGCCCGCGAATGGCGCGAACTCGGCCTGATCGACGAGCTACCCGCGTTCTACGCCGCGCAGGCGTCGGGCTGTGCGCCGATCGTCAAGGCGTTCGACGCCGGCCGAGACGAACACGAACCGATCGAGAATCCGGATACCATCTGCGGCGGTATCGAAATTCCGGATCCGGGTGCGAGCCGGTGGATTCTAGACGCCCTTCGCGAGAGCGGAGGCGGTGCCGTCGCCACCGACGACAACGAGATCTTAGACGCCGCGGTTGCCGTCGCTCAGAACGAGGGCCTCGAGATGGCGCCAACCTGTGCTGCCGCGGCGAGCGGGGCGTGGGCCCTCGCCGAACGGGGTGAGTTCGCCCCCGACGACACGGTCGCGATCGTCAACACCGGGGCCGGGAACAAGAACGCCGACGTCCTCCGCAGTCACCTGATGGGCCAGGGAGTCTAGGGACGAGGTACCGGTCAGGACCCACGACATCCATCTCGACGAAAAATCGACACGGTAGCTCCGAGTGGAACCGAGACCGCAGGAGAGAAATCGGAGGCAGGTTTCGACGCTATCGAAAACCCTGCTTCACGTCGGCGTGACGCTGTCCTGATAGCGCTCACCGCACTCGTTACCAGAAGGAGGAGGCAACCGGCACGACGAGCGAACGAATACTACCCGCGTCAGCCACCCAGTTCACGCCAGCCGTGCTCGCTGCTGTCGAATCGGCTGATCCCGGATCGGCGTTTCCTGGCGAGTCGTTGCCGTTCCCGGGAGCGCCAGCTCCCCCGTTACCGTTTCCCTGGCCACCGTCTCCCGGGGACTCGGTACCGTTTCCGGGAGCACCAGCCCCCGAGTTACCGTTTCCCGAACCACCCTCTCCCGGTGGGTCGCTACTATTCCCGGGGCCACCGGCTTCCGAGTTCCCGTTTCCAGCCCCCTGATTACCGTTTCCCGGATGGGCGTCTTGCAAGCCCGGCGGGTTGACACCAGCCATCCCGGTCGCGATCTCGGCTACTTCCGGGCCAGTCAGTTCGGAGGCGTTCGCCCGCAATGTCTCCAGGCGCTCGGTGTCCACCCCGACGGCCCGAGCGTGGTCACCAGTTTCCTCGATCGACGCGTTGAGCGAGTCGAGTTGCATCGTCAGGCGAACTAGCGTCGCCCGGCGGGCCGGGGCCGGTACCGACGAGTTCGTATCGATCGACGCCGACAGGTTTCTGGCTTCCTCGTATTCGGCCTCGAGCGCTTCGATACGCTCACGGACGAGCGCCTCCTTGTCGGCCGATTCGTTGAGCGATTGGTCGAACATCCCACGGTCGATACTCCCGTCGGCGGACGCCGAGCTAGCCTGCATGAACGCGCCGATACGGTCACCCATCGTCGACTCGTTGTCGTCCGGCGATGCGGGCGCGTCGCTCCCCACCGCAACGACCCCCACTGACGTGAGCGCAAGCGCGCCAACGACGAGTGCGGCGACGAACGCGATCCGATGTGTCGTCATTAGGTGTCCATTCTACTGGTCGTCCATAAAAGGATAAATCTTCGTTCGAAGCGTTCAGACCGTTCGAACCACCGTTTACTGGCGCCGGTTCCGTTCCCCGCTGCCTGTTGGTTTCGGTGATTTGGAGTGGGATCTATGGCACCCGTTCGGAACGACGGTCGAGCAGTTCACCCGTTTCACGGACGCGAAAGAAGTGCCTGAAAGCCCTTCGACGTAAAGGTTCCCGCACAACGGTTATCCGTGATCGGTTCCTGTTACCACATGGCATGTTCGAGCGGTTTTCGCAACACTACTACCTGGGTCGTCTCTACGTGACGCCGACCGAGACCGACCGGGTCACCATGGAACGAACCCAGCACGAGCGCGTCAACGAACAATTGTACGCGAGCGGCGACGGCGTCGAACGACTCGATACGCCGCTGGTGATGAAACTCGAGACACAGCACTTCCCGGTCCACGGAACCGAATCACTCCCGGCGAACACGCTCGCCGTCCCGACAGCCGTCCTCGAACAGACGGAGATCGACAACCCGCCAGCGCTCTCGTCGGTCTTTCTCGCCAGTCGCGACCGGGCACGTCAGCTCCTCCAGTTCGCTGGCTGGGATCCCGACACCCCAGTGCGCGGGGACGAGCCGGACGGGACCCCGCCGGCGGGGATGTAAGGCCACCACAGGTTGACGCGACGCGCGGCGCCACGCCGCCCGTCGGAACCTAGAAGTACCAGCGCCGCCCGGATTCGATCGATGTCGAAGCTCGACGAGTGGTTGGGCCGGGCGTCGCTCAGGGACCGCATCGACGAGCTAGAGCGCGAGTGCGAACGCCTTCGTGAGCGCTACGAGGCCGAATCCGACCGGCGTCGCGAGGCGGTTCGGGAGCGTCAAACCGCCGAAGAGCGGGTCAATCGGCTCGAAGACCGCATCGCACAGCTCGAGGGAGAGCTCGATCGGCACGACGACGATGGCGACGACCTGACCTATCGCCGCCGCGAGACGCTCCGGGGCGACCGACTCGTGGACATCCTCTCCCGGCTCGATTCGCTCCGCACGGAGCCGGAATCCGTCCTGACGGCGTCGATCGAACCGGACGCCGTTCCGGAGTCGGTGGCGTCCGCGCTGGGCGATCGAGCCCGCCTCGCGACCGACGCCGCGCCCTGCCTCGTCGTGGTCGACGATGCCGGACTCGTCTCGGTCGCCCTCGATGGCCCGCTTCCCGTCGACGTGGAACCGACCTGGAGCGATCGCATCGAATTCGACCCGTCCCGCTTCCGGCCGGCGGGGCCGCACTTCCTGGCGCTCGTTCGGTCAGACCGGTTCGCGATCGGGCGCTACGACGGCACCGAGCGGGTCGAGTACGCTGGATTCGAGAGCGACGTCAAGGGCGCCCACTCGAAGGGTGGCTTCTCGCAGGCTCGATTCGAGCGGATTCGAGAGGAACAGATCGACGACCACGTCGCCCAGGCGAGGGCGGCGATCGAAGACGTTCGCGACGAGGCGGCCGACCTGCCCCTCTACCTGGCCGGCCAGCGCAACGTGCTCGACGAACTCGCAGACCAGCTGGATCCGGGCCCCACCGCCCTCGCGGCGGTCGACGCGACCGGTGAGACGGAACGCGCCCTCGACGACGCCCACCGCTCGTTCTGGTCGACGGAGTTGCTCGTTATTTAGACCGATAGCGGATCGGAGATCCGTCGTGGTTCTCGACGGATGACACAGGTCACCGCATCTCAAACGTCTAAGTACCGGGTCGACAATGTGGCGATATGCGCGTTGCACTCCTCGCCCACGAGCAGTTTCCCGACCGGGCCAAGACCGCCCAGGGCATCCTCAGGTACGCAGACTACGACGTGGTCGCCGTCCTCGATCGCGAGACGACCGGCGACCGCGTCGCCGAGCACGTCCCGGACGTCCAGGACGCCCCGATCGTCGCGGGGATGGACGACGTGGACGAGTCGATCGACGCCCTGGTGATCGGCATCGCCCCGATCGGCGGCGGCTTCGAGGAGTCTTGGCGGCCAGACGTCCGAACCGCCCTCGAACGCGGCTGCGACGTCGTCTCCGGACTCCACTACTTCCTCGCCGAGGACGAGGCGTTCGCCGCCCTCGCCGACGAGCACGGCGGCGACATCTGGGACGTCAGGAAGCCGCCCGAAGACCTCACGGTCAGCGAGGGCGTCGCCGCCGACGTCGACGCCGAGGTCGTCTGCACGGTCGGCACCGACTGCTCGGTCGGGAAGATGACGGCCACCATGGAACTCGTCGAGGCCGCCCGCGAGGCGGGCCACGACGCGGCCGTCATCCCGACGGGTCAGACCGGTATCGTGGTCGAAGGCTGGGGTAACCCCGTCGATCGCGTGATCAGCGACTTCACCGCGGGCGCCGTCGAGCAGATGATCGTCGAGAAGGGCGACGAGCACGACCTGCTCGTGGTCGAGGGACAGGGCAGCATCGTCCACCCGGCGTACTCCGCGGTCACCTGCGGCATCCTCCACGGCGCGATGGCCGACCGGCTCGTCCTCTGTCACGAGGCCGGCCGCGAGCGGATCCACGGCTACGAATCCTTCGCCCTCCAGCCGATCCCGACGTACGTCGACCTCTACGAGTCGCTCGCCGCGCCGGTGAACGAGTCCGAGGTGGTCGCGGGGATGTTGAACACGCGGAACGTCGACGGCGACGACGCGGCACGGGAGGCGGTCGACGCCTTCGCCGACGAACTGGGTGGGCCCGCGACCGACCCCATCCGCTTCGACGCGGCCGAGGTCCTGGAGGCGATCCGATGAGCCTCGAGACGGATTTCGAGCGCGTTTCGCTGCCCCTCGAGTTCCCCTTTACCATCGCGCGAGGGACGCAGACGGCGGCCGAGAACGTGATCGTCCGGGTCGAGGACGACGAGGGGCGCGTCGGGATCGGCGGCGCCGCACCGTCGCCACACTACGGCGAGACGGCGGCGACCGTCGAGGCGGTGCTTCCCTCGCTGCTCGAAGTCGTCGAAACCGTCGGCGACCCCCACCAGCTCGGCCGGATCGAACGCCGGATGCGCGCGGAAATCGCGGACAACCCGGCCGCACGCTGTGCGGTGAGCATCGCCCTGCACGACCTCGTCTGCAAGCACCTCGACGTCCCGCTGTATCGCTACTGGGGACTCGATCCGACCGAGACCGTCACCTCATCATACACCATCGGCATCGACGATACCGAGCGGATGCGCGAGAAGACTGAGATCGCGCTCGATCGTGGCCACGACACGCTGAAGGTCAAACTCGGGACCGACAGAGACGTCGAGATCGTCGAGACCATCCGAGACATCGCGCCCGACGTCCGTCTCTACGTCGACGCGAACGAGGCCTGGACGCCGAAGGAGGCCGTCCGTACGATCGAACGGCTCGCCGCCTACGACCTGGAGTTCGTCGAACAACCCGTTCCCGCCGAGAACCCGGAGGGGCTTCGATACGTCTCCGAACACAGCCCGCTCCCGATCGCGGCCGACGAGTCGCTCATCACGGTCGACGACGTCCCCCGGGTCGCCGATCGTTGCGACGTCGCGAACCTGAAGCTGATGAAGTGCGGCGGCCTCCGGGAGGCGAAACGGATCGTCCACGCCGCCCGCGCCCACGGGCTCCAGGTGATGTGCGGCTGCATGTCGGAGTCCAACGCCTCGATCGCCGCGGCCTGTCACCTCGCACCGCTGCTCGACTACGCCGACCTGGACGGCTCGCTCCTGCTCGACGACGATCCATACGACGGCGTCCCGCTACCCGGTGGCCGGATCGATCTCGAAGCGATGGATCGACCGGGAACCGGCGTCGGGACGCAGTAGGCCAGTTTCGGAGCCGACATTCCAATGCGACCCTCCAGTGCGACACCACAGAAAGACATCACAGTACGACAACGCTGACCGACACCGTAGCGCGACACCGCATTTTATGCCGACACGGGCGGAACCTGGTCGCTGATGAGTGATCTCACAGCCGACCTGCAATCTGCATACGAAGCCGCCGGCTACGACGTCAGCGACGTAACGACGAACCGCGACCTCGTCAGGATCGTCCTCGCCGAGGACGCGGGCGCCGAGGCGGTTCGGTCGATCGTCACGGAGACGCTCGACGAGGAACCCCGATTCGGCGTCGACGTCGCCACGGAGGCCGTCGACGGCCAGGACGGCGTGTCGACGGTCGTCTCGTTCCGGGACCGGTAGGGCGTCGTCCGCCGATCAGTTGGTCTGTTCCGTCTCGCGGAGGATGAACGGCCCCATCGCGAGGGTTCGCTTGGCCACCGTGACGATGCGAACGATGAACGTGATGAAGATGACGAACGGCGAGAGCCCGACGACAACCCCGGCGCTGACGACCCAGACCAGGTGGGAAACGCCCAGCGTCGACCCGACGAACGTGCCCGCGTCGACGTACATGATGAACATCGCCATCACCGTGAGTGCCGGGATCGAGGCGTACAACAGCGCGCGCGAGAGGTTGATCAACTCCCACTGGAAGTAAAGCGTCTTGAAGTGCTCGCGAGTCGGCCCGAAGAACGTCAACAGGTCGACGGCGGTATCGATCTCGGCGTCAACGTCGTCGGGCAGGTCGTGTTCATCACGGAGCGACCGCCCCTGGTGGATCAGCCGCGAGTACTCGAAGTGCATCATCGCCCAGATGACGTCGAAGGTGCCGAACTGTGCGGACGCGAGCATCTCGTGTACCTGGTCGGCTACGTCACCTAGCTCTGTGGCGTAGGCGTCGATATCGTCGCGAGCGTCAGCGTCCGTGTTAGACCCCACCTCCCGAATCGTCCCGGCCTGGTCGCGGATCCCGACGAGCAGTTCCCTGACGAAGATCGACGGCTCCGGCTCGGTGATGTCGATATCGATCGCCTCCTCGACATCCCGCTGAAACGTCATCGCCGAATCCATCCGGTCGCGCTGGTCGCCGACCGCACCGAGTTCCTGCGAGAGGACCAGTTGATTGATCGTGACGACGATCGACGTGCCGGTGATGATCGCCCCGATGAACGCGGTGAAGAAGTAGCCCATCCCACCCTGGGCCTCGTTTATCTGCCGGAGCGGCGTGAGGCCGAGGCGGCTCGTCAGGACGAGCGCCGCGTAGACGACGAGCAGAATACCGGCGGAGAGGAGCCAGCGATCCATCCGAAGCAACAGGTACTCTCTGAGCGCGCGCAGGCGGCCGCCGTTCCGGTCGTCGGCAGTCGAGACCATTGTCAGTTCGAATGCCCGGCGCGCCGGCCGGTCTGTCCCCAGATACGACCGCCGTCGGCAAAATACCTCGCCCGACGAACTGGGCACCGTACTCACCGCGCTTCGTGAGACACACCTATCGTGGATCCGTCGGTTCGACGCCGTAGAAGTCCTGTACTCGTTCGACGACGATCCCGTGGAAGGCGACGAGGAGTGCGACAGAGACGACGATAATGGCGACCTGGAGTGGCGTCGACATGAGCCCCAGGGCGACGATGAGCGTCGTCGCGCAGGCGGCCGGGTGGTTCGTGTTCGACCAGAGCATACCGACCGTCGTCAGGACCATCGCGACGAGCCCCGAGAGGACCAGCCGTCCCACGGCCGGCGAGAACGGCGCTTCCACCCTGAACGTCTCGACGGCGACGAGGCCGTCCGCGAAGACGACGTAGGTGGCGAATCCGGCGACGGCTGCGATGGCGTGGCCGCCGATGACGTGGTAGGCCCCCTCCGCACGCGGGTTCTCGCCTGTCGCGAGCAGGTACGCCGAGGGGCCCAGGCTCGGAAAGAGGATCGGCTGGCCGGTCGCCCAGGCGAGTCCGCCGAGTAACGAAAAGTGCAGGGCGACGTTTATCCCCGCGCTGACGTCGTCTCTGACACTCATCCGGCGGTTCGACGACTCGCGACTGGATAAGTAGGGAGTCGGTACGCACCGCGTTCAGGTCCCATCGTCCGCTTCAGTCACGTCGAACGGGCCCTCGTCCGCCGCCTTCGCTGGCAACATTGGCCCGGTCGAAGCGGTTCGACGCGTGATCGTCGCCGTCCGCAGGATGTAGGCGGCAAGCAGGGCCACTGGCGCGATGGCGATCGTTACGATGACGCTCACGACCGCGGGCAGCGCGGTGTAGGAGAGTGTCGGCCCCGCCGCGTCGGCGTAGGTGACGCCGAGTAACACGGCGGCGAGGATCGACGGGACGCCGAAGCCGATCGTCAACTGGGAGAATCGCGTCAGTTCTCGCTGGAGATAGGTCGTCTTGAAGTGTTCCCTGGCGACGGCGAACAACCGCAACCCGGAGCTGATGTCGTCGAAGGCGTCCGTCGCCTCGGGATTGAGGGAGTCCTCACGTGCGGCCCGCAGATGCTCACCGGCGTACCGGTACCAGCCGTCGTCGAACCGGGCGGTGAGCGACAGCGTGTCGAACGCGTCGAACGAGGTCGAATCCAGCGCGTCGTCGATTCGATCCGTGTCGCGGCGCAACTCGGCGGCGTAGCGCTGCACGGACAGCCCGTTCGACGCGCCCGCCGAGTCGGAGATCGATTCGCGAGCGTCCGTCGGCTCGACGGCCGATTCGAGCGCCCCCGCTCGCCGGTTGACCGTCTCGGCCAGCAGCTCGAGCAATGCCGCTGGTGCCGCCGGGGCCGCGGGGACGCCGGCGAGGTCGGCGATATCGTCGCGGACGGACTCGACGCCCTCGAGGCGATCTTCGGCCGTCCCCGCGGCGACGAACTCACTCGAGAGGATCAACTGGTTGATCGAGACGACGACCGTCACCAGGGAGAACGTGCCGGCGATCAAGCCGCTCGCCACCCGCGTCATCGAGTTCGGGTTGGTGAACGATATCGCCCCGACCGCCTCGAGAACGAGCGTCGCCAGCAAGACGACGAGGACGAGCAGCGTCGCGACCACGAGGCGGTCGCCCTCGAGCAGGAGCCACTCCAGCGCCCGACCGAACGGGGACGTGTCGTCGATCGTCGAGTTCGCGCCGGTCCGACCGGGCGTCCCGCGGTCGTCGGCGTCTCCGGCCATCGGCGGAAGGTTCACTGGACGGCCGCAAAAGGCTCGGCGTTGCGACGCTCGTATGCACTGCGTACCATCTCCCGGCCGATCGGGATCAGCCCGTACGTCGGGTAATCCGGCGGGGGCAGGCTGTAGACTGAAATGGAATCGCGGTGTCGATGAGGTATGCCCAACGGGGAGTCGTCGATATCCGTGGCGGAGTCGTCGATACCCGACGGGGAGCCGTCGATGTCCGCGGGGGAATCACCACGACCCGGGCGGCGTCGCTGGCTGTCCGTCGTCGGCGCCAGCATCGTCGGAGCCACATTCGTCGGCTGCCTCGGGGGTGGTGGACCATCGTACGAATCCGGATCGATCCCGGCAGTCAACGGGAGTAATCGAACCGCCCAGCAACAGGTCGCGGCAACTGCAAGCGCAACCACGAGTACCGCAAGCGGCGTCTCACCGGTGGAGTCGCTCTCGCTCGTCGAGCACTCGTTCGTCTACGAGGGCGGCTATCAGGGATCGACGGTTCAGGGGACCGTCAAGAACACTGGAGCCAGCCAGGCGCAACTCGTCGAGGTCCGCACCAGAGTGTACGACGAATCTGGAGCCCAGCTCGGGCAATACATGGCCAGAACCGGTGACCTCGCCGGTGGCGACAGCTGGGCGTTCACCGTTATCATCCTCGAGAATCCAGCAGTGCTCGACCGCTACGAGATCACCGTCCTCGGGGTTCCCGGGTGAGCGAGCCCGAGGGAACGCAGGAGTAAGCGTCGCCAGGATAGCGAACAGCACGTCGGGGCTCACAGGCGAGGGCAGTTGGGCGGTAGCCGATTTCGATCAGTTGCTGCTGCCGTGCCGTTACGCAATCAATTGCCGCAGTCGGTCTAGTACTGTTCGAGAACGTATCGACGAGATGAATTAATCGGACGGCTCCGGCGACTCGGCGAACGACGACACGCCGCGGCCGTCGAGCAGACACGCTTTTCAGCGTCCATCGCTTACCCGAGGGCAGATGGATTCCGCGGCTCTGCTCAACCTGCTCGGGAACGAGAATCGCCGGCGGATTCTCCGGCTGCTCTCGCGGAAGCCCTGCTACGTGACCGAGATTTCCGAGTACCTGGGCGTGAGCCCTAAGGCCGTCATCGAACACCTCCGGAAGCTAGAAGAAGCCGGCCTCGTCGAGAGTCGAACCGACGACCAGCGACGAAAGTACTTCCACATCGCCCGTAACGTCCGCCTCGAGGTGAACCTCTCGCCGTACGGCTTCGCCAGTAAGAGCGCCTACCCCGAAGGGACGAACGTCGACATCACGAGCTGTCGCCACCTCAGCTTAGACGTCGGCCGCGAAGACGACGACGCGCTCTCGGGGCTCCTCGGCCAACTCGAACGCCTCGAACGCCTCGAGAACGAGCTCTCGCTGGCCCAGCGGTGGGTACAGGGCCAGCTCTGTGAGGTACTCGACGAAATCTCAGAGTCGGTCGGCTCGAACGGTGACAGTCGGGTCTACGCGGACCTCCTCGCGAGTATCCGCCGCGAACCAAAGAGCGTCAGCGCCATCAGCGCAGACCTAGACGCCCCGCGCGAGGTCGTCGCAGAACTGCTGGAGGCGATGGCCGATCGGGGGATCGTCCGCCGGACTGAGCGCGGCTGGGAACTCACCCAGCAATCGACGGTGGCGTAACGCGATCGTCGAACGGACGGGAGACAGACAGCCCGATCTGGCGATCGGGTCGTACTTTTCACAGTTGCCGTGTTGCAACTCCTCGCTGCAACCGACAGATTGGAGCCCGCAATTGTCGTCGTGTTACGGTTCCCGCGTCAGCCCAGCACGAAGGTCTCGGCCGAAGTAATAGCCGAAAAGACAGGCGAGCAGACCAGTCGCGAGCCCGACCAGTACGAGCCGGCTGCTGAACCCGCCGACGATCACGACGAAGTAATCGAACAGCGCCGTCACGCCGCCGACGGCGCTTCCAGCAGCGACCATCTCCGTGTAGCGTCGTTTCGACGTCATCGCGCCGATCAGGAACGCGACGACGAACAGCCCGATCAGCGAGCCAGCGATGGGGATCGTCATGCCACCGCCGACGTACCCGATCCCGAGCGCGGCGACGAGTCCGAGAAACGCCCGAACCGAGAAGAGCGACGACAGGCTGGGCGACGGCAGCGACGGCGTGAGCCGAGCACGCCACGAGCGGCCCGCGTCAGTGCGCTCGTCCGACCGATCGGCCTCAGTCTCGGGAGGGAACGCCCCACCCAGCCCAGTGTCGGCGGCTCCGTTCGTTTCGGAGCTGGCTGGTGTTGCACGATCCGCTCCTGACGAGTCGAGTGAGCCGTCACCGGAGTCGCCGCCCGTCTCCGAGAGCAGCTGCTCGGTCTCTGCCAGAATCTCTTCCGTCGAACGTGCCTCCGAGACGGTTTCCTCTGACTCGCCGGCCATACCGCTCCTTCGGCGTCGACCGGGATGGGTTTTTCCCACCACGCGAAGAGCCAGTGTCGCCCCGTCGGGGTGGGTGACGGCTCCCGTCGCCGTCGGGCTCGGGCATACTGATGGCCCCAGCGTATAGGAGACTGCGCGTCCGAATCGAGGCCATGGAGTGGCTGCTGGCGATCGTGATGGGAATCGGCGGCTACGCGGCCGCCGGGATCGCCGGCGGGCTCGCACTGACCATGGAACGCCAGCCCGAAACCGTGGGGCCGCTGTTCGGCGCCGTCCGAGTGGTCGGTCTCGTCATCGCCGGGCTCGCGCTGGTCTTCGCCACGCTCCTCGTCGGTCACGGGTTGCTCGCCCTCGTGTGAAGCGCCCACTCACTGTCGAAAAGGTGGGTTCAAGTCGCCGCGCGGACAATCGCCAGGTATGAATCCAGGCGACCGGATCCGCGTCGAACGGGCGGATCGAACCGTCGAAGGGGTCTGTCTTCCCTCGAGTACGCCGGACCACCTCGTCGTCAAGCTCGATGGCGGCTACAACGTCGGCATCGAACGCGACGACGCCAGCGTCGAAGTCCTCGAGCCGGGCGTTCACGACGTCGGTGCCGGTGACGGAGCCGACGACGCGACGTCCGAGATCGCGTTCGACGACTCGCTCCCGACGATCGCACTGCTCTCGACCGGTGGCACCATCGCCTCGACCGTCGACTACCGGACGGGTGCCGTGACCGCCCAGTTCGACGCCGAAGACGTGCTTCGCGCCGTCCCCGAACTCGCCGGGCGGGCGAACTACCGCGGGCGCGTCGTCTCGAACATCCTCTCAGAGAATATGGAACCGGCGATCTGGCAGGATCTCGCTCGGGCCGTCCACGAGGAGATCGACGCCGGCGCCGACGGCGTCGTCGTCATGCACGGCACCGACACCATGCAGTTCACCGCCGCCGCGCTCTCGTTCATGCTCGAGACGCCGGTTCCGATCGTCTTCACCGGCTCGCAGCGCTCGGCCGACCGACCCTCCTCGGACAACGTCATGAACGCCGTCTGCGCGGTCGAAGCGGCCAAGGCCGACTGCGCCGAGGTCCTCGTCTGTATGCACGGGAACGAGTCGGACGACACCTGTGCGCTCCACCGGGGCACCCGCGTCCGGAAGAACCACACCTCGCGACGGGACGCTTTCGAGACCGTCGGCGCCGAGCCGCTCGGCACCGTCGACTACCGGGCCGCCGAACTCCGGCGGGACGGGGACGGCCAGGCGATCGAGTCCACCGAGACGGACGCCGTCACGTTCCACGGCGACTATCGCGAGCGCGGTGGGGCCGAGCTCACCCTCGCCGACGACCTCGAAGCAGACGTCGAACTCGTCAAATTCACGCCCGGGATGGACCCAGCGTTCCTCGACGTGGTCGAGGGGAAAGAGGGACTCGTCGTCGAGGGGACCGGCCTCGGGCACGTCCACACCGACTTCATTCCACGCATCGAAGCACTCATCGAGGACGGAACCACCGTCGTCATGACCAGTCAGTGTCTCGAAGGGCGCGTCTGCGATCGCGTCTACGACACCGGCCGCGACCTGTTGGACGCCGGCGTGGTCGAAGCCGGCGACACCCTCCCGGAAACCGCCCTCGTGAAACTCATGTGGGCGCTCGAAAACGCCGACGGTGAGACCGTCGACGAGATTATGAGTCGCTCGATCGCCGGCGAACTGCAGGAACGGTCCGTACCGTGGACCTGAACCGGCGACAATTCGCGCACTACGGGTGCCGAACGGACTAGTCACCAGCTGGGACACGCGAGCCCACCCACACCCGATTACAACTGACCCAATGACACACGCGACCGACATCGAGATCCGACGCGCAACGCACGACGACTACGAGGGCGTCGCCGCTTTCACCCGCGACCTCTGGGACGACCACGGCGGCGACTACCTCCACCACGTCTACCACGACTGGCTGGAAGACGAGGACGACGACCACAAACGAACGTTCCTCGCGACCGTCGGCGACGACGTGGCGGGGATCGTCCAGGCGGTCATGCTCTCGCCCGACGAAGCCTGGTTCCAGGGTATGCGTGTCAACCCCGCGTACCGCCGACAGGGCGTCAGCCGGCGGCTCAACGAAGCCGGCTTTGAGTGGGCGATCGAACAGGGCGCGACCGTCGGACGCCTGATGACGTTCTCCTGGAACGTCGCCGCCCTCGGCGCCGCCCGCGCCGGCGGCTTCGCTCCCGAAACCGAGTTCCGCTTCGCCCAGCCCGACCCGGATCACGACGCCGACGGCCCCCACACCGTCTCGACCGACCCCGACGCGGCCTGGCGCTTCTGGACGACGAGTAACGCCCGTACCCACCTCCGCGGACTCACACTCGACGCCGACGAGTCCTGGGCCATGCGCGACCTCACCCGCGACGACCTCGCCACCCTCGCCGACGACACCGCCGTCTTCGCCGTCGACGGCGACACCGGCGTCTCGGGAATGGCCTACCGAAGCCGCGACTACGAGCGTGAAAACGACGACGGCGAAACGGTCCACTGGGCCGAGTACGGCGTCGGCGCCTGGGCCGACGTGCCCGCCGCGAAATCCCTCTTCGCCGCCATCGCCCGTGACGCCGCCGAGCTCGGGGCCGACGAGACGCGCGTCCTGATCCCCGAAACCGTCACCGCCGTCAGCGACGCCTCCTACGCCGGCGCCGACCTCTCCGACGAACCCGACTTCGTCCTCGGGATCGATCTGACGAACTACTAACGAACTTTTTCCCTGCGGGCCGGCGGAGCCGGCCCTCGGAAAAACTTCGATGAAAAGCACTCCTCCTTCCGTTTCGGGCCGCTTCGCGGCCTGCTCACGGCTACGCCGTTCGCATAAACGCGGCGCTTCGCGCCGCGCACTCCACATCAGTCGTCGGCCCGCTCGCTCACTGCGTTCGCTCGCGGAACAAATGATCTACCGCGCACAGAAACTAGATGCATCGCGGGCTCGCGGCCATTCGAGACTAAGCATCCAGCGGATCACGGCTCAATCGATTCAGAACCCGTCCGCCGACCGAACTACCCGCCGCTGACCGGCGGAAACATCGCGAGTTCGTCGCCGGCTTCGAGCGTCGTCTCCAGCCCCTCCTGTTGGGTGTGGATCTCGCTGCCGTTGCGGAGGACGTTGATGCCGTCGCTGAGCTGGCCATCCTCGTCGAGGACGCGCTCGCGGAGGTCGTCGTGATCGTCGAGAAGCGCGTGTAACGCGTCCTCGACCCTCTCCCCGGGTTCGACGTCGACGGTCAGGTGTCTGTCGCCGGCGCGTTCGGCCAGGTCGGCGAACAGCTTCCACTCCATACCGCGCCGTTCCGGCCGGGAAGAAAAGTACTTACCGCTCTCGGGTGGCGATTTCTCTCTCAACCGGTCACCGACCGGAGTCCCATTTCGACCACGACGAGGTGGCGACGCGAGACGAGCGCCTTTTTGTCAGCGGCGACGAAATCGCCGATATGACACAGCCGCACCTGCTGGTCGAGGAGGGAGACGTCCACGATCTCGCGCTCGTTCCCGGCGATCCGGGACGGGTCGACCGTATCGCGAGCCACTGTGACGAGGCCGAGACGGTCGCGGAGAATCGAGAGTATCGCGTGGTCAATGCGACATACGAGGGTCGAGAGCTCACCATCTGTTCGACGGGGATCGGCTCGCCGTCGGCCGCGATCGCCATCGAAGAACTCGCCGCCGTCGGCGTCGAGACGGTCGTTCGCGTGGGGACGACGGGCGCCCTCCAGACGGACCTCGAGATCGGCGACATGATCGTCGCGAACGGCGCGGCGAAGGACGAGGGAACGACCAAGCGCTACGAAGCGAAGACGATCCCGGCCGTTCCCGACTACGAGGTACTCTCGGCGCTCGTCGACGCCGCCGAGGCCGAATCCACGGACGTCCACGTCGGTCCCGTCGCGACCGACGACGCGTTCTACGCCGAGACGGACGCGTACGTCACCGCCTGGGAAGAGGCGGGCATGCTCGCCGTCGAGATGGAAGCGGCGGCCATCTTCACGCTCGCACGCCGGAAGGGCCTGCGCGCCGGCGCCATCTGCACCGTCGACGGTAACCTCGTCGAGGGAACCCAGAAGGGCACGGACACCGACGACGAAGAGCTCCCGGAGAAGGCGAAGAACAACGTCGCCCGCGCGATCGATATCAGTCTTGACGCGGCGACGCGACTCTAACGGTCGCGTTCGATCTATCGAGTCGGCTTCTCAGTCGTTCGCGTTCAGATCTTCTCACACGATTTTAGTGAACGAATTGAGCTTCGGGACAGGATCCGCCGGTAGACGCGAGAGAGCCTAGACGACCAGCGACAGCATGTAGAGATTGACGATGGCCGCCGCGCCCCACGGAATCGCGAGCGCGGCGGGCACGATCGATCGATACGTCGGCGCAACGAGCCCCCGACAGGCGACGGCGATGGCGACCGCCCCGGCTTTCAGCGCCAGCATGCCGACGACGCCCCAGCCGTCGATGGCCGATCTGGCGATGGGATTCGACTCGGAGAGACCGAGGTGGAGGCCGACGATCGTCGTCACGACGTCGCCGATCAACACGATAGTGACCAGGCCCCACAGGACACGTTCGGTGTCGGACGGGGTCGGCACCGGCGACCAGTCGAGGGCGTGCTGCGTACGGCTGCTCATGGAGGCCACTTCGCCGGACTCGAACCGATCGCCGGGTCCACGAGACCACACATGCCACGAAACCCGAACCGGGTCCACCGCTACCCCGAAGTGACTCGTCCGAGCGGGCCACCGCTCGACGAATAGTTATCCCAGGGATACGGACACAGCGGGGGCGCTAGTCGGTGCTTACGGGGAGAGTGCCGTGCTTCGAGGCTCGGTAGGAGGGAGTTACCCGTCGTACAACCGGGAAAGGAGTCACCCGCTACGGAATCGCCGCAGAAAGACGTGATCGACCCCTCGCGATGAGATTGGGACGGGACAGTGAGCGAGTCGGACGGAGTGGGCTGCCGGCTACAGGACCGTCCCGTGTTTCTTGCTCGGAAGCTCCTTCTCGACACCTTCGTAGAAGGCGAAGCGGTTGGCGAGTTCGGTTCGAAGCTCGCTCGGCGGGACGATCTCGTCGATGACGACCTCGCTGGCCATCCGGTGGATGTCGATGTCCTCGCGGTACTCCTCACGAAGTTCGGCCTCCATCTCGGCGCGTTCGTCCTCGTCGTCGATCTCGGACAGCTTGCGGGCGTAGACGGCGTTGATGGCGGCTTCGGGACCCATGATCGCGATCTCGCCGGAGGGGAGTCCGATGACGCTCTCGGGTTCGTAGGCGGGCCCGCCCATCGCGTAGATCCCGGCGCCGTAGGCCTTGCGCACGACAACCGTCTGCTGGGGCACCGTCGCCGAGGAGGTGGCGTAGATGAACTTCTTGCCCTTCTCCAGGATCGCGTCCTTCTCGACTTGCGAGCCAGCCATGAAGCCGGGCGTATCACAGAGATAGAGGATCGGGACGTTGAACGCGTCCGACTTCCAGATGAACTCGGCGGCCTTCTCGGCGGCGTCGGGGAAGATCGCGCCCGCGCGGTGGTTCGGCTGGTTGGCCACGATACCGACCGGCCGGCCATCGATCCGGGCGTAGGCCGTGATGATCTCCTTGCCGTAGTCCGGGCTGAGCTCGAAGTACGATCCCTGGTCGACGACGCGGTCGATCAGGTCGACCATATCGTAACCGCGATTCGGCTCCTGCGGGACGATCGAGTCGATCCCCGCCGGCGACGCGACCGGCTGCCGACCGGGCGTCTTGGGCGGCTGTTCGTCGGCGTTGTTCGGCAGATACGTGATCAGCTGGGAGACGAGTTCGCGGGCGTGTTCCTCGTCGCGGGCCACGAGGTCGGCGCTGCCCGACTGGCGGGCGTGCATCGACGCGCCGCCCAGTTCCTGCATGCTGATCTCCTCGCCGGTGACCATCTGGACCATCCGCGGCGAGGCGATCGCCATCGCGGACATCCCCTCGACCATGATCGTGAAGTCGGCGAAGACCGGCGTGTACGCGGCGCCGGCGATACAGGGACCGTAGAGCACACAGATCTGCGGGACACGCCCGGAGAGCATCGAGTGGTTGTAATAGTACTTGCCGATGCCCTCCCGATTGGCGAAAAAGCCCGTCTGCTGGTCGATTCGGCCGCCGGAGGAGTCCATCAGATAGAGGACGGGTTGGCCGGTCTTCAGCGCGCGCTGTTGCATTCGGAGGAACTTCTCGACACCCTTGGCGGCCATCGACCCGCGCTTGACCGTGTAGTCGTTGGCCATGAAGTGGACGTCCCGGTCCTCGAACGTCGCGGCGCCGGTGATGAGGCCGTCGGCAGGGAGCTGGTCGTCGGCGTCGAACTCCGCGAACCGGCCGTCCTCGAAGAGAAAGTCGTTCCCGTCCCCGGAAAACCAGAGATCGATCCGATCGCGGACGAAGAGTTTGTCCTCCTCGGGGAGTTGCTCCTTGTACTTCTCCGGGCCGCCGTCTAGGATCTCGGCGATCTCCGCACGAAGCGTCGCTTCGCGGTCGGTCGGTCCCAGATCGTCCGCCGCCGGCGTGACCGTACCGGTCGTCCCGCCTGTCCCAGGTGGTGAGTTGGTGTCACCAGCGACGTCCTCGACTGCGGCCGGCTCGGCGTCGTCACCGACGTAGACCGAAACCTCACCACCGACGTGTTCGGCCATCGCCGATGCGATTGCTTCGGCCTCGTCGGCCGACGCGTCCGCCCCGATGCGTACTTTCATGTCGCCATCTGCGGCGGTCGACGCCAAACCGTTTTCCATTCGTGTTGGTCACGGGCGGAGGGATTCGTCACCGGCCCGTTAGGTCGGCGACACGCACCTCGCAAGCACAACTGCCACCGAGTCGGCCATCCTCTCTCCGCCGACCCGATAACCCGGGCTGGGATCGATGACCGACCGAGAACCACCCGACGAACGGGACCATCAGTCACCCGACGAACCGACCACCGTGACCGATCACGACGGCGATCCGTCGAGTGAGTCGACGGCACGCGCCGCAGGTCGGTTCGCCTCCCGGCGCTCGGTCCTCGCGTCCGTGGGGAGCGTCGCCGGTGCGCTCGGCCTGACGCGCGTCCTCGGCGTGGACCGAGTCCTCGATCCGCCGGAGGGAACCGTCTCGGTCGAGACCGCTCTCGTCCACCCGGGCCCCGGCGACGGCGGGATCGACCCGTCGACGATCCAGTCCCGGACCCGGACGGTGCCCGCCGACTGGCGAGCGCGAGTCGAGGCCGCCTTCGACCTCCACGAACGGCTGCTCGCGACGCGCCTTCCCGGCTACCTGAACAGTGCCGTCGTCCCCGGTTCCTACGAGGACGGAACCGCTCGAATCTCGATCCACGCCAGCCCAGACGAACTCGGCGCGATCCCCCGGACGATCGGTGAGCTGGTGTCGACGCTTGACATCGAGTGGCACGGGATCTTCGAGGGAATCGGGGTGCGAGTCACGCGGACGGAGGTGATCGACGACATTCGAGACGCCGACGTCGAACGCGAGGACCACCTCGCGCTCGGCTGGTCGATAGATCCGGTCCCCGGCGGCGTCCGCTGCCAGACCGGGGGCCACGCGGCGACACTCACGCCGGCGCTGTACGATGTGGACGGAAACCCGACCTTCGGGACAGCACTCCACGCCTTTCGAGACACGGAGCAATTTCACGGGACGGCGATCACGGTGCCGATCGACGGGCGTTCTGAGCCGGAGACCGTCGGCCTCGCGTCGACGGCACTCACAGACAGTGACGTCGCGATCGGGACACCCACGAACGGCCACACGCCGGGAAGCGTGCTGGGAAATCGAGGCCAACTGACGATCCGCGGGCAACTCACGCGCTGGGGGCTGGCAGATCGCGTCGCCCGTGGCGTCACCCTCGCAAAAGTCGGCGGTTCGACCGGTTACACGAGCGGCCCGATTCACGGCATCGACGCCGCCACCTGCGTGACGGCCGACGGCTGCCGACTGGGACAGGTGACCTGGGGGAACGAATCGACCCTCGGAAACGGCGACAGCGGCTCCGTCACCGTCGATCCGGATCCGGCAGGCGTCGACGGCGCGCTCGTCGCCTCGGTCAACAGCGCCCGAACCTGGTGGCCGGGACAGAATCACTGCTGGGGGATCGCAGCCCACGCACTCACCAGCGCCCACGGCTATCACTTCTGAGACAATGTACGACACCCTGTCACTCCAGCAAGTCGGCGCCGCGCTGTGGCGACTCGCGTGGCTCGCACTGACGGTGACCGGCTGGGTGGTCGGGCTCACGCTGCTTTTCGTCTCGACCGGCTGGCCCCGCTGGGCGTTCTACGTCGCGGTGATCGGCGGGACCATCACCTTCGCGATTCTCGGGGCGGCGACGGGAAGTGTTGCCGGACCCGCCGACAGCTGACCAACCCGGATTTCGAGGCAGGTAGCGCTTTATCGGCACAGGCAGTGTATCGTGCGCTATGAGGCACCTCGTGGCAATCGACGACTCCGATCCCGCCGACCGCGCCCTGTCGTACGCCGCCGAGATTACCGCAGCGATGGACGCCTCGCTCACCGTCGTCCACACGGTCGACCCGGCCGTCTACGACCTCGGCGGCAGCGAACCGATCTCGTCGCGCTCCGACGCCGACCAGCGACTGATCGTCGAGAACATCGCGGACACGGAGACCAGAGGGCAGGCCATCCTCGACTCCGCGCTCGAAACCGTCGACTCGGTCGACGCCGAGGGGGAACTCCTCTACGGCGATCCCGACGTGGCGATCACCGACTTCGCCGACGAACAGGGGTTCGACGCCATCTTCGTCGGCCACCAGGGACGGTCACGTCGCGCCGAGGCCATGCTCGGCAGCGTCGCGAAGGCGGTCGTCGAACGGGCGACGGTTCCGGTAACCGTCGTCCGCTGACGCCTGTCGATCACAGCGGATCGAACTGGCGGGTACAGCGGAACGATCGGGCCGATCACAGCGGAGCGATTGGAGCGGCCACAGCCGAGCAATCCTGCACTCGGAAAACGAGACGCGGTTTTGGTCCACTATTCGAGGGTGGCTTCGAGGCGGTCGATCAACACGGCGGTACCCACGTGGAGGGGGACCCGGTCGTGCAGTTCGTTCGGCTCGACAGAGAGCAGTGACCGGGAGCCGTCGGACGAGCGACCGCCGGCCGTCTCGATCAGGTGCCCGATGGGGTTGCCCTCGAACTGGAGGCGGAGTTTACCGCGGGGATTGTCCGCGAGCGCCGGGTAGGCGAAGATGCCGCCGTAGGTGAGGACCTGGTTAACGTCGCCGATCATCGCGCCGCCGTAGCGGAGTTTGTGCGAGGGATCGGATTCGACCGCCCGGGCGAACTCCGCGAAGTCGTCGGGCCAGTCAGGGACGCGACCGCCGAAGCCGTAGACGAGCGGATCGTCGGGGATAGTGACATCCTCCTCGACGACGGTCGGTTCCTCGCCCGAGAGTTCGAACTTCGTGACGGTGCCGCCGCGAGCGACGGCCATCGTCGTGATCGGACCGTACAGCACCCAGCCCGAGGCCACGATCGACGTTCCGGGTGCGGGAAGCGGCTCGTCGTAGACGGCGAAGACCGTCCCCATCGTGTTGTTCGGTTCGAGGTTCGAGGAACCGTCGAGCGGATCGACGGCGACGGCGACCGTATCGGCTGCGGTCGCCTCCTCGCCGCAGTCGACGACGTCGGCGCGCTCCTCGCTCGCATACTCGGCGACGCCGTCGATCGCCGACAGACGCGCCTCGAGCAGGTCGTCGGCGTAGACGTCCGCCTCGGCCTGCACGTCGCCGCTCGGATTCTCCCGATCGGACTTGCCGCGCCGACCGACGAGGCCGCTCCGGATGTCCTCGGCCGAGTCCGCGACGACGTCGACGATCGCATCGATCGTCGCGGCGCGACCGGTGTCAGCACGCTCGCCACCGGTTCCGTCGGCGTCCGTTCCGCCGCCGTCGCGCTCGCTCATTCGTCGAGCGCGGCGTCGGCGGTCTCGCCCTCGTAGATGACCTTCTCGAGGGCGTCGAGCAGGTGCGTCGGATCCTCACGCTGCCAGACGTTGCGGCCGACGGCCAGGCCTTTCGCGCCGGCGTCCATGACGGCCTCGACGGTCGAGAGGAACTCGTAGTCGGAGGTCTTCGAGCCGCCGGACATGACGACCTTCATGTCACCAGCGCAGTCGACGGCATGGGCCATCGCCTCCTTGCTGCCGGGATACTTGACCTTCGCGACGTCGGCGCCGAGTTCGAGTGCCAGACGGGTCGCGTAGGAGATCGTCGACGGCTTGGTATCGTTCTTGAGTCCCTGCCCGCGCGGGTACGACCACATGACGGTCGGGAGATCGTGTTCGCGTCCGGCCTCCTGCACGTCGCGGAACTCCTCGACCATCTCGATCTCGTTGTTCGAGCCGCCGTAGACGGTGAAACCGAGCGCGTCGGCACCGATCTCCGCGGCGTAGTCGACCGAGCAGTTGACCGCCGAGTCGGGTTCGCCCATCCAGAGGTTGGAGGTCCCGTTGATCTTCAACAGGAGGTTGACGTCGTCCTCGTAGCTGGGGTAGTAGCCCTCGGCGATACCCTTCTGGACGGCCATCGCGGTAACGGCGTCGTGCGTCGCCGTCTCGAAGACCGTCGACGGATCGAGCTTTGCCGGGACGTTCTCGAAGTCGACGGGGCCGTGCTCCAGGCCGTGGTCCATCGCGAGAATCAGTACCTTTCCGTCGCGGACGATCGGGGAGTCGTCGATCGGAATCATCTGTTTGAGTGGTGCTACAGACGCGTATTTATCTCTGATGGTCCGGGCCGGAGGCGGGTCGTTCGAGCCAGGTCAGGCCGGCACCATCAGTCGGCTGTCGGCACGTCGTGCCGGAGGGCAGGCCACCGGATCGGGTCCACCATCGCGACGTACGTCGTCTCCTCGTAGGTCGCGATCCAGTAGGCCCGATCGTCGTCGCTCGCGAAGGGGCCGTGGTCGAAGAACGTTCGCGCGACGCCTTCGAACGCTTCGTCGTCGGTCGAGTCGGCGTAGTAGCCACCCTCGTCGATGGCCTCCTCGACGACATCGCGTTCAGCGTCGGAGAGGCCCGCGAGGGAAAATCGATGGTCGGCCGCCAGCTCGTCGGCGTAGCGCCCCTCACTCCCCAGTTCGTCGACCAGCGTGTACTCGTAGGTCGTCACCGTCGTCTCGATCGGCTCGATCTCGACGCCCATCCGCTCGCCGTCGACCACGAGGACGTCGAACGCTGGTTCGGGGACGATGGCGGATTCCGCCCGCTCCGATTCGGTGTAGGACAGGTCGGCGCCGACGGCATCGTCGCCCGACGCACGCGAGGCGAGGAGTGAGTCGAGTTTCTCGGCGTCCACGCTCGGGAGCGCGTCGAACCGACGTTCGGCAGTGTCGGCCGCCCCGGGATCGGCCTCGAGAACGACCCGGTAGTCGGTGCGAGTTTGGTCGCCCGTCTCGGTACGAGCCAGCTCGTAGACGGTTCCGTCGTAGGTAACCGGCTGATCGACCCCGAGCGGCGGTCGCTCACCGGAGACGATCGCCGAACCGGTGTCGAGAACGTCGACGACGATGTTGCGCTCCTCGCCGGTCCGACCGACCTCGACCGTCGTCGGATCGAGAATCTCGTCCGTCGTGGCCTCGTCCATCTGCAGGACACCGGCAGCGTCGATACAGCCCGCGAGCGTGGCGCAGAGACCGGCTGCCACGGTTCCGAGAACACGACGTCGGGAGGGCATCACTCGACGGTTTCGTGTCACACATAAGTACTTTCTCCGTTCGACAACAGATCGCGCGCAGGTGTCCACGCAACCGGTGGACCGTCGCAGCTGGTGTTTCGTTGCGACCATTCGTCCAATACGGTCGTCTCATCGTGTTCGGCTCGCCGTGGCGGTTATCCCCTCGCACGTCGAAATCAGACCATGGCATCGACGACCTACCGCTGTGTCTGTGGTGCCGAACTCCGCTTTCGGCAGGACCTGGAGAAAGACGAGAGCGGTGTCTATCCCACCTGGAAGTGCAAAGACTGTCAGACGCCAGTCCCGGGAAAGATCGGCGAGCGCCTCAAGCACCAGCATCCGTCCTGACTCGTGCCAGTTCGTCGCTACGTCCGCCATAGCGACTCCGTCAGTCGCCCAATTATCGAACCAGCGGCATGTTGTAACTCGTCTCCAGTTCCATCACCGTCTCCCAGGTCGTCTCGCACTCACAGGAGACCTGCTCGAAGACGGAGGGGTCTTGCCGAAGGTCGAAGTCCTTGATCGCCTTCTGGACGAGATCGTCACACTCCTTGCAGTTGTGCGGGCCGCGGTCGGAGCCGTGGCCGACCGGGTCGGAGACGACGATGGCGTCGACCTCGGCAGTCTCCTCGAGGACGTGGGCGACCGACCAGAGCCATGGCGGGCGGTAGCCGTCGTTGAAGTAGAGGTCGTCGACCATCGTGTAGCGCTGGACGTTACACGGGTTCATCGAGACGGTGTGACAGCCCTCGACGTCGGCACAGCGTTCGATCGAAGAGATCATGTCCTCGACGGCCTCCGATTCCGCGAGGAACGGCGGTTTCATCAGGAGGTAGGCCTTGATCCCGGCCGAGGCCCCGCGGTCGACGTCCGGTTCGGCATCTGCTTCCGCGTCCGCCGCGGCGGCCTCTGCGCAGGCATCCTCGAAGTCGGCGAAGTCGAAGTACTTGTTCACGCAGTCGTGACGGACGCGGTCCGTGGCCGTCTCCAGGCCGATGGCGACGTCCGTGTCGATGCCGTACTGGGTGAAGTCGGCGATCTTCTCTCGGTCGACGAAATCGGGGAGCGATTCGACGACGATGCGCTCGCGGTCGGCGAACGTCTCGGCGATGGCCCGGCGAGTCTCGGCGCCGACCTCGCGCTCGTCCAAGAAGGAGCCGGAAGTGTAGATCTTGATGAGTGTGGCCGGCTCGTCTGCGTTATCTGCCTCGTGTGCCAGACAGACGTCGATCTGGTCCATCAGCGCGTCGTGGGAGACGGAGCCGCCGTCGACGCTCTCGGCGACGTACCCACACATCGTACAGCCGCCGGCGCGGGCCCAGCGACAGCCGCCCGTGTTGAGGATGATCGTCAGACTCCGTTTGACGCCGTCGGGCGTGTTGTCCTCGTCCAGCCAGACGCGCGTCGGCTCGTGGGGGTCGTAGCTCGCCTCCTTGCGCGAGCGGATCTCCCGCATCACCTGGTTGTGGGCGTCCATACCCTTGCCCTGCTCGTAGACCTCGGGCGTGGGAGTACTCATTGCCGGGCAAAGCGCCCCGACGCGTATAGCCGCTTCGTCTCACCGGGAGAGCCCTCGTCGCACGCCGGGCGACATTGCTATTTAATCGCACCCCGTCCTCCTACCCCTACCCGCTCACCACCGCCCGCTTTGCTACGCCGGAAGGCGAATTTCCCGACGCTCACGAGCCCCACAACTGAGACACTCGCGCTCGTACCGGACCGAGCGACCGCTGGCACGGACGGTCCACCCGCTCGCGTCCTCACTCCCGCAGGACGTACATCGAGTGTCGGCCTCGTACGTTCGACGCAACCGATCGAACGGGCTGACGGCGGCAAACACAGTCATAAGCTACCATACCACATGCAAAGAGATAACGCTACCGCCGGCACGCCTCGAATACTGTCGTGATGACACACCGCGTACAGATAAAAAACGGGAGGAATATCGGCCAGATCGTCGAATGCGGCAAGTACGCACTCATTACTCGTGTCAGTTGACGGATTTGTGAAGCGAACAGTGTTCAGCACTTAAGGTCGGTTTCGTTGCAGCCCAGTCCATGGTCGACACCGTCTCACTCCAGTTCGGCAACGGCGGGTTCCTGTACTGGGCGGTCATCTTCTTCGTACTGGCGCTCGTCGCCGCCGCGGTCGGCGCTCGCGGTGTCGCCGGTATCTCGATGGAGATCGCTCGGATCTTCGTGCTGCTGTTCATCGTCCTCGCCATCGTCGCACTCTTGCTCTGAGGAGAGGCAGTCTGGACTCATCGAACGAACGGTTGTGCCGACAGCCAGCCGAGGTTTCGGTCGGGCCGGAACGGTTTTGGGGATTCTGGACCGAGTACGGTCGAAATGCGCCGTCACCAGGCTGCAGTCCTCGTTCTCGACGGCTCCGGCCACGGCACCGACCTCGCGACGCAACTCACCGAGTCGGGATGGGAATCATCTCACGTCGCGACGCTGGATGCGGCCGCGACTGCACTCGACGAACGAGCCGTCGACCTCGTCTGCTGCGGGACACCCGACGACGGCGACGTAATCGCGGGGATCGAGACCGTCACGCGTGTCGCACCCACGACACCAGTCGTCGCGCTCGTCGACCCAGAGACCGACGTGACGGCGACGGCTGTCCTCGACGCCGGTGCAGTTGACGCCGTCTGCGCGGCTGGCCCGACGGACGAGTGGTATCCGCTCCTCACTCGACGGCTCGACGCCGCCCACTCGACAGTTCCAGAGAGCCTCTCCCGGGCCGTGATCGATCGACTCGCCGCCGAGCGAGACGGACTGATCTGTCTCTTCGACGAGAATCGACGTCACCACATCGTCGCCGGGGGCACCGACGACGAAGCTGGGCTCGACCCCGGCCGATTCGACGGCACCACCCTCGACGCCGTCGGACTCGATCCGGCCGTTTCCACCCAGCTTCGAGCGAACTACCACGCCGCCTGTGACGGCGAGACCCGATCGCGAACGGTACAACTCGACGGCCAACTGTTCACGGTCGAGACGGAGCCGATCGGCCCGGCCGAGGCGGGGTTCGGACTGGCGACGTACGCGCCTGCAGCCACCGCCGAAGCGTTCGGCGCGGACGACGAGACGACGCGTGCGAGGGTCGACCGGCTCCACGAGACCGTCGCCGCGCTCGACGATCGATCCGAGGTCGACGCGGTCTGCGAGTTCGTCGTCGAACGGGCGGTCGAACTCTTCGCCGCCGACGCCTGCGGCATCGCCGAACTGGACGAGGGGGTGCTCGCCTCCGTCGCCGCAACCGCCGAACGCCCGTACCAGTTCGACGGGCGCCTCGAAGCCGGCGATGGACTGGCGGGTCGAACCATCGAGCGCCAGGAGACGATCGCCGTCGCCGACGTCACCGACGAGTTCGGTCCCGAAAACGGGGACGAGCTCGATAGCGAGGACGGTGACGAACTCGATCTCAGGAGAGCGGACGAATTCGACGCCGGCACCACGCCCTATCGATCCGTGCTGTCGATTCCGATGGGGCCGGACGGCGTCTTCCAACTGTTCTCGACCGAGGTGGATGCCTTCGCACCCGTCGATCGAGTCCTCTGTGAGCTGCTCGTGGCTTACGCCACCCACGCGGTCGCTCGGGTTCGGTTCGAGCGCGCCCTCACTCGCGAACGGGATCGCTTCGCCGCGCTCTTTCAGAACATCCCGGACGCCGCGATCCAGTACGAGGTCGTCGACGGCGAGCCGACCATCGAGTCCGTCAACTCCGCGTTCGTCCGGCTGTTCGGCTTCGAACCCGACGTAGCGGTGGGGTCGTCGGTGGTCGAGACGGTGGTTCCCGCGGACGAACGGGACGACGCACGACGCCTCTACGACGAGGTGCTCGAAGGCAACCGTGTGGACGCGGAGGTCGACCGGCTCACCGACGACGGCGTTGCCCCGTTCTTGCTCCGAAGTGTGCCCATCCCAGCCGACGGGGACGACCAGCACGGCTACTTCATCTACACCGACATCTCCACGCTCGTCCAGCGCGAGCAAGAACTCGAGCGCCAGAACGAGCGCCTCGACGCGTTCGCCTCGATCGTCAGTCACGACCTCAGGAATCCCCTCTCGATCGCCGAAGGCTATCTCCAGACGGCCATCGAGTCCGGTGACGTCGACAACCTGACGATCGTCGACGAGGAACTCGATCGAATGCGTCGCATGATCGAGGACCTCCTCACGCTCGCACGAGACGGTGAGGCAATCGGTGCGTTGGAGCCGGTCGAACTGGCGACGGTCGTCGAAGCGGCCTGGGGTGGCGTCGACACCGCCGACGGGAGCCTCACCATCGGCAGCCTCCCGACCGTCGAGGGCGACCCGGACCGGCTGCGGCAACTCTTCGAGAACCTGTTTCGCAACGCCGCCCTCCACGGCGGAGACGACGTCGCGGTCGACGTCGATACCTTCGACGAGGGGATCTACGTCGCCGACGACGGTCCCGGCGTCCCCGACGATCTGAAAGACGAGATCCTCGACGCGGGCGTCTCGACCGCGAAGGGAGACGGGGGTACCGGCTTCGGCCTCGCGATCGTCACACAGATCGCGTCCGCCCACGGCTGGACGGTCACCGTCGAGGATAGCACGTCCGGTGGCGCCCGATTCGAACTTCGGCTGCAGCCCGACGAGGACAGTCAAGCCGGCGCACCGACCGGTGCGGTGCGGTAGCGGCCACACCTTGCGAGTGATCCGTCGTGTGCCGGTCGACCACACGGGAGGAACGCCATCCCGATCGACTTCGCAACTGTACAGCCGATCGACATCCTGTACAGTGCGACATTCTGTACCGTGACGGGGCCCCGACCACGGGCCGGTACACGTATGCCCCGGTATTCACATGTGGAGGTATGGTTTCGGTCGAGCTGATCGATACGACCATCCGGGCGACCGACCGGGTGGCCAACGTAAGTACGATCCAGACGGTCGGCTGGGACGAACCAGCTCCGTCGCTGCCGATCCCGATGCAGCTCGATGCGGCGGTGAGCGGGCGTGCGGCGGCCCTCTCGACGGACGCCGCCTTTCCCGAAGTGTCCGAAATCGAAGCGGGTGAACGAACCGCCTCCCGCCAGATCGACGCCGGCACGTCGGTCGTCCTCGACGACGGCTCCCACATGGTTCACGCGGAGGGGCCGCTCATCACGCATTTTCGATTCGACGGGGCGGCCACCGTTACCTTCACCGAGAACGACGTGGTGCGTCTGTCGTTCGAGCAGCCGAAGGCAGTGACGATCGGATTCGTGAGCCGCGTTTCCTACCCCCGTCACACGATCACCGTCCCACGAACGCCCGAGGGGGTCGCGACCGGCCTCTCGCACTTCGCCGCGGCCGTCCAGGAACGAGATGCCCGCCGGACGGCCAACATGAACCTGCGCCACCCGCCGCGACTCGCCTTCGGCGACGAACTCGACGTCCCCCACGCCGTCGGTGATCACGTCCCCGAGACGGGACTCGTTCTCAGGCTGCCCTCCCAGCTCGAATACCTGTTTCCGGCGGCGCCCCTCGCATACTATCTGGGTGCGCGAATCGAACTCGACGACGAAGCCGAACCCGCCCTCGCGACACGAACGGGCTCGGTACTGACCGAGTTCGGCACACAGCCTGGCTACCAGTACGCCGTCGCTGGACTCCTGCGCCGCGTGTTTCTCCTGGACATGCTGGTTCGGTACGACCAGTACTCGAGCGCGAATCCGGCCGACCTCGACCTGCTGTCGGCGCTGGACGCCGACACCGACGTGATTCGAGAACGCACGGATCCGGAGCGCCTAGAAGCGCTCCTCGCACTCGATTTCGATCGAATCAGCAACGGGTTGCCGGAGTGGCACTTCGCGAGTTTCGTCGAGCCGACGTTCGAAAACGTTCGAGCGCTCCCCTACCTGATCCGCAACGTGTCAGCGATCTACCTCCCGGATGCGGCGCGACCCGGTCGCGACCGAGCTGCCGATCACGCCCCCTATCGACGGGTTCCGAAGACGATACCCGGGCGCGTCGTCGAGGGTGGCCGGCACGGGAGTTCGATCGCCTGGCTGTGTGACGATCCGCCGCCCGCCGAGACGATGTTCCGTCCGGATCCGGACGTGTACGAGCACGCGTCTCGATTCATCGACAGGACGGATGCGGACGAATCTGTGGTCGTCGTGGGTGGCGCGGAGACCGACGCGGCGATCCTGGCGGCGCTGCGCTCGCAGTACGACACCCACACGGCCGCGACGGTCTCGGTCGAGGTTCACGAGGCGGTCACCCGGGACGAACTCGCGGCGATATTCGAAACCGGTGCCGACTTCGTTCACTTCGTCGGCAACGTCGCGAACGGGTTCGCGTGTACGGACGGAACGCTCGCGCCCGCCGAACTCGATCGGTCGAACGTCAGACTGTGTCTACTCGACGGTCCCAGCGGTCGTGACACCGGCCTCGAGTGCGTTCGCCGCGGCAGCGCCGCCGGCATCGTTCGAGACGGCCACGACCGCCCGCTCGATGCGGAAACGCGCGAGCGACTCGTCGGACTCCTCACCCGCGGCTTCACGCTCGACCAGGCCGTTCGCTACGCGACTGCGCCGGGGGCGGCTGCTTCCTTCATGGCGGTCGGCGATGCGTTCCTCCAGTTGACCCAGTCGATGAAGCTCTACGCCACCCCCGCGACGATCGACCCCGTCAGGACCGACCGGTTCGCGGTCGACGCCCACGTCTATATCCCGCTCGCCGGGTTCATCTGGCGACCGGAGCTGCACGACGTTCCAGCGGAGTTTTGCAACCGGTCGGTCCGCTTTTCGGCGACCGGGCCGGAACTCGAAACGCTCGTCGAAACCCAGAACATCGTCCCCATCGTCGACGGGATCGCCCACTGGGACGACACCGAGCCGCTGTTCTACCCATATCTCTGAGTCGACGCGATCGAGTACCGAACGGCTGGACCCGATCGGCGGCTCACCCGGATCGATTCCAAATCAGCGGCTATCTCCGAGAGCCGGCCCGGACGAGTGAGCGCAGTGCAGTCGCGTCGATGGGCGCCGGCAAGGATTCGATCGCCGTTAGCACCTCGTCACGCCGCTTTTCCGCCCGGCGACGGAGATCGTCGTCTCCGGGCGCCGAACCGTCGCACTCGACGCCGAGAAACGGCGTCACGGGCCCGGGAACGGCCGACGGATCGAGGACGTGGCGAAGTTGCCGGTGAACACTCGCTGCACGGCCGATCGACGCGATCGTCTGGCGGTGGACAGGGGGGACACCGGCCAGCACCGCCCCGGTTCGTGCCGCCCACCAGCCGAGCGCACCCGCCGTCTCCTCGATCACATCCGCGTAGGCGTCAGGAGATGGCGGCTGGCGTTCGTCGGTGGCCATCGCCTCGATACTCCGCTCGGCGGTCCCGGCGAGGGTCTCGAAGCACGACTCGAGTCGGGCGGTATCGTCGTCGCTCGCCACGGAATCCCCCAGACGCTCGAACGCCGCGGCGAAGAGATAGTCACTCGAGAGGAGTTCCGGCGTCACCGACTCGAGTGAGCGGTCGTCGCCATCGCGCAGAAGCAACGCGTACCGGAGCGAACAGTAGCCACGGAGTAACTCGATGGCAGCCGCGGCGCCAACCGTGGACGCTGTTTCGTCACCGAACGCCGCCCTGGTCGTCGAGTCGGGTACATCGCCTGCTGACACGTCACCGGCCTGTCCCGCCGCGGCTGATACGAAAACGAGCCGGCCGTACCACCGGTCCTCGAACGCGTCCATCTGCGCGTCGGCAGGCGCCAGACAGCCGGTCGGGTCGGACGGGAGTGCGTGTTCGATGGACTGGTCGATGGCTGCGCGTCGGTCCGTGTGGTCGGTGAGGTGCATCATCGTCAGTCGTCGTCTGTCGGTTGGGCGTCGGGTGCCGGCACGTCGGACGTCGGGTCGCTCTCCGTCAGGTTACCGTCGCGCCAGGTCCCGCGTTTGAACCAGAGGTACGCGACGACGCCGCCGACGATATTCGAGATGGGGAACGCGATCCACAGGCCCATCACGTCGAGCGGGCCCGACGCGATCCAGGCGACCGGAAGGCGGACGAAGCCGAGCGTCACGAGCGAGATGACGGCCGCGACCATCGTGTGCCCGGCACCGCGGAACCCACCGGTGTAGGCGCGCATGACGCCGATGAATCCGAAGGTGAGCCCGGTCACGCGGAGGAAGGTCGTTGCGTGGTCGACCACCGCAGGATCGGGTGAGAAGATGCTGGCGATCGGTCCCGCAGCGAGCATGATGAGACCGCCGCCCACCGTGAGCAGCACGAGCATGGCGCGTGCGCCGAAGTGATTCGTCTCGGCGGCGCGTTCCACCGATTCGGCGCCGATGTTCTGGCCGGTCATCGTCTCGATCCCCTGCGAGACGGCGAGCGCCGGCAGGAATATCACCGAGAACACCCGCGTGCCGATGCCGTACGCCCCGCTGACGGCGTTCGGGAAGGTCGCCACGACGGCCAGCAAGAGCGTGATCGAGAGCGACCGAGCCGCCCCCTCCACGGAGGCCGGCAAGCCGATCTCGACGATGGTCCGCCCGAACGAGCGGTCGGGCAGCATCTCCGAGAGGCGGATCTGTACGCCGTGATTCCCGCGGAACATGATCACGAGCCCGACGACGAGTGCGAGCGCCCGGGAGCCGACCGTCGCGATGGCGGCGCCGCCGATTCCCCAGCCAGTAAAGCCCGTCGCGGCGAGCGCCGCGGCTTCGAGGCCGTCGAGTCCGAACGCCCCGAACAGCGGGTTCGCCTCGAAGCCGAAGATGAGGATCGGGTCGAGGACGATGTTGAGTACCACGGAACCGGCCATGACGTACATCGGCGTCACGGTGTCGCCGTAGCCGCGCATGAGCGCCATGAAGACCGCGAAGCCGAAGACCGCGAACAGGCCGATCGCGTAGACCTGCATGTACTCAACGACGAGGGGCTCGACGGAAGCGTTCACGCCCATGAGCGCGGTGACGTCGTCGACGAAGACGTAGCCCAGGACCCCCAGCACGATGGAGATGACGGCCGCGTAGGCCATCGTCTGCGAGGCGGCGTATGCGGCGCGGCCCTCGTTGCCGGCCCCAATGTGCTGGGCGACGAGGACGCTCCCCGCGACCGAGACGCCAAGCGCGAGCGAGATCATCAGGAAGACGATCGGAAACGCGAACGTGATCGCCGACAGCGCCTCGGTGCTGTGGCGGCCGAGCCAGAAGGTGTCGGCCAGGTTGTACAGCACCTGAAAGAGATTCTGGACGATGATCGGCAACGAGAGGTAAAAGAGCGGCCAGCCGATGCCGCCCGACGTGAGGTCCATTCCCTCGGGCCCTCTGAGCAGCGAGTCGACGGACTCCCGCAGCCCCATCAGGCGCTCACCTCCGCGGCGTCCTCTCCGACGAGATACGCGTCGACGTACGTGCGTGCGGCCTCGTAGGAGCGGTCGAGCGGGTGGCGGACGGCGACCTGCCGGGTGTGTGCGCCCTTGATCGCCGTCGTCAGGAGGTCGGCGGCAAGGTCGGGATCGACGCGCTCGTCGAACTCGCCGGCGTCGACGCCGTCAGCGATCGTCTCGCGGAGGCGAGCGACCAGCGCCTCGTCGAACGCGGAGAGCGTCTCCTGAATGGCCTCGTCGTACGGCGCCTGCGCCCGGACTTCGAGCATCGCGGTCTGAAAGTCGATGCCAGGGTCGGCCGCCTCGTCCGCGAGCTGGACGGTGAGCAACGCGTCGAGTCGGTCGCGCGCGCTCGCGCCAGTTGCCCCGTCGAGCCGATCGGTGTACCGGTCGTAGAGGTACTCGAGAAACTGCTCGAAGAGGTGCTCTTTACTGTCGTAATGGTAGTGGATCGCCGCCTTGCTCAGCGTCGACTCGTCCGCGATCCGCTGCATCGTCAGGTCCGCGTAGCCGTGTTCGCAGAGAGCGCGATAGGTCGCATCGAGAATCGTTCGTTCCGGTTCGTCCATTGCGGATAAGGTACTTACTAACCAGTTAGTCAAAAGTCTTGGGAACGCGGCCGTGTGTGTCGCCGAGCCGGGCGGCCAGCCGGATCCGCGACCGATTTCGACGGCGAATCCCAGCCGGGCCCGAAACTCGACAGGTCCCTCACGATCGAGAGAACGGCGATAGCTGGCGTACAAAACCGTTATCCCCCCGACGGTGTATGCTGTATTCGATGGCCGACGATCCGGATCGATCGAGCGCGGACCCTGACGAGGCGATTATGCGTGCGACCTATCGCGCGCTTTCTACGCACGGGTACGCGGATCTCACGATGAAACGGATCGCCGCGGAGTACGGCAAGTCAACGGCGGCGATCCACTACCATTACGACACGAAAGACGACCTGCTCGCGGCGTTTCTCGACTACGTCCTCGGGCGATTCAAGGACGCCGTCCACGAGGTCGAGACGACCGACCCGGAGGAGCGCCTGGAGTTACTGCTCGATCAGTTGCTGGTGAGCGCGGGCGACCACAGCGATCTCCTGATCGCGATGCTCGAGATGCGAAGTCAGGCACCGTACAACGAGCCGTTCGCCGAGCGATTTCGACAGAACGATGCCTACGTCCGGTACCTGCTCGAGACCGTGATCGACCAGGGGATCGACGCGGACGTCTTCGCCGACGCGGACGCCGAACACGTCGCCCGGGCGCTCATGACCATCGTCGACGGGGCGCACACCCGGGCGGTCGTGCTCGAAGAGGAGACGGCGTTAGCGACCGCGAGGCGGGCAGCCGCCGAGTACCTCGCGGCGACGCTCGATCACCGACCGGCGTGATCGTCTGGCGATGGAACTGGGACGATAGAGAGGATAATTTTCGCGCGCGAACACACCGACGTGCGTGCCACCGATTGACGTGCGTGTCACCGTTCGGCGTCGTCGATCGACGTCGTACACCACTGACAGAAGTCGAGGTCCGGATCGAGCTCCTTCCCACAGTTCGGGCAGGTGCTGACCGTCGACTCGTCTTCGTTCACTACCGCCGCAGCCGCCTGGTTGCGCATGTTGAGCGCGCGTGCGACGAGGTAGGCGTCGACGACGCTAAACGCTCCGACGAGCAGCGACGGGGCGAGGGCGACGGGGTCGATCGCGCCCTCGTTGACGAGTGCCTCCATCGCTTCCGGCGGGACGAACAGCGCACCGGTCACGAAGACGACGAACAGCCAGCCGAGTGCACGTCGCCATCGCCTGAGATACAGGTGGCCGAGCCCGGTCACGAGCGTCGCGAGCACCGCGGCGAGCCACGGCCGTTTTCGCGAAATCGAGTGGCCCATACGAGAACTTACCGGATAGTAAGCAATAAGCCTTTCACACCGGTCACGTGGCGCGGACGGTCACGAGCCCGCTAGCTTCCCGTCACCGTCGTCGACTCCCACGTGATTCGTCTGACGGCTCCCGACGCGACGGTGGCGATCGCGATTTCGAGCCCGCCCGCGACGAGGAACGCTGCCAGGTAGCCGTACGCGTCCGTGACGAGTCCACCGACGAGGAAGCCGGAGAACATCCCGAGACTGCCGAAGACGTTGAACCCACCCATCGCCGCACCGCGGCCCGACGACGGGACGATGTCGGTGACCAGCGCCATCGTCGTCGGCGAGACGAGTGCGCCGCAGATCCCGACGACGACCATCAGCCCAGCAGCGAGGAGGTAGGTCGGGGCGAGGCCGACCGCGACGATCGCCACGCCGTAGAGCATCGAGCCGACGACGACCGGGAGGAATCGGCCCACGCGATCCGAGATCGAGCCGACCGGGTACTGCAGGACGGCGAACGGGACGAAGAAGAGCGCCAGCGTCAGTCCCGCCTGCCCCGCGTCGATACCGAACGCGTCCCGGAAGTACGCGACGCCGGTCAGCGCGAAGAACCCGGCCGTCAACCGGTCGACGTAGCCGAACGCGTAGGGGACGAGGAGCGTCGGTCGGTCGCGAACGCGCGCGACGAGCGTCCCGACGGGGAGGCCGTCCCCGGGTCCGCGGTCGGGGACGGTCGCCGCGAGGGCCGCAGCACCGGCGAGCAGCGCGGCGCCGGCGTACAGCGGGGCCAGGGGATCGACCGTGGCGAACTGCCCGCCGACGACCGAGCCGAGCGCTGCTCCGAGGCCGATCGCCGTCCCCGCCGCACCCATGTTACGGCCGTGGCCGCCCGAGAGGTCCATCAGCATGGTGATCGCCAGCGAGAAGGCGCCGATCGTGAACGCCCCGCCGACAACACGAAGCGCCAGCACGACACCGAATCCCAGGCCCAGCGTCGGTGACAGCGCGACCGCGAGATAGCTCGCCGCGCCGCCGACGGCGCCGAGCACGACCAGCGGCGTCCGCCGGCCGAGCGCGTCGCTCGCCACCCCCCACAGCACGGCACAGCCGACGAACGCACCGAACTCCGCGACGAGGAACCACGTGCCGGCGAGGATGTCGTCGCCGCCGCCGAGCGCGACGACCGTCTCCGAGAGCCCCGGATAGAGGAACACTTGCGAGACGAGGACGCTCCAGACGACGAGCGCGAGGCGCGATCGATCGGTCATCGGTCTCGGCCCCAGCTGGGGGCCGAACGCATGTACGTGGTTCGATCGCGGTCGGCGCCGCGGACCACACACCGACCCGGACGTTCGCTCGTAGCGAGCCGTGCCGTTTCGAGTCGCACCGTCGAGTGTCCCGCCGTCGCGACCCAGCTCGACCGAGCGTGATCGACGCGATCCTGCATAAACTAACTATCCAATTAGTCAGTCCTCCGTCTTTCGCTTCGATACCGTGTACGAGGGCCCACCGTCGGCACCTGCATACGACGGGTACAGGAAGACCAGCCGCCGGAACGTACCCGCTCGGGTACCGACGCGCTACGAGTGAATCGACGGCGAGACGGCACGGGTTCGGACGGTCACCGGGTTCGGACGGTTCTGGTCAGCGCGTACGGGTGGACAGTCCCCGGCCGAACGATCGAGGCCCTCGACAATGGTCGAAACCGTCAGCATCGACATTCTCAGTCTCCTGCTGGTCCTCACCGTCGCGTGGGTCTTCGGGGCGGTCGCCGAGCGGTTCGGTTACCCGACGATGATGGGCGAGCTGTTCGCCGGCATCGCCTTCGGCCCGCCGCTGCTGGGCCTGCTCGAACCGTCGACCCTGCTCTCCGTGTTCGCGGAGTTCGGCGTCTTCCTCCTGATGGTCTACGTCGGTATGGAGGTCGACCTCCGGGAGCTGTTCAAACTCGGCCCGCCGTCGCTGTTGATCGCCTTCGGCGCGTTCGTCGTCCCCTTCGGACTCGGGTACGGGGCCGGCGTCTGGCTGGGCGTGTCGACCGGCGCGGCGCTCTTTCTCGGGCTCGCGATGGCGGCGACCTCGCTGGCGACGAAGTCGCGTATCCTCGCCGATCTCGACCTGCTCGACACTCGAATCGCGAACGTCCTCCTCGGCGGCGCGCTCGCCTCCGACGTCGGCGTACTGGTCGTCTTCGCCGGCGTCGACAGCTACGTCACGGCCGGGACGCTCGACCCCGTCGAGGTCGTGGCGATCCTCGGGAAGGCACTCGGCTTCTTCGTCGTCACACTCCTGCTCGGCTACCTCTTCCTGCCGCGGGCGTGGGCGCTCATCGAGACGTTACGCGAGCGATACGGCTTCGTCGACCAGACGACCGGGTTGACGTTCGCCCTGCTGGTCTCGCTCCTGTTCGCTCAGCTCGCGACGCTCGCCGACTTGCACATGATTATCGGCGGCTTCGTCGCCGGGATGTTCCTCCGCCAGTCGGACGTCGAACCGGGCCTGCACGAACACATCCACACGGTGATATACACCCTCGCGATGGGCGTGTTCGCTCCCGTCTTCTTCGTCACCGTCGGGTTCGACATCACGTTCGACGTCTTCGCCGACTCGTTCGGCATTCTGGTCGTCCTCGTCGCGATCGCCTTCCTCGGCAAGATCCTCGGCTCGTGGCTGTTCGCCCTGCCAACCTCGCTGACGTCGCGTGAGGGCCTCGTCATCGGTTTCGGCATGAACGGCCGCGGCACCGTCGAGATCATCATCGCCTCGGTCGCGCTGTCGGCCGGCGTCATCGACACCGAGCTGTTCTCGATTCTGGTCTTCATCGCCATCTTCACGACCGCGCTCGTCCCCGTGACGGTCACCTGGGGCGTCCGGATGCTAGAACGGGCCGACGAACTGGTGTACGTGGAACGAGCTGGGAGCGGTCACTGATCTCCGCATTCGACAGGCACATCGGCCCGCCCACCGTCGCACTCCGATATCTCCCAGCGAATTTTTCTCTCCTGAATAGATACACCATATCTAATATTGGAGCAAATATCCTATTCAGGCCCTCTATACAGCTATTTCGACAGATGTCGCTATCGACCGGAGGCACTCCGTCGGCAGAATTTCGTATCGCACTATATAATTTACTATATAAATGGATGGCGGGTGTGACGGCTCCCGGCGTGATCGCTCCCGTTCGACGTCGAAATCGGAAAATCGGAAGACGGTCACCGTCGCTTAAGATTCTCCAACGTGAACAGACGACCGTGATCGTCGACGATCGGGTGCTGACCGAAGCGTTCGTTCCGAGCGAAGTGGTTCACCGGCACGAGGAGATCTCACGCCTCTCCGAAGCCGTCGAGCCGCTGCTCTCTGGCGGACGAGCCGATCCCGCGTTCCTCTTCGGGCCCACGGGCGTCGGGAAGACGTGTATCGCCCGGTACACCCTGGATCAACTGGCCGAGCGGCGGCCCTCGATTCGCGTCGCGTACGTCAACTGCTGGCAGGAGTACACCCGGTTTCGCGTCCTCTACAGCCTCCTCGAAGCAGTCGATCAGGCGTACGACGTCCACCGCTCGACCGCCCAGGACGAGTTGTACGGTCGGCTCCGATCGGCCGACGAGGCACCGATCGTGGTCATCCTCGACGAGGTCGACCAGCTAGAGGAGAGCGAGGTGCTCTACGACGTCCACCGGTTGCCGCACGTCTCGGTCGTCCTCGTCGCCAACCGCGAGGAAGAGCTGTTCGCCCGCTTCGACGACCGGGTTCGGTCGCGGTTTCGAGCGGGCACGCGCGTCACGCTGGACCGCTACGGCGTGGACGAACTCGTCGCCATCCTCGCAGAACGGGTCCGACAGGGACTCGAACCCGAGAGTGTGACCGACGAGCAGCTTCGCCAGATCGCCGACGCGGCGGCGGGTGACGCCCGGGTCGCGATCGGGATCCTTCGATCGGCCGCGACGCGTGCCCAGGGACGCGGCGACGATCGCCTCACCGACTCACTGCTCGAAGACGCCATTCCGGATGCCCGGAACGCGATCCGCCAGAAGACCATCGAGAACCTCCCCACCCACCAGCGGACGCTCTACGACGTGATCGACGAACACGGCGAGATCGAACCCAGCGACCTCTACGAAGCCTACGAGGACCGCGCCGACGAGCCGAAGACGCGCCGGACCGTCCGCAACTACCTCACGAAGATGGCCCACTACGACCTCGTCGAGGCCACCGGAGAGAACCGCGGGCGGACGTACCGAATCGTCGAGTCGACCATCGTGGACACCCGTTAGCGGAGTCGCGTCGGTACACCGCAGCCCTATCGGACGAGCCATCCGATTTTCGGCACAACTGAGCGATATCGCGCGAGCGAACGAGTACTATCGAACGATCGAATGGACACGTGGAGCGACGCCGGCCGGACGACTGACTAAAGGTGGTGGGACGTGCACGCCGGAGGGTTTTCGTGACAGGGAGTGACTGACGGGTATGGGCGCATCTGGCGAGGGCGACGAGCCAGTGGTGCGGGGCGAGAGCGGTCACTCACCGGCGCACGTCTTCGCACTGCTCGCGAGCGACGGTGGGCGACGACTGCTGACGACGCTGTACGATCGTGGGGGAACCGTCCCGGTCGACGAACTCGCCGACGAGCTCACCGCGGGAGAACAGGGCGACGCCGGCGCACCCACCAACAGACACGCCCAAAAGCGACTCCGCCACGCCATCCTTCCGACACTTGCCGATACTGGACTCGTCACGTACGACCGCGAAACGGACGCGGTGACGCTCGCCGATCGCGGCGACCGGCTCGAACCGTACCTCGCGTGCGTCCGCGAGGCAGCGGCCACCGACGTCGCCTGGTACACCGACACCACCACGACCGGGTGGACACCCACGGAGTCCGATACGCGCCGATAACACGATGAGGAACGCCGGTATCGGAAATTCCGGAAACGGTATTCCGACCCTTAACTCCCGGGCCAGTGACGTGCCGGTATGCATCACGTCGAGTTCGACACCGGCCTGACGGTGCTCCGGGTGACGTCGCCGCGGTCGACGGTCGTCCCCGATCTCGTCTGTACCAGACTGGTCGACGAATCGGGTCCGATCCACTGGGTCGACGCGAGAAACACTGCGAGTACGCACGTCCTGTACGACCGGGCGCCGAGCGCGACGACGCTGGCCCCGCTCCGCATCGCCAGAGCGTTCACCGCATATCAGCACCACTCGCTGATCCAGGCGCTGGCACGCCAGGCCTCTGCGCGCTCGTCGATGCTCGTGGCGCCGAACGTCGACTCGCTGTACCACGACGACGATCTCGACGAGTGGGAGCGAGAGCGGTTACTCGCGGCGTCGCTTTCGACGCTCCGGGAACTCGGCCACTCGCTCGACGTCCCGGTGCTCGCGACGACCACTGGTGACACTGTTTCGCCGCGGGTCGACGAGTACGCCGATCACACGCTTGAATCCGTCACCACGCGCGTGGGCACGCGCCTGAACGGTGACGGCGTCGAATCGGTCGGCTACTGGGACCACCACGGCTGGCAGACGACGATCCCCTACTGGGCGGACCGCTACGGGACCACCGACGCGCTCGATCCCGCGACCGCAGTCCACGACCGGGGCCTGCTGGCACCCGACCTCACCCGGAAGTGGGAACCACCGACGACGGATCGAGAGAGCGGTCCACTGACGCGCTCGACGCCAACCATCGACGGTGGTGAGGCCTGATGGGGCGGACCAACCCGACCTATCGCGACGCCCTCGCACAACTCGAAGCAGAGTGGAAACCGATGCGACGCGCGCTCCGCCGCGAGTACCAGCACGACTTCGACCGGCTGTTCGATCGGGCGCGCGGGTACGCCGATGCAGCGGGCTACGCCAACCAGCCGGATCCCGAGCGCGCACTCGTCCTCTCGCTCTTGCTCGCCCACGAAGCCGAGATTCGTTGCCTCCACGACCGGCTCGACGAACTCGAACGGTCGCGCCAATCCGGCGCCTCCGAGGCGGAGACGTCGATGGAAGCGGACGCCGGAGCGACCCGGGACAGCACTCACGACACCGATACAGGGGTGGGTGCGGAGTGACGAGCGAGACCGAGCCGTTCACCGTCGAGTTCGAGGACGACGAGGTCCGCGCCTGGTACCTGACCGAAACCGGCGCGGAGGCAGTCGTCGACGAGTCGTACACACCGACCACGTATCTCCACGGGCCGCCTGACGCGTTAGCGGCGGTTCGGGACGATCTCGCGACGGATCCGAAGGTGGCGGATACCCGGCTCGTCGAGAAATATACTACATTACGCGATACGAAACGGGAGTTGGCGACCGAACCCATGCTTTCGGTCTCGCTCGACCGGATGGAGGAGGTTCGGACGCTCGCACGGGAACTCATCTACCGGTACGAGGGTCCAGTCGGCCAGTACGAGAAGTCAGTATCGGCTCGATTGGCCGAGAGTGGCGATCGATCGACCGCCCCCCAGGATCGAGGGCAGCACGATCGTGAGCTACAGTTCGCTCCCGGGACGTTACGCCTGTTCGACGTGGATCTCGCGCCGGGGTTTCGGTACTGTCTGGATCGGGGCGAATCGCCGGCGTCGTCGGCACCCGGCCGGCCGCTTCGACGATTCCACATCGCCGTCGACGAACGAGCGCTCGTGGACGGCGATGTCTCGTCCCTGCGAGTCGGGAGTGGGACAGCCGCCGACGGGTCGATCGAGTACGAGCGCCTCGACGGGCAGCCAGCTGCGGTCCTGCGGGCACTGTCGGACCGGCTGGATCGGGTGGATCCCGACGTACTGGTGCTGAGCCACGCCGAACTGGTCCCGCTGCTCTGCGAGACGGCAGCCGACGAAGGGGTCGCCGACTTCCAACTGGGCCGGCTGCCGGGCTGGACGCGTATCGCAGGCGAGAACGCGTACGCCAGTTACGGGCAGATCGGACACTCGCCGGCCCGATACCGCGTTCCCGGCCGAGCGATCGTCGACGAATCGAACAGCTTTCTCTGGCACCAGTCGGGGCTCCCGGGACTGCTGTACATGGTCGAAGCGAGCGGTCGACCGCTCCAGGAGGCCGCGTGGGGGAGTATCGGAACGCTCCTCACCTCGCGACAGATTCGACTGGCGCGGGCGCGAGACGTCCCCGCCCCCTGGAACAAGTGGGAGCCCGAAGCGTTCAAAGACGTCCGGACGCTGCACGCGGCCGATCGCGGGGGCTTTACCTTTTCTCCGGAGGTGGGCCTCCACGAGAACGTCCACGAGATCGACTTCGCGTCGCTGTACCCCCGGATCATCTGCGAGCGAAACGTGAGTCCGGACACCGTCAATTGTGCGTGCTGCGGGCCGGACGGCGACCGGCAGCCGCTTGATGCAGTTCCCGGATTCGACTCCCACGTCTGCCAGGACCCAGGATTCCTCCCCGACGTCCTGTCAGATCTGCTGATAGACCGTGCCGATATCAAGCGACAGCTAGCCGAAGACGACCTCGAGGCATGCGAGCGTCGGCGACTGCGCGGCCGGTCGGGCGCGATCAAGTGGGTTCTCGTCTCGTGTTTCGGCTATCAGGGCTATCGCAACGCCAAGTTCGGCCGCATCGAGTGTCACGAGGCGATCAACGCGTACGCGCGGGAGATCGCCCTCTCGGCCAAGCAGCGCCTGGAGACCGGGGGCTGGCGGATCGTCCACGGCATCGTCGACAGTCTCTGGGTGACGCCGGCCGTCGACGATCCGGAACCTCTTGCGGACGTGATCGCCGACGTGAGTGACGACGTCGGCATCCCGCTCGAACACGACGGGACCTACGAGTGGGTGTGTTTCGTCCCCTTGCGCGACTCTGCCGGTGGTGACGAGACGCGCAAAACGGGCGGGCGGACGGTAAGCGACGCCGCCGGGGTCGAGCGGAGGCCATCCACGGCGCCGGGTGCGCTCACCCGCTACTTCGGCAAGCGCGCGTCCGGCGAGTACAAGTTCCGTGGAATCGAGCTTCGCCAGCGCTCGACGCCGGCGTTCGTGGCCGACTGCCAGCGTGAGTACGTGGACGTCTTAGACGCCGAGAGTGACCCGACGGCCGTCTGCGATCGACTGCGTCGCCACGTCTCCGCGCTCGAACGCGGCGCCGTGGACCCGGCCGATCTCGTGACGACGAAGCGCGTCTCGAAGTCGCTCGAGGCGTACACACAGGCGACGCACACGGTCGCCGCGCTGGAGCGCCACGAGACGGTCGGCGTGCCCCGCCAGCCCGGCCAGTCGGTCGAGTACGTCGTGGTCGACGACGGAGCGCGTCGGACGAGCGAGCGCGTCCGATTGGGACTCGAACTCGGCGGCGAACTCGAGACCGGCTCAGGTCCGGACTACGACGTCGAGTATTACACCACCCTCCTGATCCGGGCGGCCGAAAGCGTCGTCTCGCCGCTCGGCTGGGACCGCGGCCGGATCCGGGGCTACCTCGCGGAGAGCGAACCGGTCTCGCTGTCGGCCTTCGGAGCGTGATAGTGGGGGTTCCGGTACTCGGTCACGTCTTCGATCCACGAGCGGGAGTCTGGTGCGCCACGGCAAGCGATAGCGACGGCAACTCACTCATCACCGCCGGTATCGGCCGGGGAGCCGTCGGCCGATGGCGCACGATCCAGCCGACCGGTCTCGTGGCCGGTCCAGTCGAACCGCCGTTGAAAGTAGATCGCGACGTGGACGAGCGCGAGTAAGACGGGAACCTCGATCAGCGGGCCGACCACGGTCGCGAAGGCGACGCCGGAACTGACGGTGAAGATGGCGACCGCGACGGCGATCGCGAGTTCGAAGTTGTTCGATGCCGCGGTGAAGCCGATCGCGGTCGTCGTCGAGTAGTCCGCGCCGATCGCGTGGCCCATCCCGAAGCTGACGAGGAACATGACGACGAAGTAGATCGTCAGCGGGACGGCGATCCACAGGACGTCCGTCGGCTGGGCGACGATCCGATCGCCCTGCGTAGCGAACATCACGACGATAGTGAACAGGAGTGCAACGAGCGTGAGGGGGCTGATCGACGGCGCGAACGTCTCGTCGTACCACCGCTCGCCCTTCGCGCGGGTTCCGACGTACCGCGAGCCGATGCCTGCTGCAAAGGGAACCCCGAGGAAGACGGCGATCGCTCCGAAGACGTCCCACGGACCAATGTCGAACGTCTCGATGCCGGTGGCCATCGCGTCGAGGCCGAGCTGACCCGGCAGGAAGAGGGCGAAGAACCAGACGTAGACGCCGTAGGTGAGGATCTGGAAGACGCTGTTGAACGCGACGAGGCCGGCGGCGTACTCGCTCGAGCCGTCGGCGAGGTCGTTCCAGACGAGTACCATCGCGATACAGCGCGCCATCCCGATGAAGAGCAGGCCGAGGAAGTACTCGGGGCGGGCGGGGAACCAGGGGACGACGCCGCCGAAGAAGACGACGGCGAGGGCGAACATCAGCGTCGGCCCGATGAGCCAGTTCTGCACGAGGGAAAGCGAGAGGATTCGCCACTGGCTGAACACGCGCGGGAGGCGCGCGTAGTCGACATTCGCGAGCGGCGGGTACATCATCGCGATCAACCCGATCTCGACGAGGTGGAGGTCCTGAATGGGGTCGACCACACCGGGTGCGACGGAGCCGAGTCCCACGCCGACCACCATCGCGGCGACGATCCAGGCGGTGAGGTACTTATCGAGAAAATCCATGGTCCGGGGGTCGCCGCAGTCCGGACAGCCACAGTCCGGGCCGTGGTCGTGCTGGACGGCCGGGTCGGGTCCCCGATCGTGCTGGGCAGCCTGATCCGATCCAGTGCTGTCAGCGGTCGATTCGTCAGTCATCGAGACCGGCCTCCAGTTCGTCGAACAGGGCGCGAACTCGTGAGTCGACGGCGTCTCGGATCCCGCTGACGGTCTCCGGGTCCGCACCGTGGGGATCGGCGAGGTTCCAGTCTCGGGCGTCACCGCGCCAGGTGGCTGGACAGATGCCGTCGACCGAACAGCCCATCGTACAGACCACGTCGCAAGTGGCCAACTCGTCGGGCGTGATCGCCCGAGGCTCGCGGTCCACGGGGTCGAGTCCGACCTCGACCATCGCGTCGGCGACGACCGGGTGGATCGCGTCGGCGGGGTCCGTGCCGCCGGTGACGATCTTGACGGCGTCCAGGCCGCGTCGATCGCGTTCGCGTTCGGCGAAAGCGGTCGCCAGTTGGCTTCGGCCGGCGTTCTGGACGCAGACGAACGCGATCGTAACGGGCGCATCGACGTCCGCGAGGGGGACGGCGTCCGGCCGGTCAGTCATCGATGTTACCTCGCGTCGCATCGAGCGCGGCGACGAGTCGGTCGGCCCGCTCGGTCGGGCGATAGTACCGCCAGGTGCCTTCCTTCCGTCGCGTGACGAGCCCCGCGTCGGTCAGATCCGAGAGGGCGTGACTGATCGCGCTGTCGCTGACGTCGACCAGCGGCGACAGTTCGCAGACGCACAGCTCGTCCGCAGCAGCGACGAGCAGCCGGACGAGGCGGTAGCGAGTGTCGTCGCCGAGCGTCGAGAGCGCCGCGAGGTCGGACGCCGGATCGTCCGGAACGTCCGCAGCGAGTGATTCGAGCGTCTCCAGCCGGGCGGTCACGTCCGCGTCGCAACACTCACCGAGTTCGTCCGCGACGAGTCGGTGCAATCGGTCGGGCTGGGCCATACGAATGATCATCTGAGCAGGTGTTCATATAGATACCGAATCGACCGTCAGCGAGGCAAGTGCAGCAGGAACCAGCCGCGAGAAAGCACCAACAAGAATCGGCAGCGAACGGCAGACAGGACGAACCGAATCCCGGGCCAGTACCGAAGACAGCGACTCACCTGGCCGACTCGAGGTCGACGAACGCGGACTGGTCCGCCGAGAGCCAGGTCGTCAGTTGCTCGGCGGGCTCACACGCCGGTGGAAAGATCGTACACCGATCCGGCGACGACTCGTACCGAACGATCCGATGCTCGAGGGCAATCGAGCGTACCAGCTGTGGACGTCGCACGGCGCCGCGCAGGTGGCGGTCAGACGGGGAGGGGTCGAGATTCGTCATGGTGAGGCGGACACCCGATATGCTTCGGACGCCGAGAAAAACGGTGCTAGTTGTCCTATATGGTGGTATGGATCGAGCGGGAGCAATGTGTTCCACTCGGTCGGGTTCCGACCGGACGGATCGATAGAGACCGAGTCGAGGAGACGGTGATCGATCGTCGCGAGGGCTCCCCAACCGACGGCACCGATAGAGAATATATAGATCACAGTATCGGACCGGACGTCACTGATCGATCAGAGTCCGCGGTAGTACTCAGAGACGACCGTACCACTATTATAAACCGCTTTACAAACGTGCGCTCCGGTATTCGGTGATGGCACACGACTCAGAGCGTCTGAACGGGCTGGTATCGCGGCGTAACTTCGTGGGTGCATCGGCAACTGTTGGGACCGTCGCACTGGCGGGCTGTTTGAGTGAGGTCCTGGGCGACGACTCCGACTCGGGGCCAGCGGACCTGACCGTCGACGGCTCCTCGACCGTCTATCCGATTACCAACGACGCGGACTCGTTATGGAACGGGAATCCACCGGCCGACGACCAGGAGTACTGGGGACCGGGCCAGTACGGTATCGAGACGGACGAAAATCTCGCCGACTACTGGGCGGGGTTGTACGGCTTCGAGGCCACCGAAGAGCGCAGCGTCCCGCCGTTTCCGACGCAGGTGGCGCTCAGCCACTCCGGCACGGGCGTCGAGGCGGTCATCAACGAACGGACCGACATCGGCGACGCCAGTTCGACGGCCGAATCGATCCTCGGGTCCGACCACGAGGAACTGGACAAGATCGTCGATCACGTCGTCGGCGTCGACGGCCAGCCGATCGTCGTGAGTCGAGAGATTCGCGACGCCGGCGTGACGCAGGTCACCGGGGACGAACTCCGGGCGATCTACAAGAAGGAGATAACCAACTGGAGCGAGCTCGGCGGCCCCGACAAGGATATCTACGCGGTCGGTCGGTCGGAGGACTCGGGCACCGACACGGCGTTCCGGCAGAACCTCTACGGCGACCCCGACGCACCCATCGACCCCGACACCCGGAAGGGACAGAACCAGCAGGTCGCGACCCTCGTCGAGCAAAACGACAACGCCATCGCCTACATCGCGCTCGCGTTCGTCGAACCCGACGGCGCCACGCCGCCCATCGGCCTCGAGCTCGACGGGACGCTCTACGAGTACGGCACGAACCTCGGCGCGAAGGAGTACCCACTCAGCCGTGACCTCCACTGTTACACCTACGACGGGACCGACAAGCGCGAGAGCGCATTCCTCAACATGATTCTCTCGGACTTCGGACAGCAGAACTTCGTCGAGCCGAACAACTACTTCAAACTTCCACCGGAACGCCGCGAGGAAGAGCGAGCGAAACTCGCCGATCAGGCGTAAGCACATGACTGGCCGGCAGGCGTACTCACCTGACTCGCCGACCCCTCCATCTTCAGGCGGCCGAGTCGGGGTCGCTGTACGACGAGATCCATAATGAGTAACAGACACACACGACTCTCACGAGCAATACCGGCCGTTTCGCGCCGGACGAACGCGCTGATCCGGACGGTGCGGGACGCCGATCGAATCGCGTTACTCCTCGGAACGGCACAGCTCCTCCTGATCACCGGCGCGTTCGCCGGCTTCCTCTGGCAGTCGACCTGGACGTTGACCCTCCTCTACGGGTTCCTCGTCGCGGTGGGCGTCGGGTGGGTCACCCGGCAGGCGCTGACGGCCCGGCTCGTGACGCTCGCGATGACGGTGACGACGCTGGTGACACTCGCACTGATCGTCGTTTTCCTGGTCCGGGAGGCGCTCCCGGCGTTTCGTCACGCGGGCCTCGGACTCGTGTGGCCAGGCGGTTCGAACGAGTGGAGCGTCGCCCAGGGACAGTTCTCGCTCGTCCCCATGATCTGGGGGACCGCCCTGACGACCGTCGTCGCCATCCTCATCGCCGCGCCGTTCGGCGTCGCCGGGGCGTTGTTCATCAGCGACGTTGCGCCGCCGTGGCTCCGCGAGATCGTCAAACCGGCCGTCGAGCTGCTGGCCGGGATCCCGTCGATCGTGTACGGGTTCATCGGCTTTACCGTCATCAACCCCTACGTCGGCGACCTCCTCTCGATCAATTCCGGTGCGCTGGTCGTCATCGGCGTCGTCATCGGGTTCATGGCGCTGCCGACGGTCGTCTCCGTGGCGGAAGACGCACTCTCGACCGTCCCAGATTCGATGAAGGACGGTTCGATCGCGATGGGCGTCACGGACTGGCAGACGATGACCGGTGTCTCGATCCCGACGGCGTTCTCCGGAATCTCGGCCGCGGTGTTGCTCGGCGTCGGCCGGGCGATCGGGGAGACGATGGCCGCAACCGTCATGATCTCGCACAGTCGCCGACTGCCCGAACCCACGGCATACAACGTGTTCGACAGCACGGAGACGCTCACCACGTTGATCGCCGACAGTTACGGGTCCGCGACGCCCGGATCGCTGTTCTGGAATATGCTGTTCGCCGCCGGCGTCTTCCTGCTCGTGATCGTCACGGGGCTGGGGATCGTCTCCCAGCTGATCGAACGACGGATGCACCGAAAACTGGAGGGAAGCCCATGAGCTCCGGACACGCGTCCGGAATCGTCCACGAAGGCGACGCGGCCGACGAACGCGTCGCCGCGGCCGTCGTGGTCGGGGCACTGGTGATCTTCATCGTCGGCGCCGGAGCGCTCTTCGACTGGATTCCGGCCGATGGGCGTCTCGGAGGCATCTCGACGGCCACCGGCATCGGCGGCGGCGTACTCGCGCTGGGCGTCGCGACCGGTGCGCTGGGCGTCCGTTCTCGGTGGGGAAGCGCACGGACGTCGCCCGATCGCACCACCGGACTCGTCGTCGGATTCGCTCAGGCCGGCCTCTGGCTGGTCACCGTCGGGCTGATCGCCGGAAACACGTTCGGGCTCGAAGGAATCGGCTGGCTCGTCGCCGTGCCGGCGGGTGCGCTCGCCGGCATCGCGACGGTCGCCGCGCGCGAGGACGTGGGAATCACGGTCCCCACGGCCGCGTTCGTGTGTTTCGTCGGCCTCGTCGTTCTCTCGGGGACGATCACGCCCGCGTGGGCCTGGACGCCCGCGGCGTTCGACGCCAGCATCCCGGGGACGGTCGTGATTCCGTTACTCGCGATGGTCGCGAGTTTGCTCTCGGGATGGGCCGGCGCCGCGGCCCACCAGGGGTTCGGCGCGCGCGGCAGGCAGAACGGCGCGTTCATGCTGATCTCGCTCGTCGTCGTGCTCGTCCTCTCCGTCCTCGTCTACCTCGTCGCCTTCGTGTTCGAACGAGGATACGCGGCCGTTCTCGAAAACCTCACCGTCGGCGCCGGCACGGTGGGACTGCTCCTTTCGACCGGACTCGTCCTCCTCATCACGTTCGGGCGGGTCCGACCACGAACGGCGCACGGCACCGATCGGATCGTCGCGTTCGTCAACCTGGCCGCGGCGATCGCGCTCGGGCTCGTCGGAAGCTGGCTCGGCTACGCGATCGTGACCGGCAGCACGCTCGCCAGCGGGGCGGTCACGATCGAGCCGACCGCGACCGTCGGTTCGCTCCCCGGACTCCTCGCCGGCGCGGCGTTGCTCGCCGCGCTTCGAGTGACGGACACGTCGTGGCATCCGGCGACGGCCGCTGGCGAGCGCGTCGCCAAGGCTCTCCGGATCGGGACGGGCGCCCTGTGTCTGGTCGGCTTCGCCGAAGTGCTCGTGGGACTCCCGTTCACCGTCGGCGGCGTCGCGATCGTCTCGCTGATGGCAGCGCTGGGCTGCCTCCTCGCCGCCGGGCTAGCGCTCCCGAGAGTCGCGGCATCACTCTCGGAGACGGTCGACGTACCCGCGTGGACGCCGCCGCTCTCGCGATCGACGACCGTGGCACTCGTCGCGTTCACGGTCGCGTGTCTCCACGTCGTCGTCACCGGCCTCCCCATCGACTGGGGACCGACCGGCGTCGTCGCCGGCGGGGCGATCGACTGGCCGTTCGTGATGAACCCGTCGAAGGGGCTCGGGATTCAGAAAGGAGTGATGCCGGCGCTGTTCGGGACGGTCTGGATCGTCCTCGGGGCGGTCGTCTTCGCGGTCCCTCTGGCCGTCGGCGCCGCCGTCTACCTCACCGAGTACGCCGAGAACAGCGTCTTCACCAGCGCGGTGGACGTCGCGACGAACGGCCTCTGGAGCACGCCGAGCATCGTCTTCGGCCTGTTCGGGCTCGCGTTCCTGGTCCCGCGATTCGGCGGCGGCCCCTCGATATTCGCGGCGCAGTTCGTCCTCGGCTTCATGCTGCTCCCGCTGGTCCTCATCACGAGCCGGGAGGCGATGAAGAGCGTCCCCGACGAGTACCGGGACGCGAGCGCCGCCCTCGGCGTCTCGAAGTGGCAGACGATCAGAAGCGTGGTGATTCCCGCCGCGATACCGGGGGTCACCACCGGGATCATCCTCGGTGTCGGCCGAATCGCCGGCGAGACGGCGCCACTCTTGCTCGTCCTCAACGGACCGGTGTCTCCGACTTCTTCGCCGGGGATCCTCTCTAGCTTCACGGTCGAACTGGGGTCCCAGCCGCCGTTCGTTCACGTCACCAACCCCGCGCTGTTAGAGCGAGCGAGCGCCCTCCCGTACCAACTGTACGCGATCATCACCGCCGGCGTCGATGCCGAGGAGTCTTTCGGCTGGGGGACGACGCTCGTCCTCCTCGGGGTCGTCCTCGCGTTCTTCGCGATGGGGATCCTCACCCGCCGATACTTCAGGAGGAAACTGTACCAATGACCGAATCACGCACGACACCCGCGACAGCGGGCGAGGCGGATGCACAGAGCGGCGAATCTATCGGCGACGGGAGAACCGGGCGCGTCGAAGGCACCACCCCCGAACCGGTCGGCGACGACGGCCGCGAAACGACCGCCGGGGAAAGCGCCGAACGGCCGCGCGAAACCTGGCGCGAACACACGTTCGAGGGTGAGGCGATCCTCTCGGTCGACGATCTGAACGTCTGGTACGGCGACGATCACGCGTTGCGAGACATCTCGATCGACATTCCACGGGAGAGTGTGACCGCACTCATCGGGCCGTCGGGCTGTGGCAAGTCGACGTTTCTCCGGTGTCTCAACCGAATGAACGACCGGATCAGGGCCGCACGCGTCGAGGGAACGGTGTCGTACGACGGGCAGGACATCTACGCCGACGAGGTCGACCTCGTCGAACTGCGCAAACGCATCGGGATGGTGTTCCAGCAGCCGAATCCGTTCCCGAAGTCGATCCGCGACAACGTCGCCTACGCCCCGCGAAAACACGGTGATATCGAACGCGGGCTGCTTCCGAAACTGCTCGGTCGCGACGACACGGACTCGGAGGACGAACTGGTCGAGCGATGTCTCCGAGACGCCGCCCTCTGGGACGAGGTCGCGGATCGGCTCGACGACAACGCCCTTGGGCTCTCGGGCGGCCAGCAACAGCGCCTGTGTATCGCTCGCTGTCTCGCGGTCGACCCGGAGATCATCCTCATGGACGAACCCGCGTCCGCGCTCGACCCGATCGCCACCGCGAAGATCGAGGAGCTCATCGACGAGCTCGCCGAGGACTACACCGTCGTCATCGTCACGCACAACATGCAACAGGCCGCGCGAATCTCCGACCAGACGGCGGTGTTCCTGACCGGCGGCGAGCTCGTGGAGTACGGCGCCACCGAACAGGTGTTCGAGAACCCACAGAGCCAACGCGTCGAGGAGTACATCACGGGGAAGTTCGGGTAGATCATGGCACGACACGAATACCAGGCCGCCCTCGAGGAGCTCCGAACGGACGTCGCAGCGCTCGGCGACGACGTCCTCGCACAACTCGACCGGAGCTTGCACGCGCTCGAGCACGACGAGACGGCCGCCGCGAACGGCGTCATCGAGGGCGACGCCGAGATCAACGATCGCTACCTCGAGCTCGAAGCGGCGTGCATCGATCTGATCGCACTGCAGCAGCCGGTCGCGAGCGATCTCCGCTTCGTCGTCGCCTCGTTCAAGATCCTCACCGACATCGAGCGGATCGGCGACCTGGCGACGAACCTGGCCGGCTACGCGATCGGAACGGACGGCGAAGCGATCGCGGACGTCACCCTGTTCGAGATCGGCGCCGCGGCGCACGACCTGGTCGAGGACGCGCTCGCAGCGTACGAGACCGGCGACGCGGACGCGTGCCACCGGATCGCCGAACGCGATGACGAGATCGATTCGCGCTGTCACCGAGCCAGCGAGCGCGTCGTCCGCGACCTCATCGAGCAGGAAGCGGGTGCCGTCGATCCCTGGGAGGTCGAAGCGGCGATCGACGACGTCTCGAGCGTGTTACTGACGATACGCGATCTCGAACGTGTGGCCGACCACGGTGTCAACATCGCGGCGCGAACGCTATATCTCACGGAAAACGATCCGGCGTTGCTGTACTGAAAAGAGGTTGCTACCGTTCCTCGACGTGACGGACCGCCACGGCCTCGCCGCGGGTGCTCTCAGTCATCTCGCGGCCGAACATCTCCGCGCGACCGACGGCGAACGCCTTCGGTCCCTCGACGATCACCTCGTCGCCGACGCGAATCTCCTCGTCGGCGTCGACGATGCCCGGCGCGAGGACGCTGCCGTGCGGAACGAAGCCGTCGATCTCGACCCGCTTGGTCGGCGCGTCGCTGTCGGCCCACAGTCGCGCGCCCTCGAGGGTGAACGAGAGCGTCCCGTACTGGGGAACCATCGTCGCGAGTTGGGTCTCCTCGCCGTCGCGCACCTGGATCTTAGGATAGCGGCTCGTCGTCCGCAGATCGACGTCCGCGAAGAGGGCGTCGCCGGCCCCATCGCCGAGCAGGTAGTCGGCGATGGCGCGAACGGTGTTGTGCTCGCGCTCGCGTTTCGAGTACTTGAGTTCGCCGTCGAGGGCGCCAGACAGGTTCGAGAGCGATTCGTCGTCGGTCGGGTGGCCGCCCTCGGGGACGGTGTAGGTGACGCGATCGTCGAGGTCGAGTTCGGTCTCGACGCGCTCGACGACGTCGCGATAGCCCTCGTCGGGGACGTGGGCGACGATCTTCGAGTACTCGTTGCGTTCCAGATAGCGACGGAGGACGCTGGCGACGAAGTCGATCTCCTCGGCGCTCCAGCGGCCGGTCACGACGGTGTCGTAGTGCTGGGCCGGATAGGTCGTCTCGAGTTCCTGCGGGACGACGCCGATCGGACTCGTCATCGAGACGAGATGGGCGCGCCACTGGATGGCGTCGTGGAACTGGCCGTGGCTCTGTGATTCGCTGTATGGCTTTCTGGCCGAGCAGGGGACGAGAACGAGCGGATTCTTGAACCGATTCCGGTATCGGCTCGTCACCCGGTCGGCGTAACGCTGGATCTCGGCGCGTCGGAGCGTATCGCTCGTCGTGGCTGCGATGTCGGCCTCCCGGAGGATCGGTGCGCGCTCCTCGACGTAGGTCCACTGGTCGTCGAGTTCGCGCATCGCGGCCGTGAGCCACTGGTCGTGGCGTGCTTGCCCCTCGATGTAGTCCCGCAGCCGGCCCGATCGGATGCGCTGGCGGACGGTCGCGAGTTCCGCGGCGAGGGCGTTCCGATTGTGTTTGGCACAGTCCGCACGCGTGAACGCGTCTCGCGGCCCCTGGCAGGCCGGACAGGCACAGGGCAATTCGTCGAGTTCGTCGAGGAGGTAGTCGCCCTCGGTCGTCAGGTAGCGTCCGCGAGTGCCCTCCGCGGTCGCGCGTGCTGCGTCGACGCCATCGACACCGGCGTACGCGAGCACGGCGACGTTGCGCGGCGTGGCGACACCGGAGCAGATCACGGCCGCGTCCGTCGCGACCGCCTCGCGGACGGCGACGACGGCCGCGGCGAACGCGGCGCCGTGGCCCCGGATCGACTGGGCGTCGGAGACGACGTACGCGTCGGCTCCGTAGTCGACGGGCGACTCGCTCGAGATTACGGCTGCGCTCGGATAGTCGACGTCGGGGTGGGAAGTCGCGAACGAGTCGCGAACCTCGGCCGCCGTCCCGCCCGGAAACGCACGGTGGGGAAGGACGGTGAGTTTCGACGCGTCCCCGTCGGGGAGGTCGCGGTCGGCGCGCCACTCGGAGCCAGCATCCGTGAGGCGGTCGCCCACGAGCGCCGGCGTCGCGCGCGACTCGGCCAGGCGAAGTTCGCCGAGGCGTGCCGCGCCGTCGCGCTCGTGGATCTCGAAGTACTCGGTCATACAACTACTGTGTACGGGAGGCGAAAGAGCGTATCGAAACGGGGAGACCCGACGGGCCGCCCGCGACCCCCGCCGGGCCGCAGATCGGCGAATACGTACAGCCACCCGTTCGCTACCGACTACCGACGTGTTGCGACCGGCCGATACAGCGTTACTCGAGGTCGACCGTGACCTGGCCGTCGAAACCGAGGATGACGGCCTGCGCGACGTTCCCGAAGAGAGCCTTACCCGTCGGCGAGCGCTTTTGGCCAACGATGAAGATGTGATCGCACGCGAGTTCCTCGGCGACCTGCAGGATCTCGTCGGCCAGCGAACCGTCGCCGATCACACGGGGGGCGATCTGGTAATCGACGTCCATGTCGACGATCGTGTCGTTGACGATCTTCTGGGCGGCCCGCTCTAGTCGCTCCTCGGTCGCGTCGATCCCGTAGGTCGCCCCCTCGATCTCCTCTAAGCTCTTTAACGCGTTTCGGTCGTCCTCGTACTCCGTTTCGGTCAGTGTCGAGAGTAAGACGAGTTCCGCATCCGAACCGCTGGCGAACTCGCCCGCCGTTTCAAGCAGTGCTCGGTGCCGATCGGTGTTGGCGACGACGACTAATCCTCGGTTCATGGAGCCACCAACCAACCGGACCATCAAAAATTACGGGGTTCCACACCAGAACGTGGCCGGTTCAGGCCCGCCCGAGAAATCTCGCCGTCGCTGAGGTCTTCCCGCGATTGAACGAGAGAATCGAGATGCGAATCGTGTCCGCCGGATCGACGTCCGACGGGACGTCCGTAACGAACACGACGAACCCCTCGACCTTCGCGACCGCGTGGCGCTCGCCGGAGTGGTGGTGGGAGAACTCCTGGACGCCGACGGTGTACTCCTCACCGACCGACACCGGTGGCTCGCGATTCTGCGCGCGCTCGTGACTCGTTCGGGAGCGGCGAACGTCGCGTCGGACGCGCCACCAGCGCCGAAGGCGGCGGATGGCCACGAACCCGACGATCACCAGTACGACCGCGCCGATTACGCCACCGGCTATCATCGGTTGCTCGAGCGCGGCCTCGATGCCGGCCCCGACGACCTCGCGAACCGTTGCGACCCCTTCGTCCATCGTTCCGAGAAATCGAGCGCTCCCTCTTCGGTGTTTCCACTTCGGACGGACACACGACGCGTACCACCAGCGGGTTGTGCAACAGCCCCGTTGAGCGGACTACGACTCGCCGTCGAACAGAGCCAGTTCGTCGGGCAGCGATTCGATGATCGCCGGCGGCCAGCCACGGTGGGCGAGGCCGAACGACGTCTCGGGGTGGGCGTCGACCAGTCGAGAGACGCCCCTCGCTGCCGCTTCGAGCGCCGCGCGATCGGGTCGCGTCGGCACCTCCGCGGTGAGCGGATAGGTCCGCGAGAGCGCGCTCGGCACCGGGCCGAACGGCGGGACGACGCGCCAGACGTCGTCGTACTCGTCCGACGGCGGATCGGGTCCCTCCGTCAGGAACAGCGCGTCCGGGACCGACAGCCGGTCGAGCCGGTCGTGGTGGCGAACGACCTCGGGGCGGCGAGCGCTCTCGGCGGAGGTGACGAAGAACGTGCCCTTCGAGGACGGGTCCTCGCGTTCGAGCTGATCGGCGTGGGCTAACAGGGCGCGGTAGCCGTCGAGCATGGCCGGGTGGCTGCGGGCGCGCTCGTCGACGAGTTCGAGCAGCGACCCCTCGCGGATCGCCGCCTTGATGCGTCTAATCTCGGCGAAACTGACGTGGAGGTTGTGCGCCGCGAGCGCCGTCTCGCGGCGGTCGTCGGGCAGATCGCGCAGGCCCGCGGCGCCGTGATCGACGCAGATCGGACAGGAACAGGGCAGGTGATCGAGATCGTCGAGGTGGCGAGTGCCGCGGACGGTGAGGTAGCGGTCGTCTCGCGCGTAGATCGCGTAGGCCGCCGAGTCGAACAGGTCACAGCCGAGCGCCGCGGCGAGGGCGAACATCATCGGATGGCCGGCGCCGAAGAGGTGAACCGGCGCGGCGGGGCCGAGGCCGCGTTTCGCCGCCGCGACCGCGTCGACGACGTCGGCGTAGCGGTACTCGTTCAGCAACGGGACGACCGCGCCGATCGGGAAGACGTCGAGGCCGGTTTCGGCGGCGTGTGCGCCCGCCCGCTCCCGGAGGTCGGAGTGGGTCGACCCCTGAACCGGGGCGGAGACGAGCATGTCGCCGGTGTCGATCGAGGCCGCGAGTTCGAGACGCTCCTGCGTGGTTTCGAGTTCGGCTTCGGCCGTCTCGCGGGAGACGCCGGGCTCGGTCGGGATGTCGACCGGCGTCGCGATGTCCGAGCCGATGTCGAACTGGAACTGCAGGATCTCCTCGGTGGTGACGTCGATCTTGCCGTACTCCGCCAGCTGGAACGAGCCGGAGTCGGTCATGATCGCCCCCGGGAAGTCGAGCAGGTCGTGGAGCCCCTCGTCTATCGCGCGCTCGCGATAGTCCTCGGAGCCGTGGAAGATGTAGGCGTTCGTGATGAGCGCCTCGGCGCCGAACTCGTCGGCGAGCCGACGCGGCGCGATCGTGTCCAGGTGCGGGTTGATCACCGGCAGCAGCGTCGGCGTCTCGACCGTGACCCCGGCCCGGGGTACCGTGAGTTCGCCGATCCGGCCGGCGGCGTCCGCAGTCTGGAGTTCGAAGCGCTCACCCATCGCGTTGGGCTTCGTGGCCGCGTCGGTAAACGTTGCGTTCCGGCGGCCGGGAAACCGGCCCCGGGATGGGCGTCAGTCCGCAGGCCCCGCCAGTTCGTAGTACGAAACGGCGAGAACCGGGCGCCCGTCGCGGATCTCGCCGTCGATGACGGCCCGTTTGAGGTCGTCGTACGGGCGCTCACGGGCGCGGATCGTCTCGTCGCGGTCGAGGGACTGATCGACAGTCGGGCGACAGCCCCGGGCGACGAACAGGTGCAGGAGGCTGTCGGCGAGGCCGTTCGCCGGTTCGACGGTACAGAGCGGGTCGATCGTCTCGGCCTCGTACCCGGTCTCCTCGGCGAGTTCGCGGCGGGCGGCAGCCGACAGATCGGCGTCGCTCGATTCGACGCCGCCGACCGGCACGCCGGTGACCCACCGCTCGACGGCCTGACGCCACTCCTGGGTCGTCACGACGGCGCCGTCCGGAGTGAACGGCAAAATCGCCACACTGGGCGGCTCCGAGAGGTAGTCGAAGTCGGTTTCGGTGCCGTCTGGCAGGCGAACGGTCTGCGTAATCACGTCGAAGCCGGGACAGGAGTACGCTACCGATTCGTCGCGGGTTTCCCACCGACGCGGCGGCTCGGGCATGGCAGGCGGTACGATAGGCCCCCACAAAAGCGCCGCGTCCGGCGGGGACGGTCGGTCGCGACCGACGGCCGATTTGCCATCGAACGACGCCGACGGCCGCCGAGAACGGGAAACCCGGCGACGTGGTCGGTTCGGACCCGTTATCAGGACGTACCAGTCACATAACAAAGCCCCAGATTCCGATACAGTCACTCTCAGAGGGAACCATGGATCAGCTCACCGGCTTCCAGCGAGACCTCCTGTACGTCATTACGGGGATGGACCGACCGTCCGGGCAGGACATCCTGGACGACATCAACGACTACGTCGAACAGCCAGTCACTCACGGCCGACTGTACCCGAACCTGGACGCCCTCGTCGAAGAGGACCTCGTCGAGAAGGGCCAGTTAGACCGACGGACGAACTACTACGCGTTGACACCGAAAGGAAAACGTGAACTCGAGCATCGCCAGGAGTGGGTCGAACGGTACGTGGAGCACTGACGGACGACTGTTTCCTTCGCCACGGCGAATCGCACGAAGCGGTGGGGCTGTCGTTCGACGAGCCGGTGGAGCGCCGGGTCGACGCGTCGGAGAGGGCGCGTCGACCCGGGCAACCGATCCGCACGAGCAGGGTTGAGAGTCACCGCCTGTCACGCGCGACGTGGTCCCGAAATCGTTTTCACCCGGACCCGCGCAGAGTCGGTATGCCGACGGAATCGGAAACCGAGTACGATCCCACGCTGGGCCGGAAGTTCATTTTCGTCACGGGCGGCGTGATGTCCGGACTTGGGAAGGGTATCACGGCCGCGAGCACCGGCCGCCTGCTCAAGAACGCCGGATTCGACGTCACCGCCGTGAAGATCGACCCGTATCTGAACGTCGACGCGGGGACGATGAACCCCTTCCAGCACGGGGAAGTGTACGTCCTGGAGGACGGGGGCGAGGTCGACCTCGATCTGGGGAACTACGAGCGGTTCCTCGGGACGCAGATGACCTCGGACCACAACGTCACGACGGGGAAGACCTACCAGCACGTCATCGAGAAGGAACGCGCGGGCGACTACCTGGGCAAGACGGTCCAGATCATCCCCCACATCACGAACGACATCAAGCGCCGCATCCGCGAAGCTGCCGAAGGCACCGACGTCTGTCTCGTCGAGGTCGGCGGCACGGTCGGCGACATCGAGGGGATGCCCTACCTCGAGGCGCTGCGCCAGTTCGCCCACGAGGAACCCGAGGAGAACGTCCTCTTTACGCACGTCACCCTCGTCCCCTACTCGAAAAACGGCGAGCAAAAGACCAAGCCGACCCAGCACTCCGTCAAGGAGGTCCGCTCGATCGGCCTCCAGCCCGACATCATCGTCGGCCGGAGCGAGGATGCGCTCCAGCCGTCGGTGAAGGAGAAGATCGCCCTGTTCTGTGACATCCCCACCGAGGCCGTCTTCTCCAACCCCGACGTCGAGGACGTCTACCACGTCCCCCTCGTCGTCGAGGAGGAAGGACTCGACCAGTACGTACTCGAACGCCTGGAGATCGACGACGAGGCCCTGCCACAGGGCGAGCGCGCGAACGAGTGGCGTGACATCGTCACGACCGAGAAGACGGGCACGATCGACATCGCGCTCGTCGGCAAGTACGACCTCGAAGACGCCTACATGTCGATCCACGAGTCGCTGAAACACGCCGGCTTCGAACTCGGCGTCGACATCGAGACCCACTGGGTCGACGCCGACGAGATGGCCGACAAACACCGAGAGCGACTGCGCCAGGCCGACGGCGTCATCGTCCCCGGCGGCTTCGGCATGCGCGGCACCGAGGGCAAGATCGAAGCCGTCAGGTACGCCCGCGAGAACGACGTCCCGTTCCTCGGACTCTGTCTGGGCTTCCAGATGGCCGTCGTCGAGTACGCGCGCAACGTCCTAGGCTACGAGGACGCTCACTCCGCCGAGATGAACGAGGAGACCCCGCACCCGGTCATCGACATCCTGCCCGAGCAGTACGAAGTCGAGAACATGGGCGGCACGATGCGCCTGGGCGAGCACACGACGGTTATCGAACCCGAAACCCTCGCCTACGACCTCTACGGCGACACTTCCTGCTCCGAACGCCACCGCCACCGCTACGAGGTCAACCCCGAGTACTTCGAAGACTTCGCCGACGAACCCATGATCTTCTCGGGCACCGCCGGCAACCGGATGGAGATCCTCGAACTCGACGATCACCCGTTCTTCTTCGGGACGCAGTTCCACCCCGAGTACAGTTCGCGACCGGACGACCCGAGCCCGCCGTTCGTCGGCCTCGTCGAGGCCATCCTCGAGGAGACCGACGTCGACAGCCGGGAGACCGGATCGGCGGGCGACGATACCGACGACCGTACCGATACTCCCGACACGGAGGTGACCGCCTGATGGTCGACGTCGACTCCTTCGTTCCGGAGGCGATCGACGAGATCGGCGACGAGATCGGCGATGAGAACGCCGTCATCGCCCTCTCTGGCGGCGTCGACTCCTCGGTCGCCGCGGCGCTCGCCTACGAGGCCGTGGGCGCGCAACTTACGCCCGTTTACGTCGACACCGGCCTGATGCGCAAGGGCGAGACCGACCAGATCCGCGAGACCTTCGACTACATGGAGAGCCTCCGGATCGTCGACGCCAAAGACCGCTTCCTCTCGAAACTGTCCGGCGTCACCGATCCCGAGGCAAAGCGAGCCGTGATCGGCGAACAGTTCATCCGCGAGTTCGAGCGCGAGGCGAAATCGGCCGACGCGGACTACCTCGTCCAGGGGACGATCTACCCCGACCGCATCGAGAGCGAGGGCGGGATCAAGTCCCACCACAACGTCGGCGGCCTCCCGGACGTCGTCGACTTCGACGGCATCGTCGAACCGGTGCGCGACCTCTACAAGGACGAGGTTCGCGAGGTGGCCCGCCACCTCGATCTCGACGAACTCGTCGCCGAGCGGATGCCGTTCCCCGGACCCGGACTCGCCGTCCGGGTGATCGGCGAGGTCACCGAAGAGAAACTCGACGTGGCCCGCGAAGCCTGTCACGTCGTCGAGGACGAACTCGAGGAGTACGACCCCTGGCAGGCCCTCGCCGCCGTCATCGGCAAGGCGACCGGCGTGAAGGGAGACAACCGCGTCCACGGCTGGGTCGTCTCGGTTCGGTCGGTCGAGTCTCGCGATGGCATGACCGCCCGCGCCCAGGAGATCGACTGGGAGACCCTCCAGCGCATCCAGTCACGAATCACCGGCGCGAACGAGAACGTCGCCCGCGTCGTCTACGACGTCACGCACAAACCACCGGCGACGATCGAGTACGAATGAGCGCCGACCGCGAGGCGCCGGTCGCAATCGTTTCCGGCCCCGACGAGGACGACATTGCCACCGCACTGGAAGCCGAAGGGCAGTCGGTCCGACGAATCAGCGACGTCGCGACCCGACCGGCGCTCGAGTCGGCCGGCGTGCACGAGGCGTCGCTGTTCGTCCTCACGGACGCCGCCGACGCGACCGCCGTTCCCATCGTTCGCGACCTGACCGACGAGATTCGGATCGTCAGCTACACACGCGATTCGCTTCCCGAGTTCGTCAGCGGTCAGCTCGATCTGGCCGTCGATCCGCAGCTGCTGGACGCCGCGATCGTCGCCGACGAACTGACGACGACCGACGACTGACCGGTCCGCCTCCGTTCGGCACCGATCGCAGTAATCGACCGTTCTCCCCGGCGAGGGGGCCGATTTAACCGAATTAAATCCAGTTCAATCCCGGTTGAGTATCCGCAATCGCGCTGGACGGTCGGTTGCCTTGAAGGGGGAACCGACCATCGAAGTGATTGGAGGCAGCGGGCACCGACAACGAATCTACGTTCGATACCCGTGGCTTCCAGCATCCACCACAGCACCGTTCAGCAGTGCCACGTCGTCCGGGCCGGGCCTAGCACCTCCCGGCTCCGGACTCGTTTTTCATCAAAACCTGCCGCGTTGTACAGAGACACCTCTGAGTCGGGCCGTCACGGCTGTAGTTGCGAGAGAACGGGGATCTCCTCGATCCGATCGGCGGAGAGGCGATCCCAGTCGAGGCCGTCGGGACGGGAGACCGTCTCCGGTCGAACGGTCCGGTCCGGGGTGACGAGCAGGGAGAGACCGACGTCGTGGGGAGCTGCGTCGATCGCGTCGACCAGTTGCCGCTCGTGGACGGTGGTCGCGACGGGCGTGTCGGCGTCGACGCAGTCGTGTTCGACGAGGATGGCGTACTCGAGATCGCTGTATCCCTCGCCCTTGCCGATCCGGTCGCCAGCCGTCGTGACGGCGACGCTGCCGGAGACGATGAGATCGATCCCGGGGAGCGAGTCGACCGTCACTGGGGTTCCGTACTCGGAGATTCCCGAGACGGTCGTCGCCGCGTCGTAGTCGTCGATTACCGCCGGATCGAGTTCGAGGAACGGCGCGTCGGATCGAAGCCGCGGGACGGCCACGAGGAGGCGTTTTCCGTCCCGTAGGGCCCGCCTACGGACGGGTAATTGCGGCGCGTCGGGGTTGGCCTTGATCGTCGCCGCGTCTCGCCACTCCGGCTGGTCGGCCAGCCGCGCCGCCGCCTCCGACGCGCCGGCGACGTTCGGAATCCGGCCGTGAGGCGGAAACGGAAAGCGCGCCACTCCCTCGGCCTCGAGGGCGTCCCAGACGCACTCCCGAATGGCGTCTTTCTCCGGCGCCCGGTCCCCGTCGACGTCAGCCGACGTCTCTGAGGCCTCGTCACCATCGTCGGTCGCCGAATCGGTCGTGTCGGATGGCATGTCTGAAACGGTCGCCGGCCGGGACTACGTGTGTTCCGCATCGTCGTCGGAGCCCGCAGCCGGCGGACTCGCGAGCGAGACCACACGTGGCAGCTGGGGAGCGACGAGTTCCGACATGGCGAACGTCGCCGTGTCCACGTCGGCGGGGAGACAGAAGACCGGGACACCCGCGATGACACCGGCGAGCGGACGCACACTCAGGACGTCCGTCCCGACGCGCTCGGCGACTCGGGTCGTAAACAGCGTCTCGAACGCGGACAGTTCGGCGTCTAGCAACTGGCCAACGGCCCCGACGGTCGCGTCGTCGGGCTCGATGCCGATCCCACCGGCCGTGAGGACGACGTCGACGTCGTCGCGGTCGGCCAGCCGCGACACCGTCGCCTGCACGGTATCGAAGTCCCCTGCGACCCGTTCCCGTATTGCGATCTCGTGCTCGATCCCGTCGATCGAGGCCGCGAGTGCAGCCAGCACGTCCGTCGCTTCGGTCGGCGCTTCGTCCGTCACCTCGTTTACGTCCTTCTCCGTCACCTCGTTCACGTCCTCGTCCGTCTCCGTGTTCTGCTCCGAGTCCGTCTCCCCGTCCGATTCCTCGGTCGCCTCTTCGCCCGTCAGACCGACGCCGATCGAAACCACGGCGACGCCGAGCACCGCTTCGGCGTCCGCGACCCGAGACTGACCGTCGGTCCCAGGTTCGTTCCCATCAGTCCCCGGCCCGGCCCCATCGGCCCCCGATGCGGTTCCGTCAGACTCCGACACGGACCCATCTGTCCCAGGTCCGGCCTCGTCGCCGTCCATACGCCCGACTAGACCGGTGGAACCTTTATGGCTTGGTCGCGGGTCAGATCACGCCGAGCCGTCGTCGGAATCGATCTGGTCGATGAGCGACTCGAGCGACTCGATGTGAGATTCGAACAGCGCTTCCCCACGGTCGGTCAGTTCGTACGTCGTCCGAGGTTTGCGGTCGACGAACGTCTTCTCGACGGTCACGCAGTCGGCGTCTTCCATCCGCTCGATGTGGCTGGCGAGGTTCCCCTCCGTGAGGTCGAGCGCGGACGCCAGCGCGGAGAACGTCGTCTCGCCGTTCGCGTAAAGGTGGGTGAAGATTTGCAACCGGGTCGGCTGGTGGACGAGTTTGTCGAGTTCCATCGTTAGCGACGGGCGAGGACGACGTACGCGACGACGCAGTACAGGCCGTAAGCGAGGCCGAGAGTCGCGAACGACCAGTCTTCTATGGCCGGGATCCACGGCAGTGCGGCCGAGACGGCCAGCAGCCAGAACCCGCCGACGTAGAACGCGTACTGGTCGGCCGCCCTGATGTCGTAGGCGCCCAGCAGCTGACCCATATAAACGAAGGCGACGCCCATCACGATGCCGGCACCGACCCAGATCAGCGGCGTCTCGGCGATACCCTCGACGCTGCTTTGAACCGGCCAGAATCCGACGATCCAGGCCAGAAGGCCGGCGTAGACGCCGACGTGCCAGCGTCCCCAGCCGGGCACGCCGGTCGTGGGTTCCTCGTAGGAGCGCTGGACGCGAGAGAGGACGTACTGGTGGCCACCGAAGACGGCGATCAGTCCGACGATGACGGGAATCGAAAAGCCGTACACGAAGCCCACGTTGAACAGCGTGAATCCGAGCGCGACGCCGACGCCCTCGACAAGCCACCAGCGCCACCAGTAGGGGGCGGACTCGTGGAGGCCGACGGCCCGTTTGATCTGATCAAGTTCCTCGTGAAGCGCCGCCGGATCAGGTCCGTCGTCGCTCGCGGGGTCGGTCGCGGACGACGGTTCCGATCGATCGGCGTTGTGGTTCGAGTCGGTCATGGATCGTGGGCCGTCGTCGGAACCACTCGCGTGTAATACGTAAAGAGATCGGTGTACGTCGGCCGATCGACCAGTGAGACAGCCGACGGCAGCGACGATGCGACGCCGGCAGGTGCCGTCTCACCGTCCGCATCCGGAAGGAAAGCACGAACCGCGCCGTCGGCCGGATACACTTCGTCGGCGAGGGCGAGTTCGCTCAGCGCATCGGCGTTCGAGAGGCGCGTCTCGACGACCGTCGGAACGTCGTCGAAGAGCGTCTCGGGCGTGCCGGTCGCGACGACGCGTCCGTCGGCGACGAACGCGATCCGGTCGGCGAGGTCGGCGTCCATCGGCTGGTGACTCGAGAGCACGATCGTCCGCCCCGCGTCGCGTTTTTCCCGCAGGAGTTGATGGACCACCTGGATCGTGGAGAGGTCGAGCGCCGCTGTGGGCTCGTCCAAGAGGTACAGCGGGACGTCGATGGCGAGTGCGATCGTGAGTTCGAGCTTGCGTGTCATTCCGCCGGAGTAGTCCTCGACGCGCTTGTCGAGCGCGTCCAGGCCGAGTCGGTCGGCGTAGCGTTGCCAGTCGTCGGTGAACGCCGGATGGAGTCGCTCGAAGTAGCGGACGTTCTCCCGGCCGGTGAGTCGCTCCGAACACAGCGCGTCCTGCAAGAGGAAGCTGGTCGTGTCGGAGCGGTCTGTCGGATCCGCCCCGAAGACCGTCACGTCGCCACCCGACGGGTGCGTGCTCCCGGCGAGGCAGGTGAACAGCACCGACTTGCCGACGCCGTTCGGGCCCATCACGGCGAGCACCTCGCCCTCATCGACGGTCAGATCGACGCCCGAGAGAACGGGCCCGTCGTCGAAGGACTTCGACAGGTTCGTCACCTCGATGCAGCTCACGGCCACCACCCTCGTTCGTAGAGGATGCGGTTCGTGACGACCGTCCCCGCGACGAGGACGACGATCGCGTACGCGACCAGCAGGAGGACGTACTCCGGCCCGACAGGCGGCCCCGGCGGTCCCAGCCCCGCTTCGGCCCACTCACCCGTCGGGACGAGGTGGTAGATCAACAGGCGCGTCGAGAGGGTGTTCGGCAGGTAATTCAACACCTCTCCCTGCAGGGGCGAGATCGCGACGTTCGCACCGTTGAATCCGGTGAGCATGTACCCGAGGACGGCGATCATCGGCACCCCGTACTCCGCGAGGCGCTCGTTCGCCGCCGTCGCGATGACGGGGAGGGCGACGAGCATCCAGAAGAGGCAGGTGACGACGAACGCGAGCACCACGACGGGAATCGACGCGAGGCTCCGGAGCGCGAAGGTACCCCCGGTCACGACGCCGGCGACGAGTGTCAGGGCGAAGGCGACGGCGGCGAGGGCCCCGGCGGCGACCATCCGACCGGTCAGGTCGGCCGAGGCCGCGATCGGCATTGACCGATAGGCTTCGTATCGTCGGTCCTCCAGGTCGCCGGCGAGCAGGTATCCGAAGGCGTACAGACAGACGTAGATGGCCCCGAACATCCCCGTTCCGATGGCGGCGCTCGCGATCATCGCGGCCGACATCTCCTCCCAGAGCGAACCGTAGAAGAGCTGCATCCCGGCCGCCGTGCCGACGAGTGTCAGAAGCATGGTCGTGCCCGTCGAGAGCTCGCGTAGACAGCGTTCTGCGAACGCGCGGACCTGACTCGCCCAGACGGCCGTCCCGGCGTCGGGCGTCGGTGCCGACACCCTCACCTCTGACGTTGGGGCTCCGTTCGACTGCGCGGACGGACCGGTTCTAGTCGTGGAGTCGGCGTCCGGCGCCCCGACGCCACCGTCGGTCGCGATCGGCCGAGAATCGGTGCTTTCGAGCCGTTGTGTCGCTTCTTTCCCCCTGGACGGTCCCTGGTCGCGGGGAGTACGTCGTCCCATTGTCACTCGGCGTACACTGCAGTCAGCGAGTACAAAATACTTTCCTTAAGATTGTACTTTGTGTCGCAAACCAACCGCAATTCGCTCCGAAGCCGGGATCGGTTCGCCGACAGAATAGCCGGGACCGAAGAGTCGGAACGATTCGATTCGCCGTCGACGCTCCCGACATACCAATCGTTATCCCGATTCTCGTCCATCGGGCAGACATGGACGCAGTCACCTTCAGCGCTCACGGCGATCGGGATGTTATCGAGTACGGCGAGTACCCCGACCCGACGGTCGGCGACGACGAGGTACTCGTCGACGTGAAGGCCGGCGCGCTCAACCACCTCGACGTGTGGACGCGGGGCGGCCTCCCGACGATCGATCTCGAGTTACCACACGTGCCGGGAAGCGACGGCGCGGGCGTCGTCGAGGCCGTCGGCGACGACGTCACACGGTTCGATGTCGGCGACCGGGTGGCGGTCACGGCGGGCGTCAGTTGCGGCGAGTGCGAGTTCTGTCGCGACGGCGATCCGACGCGCTGTGTCTCCTATCACATCCTCGGCGAGCACGTCCCCGGCGTCCACGCGGAGAAGGCGGCGGTCCCCGAGGACAACCTGATCCCCGTCCCCGACGGCGTCGACTGGACCGTCGCCGGCTCGACGAGTCTCGTCTTCCAGACGGCCTGGCGGATGCTCGTCGACCGGGCGGACCTCGGACCCTCGGAATCCATCCTGGTCCTCGGTGCGAGCGGCGGCGTGGGCCACGCGGCGGTCCAGATCGCCGATTACGTCGGCGCCGAGGTGTACGCGACCGGTTCGACGGAGGCCAAACTCGAGGCCGCTCGTGACTATGGCGCCGATCACGTCTGCAACTACGAGGACGCAAACTTCGCCGACTGGATCCGCGCCGAGACCGGCAAGCGCGGCGTCGACGTCGTCGTCGACCACGTCGGCGCGGCCACCTGGCGCGACTCGATCAAGAGCCTGGCGAAGGGCGGCCGGCTGGTCACCTGCGGCGGGACGAGTGGACCGAATCCCGAGACGGACATTCCACGGATCTTCTGGAACCAGCTCCAGATCATCGGGTCGACGATGGCGACGCCCGGGCAGGTCGACGACGTCATGGAACTCGTCTGGGACGGCACCTTCGAGCCGGCGATCCGCGAGGTGCTCCCGATGAGCGAGACCGCCCGCGCACACGAACTGCTCGAAGAACGCGAGGGGTTCGGCAAGGTCGTCGTCGTCCCCGACAGTGAATACTGAGAGAGTCGCCAGGGCGTCCCACGCGCGGGGACGAACGGCCACGTCGCGCCGGCGGAAAACGGAGTGCACTTATCCGATCGAGCGAAACGATCGCACATGAGCGACGACCAGGGGTACGTTCACGATCCGGCGGCGTTCGACGAGGATGGTGATCGAACCGACGGCGCATCCGAGGAGTCGGACGACACACTCACCGGTGTTCATCCCACCTCCATCGACCGGACGTTCGACTGGCGTGGCTGGGTACTCGTCGGAATCATCGCACTGGCCTTCATCGTCGCCCCTGCCGGCATCTACCTGTTTCCGCCCGGGGCCGAGGGCTACCGATTCGCGCTCATCCTCCTGCCGCTCTTTCCGGCACTGCTGCTCGCATCGGGTGCCGTGTGGGCGACGACGCGCCCGTGAGGGCGTCGCACCGTCTCTCTACGGATAAATAGTCGGAAGCTCGTCGATGAGCGCCGCCGCGACCCGTTCGTCGTCGGCCGGCGTCTCGGTGTCCTCGACGTAGTCAGCGAGGAGTCGCTGGAGCTCCGCGGCCTGTCGACCTGTAATCGAATCCGCACCGGTCTCGAGCCGTTCGAAGAGGTCGACGAGCCATTCCGGCGGTTGCGATCCCGCGTCGAGCGACTCGTCGACCTGTGTGACGACCCGGTGGTGGGCGATCCACGCTTGTTCCCTGGTGAAATCAACGTCGTACGTCTTCGCTTTGCTCGGACTGGAACTCATGTGGGAACGGAGCCGGACACCGGCTCACACGTCGTACGTACGAAAGTCGCCCTCATAAACCTTGTTGCTTGTTACCACGCCCCCAGAAGTGGCGACGTGAGGGCTCACTTCGGAACAGCGAATCCGTCCGACAACCAGTCCCCCTAACCAGGATCGAGAGAGTAAATGACAACCACGTCGACCGGCGTCGATCACACTGGAGAAACGGACAGTAATTCAACGCGGCGGTGTACGGTCGGCCTTCGAGACCACCACCGTCCCGCACCAGTTGGCCTCAGTCGTCGCGCTGCATCGCAATTTCGAACCAGGGGCAGAGTCGGAGTTGTCGATACCACTCCGGATGATCCTGTAGTCGGTCGTAGGGCACCCACATGAGTCCCGCGACCTCCGACTCGTCCGGATCGAGTTCGCAGTCGTCGAGCGTGAGTTGCAGGACGGCACAGACCTCGTGTTCGAGCCCCGCGTTCTCGAAGTGGCGCCTGTACTCGAAGCGGTCGGTGAGTTCGACGTCGTCGTACTGCTCGGGCGTAATTCCCAGTTCCTCCTCCAGGCGCTCTCGCGTGGCGGCCTCCTGGCTCTGGCCTTCGACGGGATGCGAGGCGACGGTGCCGTCCCAGTAGGTCCCCCAGAGACGCTTCTCGGGAGCGCGCTGGGCCAGCAGGATGTTCCCGTCCCCGTCGAAGACGAGTGCGGTGAAGGCTCGGTGGCGGATACCGTCACCGGTGTGCGCCTCGAGTCGGTTGACCGGTCCCTGCTCGGTGTCGTTCTCGTCGACGGCGATAACGTCCTGGCCGGCATTCGGGTGCGGTTCGGCCGCGTCAGGATCGGTACTCATACACCCAACGTGGCGAAGGGAGCCCAAACCAGTATCGACTCGGTACGACGTGAGATGGAGTCACCGTGACAGAAACGGGTGAATAGTGGATAATAGCATCACTGATGTGACTCAGTCCGCGTCCGGATCGGGACGGTAGCCGTCGCCAACCAGGACTGAAAACGAATCGGATGCGGCGTCCAGTTCCAGGCGCTCGGCAGCGAGCAATTCGCCGTCGAGACTGTATTCGACCGGTCGTTCGTCACAGGCGATGCGGACCGAGGGCGTCCGATGGCGGACGATCGACTCGCCGTCGCGATCGAACAGACGGCCCAGTGCCGCCTCGCCGACGAGTTCGGACGGCGGCGCCCGCTCGATGACGACCACCTCGAACAGGCCGTCCTCGACGTTCGCCTGAGCCGTCCGCGTGCCCGAGAACCGGCGTGCGTTGCCGACGAACACGAACAGCGCCTCGCCGTGCCAGTCGGGACCGTCGGTGACCCCGCCACCAACGTCGACTGACAGCGGCGGGGCGTCGAACGAGGCGACCTGTTCGAGCGTGTTGACGACGTAGGCGAGGACGCCGAGCGAGGCCTTCTGTTCCGAGGACGTCTCCGTGCTCGCCTGGGCGGTGACGCCGCCCACACAGGAGTTGACGAACACGCGGTCGTTCGCGAGGCCGAGATCCAGGGCCCGTCGACGACCACCGTCGACGACGTCGAACGCGTCCGCGATCCCCTCGACGCCGATGTTCGCTGCGAAGTTGTTCCCGGTTCCGGCCGGGACGACGGCGAGCGTCGTCGAATCCAGTGCCGACCCCTCCACGATCCCGTTCGCCACCTCGTTCACCGTCCCGTCGCCCCCGGCGGCGACGAGCAGGTCCGCGTCGGCGGCTTCCTCGCGGGCAAATCGGCGCGCGTCGCCCGCTTGCTCGGTCAGTCGCATCTCCAGTCCGCGCTCACCGGCGCGTTCGACGACGGAATCGACGTGATCGCCGCTTCCACTTTCGGGATTCACCACGACGACCCCTCGATCGAACCCGGTAGCTGCCATGAGAGTCTCACACGCGGAGAAAGTGCAAAAGTCCCTGGCCAGCATACTACCCTGACGTGTACGCCGTCGACCTCCATACGCACACGCGATTCTTCCACGGGCGCCGAGCGCTCGGCGACCGATTCGACCCCGTCGGTCACCGCTTGCTCACCTACAGTGCCGCCGGACGGGGACTCGACGGGCTCGCGACGACCAACCACGACTACTACACGCCGTTTTCGGTGGGCCGGGTCGTGACTATCCCGGGGATCGAGATCTCGACCGATCGGGGCCACGTCCTCGTCGTGGGACCGGATCCGCCGTCGGAGACCACCCCTGGGGCACTGACGCCCGCCGAGGCGGTGGAACTGGCCCACGACCGCGACTGTGCCGCGATCGTCGCCCACCCGTTTCGCAACAGCACCGTCCGCGAGGTCGACGACGTGGCCTTCGACGCCATCGAGGTCAACGGGAAGCACCCGCGATCGCTCCCGCTGGTCGAGAAACTGGCCGAGACGTGGGACCTCCCGCTCGTCGGCGGGAGCGACGCCCACTATCCGTTCGAAGTCGGTCGCGCGTACACGCGGATCGACGCCCCGGAACTCAGCCCGGACGCGGTGGTCGAGGCGATCCGGGACGGCCGCGTCGAGTATCGGATCGACCGCGGCCCACTGGACCGATTCGTCCGGCGACTCTATCGGCGCGTCCACGAGCGAAAAGGCGTCACCCGTGCGTTCGAGCGCCTCGACACCGGACCGACGCCAGGCGTGGGGACGCCGCCGGAAGAACCGACGACCGAATCGACAACAGCGTCGGCGGATGGAGACGGTGACGCGGGATCGTCCTCCAACGGCGAGGATCGGTCCCAGTGAGCGACCGATCACCGCCAGTGGGCGGAAACGTACCTGCCCCAGTCGAGAACAGCGTGCTCAGCCGCGCTGTTCGTCGAGAATCAGGCGGGTCTTCGTGTCGACGACCTCGTCTTGCTCCCGTGCGCGCGTGATGAGGCTATTGATGCCGCGCGTGTCGGCCGCGTCGACCACGAGAACGATGTCGTCCTCGCCGGAGACCTGCCAGGCGTAGTCGACCTCGTCCCACTCGGCCATCCGTGCGGTCGTCTCGCGGGCGTCGACGTCGACGGCGACACCGATCTCGAGCATCGCTTTCACGTTTCCTGTGCGCGTGGCGACGGTGAAGCGCTCGATGACGCCGTCTTCGGTCATCCGATCGACGCGGTTTCGGACCGTTCCTTCGCTGGTCCCCACCGTCTCGGCGATCTCGGTGTAGGGCGTCCGCGCGTCTCGTCGCAAGACGGCGAGGATTTCTCGGTCGAGGTCGTCCATTGAGATGCGACGATAGGGCGGGGCCGCACTTGATGATTACGAAAATCGTAATTCAGCTTCGAAGACAACATTTATAGCCGTGGCACGAGTTCGTATCTCGTAATGCCACCGGCCTACGTCGCACTGGAGGGCGGCCACGTGATCGAGGGGCGTGGACGTTCACCGGGTACGGCTCGCGGGGAACTGGTTTTCACGACAGCCTACACGGGATACGAGGAGAGTCTGACGGATCCATCGTACGAAGAACAGATCCTGACGTTCTCCTACCCGCTCATCGGGAACTACGGCGTCCGCGAGGAGCGCCTCGAATCCGAGCGCGTCCACCCGCGGGCCGTCCTCGCACGCGAGTTGACCGACGATGTCGCCGACTGGCTCGCCGCGGAAGGCGTGCCGGCCGTCGACCACCTCGACACCCGTGACGTCGTCACCGACATCCGCGACGGCGGCGCAATGAAGTGCGGGATCGCCGTCGGGAAAGCCGCGACACCCGAGGACGCCCTGGCCGAACTCGATCGCTGCGTGGGCATGAGCGATCACACCGAGATCGGCGCCCAGGTCAGCGTCGAGTCGACCGAGGTCTACGGCGCCGAGAACGACGGCGAGACGATCGCCCTCGTCGACTGCGGCGTCAAGTTCTCGATGATCGAATCGTTCGTCGAGCGCGGCGCGACCGTCCACGTCCTCCCTCACGACGCGACGCCGGCCGACGTTCGCGACGTCGACCCCGACATCCTGTTCATCTCGAACGGTCCCGGCGATCCGGAAAACTACGGCGAAGCCGTCTCGCTCGTGCAGGACCTCGTCGACGAGTACCCCGTCGCCGGCATCTGTCTCGGCCAGCAGATCGTCTCCCTCGCCCTAGGCGGCACGACCGAGAAGATGGCGTTCGGCCACCGCGGCGTCAACCAGCCCGTCATCGACCTCGAGTCGGGCCGCGTCGTCATGACCACGCAAAACCACGGCTACACGGTCGACGACCCCGGCCCGCGCCTCGAAGTCGCCCAGCGCAACGTCAACGACGAGACGCCGGAAGGCCTCACCGGCGTCGACTGTGACGTCATCACTCGCCAGTACCACCCCGAAGCCAACCCCGGCCCCGAAGACACCCTCGACTTCTTCGACGAAGTCCTCTCGATGACCGACGCACCCTCATCGCGCGCGATCCCCTGCGACGACTGACGCAACACGCACAGCGCACCAATCGCAGCAGGTTTCTTCTCCGTAGGTCGAATCGAAGTACCCGTCGAGCGCACCAGCCGAGCGAGCGTCGTGGCTACCGAACGTCCGGCGCCGTGACCCGTCGCGTCTCGTCTCCATCGACGAGGACGGCGACTGGGAGGACGAACGCATCGCGCAACTGCACCGCCATCGTCGTCGGCTCGGTGTCGGCCGGACAGCGACACACGACCTGTTCGGCGGGGCCATCGACGGGAGTGATCGCCGCCACCTCGATGTCGAGTGCGTTCGCGATCGCGTCGCGAGCCGTCGGACCAGGGGGATCGGGGACGATCAACGACTCGTCTCCGAGTTCCCACGCCACCCTGGCGCTGTCCAGCGTCGCGCGATGGGAAACCAGGTCCCGCGCCTCCGCCGCCGACGCCGACGACGGCAGGTGCTCGGTCAACACGCCCGGCGTCGACGCGAGCAGGTAGCGGATCGCCGCGTCGACCGACGTCGTTTCGACGTCGAAGTACCGGTGCCCACGTTCCAGCGTGTAGAATCGAACCGAATCACCCTCGTCGACAAGAAAGACGCCGTCTCCGGCACCCGGCGTGGTCGATACCCAGGACAAGCAATCGGGAGAATCGATAGTACCGGCCGCCGCGTCGACGAAGTCTCGGAGCGTATTCATCGGTTGTCGCCTCAAGATACACGCTCCCGGATAAGTACACTTTCGCGTCTCCGACCCGAAGTCACGGCACACCGGCCGGTCGCCTGCTCAGAATCGCCGACGGTTCAGCGCCGGGTCCTCACCAGTCGATGCGAAGGGGCCTCGAAGGCAGCCTTCGCGAGAGTGTCGACGGCGAACGAGCGAAAGCGGAATACTCAGTACAACCACGGTCGATGGAGCGGACCGACGGTTTCACAGTATGACTACGCGAGGAGTGGGCAGCGCGGCAGGAACAGCGTCTACGCGAATATTGTCTGGGCCGGTTTCACTCGGTCCTCGACTCGTTCCATCGTGCCCAGTTTTCGTAATCGCTCTGGGCGTTCTTACAGAACGACGGTGAAGTGCCAGTAAACCAGCGTATCACGGACGCTGAGCGGATCGTTCCCTCGGCCGTATAGCAGTCCGGATAGTCGCGGTCTGCGGGATTGAGCGTGATCCACTCTTCGTCGTTTAGCTTCCCCGAAATGGTGAATTGGGCCGGTTCGTCCGGCCAGACACGCTCTACTGCCACACCGGGCTGCCTGTCCTGGTCAGGTCGATCCGGCGGGATATCGTACGTGCGATCGAGAATCCGTTCGCCCTCCCAGTCGAGGCGGATAGCAACTGTATGAGCAGCCCCTTCACCGTTAGCAATACCAATATTCGCAAGCCGAGAGTCGGCAGTCTCGTCGTCGCTCGACAGGACAGAACAACCGCTTAGCAGCGCTATTGTGCTCGCGGAGAGGGCAGCGCGGCGGGGACAGGACATAATCGGATTATGGGTTGGCACGTTCACTCGGTCCTCGACTCGTTCCATCGCGACCAGCTATCGTAATCGCGCTGAGCGGTTTGACAGAAATCCTGGTTGAGGCCAACGAACCAGCGGACAGTCGATGCAGACATGATATAGCCATAGGGGGAGTAACAATCCGGGTAGTCGCGATCTGCCGGGTTCAGCGTGGTCCACGCTTCGTCGTTGAGCTTGCAGGAGACAGTAAACTGGCCCGGTTCGTCCGGCCAGACACGTTCTACTGACACACCGGGCTTCCTGGTTTGATCAGGTTGTTCGGCAGGGACTGTGTACGTACGATCGAGAATCCGTTCGCCCTCCCACTCGATACGACAGGCGAACGTGTGGGATGATTCTAGGTTGTTGGTGACGAGGATGTTGGCAAGTCGTGACTCACCAGCAGTATCTTCACTTGATAGTACCGAACAACCACCTAGCAGGGGGACTGCACTCGCAGAAAGGGCGGCGCGGCGGGCACATGGCATACACACATACTGTTCCCGCCTGCAAAATACCTAACTACTATACGAGACAGATAAATCTGAATGTGTCACCGCCAGGCATAATCGCTTAATTCCTAACGGGTCTTAACAAGTAGCAGACGTCACTTGGGTAGGTGAACTCATATTTCCCCACTCGATCGGTTCCTTGATTCTCGGCTTTACGCCGGCCAATTTCACACATCGGAAAGGGGTGTTCCCCCCTAGTTTGGTGGTGACCTCGAAAGAGTGACCAAACGGATCGGGAAGAATACCGAATACGCACTTCCGAAGTCAGTCACGTTTCGTGGCGCCCGCGTCGATATTTGGAATCTCCGCCAAGCGCTCCCGGAACCGCAGGAAGTTCTCCCCTGACGTTTCGAAGGCTATGCGTTGAAATCCGCCATTCCCGTTCGAAGGACCTCCTTTGAACAGGGCGAGCATCGTGTTGCCGTCGTCGCTGGACATCATCAGTGGATACGAACCCAGGTCTGCCCAGTGTTCGAACTCCTCGACGATCTCGAATCCCAGCGCCTCGTTGTGCCAGTCTGCCAACTCATAGCGGTCGGGTACCGACAGCTCGACGTGGTCAATACTACCAACCTGGAATCCGTCGTCAATCATCGGTTCCCTCCGTGATATCGACCACGAGCTTGCCACGAACGTGACCGTCTGCGTTCCTGTCAAGCGCGTTCTGTACCTCGAATAGTGGATACGTATCACTGACCAGGGGTGCAACGACTCCGGATTCGACGTGGGCGGCGACCTGCCGAAGCGCCACCGGATCCGAATCCATAATGACGTCGAAAAAGCGGACGGCAACATTGTACTCGTCGTGGTATCGTTCGACCGCCTTCTCCAAGGGCGGCTCCGGGAGCGTAACGACGACGCCCCCGGGCTGGACGACCTCGACCGACCGTTCGAGGACATCACCACCAACAGCATCGAGGACGAGATCAACGTCGTCCAGTACGTCTTCGAATCGTTCTTCTCGGTAGTTGATGAATTCGTCGACCCCCAGTTCGTGGAGGAACGCCTCGTTGCGGCCGGAGGCAGTTCCGATTACGTAAGCTCCCGTATTCGCCGCGAACTGGACGGCCATATGACCGACGCCACCAGCCGCTGCGTGGATGAGAACGTGTTGTCCGGAATCGAGGTTCCCTTCCTCGTAGAGTGCGTGGAAGGCAGTCTGTCCTGCCATGGGGACGCCCGCAGCTTCGAGATGAGAGAGCGACCCAGGCTTGGCCGTGATTTCGTCGCTCGTCACCGTGATGAATTCGGCGAATGCACCCCCGGAACCGGGAAGACGTGCCATTCCGCAGACGACATCGCCAGGAGCAAACTCGGTTACGTTGTTCCCAACCGATTCGACAACGCCCGACACGTCCCAGCCGGGAGTCCACGGTACCTCGCTGTCGAGCAAGTGTGGGAGCTGCCCGCGGCATGTGAGCCAGTCGATGGGGTTGATTCCAGCCGCGTGTACCCGAATGAGGAGTTCGTCCCGTTCTGGTTCGGGACGGGGGACATCGTCGTAGGCCAGTGCCTCGATACCATCGGTTTCTTGGAGCTGAATCGCTTTCATATGTTTTGGGTCAGTGGTTGGTTGTACAGTCAGTTGCTACGGCAGTCCGTGGGATCCTCTCCGGATATTCCGCTACACCAGCGTACAATGCGAGTTCGCGCCCGAGTCGGTGCGTCCGCTCGGCGATGCTCGAATCTTTGATTCGATTCTCGTCCACAAGTGAGGATGAATCAGGAATTGCGACCTCTGTTGGTAGCGCCCACGCGCGTAATGTCCGGCTGACCGTCCGGAGGTGAATGAGGGCTGACCCGGGGAACTCCCCAGCAGCGACCTCTAGTAGGCCGACAGTTGTTCCCGCGAACTCACCTCGACCGCAGTAATCGAGTGCGTTTTTCAATGCTCCCGAATAGGACCCGTGGTAATTTGGGGTACCGAGCAGGATGCTATCGGCCTGGTCAACGGTCTCTCGTAGATTTTTCGCGTCCGGCACGTTAGTATCCACGGCGTTCAGACTCGGCAACTCGTAGTTCCGAAGGTCAACAAGTTCGGTCGTTGCACCGGCTTCTTCGGACGCTGCTAGCGCCTCCTTCAGCGCGACCCGTGTCCGACTACTGTCACGCAAACTTCCACAGATTGCAACCACCCCTGGTTCGATTCGGGTTGACATAGCTCGTTCACACGTTTAGCCACTACAAAAAAACCTCCCAAATTGATATTTTGTAATGGCATTTACAAAAATTAGTTTTGGGGAGTGAAGCGGGATACCGGGTTTACCTGTCACAAATAGTTCAAAATTAAGAGAAGGTTTAGAACGCCTGGAAACGAGCACAAGATATGAACAGGCTGAAAACTGAAACTCGCCCAAGAATCGGAACACTGTCTCAGGCCTGCCAAGACGTTTTCACTGATTAGCAATGAGATTCGCGTAGAAATTTTTGGGCCACTGGCCCGCCGACGGGCGTGTGGTTGAGCAGACAGGTGAGACGATGACCGCGGACCGCCTGCTCGTGCCCGTCGCCAATCCCGAGACGGCCCTCGACATCGCGCAGAATCGTGCCTCGAACTGCTCGTCGTGTACGTGATCGACGTCCCTTCGTGACTGGCGGTGCGGACGCCATCTGGCCCGCCGACGAACTCGCAGGCGTCGCGATCGAGCGCCTCGACTCACACGATCACCCGTGGCCGTACGAAAATCGCGTCTACGCCGACGCCGGACACGCCATCCGGACTCCGTACCGATTCGACGGCGAGGAGCCCACGGCAGACCACCGGCTCGGCGGAACGATCGAGGCGAACGCGCGGGCATCCGCCGACGCCTGGCTCCTAGCGCTCGACTATCTCGACACTGGACTCGAGCGGTGAGGAACTGCGCGGCTCGCGGGTCGCTGTTCACGGCTCCCGTTGGTCGCCGTTCACTACCCGGGCCTCGCTATCACTCGGCCTCGCCATCCCTCCCCGCTCGCTTCTCCGAGGGTCTCGGCCTCCGACCCTCGCTGCTCGCGGGTCACATGCGTTCCCCGTTCGCGCTTCCGAGGCCTCACTTCGTTCGGCCTCGCACGCTCCGAATCGGGCTGCTCGCGGCTTCGCCGCTCGCCATTCCCGCGGTTCTCACTCGCTTCGCTCGTTCCGAACCGCGCTAATCGTGCTTGAACGACCGTTGCCCTGTAAAGGCCATCGCCATCCCGTGCTCGTCGGCGGCCGCGATCACGTCGTCGTCGTTGACCGATCCGCCGGGTTGCACGACAGCCTCGATGCCCGCCTTCGCGGCCTCCTCGATCCCGTCCGGGAACGGGAAGAAGGCGTCCGAGGCCATCACGGCGCCCTCAGCGTCCTTGCCCTCGGCGTGTTCGTCGGCCTTCATCGCGGCGAGGCGGACGGCGTCGACACGGGAGACCTGTCCCATCCCGACGCCGACCGTCTCGGTGCCGTCGGCGAAGAGGATACCGTTGGACTTGACGTGTTTCAGGGTCTGCCAGGCGAAGACCATCGTCTCCAACTCGTCGTCGGTCGGCTCGCGCTCGGTGACGACCTCGAGGTCGTCGACGGTGACCGACTGGAGGTCGCGCTCCTGAACGAGGCGGCCGCCGACGAGGGATTTTTCGGTAAAGTGGTCGGAGTGGACACCGTCGCCGGTATCGAATTCACCGACGTCGAGGACGCGCAGGTTGTCCTTCTCGAAGAGGACGTCGAGCGCATCGTCGGTGTAGCCCGGCGCGACGACGACTTCCTTGAAGGAGTCGATGATCTGTTCGGCGGTGGCGGCGTCGCACTCGCGGTTGAGCGCGACGATCCCGCCGAAGGCGCTCATCGGGTCCGTCGAGAGGGCGTTCTCGTAGGCTTCGGCGAGGGTATCGGCCGTGGCGCAGCCGGCCGGGTTGGTGTGCTTGATGACCGCCGCGGCAGGTTCGTCGAACTCCTTGATCAGGTTCAGCGCACCGTCGGCGTCGTTGTAGTTGTTGTACGACAGCGCCTTCGCGCCCTCGTTCAGCTGGTCGGCGTGGACCACGCTCGCCTCCTCGCAGGTCCGGTCGGCGTAGACGGCCGCGTCCTGGTGCGGGTTCTCGCCGTAACGGAGGGTATCGAGCTGGTCGTTCGAGACGAGGCGGCGGGCGGGGAGTCCGTCGTGGTCCGCGTCCGCGACCGTGGCCGCGTCGGCTTCGACGGTCACCTCGCCAGCCTCCACGTCGATATCGACTGCTCCCTCGGCGAACCACTCGATGGCACGCGGATACGCCCGGAACTCGCCCTCGTAGAGGACGCGCTCTTTGAGCGTCGCCTCGTCGTCGCCCTCGTAGATCGGCACCGGCTCCTGCGTCACGATCGGGCCGGCGTCGATCTCCTCCTCGATCACCGCGCCGTCGTCGTCCGTCGCGTCGGTGACAACGTGGACGGTACAGCCCGTCACCGAGACGCCGGCGTCGAGCGCGTCACCCCAGGCGTCCATGCCGGGGAACGCCGGCAGCAGCGAGGGGTGGACGTTCAGCGTCGTCGGCATCACGTCGAGGAAAGTCTCCGAGAGGATGCGCATGTAGCCGTCGAGACAGACGAGGTCGACGTCGTAGTTTGCGAGCGCGTCGAGGACTGCTTCCTCGTGCTCCTGTCGATCCATTCCGTCCGCCTGCGGAACGACCTCGGTCGGGATTCCGCGGTCGGCTGCCGCTTCCAGCACCGGCGCGTCCTCGGCGTTCGTGAGGATAACCGCGACCTCGGCGCCGCCCGGTTGCCGATCTGCGATGTTCAACAGGTTTCGCCCCCGATTGCCCGCCATGCCGGCGATGCGCGTCATGTGCGATACTCCGGCCACCCGAATCAAAGGGGTTCTGATTCGGCGGATGGACTGACACGAGTCACCACTGGGCGCCTGCCCAGCACCGACTGCGATCCGATCGGTCGCTGCTGCCAGTCGGCCCGACTGGTCGCCCAAACGATACGCTTTTTCGGGTTCGCGGGCGAGTCACGGGTATGACAACTGTGGATTCGCTGTATGCCGTCTCGCCGCTCGACGGGCGGTACGCCGGGCGAACCGAGCCCCTCCGACCCTACGCGAGCGAGGCGGGCCTGATGCAGGCACGCGTTCGCGTGGAGGTCGAGTACCTCCTCGCGCTCGCCGATCTCGAGGCGACGCCGCTTTCCATAGACGAGGAAACTCGAGTTACCCTCCGGGCGGCCTACGAGGAGTTCGACGCCGAGGACGCCGCCGTCGTCAAGCGAATCGAGACGACCGGGCACGGCCCGTTCGAGGCGACCAACCACGACGTCAAGGCCGTCGAGTACTTCCTCCGGCTCCGGCTCCCCGACGAACACGACGCCGTTCCGTGGATCCACTTCGGCCTGACCAGCGAGGACGTCAACAACCTCGCCCATCGGCTGAACGTGCGCGACGCCGTGCGCGAGGTCCTGCTCCCCGCCCTCGAAGACGTTCGCGAGGCCCTCGCCGACCAGGCCCGCGAGTACCGCGACCGACCGATGCTCGCTCGCACCCACGGCCAGCCCGCCACGCCGACCACCTTCGGCAAGGAGATGGCTGTCTACGCGAGCCGGCTCGACACCGCCATCGACCGCATTTCGGACGCGACCGATCGCCTGCGCGGGAAACTCGGCGGGGCGTCTGGCACCTACGCCGCTCACCACGCCGCCTACCCGGACGTCGACTGGCCCGCCTTTGCCCGAGCGTTCGTCACGGATCTCGGCCTCGACTTCGAACCCCTGACCACCCAGGTCAACCCCTGCGACGACCTCGCGGCGCTGTTCGACGCGTTCCGTGGCGCGAACCAGATCGTCCTCGATCTCGATCTCGACGACTGGCTCTACGTCTCCGACCGGTACCTCGGCCAGGAGGCCGCCGCGGGCGAGACGGGCTCCTCGACGATGCCCCACAAGGTGAACCCGATCGACTTCGAGAACTCGGAGGGCAACCTCTCGAAGGCCAACGCGGACCTCCAGTTCCTCGGTGAGTACGTAACCACCTCCCGCCTCCAGCGCGACCTCTCGGACTCCACGGTCAAGCGCAACATCGGGGCCGCCTTCGCTCACTGCCTGATCGGCTACACCAAGGTCGAAGACGGCCTCGCGAAGGTCACCCCGACCGAGCAGGTGATGGACGACGAACTCGCGAACACGCCCGAAGTCATCGGCGAGGCCGTCCAGACCATCCTCCGCCGGGAGGGCCGCGACGACGCCTACGAACAGGTCAAAGCACTCACTCGCGGGAAACGCGTCACCATCGAGGACTTCCGCGACCTCTTCGCCGACTTGGACGTCGACGAAGGCGTCCGCGAAGAGCTGCTGGCGCTGACCCCGGCCGGCTACACCGGCGTCGCGGCGGAGCTAGTCGACGAACTCGACGAGTAACCGCCAGACTCGATCCACCGTCGAATCAGCAACGCTTTGCCATCGGAACGCGAACGGCCCGGTAATGACCGGAGACGCCATCGCCGGCGCGTTCGCGACCCCGGCGTTGATCGATCAACTCTACCCCGAGATCGCGACGATCGCCATCTTTCTCGTCGCGATCGTGTGCATGATCGCGCTGGTGTACATCTCGATGACGTGGGACTGACCAGTCGCCGAGCCGATTCAACGCGGTCGCTTCGGCAGTTTCCTGACCGTTTCGTCGTTGAGGTTGCGCGCGAGCAGCGGGATGTCCGCCTCGTAGAGCCAGCGCGAGACGAGCGAGTGGTGGACGCCGCACTCGACCCCGATCCACCAGAGGGTCCGTTCCTCGTCGTGGAACAGTTCGCGGAGGCGCTCGTCGTCCGGCTTTCGATCGAGCAGTGAGCCGCCGAACGCGTCCGTGTCGTCGAGGTGGATCACGCCGCGGTGTTCGAGCAGGTACGCGATCAGGTACGCCGCGCCCTGATCGTCGAGCGTTCGTTCGTCGCCGAGGGTCTCTTTCCAGTCGTCGTAGACGACTTTGACCGCCTCGGCGGGCGAACGACCATCCAGATCGGGGGCGTCGCGCTGAACGAAGGGCTGGAGTTCCTCGCCGGGGACGCCGCGAACGGCGATCACGTCCGCCCAGGGGACCGACTCCGTGGAGTCCATACCCGGAATACGGGCCGAGACTGGTAAAGTTGTTAGGGTGTTGGCGGCGATTCGAGCCCCTCGCCGCGAGCCGCCACGGTGGTGGCGACGGTGACGGGGAGTGCGAACGAAAAGACTGAGGAACGGCCGATCAGGTGTCGTACGGCCAGTCGCCGATGATCTTCATTCCCTCGGCGAGGTTCGCGTCTTCCAGGTCGTCGGCGATGGTATCGGGGTCGTGGTGGGCCACCGAGAATTCGTCGTCAGCGAGCGAGACGGCGAGTTCCGTGAGGACGATCGCCTGTTCGCGGTGGTTTCGCCGGTCGAGTTTCTCGAACGTGTCGGCGAAGGTGTGGCCCCAGCCGCGGCCGCTGTCGCCCGTCTCGCTCATCATCATGTAGCCGGGGACGCCCCACTGGACGTAGGGCCAGTGGTCGCTGTGGGGCTGGGGCGTGGGATCGACCGAAGCTGGGTGGGAAAATTGCTCGCAGACGTCCTCGGCCAGGTCGGCCAGTTCGTCGAACCCGTTCGGATAGACCGCGAGATTCCGGCCCCTGGTGACGCCGTCGCTGTTGAGAATCGCTTTGACGGTGTCGTGGTCTCGCCGCTCGGCGTCGACAGCCGACCCGACGAGGCCGATCTCCTCGGAGCCGAAGGCGACGAACTCCACCCGGGTGTCGAGTTCGTCCTCGCGCGTCGCCAGGGCCTTCGCGATCTCGACGACCATCGCGGTGCCGGCGGCGTTGTCCATCGCCCCCTCGGCGATGTCGTGGGCGTCGACGTGGCTCGTCACGAGGACGCGCTCGTCGGTGTCGGGCCCGAGTTCCGCGTGGACGTTCTGACTCGTCGCGTCGTGGACGTCGGCGTCGACGGTGACGGTGACTGGCTCGCCCGTACCGTCCCCATCGCCGGCGAATCGCCGCGCGAGCCGCGACCCGACTTCCGAACTGATCCCGAGCGCCGGAACGTCGCCGATCGGGTCCTCGGGCGTCCCGACGCTCCCGGTCGGCGGCAGGCAACCCTCGACGTGATTCCGGTAGAGGAAGGCGTCGGCGCCCGCCTCGACGGCGTGATAGTACTTCTCCCGACGGTGGATGTACCGGTCGAAGGAGTCGGGGACGTCGCTTCGCGCCATCGCCACCTTTCCGTCGAGATCGGCGTCCGCGAAGTCCACGGGACGGCCGTAGCCGACGTCGACGAGCTCCGTGGTCACCGAGCCGGACGGACTCCGCGGGAGGGCGATACAGTCCTGGTCAGTTCCATCCGCCGTCAGGCTGCTCGATCCGCGCGTCCAGCCCTGGATGTCGAACGCCTCGAGTCGGGCGTTTCGTGCTCCCACCGCCGCGAGTGCGTCCCGGGTCAGTTCGGCGCCCTCGCGTTCACCCTCGCTCCCCGCCATCCGATTGCCGATATCGACTAGGTCTTCCAGTAACGACCAGCCGGCGTCACTCGTGTACGTCTCCGCGATCCACGCTGTCATGTGTGAGTTCGTGACGCGGGTGTGGGCCTAAGGGTTCGGGTTCCGGCACGCGGGCGACCGCCGCCGCAGTCCAGTTTGACCGGTAGTCACTTGTCACAGCCGTCGAAATCTGGACGTCGATGACGGCACCGAGACTCCTCCACCTCGCGGATCTCGAGACGATTTACGACGATCCGGAGCGGGTCGGTCGGCTCGCCGGCGCGATCGACCGGGTCAGGGATGACCGAACCCTCGTCGTGGGATCTGGTGACACGAGCGCACTCGGGGCGCTCGCGTTCGAGAGCGACGACAGTCGCGCAATCGCCCGCCCGTTTTACGATCAGATTTCCCTCGACGTGGACACGCTCGGTAACCACGAGTTCGACCACGGGGCCAGCGAGGCCGCCGAGTGGGCTCGATCGACGGCAGCGACGCACCTCGCCGCGAACGTCGATGGACCGACGTCGCTCGAGGACACCACACGGTCCGACGAGACCGATCGATGGGACGGCCTCGAATCGAGTACCGTCGTCTCCGCCGCCGGACACCGAATCGGGCTGATCGGCATCGTCCACCCGGAGACCGTCGAGCTGAGCGGGCTGGAGCTCGACGTGACGATCACGGATCCGGTCGACGCCGTCCGGATCGAGGCGAAGCGGCTCCGCGACCGGGGCGCCGACTGGGTGGTCATCCTCTCGCACGCGGGGCCGATCGACGAACGGATCGCCGCCGAAACCGACGCGGACGCCGTCCTCGGTGGACACGATCACGACGCGGTCCGCGAGCGGATCGACGGGACCCTCGTCAGTCGGACGGAGGGTGGCCAAGCCGGCGTCTATCAGTTCGTCGAACTCGGTGAGTCACCCACCGACCACGGCGGTTCGATCGAGGCCGTCACGCACTCGATCGACGAGGCACCGCGCTCCGAGTCCGTCGAGTCGACCTATCGAGACCTGGCTGCCGACCTGGGGCTAACCCGCCGGCTGGGTCGGTTGCCGGAGCCACTCGACCACACCGAGGCGGCCGAACTCGTCGCGACTGCGTATCGCGTCGGCGGCGACGCCGACGTCGGCCTCGTCGCGGCGGCGTCCGTCCGTGACGGCCTTCCGGGTCGAGTCACCAGGGGTGACGTCGTCGGGATCGTTCCTTTCGGCTCGAAACTCGACGTGCATCGCCTCCCGGGCGAGACGCTCCAGGCCGTGGCCGAGCGATGTACGGACCCGCTGGATGCGACCCACGGTGGCCTGATCGCCGCCGGCATCGAATTGGGAACGGACGGCACGGTGCGGATCGACGGCGTGCGAATCGACCCGGAGGGCGACTATCGCCTCGGCTGTATGAGCTACCTCACCGTCGTCGACGCCGTTCCCGAACTCGACGCGAGCACGCGCGTCGAATCGCGAGGCCCCCAGCACGAGCACGTACTTGCGCGCGTCGCGAACCGCGTCGACGAACCGGCCGGCGGTGGCACGAACCGATAACGCCTGTCGATAGCTCTGGCTCGACGCCGCTGGCACCGAGAACTCCCTCTTCAGGGCACGGTGTCGGAAGAATTACCGTCTTCGTTCCGGCAAGATTACGGTATGAATCGACGGTCGGTCCTCGCTCTCGGCGGAGTCGCGTGTCTCGGTGGCCTCGCTGGCTGTCTCAGTTCGCTCGGTCTGGACGACGAATCGAACGACGATGGAACGGACGAAACAGACGATGGGCCAACCGACGGCTACGGTCTCGACGAATTCGGTCGGTGGATTCCCGTCCCGGACGCGCTCGATGCGAATCCGGTCACCGTCACCGGCATGGCTCCCGCCGCGCTCGCGGCGACGGTGGGTGAGACTCCCCAGGGATTCGGGCCAGGCAGCCAGATCGCCGACCAGCCGATCGAGTTGCCATCGGCCGCGGACATCGACTACCTCGTCGGCACCCGGTTCGGCGCCAACGAGACACAGACCGTCCACTCCGGCGGGTTGGTGGCGATTCGTGGCGATCTCGATGCCGAGACGGCGGCTGCCGACCTGGAAGCGGGCGGGTTCGAACACGACTCGTCCGTCGGCGGGTACGAGTGCTACACGGACGGCGGCTTTGCCTGGGGGCTCGGATCCGAGGCGTTCGTCGCTGCGAGTTTTCCCGAAGAACCCATGGAAGGCCTTCGACAGATCATCGCCGCCGACGCCGGCGACGAGCCGCGGGTCGTCGAGGAACGCGAACGATTCCGGACGCTGCAAGCAGCACAACCCGCGGGCGAGATCGTCTTCGCCGAACACGCGACGGGCTCAGTCACGCCCGTGCTGGCGGGGACCCGATCTGACGCGGTCGTCGCCGCGGGCGAGTCGTTCGACGTTCACGCGGACGAAACGACGATCACGACGACGCTCGTCTTTACGAGTACCGATGCAGCCACCGAATCACACCTCGAAGCCTACGTTGCCGATTCGAACGCCGACCCGGAGAACGCGACCTACCGACTCGACGGCGACGTCGGCGAGATCGAAGTGACGCGACCGACGGACGAACTTCTGTAGTCGCGTTTCCACAACCCTTTACTCGACAGTCACGGACGCCGTGGCTTCGGCGATCGGTCCACCGTTGGATTCGTAAAGCGTCACAGTCACGTCCTGCGTCGAGTCGAGCGACTCGTCGAGGTCGACGGAACGGTCCGTCACCTCGTCACCGGCGTCGAACGTCACGCCACTCCCACCGATCACGGTATCCGCCTCGTCGAAGACGAACAGCGACGAGTCGACCGGCGTACGCAACGAGGCAATTTCGACGGTCGTGCCGTCCGACGTCTGGTCGTCGAACGTGATCGATGCCGACCCACCATCCGAGACCTCGACGGTCGCCGTCTCGGTCGCGATCGGTCCACCATTCGATTCGTAGAGCGTCACAGTCACTTCCTGCGTCGATTCGAGCGACTCGTCGAGGTCGACGGAACGGTCCGTCACCTCGTCACCGGCGTCGAACGTCACGCCGCTTCCGCCGACGACATCGCCAGACTCGTCGAAGACGAACAGGGACGAGTCGACCGCGGTCCACAGGTGTGAGACGTCGATCGACGAGCCATCAGACGTCTGTTCTTCGACCGTCAGCGTCGCAGGGCCGGCGTCCTCGACCCGCAGGAACGCCGTCGTCTCGGCGATCGGGCCGCCGTTCGACTCGTAGAGAACGACACGAACGGACTGACTCCCTTCGAGTGGCGATTCGAGCGGAACGGTCAGCGAGTCGATTTCCGTGCCACCGACGAACCTGACGCCACTCCCACCGATCTGCCGACCGGTGGCGTCGAAGACGAACAACGACGCGTCGACGTCCGTTCGAAGCTGTGAGATGTCGACCAACGCCCCGGTTCCCGACTGGTCGCGAACCGTGAGTGTGGAGTCAGCATCGCCGAGCGAGACGGTTGCCACGTCTCCTGCAGCCAGTGTACCAGGCCGCTCGATCAGGAGTGCGGTGATCTCCTGACGTGCGGTAAGCGAGCGCCGCAGTTCGATCGAATGCGACCCACGACGCACGTTCGCGGACAGTTTCCACTCTGCGAGAACGTCGAACTCGTCCGTCAGGAGGTACAGGGTACTCGCCTTCTTCGTACGCAACGTCTCGATCATTACCGAGCCACCACTCGAGCGTTGATCGTCGAGCTGAACGGTCGCCCCGTGCGACTGACCGTCTTTACCGCCACCGTGCGCACTCACAGACCCCGCCAATATCGCCGACAATCCGATCGCTCCACCAGTCAAGACGTCACGCCGAAAATTATGAATCCCCATACAAGTCATAGCTGTTGATATGTTATATAATTTCTCATCGATACGCCAAGTACTGGCGTCCAAGGGTAGTAATCGATAACCACTTGAGTCGGTTGGAAATCGGAGCATAGCACACCGCACCTCGGTTCGTACAACGATCGTGACGGCGAACGGCACGGGCATGGGCGCTGGTACCCATGCCGAGGTCTCCGTGAGCGGAGGGAGATCACACCGATGTCGAGACAGTGAGGGACAGATCTGGGAACCGAGACACCAAGCGGCGGACCCAGAACTGAGCGTCGACGGTCGTAATCGTTATCGCCCCTAAATTGAAATAAGAGGTCACGAAAATGGATCGTCGAACGCTGTTACAGACAGGGGTAACTGTAGGGTGTATGGGGGTCGCTGGGTGCGTCGGCATGCTGGGGGACGGCGGCGCGGAAGACGAGACCGATGACGATGGAACCGACGGGGGCGAGCCCAGTGGATCGGACACCGCTGAGGACCCGAGTGAAACGCGCTACGAGCTCAGTCGGCAAAGCGGACAGGTTGTGAGCGACTGGCTCCTCCCACCTGAGGCCGTCGGCGTCGATTCCTACGACGTCGAAGCGTTCACCCCAGCTCGACTCGGCACCCACCGGGCGGAGTTACCGGCGGCACTGACAGAACTGGCCGACCAGATGGAGTATTACGTCACCGGCGAGCAACAGGCTGGCGACACGTGGGACAGCCTCGGAGTGATCGTGAGCGCGGACTACGGGTGGGACGATGGGACGACGATCGTCGCCCGAGGCGCGTTCGATGCGACACACTTTGAGCGACTCGTCCGGAGCGACGAGTTGACCCACCGCGGCGAGTACGGCGAGCTAGACGTCTACGAGGGTGACGGCAACGCCGTCGCCTTCGATCGAACGACCTGGGTCCAGACCTCGGCGAACTGGCCGGTCGAGACGCTCGAACAAACTATCGACGCAGCTGCCAGTGACGCGACCCGATACGCGGACGCACACGACTCGTTTGACCGCCTCGTCGCGGCGCTCCCGGACGCTGACGTACTCAAAATCCTCGACGGGGCACCTGCCATTCGGCTCATGGACATCGAGGGCGCGGTCGCAAAGAGCGAGGGCTACGCAGTCGACGGCGCCGAGACGACCGCCACCGAGGCGATCCTGTTCGAGGACGAGACGGACGCAACCACCGAGGCCGGCAAAACCTATCTGGACGCCCATCGGCTCAGACCGGCCCCCGACCACGAATCCGTCGCCATCACTGTCGATGGGCAGTTGCTGGTCGTCGAATCGGCGATCGATACCGGCGACGTCCCGAAGATCGGGGCGATGTGATTCGTGGCGGGCGCCGATCGGTCCGAAAGTGCGTGATCACGTCGCCAGCAATGCCGTCGTCGCCGATATGAGTGCCGTAGCCGCCTCGTGGATCTCATCGATCGAAACGTACTCTCGGTCGGCGTGTGCAACGGGACCCACAGCATCGGCGAGCGAGCCGGGCCCGAAGACGACGGTCGGCGCCACGCCAGCGAAGTACGAGGCTTCCGTCGCCGCGCCGAACGCGCGAACGTCACCGCCGCTCGCGGCAGACAGCGTTAGAACGAGCGGATGATCGGGGTCGGTCGACCAGGCGTCGAAGAACGGGGTGGGTCGATCAGTGAAGGAGAACGAGACGTCGATCGATGATGGGACGGCCGCATCGAACTGATCCAACAGCGTCGCCTCGAACGAGTCGGGCGTTTCAGGCGGGACCGGCCGACGATCCACTGTGAGTCGGGCACTCGCCGGGACCTGGTTCGTCGCCTCGCCACCCTGAACGACCGTCGGGGTGAGCGTGGGGGCACCGAGTTGTGGATGGTCGCCAGGGACGTCGTCCCGGTCGTCGAACGAGCGGAGCGCGAGGAGGACCTCGGCGAGCGCGTCGACTGCATTGTTCCCCGTGTCGGGTCGGGCCGCGTGCGCGTGTTCACCACCGAGTTCGATCGTCCCCTCGAAGCGGCCGGGGGCCGCCGGACAGACGTCGAGTCCGGTGGGTTCGCCGACGATCACCGCATCCGCGTCGCGCAGTGGCGAATCGGCTCGCTCGACGAGGGAGCGTGCGCCCGTGGAGTACACCTCCTCGTCCGGCGTCAGCGCCAGCGTCAGTCGGCCGGAAGTGAGTTCGGTCGTGAGGAACGTGGCGAGCATCGCGGCGAGCGCGCCGGCCGCGTCGCAGGCACCCCGGCCGGAGAGCCGGTCGCCGTCGGGTCCCCACTCCGGCGGGACGTGCGGTGAGACCGTATCGAGGTGCGTATTCAGGACAATGTGTGAAACGGCGCGATCGGTGTTGCCAACCGCTGGTTCTCCCGAACCCCGAGTTACGACGAGGGTGCCGGTGGCGTCGACGGTCGGGTCGTGGCCGTGTGCGCCGAGGATCGATCGAACGTCCTCGCGGAGTTCGTCGACGCGCTCGTGCGTCTCGATCGAGACGGCGCGTTCGAGGAATTCGATCGGGTCGAAGCCGGTCCGGCTACCGTCCAGGGAGGCACGGTTCATCGGCATTCGCACTCGCTCACCGGCAACTCGTGATCCGTCTCGTGGACGACTGGCCCCTCCAGGACCGCCCGGTGGTGGGCGTCGAAGCGGACACGCAGCGTCCCACCTGGCGGATGCAGTTCCCACTCGCCGGACCGGGGTGCGTACGCGAGCCGGGAGGCCACGGCGGCGATCGCAACCGCGCCGGTGCCGCAGGCGGCGGTCTCGCCCTCGACGCCGCGCTCGTACGTCCGCTGGTCGAACACGCACGAATCGGACGACCCTGCCGCGAGGGTCGACGTCGGGCTCGCGAGGGTCACGTTCGTCCCACGCGGGAACGCCTCGGCGTGACGGATCGCAGGACCGAATCGGTCGAGTTCGACGGAATCGACGTCCTCGACGAAGGCGACGACGTGTGGGACGCCGGTATCGACGGCGGTGATCCGGAGCGGCCCGTCGCCATCGAGCGAGCGGACCCGGGAGTCGGCGTCGAGGTCGACGACGTCGGATACTGGGCGGTCGACGACCGGCGCGTCCGCCGAGACGGGGACGGAAGCAGGGTCGAATGCGGGACGGTTCATCTCGACGGCGATCTGCGCTGGGCCGTCGGCGTCGGCGGAAACACGCTCCGCGGGCCTGGTTCCCGCCTGCGTGTCGATCATGACGGCATCCGCGCCGGTTCGTTCCATCGCCCACGCGGCGGCACAGCGGGCGCCGTTGCCACACATCGGGGCGACGCTCCCGTCGGGCTGGACGAGCGTCATCACGACGCGTGGCGGGGCGAACTCGGGTTCGAGTGCGAGGAAGAGGACGCCATCGACGCCGAACCCCTCGTCGGGGTCACAGACACGCCGAGCGAACGAGCGGCGCTTCGGAACCGGCTCGTCGGCGTCCACGAGCAGGAAGTCGTTGCCGGTCCCGTGGTATCGCGAGGCGGCGATCGTCTCGCGATCGACGGCGATCGTACTCATTCGACCACCTCCCGCCCGGTAGCGACCTCCAGGCGCGCCAGATCGGAGAGCGACTCACGCCGACGAGCGAGCCGAGCATCGGACCCATCGACGACGACCGTCGCCGGTCGCGGCCTGGCGTTGTACGTACTCGTCATCTCGTAGCCGTAGGCGCCGGCGTTCCCGACGGCGAGCAATTCGCCGCGTTCGACGCGCGGGAACGATCGGTCCGCACAGATGAGGTCCGCGCTCTCACAGACCGGCCCGGACACCGTCTGCGAGATGGTCTCGCGGTCGGGTGCGTCCGGCGCGAGCGGGCGGACCGCGTGGGACGCGTCGTACAGGGCCGGCCGAAGGAGCGTCGTCATCCCCGCGTCGACGCCGACGACCCGTGTGGTCGGGGTCTCCTTGACGGTATTCGCTTCGGTCAGGAGGACGCCGGCGTCGGCGACGAGGTAGCGACCCGGCTCGATCGAGAGGCGCGCATCGACGTCGGCGAGTGCAGCACGGGTCGCGTTGGCGAGCGCGTCGAGTGCGAGTGGCGTCTCGTCCGAACGGTACGGGACGCCGAAGCCGCCACCCACCGAAACGAGGTCGAGGGAGCCGGTCGCATCGCAGACTTCAGTCACGAGGTCGGCGACGCGTGCGACGAACCGTCGGTGAGCCGCGCGCTGGTCGGCGTCGAGGACGCCCGAGCCGACGTGGGCGTGGAGGCCGACGAGGTCGAGGCCTCGATCGACAGCGTCGCGAGCGGTCTCGACGAGTCTGTCCGCCGGGAGCCCGAACGTCGCGTCGCCGCCGGTCCGGACGGCCGCGTGGTGGCCCGCGCCGACACCGGGAGTGACCCGCAAGCAGAGTCGACCGCCGTAGCCCAACTCGGCGAGGCGACGGACGGTGTCCCAAGCGCCGGCCGTGATCGTGAGCGTCGGGTCCTCCCGCCACGCGTCCACGACGTACTCCAGGTCGCGCTCAGGCGGGTTCACGGCGGTGTAGCGGATCAGATCGCCGGGGATACCCGCCTCGCGGGCGCGATACACTTCGCCGGCCGAGGCGCACTCGATCGTCGCTCCGTCGGCACAGAGCACGCGGAGGAGGTCGACGAGCCCGTTCGCCTTCGCCGCGTAGGCGATCTCGGCGTCGGGAAACGCGGCCGCGAGGCGGCGATAGTTCGCCCGGGCGCGATCGAGATCGAGGACGTACAGCGGCGTTTCGAACGCGTCGGCGAGCGAGCGGAGACGGGACGCGTCCCAGTCGGCGAGGCGTCGAACGGGCGGCCAGGAACCGCCGTCCCCCGCGCCGCCGGCACCGTCGGCGGATCGGTCGCTCACGATCGGAGCACCTCCTCGCGTTCCGTCGCTTCGAGCGTGCGATCCTCGAGCGCCGTCGCGACGACGGCCGGCTTGTAGGCCCCGTCTTCGAAGAGGTCGTGCTCGCCGACCGAAGACTCGACGAAGCGGGTGAACGCACGCCGTTCGGGCGGCAAGTGACCGTACACGATCTCGTCAGTGACGAGATCGTAGACGGGGATTCGGGGCGTCAGGAGCGTGTTCTCCCCGACGACAGCTCCTTCGCCGACGACGAAGCCCGACGTTACGCGACAGCCGGCGCCGAGGGAGACGCCGTCCTCGATCACGACCGGGGCGTTCTCGACCGGTTCAAGTACGCCACCGACGAGGGTGTTCGCCCCGAGCTTGACTTCGCGGCCGATCTGGGCGCAGGAGCCGACCGTGTCGCACGAGTCGACGAGGGTCCCGTCGCCGACGTGCGCGCCGACGTTCACGAACGACGGGCTCATCAGGATACAGTCGGCGCCGACACATGCACCCCGGCGGACGACAGTTCCGTCGGGCGTGTTTCGCGTTCCGCGTGCCCGGTACGTGTCGGTATCGGCCAGCGAGAGGACGTCGTTGTAGGTGACGTCGCCGTACTCGCGGGCGCGCGTCTCGCGGAGGGCGAAAGTTAGTAAGATCCCGCGCTTGACCCACTCGATGACCTGCCACTCGTCTCCCTCCTTCTCGGCCGCGCGGACCTCGCCGGTCTCCAGCGCATCGAGGAAGTCGACGAGAACGGCCAGATCGTCCTCGGTGATCGTCTCGGCGTCGATGTCCCCGATCTCGTGTCGCGTCCAGAGAGTCTCGACGTCGGCTTCGAGGGCCCCCGTCATGCGTCGATCACCTCGCGAAAGTCGTACCAGCCGGGGTCGCGACCGGCGAGCCAGGCGGCCGCGTCAAGGGCACCGGCGGCGAAGACGCCGCGATCGCCCGCACGGTGGCACAGCCGGATCTCCTCGTGATTGCCGGCCAACAGAATCTCGTGCTCGCCGGCGATGGCGCCCGCACGGACGGAATGGACGCCGATCTCGCCTGGTTCGCGTGGCGCGTCTCCCTCCCGGCCGTGGACCCGGTCAGGAATCTCATCCTCGCCGGGGTGAGCCGATTCGAGCGTCGCCAGCAAGCGGGTGGTGGTACCGCTTGGGGCATCGCGCTTCCCGCTGTGGTGCGTCTCGACGAGTTCGATGTCGTAGTCGGGGAGCCGTCGAACCGCCTCGGCGAGCAGTTCGTCGAGGACGGCGACGCCGCGCGAGAAGTTCGAGGCGTGCAGGACCGGAACCGACTCGCTCGCTTCGCAGAGTCGGTCGAGCTGCGTCTCGTCCATACCGGTGGTTCCCGTGACGAACGGCACTCCTTCCTCCGCGCAGGTGACGGCGTAGTCGACGGCGGCCCCCGCCCCCGTGAAATCGACAACCGCGTGGGGCTCCCGGTCGGCGATCAGCGCGTCGAACGCGACGGCGGGCTCGATCTCGACTCCCTCGACGGCGTCGGACGCCGGCGACCGATTGACGGCGAAGACAACGTCGCAATCCGGCCGTTCGACCGCCGTGGCGAGGACTACCCGCCCCATGCGGCCGGTCGCGCCGGTGACGCCGAGCCGAAGCGGCCCCGCCGAATCGAGCGACGATGAGCGGTCCGTCACGACGCGTTCACCTCCGCAGGTGGCTCGTCGCCCGGGAACGCATCGTACGCGTCGAGCACCGATTCCAGGTGATGGCGGTTTTCCGGAGAGAGACGCGTCAGCGGCGAACGCAGGTTCGGCGGCGCGTCCTCGCGGATCGCCAGCGCCTCCGTGACCGGAATCGGGTTCGTTTCGCAAAAGAGCGCGCGAAAGAGCGGGCCGAGGTCGTGGTGAAGTGCGCGGGCGCGCTCGTAGTCGCCGTCGAGCGCGGCGTCGACCATCGCGGCCGTTCGCTCCGGTTCGACGTTCGCGGCGACGCTGATCGCGCCGGTCCCCCCGACCGAGCAGATCGGTAGCGTGAGCGCGTCGTCGCCGGAGAGGACGGCGAAGTCATCGTCTCGGGTACGCTCCACGATCTCGCCGATCGCGTTCAGGTCGCCCTCGGCGGCCTTGTAACCGGCAATATTCGAATGGCTCGCCAGCTCGACGACGGTGTCGGGTTCGATCGTCCGGCCGGTCCGCGACGGGACGTTGTAGACGATCTGCGGAAGGTCCACGGCGTCTGCGATCGTCCGGTAGTGCACGGCGAGTCCTCGCTGTTCGGGCCTGTTGTAGTACGGCGAGATGAGCAAGAGCGCGTCGGCGCCCGCGTCGGCGGCGCGTTCGGAGAGGGCGAGCGCTTCGTGCGTGCTGTTCGAGCCGCTGCCGGCGATCACGGGCACGTCGACGGCGTCGACGACAGCCTCGATTACCCGGACGTGTTCGTCGTGGGTGAGCGTCGCGGACTCGCCCGTCGAGCCGACAGGAACGAGGCCGGCGACGCCGGCCGCTTCGAGGCGGCGAGCGTCGGCGCGGAGCGTTTCGAAGTCGATGCGGTCGGCGGCGTCGAACGGCGTACACATCGCCGGGTAGACGCCGGTGAAGTCGATGTCGTGTGTCATCTGGTCGGTGTGGGACGGGGCAACCTGCCCCGTGGAGCCGGGCCGCGGACCGTCCTCAGTACCGTGCGGACGCTACCGACCCGGCAGGTCGGTATCGAGAATCCACATCCCGTGGATTCGGTCGCTGCGTGTCGAATCCGGATGCACCCGGGACGGGGGCGCCACGCCCGCCCAGAGCACGCTACAGGGATGTTTTGCCAAATTTCCCAAATTTGAAGAACGAGGTCGCCTCGGGGGCCGTCGCTGACGACCGATCGACGAGGCTGTCACTCACGACAGGCGTCGACGGGCCGTGAGTGACTGATCGCACGGCCCAAACAATTCCGTCCACCTATATGAGCATTGTGCTCAGCCACGGTGGGACGCTCGATCGCGACCCCGAGCAGGTGGACCCGAAGCCGGAACGAGGGCCAGTCCACCAGCTGGCGCGACCGAAACCGGCTACTTGGAGCGCGACCCAGAACCAGGTATGCTGTTTACGCCAGGGCCGACCGCCGTGCCGCCGTCCGTCAGGGAAGCGATGGCCGAGCCGCAGCCGAATCCGGACCTCGATCCGGCGTTTCGCGACCGGTACCGTGACCTCTGTGCCAAGCTGGCCCGCGTGTACGACACTGACCACGACGTGGTGGTCCTCGGCGGCGAGGGGATCCTCGGGCTCGAGGCAGCGATCGCGTCGCTGGTCGACCCGGGAGATCGCGTCCTCTGCGTCTCGAACGGGCGCTACGGAGACGGCTTCGCCGACTTCGTCGGGTCGTACGACGGCGACCCCGAGCTCGTCGGCGGACCGTTCGACGACGGGTACGACCTCGACGCGGTCGAAGCGACGCTGGAGGACGCCGCGGCGGCCGGCGAACCGTTCGAACTGGCGACGATGGTCCACTGCGAGACGCCGACCGGGACGCTCAACGACCTCGAACCGGTCCTCGACCGCCTCGACGAGTACGACGTGCTCTCGGTGGTCGACGCCGTCTCCTCGCTCGGCGGAACGCCCGTTCCGACCGAGCGGATCGACATCTGTCTCGGCGGGTCCCAGAAGTGCTTCTCCGCGCCGCCGGGGCTGACGACCGCCGCGATCAGCGATCGTGCGTGGGAACGCATGGAGGCGCGTGAGCCCACCTCACTGTACACGAACTTCCTCCCGTGGCGCGACGTCTCCGACGGCTTCCCCTACACGCACCTCGACGCGAACGTGGCCGGCCTCGACGCGGCGGTGGACCTGGTACTCGACGAGGGGGTCGAGGCCGTCTACGCACGCCACGAGGCGGCCGCCGAGCGCTGCCGAGAACGTGGCGCCGAACTCGGCCTCGAGCCGTATCCCGACGCCGAACGGGCATCTCCCACGGTCACCGCCTTCTCGCTTCCAGGCGAGGCCGAACGCGTACAGCAGCGTGTCGCTGCGGAAGAAGACGTCGTGCTGGCGACCGGACTCGGCGAGCTGGCGGACGACATCCTCCGCATCGGCCACATGGGCTACAACGCCGACGTCGAGAAGGTCGATCGCGCGATGGACGCCGTCGAAGCCGTGCGCTCGTGAGTGTGAGGCGACAGGAAACGGAGGAACAGGCCGTCGCTGGTGAGTGAGCGGCCACGAATTGGTCGATACCCGGTACCGACGCAGATCGTCCCGCGGAGCCAATTTCGGTCAGGTTTTCGACTGTCTTCCGTCAGCCGCCTGAAAGGAGGGTGACCTGCCGAGCATCAGATAGAGGAAGAGTCCAGCGATCGAGAGGAGGAAGACGACGACGGTCCACATCATCGGGTGCCGGCCATCCTGCTCCCAACTGAACGCGTCGACGAACGTCCACATCGCCATGACGACGTTCACAACGAAGATGAGTTGGCCGACAAAACTCCCCAAACTGACGTACTGGGTAGACAGAAAGGTTGTTTCGATCATACAATTTATGGATAGTACTGAAGTATTAATTTACCGGTAGTAAGGTAACAGTACCAACTGCGTGGCGACTGTCACCGGGCCCGCTGCCGCCGGTGCTTAGCGAGCCATCCGTTCGATTGTAAGTTCATACGGTCCATTTCCCTCCGGAAACGGACCTGGGATGTTCATCAGGACGAGTTCCGATTCGGCAGTCCGAACCGTCCCGGTGAGGGTGAACGGTCCGGCCTCGCCGGTCAGAGCGTTCATCCCGTATGGGCTAACCATCGCCGCGTCGATCGCCGTCGGAAAGCCGACACGCTCGCCTGCTTCGAACAAGTAGAACCCCTGGAGACCCTGCCCGCCAGTTCGACTGCCGTCGACGCGCACCCGATCACCGACTGCCACGTCGTCGATCACATAGCGGTGGCCCGGGCTCCCCGGTGGAATCTCCGCTGCAATCGACTCCCCTGGAGCTAATCGACCGTCCACTCCTTTCGACGACGATTTCGTCACCCGAGGCGCTTCCATGGTCGTCCGGTCGTCCGCTCGGTGAGTCACGAGGGAGTGAATCGCCCCAGCGATTACACCGAGATCCCGTTCGCTCACTCCCTGCGCCCCGATGACGATTCCACGAGTCGAATTCGCGGCGTTCCCACTCCGGACTTCCGGCTCGGCGTCTGGGCCAGTCTGGGCGTCGACAGCCGCATTCGGCGTCGGATTCCCGGCCATCGTCAGGAACGTCGTTCCCTCGCTCCCACACTGAAACCATCCCTGCGTCAGGAACTCGTATCCCGGCACTCGCGTGTGCTGTCGACCACCGTCCTCGCAAGCCCCACCGTACTGTGTCAGCTCGTCCAGTTCATCTCCTGGTCTGTCCACGGACTGGCTGCGGACGGAGACCTCGATGCCGGGGACCTCCCAGGAGGTAGCGTACCCATCCAGGTCCGGCGAGGCGACGAGGAATGGATCGCCTTCGACCGGTGTTCCCAGGACGTCGTCCCAGGCGTTCGGCACCGCAAATCGGATGGTACCCGACTCGTCGGCGACGACTCGTTGAACTTCGTAGTCTCGGCTACCACGTCGCGTCGACCCGGCGAGCACGTCGTCGGGTCCGGAATCGGACGACGACACCTGTGCTCGGCCACGGATCGAGCCGCCGACCCGACCCCAATCGAGGGTCGCAAATGCGACAGCACCAGCGCTCAGGAACGCCCGGCGGCCGACGTGCTCGATCCGGCAGTTCGCCTCGTCACGCGTCAGTCGGTCCGGGTTCTCGTCGTCACACATCGATCGGACCTACACCGAACGTTGCCAAAAACCACCATCGTGATATGCAAGACCGGCCAGGACGTGCATCGGCTCACGCGGACCACGGCTATCGTCGATAGCGAGCCTCCTGGCCGGCGGCCGAATCCACCACGGATTTGTACCACCAGCCGGTAGCCCTCCGTATGCGACCGCCACAACCCGACGCTCGGCCAGTCGCCCTCACCATCGCCGGTAGCGACTCCGGCGGCGGGGCGGGAATCCAGGCGGATCTGTCGACGTTCGCGGCTCACGACGTCTTCGGCACGTCGGCGATCACGGCCGTGACGGCCCAGCACACGCGCGGCGTGGACTCCTCGCACGTCCTTCCACGTTCCGAGGTCGCCGCCCAGATCGACGCCGTCGTCGGCGACTTCGATGTCGGCGCCGCGAAGACGGGAATGCTCGCCAGCGCCGACCTCGTCTCGCTCGTCGCCGATCGGGCCGCTGACGCGTCGTTCCCGGTCGTCGTCGATCCGGTCATGGTCGCCACGTCGGGCGATCGGCTCCTCGACCGCGACGCGGAGGCGGCCTACGATGACCTGCTCGCCGAGGCGACCGTCGTCACGCCGAACGCGGACGAGGCGGCAGTCCTCACCGGCATCGAGATTACCGGTGTCGACCGCGCAGTGGAGGCGGGCCGGGGACTGCTAGAGCGGGGAGTCGACGCCGCGCTGGTGAAGGGCGGGCACGTCCCGGGCGAGACGATCACGGACGTGCTCGTTGCCGAGGCGGACACGGTGGGAGACCGCGGCGCGACGGTCGGCAACGGGGACGAGGCCGGCGAGATCGTCGACGGCGCGTTCGTCGCCACGTTCGAGCACGACCGCGTCGACACCGAGGCGACCCACGGCTCCGGGTGCACCCTCTCGGCCGCGATCGCTGCCCGGCTGGCCCGCGGGGACGACCTCGTCGACGCCGTCGGCGGCGCTACAGATTTCGTCGCCCGCGCCATCGAGAACCACTACGATGTCGGAACGGGGCCCGGCGCGGTCAACCCGCAGGCAGACCGGCGAACCGTCGATTGAATTGCTCGACCGGCCGCGAACGAATTTGCCACCTCGAACCGGTACGTCGGCCGACGAGACCCGGTTGCGCGGGAGCTTTTTGTCGTTGCCGGCGAATCCAGTTGCATGGTCGAGAGTCCGTTCGACACCGAGTTCCGCGTCGGCGAGGTCGTCGACGCCGAGTCGTTCCCCGAGACGAACAAGGACGCGATGACGAAACTGTGGATCGACCTCGGCGACGAAGAGATCCAGTCTGCGGCCCAGCTCGACTATCACTACAACCCTGACGAACTCGTCGGCCGGCGGGTGCTCTGTGCGACGAACCTGGGTTCGGTCCGGATCGCCGGGTTCGAGTCCGAGGCACTGACCGTCGGCGTCCCAAGTGACGAGGGCTATCCCGTCCTCGTGAGTCCGGACGACGGGTTCGGCGTCTCGCTCGGCGCAACGCTGTACTGATCCCGGCGGGCAGACAACAACCGGCAAGCGCCAGCGCCGAGACAACTGCTGGCACCGAACCGCCCTGTAGCCACTGGCCACGAGGACGGCACGTGACCGTTGGTATCGCCGTACGCACCCGGTAGCACTGGAATTCCGCAGATCCGGCCGGTGGCAATTTACGGCTGGCGTCTCAAGTATCCCAGATGACCCCGTTGTTCCATCGGGTCTGGTTCGTCCTGCTCGTGGCCGGCGTCGTGGTCACGCTCTCGGTGGCGATTCTGGCACTCAGGAATCGAGAGACCGATGGTGCAACGGCCCTCGCGGTTACTGCGAGCTCGATTACGATCTGGTTGCTCGGCGATCTGGGGGCGACGCTGGCGACGACGGTGTCGGCGAGTACACGCTGGGTTCAGTTCCTCTGGATCGGCGCCGCGCTCACGCCGACGGCGATGTTCGTTTTCGTCGTTCGCTACACCGGCCGAACGCGGTTTCTGACCGACTGGGTCCGGGCGGGACTCGTTGTCGCAACCGGTCTCGTGATCGCCGTCGTGTTCACACACGGCTCACACACGCTCCTCTGGCGTGAGGTCTACGCGGCCCCAGCAACGCCGATCGGCATCGCGTTCGACCACGGGCCGGCGTTCTACGCGTATACGGTGTACGCCTACTCGCTCACTGCCGCGGCGACGTTTTTCGTGGCGCGCTTTTATCACCGCTCGAAAACGATTTATCGCGGCCAGGCGGCCGCCCTCGGCGTCGGCATCCTCGCCCCGTGGATCGCGAGCACGGTGTTCGTGTTCGGCGGGACGACGTTCGATCCGAGCTCGCTGGCGTTTACCGTCACCGCCGCCGCGTTCGCCGTCGCGATTCTGCGCTACCGGTTCGTGGACGTGATGCCGGTCGCTCGTGAGACGATCGTCGACGCCATCGAGGACGGCGTCCTCGTCCTCGACCGCCAGGGCCGAATCGTCGACGCCAATCCACAGGCCATTGCCCTGCTTGGTGTCGACAGTTCCATCATCGGTCGTGACGCTGGCGACGAGTTGCCCGACTCGATCACGAATCGGAATCGATCCGATAGTCACGACCAGGTCACCATCCGTGATGACGAACACAGTCGATATCTTGCCATCGACGAGACGGAAATAACGGACCGTCAGGCCCGGCCAATCGGCCGCCTCCTCATCGTTCGTGACGTCACCGAACAACGACGTTACGAGCGCGAACTCGAGCGCCAGAACGAGCGCCTCGATCGCTTCGCCAGCGTCGTCAGCCACGATCTCAGGAATCCACTCAACGTCGCCGACGGCTATCGCTCGATCCTCGCCGAGCGCTACGACGACACCGAACTCGACGAAATCCAGACCGCTCTCGACCGGATGGAGCACATCATCGAGGATGTCCTCACCCTCGCCAGACACGGCGATGTGGTCGCCGATCCAACGCTCGTCGATCTGGGGACGCTGGCCACCACGGCCTGGAACGGCGTCGACACCGCCGACGCGACGCTCCGAATCGAGACCGGCGACCATCGCCTCACCGCCGACGATTCCAGACTCACTCAGGCGCTCGAGAACCTGTTTCGCAACGCCGTCGAGCACGGCTCGACGAGCCCTCCCTCGTCCACTCGGCAGGACGCCGTCGAACACGGCGGCCCCGACGTCACCGTCACCGTCGGAACGATCGACGTCGACGATGTCCCGAATTCGGCCAGCGAGCAGGCAGTCGCTCCCGAAACCGGTGAGAGGGCCGGTTTCTACGTCGCCGACGACGGTGTGGGAATTCCCGAAGACGCCCGGGAGGACGTCCTCGAGTCCGGTTACTCGACCAACGCGGACGGCACAGGACTCGGGCTCGACATCGTCACGCAGATCGTCGAGGCCCACGGCTGGTCGCTCGCCGTCACCGAGTCCGCCGACGGCGGCGCACGCATCGAAATCGACTACGAGCTCGATCACGACCCTGCCAAGGCGGGAGCGACCGAACGTCACTCACAGACGACCTAACACGCTGGGCGACTCGACGGAGTGGTGCAAGACGAGGAGACTGCCAGCCGGAGACGCCGCCGCGAATCGATCCAGCGATGGCGGCGTTCCGACGGACCCACGGCCCTGAGAGACGAGACACGGGCGATCATCGATGGCCACTGGCGTTATACCGGCGGAACCCAATTACGTGATGATGGCAACTCTCGCCACCGCGTACATGGTGGCCGTTGCACTCGGGGCTGCCACGAGCGTGGTCATCACGGTACTCGCTCTTCGGAACCCGGACCACGCCGAGACGAAGGCGCTCGCGTTACTCACCGGCGGAATCGCCCTGTGGACGGGCGGCGATTTCGCGAGTATGCTCGTCGAGAGCCGCGAGGCGACGATACTCGTCACCCAGACGGTTCACTATCTGGGCGTGGCCGTCGTCCCGACGACCACCTTCCTCTTTATCCTCGTCTACACCAACCACGACGACCGACTGACGCGCCGTCGGCTCGCTGCACTCTACGCCGTCCCGGCCGTCCTGTATCTGCTCGCCCTTACCGGAACCTCACACTCGCTGCTGTGGACGGAGATCGTCCCCTCGGACGCGACGCCCGTCGGCTACGTGTTCGAAAACGGCCGCGGGTTTTACGCCTACGTGCTGTACGCCTACAGCCTGCTCGCCATCGGAACTGCCCTCCTCGCCAGGTTCATCCTGCAGTCGAACGATCTCTATCGTGGCCAGTCGACGCTCCTCCTGATCGCCGCCCTGGCTCCGTGGCTGAGCAACATCGTCTACATCCTCAGTGACAGCCGATTCGAGCCGACCTCGATAGGATTTACCGTCGCGGCGGTCGCGCTCGCCATCGCCGTGTTCCGGTACCGCCTGACCGACCTCCTGCCGATCGCCCGGGACGCGATCGTCGAGCAGATCACCGACGGCGTCGTCGTCCTCGATCGACGAGGGCGCGTCGTGGACGCCAACCCGCAGGCCGCTCCCTATCTACAGGGAGATGTCGCCGCAGTGCTCGGTAGCGACGTCACAACCGTGCTACCCGAGGAGATCGGTAACTGGCTCGCGACGGATCCGCTCTCGCCGACGCCCGACGAATCGACAGCCACGCCGTCGAGTCAGGACGACGAGACCGACGCCGGGGCGGTGCCCGTGGAGCCGTCACCCGACGCGAGCGCGGACGATATCGGGAGCCGGAGCGCATCGACCGCGGTCCGTCTCACGGCCGATGGCACCCCGACGTACCTCGCCGTCGAGACGACTGCGTTACTGGACGGCGACACTCGAATCGGCCAGTTTCTCATCATCCGCGACGTGACCGATCGCCAGCGCTACGAGCGCGAACTCGAACGCCAGAACGAGCGCCTCGACCGCTTCGCCAGCGTCGTCAGTCACGACCTCCGGAATCCGCTCAACGTCGCCGACGGCTATCTCTCCATCCTCGCCGAACGCTACGACGATCCAGAGCTCGACGAGATCGAGACGTCGCTCGACCGCATGGAGGACATCATCGAGGACGTCCTCACCCTCGCCAGACACGGTGATATCGTCTCTGACCGGAGCCTCGTCGACCTCTCCGTGCTCGCGAACAGGGCCTGGAACGGCGTCGACACCGCCGACGCCACGCTCGCAGTCGAGACCGGCGACCACCGGGTCGCTGCCGACGTGTCGCGGCTGAGCCAAGCCTTCGAGAACCTCTTTCGCAACGCCGTCGAGCACGGCTCGACGAGCCCTGCCTCGTCCACTCGGCAGGACGCCGTCGAACACGGTGGTCAGGACATCACCGTCACCGTCGGAACGATCGGTGGGAAGACGGTCGACAACGCGGGATCGAGTGCGGGTGGCGAGTCGACCGAGTCAGCACCCACGAAAACCGACGGGTTTTACGTCGCCGACGACGGCGTCGGAATCCCCGAAGACGACCGGGACGCGGTTCTGGAATCGGGCTACACAACGAACCAGGACGGCACGGGCCTCGGCCTCGATATCGTCCGACAGATCGTCGAGGCCCACGGCTGGTCGCTCGCCGTCACCGAGTCGGCCGACGGCGGGGCCAGGTTCGACATCTACTACGACGGACTCGAAGACAGCCCAGCCGCCGACCACGGCGACACCGAACACGGTGAACCCGCCGACGGACACGACCGCTCGGGGACGGACGACGCCGACGATGCAAGTGGGGCGACGACCGACGCCACGTGCGACCCGTCGCCGTCGTAATCGGCTAGACCGCGGCGGTATTTGGAGGCGGCAGTGAGTCGCAGGCGGGTCGAACCCGCAGCGTTTTCCCGGTCGACACCCACCCACCGGGTATGACCGAGGCGACGGGGATCGTCGGGGAATTTCTCTCGCTGAAAGACGAGACCGACGCGGAGCTACTCGCGATGCAGTGTGGCGACTTCTACGAGTTCTTCGGCGACGACGCCGAGGTCGTCGGCGAGGAGCTCGATCTCAAAGTCACCTCGAAGTCCTCGCAGGGCCAGTCCTACCCGATGGCTGGCGTGCCGTACGACGACCTGACGCCGTACCTCACCGGACTGGTCGAGCGGGGCTATCGCGTCGCGGTCGCCGAGCAGTACGAGACCGAGGGCGGCCACGCCCGCGAGATCGAACGCGTGGTGACGCCAGGGACCCTGCTCGAGACGCGCGACGCCGACGCGCAGTACCTCGCCGCCATCGTCGCGGCCGACCGGAGCGTCGATCTGGATTCGAGCGCGAGCGGCGCCCACGCCGAGTGGTCGAGTGGTGACACGAGTAGTCGCTCGGCGACCGACGACGCGGACGTCGCCTACGGCCTCGCGTTCGCGGACGTGACGACCGGCCAGTTCCTCGTCGCGAGCGCTGCGGACGTCGACGAGGTGCTGACCGAGTGTTACCGCTTCGGGCCCGTCGAGGTGCTGCCGGGCCCGGCGGTGCGAAACGACGACGAGCTCCTGGGCGCGTTACGCGAACGCACCGACGCGGCCCTGAGCCTCCACGACGCGGAGGCTTTCGCGCCCAAACGAGCCGCACACACCGTGCGCGAGCAGTTCGGCGCGGAACCCGTCGATCGGCTCGCGCTGCCGGAGCCGACGGTGGCGGCGGCCGGCGCCGTCCTCTCGTACGTCGCGGAGACGGCCGCGGGCGTGCTCGCCTCGATGACGCGCCTGCGGACCCACCACGGCGACGACCACGTGACGCTGGACGCGACGACCCAGCGCAATCTCGAACTCACCGAGACGATGCAGGGCGAGCGCGACGGGTCGCTGTTCGACACCATCGATCACACCGACTCGAGTGCCGGCGCCCGGCTGCTCGCCGAGTGGCTCAAACGCCCCAGTCGCTCGCTCGACACGCTCGAACGCCGCCAGAAGAGCGTTGCCGCCCTCGCCTCGGCGGCGCTGGCCAGAGACGAGATCCGCGAGGCGCTCGGCGAGACGGCTGACCTGGAGCGCCTGGCCAGCCGCGCCACCCACGGCAGCGCCGACGCCCGCGCGCTGTGTTCGGTGCGCGACACCCTCGCCGTGTTGCCCCGGCTCGCCGAGGCGATCGAGTCGGCGCCCGAACTCGCAGATTCGCCGCTCTCCGAGATCGTCGACGAACCCGACCGCGAGGCGGCGGCCACCCTGCGTGAATCGCTCGCCGCCGCCCTCGCCGCGGAACCGCCCTCGACCATCACCCAGGGCGGGGTGATTCAGCACGGCTACGACGACGAACTCGACGAACTGATCGAACGCCACGAAGAGTTGCGGGCGTGGCTCGATTCGCTCGCCGACCGCGAGTCGAACCAGCACGGCCTCTCACACGTTAGCGTCGGGCGGAACAAGACCGACGGTTACTACATCCAGGTCGGGCGCTCGGCCGCCGACGGCGTCCCAGATCACTACGAGGAGATCAAGCAGCTGAAGAACTCGAAGCGATTTACGACGCCGGAACTCGACGAGAAGGAACGCGAGATCCTCCGACTCGAGGAACGGCGCCACGACCTGGAGTACGACCTGTTCTGCGAGTTGCGCGAGCGGGTGGCCGACTGCGCCGAACTCCTCCAGGACGTCGGCCGGACGCTGGCGACCGTCGACGCGCTCGCCAGCCTGGCGAGCCACGCCGCCGCGAACGGCTGGATCCGTCCCGACCTCCACGACGGCGACGGGATCAATATCGAGGCGGGCCGTCACCCCGTCGTCGAGCAGACCACCGAGTTCGTGCCGAACGACGCCAGGCTGGGACGGGTCGGATCGGTGACGGACGGAGCGGCGGAGTCGTGGGCGGACCGAGCGGCGGAATTGCGAGCGGACGCGAACTCGTCGGGAGCCGGGTCCGGCGACGAACCCCGCTTCGTCGTGGTGACGGGCCCCAACATGTCCGGGAAATCCACCTACATGCGCCAGGTGGCCTGTATCGTCCTGCTCGCGCAGGTCGGCAGCTTCGTCCCCGCCCGCGAGGCCGAGATCGGCCTCGTCGACGGCATCTTCACCCGCGTCGGCGCGCTCGACGAACTCGCACAGGGGCGCTCGACGTTTATGGTCGAGATGAACGAGCTCTCGAACATCCTCCACGCCGCGACCGAGGATTCACTGGTCATCCTGGACGAAGTGGGTCGGGGAACGGCGACGTACGACGGGATCTCCATCGCCTGGGCGGCCACGGAGTACCTCCACAACGAGGTCGGCGCGAAGACGCTCTTTGCGACCCACTACCACGAGCTGACGAGTCTGGGCGAGCACCTCCCGCGCGTGGCGAACGTTCACGTGGCGGCCGACGAACGCGACGGTGACGTCACCTTCCTGCGCACCATCCGCGAGGGGCCGACCGACCGCTCCTACGGCATCCACGTCGCCGACCTCGCGGGCGTGCCCGACCCCGTCGTCGACCGCGCCCGCGACGTCCTCGACCGTCTGCGAGAGGAGAAAGCCATCGAGGCCCGCGGCGGCGGTTCCGCGGAACCCGTCCAGGCCGTCTTCGACCTGGAGAGTGGGACCATGCAGACTGCGTCGGCGTCGGGTGCGCCACCGTCCGGCGGGCCGGGAGCTGAGGGCGGCAATCGCGACGCGGCGACCACCGACGGCGGGGCGGCGAGCGCCGAGCAGGCCGACGCGCAGCCGGCGGACCCGCCCGCGCTGGATCCCGACACCGAGGCCGTCCTCGACGAACTCGCATCGCTCGACGTGAACGGGACGGCGCCGATCGAACTGGCCTCGCGGATTCAGGAGCTACAGGACCGGCTCGACGGCGCGGAGCAGTGACCGGCGACGTCGACGATTTCTCGCTGTAGTCTCCCCAGACGGAAACGACCTCGTGAGACGTCTCGCCGAACCGTATGAGCCAGCCAGGCCCGCCGGAAGCGCCACACCTTTCGTCCGGGCCGTCGACGTCCCGACGATGCACGAACCTGACTTCGGCGTGGCGGGCAAGACCGCCATCGTCACCGGTGCGAGTCGGGGAATCGGGCGGTCGATCGCGGAGACGCTCGCGGCCGGCGGCGCGAACGTCGCGATCTGCTCGCGATCGATGGATCGAATCGGGCCGGTCGCCGACGCGATCGAGGAGAACGACGTGCCGGGCGAGGCACTCGCCATCGAGTGCGACGTCCGCGATCGCGAGTCGGTCGAGACCTTCGTCGACGAGACCGTCGACGCCTTCGGCGGCATCGACATCCTCGTGAACAACGCCGGCGGGGAGTTCGTCGCCCCGTTCGAGGACATCTCACAGAACGGCTGGGAGACGATCATGGACCTCAACCTGACGAGCGTCGTCCACTGCTCGCAACTCGCCGGCGAGGTCATGCGCGAGGGTGACGGCGGCGTGATCGTCACCCTCTCGAGCGTGAACGGCCAGCACGCCGCGCCCGGCGAGAGTCACTACGGCGCGGCGAAAGCGGCGATCATCCGCCTGACGGAGACGCTCGCCGCGGAGTGGGCCGGCGACGGGGTCCGGGTCAACTGCGTCGCGCCAGGACTGGTCCAGACGCCCGGCGTCGCCGAGACCCTCGGCGTCCAGAGCGAGGACATGCCTCCGCGCGAGGAGACGGACCGACGCATCGGCCACGCCGAGGAGATCGCCGACCTCGTCCAGTTCCTCGTCAGTCCCGCCGCCTCGTTCGTCAACGGTGAGACGATCACGGCGAAGGGCGTTCCCCCGGTCGGCAACACCTTCTCGCCCGACGAGTTGGGCCTCGACAGCTGAGCGCGTCGAGCCAGGAATTTCCGCAGGTGGACCACCACTCCACACAGACCACCGCACCACCTTTTCCCCGCTCGTCGTCCAACTGACCCCATGAACGTGACCGTTCTCGCGACGGGTGGCACGATCGCGAGTACCGCCGACGAGGGTGAGACAGGGGCGAACCCGACGAAACGCGGCCGGGAGTTAGTCGACGCCGTCCCGCCGCTTTCGGGCCTGGCCGACCTCACCGTCGAGGACGTCGTCCAGGTCCCGAGTTACGAGCTGGACGCCGAATCGCTCGAAGCGATCGGTGAGCGCGTGTGCGAGATGGATGCGGACCCGTCGGTCGACGCGGTCGTCGTCACCCACGGGACCGACACGATGGCGGAAAGTGCCTACTACGTTGACGTCACCGTCCAGCCCGAGACGCCGGTCCTGTTCACGGGCGCCCAGCGGCGGCCGGACGAGGTGAGCGCGGACGGCCCGTCGAACCTCCTGACGGCGGTCCAGACTGCACGGGCGTTCCGCGAGCGCGAGGAGTACGAGGGCGCAGACGGCGGTACCTTCGTCGCGTTCGACGAAACCGTTCACTCGGCGCGTGCGGTTCGGAAGGTCCACACCTCGCGACTCCCCGCATTTCGCTCCCCGGGTCACGGGCCGGTCGCCGTCGTCGACCGGAATGGAGTCGCGATCCGCCGACAGCCCCAGCGCGAGACGCACCCGATTTCCGCGACCTCGCTCTCGGCTACGGTCGTCACGGTCACGAGCACCAGTTGTGCGGACGACACGCTCCTCCGGGCCGCGATCGACCGCGGCGTCGACGGGATCGTCGTGGAGGGGACGGGCCTCGGTAACGTGACCGCCCCGATCGGCAACGCGGTCGCGACGGCGATCGAAGCTGGGATTCCTGTCGTCGTCACGTCCCGCTGTCTCGCCGGGCGAACGTCGCCCGTCTACGGCGGTGACGGCGGTGGGCAGACCCTCCGCGATCACGGGGCGATCTTCGCCGGCGACCTGTCGCCGGGGAAGGCCAGACTCAGACTCTCGCTGGCGATCGCCGCGGCGGCCGACCGTGGAATCGACGAGCCGACGGCCACCGGCGAATGGCTCCGCGAGGCGTTCGTCGGTCCTCGTGAAGAGCCGTCTCCGGACGCCACCAGCCTTTCAGCAGAAACGGGAGAAACGTAGTCGAACGACCGCCTCAGACGTAGTCGGTCTCGCTCTCGTAGACCGCCGGGTCGTCGCGGAACTTCTCGGAAATCGTCTCCAGCGTGACGAACGAGGCGTCGTCGTGGCCCTTCACGTACCGGATGAAGTCCTGGAGCAGCGGGATCATGTGCGGGAGTCCGTGGATGTCGGGGTGGATGGTGAAGGTGTAGACGCCGGCGCCGCGGCGGTCGGCGAGGAAGTCGAACTGGCGTTTGTAGTACTGTTCGTACATCATCTCGGGGTCCTTGTAGCCGGCGTGGTAGATCGGCTGCTTGATGAACAGCATCGGCGGGATGTCGTCGCGGTACCAGCTGATCGGGATCTCGACGACGTCGGTCTCCTCGCCGTACTCGTAGGGCGTCATCCAGGTCTCGGGCGCTTCTTCGTAGCGGATTTTCTCCCAGCTGTCTCCCTCGCGCATCCAGTCCGGCTCGAACATCCGCTCCATCAGGCTGCTGTCGTAGTCGAATCCGTGCTTCTGGACGAGTTCGGGCGTGTTCTCGCTGAACTCCCACCACGACGCCCGGTGGCCGGCAGGGGCGTCCCCGGTGACCTCCTCGATCAGCTCGATCGAAACCTCGAGGATCTCGTCTTCCTGTTCGCGCGAAAGGTCGGTGGGGTTCTCGTGGGAGTAGCCGTGCACCCCGAGTTCGTGGCCGTCCGCGGCGACCGCCTCGATCTCGTCGCGAAACGTCTCCAGCGTGTGCCCGGGGACGTACCACGACGTGTCGATTCCTTCCTCGGCAAAGAGCGTCCGCATCCGCGGGATGCCCTCGTTTCCGGCTGCCAGGCCACGCGAAAGGTCGGCGGGCGAGTCCGCGCCGCCGTAGGACCCGAGCCAGCCGGCGACGCAGTCCGCGTCGACTCCGATCGCGACGTCGATGTCACCCATAGGTCGGGCCACTCTCCCACGACAACGGCTAAAGAGGCACGGGACCGGCTCCCATGACAGTCGTGGAATCCGGCTGTTCGGTCGCTGGCCCGCAGGTGTTTTGCCGCCGGGGCACCCAGTGACGGGCGACATGGACGACGCACGCGCGCCGAAGGACGCGGGGGCGGAGGTGTCGGTGTGAGCGACGCCGGCGACACCGACATCCACCAGCTCGACGAGGACACGGTCGCCAGGATCGCCGCCGGCGAGGTCGTCGAGCGGCCCGCGAGCGCGGTGAAGGAACTCGTCGAGAACAGTCTCGACGCCGACGCAACGCGAATCGACGTCACCGTCGAGTCGGGCGGGACGGAGCTGATCCGCGTCGCCGACGACGGGCAGGGGATGAGCGAGGCCGACCTCCGGGCCGCGGTCCGTCAGCACACGACGAGCAAGATCGCCGATCTGGACGATCTTGAGGGCGGCGTCACCACTCTCGGCTTCCGGGGCGAGGCGCTGCACACCATCGGGTCGGTCTCGCGACTCCGGATCCGGAGTCGGCCGCGAGCGAGCGGGTCCGACGGCGAGAGCGCGGGTGGACGGACCGCAACCGCAGGCGGTGGGGCCGGTGCTGTCGGCACCGAACTCGTCTACGAGGGCGGTACCGTGACGAACGTCGAGCCCGCCGGCTGTCCCGAGGGGACCACGGTCGAGGTGACCGACCTCTTCTACAACACGCCCGCCCGTCGGAAGTTCCTCAAGACGACGGCGACGGAGTTCGCCCACGTCAACCGCGTGGTGACGCGCTACGCCCTCGCGAATCCGGATGTCGCGATTTCGCTGACCCACGACGGCCGCGAGGTGTTCGCGACGACCGGGCAGGACGACCTCCAGGCCGCGGTGCTTTCGGTCTACGGTCGCGAGGTCGCCGCCTCGATGATAGCCGTCGAGGCGAGCGGCGACGACCTCCCACCGGGGCCCGTCGAGTCTGTCTCGGGCCTGGTCTCCCACCCCGAGACCAATCGCTCGACGCGAGAGTACCTCGCCACGTACGTCAACGGCCGCGCGATCACCGCCGACGCCATCCGCGAGGGGATCGTGGGCGCCTACGGCACGCAACTGGGCACCGACCGCTACCCCTTCGTCGTCTGCTTCCTCTCCGTCCCGGGCGAGGCCGTCGACGTCAACGTCCACCCGCGCAAGCGCGAAGTCCGCTTCGACGACGCCGACGCCGTCCGCCGACAGGTCGATTCGGCCGTCGAATCCGCGCTGCTCGAACACGGCCTCCTCCGATCGGGCGCACCACGCGGCCGGTCGAAGCCGGACGAGACGCAGGTGGAACCCGAGTCACCCGGCCGTCGGGCGGACGAGCGGGGAGCCCCCGCCGCGGAAGCGAGCGAACGGGACGATGGGGTGACCGGTCGCGGGGATCGGGCCACAGGGCACGAAGACCCCGCGTCCCCGCCCGGTTCGGTCACTGCAGCGGGAGGCCGCGGCGACGAACGTGACGAGGCGAGCCAGGATCCGGCGGCTGACGGCCGACAGTCGAAATCGACGAACGGGGCGACAGGCGGGCGGGTCGAACCCACAACTGACGATGGCGCAGTGGACGCCGGGGAATCGGCCGACAGCGCGACAGCGACCGACGACACAGAATCACCCGACAGTGCCGCATCGACCGAGAGCGCCGCACCGGTCGACCCTGAGCGGGCCGGGTCGAGCGACGAATCGGCGGACGTGTCGGCGATCGACGCCGGTCCGACGCCGCCGACAGGCACCAACGGGGGCGGCGCACGGTCGCTCGCCGATCAGTCCCGCAAGTTCGACGTCGCGACCGACCAGCGGACACTCACCGGCGACGTCGCCGAGATCGAGGGCGAGTACGAGACGCTCCCGCGGCTGCGCGTCCTCGGGCAGCTCCACGACACCTACTTCGTCTGCGAGACGCCCGACGGCCTCGCGCTGATCGACCAGCACGCGGCCGACGAGCGGGTGAACTACGAGCGATTGCAACGGGCCGTCGCCGAGAACCCGGCCGCACAGGCGCTCGCCGACCCCGTCGAACTCGAGTTGACGGCGGCCGAATCGGCCGCGTTCGCCGACGTGGCCGACGCCCTCTCCCAACTCGGCTTCCGGGCCGACCGCGTCGAGGAACGCACGATCGCCGTGACGGCGGTTCCGGCCGTCTTCGACGAGACGCTCGACCCCGCCCAGCTCCGGGATGTCCTCGCCGCGATCGTGACCGGCGACGGCGCAAGCGGCGCCGAAACGGTCGACGCGATGGCCGACGAGTTCCTCGGCGACCTCGCCTGCTATCCCTCGATCACCGGCAACACGTCGCTGCACGAGGGATCGGTCCGTGACCTGCTCGACGCCCTCGACGACTGTCGGAATCCCTACGCTTGCCCGCACGGTCGGCCCGTGATCGTCCATATCGACGAGACGGAGATCGAGGACCGGTTCGAGCGGGATTATCCGGGCCACGGCGGGTAGAACGCCCGACATCGGCCGGCCCGAACGAACCCACACACCGAAGCCGCCCGCCCCCAAACGATCGGCCATGCGCGAACTCGACGGCTCCAACGCCGGCGGGCAGTTCCTGCGATCGGCCCTGGCACTCGCCACGATCCAGGGCCGTCCCGTCCGGATCGAGAACGTCCGCGGCGACCGATCGACGCCCGGACTGCGCCCACAACACCTCGCCGTCGTCGAGACGCTGGCTGATATCTGTGACGCGGACATCGCCGGAGCGGACGGTTCGAGCCCCGACGTCGGGAGCGAGACGGTAACGTTCGAACCCGGATTCGGCGGCGTCGAGCGTTCGGGCCGTACTCGCTCCTCCGACGATAGCACCGGAAGAGCGGCCAGTACGACCACCGAGGCAGCCATTCCCAGCGGCGCATACGACATCGACCTGGGGACCGCAGGGAGTCTCACACTGCTGTTCGACGCCGTCCTCCCGCTCGCGACACGGCTCTCGGCCCCGCTCACCCTCACTGCCACCGGCGGGACGGACGTGAAATGGTCGCCGACACTCGACTACTACCGCCGCGTCAAACTGCCACTCTTGCGGCGATTCGGGTTGCAAGCCGCTTTGTCGGTCGACCGGCGCGGCTTCTATCCCGCGGGCGGCGGGGACGTGACCCTGCACCTCGCGCCCTCGCGTCTGGATCCGATCCGACTCGACGAACGCGGAACACTCCGCGGGGTTCGGGTCTACTCGACCGAATCTGCCTCGCTCGCTGACCAGAACGTTGCCGAGCGCCAGTTGCGGGCGGCGATGGAGCGGCTGGAGGGAGCGGTCGAGACTGAGCGAGACGGCGGTCTCGTCACCGAGCGCGTGGTGACGACCGCCCGGAGCGACTCGCCCGGGTCGGTCATCGGCTGTCGACTCGATTTCGAGACCGGGATCGCGGGAACCGACGCCCTCGGCGAGCGGGGGAAGCCGGCGGAGCGCGTCGGCGAAGAGGCGGCAAACGCCGCGATTCGTCTCGTGGAGGGAGCGGCTCCAGTGGATCGACACCTCGCCGACCAGTTGCTCGTCCCGCTCGCACTCGCCGGCGGACGCGTTCGGATCCCGGCCGTCACCGACCACGTCGAGGCGAGCCTGTCGCTACTCGACACGTTCGGGTACGAGATGGCGTGCGAGCCGGCTCCGGCAACCGACGACAGCTCCGAACCCGACGACTCCGACAGCACTGACCACCTCGTAACTGCGACGTGAGACGCGAATCGGCAGCCGGCGTGCCACATCGACCGCCAGGGCGGAGTAGACGCGTGCTACCATCAGACAGTCACCGCGAGATAGGGGTCGTTGAACCGGCACAAGGGCGGCTATCCGACCTTGTCGACAGTACAGGAAGGCCACCACTTATGACACGTCCTCTCGTGTCACCGCCTATGAGCGACCACCACACGCGGACGACGGTGCCCCGCCGGCGGGCACGGAGGGCGCGATGAGCGATCTCGTCACCTTCGGCGAGTCGTTACTCCGACTTTCGCCGCCGGGGGACAACCGGCTCGAAGCGGCGACCTCCTTCGAGGTGCAGGCGGCGGGCTCCGAGAGCAACGTCGCCGTCGCGGCTGAGCGCCTCGGCGCCGTCTCGACCTGGTTGTCGAAACTCCCGGAGACGCCGCTTGGCAAGCGCGTCGTCGGTGAACTACGCCAGTACGGCATCCGGACCGACGTCGCCTGGAGTCGGTCTGGCCGGGTCGGCACCTACTACCTCGAGACGGGCGGCGACCCCCGCGGCTCGAACGTCGTCTACGACCGCGAAGGGAGCGCGGTCACCACCGCGACGCCCGACGAACTCAATCTCGACCGGATCCGCGACGCCCGCGTCTTCTTCACGTCGGGTATCACGCCGGCGCTCTCGCCGGAGCTTCGAGAAACGACGAAACACCTCCTGCAGACGGCCCGGAAGGCCGGGACGACGACCGCCCTCGACGTCAACTACCGGCGGAAACTCTGGACTCCACAACAGGCACAGGAGGCGTTGACCGCGCTGTTCCCGGGCATCGACGTGCTGATCATCGCCGCACGCGACGCCAAGACCGTCCTGGGGTTCGAGGGCGACCATCGCCAGCTCGCCCACAAGCTCGCCTCGCAGTTCGACTTCACGACGGTCGTCGTGACGCGCGGGAGCCAGGGCGCGCTCGCCTGGCACGACAGCGTCGTCCACGACCAGGACGCGTTCGAGACCGATACGATCGAGCCGATCGGCGCAGGCGACGCGTTCACCGGCGCCTTCCTCGCCCGCCGGCTCGCCGGCAACGACGTGCAGCGCTCGCTCGAGTACGCCGCCGCGACCGCCGCGATCAAGCGGACAATCCCGGGTGACGTCGCTCGACTCTCGCTCTCGGAGGTCGAATCCGTCGTTTCCGACGGAGCCTCGGCCGTTTCGCGGTGACGTACGACGGCACCGATCCGATCATTTCACCTGCCGGGTGCCGTCTCGATTCGTGACGTTTGGACGGGTTTGCCAGAAGGGGTTTTTCCGTTACGTGTGCAGTGGCGAGTGCAATGACTCGAAAACGCGCCGCCGTGATGAGTCTCCTCCTGATGACGAGCCTCCTCGTGATGGCCGTCCCGGGGACCGCCACAGCACAAGAATCGAGCAACGAGAGCTTCGCGGGCGCGCACGTCGACTTCGCCGTCGACGGAAACGCGATCACCGACTTCAGCGTCGCCGGTGAACAGACGTTCAGCGACGTCCGCGTCCAGTCCCAGTCCGACGCCGGTTTCGGTGGAGACATCGATCTCCGTACGATGATGGGTATCGATGGGGCTGGCCTCTCGCTAGCCGCCCAGACCCAGACCAGTGCGACGATCAGCACCCAGAGCGGCGCCGAGGTGTCCGCGCACGACACGCAACAGGGCCACCTCGTCGTCTCTGCCGGTGGCAGTTCGCAGATCGTCGAGGCCGACCTCGCTAGCGACGCGTCAGCGTCGGTCGAGGGCGACACCGTCGTCGTCGATTCAGGCGAGCGCGAGGGCGCGTTCATCGTCGTCGGTGACGGTGAGGTCGCCGTCAACGAAGACGGCAATGTCGCCGCCGACCTCTCGAGCGACGCGAAACTCGTCTTCCGCTCGTACGCGGAGGGCGAACGAGACGAACAGGCGAAAGCCGAAGAGGCCCTCATCGCGAACGGTTCGGCCGCGGCCGAACTCGCCGTCGAGCAGCGAGATGGCGAGATCGTGAGCGAGACGGTCACGTACAGCGAGGAAACGACGACAGAAGTCAGCACCGAGACGAAAAACCAGGTCGAGGTCACGATCGACCGCTCGGTTAGCGAAGGAACGGTCGTCCTGACGACCGTCTCCGAGGAAGCCGTCGGCTCCGTCGAGAACCTCTCCGTCGCCGTCGACGGCGAGGCGGCCGCCGAGGCCAGTACGATGTCCGAGCTCGAAGCCGGTGCGGCCGGCGAAGAACCGCGCTACATGGTCACCTCGACGAACGAGGCCCAGGGGGAAGCGACGGTCGCCGTCGCGATCGACCACTTCTCCGAGCGGACGATGACCATGTCCGGTGAGGACGCAGACGACTCCGAGGGCGACAGTTCGATCCCCGGCGCCGACTCGCTGCCCGGCTTCGGACCGATCGCCGCGCTGTTCGGCCTGCTCACCGCCGTCGGCGCACGGCTCCGATAACACGATTTCGCGTGGACTGATCCCAACGGCCAGTCGCGAATCGATCGTCGCGATTGGAATCGATCCGGTCGATCGCAACTCGAACAGCCCTCCGTACAGACGAGACGACACCCCACTACGGTCGAGCGAACGCTTTTTCCCCCGCCGTGCGGATCGCAGTGTGTGACTGAACCTGTCCGTGCGGCCCGCCCGGACGACGGGGCGGTCGTGCAGGCCGTCGCCCGCGAGAGCTGGCACGCCGCCTACGACGACGTCATCGGGGCCGAGACGGTCGACCGGACGATCGACCGGTGGTACGCACTCGATTCGCTCGCCGACCAGATTACGGACGCCGCCGGCCGGGACGACGCGACGTTCCTCGTCTACGAGCGAGTGGATTCATCCGACGGCGACGACGACACCCACGCCGACAGCGCTCGGTCCGGTACAGACGGCGTCGAGCCGATGAAAGCGGCGTCGAAAATCGTCGGCTTCGCCCACGCCGGGCCGCACCCGGACCGCACAGGCACGGCGAAGCTCTCGCGGATCTACGTCCGCCCGGCCGTCTGGGGCGACGGCGTCGGGAGCCGGCTTCTGGAGCAAGTTGAACGCGAACTCGGTCCGCACTTCGAGACGTTGTGGCTCGAAGTGCTCGCCGACAACGACGTCGGCGTCTCCTTCTACGAGGCTACCGGATTCGTGCGGGTTGATGAACAGGAGAGCGTCCTCGGCGACGGCGAGGTTCGTGAGTACATCTACGAGAAAGAGTTGTCGTAGCATCCCATCGCCGTGTAACGGAGTAAGCGTTAAGTTTTACAGCCGGTAATACTACGCATGCCCGAAACGACTCGCGTCAGTCAGAAGGGACAGGCAACGATCCCGCAGTCGCTCCGCGAGAAGTTCGATATCGAGCCGGGTGATCAGGTCGTCTGGTGGGAATCTGACGACGGGATCGTCCTGAAAAAACGAGAACCGTCGAGCGGTCGCGGCATGCTCGTTCCGGACGACACGACCGAGGAGGAACGCGAAGCCGTCGCCGCGACCCTGGCCGAGGAAATACGAGACCGACGCGATAGCGAGTGGACGGAATGAGTCGGTACACCGTCGACGCCGTCGCGTTCATCCGCTACCTCGTCGACAGTCTTCCGCCGACCGTTGACGAGATATTCCGCCAAGCGGAGTCCGGTGACGCAACGCTCTACCTGCCGACGATCGCTGCGATCGAGTCTGTGTACCGAATTCAAAAGCGCGAGGAAATTGCAGGTGTTCCTGTCGAAGCCGATGCGACGGCAATCGTCGATCGACTCGAAACCGATCTCCCACTCACCGTCGTCGATCACGATAGTGACGAGCTCTCAGTACTGGCTCCGCACGTTCCACACCTGTCTATCCACGACGCAATGATCGTCGCCAGCCACGACCGACTCGACACGGACGCAATTCTTTCGAGTGACTCGGTCATCGCCGACCACGCCACCGTCCGGTGGGAATGAGGACAGGCGGCGGATGGGATATTACCCCAGGAGTCGTCACCTTGGTCCGTCGTCGCTCGGAATAGAGCGGAGCGGTACCGGTTTGGACGAGTGAGGGGTGGGAATCAATACAAATAGTTGCCGATCGTTTTCGGCGCCAAAAGTATATACTCATAGTCAGGAAAGACACGGCTATGGACACGTCCGAGGAAACAGCCACCGATGGTGGTGCGGCTCCTGGTATCGACCAGGAAGCACTCTACGCCACCGTCTATGCCGCAACGAGAGAGGCGATGCTCGCGACGGTTGCAACAATTGTGTACCTGGTACTTGCCGCGTTCTTCGTCTTCGGTGGTGTGGACCTCGCCCTTTCTAACTCGGGGACAGGAAGTATCGTCTGGGGAAGTTGCGTGAGTATGGTCGGAGTCGTCATCGCTGCGGAGGCGACAGGCGTCACATCACTGTCGAGTCGCTTTCGGTGAGGACTGGAACCGTCCGCCGATACGTCCATGAGGAAAATCGACGACGGTCACCGATCGACGGGGATGTCGACAACCGAGGATGACTATCCGGGGCGCAGCACAACAGTTCGGTGTCCTATACAGGTGGATCTGCCGACTCACCGAAGCCGCTTCCGTACGTTTCGACGACTTCCGTGATGGTGACCTCGTAGGCGTCGTACCACTCGGTCCAGCGCTGCTTGGCTCGTTCGTGGGTGTCATCCGCTCCGAACTCCTCGAGCGCGTCCAGAGACTCCCAGTAGTAGACGACCAACACCTCGTCACTCTCCGGGTCGTTCCACGTGCGTTTGCCGCGATAGCCGTCCGTCGTTTCCGCCACAACCTGTATCGCGTCGTTTAACTCGTGGAACTGCGCGTCGTAGTCACCGGGGTCGAGACGGAACGTGACCAGATACATCGATACCGCTCACCAGGGGTCGCTGTTCAAAAGTCTCTCCGACACGGACACGGGAGCAGTCGGACAGTTCCGAAGCCCGCGACACACGAGACTCGCTTCGAAGGGACGAAGACGACAGCGGACTGGCAGAATAGTGGCGTCGCCTCCGTCTCCGCACGGGGCAAATCGACACGTCCCCACTCCCGTTCCGTCGGTCGTACAGAAAACAGACCGACCGGCTGTTGGAACGGTCCGGAAGTGAAGCGGAGCGACTAACCCAAAAGGGAGACGCGCTAGTCAGCTAGTATGGCTATTGAAGCCGCATTCACCCTCCAGCGAGCGGACTTTCCGTTGAATGCAGTCTTCGAGCAGTTGACGGACGTCACGGTCGAGCTAGATCGTGTAGTACCGACGGGTGAGGCTGTCATCCCGTACTTCTGGATCTCCGCAGACGACACCGACAAGCTCACGACCGATTTGAGCGAAGATATCGGGATCGATCAGATCAAAGTGATCGACAAAGTGGAGAAACAGATGTTCGTCCGTATCGACTGGAACCTCGCCCACGAGAGTATTCTCACGGCGATTGTCAACACCGATATTACGCTCCTTTCCGGCATCGGCACTGAAGAGCGCTGGACCTTCGAACTCCGTGCGAGCGAACAACAGGATCTCTCCGCTTTTCAGACGTACTGCCAGGACCACGATATCCCGATCGAGCTGACCGAACTCCACGCAATTTCATCGCTCAGGTCTGACCGAGAGTACGATCTGACCGACGGGCAACGAAACGCGCTAGAACTGGCGTATTCGAGCGGCTACTTCGACTCGCCACGAGACGCAACGCAGGCCGATCTCGCAGCAGAACTCGGCATCACCCGCCAGGCGGTTTCATCACGGTTGCAACGCGGCATGCGACGCCTCGTCGCGAGCAGCCTCATCACTCCCGACGAGTAGCTATCGCCACCCCGCATAAAGACGTATTGCACGAGCAAAAGACACCCTCTCCCCCGTCGACCGACTCTAGTTATTGATGGACCAATTTTGCTCGATACCTGCGAATCCGGAGATCACCGAGTCGCTGAGCCCGATCGAATTCGATGGAGAAACTGACTCGTTCCAGGCGACGTACGACAACACCCGTGACTCGACGAGTTTGGCGATCGTCTCGGTTGTTGCGACCGCACTCGACAGAGCGCCGCGAAGCCTGACACCGCTCCAATCCGTCATCGAGACGGACGCACTCGATAAACTGGCGACCGAGTCGGCCCCCGGTTTCGGAACCTGCGACAACATTTCGTTCGAATATGAAGGGTTTACCATCACGGTCACGAGCGAAGACGTCATCGAGGCGAACCCGATCGAAGGGGCATAATCGGCAGGATCCGTCCGTATCGAGATTTGACGCTGGGTGGAGAAGCTCGCGAATGGAGACAGTAACGCCTGCTGCTATCGTTCCGACCAGCTGAACGGCGATTAGATCGTCGTCTCCGCTTCCTCGGTATCGACGACCTCGACTCCCCGGTTGTTGACCGCCATCGGATCGAGACCGACCTCCTGGAGGAACTGTTTGTACTCGCGCTCGCACTGTTCGGCGTCCTTTTGCTTGTCGCTGGCGCGGTCACAGAGCGCGACCAGGTTCTCCGGGACGTCGTTCTGGTAGACGATCCAGTGGTTGATCAGGTCCGAGAGTCGGCGGATGGGACTGGTGAAGTGGCCGTAGATCTCGAAGTTGAGCGCGTGGTGACCGCCGAAGGGATCGTTCATGTACTTCGCGCGGGGCATCACCTTCATCACGGCCCACTGGATCTTGTCGAGCTGGCGGCCGGGCGCCTCCTCTAAGGTGGCGTTGACGGCTTTTCGCGGGTCGTCCCACTTGTCGCCGGGGATCGAGACGCCGTCGAGTTCCTGAATCTCCTGGAGCGCCTTGGACCACTCGTCGGGGCTGGGCTGTGGGTGGACGCGGTACATCGCTTCCACCCCGCGGTCCCACATGAGCGTGTGCGTGACGGCCTTGTTGGCCTTCAGCATGCACTCCTCGATGATGGTGTGGGCGCGATCGCGAGAGGGGTTGAGGACGAGTGAGCCGTCCTCCTTGCGCTGTTCGTGCATCTGGTCGGCAAGTTCGTAGACGAGCGCGTTCTCCTCGTGCAGCGGAGCGTCCGGGTCGTCGAGTCGGTTCTCGGCCTGACTGTAGGTGAGGCGCTCGTCGGACTCGATGACGGACTTGTAGATGTCGATCGACTCGTAGCCGAGGTGCTCTTTGTCCAAGTGCATCTCGACCGTGTGGGCGAAGCGCTCCTCGTTGGGAACGAGCGAGCAGACCGACTCCGCAAGGATCGGCGGCAGCATGTGGATGGTGTACCCCGGCAGGTAGACCGTGTTCCCGCGCTCGACGGCCTCGGCCCACATCGCCGACTCGGGGTGGACGTAGTGGGTGACGTCAGCGATGTGCACCCAGAGGACGTACTCGTCCTCGCGCTCCTCGACGGAGATGGCGTCGTCGAAGTCCTGGGCGTCGATCGGATCCGTCGTCCACGTCGTCAGGTCGCGTAAGTCCCGACGGTCGTCGATCGCCTCGTCGATGTCGTCCTGGACGTCGCCCGTCAGCGCTTCGGCCTCCTGTTGGACCGCCTCGGGGAACTCGTCGCGGATCTCGAACTTCTCGAAGAGGTCGTCGCGCTTGTTTGCCAGGTGGCGCGCCAACTCCTCGTCGATCAGGACGGGACCCTGCCCCTCGGCCGTGCCGGCTTCGGCCTGGGCATCGTCCGCCGCCTGATCGGCGTCGGCGGCTGCTTCCTCGGCGTCGTCTGCGGCCGGCGTCTCCTCGCCGACCGGTGCGTCATCGCTCATAGCCCCTCCTTGGAGCGACCGGGTGAAAGTCGTGTCGGGACCCGGACCCTCGCCGACTGACGATGGCGACAGGGACTGATGAAAACGCTTACACGTTGGGGCCGGAAACCGCCGGTCATGGCCGCCATCCAACTCAGCGGCGTCACGAAGACCTACGGTGACGTCGCCGCCCTCCGCGGCATCGACCTCACCGTCGAGCGCGGCGAGGTCTTCGGCTTCCTTGGTCCCAACGGGGCCGGCAAGTCGACGACGATCGATATCCTCCTTCGCTATACGCACCCGACCGACGGTCGCGTCGAGGTCCTCGGCCACGACGTGGCGACCGATCCCGTCGCCGTCCGGCGCGAGACCGGCGTCCTCCCCGAGGGCTTCGCCCCCTTCGAGACGATGACCGGGCGCCAGCACGTCGAGTACGCCATCGAGGCGAACGCGGCCGACGACGATCCCGACGAATTGCTCGAACGCGTCGACGTGGCCCACGCCGCCGATCGTCTTGCGACCGGCTACTCGAAGGGGATGGCCCAGCGCCTCACCCTCGCGACGGCACTCGTCGGCGAACCGGACCTGCTCATCCTCGACGAACCGTCGACGGGACTCGACCCGCACGGCGTCCGGACGATGCGCGAGATCGTGCGCGAGGAGTGCGACCGGGGCGCGACGGTGTTCTTCTCGAGTCACATTTTAGAACAGGTCGAGGCGGTCGCCGACCGCGTGGGTATCCTGAGCGACGGCCAACTTCTCACCGTCGACACGATCGACGGCCTCCGCGACGGCGTCGGTGCGACCGGCGAACTGACCGTGACGCTCGAACCCGATGCGGCCGGTCCGACCGAGTCAACCGGGAGCCCCGGTGGGACCGCGACCGCAACGGCACCCGGGAGCCGCAGTGAGGCTGCCGGGTCGTCGACCAGAGGATCGGACCAACGGGCCCCAGCGAATCCGAGCCAGCGATCCGTCGCCGATCCTGTCGCCGTCGTCGAGGCGATCGATGGAGTCGAGGCCGTCCGCCGGCACGGCGACGAACTGATCGTCACCTGCCGCCGCGAGGCGAAGCTGGGCGTCCTCGACGAACTGCGTGACGCGGGCCTGGCGATCCACGACTTCACCACCGAGGAGACGTCGCTCGAGGATCTCTTCGTCTCCTACACGGAGGGCGAGCGATGAGCTGGACGCGTATCGCTCAGAAGGAGATCGGCGACCTTCGGCGGAATCGCCAGCTCTACGGGATGGGCGTGCTGTTCGCCGCGATGTTCGGCCTGCTCGGCTACGTCCACGCGAACTCGGTGAACGATGGATTCGGCTCACCGAACGAGTTGATCATGCTGATCGGAATGCTCGGCATGTACATCGTTCCGGCCGTCGCGCTCATGCTTTCGTACGAGAGTATCGTCAAGCGCCGGCACAACGGCCAGTTGGAACTCCTGCTCGGATTCCCCCACCACCGTCGTGACGTCGTCCTCGGCGGGTACGTCGGCCGGTTTCTGGTCGTCGCGGCAGTGATCGTCGGCGGGCTCTGGGTCTGCGGGATGGTCGTCGTCCTCATGGGGGCGGCGGTCCCCGGTGCGGCCTACATGACGTTCCTGTTCGTCTCGCTCGTGCTCGCGCTGGCCTACACGGCCGCCGGGATCGCCATCTCGGCGAGCGTTCGCTCGCCATCGTGGGCGTCGGTCACCACGTTCAGCGTGTACCTCATGTTCGTCCTCGCCTGGCGAATCGTTCCCTCGGGTCTCGCGTATCTGCTAAACGGGTTCGAGCGGCCAGCCACCTCGCCGTGGTGGACGGAGTACGTCATGACGCTGTCGCCGAACCTGGCCGTCGAAGAGATTTTCGTGCGGACGCTTCCCGAATCGACCGCCGAGTCGATCGCGCTAGCTGGGAGTGGTTCCGGCGTCGAATTCGCCGTGATCGTCCTACTGGCCTGGATCGTCCTGCTTCCCCTCGCCGGCTACCTGCGGTTCGACCGAACCGACCTCTAGGCTCGTTCGAACGGGCCAGCGATTGCACGTCGTAGCCCACCTGACCGGTACCGTCGTGTGAGCACCACCCATGCACGGTTGGAACGCCTTGCCGTCCCAGTTCCATCGGCGAGCCGCCCAGTGCGTCGCGTCGAGATCGCGCTCAGTCGTCCTCGTCCACCGGCAGGTCGAGGGTACCGTCGGGATCGATCACCGTTCGGTCGGGGATCGGATTCGGCGCCGGTGGGTGGCGGGCGACGAGTCGCTGAAATCGCGTGAGGTCCGCCGAGTCGTCCCGCTCGATCTCGTCGAACTCGACGACGATCCGGTCGCCCTCGGCGAAGATGCGAACCGCGGTTAGTCGAAGCGTCGGGTAGTAGATACCGGGAAGACGAGAAAACCACGTCTCCACATGCTGGAGGTTCTTCAGCCAGGTGCCGGTGTTGACGACGAGGCGATCACCCCACCGGGTGAGCGACGCGCGGTGGGTGTGCCCGTAGACGAAAACGGCAACGTCCGGGTGAGATTCGAAGACGTCTCGCGCGGCGTTCAGGAACGGTTCGTCCCCCTGGCCGACGCGAACGCCGGACAGCATGACGCCGAATCGGCCAAGCGTGTGTTTGAGATCGCGTCTGAAAAACCACAACGGAACCGCGAGCAACAGCAAGATCGCGACGACCACGACGTTGATGGCGATGATGAGTTCGAGGACGATGTCGGCGACGCCGAGGGCGTGAACGACGGGGTTGTCGGTGAACAGCCACCGCGGGACCAGACCGACGCTCTCTAAGACGGTCCCGAACAGGTACACCAGCGTGATGTTGAAAAACAGCAATAGCGGGACGACGATCGCCCGCAGGACCGGGCTCATCTCCCGGTAGAAGTAGTTCGAGAAAAGCCAGCGCGGGATCTCCTCCATCGGGGTGACCGACTGGATGTCTCTGAGCCAGTTGCCCCTGGCACGATCCGAGTAGCGGCCCGCGGCGTCGACGATCCGCTGGACGACGAAGTACCCAACCGGCAGCGCGTCCGGATTGCCCCAGTCCGGCATTCGGTTGTTCGAGTCGTGTTGTTGGCCGTGTTCGATCCAGATTCGGGCGTCACCCACCTCCCGGGTGATGGCGATCGCCGGCTCCAGCGAGATGTTGTACGTCGCGAGTCGATCGACGTGGGACTGGGAGCACGCGAGATCGTAATCATGGTTGCCCGGAATGAGCGTGATATCGATCGCCTCGCCGGTCGCGCGAAACTGCTCGAAGACGCGCGGGTGGTCCTCGATCACTCGATCGAGTTTCGTGGGACCCGACGCGGTATCGGGCCGGTCAGACACGTCGTCGTACTCCCAGAGCCCGAACGCGTCGCCGTTGATGATCAGTTCGACGTCGCCACCGCGTCCTTCGAGGTCGGCGAGAAACGAGACGAGTTCCGCCTCGCAGTCGAGCGTAGTGAGTTGCTCCTCGCCGCCCATGTGAAGATCGCTGATAAAGACGTACTCGGTGGCCATTCGGGTGTCGGGGGCCGGTCTACCACGGCTACCGGAATAGTGGTTTGCCCGACGCGGCCGACCCACCAACTCCCTCTCCGCGGTGATTCGGGACTGACCAGCCGGAGACAGTGGCGGCTCGGTCCTCACCGCTTCAGTTCCCGGTAGCGCGCCCGTAGTACCGGACCCAGAGCAGTTGAAGCGGCGCGATGAGGAGAGGAACGACGTACGCGATCGAGAGGTTCACGGTTGCGACGGCGATCGAGAGCGCGAACGTCGCCGGCGAGATGAGCCCGCGAATCGTGATCAGGCGGGCGAGACGGGCGTCAATCCGGTCGGACGTGAACCCGGCGTGGGCGGCGTACGCCCAGACGGCGGTCAGCGTGCTGCCGACCAGCGAGAGGGTCACGGCGTACAAGATCCAGGCGAACGTCGTCCCGTACGTGCCCAGTACCTCCGTCGGGTACGGGAGAAACGAGATCGAGCACAAGAAGCAGAGGTTGAGCCACAGCAGGAGGCGATCGTGCTCGACGATATCGCGAAAGAGATTGTGGTGGATCGTCCAGTAAAGGCCGACGATGGCGAAGCTCAGTACGTAACTGACGGCCAGCGTCTCCTGGTCGGCCAGCGCTGCGGGCAGCGCCGAGGGAGCCACGTCCGGGACCTCGAACTGCAAGACGAGCAGCGTGAGCACGATAGCGAGTACCCCGTCGGTCAGCGCCTCGATGCGGTCGGTGCCGTCGCCACCGAGGAGAGCGACCATACGCCTCTCTCGACCCCGAGCGACGAAAAGCTCGTCCGGGGACCCGCTCGGCGAGACCGCCCGGTTCGGGGCGAACCTCACCCGTTAAATGGGCGCGCACGGAAGGGGCGAGTATGCAGGTGAAATCGCGCCACCACCTCCGAAGCGACGACGTCTCGGCGGTCGAGACGGCCGTCGGTGACCGCCTCGGCGTCGATCTGGACGGGGACGCCTACGAACTGGTCGAGTTCGAAGATTCAGACTGGGAGGTCGTCCTCGTCGACGGCGAACCGCTGGTCGCATACTTCGACGAGGAACCGTTCCTGACCGTCCGCGGGGCCAACGCCACCGAGCCGTCCGATCGGCTCGTGATCGTCGACGCCGGGGCCGTCTCGTTCGTCAGCGACGGCGCCGACGTGATGCGGCCCGGTATCGCCGACGTCCGCGGCGACGTCGCCGAGGGAGATCTCGTCCTGATCGCCGAGGAGTCCCACGAGAAGGTGCTTGCCGTCGGTCGCTCGCGCGTCGATAGTGACGATCTGCTCGGCGACTCCGGCAAGGTAATCGACTCGCTTCACTTCGTCGGCGACGACCTGTACACGTTCAGCGGGTGAGCGGTCAGGGTGGGTATCGATCAGTCGCTTCGCTAAAGCAGGCGCTTACTCCGTCGACGAAACGTCGTCCATCGAGTCCTCTTCGGAGGCGTCCTCGTAGCGTTCCAGCAGCGTTTCGTGGCCCTCGACGGCGAGTTCGTACGTTTCTCGCAGATCCGCGATCGGTTCGCGCGAGGCGTCCTCCCGGAGGTCGTTGTACGAGGGTTCGAACGCGTACTCCTGGGTATCCGCGACGAGCAGGGCCGCGCTTTGCACCTCGAGATCCGTCCGCTTGTCGCCACCCTCGGCCTGCCCGGCTTCGAGGGCGTCGATCAGGCGTTCGGCGAGCGGACGGTCCTCGTCGCGCTGGGCCTCGTACGTCTCGGCGACCGACTCGATCACCGACGCGCCCGTGAGGAGGTTGCCGGCGACGGTGTAGCGGTCGCCTTCGCGGTGGCCGTACCAGGGTTTGCACTCGTCGCCGGAGAAAACGAACGTCGAATCGGCGTCCACACCGTGGAGTTGACGCTGAGGGGCACTGTCGTCCGCGGCGAGCAACGCCGGAAGCGCGTCGTCGACGGCCAGTCCGTCGTCGACGTAGGCGATTCCGTCCCGCCCGAGGTCGACGTTCACCAGACTCTGGGTGGCGATAGCGCCGTGCTCGCTCACGAACGGGCACAGTTGACCCACTGCGGGAAGCCGCGTCGTCACCGCCACGCCGAAGCGGTGCTGCTCGTTTCCCTCGTCGTCCTCGTAGTGCTCGCCAACGCAGATGCTGAACGTCATGAACGAGTACACTGACCAGGATGGGATAAATACGGGTTTCGAGGAGAATCGTGCATGAAACACGAACACGAGTCGGAACCGATTCGCCGCTCTCGCCGAATCGAGCCTGTCCACTTCTCGGCGCCTCAGCTGTCCCTCCCTCTCGGCGTCTCAGCCGTCCCGCCCGACGGACCAACCGTGTCTACTTCCCGGCAAATCGCCCAGGCCTGTCTGCTATCGGGTGGCTCGGCAGGCAGTCCGGACCACACATCGTTAAGGCCGTCCGCACGCACTATCTTGTATGGGATACACAATACAGACGACTGTGCGAGGATCGTTCGACGAGGTCGTCGACGAGACGATCGACGCGCTCGAAGACGAGGGGTTCGGCGTCCTCACCGACGTCGACGTCCAGGCGACGTTTGCGGCAAAACTCGACGAGGAGTTCCGACAGTACCGCATTCTCGGCGCCTGCAACCCCGGACTCGCACACGAAGCACTCGGCGAGGAGATCGAACTCGGCGCACTGTTGCCGTGTAACGTCGTTGTCTACGAGACCGACGAGGGAGCGATCTCGGTGAACGCGGTCGACGCGATGGAACTCCTCGACCTGGCCGAGTCGTCCGAGCTGGACGTGATCGGAGAGGAGGTACACGAGCGATACGAGCGCGTCGTCGAGACGATCGACGATTCGGTCGGTGACGCGGACGCCTGAGTCCCATCGACACAGCCAAGCGGGTCGACTGTCGCCCGGTAGCGGACCCGGACAAGTCCCGTCACCCGTCGGTAGACAAAGCGTGGGGTAGTGAACGGCCCTACTCGGACGCGTCGTAGCCCGCGTCGTCGACTGCAGTGACGAGTGCGGTCGGGTCGACATCTCCCTCGACGGTGGCCGACTCCGCCTCACGGTCCGCGGTCGCCGTCGTGACGCCGTCGACGTCTTCGAGCGCCGATTCGACCGTCTGTTCACAGTGTCCGCACGTCATTCCTTCGACAGTGATCGTTTCTGGCATATCGGTCGTTCGATAGTAGGGGATGGACGACTTTCCCACTTGCTGTTTCGAATGCAAAGCAATAGTACCAGCAAAATCCGCCCTCCCAAATTTTCTGTGCGGTGTGCCTTGCATGTGTGGAGTGGGCGTGCCGGTCGAGGTGCTGGAACCGACCGAGCGTCGTGACGGGAGTGAGTTAAAAGAGAGAGAGACGGACTTCGGACGGCGTCGTCACCGATCGACGAGGCTAGGATCCAGAACCGGCAGGTCCGCGGTGAGAATCGGTTCCGGACGGTGTTCGCCCCGTCAGCGGAACCACCCGAGGAGGCGATAGTCCTCGTCCGGCGTGTACCGGCGGAACAACAGGCTGTTCGACAGCACCGACACGCTCGAGAACGCCATCGCGGCCGCGGCCAGCACGGGCTGGAGCAGGCCCAGCGAGGCCAGCGGGATGAGCGTCGTGTTGTAGCCGAGCGCCCAGACGAGGTTTTGCTTGATCTTCTGGAGCGTCGCGTCGGAGATGCGGATCGCCTTCACGACGTCGACCGGGTCGTCGCGCATCAGCGTGACGTCCGCGGCCTCGATGGCGACGTCGGTGCCGCTACCGATCGCCGTCCCGACGTGGGCGACCGCCAGCGCGGGCGCGTCGTTGACGCCGTCACCGACCATCATCGCCTTGCGACCCTCCGCTTGAATCGCCTCGACCGCGTCGGATTTGTCCTCGGGCAGGACCTCTGCGCGGACGTTGTCGGGCTCGATCCCGACCTGTTCGGCGACCGCGCGAGCCGTCCGCTCGTTGTCGCCGGTGAGCATCATGACGTCGACGCCGCGATCGTGGAGGTCGGCGACGGCGGCTTTCGCGCGCTCCTTGACCGTGTCGGCGTCGGCGACGACGCCGACGAGCCGGTCGTCGGCCGCGACCAGCATCGCCGTCTTGCCCTCGTTCTCCAGTCGCTCCATCGTCTCCGCGGCGGGTTCGGGATCGACTCCCGCGTCGCGGAGGAGCTTTCGGTTGCCGACGAGGACTTCGGTCGCTCTCGGTTCGCTCCGCTCTCCGCTCGCCCTGCCGGAGCCGCTACGCGGCTCCCAGCCCTCTACCGTCGCGCGGATGCCGTGACCCGGAACGTTCTCGAACGCGGTCGGGTCCGACACCTCGAGGCCGCGCGCTTTGGCGCCCTCGACGATCGCTTGCGCGAGCGGGTGTTCCGAGCCGTGCTCAGCCGTCGCGGCGAGTTCGAGCACGCGGTCCTCGTCGAGGCGCTTACGGCCTTCGACCTGTCCGCCGTCGGTCGCCGGCTCGCCCCCGTCAGCCGCGGGCGCACCGTCCCCGTCGAATACGACGACGTCGGTTAGCTCCATCTCGCCTTCGGTGAGGGTTCCCGTCTTGTCGAAGACGACGGTGTCGACGTCCTTCGCGCGTTCTAAGACGTCACCGCCTTTGAACAGGACGCCGTTCTGGGCGCCGATCGTGGTCCCGACCATCGTCGCGGCAGGCGTCGCCAATCCGAGCGCACAGGGACAGGCGATGAGCACCGAGGAGGCGAAGACGACGATGGCGAACTCGAAGACCGAGATGGTGCCGCCAGCTGCGGAGGGGCCGCCGGCAACCTGCTCCCACAGCGGGAGCCAGTCGACGAATCCGGCCAGCGCCCCCGGGAAGAGGAACCAGACGGCCCCCCAGAAGAGGGCGTTCACGATCACGGCCGGAACGAAGTACGCCGAGATGCGATCGGCGAGGTTCTGGATCTCCGGCTGACGTGACTGGGCGTCCTTCACCGTGCGGACGATCTGCTGGAGGGCGGTGTCCTCGCCGACCTTCGTCGCCTCGACGGTCAGCACGCCGTTCTCGTTGATCGTCGAGCCGACGACGTCGTCGCCCTCGCGTTTCTCGACGGGGACCGACTCGCCGGTGACCATCGATTCGTCGACAGCGGACTGGCCGTCGACGACGACACCGTCGGTCGGAATTTTCTCACCGGGGCGAACCTTCATCCGGTCGCCTTCGGTCACGTCCTCCAGCGGAATTTCCTCCTCGGTGCCGTCGTCACGGACGACCGTGGCCGTCTCGGCCTCCATCTCGAGGAGCTTTCGAAGCGCATCGCCCGCCTGTCCCTTCGAGCGGGCTTCGAGGTAGTTCCCCAGCGTGATGAACACGAGAATCAGCGCCGCCGTGTCGAAGTACGTCTCGCCGGCGACCAGTCCCAGCAAGACTGCGATGCTGTAGAGGTAGGCCGTCGACGAGCCGAGCGCGATCAGGACGTCCATGTTCGCCCGGCCATTCGTCACGATGGCCTTGTAGGAATTCTTGTAGAACGGCCAGCCGAGTGCCGCCTGAACCGGCGTCGCGAGGAGGAACTCGACCCAGCTGAGTTCGACGCCAAATATCGAGTGGGGGAATATCGTCCCCCCGAGCAAGATCATGTCGGCCATGAAGAGCAACATCGGGAGGGAGAGGACGGCCCCGAACAGCGTCAGTCGAAGGTGTTTCCGGATCTCCTCGTTGCGTGCGGCGTCACGCCGATCCTGGTCGGTCTCGTCGTCTCCGTCGTCGCGGATCGGCGTGTACCCGGCCTCCTCGACGGTGTCGTACAGGGTTGCGCGGTCGACCTCGGCCGGGTTGTACGCGACCTGCGCTTCGTCCGTCGCGTAGTTCGCAGTCGCCTCGACGACACCCGGGACCAGTTCGAGCGCTTCTTCGTTGGTCGAGGCACAGTTCGCACACGTCATGTCGGAGATGCCGATCGAAACCGTCTCGCGACGAGCGTGGTAGCCGGCCCCGTCGATCGCGTCGTAGATCTCGGTCAACGAGGTCTTCGCGGGGTCGTACGTGACGGATCCCTCGTCCGTCGCGAAGTTCACGTTGGCCCCGTGACGCCGTCCAGCGCTTCCACCGCGTCGGTGACCGACTGCGAGCAGTTGGCACAGCTCATCCCCTGGATCTCGAGCCGTGCAGTTCGGGTACTCATTGGCCTATCCTACGCGCCACTCACTTACCCCGTTTTCCGATTAGAAGGCAAAGGTTGGTGTGGGCTAGTCTTTCGAATACAAAGCCTCACGCGCCGGCTTCGAATCGGTCGTAGCGCTCGACGAACCGGCTCTGACACGAGGGACAGCAGAAATGATAGACCTGGTCGTCGATCCGTTCGGACTCGCCCTCGCTGTCGACCGTGTTTCCACACTCCGCGCACGTGAGCGCGAAGGCGGTGCCGCCGAGCGACGGCTGCCAGGCGACGTCGTCGATCAACGTGACCGCGTACTCGACTGACGCGGCGTCACCGACCAGCTCGTCGAGCCACTGGCGGACGTTTTGCACCTGCGCGCGGGCGTAGAACCAGAGTTCGCCGTCGGCCGTCACGAACACGTGCTCGACCGCCTCGTCCGACTCGACACGCTCTCGTATCGTCGTGAGTTTGGGCGACTCCGTCGTGAGCTGGACGAACACCGGGACGCCAGCCTGTAACTGCGACCGATCGACGTCGACGGTGAACCCGTTGATGACGCCCGTCTCCTCGAGTCGGCTCACCCGGTCGGAGACGGCCGGCCCCGAGAGGTCGACTTCGGCGGCGATCTCGCTGAAGGGGCGGCGCGCGTCTTCACCAAGCATCCGAAGGATATCGAGATCGGTCTCGTCCAGCGTGTGCATGGGGCCCCTAGGTAGCCGAGACAAGTATATCTCCCGGATCGGTTTTGAATCGAAAGTGGAATAGGACTACTACCTTCGAACAGAATCCGCCTGGTGAACAACACGCCGTACCCGTACGTAGTGGCTATCCAGCGGTCGACTCCACCTGACTACAGCCCACGCCTCGATGCAGACACCGGCGCGACGAGCGATCGATGGTGAGCTGGGCCAGTTCGCTGGAACACACCGTCAGCGTCAGCGGCCAGCTCGTCGCCGTGGACGGGTGAAAGTACGTCTGACGTAAGTATTATACTCGCGGCGGCGGACGTGTGTTCCATGGGCCTCATGAGCAAAATCCTCGGTGGCGGCGGCGGACGAACGACCGAGGACTACGTGGAACTCAATATCGACGACGTCGCGGCCGACCCCGGCGAGGCGACGATGTCCGTTCGATTCGCCGAGATCGACGGCCAGTCGGCGACGATCGACATCAAAGACGCCGTCTACGACGGTGATCTCGTCGTCGCAGACATCACCAGGCTGCGAACGCAGGACAAAACCGTCGAACACGTCTTAGACGAGCTTCGGCAGGTCGTCCAGGAGGTCGGCGGCGACATCGTCCAGAAGGGCGACGATCAGATCATCGTCACCCCGACCGGCGTCTCGATCTCTCGCGAAAAGCTCGGCCAGTAGTGGCCGATTACGCCGTCCGATCCAGCAGTTCTCGCGTCCGGATACCGAGGTGCCCGCCGGCACCGACCGTGATCCCGACCATGTACAGCGCCGTGAGCGAGACCCCGAGCGACGCGCTCTCGACGGCCGAGTCGGTCTCGTCCTGCCGATCCGAGAGCGACGCGCACACGTCGACGATCTTCCGGGTCGCCCGCGTCGTCAGGCTCTCAGGGTGGCGTTCGAGCGTGTCGGCGATGGGCGGGCTGATCCGGTAGTAGAGCCCGACCATGCCGCGACCGACCGGCGTTGCCGCCATCGACTCGTCGCGGAACCGGCGGAGCGAGTCGAGCGTCGGGCCCTCGCCGGCGGTGGCGGTCGTGATGAAACAGCCGCCACCGCCGCCACCGTCGTTCTGACAGTTGACCGTGCCGTTGCAGTTCGAGGGCGACTGAAGCCCCAGCGCCGCGGCGACGTTGAGGCGGCCCGCACCCATGTCTTCCGGACACCGGCAGATGTCGTCGGCAGTGTTTTGCAACTGCTGGCGCGCGTCGGCGTTCGAGTGGCCGTTGGCCATCAGCTGGCCAGCGGCGCCGGCGACGTGCGGACACGCCATCGACGTCCCGTCGAGGCTTGTGTAGCCCCCGTTGTTGTACGTCGAGTAAACACCCGCGCCCGGTGCGGCGATATCGATCTCCGGACCGGTCGAGGAGAACGACGCGATCTCGTCGTTCTCGTCGGTGGCGCTGACCGCCATCACCGTGTCGTAAGCCGCCGGGTAGCTCACGCAGTTCGAGCACTCGCCGTCGTTCCCGGCCGCGGCGACGACCAGCACGCCGTTGTTGGTCGCGTACTGGCAGGCGTCCTGGAGCGCAGAGCTGCCCGTCGACCCGCCGAGGGAGAGCGAGGCGACGTCGTAGCCCTGATTGGCGACCCACTCGACGCCGGCCGCGATGTCGGAGAAGTTGCCGCCCCCACCGCTCCCGAGGACCTTGACCCCGTGGAGCGTCGCCTCGGTCGAGACACCGACGACGCCCTCGGTGTTGTCGTCCGCGTTGGCAATGCCAGCGCAGTGAGTACCGTGTCCGTTGTCGTCGTCCCACGAACCGGTCCCAGTGAAGTCAGCACCGTTCCCGAGGTTCGCCTGCAGATCCGGGTGGTCCTGATCGATACCAGTATCGACGATGGCGATGTCCGCCCCGGCGCCCGTCTCGCCGTTGTCGTGGGCGACGTCGGCCTCGACGATGTCGATGCCGTAGGGCACGTCCTGGGCCAGCGCGTGCATGCGGCCCTCCTTCTCGACGTATCTGACGTTCGGATTGTTCTGCAGCGCCGAGATGGCGTTGTCCGAGAAGGTCCCGGCGACGACCCTGCCGATGTCGCCGAAGTCGAGTTCCCGGTGGACCGACTCGGCCTGGGTGGTCGCGACCGAGGCGTCGCTGCCGGGCTGGAGCCCGACGAGCGTGCGTCCGGTCGGTTCGGCAAGTGCTGTTCCAGCGAATCCCGTTGCAGCCGCGCCGGCCGCGGCGGTTCTGAGTACCGTTCGTCGTGTTGGTGATTCTGATGGCATGAGTTGCTCCCGGCGCACGGCGCCCGTTCGTCCGACACGTCCGCCCGCGATACCTCGCGCAGGCCGCAAGACCCGCGCTCGCCCACCGGCTCGTACCGACTGTCGGGTTCGGCCCGTCGCCCGCCTCGACCCAGCCAGGTCGTCACGTCCGCCGCCCTCCCGGTGTCGGTCGTCCGACGTCCCGGCCGCGTGGTACGTCCGAACACAGCATGCGCCTGTCACTCAGCACCATACCCTCGTATTTTAATATTTTTTCACTCTTCAACTATTACCTGATCTGGTAGGCATTCGTGAATTTCGTGGGACGAGATGGGCAGAAACGAACGGATAGTTTTCGATAGAGGGAAAGACCTTTTGAGTTTCTACAGGCCGTAATAAACAGCCATCTCCACTAGTTATTATTTAATTATAGAAGAGGACCGACACGTTCGGTGGCGCCTGTCATGTCGACGCAGTCGCCGGGTTCGGTCCGTTACACGGATCGACACCCAATCACACCACCTGTGCCATCAGCGAGGAACGTGACCACCGACCAGCTACGCGGGACTGTATGCCGTCGACAGAAGATTCAGCGTCGCGACGCCGGCGATTACGAGTCCCATGCCGACAATCCCCGCTAGATCGATCGATTCGTCGAAGAAGACGAGTCCGACCGTCGCCGCGCCGACGATGCCGAACGCCGACCAGGTCGCGTAGACGGCCCCGATCGGCAGATCGCGCAGCGCCAGACTCAGGAAGTAAAACGACCCGAGGTACGCGACGAGCGTCACGAGTCCTGGGAGAACGTTCTCGAACCCGTCCGATAGCTTGAGCGCCGAGGTACCGATCACTTCCATCGCGATCGCGATCCCGAGCGAAAGGTACGTTCCCGTCATCGAGCGAGTCTTTCCAACGCGTCGGCATAGGCGTGCTCGAACGCGGCCCTCTTTGTTGTTAGTTTCTAGATTGGAGACCGCCCTCCACCAACTCAGACGGGTTCCGCACGGCCCCAGCAGCGATCGAACGCCGTCGCCAGCGTCGACACGAGCGACTCGTCACGCGAGACGACGACACCGAGACGATCCGCCGGCTCGAAGGGATTCGCCACGTCGATGCTCGCTTCGACGTCGTCGACGACGTCGAACGTCAGTCGAAGTCCACTGGCGACCCGGACGGAGACGTCCGACGCCACGTCGCGGATGGTGGCCAGTTCGTCGGACGGGACGCTCGACAGCACTGTCTCGGCGAGTAGCACCTGGACGTCCACCGCGCCGTCGATTCGGTCGACCGGGGCGACCTCCGACGCGTAGGTCTCCCAGTCGGCCGCGTCGTACGGCGGACCCACCACGAGACGCACGCGCTCGGTCGCCGTCTGCGCCTGCTCTCGCCAGAGCGCGACGGCATCTTCGCCACCCAGCGTCGTCGGCCAGAATCGGGCGTCGACCGGGGGGCCGGGCGCCAGTTCGGATCGAACACGGTCCGCGACCTCTCGGTACGCCGTCTCACGACGTTCGAGTTCCCGCCGGCGTTCGTCGAGGAGACGGTCGACGGCCTCGTCCGGGTCGACCGGCACGTACACGGTCGGATCGGTCCCGGGCCGCGTCTCGACGATGTTCCGTGCCGCGAGCCCGTTGACCACGTCGTAGATCCGGCCGGTCGGCACGTCGGCGCGCGACGCTACCTCGCTCGCGGCGGCGCTACCGAGTGCCAGCAACGCCCGATAGGCCCGGTCCTCGTAACTCGAGAGACCGAGATCGGTGAGATCACTCATGTGTTGTGCGTGGTATCGAGGCGACGTAAACGGTCGTGGTATCGCGAGCGAAAAGCTGCGGCTAGCCCATCGAAACAGTGAGACCCATCGTCGGGCACACGACCGGAACGGACGGCCCACTCGAACTACCAGTCACTCACCCGCCCCCACAGTTAGCGATTCGGGGTGTCGAATAACTTAAGACGGGTCCACACCGATCGGTAGTAAGATGGATCCAGCCGACTTCGCGGACGGGCCCGGCCGAATCGACGAGGACGACGGCCTGCCGTGCCACCGGCCCGCGAGTTTGCCGCCCGATCTCACGCTCACCGAAGATCTACTCGCGGTCTACGGCGACGCCCAGTACGCCCTGGGTCGGTTGGCGACGCTCGAACGACACCTCGAGAATCCGACCCTCCTCATCGCGCCGTTCGTCCACCGTGAGGCCGCGATGAGTTCGCAAGTCGAGGGGACGAACGTCACGATTTCAGACATCTACGCCCACGAGGTCGGCGCGTCGCCGAAGCGCGCCGCCGCTGAGCTCGCGGACGTTCGCGAAGCGTACAACTACGTCGACGCCGTCACCCACGGGTTCGAACGGATCGACGCCGGTGGAACGATCGATCTCGACCTCGTGCGGACCTTACACGAGAAACTCCTGGGCGGCGTCCGCGGCGAGGAGGATCGGCCCGGGGAACTTCGCGACATTCCCGTCTACATCGGGTCGCCGGACGACGGCCCCGACGGCGCGTCGTTCGTCCCGGCGAGTCCGGACTACGTCGACCTCCTCTTAGAGCAGTGTCTCTCGTACCTGCGCCGCGGGGAGTACCCACCACTGGTCGACACCGCGCTCGTTCACTATCAGTTCGAGGCCATCCACCCCTTCCGCGACGGCAACGGCCGCCTCGGCCGCCTGCTCATCATGCTCCAGCTCTACCAGGCCGGCCTCCTTCCCGGGCCGTACCTCTATCTCAGCGCCTACTTCAAGCGCCACGGGATCGCCTACCGCGAGAAGTTGCTAGAAGTCAGTACGGACGGCGCCTACGAGGAGTGGGTCGTCTTCGTCTTGGACGCCATCGCCGAACAGGCCATCGACGCCTACGACTGCGGGGTCGCCCTGACCGACCTCCGCGAGGACTACCGCGCGAAATTCCCAAGTTTCCCCACCGCGCGCGAACTCGTCGACTACGTCTTCGAACAGCCGTACCTGACGGGGCCGCGCGCCGTCGAGGCGACCGGGCGCTCGAAACCGTCCGTCTACGACGCCATCGAAGCGCTCGAAGCGGCGGGCATCGTCGTCGAAACGACCGGCCAGGAGCGCAACAAGGTCTACGAGGCGCCCGAAGTGCTATCCGTGCTGGATTCCGGCTAACCGAACGCGGCCGACCGACGGACGAACAGGACGGCCGGTACGCTGGAATAGGCCCCTTCGGGACGAAAACGAGTTTTCGAGAGCGGACCGAAGTCCGAGAGAGGTACCTTCATCCCCGACATCATACCATTCAAGCACTAGTGAATAATAATATATCCGTCGGTGTTCAAATACAACTGCCGTATGACTCCATCGCCAGACCACGACGCGACACCGGCGAAGAACGCTTCGTCGACCCGCCGCACCGTGCTTCGAACGGGCGCCGCCATCACAGCGAGCGGTCTCGGCCTCGCGACGCTCACCGGCCAGGTCGCCGCACACTTCCCACCTAAGCTCGATATCGACATCGTTCCCGGTAGCGAGGCGAACCCGGTCATTCCCAACCGATTCGGGATGGTCCCCGTTGCAATCTTGCAGAACGACGAGTTCGACCCAACGAGCGAGGACGTCAGATACCGATTCGGCGCGCCGGACGTCGTCACCGATCGCGAGGGTGCACGGCCCATCTTCGACGGCTTCGTGACGGATGTCGACGACGACGGAAACGACGACCTCCTCCTGGTGTTCCCAATGGACGGAACCGGGTTCGACGGCGACGAGACCGAGGGCCGAATCGAGTGGGAACGAGACGAGTCGGGGGAACACGGCCTGTCGGGCACCGACGCGGTCACGATCGTCCGCTGACCGCCGCGATTTCGATCGCTCGCAGACCGCCGCGCTCAGATCGGAATCGTCCCGATGCCGAACAGCCCGGGCGGATCGCCGCCACCGGTCGTCATATTTTGGGGCCACTCTCCGTCGGCTACCTCGCCGACGGTCAGCTGGACCGCATCGCCGGATCGGTTGCCGAAGGCGTCTTCGAGTCCGGCGTCGGGGACCGTGACGACGTCGCCTTCCGTGACGCCCTGCGCGGTCCCAACCCAGCCGCCAGCAGCCCCGTCCCACGTGGCCACGACCGTCTCCCCATCCACCTCGATGGTCGCCGTCCCACCGTGAGGCGAGCGCGCACGCGTTCGGAGACTGTCGTCCGGATCCGGCGGCGGGTTCTGTGCGAGGACAGTGAGGGCGACCGAGTCGTCCGATCCGGGCTCGCCCGCGCGAACCCCGCGAACCACGAGTCCGGTGGCGGGCACGACGTCGAACGATCGTGTCGTGAGTTCGTACCGCGCAGCGTTCACCCGGAAGCGGTAGGTTCCCGTCGGCAAGTCCGGGGTGACGTCGAATCGCGCCGTGTAGTGGCCGAGCCACTCGCTCCAGACGAACCCGAGCCCGCGGTCGTCGGTGACGGGGTGCCACTCCCCGTCGCCACCGGCAGTCGCCCGTTCCAGGAGCACGAACGGGTCGTCGACCGGCCGATCCCTGCCCGCCGTCCCGCCGACCCACTCGAGACCGACGGTTTCCATCCGTTCGACGGTAGCCGAGGGTTGGGCGACGAGCGAACCCTCGGCGGCGCCGTCGCCAACGGGCGCTGACGGCACCGACGGTCGAGAACCGGATGGGTCGGGCGAGCTGCCGAGTCCGTCGTCGAACGCAGCGGCGAGGTCACGCTGGTGCTCGCCGATCAGCACCGACGCGTACTTGCCGAAGACGGTGTGGCCGCCCTCGTAGTGTTGCTGGTCGTACTCTTCCGGTGTCGTGAAGTAGCCGTTGTAGCCGTTCGCGATGCCGACGACCGTGACGTCGGTCACGTCGTCCGGCGCCGCCTCGGCAGCGGCCTCGGCCATTCGACGACCCATCTCGGTGGTCGGTTCGCCGGGGACGGTCACGAGGAGTCGGTCGCCGAGCCGCAGGGCCTGGATCTCGACCTCGGTGGACCACGGTGCGGGCGCGAGGATGAGCTTGCGGCCGTGAACCGGATCGGCGAGCCACTCGGGGCGACGCTCACCCTCCAGTTCGAGCCCCGAAAATGGCGTCGGCCCGTTCTCGCCGCCGTTCAGGATGGGTTTCCCGACGAGACCGGTGCTTGCGACGCGTTCACCGCTATCGACGTGCTGGCCGTCGAACTCGATCACCCTGGCGCGACCGCCCACCGGATAGGTCCGGGAGAGATCGGCCTCGGCTGCCTGCCAGGCGGCCCACATCGCCGACTCCACGCGGACGGCGGTCCGCTCGGCCAGCGCGTACATTCCGTAGTCGTCGTAGTGAGTCATCACGTCTCCCAGTTTCCCCGCCGCGTGCAGGACGACCGGGGACTCGTCGTCGAATCGATGCACGAACCACCGCGACGCCACGCCCGGAAAGTCAGCCGAGTACGTGGTGTTGGCCGGGGGGAACGTCGTCGGATGATTGGCGTAACACGTCCAGGCGGCTATCGGCATCCCGTCGAGCGACTCGACGCGCAGCAGTCGGAGCGTCGGATCGCGTGCGAGTGCCGGATCGACCGGGTGGTCGTCAGGCGATCCCTCGCCTGGGGGAATGTCCAGCCCGTAGTTCGCGAGGTGGGCCTCGATCGAGCGATTGACGCTGTTGTCGGGCACGTCGGCTTCGGCCCACGCCGCGCGAGCCGGCCGCCGGTCCGCGTCCGCCGCCGCGATGGCGTCGCCGATCTGTCCGGCGATCCAGTCGTCGAACCCATCGGGGCCCGCGTGCGTGTGGGTCGTCGCGTAGAGGACCGTATCGCGATCGAACCCGAGCGGGCGGGCGTGTTCGAGTACCGTCTCGCGCGCGACTGGTCGCCCGAGGTCGCCGCCGACGAGGGCGACCTTCCGCTCCCCGTCGGACAGGACGAGCGCCTGGACGAACAACCGAATCGAGACACCGTCCGCGAAGATGTCCGGTCGAGCGTAGCCGAAGAACGGCTGGCCGTTCGCGGGCGTGACGTCACGAATTGCCACGCCGGCGGTGAGCGTTCCCTCGCCCGCGCCCTCGTGACCGGTTTGGCCACGATTTTCGTCGGTCCCGGCCGAGCCGTTTCCCCCGACGGCCCCGGTTGCATTGGCGCCCGAATCGCCCGCTGGGTCGCTCGCCGCGCCGAGCGAAACGCCCGCAGCGAGACCCGTCAACGTCGCCGAACCCGCGACGAATCGGCGCCGGTCCATCCGTCGATCACTCATCTACGATCCCCCGCGGTTCGATCCGAGTTGGGTTGTCCCCGAACCATACCCGCGGCTCAACGCCACCGAGGAAATGTTCGGTTCTTGTGTACACCACCCATTTTTATGTGTTGTGGTAACAAGGAACGGTATAGCCAGGTCGGTCTCTACCGCACCATCGATCGGCCGCTCACACACACAAATATTGATGAGTTTATATCAGTTCGTCTCGAACCGACGGATCGTCGAATACCGCTGAATAACCGCAAACCCACACCATGGTCGCCGATCCACTCCGATTCGTCACGCTCACGCTCACCGCCGAAGAGTGGCTGGGCGAACCCGACCAGCACGTCTTCGACGATCCCGAGCTCGACCACGGGCCGGTCTACGACGCGAGACTGCTGCCCGACGGGACCGTCATCACCCTGTACGAACTCAGAGGCGACCCCGACCAGCTGGAATCGCTCCTTCGAACCCACGAGGATCGCGACGTCGCGTCCGCACCCACCCACGATGGGTCGGGACTGCTCGTTTACGCCCACGGCGAGGCCCACGAAACGGTCGCGGCACTGCTAGAACGCATCCAGGCGTTGCGCCTCGTGATCGATCGACCGATCGAGTTCCGGCCGGACGGCTCACTCCGGGTCACCCTCGTCGGCGACGAACGAGGCGTCAAAGGCCTCTTCGACGGGATTCCCGAGTCGGTCTCGCTGGAGATCGAGCGGACGGGCGACTACGAGCCCCGTCCCAACCGAATCTACGCCTCGCTCACCGACCGCCAGCGGGAGATACTCCGGACGGCGGTCGACCTGGGCTACTACCGACGGCCCCGTGAGACCTCCTACAGCGAGATCGCTGCGGTCGTCGGCTGCTCGGAGGCGAACGTCGGCGAGCACATTCGACGGATCGAGTCGAAACTCGTCGAAGCGATCGTTCCGTGACCGGCCCGGGTCGGCGCTCCCGAATTCGGCCGCATCGGGCGACCGACCACGCCGAGCGAGCAGTCGCGCCACGTGATCAGCCCCACCAGTTGAACAGTCACGTCGGCTCGAACAGGTCGCGGAGAGACGCGTTCAGAAAGATCCCGTCGGGATCGAATCGCCGGCGGATCGCCTCGAAGGTGTCCCACTCGGGGTACCGGGCGCGGAGCCGATCCGGAGCGATCGAGTGCCGCTTTCCCCAGTGGGGCCGGCCGTCGTACGCGTCGAAGACGGACTCGCAGGCCTCGAAGTACGCACGGGCGGGTTTCCGGTGGTAGGCGTGGACGGCGACGAACGCGGTCTCCCGGCCGTACGCGGGAGAGAGGGGAATCTCGTCGCCGGCGACGTAGCGGAACTCGATGGGGAAGACGATCGACGGGTGGGACGCGAGGACCTGATCCCGGAGTGCGCGGACGACTGCGGGCCCGTCTCGAGCGGGAACGGCGTACTCACTCTCGTCGAACCTGACGTCCCGCCGCGTGGTGAACACCTCGTGGCTCTGACCGACGGTCTCACTCTCCGAGAACGTCGTGGCGGTGAACCGGGCGAGTCCGGGTGACGACCGTGGGAACCGGGACGAGAGTCGACAGACGGCCTCCCAGACGACGTTTTCGGCGCGCTCACCGAACGCCGTCGGAACCAACGGGTTGGTCAGCGGTTCGTCCGTCTTGTCGAGGGTCTTGACCAGCACCCGGCCCGTGTGGGGAAACCAGAAGAATTCGAGGTGGCGGTGTGCCTCGCGAAGGCTCTCGAGTTCGTCGAGGACCGACTCCAGTGGCGCCGTCCAGGTTCGCTCGCACAGCCGGTAGGCAGGGTCGAGGTCGAGGGTGACCGCGGTGATGATACCGAGGGCCCCCAACGAGACCTGAGCCGCCCGGAACGGGTCGCCGTCTTCGACCGCCAGCGTCCGACGCTCGCCGTCTGCGGTGACGAGTTCGAGCGCGACGATCTGTGTCGAGAGGATGCCGAGATCGATGCCGGTACCGTGGGTGCCGGTCGCGAGCGCGCCGGCGACGGTCTGGCGATCGACGTCGCCGAGGTTCGTCATGGCCAGTCCGTGGACGTCGAGCGTCGCCGCCAGTTCGCCCAGTGTGGTTCCGGCCCGGACGGTCGCTCGACGGCGCTCGTAATCGACCGCCGTAACGCCGGTGAACCGGTCGAGCGAGACGAGGACGTCGTCGGTCGGGACGAGCGCCGAGAACGAGTGCCCGGAGCCGGCGACCCGGATCGTTCGCTCACCGGCGTATCGATCGACCAGGTGTCGGATCTCGTCCGTCGTCGTCGGACGATAGAAATGGCGGGGTCGACAGGACCGAGTGCCGGCCCAGTTTCGCCAGCGGTTCGCCTCACTGCACTCACGAGGGCCACTCCGGTGACCGATCCCTGCACCGTCAGTTACCCGGTCGCCGTTCGCGTCACGGCTACGCTCCGTCACAGGAACCACGCCCCGTCGCCGCGATAGGTCGGGTGTCGGTCGACGAGTTCACCATCGTCGATCACGTGCAGGTGTTCGAAGTGGGTACAGAGCTCGCCGGCCTTGGCATGTCGACAGAAGACGGGGTCACCCAGTTCCAGCCGATGTGGGCCATCGTAGCTAACCGGCGTCTGGACTTCGCCCGCGCCCTCGGCGTCGAACAACGAGACACCGCGGGGCAGATGGGGCGTGGGTATCTTGTCGACGCCCGGCGGGCCGCTCGCCACGTACCCGCCACCCCGACAGGTGTACACGCCGGGTTCGGGACGGCGGACGACCTCGATGGCGTAGCCGGCGGCCGGCGCTATCGTAAACCCCCGATAGTGGTCGAACAGACCTGGGGCGAAGAAGGCCGAGCCTGCGGTGAGTTCCGTCACCGACGTATCCCGACGCGTCGATTCGAGGCAGCCGGTGCCGCCACCGTTGACGAAGTCGAGGGCGAATCCCTCCCGTTCGAGCGCCGCGACCGTCTCCTGACGGCGCTCGTGGACGATCGGTTCCGACCGGCGTTTGAGGCGTCGCACGACCGCGTTTGTCACGAACGAATTCGACGGGTCGTCGTCGGGAAGGCCCGCGAGTTGCCCCTCGTAGCCCATCAGTCCCGAGAGCGTCACGGCTGGCGCATCGGCGATCGTTCGTGCAAGTTCGAGTGCCGCGCTCGCCGACCGGATTCCCGACCGCCTGACACCGAAGTAGACCCCGAGATGGTCGGTGGAGACGTCGAGATCGAGACAGATCGGAACCGAGACGCCGCGCTCGGCCGCAACCTCGCTAATCCGTTCGACGTGGGCGTCGCTGTCGACCAGCAGGACGATCCGGGTGCCGGCTTCGATCGCAGAACAGACCGCCGCGAGCTCGTCGGCGTCGACAACCGGGTACGCGACCAGCAGGTCGTCGAACCCATCGGCGGCGAGGTGAGCGGCCTCGTGACCGGTGTAGCACATGACGCCGCGGAATCCGTCTCGATCGAGCACCTCCCTGAGGACGGCCCGACACCGGATCGACTTCGAAGCGACGCGGACCGGCCGGCCGCTCGCTCGTCGGCGGGTCGTCCGGATGTTCGCCTCGAGCGCCGATCGATCGAGGTACGCCAGTGGATACGACTCCTCCGAGAGCGCCGAGCGGTAGGCGTCGTACGTCGAGGACATGATCGCACGTTGCTGTGGACCCACATAGGCGTGCGTCCGGGGTAGAACAGTCGTTTATACCGGCGGGAAGCCGATTCGTCGACGGCATGGGCAGTGACCGTCGGTCGGATCGGGCCCACAGCCCAGCGGTGACCGACTCCCTCCGACCGAGAAGGGGTTACCAGCGTTCCCAGAAAGGAGCCCATAGTTATTCGAAGTAGATAAACGCTAACCAAATCCAGGACGAACGGCGTCACAGTGAGACCTCGAGCGAACTGACCGACGTCGAGGTCGGGCCTTTCTCGCGAAGGGGCCGAAAACCGAGCAAACGCACTACCTCTCGTTGACCAAACCAGGAAGCCCGACCTGCAACGAACCGCTCGCGTTCAGGGACCAGCTGCGAGCAAACCCGGCTGTGGCGAGCGAGTACGCCGAGTTGAAACGCGATCTCGCCGCAACGTATCTAAACGACCGGGCGAGCTACACCCCCGAAAAGAGCGCGTTCGTCGAATCGATTCTCGAAGATGCACTCGACGAGTAACCAGTCCGGGGACGGAACCGAAGGAGGAGACTAACCCAGAAGTCGCGTTAATATCGGGGATAATGCGGTTTGCATACGGCGCGCAAGGCGCGCCGTTTCACCGCGAGCGCGGACGCGCTCGCGGCCCTTTTTCATCGAAGTTTTTGTGCAAGCGGTTCGCGCTCTGCGCGAACCCGCCGCACAAAAAGTTCGTTAGAAGTAATCGACGCTCGGGGGCAGTTCGAGCTTCATGCCCTTGCGCTCGCGGATCTCCATGGTCTTGTCGCGCTGGAGCGAGTCGGCCATGAACTCGAAGCCGGCGTTCTCCGTGTTCCAGGAGGCGCGGCCTTCGGTGGCGGAGCGAATGTCGCTGGCGAAGCCGATCATCTCGTCGACGGGGGCGATGCCCTCGACGACCATGAGGTCGCCTTCCTGGTACATGTCGTCGACGCGGCCACGGCGGCCCTGGATCTCGCCGGAGGCGGCGCCCATGTGGTCGTTGGGGACGTCGATGCGGACGTCCTGCATGGGTTCTTTCATGGCGATGTGGCCGTCGATCAGCGACTTGTGGACGGCTTCGCGGGTCGCGGGGATGACCTGTGCCGGACCGCGGTGGATGGTGTCCTCGTGGAGCTTGGCGTCGTGCAGCCGGATGAGGGTACCCTGAACGGGCTCGTTGGCCAGTGGGCCGTTGTCGAGGGCTTCTTCGAGCCCCTCGATGAACAGCTCCATCGTCTCGTTCAAGTGCTGAATCCCCTTCGTCTCGTCGAGCAGGATGTTGGTCCCGTGAATGTGCTCGACGACCTGCGAGTCGTCCTTGTCCATGCCGGCTTCCTGCAGCGCCTCGCGGCGTTCGAGTTCCGGCATGTCCATCGAGGCCTCGCCCATCCGGAGGGTGTCGACGAGGTCGTCCGAGAGCGGCTCGACGGAGATGTAGAAGCGGTTGTGGCGGTTCGGCGAGATACCCTCGACCGTGTCGGAGTCGCGCTGGATAGCCTCGCGGTAGACGACGATCGGTTCGCCGGTGTTGACCGGGATGCCCTGGTTCTTCTCGATACGCTGGGTCTGAACCTCGAGGTGGAGTTCACCCTGCCCGGAGATGAGGTGCTCGCCGGTGTCCTCGTTGATCTCGATCTGAATGGTGGGGTCTTCCTTGGAGACCTGTCGGAGCGTCTCGATGAGCTTCGGCAGGTCGTCCATCGTCTGGGCCTCGACGGACTTCGTGATGACCGGCTCGGAGATGTGTTCGATGGACTCGAACGGCGTCATCTCGGTGGACGAAACCGTCGAGCCAGCGATGGCGTCGCGGAGGCCGGTGACGGCGGCGATGTTGCCGGCCGGAACCTGGTCGACCTCCTCGCGCTCGCCACCCATGTAGATGCCGACGCTCTGGACGCGATTCTTGCCAGCGGTCCCCGAAACGTACAGCTCCTGGCCCTTCTCCAGCGTGCCAGAGAAGACACGGCCGGACGCCACTTCGCCGGCGTGTGGGTCCATCGCGATGTCGGTGACCATCAGGACGACCTCGCCGCTCTCGTCGACGAGTCGCATCGTCTCGGCGAGTTCGGACTCGGCGTCACCGCGCCAGATGCGCGGGATACGCATGGGCTGGGCGTCGACCGGGTTCGGGAAGTGCTCACAGACCATGTCCAGGACGACGTCCGACAGCGGCGTGCGCTCGTGGAGTTCCTGGCGCTTGTCTGCGCGCTCGAGTTCCATGATTTCGCCGAAGTCCATGCCCGTGCGCTGCATCGAGGGCATCGAGACGCCCCACTTGTAGAGGGCGGAACCGAAGCCGACGGTGCCGTCCTCGACGGAGACGGTCCAGTCCTCGATGTCGTCCATCTCCTCGGTCATGCCGCGAATGAGGTCGTTGACGTCGCGGATGACGGAGAGGAGCCGTTCCTGCATCTCCTCGGGACCCTCCTGGAGCTCCGAGATGAGGCGGTCGACCTTGTTGATGAACAGGGTCGGCTTGACGCCTTCGCGCAGCGCCTGGCGGAGAACGGTCTCGGTCTGGGGCATCGCGCCCTCGACGGCGTCGACGACGACGAGCGCACCGTCGACGGCGCGCATCGCACGGGTGACGTCGCCACCGAAGTCGACGTGGCCCGGCGTGTCGATGAGGTTGATGAGGTGGTTGGTGTCCTCGTACTCGTGGGTCATCGAGACGTTCGCCGCGTCGATGGTGATGCCGCGTTCCTGTTCGTCCTCTTCGGTGTCCATCGCGAGCTGTTCGCCGGCGGTCTCGTCCGAGATCATGCCGGCCCCCGCGAGGAGATTGTCCGAAAGTGTGGTCTTGCCGTGGTCGACGTGAGCGGCGATGGCGATGTTCCGGATGTTCTCCGGTTCGTCCATCAGCCGTTCACACTCCTGTACGATCTTCTTGCGTCGGCCCATATACACCCTCGTACCGGTAGCGGGGTCAAAAGGGTGCTGTTTCGTCGTCGCGAACTGCGCCGGGCGAATTCAGGTGCTGCGCCCCGAACGTCCAGTTTGCGTGAGTGGGTGACACGCACTGAACAGGTGATCGCACGCTCCGCAACCGGGCTGTCCTGAGACACGGCGCAACCCTCATGTCCGCCACTCCCCTGTTACCTACACTCATGGAGTTGCACGTGCAGGGAACTGGGCCAGCCGCTCCCTTTCTCAGCGCCCGCGATCTATTCGAAACCGAGCACGATCTCTCGTTGCCCGTTCGGGTCCGGCTTCGAGACGATCCGGACGAGCGAACGTGGGCAGGCCACTACGACGATCGACATGTGCTCAACATCTCACGACGGGCAGCGTCCTCCGCGATGGCTCGCGAACTCGCCCTCCACGAGTTCGCCCACATGGCCCGGTACGAGGAGGACCACCCATCACACGTTCAGTCCATCGAAGAGGCCCTCTACCTCGCCCTCGCGGGCCGCGACGTGGAGCGACGCAAACTGGCTCACTGTTTCCAGATCGCCAACCACATGAAGGACATCTACGCGGACGACATCACGCTCTCGGTGGGTCCCGGCGAGAAACTGCTCTCATATCTGGAATCGAGCCTGGCCGCAGCCATCGCCGATCGAGCACGGGCCACGCCACGGGACGACTTCGAGCGCGTCACGACTGGTGCTGATCCGGATATCACGGCCGTCAACGCCGCGTTCGCCCTCGCACTGGCCGAACGAAACGACATCATCGACGAGGACCACCGGCTGTACGATCTGGCCGACGCAGCCGCGGTGGACGCCCCCTCCGTCGACGCCGACGAGTTCCGGACGCGATTTCGCGAACTCGGGCACGATCCGGACCCGAGCGGCTACCGCCGTCACCTCGTGCAGGCGACTCGCTCGTACGTCGACGGGGACGGGCCGGCGGCAGACTGATCCAACGAACGTTCGCCCGCAAACGCGACGGGGTCGGTTCCACGCCGAGGTGAAACGGGCAATTCTCGGCGAGAAATCGGAGACGAAACGGGTCGTGACCGTCGTCCGAGGCCGGTCGTCTCGGCATGGGCGCCCACACCGACGGACGCGGGAACGTTCGTCACGGACTGAGCGTCTTACGGTCTCAGTCGCCCATCGAACGGCATCCAGGAACGATGGCCCGTCCCGATACCACTCTCGTCGTCGAACTGGTATTTATTAGTTAGATGGGGCGCAATCCGTATCTGGTATGACGCCAATTAATACAGTATTCAGCACATTTTCTTGGATTAAAAAGGTTATTGGCCGAGGAGATGAAGAGCCCGAGTCCAGTTCCGAATTGCCGACGGTGACCGACCGGACCGGGTTCGACGGGTCGCTCGAAGATGCGGAAGTGGTCGGTCGGAGTCCACAGTCGTACATCGAAGCGGGCGAATCGGTCTCGTCGTTCGTAGGTAAACAGGTTACGCACAAACTCTCCGAGCACGGACTCCAGGACATCGATCCCGACGGATGGTACTCGCTCAAAATTCCGCTCGCAATGCTGTACGATATGCGCGACGAGTACGGCGACACTCGAATGCGAAATATGGGGCAAAACGTCCCGGAGCACGTCGAGTTTCCGCCGGACATTTCCGCGGTAGACACGGCGTTGCGGTCGATCGACACGGCGTATCAGCAGAGCCACCGCGGCAGCGAAATCGGCTACTACGAGTTCCACGAAGACGGGGAAAACGAGGGGACTATCGTCTGTGAGAACCCCTATCCGTGCGAGTTCGACAAGGGCCTCATCAAAGGCGTCGCGAAAAAGTTCGCCAGCAACCCGGTCAAGATCGAAGAGGTCGGCGACCAGTGTCGGGCGGACGGCGACGCTCGCTGTGAGTATCGCGTTAAGTGGATCTGACCGGATCAGCACCCAAATTTTCCATCCCCGTCGACACAGGCGACCACAACTCAAAGCGGGGGCGCGACCGAATTAGTACGGGTACTCCCGGGGTTCGCGCTGGATCGAGATCCACTTCACCGTCGTCAAGGTTTCCAGTATCCACTCGTCGTTATAGCGACCCATACCGGACGCACCGACGCCGCCGAATGCGACGTGTGGCTCGTCGTTCAACGGCTGATCGTTGATATGGACCATGCCGGTCTCCATCTTGTCGGCCACGTCCCGGGCTCTAGCAACGTCCGTCGAGTGAACCGACCCCGAGAGGCCGTACTCGGTATCGTTAGCGATTCGAATCGCCTCCTCGTCCGTGTCGAAGGGGATAACCGGGGCAACCGGCCCGAAATGCTCGTTGCAAGCCAGGGGCATGTCGTTGGTAACGTCCGAAAGCACCGTCGGCTCGACGAACAGCGCATCGTGGCTACCGCCAGCTTCGACGGTCGCTCCCCGCGCTACGGACTCCTCGATGAATTCGACGATCTTGTCACGCTGACTTTCGTTGATAACCGGCCCGACGAGCGCGTCCGGCTCCAGCGGATCGCCGATAGGAAGTTGCGCTGCGCGGTCCGCGAGGCCCGCCACGTAGTCGTCGTACAGTGATTCGTGAACGAGGTGACGGTTGATCGAGATGCACTCCTGTCCCTGGTGGGTGAACGAGCCGAACGCGCCGGCGTCGACCGCTCGCTCGAGGTCGGCGTCGGGCAGCACGATGTGAGCGTTGTTCCCACCGAGCTCGAGTGCGGGCTCCGTATACGAGCCGACGGCCCGCTGACCGACACCGCGGCCGACTTCCGAAGAGCCGGTAAACGACATTACCGATGGAACCGAATGGCCCGAGAAGTGGTCGCCGATCTCGTGGCCGTACCCGGGGACGACGTTCAAGACGCCGTCAGGAAGCCCCGCCTCCTCGAAGACTTTCGCGAGCACGAGTCCGCCAGTCAGCGGGGTATGCTCGTCGGGTTTCAGCACGACGCTGTTGCCGAGCGCGATGGCGGGTGCGACGACCCGGCTGGAGAGGTACAGCGGGAAGTTCCACGGCGTGATGACGCCGACGACGCCGGCCGGTTCGCGAACGAGTAAATTCTCCTTGCCGGGCGTGACCGAATCCTTGCGGCGGCCACCGTCGCGCATCGCTAGCCCAGCCCCGACGGTCATCGTCCCTTGCGCGAGTTGTGTCTCGAAATCGGCTTTCAACCGGACGCCACCGCACTCGACGGCGAACAGCGTCGCCAGATCGTCGGCATAGTCGCCAAGTCGATCGCAGGCCTCGGAGACGATCGCGGCGCGCTCCTGGGGCGGTCGACTTGCCCACTCGGTCTGCGCTCGCTCCGCGCTCGCGTACGCCTCGTCGACATCGCTCACCGTCCCCGACGGGACCGACGTCAGTGTCTCCCCCGTCGCCGGGTTTTCGACGTCGATCAGATCCCGGTCGCCGGCGGCGACCCACTCGCCGTCGAGGTACAGGCCGTTCCACCCGTGTTCCGGTGCGATGTCGAGTCCGTCTACGTCGATCCCGTCGGAAGCTTCCGTGCTCGGAGCCGTCATACGAAAACTGCTTTCGATGGGGTCCGTTTATTCGTTCGGGTTTGACATTCTCACATCGGAGCTATCGACGGTGGCAGTCGAGGTCCCAGAGAGCCGTCAATAGCAGACTTCGTGGTTAAAAAAATAACCATATAGATAGGTAAAGTAGCATGGGATGATTCCTGGTGAACTCCGGAATGCTTGCCGTCGGGACAGTCGGTCAACCGATTCGAACCGGGCGCGGCGTCCCCGAGCCACGTGCTGGACGAAAGGGATGGGCGAATGCGACTCACTCGGACGTTCTCGAAGGCCGGTGAATAGCGACCACCGGTTCGGCAAACGCGAGCGAACAATAGCAGAAACCAGAGATCTTGCCTGCACCGGCATCCAAGCGACTTTCGTCCGATCGATCAGGGCTACTCACGTGCACGAAACGGCGACTCGTGCGCTCGGACCAGCATCGACCGGTCGAGGTCCGAGACACGCGAGCACCCCGAAAGCCCCATCGTCAGATCGAGATCCGCCAGAAAATTCCGGCACACCTGGCGAACACCGTCCTCGCCGTCGATCGCGAGCCCGTAGACGTACGGACGGCCCAGGAACACCATCTCGGCGCCGAGTGCCAGCGCAGTCACGGCGTCGGCGCCGCGCCTGATGCCGCTGTCGAAGAGGACGGGTTCGTCGTACCCGGCTTCGTCGAGGTGATCGATCACGGCGGGCAGTGCCTCGATCGCCGGGAGCGCGGTGTCGACCTGTCGGCCGCCGTGGTTCGAGACGACGATGCTATCGGCGCCCGATTCGAGCGCCAGCTCGGCGTCCTCGGGATGGACGATCCCCTTCACGATAATCGGAAGCTCGGTTCGATCACGGAGCCACTCGAGATCCGTCCAGGTGAGCGAGGCGTCACCGAAGACGTCGACGAACTGCATCACGGCCGCGCCCTCGTTCTCCGCGGGGTCTTGACCCAGCAGGTCGCGAAACACCGGATCGGAGACGTAGTTTCCCACCCCCTCGCCGTCGAGGAAGGGAAGATACCCGCGCTCGACGTCTCGCTCTCGCCAGCTGATGACCGGCGTGTCGACGGTGACGACGAGCGCATCGTAGCCTGCGGCCTCGGCGCGGTCGACGAAACTCGCCGTCAGCTCGCGATTCGAACTCCAGTAGAGCTGAAACCAGGTTGGCCCATCCCCAGCGGCGTCGGCGACATCCTCCATCGGTTCCGATGCCGCCGAGCTCGAGACGAACGGGAGCCCGAGGTCGGCAGCCGCCCTAGCCGACGCGAGTTCGCCCTCGTCGTGGAGAATGGACTGGACGCCGATGGGGGCAAGGCCGACCGGCGCCGGATACTCGGTTCCGAACAACGTCGTGGAGAGGTCTCGGTCGGCCACATCACGGAGCATTCGAGGGACGAGCCGCCACTGCGAAAAGGCCGACCGGTTCTCGGCCGCGGTCCGCTCTCCGCCCGCACTCCCGGCGACGTAGGCGTACGCCTCCGCATCGAGCGCCTCGCGAGCGGCCGCCTCGAGGGCCTCGAACCGCGGCGGGACCGATGGCCGTTCGTCGGCCAGCATCCCCTGCGTGTACACTTCGATCAATCGCTCGCGGCCGTAGGACGGACCATCGTCGGGCATGGCACCACATTCAGCTGAGTCCGACCTATAAATTGGGGGACCGACACGCGGCGAACCCCCTTCAGAACCGCCACAAGGCTGGCAACACTACGAGCGCAACCAGTCGCTTCGAACGGCGACCACGCCGACCGCACCGAGCAACCCGACCCCGAGCAGTGCCACGGTCGCTATCGGCGACGTCACGTCGGCGACTATCCCTGCGACCGGCTTCAGCGGCGCCCGGACGACTGCGAACGCCATCGACGTCGCGCTCAGGACCGTCGCCCGGGTGGCCGTCTCCGCGTGATCGTTGACGTACTGCGTGACCAGCGGCTTCGAGAGGGCGTATTGCGTACGCTGCGTGACAGAATTCGCCATTGCAGACCGCTCGACGCACGAACGGTGCCGCCTCACGAAGACGCCTCTCGGCGACCGATTACATCGGGAGAAACGCAAACCGAAACGCGAACCGATTATCTCGCGGCAGCGGCGACGCGCTCTTTCTCTTCTTTCTGTCCGACGGCGTAGGTGCCGACGTCACCCTCGGCGGCGCCGACGAGCTGGGTTGCAATCGCTTCCTCGGCGGGCGTGGGCGACTTGAACGAGGCGCTCTGGGCACCGTCGGCGAGGAACTTCAGTGCCTGGTCGACACGGCGCTGTGGCGCGACGTCGACGGCTTTCGGCACCGAAATCCCGCCGTACTTCAGGCGGACGGTCTCCTCGCGCGGGGCAGCGTTCTCGACGGCAGTGACGAGGATCTGGATCGGGTTCTCGTCAGTGCGCTCGTGAACGAGTTCGAAGGCGTCGCGGACGAGCGAGAGGGTCTGCTGTTTCTTGCCCGTGTTCTCTTCGGTCTGCATCAAGCGGTTGATGAACCGCTCGACGATCGAGATTTCGGACTTCTGGAACTGCTTCGAGGCGTGACGACCCGCGGTGTGCGCGACGGGCGTGACTGTGATGTAGCGCTTGGTCGAGGGGTCGTTGTACTCGATGCCGGAGATCTCCCAGCGGCCGAATAGCTTCGCCGCGACGGAGTCGTCGGCCTCTGTATCGGCGTCTGCGTCGGTTTGCTCTTCTGCGCTCATGTTATCGCACCGGTTTCTCTGCGTTACCGCGAACCAGTTCGATGAGCGAGACACCGTTTACCTTCTCGACCTTGTAGTTGACACCGGAGATGTCACCCATCGCACGACCCTTCGCCCCACCGATGCCGGCGATGGTGACCTCGTCGTGCTCGTCGATAAAGCTGATCGCGCCGTCGCCGGGACAGAACGCCGAGACCTGTTTCCCGTTCTTGATGAGCTGGACTCGGACACACTTTCGGATAGCCGAGTTGGGCTGCTTTGCCTCGATGCCGATCTTCTCCAGGACAATGCCACGGGCCTGCGGGGCACCCTCGAGCGGGTCCGACTTCTCGCGAAGGCCACGAGCGCGTCGCGCGTAGTCCGAGTCGGACCACCGCTGTGACTGGCGGTCCTTCTTCAGCTTCCGCGCGGCGTATTTGCCGTTTGCCATAGTACCCGTCGGTATCCGACGAACACACTTAAGCATCCCCTTTTGGATCGGAAACGAAGCGACGAGAGCGGTCGACGGGGGTCGATGAAGCGATCTCGTGGCGTTTCGGAGACGATACTGTCTGCTCGATGCGTGGTCGGTCGGCCACGAGGACCGGCCGGGACGCGTCGGTCAATCACCGGTCTCCGGATCGGTCGCGAGCTCACCGTCGCGCTCGACGGACCGACGGTCACGCTCTCCTTCGATAGAACCGACGATGTACTCCGCCGCGGCGACGCTCCAGAGCGCCAAGACGATTCCAGCGCCGACGTCGATCGCCCAGTGAATGCCCAGGTACATCGTCGAGAAGACGACACCGGACGCCACGATCGCGGCGAGGACGAACCACTTCGGGAACTCCCGGCGGGTTCGCCAGGCGAACAGCAAGACCACGACCGACAGGGACGTATGAAGCGAGGGGAAGACGTTCGTGTTGTCCGCGATCGCTGCAGTCAGGTCCTGCGTCTGCGGATAGAAGTCGTACATCAACCCCTCGACCGAATCCAGGTGGTTCCGCGGTCCGTACGCGATAAAGAGCGTGTAGAGAGCGACGCCGCCGACGACGTAGTTGAGGAGGTACGCGACCAGCAGCTCCTTGAACCGGCGGAGCGACGACATCGTGACGTACAGGATCGGTGCCGTCGCCAGCAGGTACGGGAAGCCGAACATGTAGAGCGCCGAGAAGACTTCGACCGTCACGTCCGGCACGACACGCTGGAGAACGGCGACGAACTCCCCCTCGACGGCGTAGATCTCGTCAGTGATGTTCCAGCCGATCCGTTGGGAGAGCCGGACGCTGTACTCGGACGTGAGGAACTTCGCCAGGAGGAAGAAGCCGGCGGCACCGACGTAGGGAGCCAGTTCGCGGACCCGCTCACGCCGAGCTGCCACGGTGTGGCGGACACGCCTACGATCCAGACACAGCGTACAGGTGCCGACGAATCCGACCGCGACCGCGATGACGGTGACGACGAGCATCGAGCTGAGTGCCATGATTCTGAGATTCCTCGCGTGGCGCGGGCGCCCCGCACGGACGCCGGCGCGTTTCTATCATACGAATGGTGTGTTCACGGCATAAGCATTCTCATCTATCGCGGTCACGGAGAGATCGAAACCGACAGCCGTCACGGCCCTCGGGCAGGCGAAAAGACCGAAGGAACGGCCAAAAACCGCACTCAGGTCAGTTGAACGTCGTCCACGTCGAAGTGGCGCGCCGCGAGTCGGCGAGCGGCATCGATCGTCCGCCCGTCCCGGCCGATCGCGACGCCGCGGTCTTCCTCGGCGACCTCGACGTAGGCTACGGTATCGTCGTTTTCGCTCATCGTGACGTTGTACACGGCCGCCGGCGCGAGCGCGTTCGCCACGAAGTCGGCCGGCTCGTCCGCGTACTCGACGAGCCGGACCGGCATATCGACCCGGTCTTCGAACCGATCGACCGTCTCGCCGCCGCGGCCGATCGCCTCGGCGATGTGACCGCGTGCGACGACGATCACCAGCCGATCGTCGAGCTGGAGACAGTCACGGCCGGGCACGCCAGTGACGTCCTCGAAGAGGGCGAGAAAGCGGCGTGCGTCGTCGTCGAGGGTGAGGTCCATCAGTCGGCCGTGGTGTCGCCGCTCGTCGAACCCATCCGCAGGTCGACGTCACCGGTGCCGAGTTTCACCGGCCGACCGACGATGACGTTCTCGATTACGCCGTCGATCGAGTCGATCTCACCGTGGATCGAGGCGTTCAGCAGGTGATTGACCGTCACCTCGTAGGCCGCCCGAGCGAGCACGCTCTCTTTGTTGCCGGCGATACCGTGGCGACCGATCGACTCGATCGTCCCCTCGTTGGTCATGATGTCCGCGACCAGCATCAGGTGGCGGACGTTGATGTTGTCGAGGCCCTGTTCGACCAGTGTGTTCTTCGTCTCCTCGATGATGATCTCGCGGGCGGCCTCGACGCCGAGGTTGCGGTAGATCTCGTGGATGTTGTTACAGGTCGTCCGCGACGCGTCGACGCCCTCGATGGCGAGTGCATCGCCGAAGGCCGAGCCTTCCGTGTAGAGGACGAACTCCTCGTCGGCGTCGAACGGCGAATCATCCATCTCTTCGCGACGGATGACGACCCGGGAGATGTCCTCGATACCCTTGAACGTGATCTCGCGCAACTCCTCGACGAGCTGGAGGAGATCACGGTAGGACGGTTCCTCCGGGCCGAACTCGACGGTAGTTCCGTTCTGGACGGTTGTCACGCCGAGTTGATCTTCGATGATCTCGGCGACCTCCTCGGCCGTGATCATCCGTTCGTCCAGCGTGTCTTCATTGAGCGAGATGACGACGCGCATGTCGGCGACGTTCGTCGAGACGTCCCCCAGCGCGAGAATCTTCGTCGCCTCGATCTTCCAGACGACCTCGTGGGCTTTCTCGCGCTCGGTCGCGTACTCCTCTTCTAAGTGGACCGTCATCGTCGGCGTGTCGGGCGTCTTCCGGGCGTCGACCAGCTCGATGAGCCGTGGCAGCCCCTGTGTGACGTCGATCTCCGCGACGCCGGCGTAGTGGAACGTGTTCATCGTCAGCTGGGTCCCCGGCTCACCGATCGACTGTGCCGAGACCGTCCCAACCGGATCGAGCGGGTCGACGCGAGTATCGCGGTACTGACTCTCGACCGCTTGCGCGACGTCATCGGCCTGCTCGATGGTCAGCTCGTCGCGCTCGGCGAGCGTCTCGTAGACCCGGTCTTTGAGTCGCGGAGGAAGGTCCGTATCCTCGACGACGGCTTCGACGTCAGCGTCGAGACCGAGGGCGCTCGGATTAGTCATCGGAGGTCACCCCCGTCTCGTCGCCGAGGCGATCGTCCGCGTGCTCGGAGAGGTTGGTCGGACGGGCCCGGTCGCCGAGGAACTGTGCGCGTTCGCGCTCGTCTTCGAACTCCGAGTCGATGACGCGATCGGCAATTCCCTCGACGTCGATGTCGAAGTCCTCGTCGTAGGAGACCTGCACCGGCGAGGTGCCGTCCTCGCCGAACTCGAACTGGACGATCGTGTCCGAAGTGTCCCGGACCGTGCCGTCGTACTGCGCTTCGAGTTCCGAGAGAGCGTTGATGAGGCGACGCTGGAGGTAGCCGGACTTGGAGGTCCGGACTGCCGTGTCGACCAGGCCCTCGCGGCCACCCATCGCGTGGAAGAAGAACTCCCGCGGCGTGAGTCCGGCCGTGTAGGAGTTCTCGACGAAGCCGTGCGCCTCGGCCGAGAGGTCGTCCGGTTTGTAGTGACTGAGGGTCCGATCCTCGTAGCCGCGGTTGATCCGCTCACCGCGAACCGCCTGCTGGCCGACGGCGCCGGCCATCTGGGTGAGGTTGAGCATCGACCCACGCGCCCCGGACTCGGCCATGACGACGGCCGGGTTGTCGCCCTCGAAGTGCTCTTCGGCGATCGTCCCCGCGTTGTCACGGGCACGCGAGAGCGTCTGCATGATCTTCATCTCGAGGGTCTCGTCCAGGGTCCGCCCCGGCAGACTCTCGAGTTCGCCGCGGTCGTAGGCCTCGATGAGTTCCTGGACGCGATCGTAGGCGTCGTCGATGGTCTCGTCGATCTGTTCGCGGGCCTCGGGCTCGATCGTCTCGTCGTCGATCCCGATCGAGAACCCGAAGTGCATGATCGTCCGCATCGCGAGCGTCGACAGCTCGTTGATGAAGATCCGTGCGCGCGTGTTGCCGTAGACCTTCGTGATCGTGTCGACGATCTCGCCGCCGAAGCCACCGACTTCGTCCTCGGCGATGGTTCCTTCGACCAGTTGGCCGTCCTCGATGACGACGTCCTCGCCGACGGTGCCGGTGAACGTGAGGTTCAGGTCGTCGGGGAGGAGTTCGGAGAAGATGGCCCGACCGGTCCAGTACGGCGTGCCGTCCTCCTCGGTCCCGCTCTGCTCGGGCAGTTCGTCGATCCGCGTCGCTCGCAAGAGGTCCAACGCCTGCGTCTCGTTGAAGTGCGGGTTTTCGTGAGTCAGCAGGTAGGTTCCAGAGATGTGGTCCTGGATGGCGCCGATGATGTTCTCACCGAAGCGTGGCGAGAGGATCTGCTCCTGGACGCGCATGAGGACGCGGGCCTCGGCACGGGCCTCCTCGTTCTGGAGGGCGTGCATGTTCATCTCGTCGCCGTCGAAGTCGGCGTTGTACGGCGGACAGACGACGGTGTTGAGCCGGAACGTCTTGTACGGCATCACCACGACCTCGTGGGCCATGATCGACATCCGGTGCAGCGACGGCTGTCGGTTGAAGATGATGATGTCGCCGTCGACGAGGTGGCGGTTGACCTCCCAGCCGGGACCGACAGTCTGAACGCCCTCCTCGTCGGCCTGGTCGGTCATGCCCGCGAGCGCCTCGGCGTTCTTCTCGGTCACCTTCAGTCGCCGGCCGTCGGGGCGGCGAACGTAGTTCGCACCGGGGTGCGTGTTCGGCCCGTTCGCGACGTAGCGACGCGCCTCCTCGACGTTGCGCTCGGTGACGAGCATCGTCTGGGTCATCTCCGATGCGACGCGGTCCGGCACGCCGACCTCGTTCAGGCTGAGCGTCGGGTCCGGCGAGATGACGGTCCGGGCGGAGAAGTTGACACGCTTCCCGGAGAGTGAACCACGGAAGCGACCCTCCTTGCCCTTGAGTCGCTGGCTGAGGGTCTTGAGCGGCCGACCGGAGCGGTGTCGGGCCGGCGGCGTCCCCGAAATCTCGTTGTCCATGAACGTGGTGACGTGGTACTGCAGCAGTTCCCAGAGGTCCTCGATGATCAGCTGTGGCGCACCCGCCTCACGGTTCTCCATGAAGCGCTGGTTGATCCGGATGATGTCGACCAGCTTGTGTGTGAGGTCGTCCTCCGAGCGCTGCCCGTTGTCGAGCGTGATCGACGGCCGTGCGGTGACCGGCGGTACCGGCAACACGGTGAGGATCATCCACTCCGGTCGCGAGCGGTCGGAATCGATACCGAGCACCTCGATATCCTCGTCCGGGATGGCCTCGAACCAGTCCCGGATATCGGAGGGCATCAGCTTGTTCGTGTCCTCCTCGGTGAGGTCGATGCCGAGCGCCTTCTCGATCGCTTCGCGCTGTTCTTCGCGCGGGCGGAACGAACCCGAGAGGATCTCGTTGACCCGCGTGAGGTCGATCTCGGTCTTCGCGGCGAGTTCGTCCGGCGTCGTCCGTTCGATGCCTTCCTCCTCGTCGCCCTGCATCGCACCGGCGATGCGCTGGGAGTACTCGCTCGCGAGGACTTCCTGGACCTCGTAGTACGTGGTCGGCTTCTCGTGGTCGATGTCGTACTGAATTTCGCCACAGAACGGACAGCGATCCTTCTTTCGCGCCTGTCGGATCGCCGCCTTCGTCACGTCGTTTAAGTCACGGCCGAGTTTTCGCGACTCGTCGATCTGGTCGCGGAACTCCCCTCGCTCGTCCTCGGTGAGCAACAGTCGAGAGCACTCTCGACAGGTGCCCCGGAGGAGTCGCCGGATGAGTTTCGTGAAGCCGACGTGGATGACGGGCGCGGCGAGTTCGATGTGGCCGAAGTGGCCGTTACAGGAACCGGAGTGTTTCCCGCAGGTCTTACACTCCAGTCCGGGGTCGATCACGCCGAGACGCGGGTCCATCAGCCCCATGTCGATGGGGAAGCCGTCGTCGTCGTAGGTGTCGGCGGTGATGATCTTCGTCGCGCTCATCTCCCGGTACTCCTCGGGCTCCATGAGCCCGAAACTGATCGATCCGATCTCTTTTGGTGTACTGTGTTGCATGGTTAGACGGCATCCTCCAGTTCGAGTCGCGGCGCGATCCCGAGGGCTTTCATCTCGTCCAAGAGGAGTTTGAACGCGTAACTCATCTCAATCTCGTGGATCTCGGTCTCCTCGTCACAGTTCGGACAGTAGACGCGCCGTTGTTCGACGTTCTCGACGGCACTCATGCCACAGTTGCCACAGACGTGGATGTACTCGCGGTCGGACTCGTCGAGCAGGCGTTCCTTCAGCGTCAGGGCCGCACCGTGGCCGATGAAGACGTCCCGCTCCATCGTCCCGATACGAAGCCCACCTTCGCGAGCTCGCCCCTCCGTCGGCTGACGGGTCAGCACCTGCACCGGCCCGCGTGAGCGGGCGTGCAGCTTGTTCGAGACCATGTGATAGAGCTTCTGGTAGAAGATCACGCCGACGAAGATCTCGGCCTCGATCTTCTCGCCGGTGACGCCCGAGTACATGACCTCCTTGCCGGCGGAGTTGAACCCGGCATCTTCCAGTCCACCACGGAGTTCGTCCTCGTCCTCGCCGAGGAACGGCGTCCCGTCGACGCGTCGGCCTTCCATCGAGCCGAGCTTGCCACCGATCATCTCGAGGATATGCCCGACCGTCATCCGCGACGGCAGCGCGTGTGGGTTGACGACGAGGTCGGGCACGACACCCTCTTGCGTGAAGGGCATGTCCTCCTGCGGCGCGAGGTGGCCTACGACGCCCTTCTGGCCGTGCCGGGACGCGAACTTGTCCCCGAGTTCGGGGATCCGCTCGTCGCGCACGGAGACTTTCGAGAGCTTCGAGCCGTCCTCACCCTCCATCAGCGTGACCGTGTCGACGACGCCGCTCTCGCCCGAGCGCATCGTCACTGACGTCTCACGGCGCTTCTGGGGCGAGAGGCCGCCCATGTCGTCCGGTTCCTCCAGGAATCGCGGCGGGCTCGTCTTGCCGAGCAGGACCGAGTTCTCGTCGACGCGGGTCTCGGGGTTGACGAGGCCGTCCTCGTCCAGGTGCGTGTAGGCGTCTTCACCGCGGGCGCCGCGCACGTCCTGAGAGGGGATCTCGAAGCGATCTTCCTGGCCGCCAGGGTAGCGTCGCTCCTCGCCCTCGTAGGTGCGGAAGAAGTGCGACCGGGCGAGCGCGCGCTCGACCGACGCCTTGTTCATGACCAGCGCGTCCTCGATGTTGAACCCCTCGTAGCTCATCACGGCGACGACGAAGTTCTGCGCGGCGGGCCGCTCGTCGAAACCGATCTGTTCGGTTGTCTGGGTCTTGACCATCGAGAGCTGCGGGTAGTGCAGCAAGTGCTGGCGCGTATCGGGTCGGATGCGGTAGTTGGCGCTCGGTAGCCCGAGCGACTGCTTGACCATCCCCGCCCCCATCGTAATGCGCGGGCTCGCGTTGTGTTCCGGGTAGGGGATCATCCCTGCGCCGATCCCGAAGATCAGCTGTGGATCGATCTCTAGGTGCGTGTGATCCTCGGTGAGGTCGTCCTCGTCGACGGCGACGAAGATGTCCTCTTCCTCCTCGGCGTCGATGAACTCGATCGAGCCGTGGGCGACCAGATCTTCGAACTCCAGATCACCATCGTTCAGCGCCTCGATCTCGGCCTCGGTGATGCGCGGTTCGCCGTCGTCGACGACGATCAGCGGACGGCGGGCCCGTCCGGCGTCGGCATTGACGATGACTTCGCGCGTGCGATCTTTCACCGAGACGTTGACCATCTCGGAAACGTCGCCGACGCGACGCGCCTCGCGGATCTGTTCGGCCAGTTCGTTCGGGTCCGGGTGGGTGCCCACCAGCGACCCGTTGACGTACACCTTCGCCTCTCGTTGTTGTTGACTCGCCATATTAGTCGTCTGCCGGTGTTCGGTCGGCGCGTTCGAGGCCCGGAATTCCCTCGACCCCCATCGACGCCAGTTCTCGTTTGAGCGACTGTTCGTCCGCGACGTTCTGTGAGAGTTCCATCGCCTGCGCGAAGTTCTTCACCAGTCCGCAGTTCGGTCCCTCGGGCGTCTCCGAGGGACAGATGCGACCCCACTGGGTCGCGTGCAAGTCCCGCGCCTCGAAGTGTGGCTGCGAACGCGACAGCGGCGATCGCAGTCGGCGCAGGTGGGAGAGAACGCCCATGTAGTCCGTTCGGTCGACCAGCTGACTCACGCCGGAGCGCCCGCCGACCCAGTTGCCGGTCGCGATCGGGTGTTCTAAGCGCTCGGTCAGGACGTCCGAGCGGACGACCGTGTTGACCGAGAGGTTCCGGTTGCGCATGTTGGCGCGTTCGAGCTGGTACTTCACGTCGCGAGCCAGCTTGTTCAGCGCCGTCCGGAAGAGGTCCTTCATCAGGTCGCCGCTGACCTTGAGGCGCTTGTTCGCGTAGTGGTCCTTGTCGTCGGAATCGCGGCGCCCGAGGGCGAGTTCGAAACACGCCTCGGCCATCCGACAGAGGTAGTGCGCCTTGTTGATCCGGACGTCCTCCTCGTCGACGCCCTCCTCGTGGAGGTGCGGCAGGAGGTAGCGGTCGATCACGTAGTTGGCTCGCTTCAACTGGTAGTTCTTGCCCTGGCCGGAAGCGACGCGCTGCCCGAGGGTTTCGATCGCCTCCTCTTCGGACTGGACCTCGGCTTCCTCCAGATTCTCCAGCATGTACTTGACGATCTCGGGGTCGTTCGAAACTTTGTGGACGATCTCCTCGTCCGATTCGAGCCCGAGTGCGCGAACGAGCGTGACGAAGTTGACCGAACCCGAGACCGATGGGAACGACACTTCGAGCAACCCGTCGCGGGTGCGCTCACAGAGAACGAGCGCGCGGTAGCCACGACGCTGCGAGAAGGTCTTCGCGACCTGGATCTCGTCGCCGTACTTGGTGTCGTACTCTGCCAAGATCTTGTTCGGCGCGAGGTCCTCGCTCGTCATCAGCACGCGCTCGGAGCCGTTGACGATGAAGTAGCCACCGGGGTCGGCGGGGTCCTCGCCGATCTCGACGAGTTCCTCGTCGGAGAAGCCGGCGATGTTACACTTCTCGGAGCCGACCATGATCGGCATCCGGCCGATCTTCGTCTCGGTCGAGTCGACGACGCGCTCGTCGCCTTCCTCGCCCTTGACGATGGCCATCTCCATGAAGACGGGCGCAGAGTAGGTGATGTTACGCAGGCGAGCTTCTTGGGGGTAGAGCAGTTCCTCGCTGCCGTCGGCTTCCCGCACTCGTGGGGTGACGACGCGGACGTCGCCGAGTTCGACGAAGACGGGCTCTTCACCTTCCTTGTCGCCGATGTCCGTGTCGATCGTCTCCTTCTCGTCCACCACACGCTGCATGCCGCGAGTGAGGAAGGAATTGAACGATCGGAAGTGATGCTCCGCGAGGCGCTCCGCGGAGAAGTATTCACGCGAAATTTCTCGTCGTGCGGCTCTGTCGATGCTCATCAGTCGACCACCATTCTGTATACGATTGCCTGGTCCGTCGTCCGCGAATCACGGACGATTTTGATGACGTCGCCGACCTCGGCATCGTCGGGCAGGGCCGGATCGGTACGCTTGATCTTTGGTAAGTCTGTGCGATCGATGTCGTACTCGTCGAGCACGTCCTCGATGGCCGCCTTGTCGAGGACGGAGTGCTCGGGAACGAGTTCGTGTTGGCTTACGTCTACCATGTGTAGGTCAGGGGCTGGCTGTCAGCTACCGGGAGAGAAGTGGCTGTCACGAGATACTACAGACGGCTAGCGGCCCAGGGCATTTAACCATTACTAACTTGCCCCGGGTAGCGTCGCTATCCGACCCGGCGGTCCGAGCCGGACCAGCCGTTCACACGTGGCGATACCGCACTCACCCATATATCCCTTTGGGGGAGATCGGCAGTATAGATTATTTGTTTGATACGCGTGCGGGCTATCGACCCCCACCGAGCCAGTGACCCGCCAGTCGAGCTTGCCCCGTGCAGTGTTGCGTTCTCCCCTACCACACCGCCTTCGATTGGAAAGCCTTATACATATCTCCCGGATACGTATGAGTGCAGAGGCCCGGGTGGTGTAGTGGCCCATCATACGACCCTGTCACGGTCGTGACGCGGGTTCAAATCCCGCCTCGGGCGCTTCTTCGATTTCAATTTCGTGAGCGACCGGCGTCGCCGTGTCGCGAATACCCGAAATCGAAGAGCGGCAGAATCTGGATTTGAAGTACGGAACGAGCGAACGCAGTGAGTGAAGTTCAGGTGGTTCAAATCCCGCCTCGGGCGTTTTCTGCTGACGCCAATTCGAGAGAGGAGTGTAGCGACGAACGAGTGACGGCGTCAGCGCAACACCGAAGCGAGATTTGAATCAGGGAGAGCGCAGTCTTGCGAACGAAGAGAGCAAGGAAGCGATCGACCGTGGTTCAAATCCCGCCTCGGGCGCTTCTTCGATTTCTACTCCACGAGCGACCGGTGTACTTGCTGGTCGTGGGACGAGTCGTAACAGGGCACGGCCGACTGGACAGGGTACCAATTAGTGCCGTCAGACGGTACCGTCTTTGTGGCTTCATCGGGCACGAATAACTCGAGATATCTGCTGTATGGTATTGCCATTTAACGATCGGTCCCGTAAATGGACTTCATGAGCGGTGACGACACGGACCCCGTTCAGACGGCGAACGACGAGCCGGACCTCTACGGAATCACGACGTGGGAGAAGCGATCCCGGCTCGACAGCCTCTCGGTGGGGATCTACTGGCTTATCGTCCGTACTGGACAGGCGGTCGTAATTCTCCTCGCGTTGGCAACCATCCTCGCTATCGGCGGGCTCAGCGTCCTTACGGATCCGGTTATCGGGACGCTCACGGCCGCGTCAGCGCTTCCCGCGCTGGTGCTCGCGGCGTACGTCTGGCAAAGTGACGTGACGTCGAGCGAACCGCCGTCGCTGCTGGCCATCACGTTCCTGCTCGGGATCGTGACAGCCGGATTCGCGGCCGTCCTCAACGGCATCCTCCAGCCGATCTTCGCGACCCTGGAGTTCGTCGGATTGGTCCTGTTTTTCTACCTCGTCGTGGGCCCGGTCGAAGAGACGGTGAAGCTACTCGCCGTCCGGCTGTACGCCTACAACGACGACCGGTTCGCCGCAGTCATCGACGGCGCGGTGTACGGCGCCGTGGCCGGGTTGGGGTTCGCGACGATCGAGAACGCGATCTACATCAGTCGCGCGATCGGTGACATCGGCGGCCTCACGCTCGGGTTGGACCTGATCGGGATCGGCGGCGACATCACGGCGACACGTGCCCTGGCCGGGCCTGGACACGTCGTTTACTCGTCCTTCGCGGGGTACTATCTGGGACTGGCAAAGTTCAATCCCGGAAATCGGGGGCCGATCGTCGTGAAAGGGCTCGTCGTCGCCGCCGTGATCCACGCAACGTACAACGCCACTGCGGGCCTCGGGACCGCGCTGATCCGGGACGCGACAGGGCTGCCCGAACTCCTGGCATTCGTGCTCTACGTGTTCGGGTACGTCGGCTTCTTCGGGTATCTCCTCTACCGGAAACTCCGTCGATACCGGCGGGCGTACCTGGCCGGCCTGACAAGCGACGGGAACGCCATCGAAGAGCGACAGCCCGACGCCGGGCCCGAGTGAGGGCTATGCTTGGACGGGTCGCCGAGGATACCCTCGAATCCGAATGGGGAGCCATAATGGCCCCCGCGACTGCTGAGTCTGTCATGTCTCGGGTCGGCCGTGGGGCCTCGCGGTTGACCGGCTACGCTTTCCGAAACCCGATCACTCGGCCAACAGGGCGCCCGCAAGGTCGGGAAAGACATCGTCGGCGAAGTGGACCAGCAGGACCACGACGATCGGGCCGAGGAACAAACCATACCAGCCGAAGGCGAGCGTGCCGAGAAAGTACCCCAGGAGGACGAGCCCCATGTGGACGCCGCTTCGCGCCGAGAGGAACGACCGGGCGAAGAAATCCGGAATTGTGTCGACGATCGTGAACGAGACGGCGAAGAAGGCGATCGGGTGCCACAGCGGCGTGGCCGTGCCGAGGGCGAGTCCAAGAAGGTAGATCCCGTAGGGGACGTAGACGATCTTCATACCGACCGCCGGGATCAGCGTCCCGATGCCGATGAGCAGGGCGAGCAACACGGGGACGCCGACGACGGTGCCGCCCGGCGCGAGGAAGTTGAGTGCGTAGTAAGAGACGGCAGCGAACACCGCCGCGACGCCGACGACGGCGAGGTTGCCGACGAAGATCACTTCGAGGTCGTCGTCGACCGTGTCGAGGAACGAGACGATTGCCTCGTCGTGATCGACGCTCCGGACGAACCAGCGACGAAGCTTCCAGTCGTCCCGAAGCAAGTAGAAGAGGAACGTGATCATGAGGAAAAAGCGGGCGAGAACCGCGAAGACGAGTCCGGCGGCCGACGAGAGGCGCCCGAAAGCACCCGGGAGGCCCTGCTGTGCGAGAGAACCGACCGAAGCGGTGCCGGTCGGAAGCGCGTCCCAAAGTGCACTCACGTCACCCTGGCGAACCGGTGAGAGGTACGGTTCGAGCGCCGATCGGACTACCTCGAGGTCGCTCGCGGCGAGAAACTGATCCAGCTCCCGGAGCGCCACGACCCCCGCATACGCGACGACCACAAGCATCGGAAGGACCACGAGCAGGATCGTCACCGACGCCACGATATTCGGATGGTCGAGATGGCGATTCAACCGGCGGTAGGCCGGTCGCGTCGCGTAGTAGAGGAAGAGAGCGAAGAGAACGGCCCCGATGTACTGAGAGAGGGCGAAGCCGACAGCGACTGCAAGAACCAGTCCGAGCGCGATCCAGACGAGGCGATGACCGTCCCACCGACGGCATTCGGACATACATCTCGGACCATGTCGCCGGTCAAAAACGCCGGGTGGGTACCGGCAGATTACGGAGCAGTGTGCGCCGACGGTGTTCCGCCGCCGGGAGTTCACTCGTCTTCGCGGGCGCCGGTCGCCTGCGCGACGTGGCTGACCGTCACGAGGCCGAGGCCGCCGACGAGGTTGCCGGCCGTCGAGACGAGCGTCACCGCGGCCAGCGTGCCGAGGCCGATCTCCGCCCCAAACCGCATGCCGAAGAGCACGTGGAGGACGGTGACGATGACGTGGTCGAACGGGCCGAGAGCCAGCAGGAAGCCGACGACGTAGGCCACCCCAAGGCGGCTTCCGGCGCCGTCGACAGCCACGAGCAAATGCGAGAGCAACGCGACGAGCGCGCCGCCGGCGATGGCGTCCGCGAACATCCCCAGGTTCCCCCGATGGGCGAGTTCTTCGGCCGTCGAGGACAGCGCCTCCCCCGACCCGGGCGGGAGGGCACCCTCGACGGAAAGCACGAAGACGAAGAGTGCGCCGCCAACGAGGTTGAAGACGAACGTGAGCGTCCACAGTCGAGCCAGCGAGCCGAGCAACCACGTCCCCTCGCGCTCGACCGCCGCCGCGACCGGGTCGAAGAAGTTCTCGCTGAACAGTTCCGCGCGACCGCCGATCAGCAGCACGACGCCGACGCCGAACGCGAGCGCGCCGGCGACCCTGGCCAGCTCGCCGAACTGCGGCGCGACGGCCATGTGAACGATCCCGAGTGCGGCCATCCCGAAGACGATGGTGAAACCGGCGATGAAGCTCGTCGCCACCAGTTCCAGCAGCGGCTGATCGAGCCGCCGGCTCCCTTCCGCGGCCGCTCGATCGAAGATTTCGGCGGGATCCGGCGCGGCAGACACGAGCACCCGTTGGTTCGATCCATCCCCCGGAAAATCCCCTGCTTGCCCAGTGGTCGAACGGGCAGCGAGGGTAAAAGCCTCGTCTCCGCCGAAGCCTGTGGATGCAGGTGAAACGATAACCCGTGTTCGCCGGGTACGAGGGACGATGAGTGACGAGCACGGATCCCGAGACGAGACGGGGGGACCGGAGCAGGACACCGAATCCGGCGACAGGGAGACGCTGGGATACGTCGAGGACACGGGCGATAGCGACGGCGAACGGCAAAGGCACGACGAAGACGACAAGGTCATCGGAACTGCGCCCGAGGCCGGAGAGATGGCCGAGCCGACGACAGACAGTGCGCAGGCGTCCCGCGAAGCCAGGTGGGGGCTCCAGCAGGGACTCGCGGTCGGGCTCGTCTCGATCGCCAGCGGGTTGCTCGTCGCGTTCGGACTGATGCAGGCGACTGGGTTGGTCAACCTCCCCGAACCGTTGCGAGGGTCGGCGATCGCTCACTGGAGTATCTTCGTCGCCCTCGGAGTGGTGCTTCTGGCGGCGTTCGCGTACAGCCAGCGGGGAACGTAAATCGAGAGAGAGAGAGAGAGAGAGAGAGAGAGAGAGAGAGAGAGAGAGAGAGCGCGGTTTCGTACCCGGCTACGGGGTGACGAGTTGGCGAGGATCGTTCAGGTACTCCTGGATGCCCTCGGCGGCCCGGAAGGCCAGTGCCCCGACTGTTCCGGTCGGGTTGTAGCCGCTGTTGTGGGGGAACGCCGACGCGCCGGGGATGAACAGGTTCTCGGCATCCCAGTTCTGGAGGTAGGTGTTGACCACGGAATCGGCCGGCTCGTCGCCCATGATTGCCCCGCCGGTGTTGTGCGTCGACTGGTACGGCGTGATGTCGAAGCTCCCCTCCAGTGCGGTCGTCGCGTCGACCGTGTCCGCACCCATCTCCTGCATGATCTCCTCCAGGTAGGGCCCGACGTACTCGACGAGGTTGCGATCCTGCTCGTGCCAGTCGAAGGTCATTCGGAGGAGCGGCCGGCCGTACTGGTCGGTGTAGTTCGGATCGAGGTCGAGGTAATTATCGCGGAAGGGGAGGACCGACCCCTGACAGGAGACGCCGAGTGTGCTGTGGTTATTCTCGATGCTCTGGCGTTTGAACTCGGATCCCCACGCCGGTGTCTCCGGCGGAACTGGATTGTTCACGATGGGGCGGGCACCCGTCTGACTGATCGCGACGTTCCCGCCGTGGATGAAGTCGAGATCGGAGTGATCGAAGTTGTCGCCGTTGAAGTCGTCGATAGCCGTACCCAGCGCGCCGGCACCCATGTAGAGGTTCCAGGCCTCCTCGTCGAAGAAGCCGGTCACGTTGGCGCCGAAGTTCTGGTAGCAGTAGTTCTTCCCGACGACGCCCTCACCCGTCTCCGGGTCGTACGGCTCGCCGATATCGGAGAGGAGCAGGAGGCGCACGTTGTTGAGGACGTAGGCCGTCAGTGCGACGACCGTCGCCCGTTGCTCGTAGACGTCCCCCGTCTCCCGGTCGACGTATCGGACGCCACTCACTCGGCCCTCGCTGTCGTCGTACAAAAGCTCGATCACGTCTGCGTGGGTTCGTAGTTCGTAGTTGCCCGTCTCCTTGGCAGCCGGGAGGACGGTCGTGATCGGCGACGCTTTCGCACCCCACTCACAGCCGAACCGCTCACAGTATCCACAGTACTGACACTGCCCCTGCTGGACGCCGTCGGGATTGGTGTACGATTCGGTGAGGTTGGCCGACGGCTGCATGAACGGTTCGTAGCCGAGTGACGACGCGGCGTCCGCGAACCGCCCGAGTGCCGGCGTCTGCTGCATCGGCGGAAGCGGATACTCGTCCGCTCGCGGCCCTTCGTACGGATTGCCACTGTCCTGGGTCTCCCCGTCGATGTTTCCGGCTTCGCCGGCGATCCCGGCCGTGTACTCGAAGGTGTGGTAGTACGGTTCCAGTTCCTCGTAGGTGAGTCCCCAGTCCTGGAGCTGCATCCCGTCGGGAATCTTGTCTTCCCCGTAGCGATCGATCGTCTGCGAGCGGATCTGGAAGTCGTACGGGAGGAATCGCCAGGTGACGCCGTTCCAGTGGACACCCGCCCCGCCCTCACCCGTTCCGGGCAAGAAGGCGCCGTATCGACGCATCGGCAGGGCGGTGTCCTCCGGGGCGTTCCGGAACGTGATCGTCTCCTTCGAGAGATCCTGCATCAACTTGTACCGGAGCGCGTAGCCCAGCTCGTCGTGAACGGTAAAGAAGTTCTCCGTCTCGCGCTCGCCGCCGCGTTCGAGGCTCACGACGGAGTAGTCGTTCTGCGCGAGTTCTTTCGCGATGATGCCGCCCGTCCAGCCGGCACCGACCGTGACGACGTCGACGGGATCCAGTTGCTGCACCATCAGCGGTCACCCCCATCGTCGCCCGCAGACTCAGCTGACGGCCCGTCTGCGGCCTCGGAGTTGTCGATCTGTCCGTCCTCGACCTCGGGAGCGCCGTTGCCGTCTGCACTGTCGACCGATCCCGTCGGTGCCGAGTCCGGATCCGCGTCGCCCCGGGCGGCAGCGGGATCGACGATCTTGGGATAGTCGGCTTCGGCTGCATTGTGTACGTGTGCGTGACCCTGTTCGCTCTGTTCGTTCGCTGGGACCTCGTTGTCCGAGTCGATGCCGAGTGAGGCGACGTCGTCGGCGAGTTTTCGATAGTCGCCTTCCGCCAGTTCGATGTACTCGTCGTCAGTGATGAGTTCTCGATAGCTACCGAGAGCACCCGGCGTTCCCGGAAAGCCCTTCAGCCGCCAGCCGACCATCTCCCTGTTTCCGCCGTACATCGGATCGCTGAACATCCCTTCGAGGGTGTTCTGATACAGGAGCGCGAAGAAGTCGCCCGCGGCGATGCCGGTTCCCTCGAACGTCTCAACCTCGTCGGCTTCGAGCGCCGCGACGACCTCGTCCTGTTGGTCGCCATCGAGCTCGGTGTACGTCGACGCGTCGTAGGTCGACTGGACGTGCGCTTCGATCGCAGCAATTCCACGGTCGTAGGCCTCGTTCGGTGTGAGCGGATACTGCCAGCCCTGTGTCTGGGCCGGCGTCGTCTCCGCCCAGGGGACGTCGGTCTCTTCGTCGGTCGAAACCCCCTCGTTCTGAAACGGGTCGGTCGGATCCCGGCCGGCGAACGGGCCCTCCATGTACCACTGTTCGCCGCGTCCCCACGCCGAATTGAGCTGATGGTCGATGAAGTAGACGACGCCGGCCTCGGGAGCGCCCGGACCGAGGTCGTCGGACGGATAGATCCTGCCGGTCAGATCGTGGACGACACGCGCCTGCTGGATCGTGAAGTACTGGAGTCCCCGTGGATCGACCTCGACCTCGTCCAGCTGCTGGAGCGGAGTGACGTCGAAGTCCGCCGGGTCGAAGGTCCCTTCGGCCGGGGCAGCGATCCCGAAGACGGCCAGTCCGCCGCCGGCGCGCATGAGGGTCCGTCTCGATACGTCTCTGGTGAAATCGAATCGTGGCTCTTCGCCCACCATACACGCCTACGACCCCGGATACCCGAATAGTGGCGATACCTGCGAGAGCAGGCCCGTGACGACCCAGTTGCGGGCGTGGCCGGCCGTGGGGGTAGTGACCGGGTTCGACGGTCAATCGGCCAGCGATGACGCAGCCAATCAACCAAGCAGGTGCAGATCGACGACCTGTGCCGGCACGAGTACCAACACGAACTGTATAGCAGGCGGTCGACGGTGCAAGAGGTGGTGCTAATATATTAGTACCTGGACGGCGATCTCACGACGTACCTGTGCCAGGGGCAACGTCGATCGACTCGGTCTCCGTCCTGCTCGCCGACAACGAACCCAGCTTCGCCGAGTTGGCGGCCGAGATGCTCGGCCGGGTCGACGAGACGCTCGACGTGACGACCGTCACGACGGCGGCTGAAGCGCTCTCGACGGTCGAAGAGCGCGACGTCGACTGCGTGGTGAGCGACTAGGATATGCCCGGAATGACGGGCCTCGAGTTGTTAGAGGCCGTCAGGGAACGCGACGAGAACCTGCCGTTNGACGCTCGACGTGACGACCGTCACGACGGCGGCTGAAGCGCTCTCGACGGTCGAAGAGCGCGACGTCGACTGCGTGGTGAGCGACTACGATATGCCCGGAATGACGGGCCTCGAGTTGTTAGAGGCCGTCAGGGAACGCGACGAGAACCTGCCGTTCGTCCTCTTTACCGGGAAAGGCTCCGAGGAGATCGCGAGCGAGGCGATCGCGGCCGGCGTCACCGGCTACTTGCAGAAGAAGTCCGGACGCGAACAGTACACGCTGCTGGCGAACCAGATTCGAAACGCCGTCGGCCAGTACCGGGCCGAGACGGAGTTACGACAGAGTGAACAGCGCTACGAGCGGACGCTCACCGGCTTGCACGAGACGACCCGCGATCTCATGCGAGCCGGGACGAAACACGAGATTTATCGTGCGCTGGTCGAGACGGCGGGCGATATCCTCGACGTGCCGATCGTCGCGACCTACCGGTTCGAACCCACGACCGCGGCGCTCGAACACGTCGCGTCGACGCCGGGTACGGCCGACACGCTCGACCCCGATCGAACGTACGAGCAGGGTGACGGCCACGTCTGGGAGACGTTCTCCGGCGGGGAGCTGTCGTACGTTCCTGACGTTAGCACCGGCCCAGCACCCGCAGACGACCGCCGCCGACAGAGCGAGGTCCTCGTGCCCCTCGGGTCGCACGGCCTGCTCGTCACGGGCAGCGAGGTGCGAGACGGCTTCGACGAGACGATGATCGAACTCATCCAGATTCTCGCGGCGAACACCGAAGCTGCACTCGATCGGGCCGAACGCGAACAACTGCTTCGCGAACACGATCGACGGCTCACACGGAAGAACGAGGAGCTGACGCGCCTCGATCACACGAACGAACTCGTCAGAGATATCACGCAGGGGATCGCCCAGGCGACGACGCGGGCCGAGATCGAAACGACCGTCTGTGAACGACTCGCAGCGAGCGATCGCTACCTGGCTGCCTGGCTGGCGCCCCATCGAGAACCGTGGAATCCCTCGGCCTGGGCCGGAATCGACGAGACCTACGCCGATCAGATTCGAGCCGATGGAACGGACGCACCGGAAGTCGACCTGGTCACCGCCGCACTCGATCAAGAGCACGTCCGCGTCGTGGCGAACGTACTCGACGAACCAACCTGGGACCCCCGCCGGACGACGGCACTGACACACGGTTTCCAGACCGTCCTCGCCGTCCCGTTGACCGGCCGAGAACGGCGATACGGTGCCGTCGTCGTGCACGCGACGGCGGCGGATGCGGTCACCGAACGCGAACGCGACGTCCTGGGAGAACTCGGCGAAGTAATCGGGCACGCGATCAGGAGCGCCGAACGAACCCGGGCGATGGTGACCGACGAACGAATCGAAATCGAACTCGACTGTGGGGACGATCACCTCCTCTTCAACCGGCTCCGCTCGGCCCTCGGTCGACCGATTCAGCTGGAGGGCATCTTCCAGCGAACGAGCGGCCTCCGGACGTGCTTCGTGCGGGTGCCAGCCGATCTACCGCCGGAAGAGAGCGACCCCCTGGCCGACGAATTCACAGCTATCGACGACGTCTCGATCGTCTCGGCGGGCGAAGACTCGACGTTACTCGACGTGACGGTGACTGCGACACCGTTTCTCGAGACGCTCGTCGAGTACGATACGCAACTGGTCAACGCCGCGACGACGGACAGTCGAACGACCGTCACGCTCGTCCTTCCCTCGCAGATCGACACCCGATCGCTCGTCGAGGCGGTTCAAGCGGGCTATCCGGACACCGAACTCACCGCCCGGCGAGAACACCGCACCGAGACCGCGCCGGACCACCGGCCACAGCAGGTGACGGAGCACCTGACGGAAAAACAACTCGAAGCGCTGCACTCCGCACACTACAGCGGCTTCTTCGAGTGGCCCCGAGAGAGCACGGGCGAGAATCTGGCCGAGACGCTCGATATCTCGCCGCCAACCTTCCACTATCATCTCCGGGCCGCCCAGCGGAAGATCGTCGACCGTGTGCTGGACGACCGGCCCCGTCGATAGTACCGGACCGATCGGAGCGGACGGCACGAACGGTAGCCAGTAGTGTTTGGGTCGACCAATGTCAGGGAACGATGCCGGCCGCCCAGCGGTTTTTAATCAATTAGTGTTGATTTCCCAATAGCCATAAACAGTTAGCGGTTATTCTTAACCCCGCCGCTGTCATACCCGTAAGTGGCGCTACGACGGTACTAGTCGCCACCCACCCCACCCCCCAATCCCTACTTCGGTGGACCCCCACGGTCTCACCGTTTTCCACTCACCGACCGATAGTGACCGGTGAAGACAGTTCCACCGTTGGGCGTGACTGCGCGACGTGAGCCACACGTAACCACGAGTACACAGCCAATGAGCGGACTCACTCCCAGTCGATCCAGTCGAGTTCCCAGCCACGACGGCGTTCTGTGCGCCGAACGGCGTGTTCTAAGTCCTCCCGGGCGGTTCGATTGCGCTCTAACGCTCCTGACTGTTCGCCCTCGACGAGGATCGGCGCGAACGACACGGCCCCCAAATCGGTGCGACCGTCGTCGGTGACGGCGACGAGCCGCTGATTCGTCGCGCCACGCGGATAGACCAACCGGCCGCCGTCGGCCAGCTGTTCGGTCAACGCCATCGGTGCATCGACGGCCGCCGCTTCGAGGAGAATGCGGTCGAACGGCGCGTACTCCGGGAGCCCGTACGAGCCGTCACGACGATCGACGAGGACGCCCCCGTAGCCGGCGCTCGCGAGGTTCGATCGGGCCAGGGAAACGATCGGTCGGGAGATGTCGACCGCGTGCACGTGCTCCTCGCCGACCAGTTCCGCCAGGAGCGCAGCGGTGTAGCCGACGCCGACACCCACGACCAGCACGGAGTCGCCCGGTGTCGGATCGAGCCCCTGGACGAGGCGTGCCGCCTCACTCGGAGAGAGGGCTCGCGTTCCCTCACACTCGTACGATCGGTCAGCGTAGGCGTCGACCGACGCTGGGAGGAACTCGTGGCGAGGGACGTCGCTCATCGCGACGGCGACCGCCTCGTCAGTGAGGACGTTCTTCGGCTCGTGCTGGAGGCTATCGATCATGTCCTCCCGGAGGACAGCACGATCCATACGTCGGCTATCCGAGCGACCGTCATCAAAGACGCGCTTGCAGGAACCCCACGATTGCCGACAGATTTCACGGTTGCGATTGCAGCGTTCCCGGCAACCGGACCTAATTTTTCGACCGGTATGGTGCGACGGTGCGTGGGCTCAGCTTTCCACATTCGGCAAAATAGACCGGTGTAATTGCGAAGACGCCTGTCAGGTCGGCCGGTGTGTGCCGGGCGAACCGACAGTCACCAGGCCGACCAGGCTGTGGACGTCTCGTCCCAGCCGTAGACGCGCTTCGTATCCTTCGCGAAGACCGTGTCGCCCTCCTGCTCGTATCGGTCCCGGTTGTAGCCGTCGGCGTCGCCGCGAACGACGACGGCGTCGATCTCGAACTCGTCCTCGCCGAACGTCTCGACCTCGCCGACGGTCAATTCGTAATCGCCGGGGACGTGAATCGTCGTGGCACGGCTCTCGTCGTGTGTGCCGTCCCCAGGGTGGATCGTCACGTTGACCGCGACGTTGTCGACCTCGCGCGTCCAGACGGTCTCGACATCGTCGGCGGGCGCCGACTCCCGTCGCCGGTCCCCGTCTAGTTCGACGCTCGTCACCCGAACGGTTGCGAGCATCGTCTCGGTCTCTAAGAGAAATTCGTCGCCGACGGCGATCGTCTCGTCCGCCGGCGTCGTCACGTTGGCCGCCGTCGACTCGCCGCCCTGCGAGACGACGACGTCGAGCGTCACCTCAGCCTCGCTCGTCGGCTGAATCTTGTGGACGTGGCCGCAGTCGCCACAGCGAACCGTCAGCGACCCACCGCCCGGTGAAAGTACCTCGTGGACGGTTTCGACGGCCGGCGAACACGACGGGCACGGAACGGCCTGTCGATCCTCGACATCACTCATGCAGTCGGCTACAGGCCACGCGCGTAAAAGGGGATTGGAGCGCGTTCGACGGCCAAATACCGTCAGTCGTGATCGCACACCACGTCAGCAAAATCGTGCCGTCGAGTTCGTCACACGGATTCGGCCGGTTTCGGCCCCAGTCACGTTACGCCAAGTCGACCGGTTCGGGGAGCGTGACCTCGGTGCCGTCGGCGAACACGTCGACGTCGCGGACGATGCCGTCCAGATGGATCGGCGCCTCGACGTCGCCACCGATCCCGGCATCGTCGCCGATGGCGATGTGGATCGTTCCGGCTGCCTTCTCGTCCAGGAGGACGGAACCGACCAGGTCGGTGACGGCGACGTTCGTCCCGATGCCGAGTTCCGCGAGGTTGTAGGCGGCGTCACCGACCTCGTCCGCGGCCGTCTCGACCGTCTCCCGGATGTCGTCGTCCGAAATGTCGGTGACGAGGCCGTCCTCGACCTCGAATGAGAGGGTCTGATCGTCGTCGAGCAGTCCGTGGGGCATCATCGTTCCGTCGACGACGTAGGTGCCGGTCGCCGACTCGGGGCTGACGAATACCTCACCCGCCGGGAGGTTCGACATCGCGCCGGCGCCGTGGACGATGCCGGTGTCGGCGTTCCAGCGTCGATCGGCCACGTCGAACGTGATGTCGGTCCCGCCGTCGCCCGTTACACGGATCTCGTCGGCCGCCTCGACCTGTGCGAGAACGTCCTCACAGCGGGCTTCGATCTCCTCGTAATCGGCGTCGAGACCGGTCGTAAACACGTCAGGTGTGATACCGGGAAGCGTCGCGACCCGAGCACCGGCCTCGTTCGCGTCCCCGCGTGCACGCGTGTGACTCAAACTCTTCGTCGTCGGTGCGAGTACGACGTCCGCATCGGCCATCGCCTTGGCCACCGGGGACGGCGGTTCGCTCCCGTGGGTCTCACCCACCGGGTAGCGAACGACGACCGCATCGTCGGTGATCTCGCTCGCGACCTCGTAGAGCGCCTGCCCGATCGGCTGGCGTTTGTCGTCCGTGACGATCACACACGACTCCGACGCATCGAGGGCCAGACACTGCTCGACCGCGGTGCGTGCGGGGGCCAGTAGAGACGCATCGTCTTCCATACGACGCCATGCGCGTGGCCAGCGGAAAGACCTTCTTACTCGTGGCGACGGAAGCCAGTGTCCGTCGGATTACCGGCGTGGAGCCGACCGCGACCGGCGAGAAACAACGCGGCGAAGCGGACCACCGCGCGGAGACCTCGAAACGATTAACCCCCTCGGTAGTGGAGAGTCGCGCATATGATACAGGTCGCGGTCAACGGCTACGGAACGATCGGCAAACGGGTCGCAGACGCCGTCCGGGCCCAGCCGGACATGGAAGTCCTGGGCGTCGCGAAGACGCGGCCCAACTTCGAGGCCCAATCGGCACTCGATCGGGGCTACCCGCTGTACGCGGCAATCGAAGATCGGGCCGACCAGTTCGCAGACGCGGGAATGGAGATCGCGGGCCCCGTCACCGACCTGGTCGAGGCCGCGGACGTCGTCGTCGACGCCACCCCCAGCGGGATCGGTGCCAAGAACAAGGCCATGTACGACGAGTACGCCACGCCGGCGCTCTACCAGGGTGGCGAGGATGCCAACGTCGCCGACGTGAGCTTCAACGCCCGGTCGAACTTCGAAGACGCCGTCGACGCCGACCACGTTCGCGTCGTCTCCTGCAACACGACGGGACTCTCGCGCGTGATCGCGCCACTGCAGGAGGCCTACGGGATCGAGAAGGTCCGCGCGACGCTCGTGCGTCGCGGCGGTGACCCCGGCCAGACGTCCCGCGGCCCGATCAACGACATCCTCCCGAATCCGGTGACGATCCCCTCACACCACGGCCCCGACGTCAACACCATCTTCCCCGACGTCGACATCGACACGCTCGGCATGAAGGTCCCGGCGACGCTCATGCACGTCCACAGCCTGAACGTCACGCTTTCGTCGGCCGTCGACGCCGCCGACGTGCGCGACCACCTCGCCGACGAGGATCGCCTCTTCCTCGTGCCCGAGAGTCTCGACATCGACGGCGCCGGCAAGCTCAAAGAGTACGCTCACGACGTCGGGCGACCGCGTGGCGACCTCTGGGAGAACTGCATCTGGGAGGAGTCCATCTCGACCGAAGGGCGGGATCTCTACCTCTTCCAGGCGATCCACCAGGAGTCGGACGTCGTCCCCGAGAACGTCGACGCCATCCGCGCCGTCACCGGTGCCGCCGACGCCGCCGAGAGCATCGAGACCACGAACGACGCGATGGACATCGGCCGGTAACGCAGTCGGCACTCCCGGGGCTCGACTCGCTTCGCCGCCGTCGCCGACACCCGACCGCGAACCCGTTCGCCGACAGAAAGCTTTTGGACGGTCGGGCGCAACCGTCTGCTATGAGACGAGACGACCGCGACGAACCCTTCGACGATCTCTTTCGCGAGATCGAACGCATGATGAACGATATGATGAAGGGTGCGAACGTCGAGTTCGAGTCCTCGGCGGGGACGGTCGATACCGGCTTCGGCACCGACACCCACGTCGATGTCCACGACACGGACACGGAGATCCGCGTCGTCGCCGACCTTCCAGGCGTCGAGAAGGACAACATCGAACTCGAGTGCGACGGCAAGACCCTGACTATCTCCGCCCGAAGTGACCACCGCGAGTACGACGAACGCGTCTCGCTCCCCCGGCGGGTCAACGAACACACCGCGAGCGCGACGTACAACAACGGTGTGCTCGAGGTCGTCTTCGAACCCGCCGAGCAGAGTTCGGGCATCAGCCTCGAGTAATCGCACCCGCTGACACACAGTTCTTCTCCGGCACAACACAGTTTTTGCCTTGGCACATCGACGCGCCCGAAACTGCGGTCTCCTCCCGATCCGCACCCAGCACCCAGCCGTGGCACTACCCGAGTTCCGCGCTGGCTTCGATCACAGCGGCCAGCCGATCGTAGAAGTCGGGTTCGTACTTCGTCGCCGTGTCGATCGTCGGTCTGGCGTTGGTCTCGGTGACGACGACCCGATCGTCGGTCGCGAGGAGATCGACCCCGAGAACGTCGATATCCAGTGTTTTCGCAACCGATTCGGCGAGTGACCGTCGCTCCCCCGAGAGCTCGACACCGCTCGCTTCCGCGCCCCGGTGGACGTTGTGTTTCCACTGGCCGGCCTCGCGAGCGCCGTCTGGCAGGCGCCGTTCGACGGCCCCCACGTACTCACCGTCGAGCACCATCACCCGGTAGTCCGTTGCATCGGGGAGATACTCCTGGACGAGGAAGGACTTGTCGCCGGTCGCTTTGTAATCCTGCACCAGCCCGAGGTAGTCACAGACGCCGAGGAACGAATCGAGGTCGTGGGCCTTCGCGACGCCCACACCGCGGGTCGTCGAGTTGGGCTTGACCACGACCGGCGGTTCGAAGCGATCGTAGACGTCGACGAGCTCGCCCTCGTCGACCGGATTCGAGACGTAGACGGAGTCGGGAACCGGCAAACCCGCTCGATCGAGCCTCGCCAGCACCCCAGCCTTGTTCCGCGACGTCGCGACCGCCGCCAGTCCGTTCACCCACGGGACGTCGAGTATCGCGTCGGCCACGCCGCCCTCCATCAATCGGCCCGGATAGACGAACCCGACGTCGAACTCGGTCGCGTCGATCGGCGCATCGCCACCAAGCGGGATCACCCGCTCTCTCACCGGCACGTGCCGGGCCCGAATCCCGCGCTCGGCCAGCGGTTCTCGCATCCGCTCGAACGTCTCCTCCCGATTCGCCACCGCGAGCTCCAGCATACCCGAACGAGCGAGCGCGAGCGCAAAAAGGTATCCGAGGTGGCGCGGACACGATCCGGCCAGCCAGCCTCCTGCGGGAGCTGGCCATTTTCGAGCCAGAGCGGTGGCCGAAAACGCGTGGTCGCGCCAGCGACCCGCGAGCCGCACGGGGAAGGGCTGGTTTCCCCTAGCTCCGTATTCCGCGAACGAGGCACTGGCCGAGTGAGCGGGCCGACAACTGACCCGGAAGCGCCGCTTTGCGGCGCTGTAGGGGAAGGAAGAGTGCTTTTCATCGAAGTTTTCCCGAGTGCGGTCGCGCAGCGACCGCACGCAGAGGAAAAGTTCGGTTTAGGAAATGAGCTTCTGCTCGCCTTTCTCGACGTCGATCTTGCACGGCGGCGTGATCTTGTTGTAGGCGCGGCGCATGGCTTCCTTGGCGAAGTCGGCGTCCTCGACGTCACACCAGATGGTGAAGATACGCTCGCCGGCGTCGATGCGGGCCGCGGTGCCGACGATCTTCCCGAAGGACTGGCGCATGCCGTCGGAGACACGGTCGGCGCCGGCGCCGGTCGCCTGCTTGTTCTCCCTGATGACGTGGTGGGGGAACTTGCGCAGGATCATCTTGTAGTTGCCCTCGCCGGCGTGCTTGATCATGTACCGGTTGCCCGAGAGGCGCGAGGCCTCGAGGCTCCCGTGTCGGATCTGGACCTCCTCTTCGGTGACGAGGCTGATCTGGACGGGGTAGTCGTCTTGATCGGCTTTGATGTCGCCCATCTTGTGCTGTGCGATCTTCGAACCCGGGATGCCGGTGATGTATTCGCGTCGCGTGTACGCCGGCTTGCTGATGTCCCGGTACATTGAGGCTGGTTTGTCGGACATGGTTGTGGTTACTTACCGGAACCGAAGCCCAGAACGCGGATAAAGGCTTCGAACCGCGAATACGGTGAGACAACGGCCCACGGCCGCATCCAATACGTGTCCGGATCCTATCCAATGAGTGTCTGAATCTCGACGGTGATGACGCGACGGGTCCAGTTCCGAGCAAATCGGCGGGTCGTTTAAGGGTCCACCGGCGGTATCGGTGGCTATGTGGAAGAGTTTCCGGATCGGCTCGCTTTTCGGGATCCCGATCAAGCTCGACGTCACGTTCTTGCTCATCCTGCCGGTGTTTGCGGTGCTCATCGGTCGCCAGATCGAAGACGCCGCCGGGATCTTCAACGAGGTGCTGGGCGCCGAGATACAGATCGCGGCGCTGACCGGAGGACTAACGCCGTATCTCTGGGGGCTCGTCGCCGCGGTCGGGCTGTTCGCCGGCGTCGTGTTACACGAACTCGGCCACTCGCTGACCGCCCAGCGCTTTGGCTATCCCATCGACTCGATCACCCTCTGGCTGCTGGGTGGTGTCGCGTCACTCACAGACATGCCGGAAAACTGGCGCCAGGAGTTTGCGATCGCCATCGCCGGCCCGACCGTCTCCATGCTGCTCGGAATCGGTTCCTTCGCCCTGTTTCAGCTCCTCCCCTTCGGGTGGGCCGGCCTCCGATTCACGTTCGCGTATCTGGCGATCTTGAACGTCGTCCTCGCCGTATTCAACCTGCTTCCGGCGTTTCCGATGGACGGCGGGCGAGTGCTTCGGGCACTCCTCGCGCGCAATCAGCCCTACGCGAAGGCAACCCGGCAGGCCGCGACGGTCGGCAAGTTCTTCGCCGTGTTGATGGGGCTGTTCGGGCTGTTCGCCTGGAATCCGCTGCTCATTGCAGTCGCGCTATTCGTCTACATCGCCGCCTCCGGCGAGTCCCAGCAGGTGACGATGAAGGCCGCCTTCCAGGACGTCACCGTCGCCGATATCATGACGCCGGCGGACCGACTGCAAACCGTCGGCATCGACACGTCCGTCGAGGAACTCGTCCAGCGCATGTTCCAGGAACGCCACACCGCCTACCCCGTTCTGGACGGTGGCCGCCTCGTCGGGATCGCCACGCTCTCGGACGCACGGAACGTCAAACCAGTCGAGCGCGAAGCTTACACGGTCGAGGAGATCATGCGAAACGAGCCGCCGACGGTCGAACCAGCAGCGGACGTGATGGGTGCGATCGAGCAGATGCGCGGGGAGAACGTCGGTCAGTTGCTCGTCGTCACGCCCGACGCGGGCTGGAATGCAGACGGTAGCGAGCTCATCGGCATCATCTCCCGTTCGGACGTCATGACCGCCCTCGACGTCGTCCAGCAAAGCGGCTCCGTAACCCCGATGGACAAACGCCTCGCCGATTGAGACGTCGGATACGTGGTTCAGCCAGTGGTCGGTCCCGGTTCGGCAGGGACGGTTGTCGGCCGCGTGACGTCGATCAGTTCGCGCTGGGTCTCGGCAGCGATGTGACCGAAGTCCGCCTTCCGATGGCACGGCGGACAGAGGGTGACGACGTTTTCGAGCGTGTGGGCGTCGGTCTTCTCGAACGCAGCAGCTTCGATGTAGTGGCGGACTGGAACGATATGGTGGACGTCTGGGTTGCGGCCGAGCGCGTCGGCGTCGGTTCCGCAGCGGACGCAGGCGTAGCCGTCGCGTTCGAGCGCCGCCCGTCGCGTCGCGGCCCAGCCCTCGCCGTAGGGTTCGTTACCGCCACCCTTCCAGTTGGGGTGACCGTCTCCGGTGAACGATTCGGAGAGCCACGCTCGGCGACAGGCTTCCCTACAGAGAATCACGTCACCGGTCGCGTTGCTGGGGTAGCGCTCGACGGGCTCGGCACAGACGGCGCACTCGAACTCGCGCTTGCCACCGGACCAGCGAGGATTATTCTCACCCGTATTCGGAGGTATTTCGCGCCATTCGGCAGTATCTACGCACTCAGCACAATAGAGACCTACTTTCTCAGATGGGTAATAGGAAAAGGACTTTCCACAGAGAACACATTCGGTTTCCTCCTTACCGCCGCGGAAGTTTGGATTGTTCTCGCCAGCGTACGGGTCAGCCTTCGAGAGGCATTCGTCAGAGCAGTACGCTTTCTCGTAGGGAGAGTGGAACTCGGTTCCGCAGTAATTGCACGTTCGATTCGGAAGGCGCTCGTCATGAGTACTTGTGTAGTGAACAGCCCGCCCCCGCTTGGTTGCGAATGATCGTTCACACGTTGGGCACGGATACATCTACTTATTATCCGACCTGCTCATGGAAAATTGTGGTGGAGTCATTTCCGATTTCCGGAAATGCCTACCGTACTGCCCAGGCTACTCGAGCATATGTTTGAAAAGTTATGAGTCCGGGTGCGAAAATCGAATCCGCTTCTCAGCCTCCACAAGGCTGAAGGATAACCATTACCCCAACCCGGACACGGTTGCGTTCATATCTATCCGCTGAGGGCCTGATATACATTTCGCCTCGCCATAGGTATGTGATCTCCCCGCACAGTATCGGAAACAGTCGTCATAGCGTACGTGCATCGGCCTCGACCCGAACGATTTTTCGCCGGGCACCCACTAGGGTCACTAACGCGTGGCCATCACCGACAAGATATACGTCAAGAACCACCGCCAGCTCGCCTCGCAGCTCGAGACGAACGTCCCGAAGGGGGCGTTCAAAGGGGCGACACTCGACTTGCTCTTCCAGGGCGAGGGCCTCGAGAAACTGGACGATGCGACGCGCGAACGGGTCCTCGACTTCGCGAGTGACTTCCTCGACTGTGACTGCCAGGACAACCCCTACTGTGGCTGTCCGGAGCGGAAGTTTATCCAGTATCTGCTGGAGTTGCGCGCACAGGGGCTCGGTCCCGACGCGATCGTCGACGTGATGAGCGACGACTACATGGTCTACGCCTACGCGGGCGACGTCCTCTCGTTTCTCGACAGCGGCGTCAGGACGCTCGAGGCAGCCGAAGGGCTGGCTGGTGTCGATGGTCATCCGGAGAAACAGACGGCAATTCGCGAGGCCAAAGACGAACTGGCGCGGTAAGGCGGTCGGCGACTGGAATGGACTTCGGGCAGGACGGGTGAACCCGGTCGTCAGCCGAGCTGGTAGGGTTCGTCTTCGTCGAGATCGTCGAGCAGAAGCACTTCCTCTTCCTCGTCGTCGACGCGGTCACGAAGGTCGGTGACGTAGGCCTTGTGCTCTTCTAGCTGTTCGCGGAGGTGCTCGGTCTCGAGTTCGAGTCGTTCGTGTTCCCGCAGGAAGCTCTTTGGTACCTCTACGGTCGGTGGGAATGCGTTCTCGTCCGACTCGTCACCGTCGAGTTCGTCCTCCGGCACGACCGCGACCTGTCCGTCGTGTTCGATGAGCGTATCGACGTAGTCCCGGAAGACGGCGGACAACGAGATATCGCGCTCTTCGGCGATCTCCTGGAGCGCCGCGAAGGCTTCCTCGTTGACCCGGAACGAGATCGTCTTGTTCTTGTTGCCCATCCTGCGTCCTAGTGTGCGGTGACGATACTTAACGCTTCGTCAGACAGGTCTCGAGCGAGCGCCTGCGACGGAAGGATAGATGAAATCGCCGGCATGTCGCCCACGCGTCGACGAGGACGTCGATCGGTACTTCAGTGAGTATCGCTCCCGAACACTTTACATCTCGGCGATAGCGGTGTTCGTATGAACCTCAATCTCGACGGGGACGCTGCGCTGGTGACGGCGAGCTCGGCCGGCCTCGGTCGCGCGAGTGCACGTGCGCTGGCGAGCGAGGGAGCGGACGTCGCGATCTGTGGTCGGGACGAGTCCCGACTCAACGACGCCGCGAACGAACTGGAACGCGTCGGCGACGGTGACGTCCTGGCGATCACCGCCGACATCACCGACCCGGACGATGTCGAACGACTCGTCGACGCGACCGTCGACGCCTTCGGCGGGCTGGATCACCTCGTCACCTCCGCCGGCGGGCCGCCGGGCACGACGTTTCTGGAGACGACCGAGCGCCAGTGGTACCAGGCCTACGACCAACTCGTGATGAGCGCCGTCTGGACCATCGAGTGCGCCCACCCGCACCTGGTGGACGCCGAGACTGGCTCGATCGTCTGCATCACGTCGCGAACGGTCACCGAAGCGGTTGACGGCCTCCTGCTCTCGAACGCGGTCCGCCGGGGCGTCAGCGGACTCGTCCAGACACTCTCGCGCGAATTCGCTCCCGCCGTCCGCGTCAACGCCGTCATGCCGGGTCTGATCGAAACCGACCGGGTCGCCGAGTTGATCGATTCCGGTGTCGAGCGCGGCGAGTACACAGACTACGACGATGGCCTCGCCGAGATGGCCGCCGGCGTGCCGCTCGGACGGATCGGCGAACCTGACGAACTCGGCGACATCGTGGCGTTTCTGTCGAGCGAACGTGCGAGCTACGTCAACGGTGCCGAACTCCCGATCGACGGCGGAACGATTCGCGGGTGACAACGAGCGAGCGGACGTGCGACGTCGACCCCTCTATGTGGGGATTCAAACGTGGTAAGCAGTTACCCAAAAAGCGGTGTTCCCCGCCCGAGTACACTGGTCCTTCCTGTCGTAGCCACGATTGACGAACGGCCGGGTTTCGACCGCAGAATCGGCGAATCAACACGACCCGCCGGTGAGCCGAACAGCTGAGGACATCGAGCAAGAACTTGTGTGAAACGAGTCCGGCTGTTACACCCCTTCAACTCAGCGAATCAGGTCTAGTACTGGCGCGAAAATCCCAGCGTTGAACGTATCTTCTGCCCGATAACCGTCGATATCGCCGTTGTAGTCGTGATAATCGGGAACGTAGTCTCTCGACATACTCCGGCGCATCATGTGGTCGGTCCCCGGACCGAGAACGCGGTACTCCTCTGGCGGTTCCTCTCCACGGGAGAGGTACGAATCGCGGATCTGACACCGAAGGTGGTAGTCGAGGAAGGTGGCAAACTGGTCTCGTTCCAGATCGATCGCCACGTGTTCGAGTCGACCATCGGGTTTCCGATCCGAATAGGGATCGTGTCCATCGATGATTCGCGGGTCACCTTTCCCTGCGTAGTACATCACGTGGATGCCCGATGTCGTCTCGATCTCGCTCTCGTCGGCCGTGAGATAGATGTCGTACTTGTACTCGCGATACCGGTCGATCGCCTCGTCCTCAGGAACCGGGTTCGGGAGTGGCTGCTCGACGTGAGATTTATACTCGCCGGCGAGCTGTCGGTAGAACTGGCCGAAGTGGTGATCGAGTTCTTCTTCGGAGCACTTGCCGACGGCGTCCCTGACTGTTTTCAGTCGACCCGTGTTGAGGTACCACGGAACGGTGTCGTACTCCGTTTCCTGGGCGACGTACCACTTCGCGTAGTCGCGGGCCTGGCGCACCATCTCGTTGCCCTTGCTTGTGCGTTCGTCGGCTTTGTCGGGATACCCGTCTTGTTGATGTGCTGGAATGCTGCCATCGTCTTTCCGAACGTCTAGAATATGTTCTGCCCCATTATTGTCCCTTAAGTTCACTCCAACTACGCTATCAACTTCACCAGTGAGAACAGCTTTCATTTAGACATTACCCCCTTTTCCAGCAGTTGGTTCCGCCCCGGTATCAGATTCTGAATCGTCCACATTCTCCGACTTGAGTCCGAGAATCTCTAAAACTCTGTCGCGATTGTTGTAGATCGCCTGGAGGGCTGCGCCAGTCAGTGAGCCAATTGTTTCACCGAACGGAACGTTTGCCTGCTTCCCGATTTCGGTCGCACCCATCTTGATGGCTTCACCGGCGCCAGCGTCCGCGATTGCCTGAAAGAGTCCACCCTCCACTTTTTGAGTTAACTCATCTACTTTGGCCGCTAGCTGCTCCTGATTCTCCGTTAGCGCGTAGAGCCGCTCCTCGACGCCCGATTTGTCGCCGATCGATTCGAGCGACAGTCCGTCGTCATCGTTTTCGCCGCCGAACAGCGAATCCGAGATCGACGATAGCGTCCCTCGAACGGACCGCTGAACATGCACTTCGGTCTTCCCCATCCGCTGAATACCGAGCTCGCCACCCTCCATGACCCGCTGGGCGGTCTCCTCGGCCTCGCGTTCGAGCTGTGGGTCGGGATCGATCTCTAGCTCGACGTTCTGTTGGGGCATCATCGACAGGGCACCGCCCGTCTGCTGACGAACGTGCGCGAGTTCGTGTGCCAACAGATGCTGCCCTTGCGGACTCTCGGGATCGTACTCACCCGAATTGAACGCGATATGGTTCCCGACCGTAAAGGCCCGCGCGTTGATGTCCTCACAGGCTTTCGCGGCGGATGGCCCCGTGTGAATTCGCACGTCACCGAACGAGTCACCCATCCGGTCCTCGACCGCGCGCTGGATTGACGCGTCGAGCGACTGGCCCGACGAAGAGAGTACCTCGCGGACGCTCTCGGGAACACCGGCGTCGCCCGCCGGGCCCGTCGCCTCGTGGGCGTCCATGTTCCGCTGGAGTGACGCCAGATTCTGGCGCGAATTGTCGTCCGGGATCTCGTCGGGCCGATTCGCAAACGAGGTGTATACCTCCGCAGCTCGCGCACTCGCTTCTGGCCCGAGCGGGATCGGCTCAACCTCTGTCGGCTTCGCCGCCCGCATGATCGGCGTTCCAGGGGTTCCCTCGACCGCCGGTGCTGCTGCCCGTACCTCACGTCGCGAGCGCCGGCGCGAATGGCGCTCGTCCGAGTCGCGCTCCGACGATGACCGACGTGACCGCCGACGAGCGACACCCTTACTCATCGACGACACCTGCCGTCGGGCGACCGTCTCCACGGTAGTCGACAGGGACTCCAAACAGCCATAGCTGCTAATTTTATAGTTTAGCTAATAATTCTTTCCATCAATACAGTCGGCCCCTCGATCGAAAATTGCTCGAAAAGGCCGTTCGTCCCCTCGGTTACGATCCGAGCGTCGAGTCCCACCGAGTACTATTCGATACACTTCCTGAAACAAAGGATTATTTACATCCATACAGGACGTACGTCACATGTACGAACGGCCCGGGGAGCATATTCAAGCTGAATTAGATCGGATACTCCTCGCAGTGGCTAGCCTCTCCGGGCTGTCAGGCCTTCCGGAGCGGATCGACGCCGACGTGCCGGTCGCCGATGCGACGGACGACGATGCAGCGGCGGGTTCCGAGTTGGCCACCTTCGGAGAGAAAGTCCGCGCAGTGTCACCAGGAGGGGAAAAACTCGAAGCGGCCAACGAACCGTACCCCAACGACGGACTGCAAGCGTCCCTCTCGGAACGTGCTGCCGAAATCGAACACGACGTCTCACTCGCACGAACGACCGAACTCGACCTTCGCCTCGATACGCTCGCCCGATCGTTCGGCTTATCGCGAACGCACCTCGACGCCTTTCTACTCGCGTTAGCGCCCGAAGTCGACTGGAGTATCGCGTCCGTGTACGGCTCACTGAGTGGAATGAACCAACCGCTGACGCCACCGATAACCGTTCTCGAACGGATTCTCGCCCGAATGGGCCACGGCTCGTCGCCCGGCGACGTCTCCCCGAAAGAGGCACTCACCACGACCTCCCCGCTCTTCGAATACGGGCTGCTCGTCAGGAACATCGGGCAACCTGCAACCCCCTCCAGTTTCGACACCGTCACCGTCGACGAGCGCATCGTCGACTACCTCAAGGGCGACGACAGTCTCGATCGTGCGCTCGCCGCTCTCGTTTCCATCGAGCGAGCCGACCGTACGCTTTCCGATCTGCTCTTCGACGAGGAGACGACCGAGACGCTGGAGACTGTTCGCGACCGCTCGGCTGCCACCGACGCGCCCACCATCTACCACTTTGCCGGCGAGGACGGCACCGGTAAGGACCGCCTCCCAGCCGCCCTCACCGACGACGGGACGACGATCCTCCGCGCCGATGCGATCGACATCGTCGAGGACGACGACCTGTGTACGCGGCTGATCCGCGAGGCCGCCCTGCAGGACGCCGCGATCCACCTCACCGACCTCGAACGCGTCACCGACCGCCGGGAGGAACCCGCGGTCGGCGTCGACGACGAGGGCGGCATGGTGATGCGCGATCCCGACGCCCCCACGGTCGACTCGGTCGTCGAACGATTCGACGACGCACCCGGCGACGTCTTCGTCTCACACACCGAGACCTGGAAACCCGACGTCGACCTCGCACACCACCGCGTCGAGACCGTCCGCTGTCCGTTCCCCGAGTACAGTACGCGACTGGCCATCTGGGAGGAGTACGCCGACGAAGTCGCCGAGTCCCACCTCGTCGAGAACGTCGCGACCAACTTCCGCCTCTCACAGCGCGACATCCGCCACGCGGTCCAGACGGCCAGATACCTCTGTCGCTCGGAGCAGGATGTCGTCGAGGCGCCGGAAGCGCACGCCGCCGCAGACGCCTTCGCCCCCGTGAACGGCGAGCTCGAACGGGACCACCTCTACGCGGCGTGCAAACGCTACTCCGCGTCCAACCTCGAAGCACTCGCAGACCGGATGGAACCCGGCTACGAGCTGGACGATCTCTACCTCAACGACAAACCGAAGACGCACCTCCGGGAGCTCTGTGGTCACCTCCAGTACCGCGGCGCAGTCACCAGCGAATGGGGCTTCGGCGAACCCGGCAGCCGCGGCGACGGCGTCGTCGCGCTGTTCTACGGCCAGCCCGGTACCGGGAAGACCATGGCCGCCGAAGTACTCGCGAACGAGACCGGCCTCGACCTCTACCGGGTCGACCTCGCTCAGATCGTCGACAAGTACATCGGCGAGACCGAGAGTCAACTCGCCGCGCTGCTCGACGAGGCCGAACGATCGAACGCCATCCTCCTGTTCGACGAGGCCGACTCGCTGTTCGGCGAGCGGACCGACGTCGGCGACGCCACCGACCGCCACGCCAACAACGTCACCAACTTCCTCCTCCAGCGCCTGGAGTCGTTCGACGGCATCGCCCTGCTGACGACGAACAAGCGTGCGGGAATCGACTCCGCGTTCAAGCGTCGGATCGCCCATTCCATTCGCTTCGATATCCCACAAGAGAATCTGCGTCGGCGCCTCTGGCGCGAGAGCTTCCCCGACGAAGCGACCGTCGACACCGACGGCTTCGACTTCGACTTCCTGGGGATGAAGACGCTCACGCCAGCGATCATCCGCAAGGTCGCCAAGTACGCCGCCTACATCGCCGCCACCGAGGCTCACGACGGCCAGCCGCTCGACGGCGAGACGACCGCGCTCGACGACGTTACCATCACCTTCGATCACGTGCTCCTCGGTCTGCAATACGCCAGCGAGGCCGGCGGCGTCGCGCTGCAGGACGACGAATTCTATCAGTACGAGGATCGCCTGCGAACCTACGAGACGAAGCACGTCAGCCGCGACTTCGATACTCGGTTTCGCATGCGATACCTCGACGGCGACGGACTCGATGACGTGTCGAGTGAGGACGACGGCCACGGCGCCGATGAGGATGTCCGTGGCGAACCGGTCGACGAGGCGTCGGACACGACCAACACGAACGAGAGCGAGTCGTACGGCCGACCGACAGAAGACGGGAGCCTGAAGCTCGGTGACGAAGATATGCCCGCAGAGCGCTCCGAGGACGCCCTCGACCCCGAGTCCGTCGTCCAACACTTCTACGACCGCGTCCAGGCGCAAGACCGCGAGGGCCTGAGCACCCTGTATCATCCCGAGGCAGAAGTCGACATCCTCTCGAAACGTGACGTCATGGCAATGAATCTGTCCAACGTCGACCTCGTGGGCTCGATCGAACGGATCGTCGACGAAGACGAGCGTGTCGTTCTCGAGTTCGTCGAAGCCTCGAACACCCACGAGCTAACAACCGAGATCGAGTGCCGGCCCGACGACGCCGGCCGCTGGCGCCTCTACGCGATCAGACAGGACGCGCCGCCCGATGCCGCCTGAGTACGCGGTGACGGATTGTTATCGCCGCGACGCACCGTTCCCATCGCGTTCGACCCGCGCTGAACGGCCAGCAGATTCGAAGACCGAGTGAGCCCCGACGGGTCTCCGCAGCCGATCGGCCCGCTCAGTTCCCCGTCGTATCCGTCGCTCCAGCGGGATCTTCGTCCCGCGAGACGCGGACATCGCGTTCGTTGACGCGTTCGAAGGCGGTTCGCTGGGTCGAGTCGATCGAGATCGGCCCGACGCGGTAGGTCGCACACGGCTGTTTGGGTCCCTCCGTAAACGACCGCCAGAGATCGAGCGCTTCGCCCTCGTCCAGATCGTCGTGGGAAACGGTGAGCTGTTGGTCTCCGATCGACGGCGGGACGTTGTCGGGTTCGATCACGCTGTTGTCGTAGAGCGCCTGCATCGCCGTCCCGAGCACCTCGTGCTGGTCGAGGACGCCGTTGCCCTCCTCTTCGAGCGTCGGATCCGGAAACACCGTGAGCAGGTAGTGCCCTTCGAGTCGCAGCGGCGGCCGGGTCTTGTGGCCGTCGTCGATTTCCGGCGGCTCGCTCGTCCGGCCGGTGTCCGTCGAGACCGCGTGCAGATACAGCCCGACGCGGACGTTCGAGTCGTCGTCCATCGCCGCCGGTGACAGCGGCTTCACCTGGTGCTCTTCGACGAGTGGGTCGTCTCCACCCGCGAGGCGGGCCTGCAGGACATCCAGCAGGAGCGTCGTGAGGTCGCGAAACGCCGATGGCGACCCCATCAGGGACCCACCTCGACGACGGGTACTGACGATTTCGACCGCGAGATCGGCGTCGGACGTGCCTCGTGGACCGATCGCCGGTCCACATCGTTCGCCATCATGTGTGTCAGTGAAGAGCCAATCACCAACTACGTTTGGGAATTCAATCAACGCATTACCCCACCCGTAAAACGGGCCACCACTACACCGCCACCCGACCTGTATGAGCGGACGGTGAAAGTGCGACGGGGCTCGCCATCGACACGCGCGGACCCGCGGGTTTTTCGTCGCGAAACCCGTGTCTCCACTCGTGCGCGAGTTCGCGTTCGAACTCGAACTGTGTGCCGCCCTCGAAGAGCGCCGCGAGGGGATCGTCGCCAGGCAACTCGGAGCCAGCGTCGCGAATCCGGGCGGGCGCATCGTCGACGTAGTGATCGTCGAGCCAGGCCCACAGTTCGACCGGCGACGCGCGCTCACAGCCGAAACGATTCCGGACGTGCTGCTCGCGGCCGACATCGGGCCGGGCCGGTGGACACCCTGGCGGACCGCACTCGACTGTCATCCTGATCGGGCGCACCAGGCCGTCGAGCACGGGGTCGAAATCGGCTACCTCGAACGGACGCGCCGGAACGGTCGCGATTGCGTTCGACAGGTCGCCCGGTATCCGACCGACTGGACGGAGCGACTGGTCGCGATCGAGAACAAACCGGATCTCGGGACGCCGGGTGACCTCGAACGGCAGCTACGGACCGACGTCTCACTCGCGCTCGTCGACGAGATCGTCCTCGCGACGGAGAGCTACGTCACCGGTGCCCACCTGAATCGCATCCCCCCGGAGGTGGGCGTCTGGCGCGTCCACCGCGAGGGTGACGACGACATCGAACTGCCCACGATCGAGGTCGTTCGCGAACCGAGCCCGCTACCGGTCGAAGAGCCCGGAATCGAGCCGCTCGCCTCCCACCCCGGACGAACGGACATCGGGATCGTCTCTCCGGTCGAAAAGGCCACCGCCCGCCGCCGGCTCGCCGAACGCGCCTACGGCAAGGGCTGGCGAACGTACGCGTTTCCGCCGTGTGCGTCGTGTTCGGGGACCGACGTTGGCGGGAACGACGAACCGACCGCGACGCTCCCCAACTGTTCGTGGAAGGAACGCGCTATCGACGCGGCCTCGGAGTGCGGAACCTCGTGTCCGGGGTACGAGCCGGCGGACCCGGTGGCGGTCGACCTGGTTGTGGAGCGCGAGGCCCGGACACCGTGGGTCGCAGACCCAGAGCCGTCGACACGACGGCAGGTTGGGCTGGATCGATTCGGCGACTAGGGAGCGGCGTCAGACCGGTTCCCCTCGATCGAATCGACGTCTCGATCGACCCACGTGGCCGCTCGTTCGTACGGCGTTGGCGCGGTTACGTCCACCCCGAGATGGGCAAATTGTTCCATCGAGGATTTCGTTCCGCCGAATTGGAGGAACGTGCGGTAGTCCTCGACCGATAGCCGGCTGTCCACGAGGGCCTCGTACACGGACACAGCGCCGGCCGCGCCGAGGACGTACTGATAGTTGTGGTACGGTTCGCGGACATGTGCACGGGCGAGCCAGGCCGACGGCGTGTACTCGGCGGGTTCCTCGACCGGACGGAACTCGCTGTGGAGCTCGCGGTTGATTCCATCGAGTCGCTCCCGTGTCAGCGAGTCGCCCCGCTCGACGACCATCGCAGCCTCGTGGGTGAATCGGGCGGATTGGGCGGCACCAAAGAGGTTGCCGCCGATGGCGTCGAGTCGCCGGTTCAGGACGTGGGCCGTGAGTGCATCGTCGCCGTTATCGAGTAGATGGTCGGCGAGCAGCAGTTCGTGGACGAGACTCGGAACTTCTTCGACCGGTCTGGGCGTCGTCTCGTAAAGCGGCCGGCGCACGTCGGCACGGAGGTCGGTCTCCATCGCGTGACCCAGCTCGTGAGCGAAGTGAAAGAGCGCTCGGACGCTCCCGTCGTACGAGAGCGAGACGAAGGGGCCAACTCCCGACGCCGAGAGACAGTACGTGACGTCGCGCGAGTCGGCAGCCGGGTAGACATCGACGCGGCGCTCCTCGAGGAGCGCTTCGAGTCGCGTCCGGTACTCGACGCCGAGCGGTTCGACCGCAGCGAGGACGTACTCGCAGGCATCTTCGTAGGAGATCGTCGGCTCCGCCCGACTCGTTAGTGAGACGTGACGATCCCAGGGTCTGAATTCGTCGACGGCTAGGTGTATGCGGCGACGGCGCTGCAACCGGTGGTACGGTTCCAGATTCTCGCTCACCGTCTCCAGGAGCGTATCGTGAACCGCCGATGGGCCGGAGAGGTGGATCCCCGTCTTCGGATAACTGGCCTTCGAGAGACCCATCTCGCGAATCGAGTCGAACCCGCGAGCTTCGGCGACCCGGGCGCGCGTCCGGAGCTTCTCCGTCCAGGCGGTCGCGATGGCGTTCGCCCGCTCGTCGAGGGCGTCGTGAAACGCTTCGTACACTCGACGACGGAAGTCCCGATCGGGATCTTTGAGGAGTTGTACCCGGTTGTGCCAGCGGACGGCTACCGGGTCGCCGTCTGATCCCTCGACGATGGGCGGTTCGAAGTCCTCGTCACAGATCGCCGTCAAGGTCCGATCGTGGCCGTCGAGGACGTCGCCGAACGTCTCGAGCAACGATCGAAGTGACGGGTCGGCCGCGGGACCGTCCACTGCGTTCTCGAGGAAGCGCTCGAACGGGGCCAATGCATCGGACTCGGTCCGCAGATCCGCCAGTCGGTTGGCGTGGCGGCGACAGTATCGGCGGACATCGCTCGTGAGGCCGTCGACCTCACCTGCGAGGGAACGCGTCCGATCCTGCCGGTCACGCGCTGCATCGTCGGTCAGGTCGATCGTTCGTGAACACTCGGCGTAGCATTCAAGCCGGGTTCGGGCCGCGGTGAGACACTCGAATCGTTCGAGCAGAGTCACGAGAGTTGCGGAACCTTCGGGCGGCGTGTCAAGTTCGTCACTGATCGCGTCGACCAGGGTATCGGCCCGCTGGTACTCGCGGTCGAAGTCTGCCGGCGTCTCGTAAATGGTCGTCAGGTCCCACTGGTAGCGGTCGTCGATGTCGGATCGTGATCGTTGCATATGATTGGTCTGGGGTGGCTACGCACGGGTCGTCCCGATCGCGACGCTGAACGATATCGCGTCGTCACGGAGCCGTCTCCGATCGGGATGGTCCGACGGAACGACTGCGGTAGCCCGGTGTAGTCGGCGAGCGGGGCTGACGCTGTGAGTGGTGGTCACAGCGTAATGAAACGGGATCAGAAGGAAAGAGAGCGGGTCATGAGTCGCCTGTCGTTGGTACACGGTTACATCGTCGGCACTTAATCCTTGCGAGGGGCGTTCAAAGATCGTACACTTCACCGTCGACGGCGAGCGGGTCTTCGAACGCCTCCTCGGCGGGGTAAAAGTGCGCGAGGTGGACCAGCCGGGTCTTGGCGGCACCGATATCCTCCGCCAGCGCGAGGGCGCCCTCGCGGGTCATGTGCTTGGTGCCGAACGTCCGTGGCGTGCCATCAGGCCCCTCGTGACGACCGCCGAGCGGGTGGTGCTCACAGAGCGAGGCCGGAACGATCGCATCGGCCAGGAAGAGATCGGGATCGGCCATGACCGCGCGAGAACGGTCGGGCACGTCGTAGGAGGTGTCACCAGAAAACGTCAGTTTCGCCCCCGTCTCCGGCTCCTCGACGACCACGCCGTAGCACACGAGCGGCGGGTGATCGACGGGGACGAGCGTCACCTCGAACCCGCAGGTCTCGAACGGTTCGAACGGCGTTCGGGGTTCGGGAGTGATCGCGTCGAGATAGTAGTAATCGTCGGCGACCGTCTCGGCGACGCTCTGTCCCGTCTCGGGGTCGGTCTCGTCTGCAGCATAGACGGGGACGTCGTCCAGAATCCGGAACACGTTGCCGAGTCCGTCCAGATGGTCGAAGTGAATGTGCGAGATCACCATCGCGTCAGGCAGTGAGACGCCCTCGCGGAGGAACTGATAGCGAAAGTCGGGGCTGGCGTCGATCAGGAGCGATTCGCCCGTGCGCTCGTTTGCGACGTGCACCGAAAACCGCGTCCGCTCGACCCCTCGATCCCGGGCGGCTGTACAGGTGTCGCAGTCACAGCCGACCGTGGGCGTGCCGGTCGTGTCGCCGGTTCCCAGCAGCGTGACGCGCACGTCAGGCTCCCCTCCACTGTCGGTCGGCGAGGACGTGCCCCACGTGACGACCAGTTCGTGCATCGCTTCTCGGGGATCCCGTCATTACCTCGCCGTTCGAAGCCGCGATATAAGGGTGTTTCTCGACGGAGACTTCGATAAGCGGTGCCCGTTGGACAGATGTAATCGCCGCAGTGAGACTCAGTGATCGTGGTTATGCCCGCCCGCGGAATCTCCGCCACTCGCCCCGCTGATGTCGCCGCCGGCGACGAGGGCGTCGTGGTCGCCCTCGATCATGTCCATGTTCTTCAGGTTGTCCCGTTCCTCGAAGCCCTCGACGGCGTCCTCGAGGTCGGCCTGCGTCAGCGTCGTCCGGTTCTCGGTCAGCGCTTCGAGGACGGCCTCGCGCATGACCATCCGGAGGTCGCTCCCGGTCAGCCCCTCGGTGATCTCGGCGATGGCCAGCGGGTCGAACTCGTCGATGTCCATCGTCCGGGTGATCACCTGCAAGATATCGCTTCGCATGCGGGTGTCGGGCTTGGGGAAGTTGACGATCTCGTCGAAACGGCGCCAGGCGGCCGCGTCGAGTTGGTCCGGGTGGTTCGTCGCACCGATGAGAAGCACGTCGTCCTGGATGAGCGAGACGTTGTCGATGCTCTTCAACAGCGTGTTCACGGCGCGCTTCAGGGCGGCGTGTTCGTCCGATCGGCGCGTCTTGGCGACGAAGTCGAACTCGTCGATAAAGAGGATACACGGCGAGAGCCGTTTGGCTACCTCGAAGGTCTTGTCCACGTTCTTCGCGGTCTCCCCGAGGTACTGGGACGTGATCATCGACAGCTTCACCTCCACGAACGGGAGGTCCATGTCGCGGGCGAGCGCCCGCGCTGTCGACGTTTTCCCCGTCCCTGGCGGTCCGACGAACAGCAGTTTTCCGATCTCGCGCAGGCCGATGTCGGCGAGGTAATCGCGATGTTCGATCGCTTTCGCGATCTTGTTGATCTCGGCCTCCTGATCCGCCGTGAGCACCAGATCGTCGAGCGTGAGATCGATCTCCTCCGGCGCTCTGACGTCGACGAGATCCAGCATCTCCTCGTCGTCCTCGTCGTCGAAGTACTCCGCGAGGAGGCCGTCGATCCAGACCCGATCGGCCTGTATCGGCCGGTTCTGCTCGCGCGCCGTCTCGTAGTCGACGTCGGTCTCGTCTTCGAACCGTTTCGCGAGGACCGGATTCTCGAGGAGCCGTTCGTCGTCGACGCGGTCGACGTACCACTCCTCGGCAATTTCGCGATCCGTCAGCGAGAGCGTCCCCGAGAAGTCGTCCCGGTCGGTGAACATGAGTTCCGAGACCGCCTCCCAGGGGTGCTGGACGCCCGTCGCCGCTCGAGCCGTCTTCGTCGTCGTCGCGAGCGGCCGCTCGATGCCTCCGTTCGTCACGCGCCGTCGGTTCGGTGACTCCTCTTCGTCGTCGCTATCGGTACCACCGGTTGGAACGGACCAGAATACGTTCCGATACGCCGGCAAGAGATCGTTCTCGTCGAACGTCCGATCGCTCGTGTACCCGTTCGCCGTGAGGAGAAACTCCACGACGTCGACTGCCCCATCAGTCATTCTCCGGGACTTCTCCCCTGACGGCCTTAACGGCGTCGTCTCCAGGCCACATAGAGAGGAGGTACCGCATACCGGTTCGGTTCCCGACTCACTACTCGATCAGAAGTGTGTTTCAGTAGCTGAACGCACGGAGACGCACCGTTCGCTGTGGGTGAGGACCGATCGAATCGGCCCCGGTTCGATGGGTTGTCAGGTGAATCGGCCGATGAAGTTCTTGCAGCGTCGTGTGTGGGACTGTCCGCGGGGTTTGAATCGTCCGGTCGCCTTACTGCACTTCGATGGTGCCTTCCATGTTCGGATGCGGCATACATCGGTACNGTGTGGGACTGTCCGCGGGGTTTGAATCGTCCGGTCGCCTTACTGCACTTCGATGGTGCCTTCCATGTTCGGATGCGGCATACATCGGTACGCCGCCATCTCACTCGTCACCTCGATCTCGTAGACCTGGGCTTCGCCCGGATCCGGCGTCGTATCCGTGGTGTAGTCGCCGACCACTTCGTCGCTTCCGTTGCGAATCTGGAAGTTGTGCGGCTGTCCGTCGCCTTCGTCCCACCCGATCGTGTACGTCTCGCCCTCCGTCAGCGCGATCGTCGGGTTCTCCTCGCCTTCGATCCCCGACGGCGACTTCCCCTCCCAGTGCGTCGTCATGCCCTTGAACAGGATCTC
>NZ_AOIQ01000010.1 GCF_000337515.1 Halovivax asiaticus JCM 14624
GTCAGCGCGATCGTCGGGTTCTCCTCGCCTTCGATCCCCGACGGCGACTTCCCCTCCCAGTGCGTCGTCATGCCCTTGAACAGGATCTCCGTGTCCGGCTCGATCTCGACGGCACCGCCCCCACTGTCGTCGTTGTTGTCGTCAGAGCTATCGTCGTCACCGTCGCTACTTCCACAGCCTGCCAGAGTGACAGCAGCGAGCGACGCACCAGACGCCTTCAGTACCGTCCGTCGGTTTGTAGCATCGTACATAGGTTCTCCATCAGCAGATTGGTATCGAAACCCGTTCAAAAGTGGGGGCGATTCCCGGCCAGTGGGAGTGGGGCGAATATGTTCGAATTCGTGACCGTATTGCCGATGTGGTGTGGGACCATCGGGCAGCTTGCCGTTATTCGTCACCGGCCGAAACGGCTGACGGCTGCCCGGGCTCATCGTCTGGCCCTTCCGGGTCGTCGATGTACTTCTCTCGCCACGTACCGCGGCTGAACCAGGCGACCCCGACGAGTGCGCCGACGACGTTCCCCAGAGCCATGCCGATCCAGATGCCGGTCGCACCGAGGCCGAACGCACTGATCGTGATCCCGACGACGGGAACCGTCACCGACCAGTTGAACGCGAGGACGAAGACGCTGACGACCCGACCGATCCAGAGGGTGAGCATCGAGATGACCATCGCGGTCCGCGTGTTCCCCGCCCCGCGGAACCCGCCGAGAATTACCTGCGAGACGCCGATGAAGGCAAACTCCACGGTCCGGGTACGGACGTACTCCACACCCAGCCCCTCCACGATCGCGGCGTTTTCCACGTCGGGGCCGATGAACACCGAGACGATCGGTTCCGTAAACGCCAGTGCGACGACCGCAACGAGGAGCATCACGCCGGCGCCGGTCGAGGCCGCGAGCCTGACGGCGCGTGCCGCTCGGTCGGCCCGATCTGCCCCCAGGTTCTGCCCGACCATCGTGTCGATCGCCCGGCCGAGCCCCATCGCTGGGAGGAAGACGAGCGAGATGAGCCGATTCCCGAGCCCGAAGGCCGTCACGACCGGCGGGGCGAACGTCACGATCATCGCCGTCAGCGTGATCATCGCCATCGCCGACATGGCCTGCTCGATCATGCTGGGCGTCCCCAGTCGAACGATGTCGCGAATCACGTCGAGATTGGGAACGAGGTGACTCGTCTCGATATCGGGCCCGCGTGAGGTGGCAAAGAGGACGTAGACGCCGACCGCCGTCGCGACGGCACGCGCACCGATCGTCGCGAGGGCCGCCCCTTCGATCCCCCAGCCGGTGAACCCGGTCAGCTCGTACAGTGTCGCTTCCAGCGCGAGGAAGTCGATCGTCCCGAGCACCGGGACACCTGCGAGCATCCCGAACAGCGGGTTGTCGGCGAACCCGAAGATCAAGAACGGGTCGGCGACGACGTTGACGACGACCGAGACGACCATCACGAGCATCGGCGTCCGGGTGTCGCCGTACCCCCGCATGAGCGCGGAGAAGACGAAGAAGCCACCGACGAGCGGAAGTCCGAGGAAAAAGACCTCCATGTAATCGGCGGCCAGCGGGATCACCGTCGCCTTTGTGTCCGGGTCGCTCGGCAGGATCGACAGCGCCGGGCGCGTGTAGAAGTACCCGACGATGGCGATCACAATCGAGAGGAGACTGACGAACGAGAGCGTCTGGCCCGCGACGAGCCCCGACGATCGATCCCCGCTTGCCCCGGTGTACTGGGCGACCAGAATCGCCCCGGCCGTCGTGAACCCACCGGCGATCGCGATCATGAGAAAGATCAACGGAAACGCCAGGCTGATCGCGCCGACGGACTCCGTCGAGAGCCGACCGAGCCACAGCGTGTCGGCGACGTTGTAGGTAACCTGCAACAGCTGGATGACGACGATCGGCCACGCGAGGTGAAAGAGCGGCTTGACGAGACTCCCCTCGGTGATCGAGGATGATGCCGGATTCGAACCCCCGGCACCAGCGTCGGCGTCCGGGCCGGCAGCCGCTCCGGCAACTCCGTTTGCCGCGTCCGCCGGCGCTTCGTCGGACGGGCCAGCCGACCGGCTATCGGCTGGTGCCGGGTGACCGTCGTCCGGACTCGCGTCCGCAGACTCGGGACGGTCGGATGGAGCGTCGGTCGGGTCGGGGTCGTCTGAGTCGGTCATCGTCTCACGTGAGGGCGGTCGTCGATCGGCTCACAGGGGACCCGCTGCAGGGCGGTGGTGCGGCGAGTCGGGCCGATGGTCGGCGGGCGCTGCGATCGTCTCGATCAGGTGCAGTGGAGCGCAGACCGAGCGACAGGAGACGGACTGGCTGTCGAGACAGCCCACCTGACGGCAGGTACCGAACCCCGTGATAGCGGGATCGGTGCGTACGTACCGGACACTGCCGTCGCCCGCCCATCAATTTTGTGAAATACGCGCGTCCGCGAGAGGCCGGCCGGACGTGCCGTTCCGAACCGGTTGGTTGCATTCAGGACCGTCGTTGGACTTCGTGGCGGCCGAATCCGTAGCGAAGTCGGTTCGCGAGTCTGCGGGAAAACCGACCCTCGTCCGCGCGGGAACCGAACCGCTCGGCGAGTGCCGTATAGATCAGCGGGACCGGAACCTCCTGTTCGAGACCCTCCTGGACGGTCCACGTCCCCGTCGAACCGCCCTCGATCCGGTCGGCGACGTCACCGAGCGCCGTCCCTTCCTCGCGGAACGCCTCCTCGCAGAGTTCGAGCAGCCACGAGCGGATGACCGCCCCGTTGTTCCAGACGCCGGCGACCGCTTCGAGGTCCAGGTCGTATCGACCCTCGTGGAGCAGTTCGAATCCCTCGCCGTAGGCCTGCATGAGTGCGTACTCGACGCCGTTGTGGACCATCTTGACGTAGTGTCCCGCCCCCGACGGCCCCATCCGCGCGTGGCCGTCGGGTCCCGTCGCGACGGCGTCGAAGACGGGTTCGAGTGCCTCGTACGCCCACGCCGGCCCACCGACCATCAGCGAAAAGCCGAGTTCGGCGCCGGCCGGGCCACCGGACGTGCCACAGTCGAGGTAGGCCGCGGGGCAGGCCTCGGCTCGCCGGACGGAGTCCTCGTAGTACGAGTTCCCGCCGTCGACGACCACGTCGTCGCCGTCGAGGTGCGATTCGAGGTCGTCGAGCGCGGCGTCGACGGCTGGCCCTGCAGGCACCATCAACCAGACACAGGACGGGCCGTCCGTCGCCGCGAGTTGTGTCGCCAGGTCGGCCACCGAGTCGGCCGGCTCCGCACCGGCGTCGGCCGCCGCGGCGACGGCGTCTTCGTCCAGATCGAACGCGACCACGTCGTGACCGGCGTCGAGACAGCGGTCCGCGACGATCTGGCCCATCCGTCCGAGCCCAATCAGTCCCAGTTGCATGGCGCTCACTCGATGCGCCGCTGTCGTGAGCGTTGCGGTTTCCCGAGTCGACGAGCGCTTCAGTAAGCGGCCTCTTCGAGGCGCGCCCAACCGACCGCGTCCAGCACGACGATCCGGTCACCCCACCGAACGTACACCCCGTTGTACTCGCCGTCGTCACCGTCGTAGTACGGAACCGTCTCGCGAAGGGTGTCGACGACGCTCCAGGCGCTCTCGTCGGTGAACGTCACTTCCGCCCACGACGCCGCGTCGTCGCTGGCGACGGCACGCTCGATCGCGCGGGTGGCGCCCGGAATCTCCTGCAGCCGATGAGACGTACTGTCGACGACCGTCGCCGTCTGTGGGACCTCCTCGACGATGCGTGCTCCGATACTGGCCTGGACGTGCGCTCGCGAGTGCCTTCGACCAACACGAAGCGCGAATCCGACGAGGGCTGCCGCGCCGACGACCAGCGCCGACAACCCGAGTGTCCTGCCACGGCCCATCATGCACCTACCTGAAATCGAACGGGTAAGTATCTTTCGCGGAAGATTTCAGAAGTGAGAACAGGTGCGTCGCGTCTCGAAAACGGGCGGGACCGGCGGTATCTCGAATCAAGCCAGGAGAAAATGGCTGGCCAGCAACAGGTTAAATGCCACCAGCTTACGATAGATCGACACTGGAATGGGAGGAGGAAAGACACCGGCTCGACGGCAGGATTGGCGATAAACCGCGCACCTAGAACAGCGTGACAGCGTTCGTTGTGATCGCGCCGGCGACAAGCAACAGAGCGACCGAGACGAGCGCCGCGGCGCGGAACAGGAAGAGGCTGTCACGGGCCGGTTCGCGAAGTTGCTTCGCGTCGAGGCCGGTCTCGAAGCGACTCGCTGCGATCTCGACGAGTGCGGTCAGGACGAGCCACAGAAACGTCATGAGCAACACCAGTTGACCGTTCGTCGTCGAGGTCAGGCTCTCACTCGTGTAGATTCGACCGGCAAGGTGGCCGCCGGTCAGCAACAACACGAGCGAGCTCGCTCGGGAGAGACGCTTGAGCGTCCGCAGCAGTGTGTGGAGCGGATCGGTCGTCGTGAACACGCCGTCGCGGGCGGCCGGGACCACCGACAGCGCGACGTAACAGACGCTGCCGGCCCAGATCGCCGCGACGAGAAGGTGGGTCATCCGCGCGAGAACGAGGTCGATCATACTCGAACGACGTGACGACACGCAGTTGAACGTTCCGATGCATCCGACCGGTCGGGACAACCGGACGGTCCTCCCGAAACACCCAACCCGCGACCCGCCGATCCGTTACTCGTCGATCCAGGACGGGAGTCGACGTCTGACGAGCGCGTAGCCGACCGAGCAGAGCAGGCCGAGGCCGACCAGTGGCCGAACGGGGCCATCGAAGACGACGAGGGCAGGAATCGCGAGGATGGCCCCGAGCGCGGCGTCTTCGGGCGCACCATCGTAGCGAATCCACCGCCTGGGGCGGATCCACCGGCCGTGCCAGTGATCGAAGACGGCGCGCTCGATCGGATTCGTCCAAGGGTCGAACCCGGCCCCGCCGCCGATGACGTCCGTCATCGCGTGAAACCAGGCGACGGTCAAAAACGCCGCGAGACCCACGACGGCCGGAGTCGAGACGACCGCCGCCCCGATCATCGCCGCGGCGGCCGGGGCGGCTCCCAGGACCGGGAAGTGAAACGTTCGACGGTGGACGAAGAACAGATCGAGATCCGGCGCGATACCGCCGACGATTGCCCCCGCCGCCAGTGGCGCCGCGACGTCGGGGACGACGACGGCGACCGGCGCCACGAGTGCGAGTCCGACGAGTGCGTGCGTCGTCGCCATCATGCGGTGTGCCCCATCATGTAGCGGTTCCCTCGCGAGTCGTGTGTGTCATGCAGGGTTCCTCTCGCGAGTCCAGCATACGCGGTCCATTCACGGGAGCGACGAATCGGGAACGATCGGAATCGGGCGGTTCCAGATCGGTCGGGCGGCCGGATTACAGATTTTCGCCCTGGTAAGAACCGTCGTAGACGTCCTCGTGCTCGGCCTCGGCGAGGACGAACTGGGCGATTCGGGCGCCGCGTTCGAGTTCGATGTCGTGGTGCACCTGCAACAGTCCCTCGCCGCGCCCTTCGTACCCGGCGTCCCAGACGGCCGTGTTGAGCATGCAGGAGTTGCGCATGAGCGACGAGCGCGGGTAGACGAAGCCGACGTGTCCCTCGGGGACGCTGATCTGCTCGGCGTAACGCGCGACGTAGGTTCCCTCGGGGAGGTAGAACGTCGCAGGGGCCTTCTCGTCGAGTTCTTCGAGGGGACGGGCGACCCGGTCACCGATCTCTTTCCCGTCGCGCGTGATGCGACCCGGTTCGAGCTGTTCGAAGACGACGTCGAGCGTGAGGTCGACCCCGTTCGGCTGTTCCTGTTCGTCCGTCGTCGGCGTGACGTGATCGGCCACGAACGCGCCCGAGCGGTACATGAAAGGACCAGGCGCCGGTATCGCCAAAAGCGTATCGCGTTCGGAGCGCGATGGCGTCGGTCAACACGGGCCACCGTCCCACGCCCCGTCGCGAGATCCGGGTATCCGACGGTTTCGGGACCGTGAGTCCGTCGAAGGTACCGGTTACGGCGGACATTTCGAGGAATCGGGCGGTTCCGACCGGCACGACGCCCGTTTCGCCACCGGGTTGACGAGCGCCGCCGCCGGCCGTCGCTCACCAGTCCGCCGGGTCGAACTCCTGGAGGGCGGTAAGCACGTCGGCAGCCGAACCGTCGGCGACGGCCCCTCGTGCGCGCTCGACCGCCGCCGAAAGGGTCGAAGCGTCGTCGCGAGCATAGATTCGCACGCCCGCGTTGAGTGCGACGGCGTCGGCGACGACACCGTCGCGAGCGCCGGAGACGACGTCACGGGTGACGCGTGCGGCGGTCGCCGCGAGATCGGCTCCGGTGACTTCCGCACCGGCTTCCACGCCGAACGATGCCGTCTCGATCTCGAAGACGTCGACTGCATCGTCGTCCGCGCCGTCGGGGTTCTCACCCTCCTGACCGTCGGGCCACGCCGCAATCCGGGTCGTTCCGGCACGGACGTCGTCGGACCCCTCCTGGCCCTGTACCATCACGACTCGATCGACGTCGACCGTCCGGCTCTCGCGGAGCGTCGCGACCACCTTCTCGGCGAACGGCCGGTGGAAGAAGCTCCCGACGTGGACGGCGGCGGCCGCCGGGTTCGCCAGCGTCTCGATCGTGTTGAGGAACGTCCGCACACCGAGCGCCGCCCGACGCTCGGAGAGGGCGTGAACGCCCGGATTGAATCGAGGGGCATAATAGAAGCCGAACCCGACCGCGTCCACCATCGCGGCGCTTTCGGCCGGTTCGAGGTCGGTCCGAACGCCGAGTTCGTCCAAGACGTGACGAGCGGTCACCCCGTACGTCGTCGGGAGCCGGTCCGCGCTGTGGACCGCGACCGGCGTGCCGGCCGCCGCCGCGACGACGCCGCTCGCGACGCCCAGCGGCGCGGTGTCGGCCTTCCCGTCGTAATTCGCGCCGATATCGACGGGGTCGGCGTCCGGTTCGGCGGTCTCGACCGATACCGTTCGCATCGCGTCGAGAAACCCGGCGAGTTCGACCGGCGTGTTGCGCTTCCACCGGTTCGCCGTCCAGAATCCGCCCAGCGCGACCGGATCGGGGTCGCCGGTCAGGATGCGTTCCATGGCCTCCCGCGCCTGGTCGTATCGCATATCCGACGCCGACCGGGGACCGGACCCGACGACCTCGCTCATCAGCCGATCGAGCGGCCAGTCGTCGGTCATCGCGATCCCCCGTCCGAACGCAGGCGCCCGGCGGTGCCGTCGGCGCACTCGCGAGCCGGCACGGACTGCGACGCATCGATCACCCGTTCGCGAACGTCGACCACGTCGCCGACCACGGTCACGGCCGGCGGTTCGATACCCACATCGACGGCCCGCTCGACGATCGTCGACAGGGTCCCGGTGAGCGTGTACTCCGCGTCCCACGTCGCCTTCTCGACCATCGCGACCGGCGTGTCGGCTGCCACCTCGTGGTCACGGAGGGTCGCGACGGTCTCGGGCAAGCGCCCGACGCCCATGAGAACGACGAGCGTCCCACCCGCGGCGACGGTGTCGGCCAGCGCCGCCCAGTCGAGGGCGCTCTCGGCTTTGGTCGGGTCCTCGTGGCCGGTGACGACCGTCAGGCAGGAGGCGTGATCGCGGTGCGTGACGGGAATGCCCGCGACGGCCGGCGCGGTGACGGCGCTCGTCAACCCGGGGACGACCTCGACGTCGACGCCGGCGGCCGCGAGGAACTCGGCCTCCTCGCCCCCGCGGCCGAAGACGTACGGATCGCCGCCCTTCAGCCGCACCACGTCGCGACCGCCCCGCGTCGCTCGGACCAACAGTCGATTGATCTCGGCCTGGGTGAGTCGCCCCCCGTTCGAGTTCGGCCGCTTTCCCACGTCGACGATCTCGGCCGAGTCCGGGCAGGTACCGAGGAGCTCCGGCGTCACCAGTGCGTCGTGGAGGATCACGTCCGCCTCGTCGAGGCGGCGGCGCGCCTTCACCGTCAACAGGTTGGGATCGCCCGGCCCGGCGCCGACCAGCGCCACCGATCCCGCGGCGCCGCTCATCGGTCGTCACCCCGGGATGACGAGCGGTCGACGTCGTCTGAAGTGGCGTCATCCCAGTTTGGAGCGTCGGCTCCCTCGACCGGAGCGCCGTCGACGACCGACTCACGCGCCCGCTCCAGAACCATCGAGCAGGGTTCGTGACAGGGAAACGATCCGTTCACTCGCGGAACATCGACGGCCTCCCCGTCGTCGTACTCCCAGCGCCGACGCTTCAAACACGCGTCGTCAACACAGCACGTGCGGACGACGGCGTCGACGGCCGACCGGTCGAGCGCGGCGACCCGGTCGTAGATGCCCGTCTGGCGGTCGGCGGTCGCCCGGAAGTTGGTGACGTCGAGCGACCCCTCGCGCTCGCGGGCCCAGTCGGCGATCGTCGCCGGATAGACGGTCTCGACGGCGCGGACGAGCGTCGCCCCGTCGAGTCCGGGGCAGTACCAGCCGGTCGGGAGCGTCGGGGCCGATCGAAGCGGGCGGAACTCGCCCTGCTCGTCGACGCGGACGCGGTCGCGAAGGTCGCGCAGCCGATCGAGTCTGTCGAGCGCGGCAGGGGTCGCTCCACGATCGGCTTCGTGGCGCAGTTCGTACGTTCGGGAGCCGTCGGCCAGCGTCGACCCAGCGACCTGCAGTTCGCCCCACGTGCGCATCACTCGCCCGCCCGATCGCGTCCGGCGTGCGTTCGCCGTCGCTCGCGGTTTCTCCGGATCCGAAGCGGATGGGGGCGACCGGCGAGACGCGGCCCCCGCTTCAGTGCCCCTACGCCCGGCCTCGATCCACCGCAGGAACGTCCGTCCGGACCGGGTCGTCGGTTCTCGGGCGGCAGCCCGAAAACCGAGAGCACCGTCCGCCGTCGAATCGCGACGATTCATCTCCGACGAGTCGCGGCGTCCGTTCGCCGACGAGGCGTGGCGATCGGTCGACGGCGCGAGGGCACGGTCGGATCCGTTATCCGTACCGGCGGCTGCCTCACTCGCTCGCTCGACGATCACGTCCGCGAGACGAGGGTCGGTCCCGACTGGACCGGCATACCAGACGCGGCGGCCGTCGACATCGGTCGGAACTGCATAGTCGCCGGATCCCTCGGCCAGACCCGCAGCGGCCGGAACATCCGCCCGGACGTGTCGGCCCTCGGCGACGAACAGCGGGACCAGCACCACCTCGTCGGTCGCGAAGTGATCGGTCAGGGTACCGACCGAGGGCGACTCGTCCAGGTAGAGCGCTCGCACCTCGTCGAACCGGTCCCAGTCCCGGATTCGCGCCGCATGCGCGCGGGCCGCCGCCGCGCTGTTCTCGTTGCGTTCGGTGCCGTGAGCGACGATCGCGAGGCCGAGGTCGTCACCGAGGTGACGGTCGCCCGCGACGCGGCCGGCCCGTTCGACGATGACGTCGGTCACCGCGTCGTGCGTCCCGACGGGCGACGCGTACCTGACGGTGCCGTCCACGTCCGGGGTCGACTGCCCCCCCAGGCCGAGTTCTCGGGGGATCACTTCCTTCGTGAAGTACCCCGCCGCGATGAACAACGGGACGACGATCGCGTTGTCGGTCTCGACGGTCCGCAGGACCGACCGCGGCGACGGCGCTTCCTTCCAGAGGGCCGTTCGAACGTCGGCGAAGACGTCGCGATCGCGGAGGGTGTCGGCGTGCGCGTAGACGGGAGTCGCCGATCGAGCGTCGTGGTGCGAGCCGTGCCCGACGATCACGAGCGTCGTCGACGCGAGCGGCGCGGACGAACCGACCCGCCGTCCCGAGACGCCCTCAGGCATCGTCCTCCCGCCGTTCGGCGAGGTGTTCCCAGATTTCCGTACAGCCGCTCCCGACGGGAACGTCGCGGAGGTGGGCGGCATCGGCCGCCCGCTCGTCGCGTTCACCGCCCGTTCGTTCGTCGCGTTCCTCGCCTGCCCGCTCGTCGTCCGGCTGCAGGTCGCATTCTCCGTCCCTCAGTTCGTCGGAATCGATCGTCCGTCCGGCGCGGTCCGCCGACGCATCCGTCCCGTCCGACGGGTCCCCTCCGTCCGTTTCGTCCACGCACGAGTCGGCCGTCGAACCCGTCTTCGGACTCGGCTCGTCCGTCATGGCCGATCACCGTGGTGGTTCGCGTCGTCGAACGCCGATTGCAGCAGTCGTGTCGTGCAGGCTCGGGGTGTCGGCATGGGCGAGCCGTCGCGTCGACCGTCTATAGCAGGTCTCACCGCGTCACGTCTGTCCGGCGAACCGACACCGGGTCGATTATTGCCGCCACCCGCGACGGACCGGGCAGACCGTTCGAGGAGGAAACCGAAGAAAATCGGGCATCCATGCCGGATTGGTTGTGAATCGGCGCAGGGACGGTTCGGAATCGAAGCCAGCGCGCGAGGGACGCGACGGTTTCCGTTCGTTCCGAGTGTCACCGGTGGGCGCCCCGGACGGGCGTCCGAGGCCCGACCGGGCGAAACGCCGCCGATCGGTGCGAAGCAGCCGGATGTTTCGGATCCTGGACGCGGACGACGCGCCCGGTAACGGGCGACCGGTCGACGCGAACGGAGCGAATACGTCGGCAAGCGTTGCCACCGTTTCGAACCCCTGTCAGTTCGTGCCTGGACGCCCAGCTACATCCACCGGGGTGTCGATTGACCGCCCACGATGACTCACCCACGAGCGATCGAGTCCGTGACCGCAGTACCGTCCGATCGGCGACCGACGTCGGTTTCCGGGGTGATTCGGCCGTGAACGCCGTCGAGGCGTACAAGCGGGAGAAGCACCCGCTCGACGTGATCGCAGACGTGCGGGAGTACGCCGCGGACGGGTTGTCGTTCGCGGAGATCGAGGAGCGCGCGGGCGACGGCGAGTGGGAGCGGCTGAAGTGGGCCGGCATGTACGCCCACGGCAAGCAGGACGACTACTTCATGCTGCGGACGAAAGCGCCCGGCGGGTTCCTCACCCCTGAACAGGCCGAAGTGATCGGCGAAGTCGCCGACGAGTTCGCGACCGCACCCGAGGCGTTCGGCGGCGCCGAGCAAAACGAGTTGTGGGGCGACGCCTTCCTGGACCTGACCACTCGCCAGGACGTCCAGATGCACTGGATCGAGATCGAAGACGTCCCCGAGATCTGGGATCGATACGACGCGGTCGGGCTCACGACCGTGCAGGGCTGTGGCGACTCCGCACGGAACGTGCTGGGCTGTCCCGCAGCCGGGCTGGACGACCACGAGTGCTTCGACGCCCAGCCGGTCGTCGACGCTGTGACTGACTTCTTCACCGAAAATCGCGAGTACGCCAACCTTCCGCGGAAGTTCAAGCTGACCATCACGGGGTGTGCCCACGACTGCGCCCAGTCCCAGATCAACGACGTGGGGCTGACACCGGCCCAGAAGGACCTCGACGGGGAGCCTTACTACGGCTTCCACGCCCGCGTCGGCGGCGGCCTCTCGGACGGGCCGCGCATGGCCTCGGAACTCGACGTGTTCGTCCGCCCAAAGGACGCCGTCGAGTTCTGCCGCGCCGTCGCCCAGACGTTCAAAGAACTCGGCGACCGCGAGAACCGTGGCGTCTGCCGGATGCGTTACCTCGTCGAACAGCTGGGGCCCGATGCGTTCGAGGAAGCGGTCCGGGACCGGTGTTCGGCCGACCTCCGCGAGCGCGGCGAAGACCTCACCGAGGGGTACGTCGGCGATCACGTCGGCGTCCACGACCAGAAGCAAGCGGGGCTCACGTACGTCGGCTTCAACGTGGTCGGCGGGCGGATGGGCGGCGACGAGTTCGCGGCCGCCGCCCGCGCTGCGCGAAAGTACGGCACCGACGAGGCCTCGGTCAGACTCGCGACCGACCAGAACTTCCTCATCACGCACGTCCCCGCAGAGAACGTCGACGACCTGCTCGCCGAGCCGTTCGCGGCGGACTACCAGCCGAACCCCGGTCCGTTCTCACGGGGGGCGGTCGGCTGCACGGGCAACGAATTCTGTAACTACGCCATCATCGAGACCAAAAAGCGCACGAAACGCTGGGCGCGCGAACTCGACGCTCGTATCGAGACGCCGCCGGGCCTCGACGTCGTGCGGCTGCACATGTCGGGCTGCTCGGCCTCCTGCGCCCAGCCCCAGATCGCGGATATCGGCCTTCGGGGGGAGACGGTGGCGGTGGACGCCGATGCGCTCGATCGCGATGTGACCGCGAACGACGAGGGGGACGCCCTCGTCGAGGGGATGGACATCGGCCTCGGCGGGGCGCTCGGCGGCGACAACGCCTTTCTCGACTGGGTCGAGACGGCCGTTCCCGCCGACGCCGTCGTGCCGGCGCTCGAAGCGCTCTTCGCGGTGTACGTCGCCGAGCGGGCGGGCGGCGAGCGGTTCTACGAGTGGACTCGCCGGACCGATAACGACCGCCTGCGAGCGCTCATGCGCCGGGCCGACGCGCCGGTTTCCCGCGGGGTGGCACACGATGACTGACGACGAGTCGGGGCTCCGGACCGACGGCGGTGCGCGACCGACCAACGTGGACGAGTCGGGCAGTCTCGGCGACGTCGAGTTCACCGAGCCCGCGGTCGGGCAGAGCCAGGACGTGGACAGTCCGGACGCGGATCCGACCGTCAGACCCGGGGTCCCCAACGGGGTGGAACTCGAGACGCCGAGCTACGCCATCCGGGCGGAGATGAACGACATCGAGACGCCCGAGGATAAGACGTGGTTCATGGAGCTCGACGAGGCCGTCATCGAGGCGGATCGCTGCATCCAGTGTGGGACCTGCGTCGCGGCCTGCCCGTCCGATTCCATCGGGGTCGGTGACGACGGCAAACCGGAACTCGTGAAGATGTGCACCGGCTGTTCGCTGTGCTGGGACTTCTGTCCGCGGGGCGGGCTGCGCTACGAGCGCCAGTGGAAGATCACGGGCGGCGACGACAACGTCTCGGGTGCCGGCGATCCGATCACTGAGTTCTCAGCGCGGGTCACCGAGGACTGGCGCCGCGGCGCACAGGACGGCGGCGTCGTCACGTCGATCCTGTCACACCTGCTCGCCGCGGGCGAGATCGACGGCGCGCTCGTCGCCACGGAGTCCGACGAGAATCCCTGGAAGGCCGAATCCTTCCTGGCGACGACCCGCGAGGAGCTGATCGAGAGCGCCGGGTCGTTCTACAACCAGACGATGGCGCTGGGCAACCTCGACCTCTCGCAGTGGGAACACAAGCTGCCCGACGAAGAGCCGGAGGACCTCAGCCTCGCCGTCGTCGGCACGCCCTGCGAGATCGAGGGGATCCGCGCACTGCAGGACTTCGACTGGGACCTGCAGGCCCAGGAGGCCGGCCTCCGGGCCGTCGAGTACCGCATCGCCCTGATGTGTACGAAGAACTTCAACTACCAGCGGCTTCTCGGCGAGGAACTCGAATCGAAGCGGGGAATCTCGCCCGATGAGATCGGGAAGATGGACGTCATCGAGGGAGAGATGCGCGTTTACGACGACGAGCTCGATCTCCTCCTGGCGGAAGACGTTGCGGACTTCCACGACGCCACGCTGAAGGGCTGTGACGAGTGCGCCGACTTCACCGGCTACACGGCGGACCTCACGGTCGGCTCCGTCGGCTCGTCCGACGCGTTCTCCTCCGTCATCGTCCGCACCGAACGCGGCCTGCAGGCGTGGGAGCTCGCCGAACCCGACCTCGAGTACCACGATCTCGAGGACCGAAGCGCCATCGGCAAGCTCCAGAGCTGGGACAAGAAGAAAGCGTTCGACTCGCTCGAACGCCCCTTCGATCCCGACGCGCCGCGGTTCATCGACTACACCGACCACGCCGACTGGTACGACACTGAACTGAATCCCCACGAAGCGGGCCACTGACACCCGGGCGGATCACCCGGCGACGATTCGGGTCGGGCACCGCTCGACGACTCGACTCGATCGCCGTTCGTCGGGTCGGGTCGATCGGCCGCCGCCCCACCGCGTTCGGCGGGCGACGACGGCGTATTCCGACCGGTATCGATGCGGAAAGATCACTCCCGATACCGCACGGCCACCGTCATTCTTGCGTTCGAGCAGCCGTTTCGCGGGTTCGTCACCGTTCGTGCAATATTCGCGCGATCATCCGTGCATCATCCAGATTCGGCGGGCGCAGAGCGTAGAAACACGCTGGTTTTATCAGGGCTGATAGTGGATTTGGAGACGCTATGGGACAAACACTTACCGAGAAGATTCTCGAGGATCACCTCGTCGAGGGCGACCTCGAAACTGGCGAGGAGATCGGCATCGAGATCGATCAGGTCCTCACACAGGACACGACGGGAACGATGGTCTGGCTGCAGTTCGAGGCGATGGGGCTGGACGAAGTCCAGACCGAGATCGCCGCCCAGTACTGTGACCACCAGACCTACCAGTTCGACTTCAAGAACACGGACGACCACCGCTTCCTGCGCTCCGCTGCCGGCACCTACGGCGCTCACTTCTCTCGCCCCGGCAACGGTATCTGCCACAACGTCCACCGCGAGAACTTCGCCGCCCCCGGCAAGACGCTACTGGGTTCCGACTCGCACACGCCGACCCCCGGCGGTCTCGGCGAACTCGCCATCGGTGCCGGCGGGATCGACGTCACGGTCGCCATGGGCGGCGCGCCGTACTACATCGAGATGCCCGAAGTCGTCAACGTCCGCCTCGAGGGCGAACTGCCCGACTGGGCGACCGCGAAGGACGTCATCCTCGAACTTCTGCGACGCCTCACCGTGAAGGGCGGCGTTGGCAAGATTCTTGAGTACACGGGGCCGGGCGTCGAGACGCTCACCGCCCCCGAGCGGATGACGATCACGAACATGGGCACCGAACTCGGTGCGACCTCCTCGATCTTCCCGACCGACGAACAGACCGAGGACTACTTAGAACGCGTCGGCCGCGGCGGCGAGTACGTCCCGCTCCAGCCGGACGACGACGCCGAGTACGACGACGAGATCGTCGTCGACCTCTCGGACCTCGAACCGCTGATCGCACAGCCGTCGATGCCGGACAAGGTCGTCCCCGTCAGCGAGGTCGCTGGCACCGACGTCGACCAGGTCATCGTCGGCTCCTGTACGAACGGCGCCTACGAGGACGTCCTCCCGGCCGCGAAGATGCTCGAGGGACGTGAGGTCAACAAGAAGACCGAGATGATCGTCGCCCCGGGCTCGAAGCAGGCCTCCGAACTGCTCGCCCGCCAGGGCTGGGTCGCCGAGATGATGGCCGCCGGCGTCAACTTCTCCGAGGCGACCTGTGGCGCTTGCATCGGCATCGGCCACGTCCCGGCTTCCAACTCCGTCTCGCTGCGCACCTTCAACCGCAACTTCGAGGGGCGCTCAGGCATCGAGGACGACAACGTCTACCTCTGCTCGCCGGAAGTCGCCGCCGCTGCCGCGCTCAAGGGCGAAATTATCGATCCGCGGGACCTGTCCGACGAGCTCGGCGACTTGGAGGCGCCCGGCTTCGAGCTCGCCGAAGAGTACAACGCCTCGAAGGCCGACCTCATCACCCCCGACGAGGCCGTCGACGACGAGCTCGTCAAGGGCCCGAACATCGGCGAGGTACCACTGCGCGAGGGCATCGACGAGGACATCGAGGGTGAGGTCCTGCTCAAGATGGACGACAACATCACGACGGACCACATCATCCCCGCGACGCAGGACATCCTGATGTACCGCTCGAACATCGACAAGCTCTCGGAGTTCACACTCAGCCGCGTCGACGAGACCTTCGCCGACCGCGCGGCCGAGGCCGACGGCGGCGTCCTGCTCGCCGGCGAGAACTACGGCCAGGGCTCCTCCCGCGAACACGCCGCGATGTGTCCGATGCACCTGGGCGTCGAGGCCGTCCTCGCCCAGAGCTTCGCCCGGATCCACCGCGCGAATCTCTTCAACTTCGGCATCGTCCCGCTCGTCATCGACGAGGACGCCTACGACGGCATCGACCAGGGCGACGAGGTCGAAATCGTCGAGGACGTCGAGACCGGCGTCTCCGAAGGGCGCTCCGAGTTCACCGTGACGGTCAACGGCGACGAGGAGTACACCGCGACGCTCGACGCCTCTCAGCGCGAACGCGACATTCTCGCCGCTGGCGGCAAACTCTCCTGGACCAAGGCACAGGCGCAGTCCGGATCCGACGCACCGGCAGACGACTGACGCTTCCGACCTGTCGGATTTGTCTCTCTGTTTTTCGGCCGTCTGTCGGTTCACGCTCGGTCGATTCGTCGTTCGAGACGGTCACCGCGAGCCCGTCGGAAGCCGAATCGTGACGAGCGGCAGCGAGCCGTCGCTAGTTGCCTCCTCACCGGTGAGGAGAACGTCGAAAGCGCCGGTCACCGAGGTGTCATGGATGGAAGCGTCGCGCTCGCTGACGGTCGCCGTCACGCCTGCGCCCGTTCGAACAGTGGGTGGGCCGACCGACCCGCCGGGATCGGCCGACTCGGTCGAAACGGCAGCCTGATTCGCATCGGCAGCGACCGGCACGGACGGCTGATCGATGGCCGAGGACCGCTCGAACCGAACGAGAAGGCCCCCAGTCTGTCGAAATCCGGGAACGGAAACCTGTCTGCAGCGGATGTGTGCTCCCGATCGGCCGTCGATCACCCCGAGACCGATCGAGTTCGGGCGCGCCCGCCGAGAGAGGACGATTTCGTAGTCTCCAGCCGAGATCACGGCGATTCCCGCAGCGTCGAGCGAGAGCGATCGCCGGAGGGTTGCTGTCGTCTCCCCCGTTTCCGATCGGGCCTGAAACGTCACGGCGTCGGAGACGGGATCGAGCGGGTCTGCTGGCGAGATGGCGACAGTGTGAGCAGTGCCCGGGTCGAGCGCTGGGAGCGTGAGTGGCCGGGTGCCACACCGGGTCGTTCCCCCTCCGAGGCGACGAAATTGCAGCCCGTCGGCCCCAGACCGGAGGGAAACGGTCACCGACTCGGTCAGTCGATTCGCGATCGAAACAGTCGCTGGTGCCGATCGCGAACCCTCGGCGTCGAAGAGGGTGCCACTCGCCTCGACGCCGTCACCGTCCTCGACGAGCCCGAGATACGCGTCCGCATCGTCGGCGGTGGCGACCGACACCCGTCTGTCGATCTCGGTGGTGGACGAGCCGAGGGTTCCGGCCGCCAGTAGCGTCCCCGAACCGAGGATGGCGAGCGCCGCTGCGCGTCTCGTGTACGTCATCGGTGCTCCCGGTAATCAAATTCGACGCCGAGTCGATCCTCGTCGATTCCGAGGCGAGAGCGACGGGCGACGTACCGGTGTGCGAGTGCGAATACGCTGAACGAGACGACGACGAACACCGGGACTGCACGGGCTGGCAAGACGGTGAACGGAACCACCGAGAACGACGAGGCGACGAGGACGAGCACGGAGAGTGCCGCGAGTCCCAGATAGTAATCGCTCCACGGGAGTTCGCGGCCACGAACGACGTCCATGTAGATCTCGACGTTCTCGAGCGCCGCCGTCGGCTCGACCGTGCCACGGTCCCGATCGAAGTCGACGACACCCGACCGATCCAACTTCGGCAGGTGTGATTGCTGCAGTGCCGTGTAGACGCGTTTTCGATCCTTGCTCGAGACGTCTTCGAAGTCGAGTCCGTCTTCCTGCGCGGCGATCTCCTGAGAGATGGTCCCGATATCCAGGGTCGTTCCTTCGCGCAGGAGTGCGTTGAGGATGTGGCGTCGTCGACCGTTCGCCAACAACTCGAACAACTCGTCTTCCGTCAGTCGACGGCTCTCCGCCGGCGACGAGCCGCTCCTGTCGATCGTATCGTGTATCGTGCCCCCCATTCGGACGAAACCAACTATCGTCCATAAAATAAAAGTAACTATTAATATCATTCGAGTTTTGTACCCCCAGTATTATAGTAGCGGACGGTACGGTCTGATCGGCGATAACTCGGGGCGACGGATGGCGTCAGTTGACCACACACACATCGAAGCGTAGGGACGGCATCGTCGAAGGCTGTCAGTGACCGCGCTCAACGGTTCGTTGACCCCAGTCAATGTATCGCCCCAACCAATAATGGAAGAGAAACTATCAATTGACCAGTGATCAACGGGCCCCACATACTGCAGTGCGCCTCGTATTCGAGGGGTTGAGGAACCCACTCGAGTGGTTGACCGTCGGTCAATGCCGACCGGAGTCGAGTCCACTACCGTATTACAATACCCGTCTCACGGGTGGGTCGACTCGTCCCGGAAGGGGCGATACCAACTATGCAACGACGTAAATTCGTAATCGGGATGGGAGCACTGGCATCGGGCGCCGCTGCGATGGTCGGAACCGGCGCGTTCACCTCTGTGACGGCCGCTCGAGATATCGACGTCGCGGTTGCGGACGACGCATCCGCCTACCTGCGATTGAAGGGCACTGATTCACACTACGTCACCGACGACGGCGATGGTGGCACGCTCGCGCTCGACCTCAGCGGCGATAATGCAACGCCATCGGGCGGCTCGGGTGTGAACCCGAACGCCGTGACCGAGTTCGGTTCTCTGTTCGAGATTGCAAATCAGGGGACCCAGCCGGTCACCGTCGAGGTGACGAAATCCGGCCAGCACCCGGATGCAGTCGCGTTCGAGGACGGAAACGGCGACGCACTCGCCGACGGCATCGAGCTCGCCGTCGGTGAGAGCGCCGACATCAGCCTCGTCGTCGACACGACGGACAATGCGATCGACGTCGACGAACAACTGGTCGACTCGGTCGTGTTCCACGCGGTCGATAACTAGGACGATGGAACGACGAACATTCGTCCTGAGTGCCGGTGCGATCGTCGGCGGTGGCGGCCTCGCACTCGGCACCGGGGCGTTCGACAGCGTCGAGGCCGAACGGGACGTCAGCATTACGGTCGCGGACGACGCCGACGGCTACCTGAGTATCCGGCCACACGACGGTCCTAACGGCGCGTACGCGACGATGGACGACGGCGAGCTGGCAGTAGAATTGACCGACGACAACGGCGCCGTCGCCGGCGACGGCGTCAATGCGAACGCTCTGACGGGGGTCGCGAACCTGTTCACGATCCAGAATCAGGGGACGAACGAGGTCGAACTCGCCGTCTCGCCGCTCACGTTCCTCGATGTATCCGGAAGCATCTTCCCGCCGAGCATCGACGGCGTTCTGGGCGTCTTGCTCGTCCCACAGAGCGGCAGTTGGAGTGTCGATCCCGACCGCGGGGTGCTCTCGATCACCGACCTCGCCCCAGGCGAGGAGACCGACTTCAGCCTCGCGGCCGTCGCGTTCCCGGAGAGCGCGATCGACGAAGTGGAAATCGACGACGAACTCCTGATCACTGCGGAGGCCTGACGATGGATACTGCACCGACACTCGCCGACTACGAGGAACTGGCCGACGTCGAGATCGACCTGAGCGACACCGATCTCGACAGGGAAACGATCGACGCGGAACTGGAGCGGCTCTTCGACGCCTAATCGAGGATAATCGTTCGCGGGTGGCTACCGCCCGTCGTCGGTCCAGCGGGCGTCTCGGCCGGCCGCGAAATCTTCGTGAATAGCGCCAACTCGACCGATCAGAGCAGTCGGTGGAAAAATCGACCGACGATGTTCCTGTCCGGAACCGATCCCTGCCGATTCCGGACGTGGTCGCTATTGGGCCAACCGTAACCGAGGTCGGCAGTCCCTTCCTCCGTAAGAACAATAGAAGGTAGAAATAAATGTTTCAAAATAGCATACCGTAATAGATGGGAATAGGCCGAGCGGGTCGGGGATTGGCGGTGGGAGCCGGAGTCGTCGTATGCCTCCTGATAGTCGGCCAAGTACTCGGATACCCGATCCTGCTCGGATTCGTCGAGACGGGGAGCATGGAACCGGAGATTCCCGCTGGAGATGGGTTCGTCGCGATACCGACGGCCGTCAGTGACGACCCGGAGCCGGGCGACGTCGTGGTCTTCGACGCACGTGATATCCAGGGCGGTGGGCTGACCACCCACCGGATCGTCGACGAAACCGGGGCTGGCTACGTCACACGCGGTGACGCGAATCCGTTTACCGATCAGGACGGTGGCGAACCACCGGTCACCGACGAGCAAATTCACGCGACGGCCTGGCAGGTCGACGGGCAGGTCGTGACGATTCCACATCTGGGTACGGTCAGCGCGACGATCAGCCGGTGGGTCGACGGGGTGAACGGTGCCGCCACGGGCGCGCTGGGTGTCCGAAACGGTGTGGGGTCGAGCGGCGGCGCGGCGGTGCTGTTCGTCCTCTCGGTGCTGTGGTACGGCGTCGAGACCCTTCGTGACCGACGCCGCACGACCACACAGTCTCGCTTCGCGTCCGACGAATCTTCCCCGATCGATCCACGATATCTCTGTGCCGGGTTCGCGCTCCTCGTAGTCGTCGCAGGCGCCGGAGCTATGATCGTTCCCGGCGGCACACAGCACTACGACCTCGTCAGTGCCGAGTTCGATTCCGACGACCCGACGGTCGTCAGGCAGGGAACGACCGCGGAGACGACCTACCGGGTCGAAAACGACGGACTCGTCCCCGTCGTCGCGTACGTCGACGGCGGCGATCACGTGCAGGCCGGATCCGAACGGGTGACGGTTGGCCCACGCTCCGCGACCGACGTGGCGCTCGCGATCAGCGCCCCCGACCAGACGGGGTACTACCCGACCGCGGTGACCGAACAGCGGTATCTGCGTCTCCTTCCGAGCCCAGTCCTCGACGCCCTCCACGGGGTGCATCCCGTGGTCGCACAGCTTGCAATCCTCGCCACGCTCGGCGGTGGAACGTACGGACTCGCCCGCGTCCTCTGGCGACGCGTAGACGCCAGCCCACGTGCGGGAGGACAGGCCCGAACCGAGCGTTCGCGACGGCGACCGAACCGACGGTGACTACAATGGAACACGATCCGATCCCACACGAGACTGATTCGACCGACGACCGGCGGCTTCGATTCCGTGCGTTTCTCGCCGAGTACCGACCGATACTGGTCGTGGCGCTGCTCGCCACCGCCGCGATGGGCGGCTGGTTCTGCTACGGTGCCTACGCGGCCCAGCCGGAGACGACAGAGGTACGGACGGACGAAGCCTGGTCGCTCTCCGGCGAGTTCCACCACAGCGCCGAGGTTACAGACTCCACGACGCTCTACGCCGCGGGAACGGTCCTGGAGGATCGACCGCGGTACTTCACCGCCGTGACGCCGACGACCGACGGCGAGTACGCCGTCACCTACGACGCGCCCGACGGGACGGCCGACGTCGACATCTCGATCGATCGATACGTCCAGGCGGTCGAGGGGAACACGGTGTACTGGGAGTCGGCCGAACCGGTCGCGTCGACGACACAGACCGACGTCGAACCGGGTGAGACTGTCACCATCGACCTGGACGTTCCCGTCTCCGACGTCGTCGACCGTATCGAAACGATCCAGGCCGAACTCGGCGCGCGACCCGGCGAGAACAGCGTATTCCTGCAGGCCACCGTCTCGGTCGACGGATCGATCGCGGGCGCCGAGCGCTCGACCAGTGAGACGCATCGGATCCCCATGACCATCGACGGCGGAACGTACGGGTTCGACGACGAGACCATAACGGAACCGTATCGGGACGCCGAAACCGTCACGGTGAGCGAGTCAGCCGGCCCAATCGAGTCGGTCGGTGGACCGCTTTTCCTGCTCGCCGGATTGGGCGGACTCGGCGGGGTTGCCGTCGCGACCCGACGGTATCACGCACTCACAACCGCCGAACGCGAGTGGCTCGACTACCGCGCCGACGTCGACGAACACGGCGAACTGGTCACTCCCGCGAGCCTTCCCGCCGCCGTCACCGATCGGCCTCGCGCGTCGGTCGAATCACTCGCGCACCTGGCCCAGCTGGCGATCGACCTCAGGACCGGGCTCCACTACGACCCACTCGAACGGACGTACCTCGTCGTGGCCGACGAGATCCTCTACAGTTACGAGCCACCGAGGCCGCCGCAGCGCCACTCGTCGGGGACTGTCGACGGGAGTTCCGCCGCTGGCCCCGATCGAGCGAGCAAGACAGGCGAGATCGTTCTCACGAGCGACGAATCGAGTGCCGCCGGATCAGCTCCCGACGAACCGGGCGATGGCGTTTTCACGGCACGCAGCGATGGGACCGGCTCGAACACTGACGGACCGCCAGAGTCGTGAGGAGAGACGGAGACAAGAGAGAGAGAGAGTCGCGACCGATTGCGAGTCCGATACCTGTCCCCGTTAGCCGTCCACCACGAACTCCTCCGTCCGAGATTCGGTGAGTTCGATCTCCCGTTCGTCGGCGATATTGTCGAAGCCCGGGTCGGCCACGTCGGGGGACCACACCTGGATCGTGATGTCCCCGACGAGTTCGGCGCCGCTCTCGCCGAGGCCATCATACTGGAAGTAACCGTCCGCGTTCGTCTCCCGAGGGGCCGAACCCCAGCACGACGAGCCATCGGGTGAACAACTCCAGACGCAGGCGTGGGCGCCTTCCACCGGGTTTCCACTCGCGTCCACGACGCGTACGTCGAGGACGTGCGCTTGGGGGAGTTCGACGTCGCCGAGATCGACCACGCCGTCGATGTCTACGAGGTCGAAGTGGTAGATGTCCGGCATCCCATCTCGTTCCGGGGAGGTCGGATCGCCGTCTTGCTCCTGAATGTACCCGAGTGCGTAGGCTCCCGGGTTCTCGACCTCGGCGCTGAAGTACCCGCCGTGATCCGTGGTCGTGCGGTACTCCTTCGTCGGATGTTCGTTCGAGCGTCGCGGGCCCCGGATCTGTACTCGATCGCCAGTCGCCAGCTCGCCATCCGGGCCGGAAATCGTGCCGGTGATCGCGAGTTCGCCCGCTCCTCGATCGAGTACGAATTCCTCGGTCCGCGGTCCGTCGAGTTCGATCTGGCGTTGGGCTGCGTAATTACCCGGTTCGGGGTCGACACCCGGTTCCCAGACCTGAATTCGGACGGCACCATGTAGTTCGATCCCGGTGACGTCGAGATTCTCGTACTGGAAGTACCCATCAGCATTGGTCTGTTGTCCCCGTCCGATTTCCCAGGAATCACGGTGGAGGAAGTTGACGGGTGCACCCGCTATGGGCGTCCCAGCATCGTCGACGACGCGGACGTCAAGGACGTGGGCGTCCGGGAGTTCGATCGTTCCCAGTTCCAGGACTTCGTCTCCGACCTCAACCGGGTCGAGACTGTAGATGTCCGGCGAGCCGTCCCGTTCTGGCGTGTTCGTTTCCCGCTGCACCCGCTGATTATATCCCAGTGAGTATGTCCCCGGTTCGGTGAACATCGTGTGGAAGGCGCCGTTTTCGTCGGTGTACGTGGTATCGAACTCGGGTGACCCGTCTTGGGGACCGAGCACGTCGAGTTGGTCGTCCGCTCCTGGATCACCGTTCGCCGTGACGATCCGGCCCCTCATTCCCGGAACATCGCTACGTGGCTGTTCGGATGCTGTAAGATCGTGTTCGAAGTACCGGGCCCAATCTGCGGTATCTGGTATCGACTTGGTCCCAGCCCAGACGTCCGTCGTCTGGAACTCCCGCTGGACCACTGCGTGCCCTGCGACGACGACCTGCTCGAGACCGTCGTCGATACCGACGTCGGCGAATTCGATCGTATCAGTGGGACTGTCCGGTTGCGTTACCCGTTCGAATTGGTGTACGTGCGGGTTTCCGTTGTCGTTTCTGGGAATGTCGGAGTCGGCTGATCCAACGTGGAGGGACGCCTGGCTGATCGTCCACGGCGAATCACCGGTCTCGAACGCCACCGTCAGGTGACTCCCCTCCTGTGCGATCGAGACCGTTCCAACGAGCTCGTCCCGGGCGGTGTATAGCCTCGCAGCGTCTTCGTCGGTCGCCGAGTCGCCGTCCGAATCGGTCCCGTTCGGGTCGTTCGTAGGAATGTCGCCGAGACAACCAGCCAGCGTCGCGGTCGCTAGCGTAGCGAATCCAGAAGCAATCGTCGACCGCCTGCTGAAGTGTTTGGCCATAGGAACAGGTCCCTCATCAAGTGATACTCAAACAATAAATTCGTCTTGCATATAATAGTTTCCATCGGCACTATCCCGTCGTGATGCAACATTCTAATAAGGGCAATTGTGGGTTCAACTGGTCGCATTCGATGGCCCCATCACCGTAGTCGAGCATCAGAGCCGTGACGGTCACTCCGACCGTAATCGAATACCGATCTCGTCTGGGTCGGTGAACGCTATCCCTTCGCTGGTATCGGTGACGGCGATATCGGCCTCACGGAAGCGGTTCTTACTGCTCGCAAACGTTTCAGAGTCCGGGACGACGAACTCGAACCACTCGAGGCCCTGGCCACCGGCGGGTTCGGACCGACCGTTCCATGCGTTCACCCCGACGTGGTGGTGATAGTCGCCGATCGAGGTGAAGAGGGCGCCCTGTCCGGCCATCTGGACGCGCAGGCCGAGCATGTCGGCGTAGAACGAGCGCGCGGCGCCGAGGTCGGTCGTCTCGAGGTGGACGTGACCGATCGTCGTGTCCGCCGGTGCGTCGGCCGCCCCATCGGACGCCGCCGCGATAGTGTCGAGGTCGAGCGGGAGCGTTCGCATGCGGATCGACCCGTCGTCCGCTCGCGGCCACACCTCACGGGGTTTGTCCGCGTAGATCTCCACGCCGTTTCCCTCCGGATCGGTGAGGTACAGCGCCTCGCTCACGTCGTGATCGGAAGCGCCCTCGAGTTCCCCGGCCACTCGCACGCGTTCGAGTGCCGCACCGAGTGCGGCCCGGGAGGGAACGAGGAACGCGGTGTGGAACAGCCCCGCCTGCGCGGAACCTCTCGGCGTCGCCTCGGTATCTTCCTGCAGCACGAGCAGGGGCGTTCCGTCGACACCGAGTGCCACCTCGCGCTCCGAACGCGACAGGACGGAGAGGCCGACGACGGTCCGGTAGAAGTCGGTGAGTTCGTCGAGGTCGGCGACGCGGAGTGCGACGCGTCCGATACGTGCGGTGTCCGGAATGGGTGGTGTCTGTGGCATCTGAAGTCGTGGGTGAGTCAAGGGCAGTTTGTCCCAGGTGATGACGCATCACCACCGGCGGGGAACGTGGCTCGGGACGACCGCAGACGTGCGAGGGCGTCCGTACTGTCGTCCGACGAGTGCTGTCGTCCCTCTAGAAGGCCGCGACTGTGTAATACCTTCCCGGCCGCCCCCGTCACCAGGTCACACCGGTGTCACCTGCAGTCCGTCAGTGGCTGGCAGTAGTCGGGAGCCCTGCGAGACGGCCGCTCAGACCGTCGTGACGCTACCGAGTTCCGGAGCCCGGGCCGCGTAGCCGTCCTCGCGTAGGGCCGCGGCGAAGTGTTCACACCGGTCGCCGTGATTGACGAGAATCTCGGCGTCGTCGTAGGCGTCGAGAAAGTCCAGGAGGCCGTTACGGTCGGCGTGAGCCGAGAAGTCGTAGTGTTCGGCCTGTGCGCTGATCGGCATGAGTCGCCCGTCGATCTCGGCGCGACCGGTGTCGAGCAGTTCGCGGCCTGGCGTGCTCTCGACCTGATAGCCCGTGAACGCGATCGTGTTGACCGGGTGGTCCCGGATCTCGGGAACGTAGGTCATGGCCGGGCCGCCGTGGAGCATCCCGCTCGTCGTGACGATCACGGTATTCTGGGCGGCGATCCGCGTTCGTTGTCCGCGAGACGCACCGCGTCTCGCGCGGCCAGCAAGTGCTCCGCTCTTGCGCTGGCCGTCCCGGCCGTCGACGAACCGGGCGTTCGCGGTCGCTCGACGGAGGACGTCCGGGTCGCGCAAGAAGTCCCGGTTTCGCTCGCGGCCGAGCAGGTCGGCGACGCGCGTGCCCATCCCGTCCGCGTAACAATCGATGTCGTGTTCGGCGCAGATGGCCAGCACCTCCTGTGTTCGCCCGATGGCGAAGGCCGGAACGACCACTGTTCCACCTTCCCACAGCGTCGTCCGGAGGCGCTCGACGAACGCGGCCTCGATGTCGGCCCGGGGCGGGCGGGTGGTGTCGGCGTAGGTACTCTCGACGATCACCGCGTCGGCGTCCGGGCGGGCCGTCGATCCGGCGAGCAACTGCTGGTCCTCGGTGTTGAAATCCCCGGAGTAGAGCAACCGGGTCTCGCCGTCGTCGTCATCGGACTGCGTCCGATTGCTCGAGGGACTTCGTCCCTCGCTGACGAGCACGTGGGCGCTCCCGGGGACGTGGCCGGCGTCGTAAAACGTAACGTCGTAGCCGCCGGCATCGGTGCCGCCGAGGACGGGGAACGGCTCGCGATAGCCGTGCGTCTCCGAGACCTGCGTGAGACGAGCGATCTCGGCCTCCGTAAACGGACAGTCGTAGGTCCCACCGTGGAGGTTCAGGGTATCCCTCGCCAGCAAGAGCGCGAGATCGCGCGTCGGCGGCGTCCAGTGGACCGGTGGGCGAGCGTCGCCCGAGAGCAGCGAGGGGAGCGACCCGACGTGATCCAGATGGCCGTGGCTGACGACGACGGCGTCGGGATCTGGGTCGCGGATCGGGAACTGTGGCGGGTCGCCGGAGTCCATCCCGTAGTCGAGCAGCAGGCGATCGTCGACGAGGATGGCGCTCCGCCCGATCTCGCGCGCCCCGCCGAGAAACTCGACCTCCATCTGGGCGAGCTAGGGGCGAGCGCCGTTTGGATCCGTCGGTTCGACGATCGTAACTCACAGTGGCGCCCCCGCAAGCCGTCGACCGGCCTGGCGATCGGATGCGATCTGGTTCGGCGAACGGGAACGTCACTCCGATCGGAAGCGCCGGACCCCGAACTGACCGTAGCCACCGTAGGCGACCTCCAGCGATCCGATCCACCAGTTCCAGCGGTCCGCCGGTGTCCCGTCCGGTGCGTCGGCGAGTTCGTCGAGCACCAACTCGGTCGAGAGCGGGACGCCGACGTCGGCCTCGTACTGCCCGCTGGCTTCGAGGTCGACGGCCTGGCGAACGACGACCCTGGATTCGCCGACCGTGCCACCGTAGGCTGCGCGGAGCCGAACTTCGAGGCGGCCGGGATCGAGACTCACAGGGGCCGTACGACCGCATGATACTTGGGTGGACCGTCACGGTCGTGGCGACGCCGCGGCGGCGACAAATAACCCGTCGAAGCCGATCGACTCAGTCCTCCAGATCCTCGGCGATCGAGGCGAGCGAGTCCGACGGCGGTTCTTTGGCCGCGTACACCGTCGATTCGCCGGGGGTTCGGAGCCCGTAGTAAAAGTCCGCTTCGACGACGTCGAGCAACACCGACGAGCCGTCGTCGATGCCGTTCTCGTCGAGCCACGCCTCGAGCAGGTCCGTTCCCTCGCCAGGCGTTCGAGCGAGACTCGGTGACTCGTAGACGCCCGTGATCGACCGGGTCTCGCCGGTGAGCGCCGGCTCGATGCGAGCCGAGCGTTCGTCACCGTCGACGACCAGCCGGACGACGTCGTCCGCCGGCACCAGCTCGACTGCGTCGGCCGGAATCTCGAGTCGATGGCCGGTCGCCGTGGCCACGCACGACGTCCGAACCGTCTCGACCGACGGGTGGTCGCTGGCGATACGATCTGCCACGAGAACTCGCCTCCGAGTTACTCCTCAGCCTCGTCGTCGCCCTCGCCGAGCAGTTCGTCGATGGCGGTCGAGCCGGACTCGGTGACGGTGGCGTTGATCTGGCTCACGTCGTCTGCGATCTCGCGACCGCGAACCGTGACACGGCGTCGCTCGCCGTCGCGACGCTGGTGGTAGCCGGTCCCGGTTTCGCGCATCATGACCTCGGTAAGCGACGAGCCAGTCACGCCAGCGTGCAGCGGCCGGCCGGTCTCGTCGGACCCGCCCGTGATCTCGAGCGTGTAGCCGTCGAGGCCGAGTGCGCCGCCGTCGACCTCGTCACCGATCGACTTGCCCATGAATCGATTCGCGTCCTGTCCGTCGGCTTCGAGCTGGTAGGCCAGCCCCGAATCCGGGTCGCCGACGACGACATTGAAGGTTGCCATGCGTGGGACAACTCGGCGGTCGCTCAAAAGGACATCGAACCGAGCCGACGGGTCGGGGCGTCAGTGACCCCAGCCACTCGTACAGGGCCGCCACATTTCGGCCGGCTACGTCGTCGAATGCCGTCGCTACCGAACGTTCGAGCCGGAATCGACCCGGAAAACTACAGTCGGGGCAAGAACGCGTACAGCAACAGGCCGAACGCGAGGTGCTGGACCATCGTGCGCTCGACACGACCTCTGACGGCGTCTTCGTCGTCGATCGCGTACTCCTTGGTGCGAACTTTCGCGTGCATCGAGAGGACTTCCTCGTCTTCGAGTGCGTGGAGGCTCGGGTAGACGGTTCCAGGGCTGAGCTGCGTCCCGAAGAACTGGGAGAGGTCCGAGAGGAGTTCCTTGCCGTGGGTCTCGCCGTGCAGCGAGATGAGCATGAGCAGGACTTCCTCTAAGTTTTCTTTGACGATCGCCTCGTCGAACTGGACATCGTCCGTCGGCAGTGCGCCGCGAACCTGCTCCATCAGTTCGTCGATGTCTGCTTCGATATCGTGCGTCGCATCCTCGACGGCGCCGATCGTGATATCGTACGATTCAGTCGAATCTGCGCCCTGAGTCGCCGTTGCGAGCTCGTCGAGCACTGAGTGCGTGTCGTTGGGGGTCGTATCGCGCATAGTCCGATCACCTGTCGGGGAACCGTCGTTCGACGGAGCCGAAGCGATGGTTCGCTCCCGAAGTATCACAGCAGATGAACCCACGGGTTATAAAAAATATGGCCATTCCCAAACCCAGATGTCCACCGAAATCCACACTCTAAGGACATTCATCACCTAACCGGCCATATTCAATGGGAATGTGGGCAAGTTGTGCCAAGAATACGTGAATCGGTCACGATTCAAGTGTGTTGAGGGAACATATAATATTTCGTTTACCAGCAGTCCGATTCCGGCAGTGGACGACGGAATGGGCGGAAGGAAGGCCGAAACGCCGGTTTTAGTCACGCACCGGGAGTGCAACTCAGCCACTCGAACGACTGGTTCTAGCAGCGATACAGTCGGATCGAATATATGATTTGAACGTATACTGTCTCGGCCGGCGGTAGCGATCCACCGATCGGATCCCGATCGAGTGCTCAGTCCGAAAACGTCGAATCATCACGAATAACGCTGACGAGTTGGCCGCCACCGTCCTCGTCGTTGTCGGACTCGTCGTCGATACGGCGATCGACGCGACGTTCGGCCATTCGAGCCACCATGACGTGTTCTTCCAGATCGTCACCGTTGATTCGGGAGATATACTCGAGCGACTGGGCGTGTGCGCCAAAGAGCGTCCCGGAGAGCGATTCGAGCGGATACTCGAGCGTCGTCGGTTCGTCGTAGCGCTTGTTGTGGATCTCCCCCATCGACAGGCCCCGAAGGTACGAGATCATCTGCTCGCGCACGAGCGGGCTGATCCAGCCCAGGTCTTCGTAGTACCGAAGACAGTTGAGCGCACCCGTCGTCCCGAACGTTTCCCCGAGGAAGCGCGCCCACTTGATCGTCGCATCGGTGCGACCGACCGACTGTTCTAAGCTTTCGAGGAGTGGTGTCGATTCCGTCATAGTGGCGACCAGACTACGCAACTAGAGGTCAGGGCGGTCAAAGTAAGTTCCCTCCGTATCGAGCCCTGAGTCGAGTCTCGACAGCGAGGGACCTCCGGGTCCTCGGACCATGCGAACGGACGCTGCGCGCCCGTGAGCAGATCGCGAGACGCATAACACGAGCGGAGAGCATGAACCTTCTGCCGGGGATCCCGGCCAGAGCGGGAGTCCACACGAAAGCCCCGCAACGAAGCGAGGTCGCCAAACTGGGCGAAGTAGGGGAAGATAGTTTAGACGCTCATCACACTGCCGACGACGTGGCCGGTGATGACCGCGACGATCGCCCCGAGCCAGGTGAGAAAGACGAAGTTCACGAGCCCGGAGATGAGGTGACCACGGTCGGTCAACCGGATCATGACCGCCGACAACGCCGCATTGATCAGGATCGTCGCGATCAGCAGGTACTCGATCATCACCAGGTTGTACTGGCCCGTCTGGAGGAGGTTCCCGACCATCTGCTGGTCGATGTCCATCTCGTTGGTGATATCCATCATGAGCTTTACGACTTCGAGTCCGATGAAAAAGGAGAACACGGAGGAGGCCGTGATCCCGTAGAGCACGCCCGTCAGCGTCGTCGTCGCTTGCTGGCGCTTCTCTCTGACCTTGAGGACGTGGCTCTGGTTCGTACTGATGAGCTGCCCGAGCAGTCGCGGATTGCCACCCATCTGTCGTCCCATCACGTACATATCGCCGAACTTCTGGATCAGGTACGAGCCAGTCTCGGCTGCGAAGAGCCGCCACGAACGGACGTTGTCGACGCGCATGTGGAGACGCTTGTAGAGGGCGTCGACGTTCTTGGTGAGTGCGCCAAAGTCTTTCTTGCGCAACGAGGAGAGGACACTCGACGTGGAGGTCTGTTTGACGCTCTCGACGGCACCGAGCGCCCGAATGAACGACGGAAACTCCTGATCCCGCTCTTTGACGTTCTTCTCCTCCTGACGCATTCGCCAGCCGGGGAGCAACAGCGGCGTGACGGGAATCGCCGCCATGACCGGCGCCGGAATGCGATCCGGTGCAATCGGCGTGACCCCGAGAAGGATCGCGAGCACGGCGACACCAAGGAGGAGGCAGGCACCGAACCCGACGACGAGCGCCTGCGGGATACGCTCGGTCGGCCCGCCGCCCGCCGTCTTCTCGATGTACCAGACGGGATCGTACGGCGAGACGACGTGGATCGCGTAGACGAACGCCGCCTGAACGATCGAGAACATCAGGATGGTCGATCCGATCAGGAGCGTCGGGCTCATCCCGATCAAGATCGGCAACACGATGGCGAAGACGAGGATGAACGCCACCGAGAGCATCATCGACATGTACAGCTCCTTCATCACGTCGAGTTTCGCCAGATCCGACTCGTACCGCGTGGTAAACTGCTGAATCATCGAATCTTGTTCCTCGACGAGGAACTCGCTGATCTCCTGGCCGGCGCCGACGGTGTAGGCGAGTCGTTCGAGGAAGTCCGAGAGGAGCGGACTCGACACCTGCTTCGCGCGCATCCGGCAGGCGTCGTCTAAGCTCTGATTCCAGGTGTCGACCAGCGCGACGAGGTAGCCCATCTCCTCGGCCAGCGCCTGATACTCGTCCTCCTCGGCGAGGATCCGGAAGATTTCTACCCGGTTGATGTTCGCCATCGAGAGGACCGTGATGTGGGTCAGGAACAGGTGGAACCGCTGTCTCACCTGCTTCTTTCGGCGGTCCTGGGAGAGTTTCGGATAGATGATGGCAGTGGTCAGTGCGAGGAAGCCGAACGCCACGAGCGGTCCGGCGACGAACAGCGGGAGACCGACCACGAACGGCGCGACGAGCGCGCCCACGAACAGTCCAACCGCGGGCGTGATGACGAGGAGAACGTACCGCTCGATCGACATCCCCATCGTCTCGTACGCGCGGTAGAGCGAGAACAACAGCGACCGCGCACTCAGATCCGGCTGTGACTGGGTCTCCGTCGACATGGTCAGGCGAACTGGTGCATCCCGGTGGGCTGTATGGGCAGCCCTTCGATCCCGTCACGCTGGAAGTCGGAGATCGCCTTGTTGACCTCGTGGTACCCGAGCACGTCCGCGTCGATGAGCTGGCGGATGATCTCCGCTCGTCTGTCGAGTTCGTTGTAAATCTCTCGCGTGTCCGCGTAGCCCAGCAGCGTCGCGATCTGCTCTTCCAGGACGAACGAGTTGTTACGCCCGGTGAAGACGACCTCGTCGTCACGAGGGTCCCAGCGAAACGCCTGCCGAGTGACGACGCCGCCCTCGTAGTCGGAGTAGCCCTCGATCTCCTGGACCGAGGTGACCCGCCGGAGGACGTCGTCCCCTTGCTTGACGCGGTTCTGGAAGAGCGCAACGTCGCAGTTGTCCATGAACGTCTCGGGGACGTTGATCGGCGCGCCGGTAAAGCGCTGGATCATCGAGACGATGTCGCTCGCGTGGAAGGTAAGCATCACCGGGTGGCCCGTCTGGGCCGCCTGGAATGCCATCTGCCCCTCCGCTCCACGGACCTCCCCGACGACGATGTAATCGGGGCGCGATCGCAGTGCAGCGGCGACCAGATCGAACATGTCCACGTCGGCACTCTCGTCGCCCGAGCCCTCCCGGGTCAGGAGTTGCTGCCAGGTATCGTGGGGCGGGACGACCTCGGCCGTGTCCTCAGCGGTATAGATCTTCGAGTCCCGAGGGATGAACGACAGCGAGGCGTTCAGCGTCGTCGTCTTGCCCGACGCCGTCTCGCCGACGACGAAGACGGTCTGCTCGTTCTCCAGACAGAGCCAGAGATAGGCGGCGAGTTCGGGGCTGATCGTCCCCCATTTCGTGATCTGAAAGACCGACAGCGGGATCTCTTCGCCCTGTCGGATGGTCAGCGACGGGCCCTGTACCGAGACGTCGTCGGAGTAAATGATGTTGATACGCGAGCCATCGGGCAGCGTGGAGTCGATGATGGGATCCGAGTCGCTGACCGGGTGGCTCATCCGTTCGCCCATGTTTCGCAGCCACTGTTCGAACTCTTCGGGCGAGCCGAAATCGACGGTGGCGCTGATCATCCCGTACGTGCCGTGATCGAGGTAGCACTGCTTCGGCCCGATCACGTGAATGTCCTCGTTAGCCGTATCGGCCATGACCGGTTCGAGGGGGCCGAGGCCGACGATGTCACGCTGGAGCTGGTAGCGCAACCGGTCGAACCGCTGCTGCGAGATCGAGACCTTGGTCGTTCCGAGGGATTTGAGGCGGCCGATCGACTGGCCGGTAATCCCGCTCGTGACCTCCACGACCTCGTCTAGGAGTGCGTCGAGGTGTTCCTCGAACTCCTCGTCGTTCGTCGGCGCCGGCCGGGTGACGCTCTTGTCGAGGATCCGCTGGCGGATCCGGTCGTACAGCTCCTTGTCTGCCTCGTCGAGCGTCGGTTCGACGCAGTAGTAGGTCGTGTCGATGCCGAGGTCGCCGTAGACGTGACAGAAGATGGGCGCCTCTGCCTCGTAGATGACGTTCGGCCGGTGAGACTCCCACTCCTCGGTCGGCTCGTCGATCAGCGCAGGGTACTCGGTGTACTCCTCGTAGAACCACTCGAGGTGCTCTCCGAGGTGCGGGTGCTCGCTCGCCAGTGCATCCAGTTCGTTCGAAAGTCGTGTCGAGCCAAAGTCAGCCATGTTAAGCCACCGTCCTGCTCACGATCGAGAGGCCACGGCCCTGCTGAACCGTGTACCCGATCGAGTCGTCGACCGGATTTTTCATGTTCTGAAAGCGACGCACCCTGACGTTTCGTCTGATCTCCTGGCCGACCGAGCTCGTCTCGAGCTGGAAGTAGACGTCGACCACGTTCCGAAGCGGCCTGAGGGCGTCGTCGCCGACGCTCGTCGGGTCGACGGTGAAGATCACCGTCTTGTCCTGCTCGGTCACCGACCGAAGGAACGAGACCAGCCGTTGCAGGACGTGGTCCTCGTCGCCAGTGCCGGCGACGGCCTCGTAGCGGGGATCGTTACGAAGCAACGCCGAGAGACTGTCGACGAAGACGACGTCGGCCTGCCACAGCGTCGTCGCCTCCGTAAAGCGCGTGAGGAGTTCCCGCTGCTGGCCATCGTTGTGGGTGTCGATGTCCGCGTGCAGAAACAACAGTTGCTCGCCCAGTAGGTGATCGACCACGTCGTACGACAGCGAGTGCATCTGCTGGACGAACTCCCAGGAGGCCAGTTCGGTCGAGATGTACGTCACGTAAACGTCCTCTTCGGCCATGCCGTAGGAGAAGCGCTGCGAGATAGCGCTCTTGCCGGCCCCGTCTTCCCCTTCGACGAGCACGATCGACCCCTGCGGAATTCCGCCGCCGAACGCACTCTCGACGCGATCACTCCCCGTCAATCCGAGCGGGTAGTGGTCCACCACGTTCAGGCACCCCCGTAGTAGAACTGGAACGTGCTCTCGGACCCTCGAACCGACAGCATGACCCGGTGTTCACCGGCGTCGAGCGGTTCCGAGAGGGAGAGCGTAACCTGAGCGACGGTACCGGCGTTCCACGTCGGCTCTTCGAGCACGGTCACCGAGAGGTTCTCGTTCGAGACGTACCTGCCATCGACGAGCGGATCGAGCTCCGTCCCATCCGACGGGAGCGTCCGGTCGCCCGTGTTCTTCACCAGCAGCGTCACCGTCTGATTGTTGTCTCCGACGATCGCGTCGCTTCCCGGATCGCTGATGATCTCGACGTCCGTCTCGATGTCGTCGCTGACATCACCACTGTAACCGTCGATCGAGCCGCTGAGTTCACCGACGCTCGTGACGAGCGTTCCCGCCACGCTCGCCGCGACGAGCATCGCCGCGATGAACAGGATGAGCGTCGAGATCGATTCACCCGACATTCGTGACCTCCGTCACCGTCTTGGCGACACCGTTTCCGGTGATCACCTTGAGTCGGTTCGGTTCCGTGTTCCGGTCGATGGTCAGCTCGAGCAACTCGCCGGGCTGGACGAGCGTTCGCGCCGAGTCACCCTCGACTGATCGGTCAGATTCGTTCCAGCCGGTGATGAATTGTCCATCGACGAGGAGGTCGACGTGTTCGACCGTGAGCGTGGTCGAGCCGGTGTTCGTGACGTTCACGGTAAGCGTGTCGGTACCGGAGTCGTACGCGCCGTCCACCTCGATCGCCGTATTTCTGACCTCGAGCGCGCGGTCGTCACGCTCTTCTATCGCCGCCGACTGTCGTTCGTAGGCCGTCTCCATCACCGGAAACACCATCCCGATCGCGATCAACACCCCCAGAAAGAGGATGACGACGGCCGCACTGGAACTAAATCCCATCGGCTACCCCCCAAACTGAACGGCGCCAGTCGGCCGAGGCGAATCGAGACCGCTGGCGACAGTCTCGACGCCGGCTCGAACGATATCCGTCAGTACCGACCGACATCAGAGTTCCACCTCTGCGCTGGCCTCGTGGACTTCCTGGAGCTTCATGATGTACTCGTAACTGTCGGCGTGGTCCTCCGCGGTCAGTTCCTCCGGCGTCCGTTCGGGATCGACGTGAATATCGAGGTCCGGCCCGCTGAGGACGGCCTCGAGATGCTGGCGCACGTCGTCGTCGATCCAGCCGATCTCGTGGTAGTACGAAATCGCACGCAGCGTCGCAGACGGTCCACCGGTCCGGACCAGCTCGGTGAGCCACTCGAAGACGAGGAGATCTGCCGCATACGTGTCCGCAAGCGATGAGAGCGTGACGTCCGAGTCGTCGGCATCCGCATCGTCGTCCTCGGTTACGTCGGTAGCTCCTTCCCCAGCTACCTCGTCGGTCGCTTGCACTTCGACGGACGCGTCCGTCGACGTCTCGTCGGATTCGCGGTCTGCATCGGCCGGTTTCCCCGGTTCGTCGTCGAGTTCGTCTTCGAAGGGAATTCGCTGTGGCTCCCCGGCACCGTCCGCCTCCTCGACTGCCGATCGAAGGTCGTCGAAGGAAATCGAGGCTCCACCGGTTTCGGTGGTCTGCTGGTTCAATCCGAACCCTTCCTCGTGATTTTCGCCGAAGACGCCGAAGCCCTCGGCCTCCTCGCCCGCCCCGGTGAACGGGTTGACTTGCTCCGTCAGTCGGTCGTAGACGCCGAGCAGCCGCCGGACGGTGTCGTTTACCTCCTCGATGTCGTCGCTGACGCTCTCCTGGGCGTCGCGAATCGAACCGAGTCGAGTGCCGTTCCGTTCGAGTTCCTCTTCGAGCGTCTCGATACGGTGGTAGAGATCGTCGACCACTTCGTCGTCGTCGAGCTCGTCCGAATCCGGCCGGTCCTGGTCGAACGAGGAAGTGGACTGATCGGTGCTCGATGTGTCGGTGGCGTCCGCTCCCCCTCCCTGTGCACCCTGGGCGTTCGCCGGATCACCAGTCTGGCCCGCTGGCTGCTGTTGGCCGGCCGCGGCGCCCGGCTGTTGGCTCGCCTCGGCGCTCGGTTCGCCGGGAAATCCCTGCCCGGCCGGATCGTCCGTGACGGCGCCCTGTGAGTCGGCCTGTTGCTGGCGCACCTGCTCTCGTTCGCGACCACGGCGGCCACCCGTGTTCCCGAGCAGGTTCTGGAAGAGCTCCCTGAGATTGGCTAACGTTAGATCCATAGGCGTGTGCGCATCGAGCGAGCGTGAGCGTCGAAGTGGGGCGACGCCATCCCTGTCGCGCGAGACGGGTTCATCTACCCATCCCTACCGATACCATCCCTAAAGCCCTACGCGAAGAGTCGGCCGCCGATTCGGCCCGTGTTTCGAGCCGTGAGTCGAGGCTCGATTCGCCGAGTGAAGTGATACGGAGGTTAATAGAAGAACGAGAGAATGTCTTCGTCGGGGTACATCCCCAGATACTGTGATGCCATACGACACAACCGCTCCCAGCGATCGACGGACCGACCGACGGCCCGTCGCCACTTCCGCAGCACCGACGGCTGTGGACGCGACGGGGACTGCCCGTCGACGTGGGCTGACCGCACGGGCGGCAGCGGGGCCGGGTCGACCGGCTCCCGATCGGTTGGGTCACGCATGCAGGGTGTACACATAATGTTCGAAAAGTTAACAAATCCGGAGGAACGCGGTCAGGTCGGTATCGGTACCCTGATCGTGTTCATCGCGATGGTGCTCGTTGCAGCCATCGCAGCAGGCGTATTGATCAGCACCGCCGGGCAACTGCAGGCCCAGGGCGAGGCGACCGGGGAGGACTCGCAATCTCAGGTTTCAGACACGGTTACCGTGGTTCACTCAGTTGGTGAGACAGATTCCAATAACACCGTCACCCAACTGAACTTGACCGTCATGCGATCACCAGGGGCGAGTGCGATCCAGCTCGAAGAGGCGACGATCCATTACACCTCTTCGAGCACCTCTGATACGCTCGTTTCATCGGCCAGCGGCGGAACGGCACCGCACTTCAGCGTTTCGAACCCGGTCCTCACTGAATCCGGCGAGGAGAGCGTGATCACGATCGACCTCACGCAAACCGAGTTCAGTGGAACGGCGACACTCGAAGAAGGTGAAGAAGCGGAACTGAACATCATCGATCAGTCCGGTGCGACGACAGTCTTCGTCGCGCAACCGCCGGATGGAATCACGGCCGATGATAATTACGTCCCAGTGTGATACCAATGAGAGAACAAACCAACCAAACAGATAGTTCCGAACGCGGCCAGGTGGGTATCGGTACCCTGATCGTGTTCATCGCGATGGTGCTCGTCGCAGCCATCGCAGCAGGCGTATTGATCAGCACCGCCGGGCAATTGCAGGCCCAGGGTGAGGCAACCGGTGAAGAATCCCAGGCACAGATCTCCGACAATATTCAGGTGTTGACGTCCAGTGCTGCTGTCGACGACTCGACGGACCCATCAAACGTCGACGAAATTAACCTCGTCGTTGGACCAGCATCTGGAGCAGATACGATCGACCTCACGCAAGCGACGATTCACGCGTTGAGTAGCGATGCGAGTGAAAGTCTCGAGTACGCAGATGCCGACGGCGCTGGTTCCTTCACAACTGAGAACGTGTACGGAACGAGCTCTAGCAATGGCAGCGTGCTCACGTCAAGTGGAGACCGCTCGCAAATAACGATCACTAGCACCGGTTCGAGCGTGATTTCCAACCTCGAGCCGGGCGACAGTGCGACGCTCGAGATCGTCGACCAGTCCGGTGCAACGACCTACGTCGAAGTTCGCCTGCCGTCGTCGTTCGCTGACAAGTCCGAAGTCAGCCTCTAACGACGACTCGTTCGATCACTTTTTTAGTGAGCGAGGACATGCTTGACAGCGACAGTATTCCAGTACGTGTTCGATTATTTTACCGACCGGAACCATCAGCTGTACCCGGTCGTCTGCGACAGGCGTGGTACAGTAACGCTCCAGCCAAGCGGGGAGGTGAAAACGTGTTTTCGGCCGTCGGTTGCCCACGAATCGAATCCTGAAACGAGTCTCGACATCGTGTAAGGCCTTTTCGTGGAACAGTTCGACTATTCTCCCGATGACAGCTACGCGCCGACGCTTCCTCGCTGGAACCGGAGTTACCTCGGTCGCCGCCCTCGCCGGCTGTATGGGCGATGCTGCCGAGATCTCCGTCCAGTCGAGTAACATTCGATTCGACGAAGAGAACCCTGACGGCCCCGCCCAGGTCACGTTCATGCTCGAAACCGACTCCGCACCGCTCGACGTGGCAATTGACGTAACGACCTACGACGAAGACGACGCGGAGGTCGACTCGTTTTCCCACGAGGGAACCATCGAATCGTCGCCGGAAGTCATTCGATTCGAAGTCGATACACCGCAGGAGTTCGACCGCTACGAGTACTCGGTTACCGAACAGTAACCCGCGCCCCGACCGATTCGGACGCGACCGGCAATCAGACCACACCATCCCATGACATCCGATGACGACGGCGTTCTCGATCCCGATGAACTCACCCTCGATCCCGATCAGGTCGATCGACTCGACGACAACCGGTTCGTCGTCCGAGCCGACGACTCGCCGGAGCAACTGCTCGGTGACAGTGGCGCGTCAGGGATGGACGCCGCCGGTACGGGAGACGGTCCGGGCGTCGATGGAGCCGGACTGGGCACCCCGACGAGTGACCGGAAGCGATCCCAGACGACGCCAGACCCGCTTGCCGACGCCTCCCACGAATCGGGCGGCACCGACCGAGCGGACGCGAGTGAGGAGCCACGGGAGCCGACCGACGTGTTGGCAGCCCACGACGCGCCCCACGGGGTCGACATCAGTCTGAAAACCGACGGCGAGGTCGCGCGATTCCAGAGCACCTCCCACGACATCCGAGAAGTCTTCGCGGACATGATGGCCTGGTACGCGACCCAGCTGGACGAGGACGTGACACCGATGGAGGCCCTCGAAGTGCTGATTGCGACGACCGATCTCGACGAGCGGGCGTGACGACGATCCACTACGGCAGCCGATACAGCGCTCGATATCGAACGGCACTATTTCCGGATCGAACGCCGAGCACTAGACATGGCCGACCACGATTTCAGGACGTCGAACAGGTCACGCCGTCACCTGCTGGCCGGCGTCGCCGGCGGTGGACTCGCTGCGATCGCTGGCTGTCTCAGTTCCTCCGACGACGACTCCGAGGGAACCACGATCGAACCCGCCGAACCGCCGATCGAACGCGAGGGAACGCCACCGGAGTTCTACTACTTCCTCGAGGAGAACGGCATCGAGGTCTCGTCACTCGAACGCGACGCGGACGTCCTCTCGCTCACCTACGAATCTGATGCAGCAACGGTCACCGAATCGAACGACGAGATCGGCATCGTCTATCAGGTCTACCGGAGCGGGCTCATCCTCAGAGGCTCCGACGTCGAATATCTCGAGTGTAAGATAGCGAACCCGTTCGCCAAACAGGCCCACAGCTGGGCGATCGATACCGAGTGGATCCACGAGTACGACGGGGCGGACGACGAGGACGACACCAACAGTGAGAACGAATCGACGAGCGATATGGACTCCGACGTACGGACCCTCTGGGCGCTGATTCAACGAACGAAAACGTACGGTGACGAGGGGTTCCCAGACGGCGACGGAAACGAATCGAACGAATCCGAGTAAACACGCGAAAAACGCCCCAGGCGAGAGCGAGACCGACGACGCGAATGACGTCCTTTTTCCCCGTTCGGCACTCACGTGGTCGTATGCCGACCGACCGCGAGGCGTTCCTGGCCGGAGATCGGCCGGACGACGTCGCCATCTACATCGAAGACGACGCGATCGACGACGAGACGAAACTCGAAGACTACGGCGACCGGGTCGCCGACGGCACCCTCCTCGTCGTCGAAGGCGAACAGGGTCGCAACGCCTTCCGCGCCGCAACCGGTCTCGACGCGATGGCCTTCGCGAAGGAAGCGATGGGAACTGACGGCGAGATCGCTGAGACGCTGACCGACGCGACCTGTCCGGAGCACGGTGACGGAGACACCGACGCAGACGACGGACACGACCTCAAGTTCATCTTCGCCTTCAGTGAGGAGCAAAACGAGGACGTCGGCGGGCTCTACGCCGAAGGCGACGTCGTTCACGCCTACGCCCGGTGTACGTGCGGCGAGGCGTACTCGGACAAGTGGGTCGTCGAGGAGTGAGCCGACGACTGGAAGGCGCGATGGAGTGTGGGACGATCGAGCGCAGAAATCGAGCGCCAGTGGGAGTGCGACGGCGCCTTCCCTGACGAATCCGCCCCGCCTATTTTCCCCCTGCTCGCCGTAGCATTCACCCATGAACTCCGTCGAGACCGGGACGTCGACCGAGACCGGATTCGGTCTCTCCGGACGGGACGCCAGAGTCATCGGCGGTGCCACCGGCCTGCTGCTCGTGACGATCGCCGTCATGTACATCCTCGCGACGACGCCGCTGGCCGCCCTCAATCGACGGCTGTTCGCAGCCCCGATCGTCGGCGTCCTCGTCTACGGGGTCGCGATCGGTGGGGGCGAGTACGTCGCCGAGCGGGGCGTCGAACGCGGTAATCTCGCCATTGCCGGGCTCGGAACGGCGATACTGATTCTCGCGTTCGGTACCTTCGGTGCGGGTGTCCTGGCGATCGCCCCACTCGACCTTCGCGTCGAGATCCTCGCCATCACGGCCCTCGTCACGGCGGTGCTCACCGCCCTCATCGCTACGTACGTCTACGGGCGAGCCAAATCGTTCGCCTCGTGGGGCACCTACGCCACCTACGCGTTTCTCGGCGGTATCGGCGCCATCGCGATCGGTACCTTCGTCCTCTCACAGCTCCTGCTCGTCGGGTTCGTCCTGCTCTTTCTCGGATTCTTGCTGCGACTCGGTTGGGAGATCTGGCGCGTCCGCGAGAACACGGTCGCCTCGGCGACGATCCAGGCGATCGGCGTCTACGTGGCCATCGCCGGCGTCTTCGTCCACGTCCTGCAACTCGTCATGCGGTACGTGCTCTCGCGGGAGTGAGTGACCGGTAACCCAACTGTTATTTCGACCCGAGTGTACGTCGGGGTATGCACACACAGGACACACAGGCCGTCGACCCCGAGACACTCGCCCGACTGCCCGAATTCTACCACCCCGTCGTCTCGCCAGACGGCAGTCAGATAGCGTTCTACTACGACGAACACGGTCGGAACGATCTCTACCTGTTCGATCGGGAGCGTGGGAGCTACGAGCAAGTCACCGACGGCGAGGCGCCGCGGAGTGCGCGCTGGCACGTCCAGTGGAGCCGGGACGGGGCCGGCGTCTACATCCATCAGGACGACGCCGGCGACGAGCAGAACGACCTCGTTCGGGTGAACTCCGATGGAATAGTCGAGCCCGTCGTCTCGGTGGACGGCCAGGCCATCTTCATGGACACGACGATGGACGGCCAGACGGTGCTGTACGGCAGCGACGAGGGCGAGCAGATGAACCTCTACCGGTACGACACGGCGCGCGACGAGCGCCAGCAGCTCACCGCCTACGAGCATCCGGTCATGTACGGGGCGTTCAGTCCCGACGACGACCGGATCGCGTACGCCACCAACGAATCGGACGCCCTCGAGAACCGCGACGCGTACGTGATGGCCGCCGACGGGAGCGAGAAGCGCCGGCTCGACATCGGCGAGGACGGATCCGAGTCGATGGTCAGCGGCTGGTTCCCCGACGGCGAGCGAGTACTCGTCTCGGACAACGCCGCCGACCTCCGTCGCGTCGGCATCTACGACCTTCCGACCGACGAAATCGAGTGGCTCGGCCCGCACGAGGCCGAAGAGGGCCCGGCGGCGATCTCGCTAGACGGCCGCTACGTCCTCGTCTCGCGACAGCGCCGCGGGGCGACGATGCCTGTCGTGTACGATCTCGAGACGGGCGAGGCGACCGAACTGGCCGTCGCGGAGGGGGTCGCCTCGATCCCCGGCGGCCGGACGAGTGCGTTCGTCGACAACTCGACGCTCGTCTTCGCCCACTCTCGCCCGGACGCGCGCAAGGAACTGTACGAGTACGACCTCGCAACCCACGAGTACGAGGTTCTGCTCGAGGCGACCTACGGCGACGTCGACCCCGACGCCTTCGTCGACGCCGAGTACGTCACCTACGAGAGCGAGGACGGCCTCGAGATCGGCGGGCTCCTGTACGATCCCCGAGACGGACCGGCCAGAGCGGGCGACGAGACGGCCGTTCCGGGCGTGGTCCACGTCCACGGCGGCCCGCACGCGCGCTCGTCGAAGGCGTTCGGCCTGATCGCTCAGTTCCTCGTCTCCCGCGGCTACGCGGTCTTCCAGCCCAACTATCGAGGGTCGACGGGGCGTGGTCGGACGTTCAAGCAGACAATCCTCGGCGACTGGGGCGGGATGGAGCAGGCCGACGTCGCCGCCGGCGGCCGATGGCTGATGGACCGAGACTGGATCGACGCGGACCGGGTTGCCGTCTACGGCGGTAGTTACGGCGGCTACTCCGTCTACTCGCAGCTGACGCGCTACCCGACGCTGTGGACGACCGGCATCGCCTCGGTCGGCATCACCGACCTCCACCGCCTCTACGAGGAAGACATGCCCCACTTCCAGTACATGCTCCGCCAGCAGATGGGCGATCCGGAGGAGAATTACGAGCTGTGGCGCGACCGGAGCCCGATCGAACACGTCGAAAGCGTCGAGCGACCCATCTACATGATCCACGGCGTCAACGATCCCCGCTGTCCGATCGAACAGGCCCGCATCTTCCGTGACGCGCTCGAGGAACGCGGCTGGACCGAGGGTGCGGACTACGAGTACACCGAACTCGGCGAGGAGGGCCACGGCTCGACTGACATCGAGCAGAAGGTTCGGAAGTTCGACCTCCTCGGCGACTATCTGGAACGGCGGCTCTGACCGACGTCGTCACCACTGCTCGGCGATTGTCTGGAACGGCGGCGCTAACTCATGCTGTCACTACTGCTCGACGAGTACCTAGAACGGCGGCTCCGACCCGCGTCGACGCTACTCCTCGTCAGGCCGGTCGGTTGCCACGACGGCTTCGAACGCCCGCAGGATGACGCGTTTGGTGACCGCACCACGGGTTGTCCAGTGGTTCGCATAATCGAGCATGTCGTCGTAGATGTCGGGTTTGCAGCCCGCGGCCTTCGGATGACCGCCGCCGTTGACGCGGTCGGCGACCTCGTGGCAGCGGTCGAACGTGTCGGTCCCGCGGATCGAGGCGCTCCCGGCGGGTTTGACGACGACGGCGGCGTCGGCACCCTGTTCGCGAAGCGCCTCCGCGACCTCGTTCTGCGAGCAGCGGCCGTAGGTGACGCCGACGGTGTAGGGACCGACCGCGTGGAACTCCGCGCGGTCGACCGCATACTCGATCAGGCGCTCTTTCTCGACGCGACGCTCGGCGAGGAACTCGCGCACCCACTCGGGCAGGTCGGCGCCGTGTTTACGGACGACTTCGACGTACTCCTCGGGATCGGTCCAGTACGCGTAGTCCGCGAGGTCGTCGCTGCGTGCATCCTCGCGGATCCAGAGGTCGTGATCGCGCGTGACGGCGACGAGATCGGTGAGGCGATCGTCGAACGTGGTTTCGAGCGATCGCGCGACGACATCCGCGCTGCACTCCTCGTCGGAGTCGCCGACGACGAGTTCCGCGCCCGCGTCCCGGACGGCCGCCGCGACGTCGTCGTCCCACTGGTGGTGGTCGTACCAGCGAACCGAGTCGGCGACGTTCACCGCCGCATCGAGGTCGTCGGCGACGTACTCGTACCGATCGGGAGCGAGGTCGCAGACGAAGAGGTCGACGCCGGACCTGGCGGCACCGGCGACGCGACCGAGGGCGTCCTCGACGTCGTGGGGACTCGCCGGCACCAGCACCACGTCGTGTGGACCCGGCTCGGGGGCGTCGATCGCCTCGGCCGGAGTGTCGTCCTCGTCGCCTTCGGTGTCGCCCTCGTCGTTTCTCGCGTCCGGCTCCGGCGGTTCCAGCACGTCGTCGTAGGCCTCGCGGATCAGCGCGACGCAGGCCAGCCCATCGGCGTCGGGGTCGGCGACGACGACACACTCGGCGTCGGCGACGGCGGCTTCGATGCGGTCGCTCTCGAGGTCGGCCTCGAGGTCGTCGGGGAGGAAGAAGCCGGCTCCGGGGAGCAGACTCCGGCGCGCCGGGTCGAGATCCGTCGTGTCGAACAGGTCGTCCATGCGCTCCGTTCGCGGAGCGGGGGGAAGAACTCGGCGGTCTCCGGTCGGTCTGTAGTGTGATACTCAGCGTTCGGCTTCCTCGTCCGTGGCGAGCTGGCGCACCGTGAGGACCGGGACCGACGACGTCCTGACGAGGTGTTCGGCGACGCTGCCGAGGAGCTGACGGTGTTCACCGTGGCGCCCGCGCGTGCCAGCGACGATCAGGTCGGCGTCGATCTCGTCGGCGTGGGCCCGGATCTCGGCTTCGGGCCGCCCGTCGCGGATGGCCGTCGAGACGGACTCGGTCGCCACCTGCTGCTCGAAGGAATCGAGCGCCGTCTCCGCCTGCGACTCCAGCGCGGCTCGATACTCCTCGCGGAGCGCCTCGGGAGTGGACGCGAGTTCACCCGTATCCAGCACCGTCACCGCGTGAAGGTCGGCGTCGAAGCGCTCTGCGACGTCGAGGCCGACGTCGATGGCGCGCCTGACGCTTTCGGACCCGTCCGTCGCGACGAGCACTCGCTCGAACATAGGCGTGGGTTCGGATCGCCCGCCCATAATTCCTCCCGTCCACCTCGGCACTGCTCCCTGGCCGACAATCCCTCGTCCCGGCATCGCCCACGCCGCTCGACTCGACGCCTTCGAATCCCCGGCCGAAGAGGGACCTTTTTGATCCCGGTCGACGCACCCTCCGGCATGGACGACACCGCTGCGCTTTCGGTCGAAACGGTGCTCGCTCCCGTCGACGGCAGCGACGCCTCGACGGCCGCGGTCGACGACGCCGTCGAACTCGCCGACCGCTACGACGCCACCGTCCACGTCCTCTTCGTCCTCGGTCGCGAGGTCGTCCTCGGGATGGACGCCGACGCCGTCGAGGAAGCCGACGTTGCCGAGAGCGTCAGGACGTACCTCGCGGACGTGCGGTCCCACGCCGACGACCGCGGCGTCCCGATCACCACGTCGACGGTTCACGGCTTCTCGCGCGAGCGAAAGACGACCCACCCGGGAAGCGTCGTACTGGACACGGCCGACGATGTCGACGCCGACCTCGTCGTCGTCCCGCGGCCCTCGACCGACGGCCCCGCCACCGTCCTGGAAACCGTCGCCGAGTACGTGCTGGGCTATGCGACCCAGCCGGTGCTCTCGGTCTGAGGAGCGGTGGAATCACCGGCACGCACACGGGTCACCGTCGCGAGGCGAGAATCGATACCGTCGCCGATCAGGCCGGATCGAGCTGGATCGACATCTCGATGTCGAATCGCTCCGTTCCCACGGATTCGAACCCGGTCGATTCGTACAGCGAGATCGCCGGGCTGTTCCAGCGTTCGACGGTGAGCCAGACGTGTTCGATCCCGACCGCGGCCGCTTCGCCGAGGAGGTGTTCGAGCAGTGCGGTTCCGACGCCTGCCCCCTGATACTCCTGTAAGACGAAGATCGCGAGTTCCCACTCGTAGCGACCCGGTTCGTCGAGTGCGTCCGACTCGTCGGTGTCGGGGACGAGGACGGCGTGGCCGACGTACTCGATCGATCCGGCGTCGGCGCTGGTGGCGTCTGCGTCCGCGTCGATGTTCCGGTCGGCGCCAGCGTCGTCGTTCCGGTCGACGTCAGCGTCGAGCGTGGACGCGTCCGGTGTCGCTTGGCCAGCCGAGGCGGTCGGCTCCAGCGGCCGAACCGCGACGTTGACACCGGTGTCGATCAGCGGGTCGAGCCAGTCGCGGATCTGCGCCTCGCCGGTCGGCGGGATGCCCTGGGCCCGATCGGCCGGGTTGAATCGATCGTACATCCGCGTGAGCGAGTCGTGGACTGCCCCATCGGTGGCCACCCGTTCGATCGCGAGGTCGCGGCCCTCGGCGTCGGTGTGCGTCGCGGGCGGGGTCGGAAACGGCCCGGCGGGTTCGTCCGGGTACCGTCGCGAGCGTTCCACGTTCATCGGATGAGGGTGACCGGCATCGAGGCGTTCAACAGGACGAACTCCGTGATCGGGCCGAGGCGGATCTTGCCCATCGGCGTCTCGGTCCCGCCGCCGATGACGACGTGGTCGAACCCCTCCCGTTCGGCGAGGTCGACCAGCGCCGGGCCGGGATCGCCCTCGAGTTCGCGGATATCCGCGTCGAACCCGGCCGCTTCGAGGGTCGCTGCCGTCTCCGACCGCATCTCCGCTGGCGATCGCGGGGCGTCGGCTTTGTCCAGGATAGCCACGACCAGCTCGTCACCGACCGCGCTGGCGCGGTCGATGGTGGCCTCCAGGGCCTGGATCGATTCGTCGGTCCCGCCGAGGCCCAGCAACACGTTCATACTCCGCGTTTGCGGGGCCGGGGGAAAATAATTGCGGGGCCACGCACCGATCACGCCGAGCCGTCGCGAGAAGCCGACCGGTTCGAGAGGAGGGCGCTATTCGGCGTCCGTCCGGTCTTTGATCGTCCCGAACTGGTCGAGCGGTTCGTCGGTCGAGTCGTCGGATTCGACCGAGACCGTTCCGTCGTAGTCGTTTCGTGGACCGAAACCGCGGCTTCGTCGTCCACCTCCGGTGTTCGACGATTGCGTCTCCTGTTTGGATTCGTCGTCGCTTCCAAAACCCATACCCGCGCTGGGGTGACCAGTGGCGAAAGTCCGGCGAAATTCACTGATACAGGGACGGTGAATCACGGGATGGGTGAGTATTCGCCGTCAGCGTGGCGCCCTGACGCGAGGGTCCGGGAACAAATAGAATACCCTACAAATATAGATTTCAGCGAGCGTTTATCCTCGACGCCGCCGTCGGTACGTTCGACGCATGACAACGTACGAACTCCCACCGTTACCTTACGAGTACGATGCACTGGAACCGCACATCTCCGAGCAGGTGCTCACCTGGCACCACGACACGCACCACCAGGGCTACGTGGACGGTTGGAACGCCGCCGAGCGGACGCTCGCCGAGAACCGAGACTCGGGGGACGTCGACTCCTCACCTGGCGCGATTCGCGACGTGACCCACAACGGCTCGGGCCACATCCTGCACGACCTATTCTGGCAGAACATGTCTCCCGGCGGCGGCGACAAGCCGACCGGCTCGCTGGCCGAACGCATCGAGGCCGACTTCGGCTCCTACGACGCCTGGAAGGCCGAGTTCGAGGCCGCCGCGGGCGCCGCCGGCGGCTGGGCGCTACTCGTCTACGACAGCGTCTCGAACCGGTTGCGCAACGTCGTCGTCGACAAGCACGATCAGGGCGCGCTCTGGGGATCGCACCCGATTCTGGCGCTCGACGTCTGGGAACACTCGTACTACTACGACTACGGCCCGGATCGCGGCGACTTCGTCGACGCGTTCTTCGCCGTCGTCGACTGGGACGAGCCGACGAGGCGGTACGAATCGGCCACCGAACGCTTCGAGTAAGGACTCGAGCGAGCGATTAGACGCCGATTGGCGGGTCTACCGTGGGTAGGTGGCCCCGATCGCGACGAGTAACGATTGTCGCGGCCCGGCAGTCCGCTTCTGCCTCCGTCCATCTCCATCGAGTTCGCACGAGTCGGCCGCCGAGCGGGTGGCCGGACGCGACGACAGTCCGCTCACCCAGACAGGAACGCGGCGGCGACGATCCCGATCGCCAGTCCGATCGAGAGGCCGAGCGCCGGGTCGTCCATCACGACGCCGAGGAGGAGACCGATCCCCGCGCCGACGGCGATTCCCGCGCCAACCGTCTCGCCGTCGGGCCGGTCGTCGGAGCGTGGCATGGCAAACCGGACACCGCAGCGGCGGAAAACCCCTCCGCCGCGTCTCAGCGCTCGTAGCAGCCTGAACGCTATCGACTCGCCTGAAGCTCGAGCTGGGTGGGCTGCTCACCGCGCCCGGAGACGGCCACCGACAGCGTGTCGGGAACAACCTGGGCAAACACGAGTCGGACGAGCACGGAGACAGGTGTGATCGCCTCGCCGCAGAGGTCCTCGGGTGGGGCGGTTCGCGTCACGGCGAGCGGGAGCTGAGGCCGCCCTGCCTCGTCGACCGTCGGCTCGTCGTCGAGTTCGAGGGCGTAACAGGTCTGGGGCGCAAGCGCCTGGACGTAGACGAGCGTCTCGCCGTCATCGAACGCCGTTTCGGCGACGAAGGCGCGGACGGCGTCGGCGTCAGGGCCGGTGGCGGCCGCGAACGCCGTCTCCGCGGCCGATCTCGAGGCCAGGTAGACACCCCAGACGTCCGTCTCGGCCCCGCGCCCGACGGTCGGGTCGACGACATGATCGCTCACCGCGTAGTCGGTGAGCGTGACCGCTGGGTCGTCGCCGGACGCGTCTGTGCCGGGCGTACCGTCGGCGGACTTGTTCGAGCCGGACTCGGGGTCCGCAGATTCGTTGTCGCCAGTCGGTCCACCGGCGGACTCGTTGTCGCCAGGTTCGTCGGGCCCGGCCGGCCCGCCACCGGAACCGATGCGGTCCCGAAGACAGCCCCCGGCCGTGGCCGCGAGGAGCGTTGCCACGCTGGCGAGTGTTCGACGGCGGTGCATACTCGGTCAGTGGCCGCTATACTCGACAGCGATAAACCGCTTTGTGCTGGCTATCGCGTCTGTTCAGTTCGCGAGAACGAGAGTTACGAGAGGCGTCGCCAGACTCGCCGGACTAATATAGCCACTCCGACAAGACAGGGTATGGAGTCGACCGGCGGCGACCACGCTACCGAGCGCGGCGCGGTTTCTCGACGCCGCGTGCTCGCGATGGGGACGGGCGCACTCGCCGTCGCGACCGCGGGCTGCACACGGCTGAGCGAGATGATCGTCGATCGCGTCGTCGGCGACGTCAACGTGTTCAACACGACTGATGAACCCGTGACCGGCTCGCTCACACTGACCGATCCGAGCGGCGAGACACTGCTCGATACGGAACTGGACCTGACCCCGGACGGGGACGACGGGATCTACGAGGACACGCTGACGACCGCCGGCACGTACGCGATCGCCGTTATGTTCGAGACGGCTGACGGATCCACGTCCGGTGCCGACTCCGGGACGATCGAGGTCAGTGACCCCGACGAAGAACACGTCGTCGTTTTCCTCGGCCAGGCCTACACCGACCAGCCGGTCACGATCGAAGTCGTCGAGGACTTCGCCGAACTGGAGGGGACGATCGAGGGCGACGGTCGGCCCTGATCGGCGTCCACAGCCACCCGACGGGACCTACCCACCGCGCCGGTGGCGCTCGGGGCGCGTGTCCGCATCCGGATCGTGCAGCCAGTAGAAGGCCGGCACGTAGGCGAGCCAGGCGAGAACGTACGCCCCGCCGAGCACGAGACTCCGCGTGTCGAACGCCTGGACGGCGCCGTCGACCAGCCCGATGGCGAGGACGATCGCGACGAGCGCCGCTATCGAGGGATTCTCGAGCCAGTCGTAGACGACGCCGACGAGCGAGCCGATCACGTACGCCAGTGCGTACCGGCCGACGACCGCGCCCGCGGTGTAGAGCCAGAAGTAGACCGTCACCGTCGCGCCGGGATCGAGTCCGACGAGACTCGGGCCGAGGCCGACGAGTTCGACCGACGTGAGCAGACGTCCGACGAACGCCTCGCGGACCGACAGCAGGCTCACGACGGCCAGGATCGCCGTCAGGAGCCCGACGACGCGGCCCGCCTTGACGCCGGTCCGTGCCGGATCGACGCGATCGATCGAGACGTCGCTCATGTGGTGGGCGAACAGCGCTGGAGTGGCGAACAGGTTCGCGGCCGGGGTAGATGACGGCGCGGTAGCGGCCGGGGTGGCTGCCAGTGCGGGAGCCGACGCGGGAAGTGCCAACGAGGTAGCGAACGCGGCAGGTGCCAGCGCAACACCCGCCGAGGTACGACGGCGGTCACTGCAGCGTCACTGCCGTCCCGTAGGCGATGACCTCCGAACTGCCGCCGGCGATCTCCGAACTCTCCATACGGACGTTGACGACCGCGTCGGCGCCCATCGCCTCCGCATCGTCGGTCATCCGGGCGATAGCCTCGTCGCGCGCATCGGTGAGCAGTTCCGAGTACGCCTTGAGCTCGCCGCCGGTGATGTTGCGGATGCTCTGGGTGATGTCGCGGCCGACGTTTCTCGCCTTGACGGTGTTCCCGCGGGCGATGCCGAGTGCTTCTTCGATCTCTTCGTCCGGGATCGTCTCCGTCGTGACTATCTCCATACGAGAATAGTAGGAGAACCAAACAGTTCATCCTTACTATTACGCGCTATCATGTTCGAGCGATCGACCAGACGGACGTCGAGCGATCGGCCAGATAGACGGACCGGCTAGCAGTGGCGGCTTCGCTGGCTCCGAGGTCGGCCGACTACGCGACACCGAGTTCGTCCAGCAACGTCCGGGCCGCCGCGTGCGAGGATTCGGGCCCGCGGCCCGTGATGAGATCGCCGTCGACCTGCACCGAGGTGTCGGCGTCGAGTTCGGCGTCCCAGTTCGCGCCGACGGCGCGGACCTCGTCTTCGACCCAGTAGGGAAGCTTTCGCCCGTCCGGCAGCAGCTCCTGGTCGTCGACGATCCCCTCCTCCCAGGCGTTCGGGAAGCCGGTGACGGTTCTGTCCGCTGCGAGGAACTCGCCGTCGGCGTCTCGCGTAAACGCCAGGAGCCCCACGGCGTGACAGACGACGAGCGCTTTGCCATCCTCGCCCGCGACGGCCTCACTGAAGAGCTCACGGGCGTGGTGATCCTGCGTCACGTCCCACGCCACCCCGTGCCCGCCGGGGAAGAAGACGGCGTCGTAGTCGTCCGCCACGGCGTCGGCGAGCGCGATTGGATCGTCGAGGCGCTCGTCGGAGTCGATCACGGTGCTGACGCGTTCAGCCGTCTCCTCGCCCACCTCGTCCGGGTCGAGCGACATGTCGTCGACGACCGGCGGCTCACCCGTCGGGGTGGCGACGGTGATCTCGACGCCCGCGTCGGATAGCGTCGTGAGCGGGTCGACGCACTCTTCTGCCCAGTAGCCGTGCTCGCTGACGACGAACAGAATTGCAGTCATACAGGAGCGGGAGGTACGGTGGCGATGATTGTAAGCGGCCGGGTCGCGGAACCCGCTGACGGTCGCGTCCTGAGACGGCGTTGCCACATCGACCGGGTCGAGACGGTCTGGCTTCGAATCGCCAAATGCTGGCCACAACGCCTACCAGCCGAGATCGGTCACCAATCGACAATGGGAGAGGATATTTCGGTCCTCCACGTCGACGACAACCCGGCGTTCGGGTCTCTCGTCGAGGCGTTCCTCTCGTGAGGAGCGGACGGATTCAAAATCCACAGCGAGCACACCGTGTGAACCGGTCTCGAACGGCTCGCCGACGACGAGCCGACCGGCGACTGCGTCGGCAGCGATTACGACATGCCGTCGACCTGGGACTCGGTTCAGTCACGGGTCGAGACGAAGGAGACGGTCGAACTCGCCTATCGGGTTCGGACGAAGCAGGGGGACGTTCGCCACGTCGGTGAACGCTGACACGGCTGCCTCGACGATTCGGGCTCGGTCGCTGCGCTCTATGGCCTGATCGTCGACATCACGGAGTGACGTCGCCGACACCCACACGGGCGGCGACAGCTGAATGATCGTTAGACTGGCTGGACCACTGGTCAGACTTATCAGCAATTCACCGTAAGAATGATTTTTCAGCACTGAAAGCGCGGAATTTCGCGTATTCACGGTGAAACCGATGTCTCCTTCAACAGATACTTTTACGCCACGCCGCTGGTCGCCGGGCACATGCAGGTACTCGGCGTACCGGCACGCGACGCGACGAGGCGCGACAGTGGCGGACAATCGACGATGGCGACGGCCCCCGCTTCGTCGACGGATATCGATTCGGCGCCGACGAGGGGCGATTCGGGGTCGGCGGGACACGACCCGCTGTCGGCGAGACACGAACCGACGGGCACAGCACGAGCAAGCGAGGGTGCGGCGGCGGTAGCGCCGGCGAGCCGTAGACACAGATTCGGCGCTGCCAACCCATGAGTGCGATCGAGTCGTTCAAACGGGAGACCGACCTGCCCGTGTTCGCACTCGCAGTAGCTGCCCTCCTCGGGCTCATCGTGGCCATCGTCGGCTGGCCCGACGCCGCGGCGGCGAAGCTGGCGACCGCGAACGAACTCATCGTTGCCAACCTGGGATGGCTCTACCTCTGGGTCGTCTTCCTCTCGTTCGTCTTCGTGGTCTACATCATGATCGGCCCGTGGGGGAAGCTCAAACTCGGCGATCCCGACGACGAACCCGAGTTCTCCTTCTGGCAGTACATCGTGTTGACGTTCACCGCCGGGCTCTCCTCGGGCGGCCTCGAGTTCTGGGGACCGGCGGAACCGCTCGTCCACTACGACACGCGGCCGCCGTACTTCAGCGGCGAGGCGGGGACGTGGGCCGGGATGGCCGACGCGCTCCAGTACGCCATCTTCCACTACGGCCTGTCGGCGTGGGCGACGTACCTCGTGTTCGCGGTGGCGATCTCGTACTACGTCTACCGGAAAGGGGCCGACTTCCGACCCGCCGTCGTCCTCGCGCCGTTCGTCGGCGTCGACAACCTGGACGGCTGGCTCGCGAAGGTAGTCGACGCGCTGATGATCATCGTGATCGTCAGCGGGATCACCGTCTCCTTCGGCCTCGGGATCAGCCAGTTCGCCTCGGGGCTCGGCTTCAAGTGGGGCGTCGCGCTCGGTGACGGCGGGAAGATCGGCCTCGCGCTGCTGGTCGGCGTCCTGTTCTTGCTCTCGGTTCTCGCCGGCATCCAGAAGGGCATCCAGCGCTTCGCCGATCTCAACGTCGTCCTGCTCATCGGGCTGATGGTCGCGACGTTCGCCTTCGGCCCGCTCTCGTCGCTGGTCGACCTCGGGACGCAGGCGGTCACCGGCTACGCGACCGACTTCGTCGGCATGAGCCTCTTCTTCGCACCCGGCGCCGAGGGGGCGAACTGGTTGAGCAACTGGACGCTGTTCTTCTGGCCCTGGTGGCTCACCTTCGCGCCGATGGTCGGCATCTTCATGGCCCGGATCTCGAAGGGGCGGACGCTCCGCCAGCTCGTCGCGGCGGGGCTCTTCGGCTCCTTCGGACTGACCGTCCCCTGGTACGTCGGGACGGGCGGGTCGGCGCTGCTGCTCCAGACCTCCGGCGCGGCCGACCTGCTGGGCGTCTACAACTCGGCTGGCCTGGAGGCCGTCGGCTTCGCCCTCTTCGAGGAACTCCTGCCGTTCGCTGGCCTGTTCTCGGGCGTCCTCCTGCTGCTCGTCGTGAGCTTCCTCATCACCACCATGGACTCCTCAACGCTCAGCCTCGCCATGATCGTCGCCGACGGCGAGTCGCCCTCCTGGATCACGCGCGTCGTCTGGGGCGTCCTCATGGTGTTGCTGACCATCGCGCTGATGCTCGCCGGCGGCATGAGCGTCATGCAGTCGTTTACCATTCTCGTCGGGCTGCCGACGGCGATCCTCTGTGCCGTCGCAATGGTCGGGATGGTGCTGGAATTGGAGCGAGAGGTGCCCGTCTTGGGTGCCGCGCTGGGTGGTGACGATGGCGGGGAACGGACGGATGACACACCGGAATCGACGTCGTCGGTGTCCGTCCAGGGATCGACTGGGCAACCCGCCGACTCGGACTAGGTGGCTTGGGTTCGGCGCGATTGTGAAAATCAGTTCACGACATCACACGAAACGACCCGGTCACGGGCCGGGATCACTTACAGATCGCGGCGATATCGCACGGTCGGGTACGTCCTCCCGTCGATCGCCGTTTCGTCCGTCCCGATCCGCTCGAACCCGCGCGCCTCGACGAACCCGGCGCCGATCTCGTTCCCGTCGAGCATCTCCAGCGTGAGGGCGTCGATGTCGTCCGGGAGTTCGTTCAGCTCGCGCTCGAGCAGGGCCGTCCCGACGCCCTCGCCCCAGCCCTCCGGGTCGACGTAGAGCTCTTTGAGGCCCGCCTCGGTCTCGCCGACGAACGGCTGGGTGTCCTCGCCCCACCGGAGGTGAGCGTAGCCCAGCACCTCACCCTCGTCGTCCTCGGCGACAAGGAAGCCCGCCGGGTCGTCCAAGAGTTGGTCGAACCGACGGTCCACGTGTTCGTCTACGGGATCGCTCGTGACCTGTTTGAGGACGTCCGCCGGGAGAACGTTGGCGTAGGCCTCCTCCCACGCCCGGCCGTTAATCTCGATCGCCGCGCGCACGTCCTCGCGACCGCGGAGCTGTCGAACGTTCATGGCTGGTGGGTTGGAGCGGACGCGACAAAAAACGGAGCGGTCGCGATGGACGATCGAACCGCGAACTCGCGAGTGAGTTTTGACGCAAGGGGTACGTTCCGATGAAAGAGTATCAGGTGTCGCCGCGTTCGACAGTCGCGAGAAACTCCAGTTCGATGCGTCGCAGCACGTTGTAACACAACACGAAATAAGTTTATAAGTCAGTTTCGAGTAGTGTTACATCGAGTGGATCGAGATTCGTCGCTTGCTTTCGTCCCTGTGAACTCACCACCCTCTCGTTCGTAGGGTGTGTACCGAATCGCATTCAGCGGCGTGTACGAACGATTTCCCACTAGAGAAAGGATTATGCTATATTATAATAAAATTATAGCAAATGCGCTTCTCGCCCTGCCACAAATCTCGTTGTCCACAGTTGCTGGAGGGACCCGTCGATGGCTAGACGCGCGAGACGTCGGTCACGACACAATTCGACGGACGAACGCGAGTCGGCGGAAGCGTCCCGGCCGCGTCGGAGCACACGCTCCGAGTCCTCCGAGCCGAACGCGCCTGGCCCCATGGGAATACCCGTTCTAGGGGCCGAACAACAGACGCTCGACGAGCCAGTCACGCTCGGGCCGACGGCAAGCGAACAAGCGGGCGATATCCTCTCTGACTTCCTGAATCGACCCGACGAAATCCCGGACGATATCAACCGGCAAAACCTGGCGTCGCACAAGCGAAACTGGGACGCCCATTCGGCGACGGGCCCGGCGGGCGATGCCGACGTGCCCGAGAGCATCCGCGAGGTCATCTCGTCGTCGGGGCGGTCCCTCGACGCGTCGATCCAGCGTGCTGTGGAGGATCGGATGGGCGATTCGTTCGGCGACGTGCGGATTCACACCGGTCCGAACGCTGCGGCGGCCTGTGAGGACATCAACGCGCGGGCATTCACCGTTGGGAACCACATCGCGTTCAATTCGGGTGAGTACGATCCGAAGAGTCAGGAGGGACAGCACCTGCTCGCGCACGAGTTGGCGCACGTGAGACAGCAGACCGGCGGGGCCCTATCGATGCTCCCGCGGGAGGGCCTGGAGGTGGATCCGGATCCGGTCCTGGAGCGCGAAGCCCAGGTGGCCGCGGAGCGCGTGATGGACGGCGGCACGCTGGGGATTTCCCGAATGCAAAAGACAGGGATACATATCCAGCGGATGCCTGACCGATCTCAGAGTTACGAAATTGGATCAGGGAATGCAAGTGATTCAGAATCGACTCATACGATCTCATTTTCGGATGGTCAACTTCAAAAGAAGTTCAAGCACGCGGATGACTTCGGTGTAACTGAATCTTGGAATTTAGATAGCAAAGAAGCGTTTCGACGAGCGCTCAAGGAACATATAGCGGACAAAGATACCATCGCAATCGACGGAACGTATAGAGGGGAGACCATACCAGTCACGCATTATTTCAATACTCGTACATCCAATAACGTGATGATTCATCGGAGTGGGGATAAACGAGGAGAGTTTTTGTCTGGATGGACTCTCGATCCTGAACAGGCAAACTACGTCACATCGACTGGAGACCTATAACATATGAGTGAGACTGAGCTAACTCGAAAGTATCTCGAATTGATCCGGGAATTCATCGGCGGCGAGATGACTGCGCCCGAATTCGAGAGGCAGTATCTCGACGAGTTCAAATCAGATCGGGGTAACTTTCCGAGTGGAGATGCGTTCGACCCGTATCATCAACTGTTCGTCGCGGTCGACGCGTATTGTTCGGATCCGGAACTGCGAGACGAGTACGACATCGACGAAACAGAGCTTCGAGAAACGGCTGCTGAGACAAAAGCGCAAATGGAACAACGGCTAGAAACGATTACGGGTGAAGCGGAAGACATCCATTGATCTCACAGAAAGTTGGTAGACATACGACCGTACTTGTACTTCCGTAGGAAAGAGGCTGACTCTGATATCGACCCCGATCCATCAGGGCGTTCAGGGTAGACTCGTTCTCCCAAACGGGACACAAACCAGATTCGACCTCGAGTGCCCGACGGACAGCTGAACAATCGACCGGGGTCGGCGATACTTTGGTCAGTGGATAGCCCGTGTCGGTTTCGGAATTCGAATCCAGACCCGTATTCAGTTACGTTTCTTCGTGTTCTGGTTCAATTCTCCGAATTAGAGTTAGATATAAGTCACTGTACAACGCACTGACTGGTGGAAGCGATCGTCTCCAGAAGGCCAGGGGACTGCCAGTTGAATGTCCCGGGTGGTGGAGCACCCGAGACGATTGCTTCCACACCTATGGAGGGGTATGCAAGCATGACTGGATACAATTCAGACCGACATAAGCGTCCCGGGAGCGAAGCACGCGAAAACGACCGCCAGATGGCGACAGACGGCGGAATTAGGGATGAGTCTGTAGAGACTGGTCAGGAATCAGAGGCAGACGACTCGATGCCCGACACGGACGATTCTGATGACGACTGTGATCCCGATCCACCAGCGACTGGTGGGGAGGCAGGCAGGGGCGAAGGCGAAGAAGAGGAAGTGCCGGCGTGGAAGGAGTACGGTTATCCGCGAGAGCCCAAATGGGCGCCCGACTGTCCGAGCTGTGGCGGACCGGTACTCAATGTTACCATCGCCGGGCCAGGGGTGAGTCAGGTCTCGCCGTGTGGGTGTAATGTCGCGCCGTCGGACGTGGAAATTCTCTGAGCGAAGGAACGGTTCGTGGATGCTGGAAGTCGATTTTTGGAAGTGATTCTCCGTTCGAGGACAGCTAAGTATTCAAAAGCCCCTGACGCTCTCGGCGGCTGCGACTCGCTGCGGTCCTCGCTCACTTCGTTCGCTGTGGTCCTTGCGTCGTCTCGCTCGCCGAGACCGCCAGCCCCTTTTATTCCCACCCGGGTGGTTGACCGGGCGCTGTAGCGGGCGAACGGACAGGAAATCACATACCTCAAACCAGTTCTCGAAGCGCCCAGACGTCGTCCGTCGGATCCAGTTTGTTCGGCTCCTTCCCACGCTCCGTCACGATCCCGGCGTGGTAGAGCATCGCCTTCAGTTGAAACACCGTCGGCGAGTGATAGACGTTCCCGTCCGCTAACTCGGACGTCTGCAGTTCCCCATCCTCATCGAGCACCCGACTTCGCACGTCCTCGTCGCCTTTGATGAACAGTTCCACCGCGAAGGTCGAGTGCGTCCCGTGGAGGTACGTGACCAATTCGACCAGCGACGGGCAGGAGTTGCCGATCTCGTGTAATTCCTGCAGTATCGAGACCAGGAGCGTCGTGGCTTTGTATTCGAAGACAATCCGCCGAGCGAGCTGGCCCCACAGCGGTTCGTCGTCGATGAAGCGTTTCCGGCTGCGTTGCCAGTTTTCGAACTCCCGAAGGGCAGCCTCAACGGTCTCGTAGTTTGACTTCGCGAAGCGGACGACCTCCTGGCCCAGCGTGGTGAGTTCAATATGTCCGTCTCGCTCGTGAACCAGTCCGAGAAACTCGGCCCCCTGTCGCGACCCGTCGACCTCGCCGACGACGTGTTTCGCTTGCAGGGTTGCCGTGTCGCCGTCGGCGTAGCACGCCAGCGCGTACCCGAGGTAGTTCTTCGGGTGGTTCAGCGAGAAGGACTTGTCGGCCACGCCCTGCGCACTCGCCTGGAAGCGGATCGCCGTGGCGTCCGAAGTGGTCCGGTTGCCCACGACTCTGGGGCGCTCGATGGGCGTCACGGTTCCCTGCTCGGACACACCCAGCACGCCCACGTTCAACTCGCGGGCTAGCGTCCGGTCGGTCTTCGTAATCGTCTTCGCCGGGGCCGCGAGGTAGGCCACGTTGGCCTCCGCGAGCCGATCGTAGGCCTGCGTGATTCCCTTCTCGGTCGGCACGCCATCTTCCTTGCTGTCATAGCCCTTCGCCTCGATCACGATCAGCGGCGGCTCGTCGCCAAATCGCTCCACCGCCAGAAACTCGTTGTCCAGGTTTCGGACACCGACGAGGTCGGGATAGCCACCGCCGAGGCGAACGTGGTTGAACGGCGAGAGCCGATCGCGGATACGCTGATCGAGCGGCTGGCCGGACAGCCACTCGTTCTTGGCGAACTGCGTGTCAACGACCGCGTAGGTGTCCGAGGCCCCGTCCTCGGGAAAGAGCGCCTCCTTCGTCCGCGCGAGGACGTGGGGCTCGGAAAGTGAGACTGCCGAGCTGCTCATGCCCGAAAATCGAAGGCTGACGGCAAGAACGTTCGCACTCGATACACGATGGATCGGTCACAAACAGGACTTCGAAATCACAGACCCGCCATAAATTACCCTAGTTTTCTGCCCCTAATCGGCCAGATGGCTTTAGATAATAGAAGGGATTGGTCCGCTGACCGAAGATGGGACGACGCGACGATCTCGATCGACTGTACGACCTGCTGGATCGACTCGACGACCGCGTCGGCGGCGCGAAGACGCTCGACGACTGCACGGGCTACATGGACTGGCCGGAGCGCGGCCTCTACGTGTTCTTCGCCGACGGCGAGACCCGGGACGGGACCGACCAGCCGCGGGTCACGCGCGTCGGGACGCACGCAGTATCCTCAGGAAGTGGCACGTCACTCTGGAATCGGCTCAGGGCGCACCGCGGCGCGAACAGCGGTACCTACGGCGGTGGCGGTAACCACCGTGGCTCCGTCTTCCGAAAACGCGTCGGCGAAGCACTCCTCGCCAGAGACGATCTCGAAGCCGATTATCCCGAGTGGGGCGTCGGATCGAGCGCGGACAAAGACGTTCGGCTCGACGAGCACGATCACGAGGTCCGCGTCAGCGAGTGCATTCGCGACCTTCCGTTCCTCTGGATCGACGTCGACGACGAACCGGGACCGGACAGCGAACGCGCGTACCTCGAATCGAACCTGATCGCGCTCGTCAGCAACTACGAGACCGAACCGATCGACCCGAGAGCAGGTGATTGGCTCGGCCGCCACTGCCCCTCCGAACCAATTCGCAGTTCGGGCCTCTGGAACGTCAACCACGTCGACGAAGCGTACGACTCGAACTTCCTGACCCTGCTCGAAACCCGAATCGACGAGACGGAACCGGTCGACTAACTGGAACCGAACGATCTACGTTCTACAGCACTTCGACTAGCCGCCCGAGCGGGAATGAAAAGGCTGGCATGCGTGGCGGCGGAAGCCGCCACGGTATAGGCGGTCGGTTCCACCGACCACCCTCTCGGCCCCTCCCGGGCGACGTAAGCACCGCAGGCGATACCGAGGAGCGCAGCGAAACCTGGAGAGTCGAGACCGGCAGGGGCTTTCGTCATCGACGTCGCCCTCGCGACAGCACGCAATCATAATATTCAAGTATTCTCTCAGTAATATCCTTACATGCCGCTCGCATCGATTCCCCAATACTGTCTTCCGCCCCAATCCCTCGGCCTCACCCCCCGCACCCTCCACATCGGTCGCGGTTCCCCAATTCGAATCAGTGCGGGCCACAGGCTTCTCCACCACGATGGAAAGTGCGCCAGGCCCCACGGCCACAATTACGAGATCACCGCGAAGATCACGGGTTACCTTGGACGCGAGGGCTGGGTCGTCGACAAAGGAAGTGTTACTGGGGTATTCTCCGAGTGGGATCACCGATTCCTCGTCGAAGAAGGCGATCCACTGATCGAGGCGTTCGAAGCGTCGGGCGACGATGACGCGCTGGTCGTCCTCGAACAGCCACCCACAGCTGAAGTCATGAGCGTCCTGCTCGAAAAACGTCTCGAGACCGACCTCCCCGACACTGTCACCGACGTTTCCGTCCAGGTACGCGAGAGCGGTGAACTTTGCGCCGAAGGGTTCTGATGCCGGTCGAGACCACTGCGACCGAACTCACGAGTGCCGACACCGAACAGCAGTCCGATTCTCCGCCCACAGATTCCACACCAGCCGACGCCCTCCCAATCAACGAACTCTTCTATTCTCTCCAAGGGGAGGGCCGACTCGCCGGCGTCCCCTCAGTCTTCGTGCGCACGAGCGGGTGCAACCTCCGGTGCTGGTTCTGTGACTCCTATCACACCTCGTGGGAGCCGACCCACGCCTGGCAGTCGGTCGACGACATCGTCGACGAGGTCGAAACCCACGACGCCGACCACGTCGTCCTCACCGGGGGCGAACCCCTCATCTACGACGCAGCGGTCGACCTGCTCGAACGATTGGACGAGCTGGACTACCACGTCACCGTCGAGACTAACGGGACGATCTACCGAGACGCACCGATCGACCTGGCGAGCATCAGCCCGAAACTCGCGAGTAGCACGCCGACACCCGATCGCCTACCGGCCGGAGTGGACGACGCCAACGACACGAATCCGAACGAGACGACGTCCGACGCCGTCGCCGCCTGGACCGAGCGCCACGAGGACGACAGAATCGACCTCGACGCACTCACGGACCTCGTCGAGACCTACGACAGCCAGCTCAAATTCGTCGTCACAGACGAATCCGACCTCAAGGAAATCACCGACCTCCTCGAGCGACTCCGTGCCAGAACGACCACCTCCATCCCGAATAGCGACGTTCTCCTCATGCCCGAAGGCACCACCCGAGACGCACTCGACGAGCATCGAAACCAAGTCGCCGAACTCGCCCTCACCCACGGATTCCGATACACCCCAAGACTTCACGTCGATCTCTGGGACGACGCAGCGGGGCGATAACGATGACGGACACAGACCAGACCGCCAGCCCCGGATCAGCCGTCGTGCTCGCCTCCGGAGGGATGGACAGCGCGACCACCGCGTACGAAGCCCGCGCCCAGGGCTACGACCTCCATTTCCTCCACACCTCCTACGGCCAGCACACCGAGTCGAAGGAGTACGAATGTGCTCGCGCGCAGGCCAACGAACTCGACGCCGCGTTCCACCACGTCGAGACGGACCACCTCGCCAGTATCGGCGGGTCGAGCCTCACCGACGAGAGCGGAGCCGTCCCCGATGCTGCCGACGTGGACGATGCGGACGAGCCCGTCCCGGACGCAGCCGACACCACTCCCGACGAGATCCCCTCCACCTACGTCCCCTTCCGGAACGCGAACCTCCTCTCGATGGCCGTCGCCTACGCGGAGGCCAACGACTGCGACGCGGTCTTCGTCGGCGCCCACTCGGAAGATCACGGCGGCTATCCCGACTGTCGCCCGCAGTTCTTCGAGGCCTTCCAGCGCGTCGTCGACACCGGCACGGCGGACGACACCGAGATCGGGATCGAGGCGCCGTTCGTCGACGCCAGCAAAACCGACATCGCCGCTCGCGGCCGCGAGCTCGAGGTTCCCTACGACTTGACCTGGAGTTGCTATCGCGACGACGAGCCGGCCTGTGGAACCTGTGACTCCTGTGCTCGTCGACTCGAAGCGTTCCAAGATATCGGCGAACGGGATCCGATCGCGTATCGAGAGCGTTGACATCCTGATCCCTCCAAGCTGGCACCGACAAGCGAGTCGGGGGAGAAGACGACTGTCCTACTCGGTTCGACCCAAAACGAAGTTCGCCATCCGTGAGACGAATCCGTCGACGTCATCGAGCAGTTCCGCGGGGTCGATGGGCGGGTCGCCCACACCGTAGTCCGCCTGTTGACGATAATCGTACAGTTCGCCCAGCAATCGGCCGTCGGCCCGCGTCGCATCGTCGTTCAGAACGAGTTCCTGTCCGAACGCTTGCCGAACGTGGCCGTGAGAAGTGGGCACGGTTCCGTTCGCGTAGAGTGCAGCCTGGGCGGCGTGAAAGGCGGCGTAGTACAGGCGATTCACGACGCCGGCCCGAGTCCCGTCACCAGCGTGGAGAATCCGGGCGTCGGCGAGCGCATCGCGCGCCAGCTCCAGTTCGGCGGATGGATCGCCTGCGTTAGCCATACAACGTCTGTCCGGTTCGGGTTACCGTCCGAACGAACGGTTGATTCCGGTCGCGTTCGAGCGCCGATTGCGTCCGTATGACCAGCGAAAGGACGACGCCGTAGTCGAGTTCGATGTCGTACGCGATAGTACGGATTTCCTCCGTAACGCGCGACTCGTCGGCGTCGTCCGAAAGGACGACGAGCAAGTCGACGTCAGAATCGACGCCCCGTTCTTCCCTGCGGACGACGCTGCCGAAGAGGTGGATCGCCTCGAGTTCGTCGTCGAATCGATCGCGTACCGATCGGCCGAAGGCGGCTGCCGCCCGTCTGTGGGTCGTCTCGGCAGGCGGTTCCATACGTATCGTTCGAGGTCGACTGGCATAAATCCTCGTCGGTAGATCCATCACTCCAATCCGAACTAGCGACCGTCCACACTCGCTTAGCTTCTGTCCACTTCCTGGAGTTGCTATCGCGACGAGGAACCCGCCTGCGGAACCTGTGATTCCTGCATTCGTCGACGCAAGGCCTTCCGAGAGATCGGCGAACGGGGTCCGATCGCGTACGGAAAACCACTAGTCGGCGAGTAGCTGCTCACTGAGAGTATCACGTCTCTCGGTCGTAGAAATTCCGTCGATGACCGACCGACTTCACGTACAGCGCATCGCCACCGTCGGTTTCAGTCTCACCGCCGCCATCACGGAGCCCATCTTCGGTGCCTTCGTCGGTATTTTTCCGCCAGTCGATGAGAACGCGGTAGTCACCGACACGGAGGACGTAGTCATCGCGCCCGGTCAGCGGCTTCAGGAAGTGATCGGGCCAGTCACGACTTTCGCGTAGTTTCTTGGTGATCCGTTCTTTTGTTTCCGCGTCTTGTTCGTCGAGACGCTCCTTCCCACGTTCGGTGAAAAAGACAGCCGCCATCTATACGTCGTCGAGCGCGACGACGTCACCAGCGTCGATCTGCTCGCGAGAAAGGCGGTCGTCGGCCAGGGTTCGCTGGGACAGCCGTGGAGAATCCAGGAGGTGTCGCAGGGCGTCACGAGCCAGTTCGCTCTTGTTCAGATAGTGCGGATGATCTTCGAGGAACGTTTCGAGATCGTCTTCCATCTCGTCCGGGATTTTGACGTTGAGTGTGCTCATCGTGTTACTAGTGTGTTACACTCGGTGGACGAAAAAACCTTCCGCCAATGAAATTGCCCACAGAACCTGCGACTCCTGCGTCCGTCGACTCGAGGCGGTCCGAGAGATCGGCGAACAGGATCCGATTACCTACACAGAACCGATCGATTGCAGCGGATCGAGCCGTCACAAAAAAAAACTGCGTGCGAACTGACGCGTCCCGTTTCGGTCGCGTTACTGACCGAGTTCGTCGACAGTCAGCGTGTAGGAGCCGCTGCCGGAGTAGGCATCGACGAGCAGGCCGAGCTCTTCGTCGCCCGAGAGATCGACGGTGATCTCTTCCTGGCTGTCCGGCGAGTACGACACCTCGTCGTAATCGTAGGTCGTCGGCGTCCGACCGTCGTACGTGAGGTAGAGGTCGAAGTCAGCCGACGAGGGCCCGGAGAGCGTCACCGTCGCCTGGCACGGGTTCGCCGTGTCCAGCGAGTAGGTGTAGTTGTCGCTGCCGTTGCCCCACCAGCCGCCACTCAGATAGCCCGAGACCGTGTCGGAGCTCGTCTCGGCACCACACTGACCGCCACCGCCGTCGCCGCCGACGGCGACCGTCTGCGTCGACGTGTCCGTGTTGCCGTTGTCGGCGGTCACGGTGAGTTCGACCGAGTAGTCACCCTCGGACGCGAAGCGGTGATCGATCGTCTGGCCGCTCTTGGTCGCGCCGTCACCGAGGTCCCACTCGTAGGCGGTGATCGAGCCACCCTCTGGCGGCGTGGAGCCGCTGGCGTCGAACGCGACGGTCTCGTCGACCTCGGGATCGGACGGGGTGAAGCCGAAGCTCGCGGTCGGGTTGCCTGGTTGGCCACCGCCGCCACCGTCGACGATGTTCGCCGCGTCGACGCGACCCGAACCCTGCTGGTCCNTCGGGTTGCCTGGTTGGCCACCGCCGCCACCGTCGACGATGTTCGCCGCGTCGACGCGACCCGAACCCTGCTGGTCCGACGGGAGCCCGATGTCCACTGCGGTCTCTTCCAGGCGGTCCCAGAGTTCCTGGACCGACAAATCGGGGTGGGCGGACTTGCCGAGTGCGGCCACACCGGAGGTGACCGGACACGCCATCGAGGTGCCCGAAAGGCCTTCGTAACCGCCACCAGGGACGGGTGCGAGCACGTCGACGCCGGGCGCGGCGACGTTGACGTTCGGCCCGTAGTTCGAGAAATTCGCGATCTGCTCATTCTGGTCGACGGCCGAGACCGCGACACAGTTATCGTAGGCTGCGGGGTAGGACACCGGCGAACCGTAATCGTTACCCGCCGCTGCGATCGGGAGCGTGCCGTTGTTGTACGCGTAGTCGATCGCATTCCGACCGGTGTCGCTGGCGCCACCGCCACCGAGAGACATGTTGACGATATCGGCGCCCTGGTCGGCTGCCCACTGGATCGCGTCGGCGATGTCGGCCATCGACCCACTGCCGCCCGAGCCGAGCGCGCGCCCGGAGATGAGTCGACAGTTCGAGATCCCCGCGGTCCCCTCGTTGTTGTCGGTCGTCGCGGCCGCACAGCCACCGACGTGCGTGCCGTGGTTCTCCGAATCGACGACGGGTGCCGGATCNCTCGTTGTTGTCGGTCGTCGCGGCCGCACAGCCACCGACGTGCGTGCCGTGGTTCTCCGAATCGACGACGGGTGCCGGATCGTCGTCGTTGTCGACGAAGTCGTACCCTTCGTCGCCCTCGAATCGGTCGGCGAGGTCGGGGTGCGTGTAGTCGACACCCTGGTCGACCACGGCGATGGTGACGTCCATCGACCCAAGCGTCGTGTCCCAGGCCTGGTCCGCACGGACCTGCTGTGGTGCGTACTGCGACCCGAACTGCGGATCGTTCGGCTCGTAGAATGCTTCGAGCGTGTAGTTCGGTTCCGCGTACTCGATGCCCGGCTGACGTTCGAGACGCTCGATGACCGAATCCTGCGTGCTCGGGCCGTCGTCCGGTACCTTCACCGCCATGTAGCCGAGCGAATCGTTCTCGTGAACGACCGAAGCTTCCGCCGGGAGCGCCGATTCGACCGTCGACCGCGCGCTCGCGATGCCGACAGTGTCGCTCTTCCCGACGAGAATCTCGTCTTCCTTCGGGCCGGGCTCGCGACCGGGCGTCGCCGAGACGGCCCCACCGAGGCCGAGGAACGCGCCGGTTGCCGCAGTCGATTTGAGTACTGTTCGTCGACCGATGTCGTGGTTGCCATCACCTGACATAGGTACTGAATACCATCCGGCGACGTAAGTAAAATCTTCGTGAACTTCGGTGAATTCATTATTAATTCCAAAGTAATAATCAAACAACACATCATAATTGAAAATGGCAAGCGGCACCTCCGTCAGAAATCGTGACGTCAGCTAGTGTTTTATTCTTGTGTTATGATACAGAGTTTATTATTAACTGTCCGGATAGTAACGTTTGGAAATCGGCTGTGGTCAGAGGTCCCGACGCGTGACAGCGACCGGCAGTTCGAGCCGAAGTACCACGAGGGGCAGCGGCCGCTTCCCAGCTGGCCACACTATCGAGGGCTGCAATTCGACTCTGCCAGTTTCGATTCCCGCGTACGCAACGAGGCCGACCGTAGAACCAGCAATCGATCCGTGTGAAGTGGCCAGTGTGAAGTGGCCAAAGCGAGGGTGTGTGGTGCCAGAACGTGGAGCGGATCCGCGTGGGCCCGACGCAGATCCGCCGCTGGGACAGCCTCGGAGATCGGTGCGCCGTTACTGTCCGAGTTCCTCGACGGTCATCGTGTAGTCGCCGCTGCCCGAGTAGGCGTCCACGAGCAGGCCGAGCTCTTCGTCGCCCGAGAGATCGACGGTGATCTCTTCCTGGCTGTCCGGCGAGTACGACACCTCGTCGTAGTCCGAGGTCGTCGGCGTGCGGCCATCGAGCGTGAGGTAGAGGTCGAAGTCGGCCGACGACGGACCGGACAGCGTCACCGTCGCCTGGCACGGGTTCGCCGTGTCCAGCGAGTAGGTGTAGTTGTCGCTGCCGTTGCCCCACCAGCCGCCGCTGAGCGAGCCCGAGACGGTGTCGGAGCTCGTCTCGGCACCACACTGGCCGCCACCGCCGTCGCCGCCGACGGCGACCGTCTGCGTCGACGTGTCCGTGTTGCCGTTGTCGGCGGTCACGGTCAGGGTAACCGAGTAGTCGCCCTCGGATGCGAAGCGGTGGTCTGCAGTCACACCGGTGGCTGTCGAGCCGTCACCGAAGTCCCACTCGTAGCCGCTGATACTCCCGCCATCGGGTGCTGAGGATCCACTGGCGTCGAAGGAGACGGTCTCGTCGACTTCGGGGTCGGACGGGGTGAAGCCGAAGCTCGCGGTCGGGTTGCCTGGTTGGCCACCGCCGCCACCGTCGACGATGTTCGCCGCGTCGACGCGACCCGAACCCTGCTGGTCCNTCGGACGGGGTGAAGCCGAAGCTCGCGGTCGGGTTGCCTGGTTGGCCACCGCCGCCACCGTCGACGATGTTCGCCGCGTCGACGCGACCCGAACCCTGCTGGTCCGACGGGAGATCGACGTCGACGGCCGTGCTCTCGAGTCGGTCCCAGAGTTCCTGGACCGAGAGATCCGGGTGGGCGGACTTGCCGAGTGCGGCGACACCGGAGGCAACCGGACACGCCATCGAAGTGCCCGACAGCGTCTCGTAGCCGCCACCAGGGACGGGTGCGAGGACGTTCGCCCCGGGGGCAGCCACGTTGATGTTCGGCCCGTAGTTCGAGAAGTTCGCGATGTTCTCGTTCTCGTCGAGCGCCGAGACCGCGACACAGTTGTCGTACGCCGCTGGGTAGCCCACGGGCGAGCCGTAGTCGTTGCCAGCTGCCGCGATCGGCAGCGCGCCGTTTTCGTACGCGTGGTTGATCGCGCTGCGACCGGTCTCAGTCTCCCCACCGCCGCCGAGCGAGAGGTTGATGATGTCGGCGCCCTGGTTGGCCGCCCACTCGATCGCATCGGCGATGTCCGACAGCGATCCGCTGCCGTCCGAGCCGAGCGCACGCCCGGAGATGAGTCGACAGTTCGAGACCCCGGCGGTCCCCTCGTTGTTGTCGGTCGTCGCGGCCGCACAGCCACCGACGTGCGTGCCGTGGTTCTCCGAATCGACGACGGGTGCCGGATCGTCNCCCCTCGTTGTTGTCGGTCGTCGCGGCCGCACAGCCACCGACGTGCGTGCCGTGGTTCTCCGAATCGACGACGGGTGCCGGATCGTCGTCGTCATCGACGTGGTCGTAACCCTCGTCGCCCTCGAATCGGTCGGCGAGGTCGGGGTGCGTGTAGTCGACCCCCTGGTCGACCACGGCGATGGTGACGTCCATCGATCCCATCGTCGTGTCCCAGGCCTGATCCGCACGCACCTGCTGTGGCGCGTACTGCTCACTGAATCGCGGGTCGTTCGGCTCGTAGAGCGCGTGCATGGTCTTGTTGCGCTCTGCGTACTCGATGCCCGGCTGACGTTCGAGACGCTCGATGACCGAAGCCTGCGTGCTCGGGCCGTCGTCCGGTACCTTGACCGCCATGTAGCCGAGTGTCTCGTTCTCGTGAACGACCGAAGCTTCCGCCGGGAGCGCGGACTCGACCGTCGACCGCGCGCTCGCGATGCCGACGGTGTTGCTCTTCCCGACCAAAATTTCGTCTTCCTTCGGGCCGGGTTCGCGACCGGGCGTCGCCGAAACGACGCCACCGAGACCGAGGAAGGCCCCAGTCGCTGCGGCTGTCTGAAGGACGGTACGTCGATCGATATCGTGGGTGCCATCACCTGACATGGCTACCGAATACCAGCTATCGAAGTAAGTAAAATGTTCGTGAACGTCGGCGAATTCATTATCCCCCTCCATAGTATAATCATCCTACAGAATTTAGAGAGAAACACCAGACGGGAGTGACTCCTATTGATATCGCAATTGGTACTGTCTAATGGCTAATAAATTGACCATCGGTTTTTCATTTGATTGAAATGGTTGTCACCGTCGGTATCGGCTAATGCTTGCCAACACATCGTGACACTCAGACGGCCAACGAAACCATTGCAGTGAATCAGCGAGACGAGTGCTCTGGCACCCAGAAGGGGCATATCGGTCACTACTGGGCAACGAGGAACGGCAGTTGCGATGAGCGATGCATCGACGAACGCCGATAGATAGCTGCCGCGCGCACCACGACAGCCACGCGCGGCTGGTGCGCCCGAGCCAGGGTAGCCATCACCCACGTGTCGAAGCGCGTTCCCGCTCCACGTCACCAAGCAATAACAGCTTTGAGGCTCCCGCCAGTCTCCGGTGACAATGACGACCCAGGCCGACGGGGAAGCCCACCCCGGCGCCGACGATCGGGTCTACTACGTCATCAGCGACCTCCACATCGGTGGTGACGAACAGCTAGAGGACATCGAGTTTCGGGAGGAACTGCTCACCTTCCTCGAATCGCTCGAAGAGACGGACGAAGAGACCGAACTGGTGATAAACGGCGACGCGTTCGGCCTCTGGGAGCTGACCGAACTCGACGGGCCGGCGAAGTTCGACGCGCTGGTCGAGACGTATCCGGCCGTCTTCGAGCAACTGCGGGCGACTGGCGAAGCGGTCACGATCACACTGGTCCCCGGCAACCACGACCACGAACTGGCGGCCTACGACACCTACGTCGATCGATTCGCCGCGTATAACGTCGACCTCGTCCAGACGAAGTCGATCACCCGGCCGCTCGCCGGCCGGGAGATCCACTTCGAGCACGGCCACCAGCGCGATCCCAACAACCGCATCGACGACTGGGGAAACCCCTACGACAGACCCCTCGGGTACTACTACAACACGCACGTAACGAGCACGGCCGGCCAGCTGTCGGACCGCGGCCGGTTCAACTGGCTGAAGGACATCCAGGCGGTCACACCGACCGAGTGGATGCCGCTGTGGGTCCTCTCGAAGTACGTCTATCGCGAGATGCACCCGCTCCTCCGATACGCGCTCGTGCCGTTCCTGTTGCTCTTCAACGTCACCGCCCTGCTGGCGATCCTCGTCGGCCTCGACGTCGCCGGCGTCTACGCGATGCCGACGGACGCCGTCCAGGGATTTCTCGGGCAGTTCGGTCGACCCGGAACGGTGGCGTACCTCGTTCTCGCGATCAACGTGGCGCTGGCCGGCATCCTGCTGCTAGTCGCCGTTCCGCTGTACTTCATCCAGCAGGACATCAAGCGGACGATCGATCGATTCGGGCTCTTCGACGGTGACGTGACCGTCGACGCGGCGAAGCCGTACGAGGCAGCCGCCCGCGAGCTCGCCGCCGAACGCCCGGAGACGGCCGTCTTCTGTTACGGACACACGCACCGCCCGGACGTCACCGCGGTCGACGGTATCTGCCTCGTCAACAGCGGGACCTGGCTGAAGCGCCTGCACCGACGAGACGGCGTCACGGGGCTCCTCCCACCGGTCTTCTACCCGTCGTACCAGCTCGCCGCCGTCAGAATCGCCGCCGACACCGACGGGATCGCCGTCGAGTTCCAGCCCATCGAGAAGCCGAACCCCGCCCCCGAGGAACTCACCCTCACCGAACGCCTCCTGACGCTCGGTCGGAAACCGGACCCCGACCTGCCGGAGCGCCACGTCGTCGAGCTGGACCGGAGTGAGCCCGAATCGTCCGTTCCCGGGGAGACAACGGGGACAGGTCCGGACCCCGTGAACGAACAGCAGGAATAACTACCGCCAGCAGAGAGGGGGTGACGAACATGCACACCCCACTACAGACGATGGCAGCGCTCGATACGTCGGCGATCGTCCCGGCCGTCGTCGACGCGGCGGTCACGGCGCTCCTGTTCGTCGTCTCGTTCGTCGTCCTCTACGGCCTCGGAAAGCTGGTCGTGCTCCGGATCGTCCGCGAGAGTCTCCAGCGACGAGGCTTCGAACGGGCGATCGTCAGAACCGCCGTTCGCGTCACCGGTATCGTGGTCGCGGTCGTGGCCGTCGCCCTCGCCGCGACGATCGCCGGGTTCGGCGTCGTCCTCTCGGCGTTCGCGATCCTCGGCGGCGCGCTGGCGCTGGCGATCGGCTTCGCCACGCAGGACCTGATCGCCAACTTCGTCGCGGGCATCTTCATCCTGCAGGACAAGCCGTTCACCATCGGCGACTGGATCAAGTGGGACGACGAGGGCGGCATCGTTCGCGACATCGACCTCCGGGTGACCAAAGTCGAGACGTTCGACAACGAACTGGTCACCGTCCCCAACGCGGACCTGGCCAACGCCGCGGTGACTAACCCGACGGCCAACGACCGGGTCCGCATCGGCTACGACTTCGGCATCGGCTACGGTGACGACATCGACCGCGCCCGCGAGGCTATCATCGATGCCGCACACGAAATCGACGGCGTCCTCGACGAACCCGCCCCCGCCGCCCCGGTGACCGACCTTGGCGGCTCGGCGGTCGTTCTCACGGGCCGCATCTGGATCGATCCCAGCGATCAGGTCCCGAATGCGACGAAAGCCGCGTTCGTCGAGGCGGTGAAGAAACGACTCGACGAAGAAGACGACATCGACTTCCCCTACCCGACGACTGAACTCACCGGGTCGGTCACCGTCGACGAGTGGGAAGAGAAACCGACACTCGATAGTTCTCCCCCCTGAAAACCGGCGTCCCATATTCGACCCGTCTCTCACTGTGTCCCGCCGACGTTACACCGGATTCGGCACCGTCAGCACCGGGATCGTCGCGTGTTCTTTCACGTCCTCGGCGACGCTCGGCTTCAGCACCCGGTCCAACCCGCTTCGATTGTCCGTCCCCATCACGATCAAGTCGGCGTCCGCAGCGGCGACCTGGTCGCGAATCGCGTCCGCTGGCGGTCCCTCGCGAAGCGTCGTCGTCACGGAGACACCCTCGGCCGTCGCGCCGCGTTCGACGGCCTCGACGGCATCCCTGGCCTCGCTCTCCGGATCGGTTCGCAACTGATCGCGCTGGCTCTGTCCGGTCCCCTCGATCACCGATAGCGCGTGGACGGTCGAGTCGAGCATCGCCGCGAGCGAGATCGCGTGCTCGGCCGCGCGCGTCGAGGATTCGCTCCCGTCCGTCGGAACCAGCACGTGGTCGTACATACGGCCTCCCTCGACGGCCCGTCGGATACGGGCGAAGCCTGCACTCGCAACCTCGTCGTCACATTCGAGTCCCGTCGACGACCAGTGAGATTTTGTCACTCCGCACCCCTCGTGTCAGTAATGCCCGACGACGAGCCCACGGTTCCCATCGTCTGCCCGTCCTGTGAGACGTCTTCCCGCGTCTCGATCGACGACGTCGCCGACGCGATCGACGCCCACAACGACCGCCACCACGATGGCGACGCGGTCGCCGACGTGGATCCCGCGCTCAAAGACCAACTGGCGGACCTCGTCGTCGACGATCTCGGATTGCTCGACGAAGAGGGCAGCAACTAACTCGTTCCGTTCGTACCGACCGGATTCGACGAGTTACCCCGACAGTCCACCGGCGTCGATCGCGCGGATCGTCAAATCGTAGGACTGCGGAATTCCCGAGAGGTCGACCCGAACGAGGAGGACGTCGAGTTTGGCGTCGCGTTCGGCCAGCCGCACCATCCCGTCGCGCTGGTTGCGCTCGAAACTGGTCGAGCCGTGCTTCACCTCGGCGACGTAGCGTTTGAGGACGCGACCAGCGTCGTCGCCCCCCTCATCCCGGTCGCGGACAGTGAAGGCCACGTCCGGATGCCACGCACCGTCCAGGTCGGGGTCGAGCCCGCCGACACGGTCGGGGTCGTCGTCGACGCGCACGCGAAACGTATCGGGGTCGCGTTCGAGGTCACGCGCAGCGTAGGCGACGATCGGCGGCGGATCGTAGCGGTACGCGTCGAACAGTGCCTCCGCGAGCGCGCCGACCTGCTGGGCGCGCGTGTCGAACGTCCAGCCGGTCGCGGGGTCGCCGCGTGCCGCGGCCGACGGACGCGGGTCTCTGACCTTGACCAGATAGGCGTCCACGTCGGCGGGATCGTTCGGCGCCGGTTCCTGGAATCGAAGGCCCGGACAGTCGACCGCGTGGATCAGCTTCGCGACGGCGTCGGCCCGGCTGTCGTAGCTGAGCACCTCGCCGGCGCTCTGTCGAAGCGTCTCGATCTCCGCGGCCGCCGCACACGCCGACCGCTTCAACGCCACCCGGAACGGCGAGACGTCCGGCACTCGCCCGGCCTCGGAAACCTGGTACGGCTCACCCGGCCACTGCTCCTCCCAACTCATTGGTAAGTCCAGTGTCCGCCACTACTAAGAGTGTCCCGCCTCTCGGAGCGCGCTGACCACGGGAGACGGCCAGCGATCGAGTCGACTCAGTCGATAATCTCCGCGTCGTCGGCGTCGGCTTCCGTCTCGACGGAGATCGTGAGCACGCCGTTGTTGTAGACCGCGTCGTGCTCGTCACCGAAGGCCCAGTCGGCCGACGGCGTCCGGAACGCTCGCTCGTCGGGGCCGTCGGGTCCGTCGATTCTGAGTTCGAGACGGTCGTCACCGACGAGGACGGTCAGGTCGTCGCGTTCGGCCGGCGAGACGTCGACGACGACGTCGATCCGGTCGGTCGCAGAGTCGTAGTAGTACTGCGTCGGTCGATTTGCAAGGCGGGGCGAAACGGTGGACACGAGAATCGCTCACGCCTGCGTGACCATCACTCCTCGCCTGAACGTGTACAGGTCCCGGTAGCGCACCCGCCTCAGCTGTAGTACTCGCGAAATGCGGCGACCTGCTCGTCGTCGGGTGCGCCGTCGGCCCTGACGGTGCCGTCGACGAGGACCGTGAGTCGATCGTAGGCATCGGCGAACTCGTCGCCGTTGTGTGAAGAGATAAGAATCGTCCGATCGTCGGTCGCGTACGACGTGAGGAACGACCGGATCTTTCGGCGAGAGAACCGATCGACGTCGGCGAGGGGTTCGTCGAGCAACAGGAGCTGTGGCCGGTCAAGCAGCGCCAGGGCGAGGTCGAGCTTCTTACGAAAGCCGCCGGAGAGGTCGCGAGCACGCCTGGTCTCGACGGGTTCGAGTCGGAGGGCGGACAGCAGCGTCTCGACCCAGGAGACGGGTTCGGGGTCGTCCGCGAGCGAGCGGAAGACCGAGAGGTTCTCGCGGACCGTCAGGTCGGGGAAAAAGCGTGGCTCCTGGAAGCTGTAGCCGGTGGCGCCGGCGGGACGCGAGATTCGACCCGTCGTCGGATTCGCGAGCCCCGCGATGAGGCGGAGTACCGTCGTCTTTCCCGAGCCGTTCGGCCCGACGAGCCCGTGAATCGTCCCGGGTTCGGTCGTGAAGATCACGTCCTCGAGTGCCGTCGTCGAACCGTAGCGTTTGGTCACACCGACGAGGAAGACACGGGCCGCCGCATCGTCGACCATCGGTTCGTGTGCCATCGGGATCGGCTCGTCGCGTGCCATCGGGGATGCACCGTCGCGTTCCGGCGGGGTCGAATCGTCGTGGCCCGGTGGGATGGCGCCGGGGGCCGTCGAGGGCGAATCGGGTACTTGCGAGGCCGAGTCGTCACCTGTCGAGCCTGTGTTGTCGTGATCGACCATCTCATTGCCTCCGTCGATAGTAGCCGAGCGCCAGCACCAGCCCGCCCAGCGCGAGGACGGCCGCGCCGGCCACCCAGAGCAGGTAATCCGCGTACAGCGCCATCGGTGCGTCTCGTAACATCGCGCTCCGGGTCGTCACCGTCGCGTAGTGGGTCGGGAGGGTTCGAGCGATCGCCTTGCGAGTGGGCGAGAAGAAGCCGACCGGATAGACGACGGCAGAGAGCGAGAGCAGGGCGAAGAGCAGTCCGACGTTGGCGAACAGTGCCAGCCGGCGCAATCGCATGGCGAACAGGACCGTCAGGCCGACCGCGGCGACGAGAACGAACGTGAGTATGAGGCTCACGAACGAGAAGACCGAGAGGGTCGCGATATCGAAACCCATCCACGACGCCACCAGCGCGGCGACGGCGATCGGAACGATCGTCAACGCGCCGTAAAACGCAATCTTCGTCGCGAGAACGGTCTCTAGCCGGGACGTCGTCTGTAGCCGATCGAGGACCAGTCGTTCCGAGCGGACCTGGTACGGGACGAACACCAGGCCGTAGACGAGCACGAACGCCACCAGACAGACCGGAATCAGGTACGCCGTGAGGACGCGCTGGTCGCCGATCCGGTCGTGCGTGACGGTGACATCGGAGACGAGCGCGTCGTCGAGTCGACGGTCGAGGGCGGCCACCGAGAGGTTGGCGGGTTCCTCGAACGGGACCATCGTCCGGTCGGTGACGACGGTAAATTCCACGTCGGCCCCCTCGGTGCCCAGATCGGGCGGCACCGCCACGACGAGGTAGACCTCCTCACGGGCCAGTCCGTCTCTGGCAGCGGCGCGCGTGTCGTAGGCGACCGGTGTTGCGAAGGAGTCGACGCCAGTTCGCGTGACCGCGAGTTCGGTCTCGCTGGTGTTGTCGTCGGCCGGGACGACGCCCACGGGGACGTCTTCCGGAATCGACCGTTCGTAGACGCCGGTCACGCCGGTGAGCATCGCCGGCAGGAGAACGAGGACGACGACGAACAGGCCGGCGTTGCGTCGAACGGTGAGCGCTTCCTTCCGAAGGAGGGCACGGACGTCCACGGCGCGTTACTGCTCGTTCGCCAGTTCGATCAGCGTGTCGACGCTCGCGTCCCAGGTGACGACGAGCATGGACCCGTCGGTCTCGGTGTCAAGTTTGTCGATCAGTTCTTTTTCTGTGGCGTCCATTTCGGACTCGTACTGAGAGAGCATGAAGTTAATAGCTGTCTCTTATACACATCTCTGAGCG
>NZ_AOIQ01000011.1 GCF_000337515.1 Halovivax asiaticus JCM 14624
GCCGAAGTCGTCGCCCTGGTCTCCGGTCTCCGGAACGTCCATCGCGAATGTGATGAGTCCCTCCGTGGTGTCCTCGAACGTCTCGAGGAGCGTGCCGGAGACCGGTTCTGCACCCTCGTAGCTGACGTCGAGCGACGCCGTCACGGCGGCCTTCGTGCCGATCACGTACTGGCCGTCGTCGTGTTCACCGATGTACATTGGATCGCTCATCGCATCCGGGTTCGCCGGCTTCCACAGCACGTCTTCACCAGCGTACTCGGTCTGTTCGAGGGTCGTCTCGGCGTCCTCGTTCAGCGCGTCGATAAGCGTCTCGGTGTCCCAGTCGGCGTCGATGAGGACGGCAAACTCGCTCTCGGTAGCGGCTTCGGTGTCCGTCATCCCGAACATCGTCGTCTGATTGAGATCCTGGAGGTCAAGTCCGGTTTCGTCTCTGAACTCCGTGTACATTTCTTCCATCTCAGCGGCGCTACTGCCGGTCCCGTCACCGAGACCGTCGAGCAGCGCCGTCGTTTCCTCGTCCGCAAAGATCGCCATATCGACGTTGACGAGCATATCCGCCTCGGCCGGCACTTTGACCGTCTGTTTCGAGGCGTCGGCGTTCGCCTGCTCCTCGTCGGACAGCATGCTTAGACAGCCAGCACTCGCGACGACCATGGCCACGACGGCCAGGACGAGCAGCACTCGGCGGCCCGCACCGTCCGACCACGGTAAGCGTGTAGAGAATTTCATCTATCCATCCGTTTGTCTGAATTCTAAATAAACATTCGGATCTCCGTGCCGGTTCTAGAGCACCGTCTCGCCGAACGCCCGGCGACGGCGGTCAGTTGCCGATGGCGAAGACCAGAGAGATTGTGGGAGGGTGTGAGAAAGACGCCCGCCCGAACGTAAGACGCATACGATGCCCGGCCCAAATTCCACGTAATGACGGCGTTCGCAGCGGTCCTGGCGGCGATCGGGACGGGTCGTTCGATGGCGGCACTCGACGGGGTCGTCGCCATGGCCGGCCACGGGTCGGCGGGCCTCGAAGCCAACGTCGATCTCGCGGTCTTTCTCGTCGTCGGCGTCCTCGCCGGAGCGCACTGTCTCGGGATGTGCGGCCCGCTGGTGACCACGTACGGCGATCGGATGTCCGCAGGGTCGTCGACGCGGCGAGACGACGATCTCTCGGTCTTCGAGGTTCGCCAGCACCTGCTTTTCAACCTGGGTCGGACGGCGAGTTACGCGCTGATCGGTGGACTCTTCGGCCTTCTGGGCGCGCTGGCTTTTGCCTCCCTCGACGCGACGATGGCCGTTGGCAACGGCGTTCGTGCTGCCACCGGGGTCCTCGTCGGCATCGCGATCATCGCGAGCGGACTCTACTACCTCCGCGAGCGCGCTGGCGTGCCCGGTCACGGCCTCCCGATCGTCGGCCCCCTCTTCGCGACGGTCTCGGGAGCGCTCACGAGCCACGTCGATCGGCTGGCGAACGGCCCCGGGATCGTCCTCCTCGGGGGCCTGCACGGCCTGTTGCCTTGCCCGATCATCTATCCCGCCTACCTCTACGCCTTCGCCCAGGGCACCCCGCTTCGGGGCGCGCTCTCGCTTGCCGTCCTCGGACTGGGGACGATCCCGACGTTGTTCGTCTACGGCACGCTCGTGAGTGCGATCGGCCCCAGTACCAGAGTACACCTTCACCGCGTCCTCGGCGTCGCGTTCGTCGCGCTGGGGTACTTCCCGCTCAAGATGGGACTGATGGCCTTCGGCGTCGACCTTCCCGGCCCGTCACTGCCGTTCTACAGCGGACTCTGACTCGATCTTCGGTTCGGTTCGTACGAGACAGATACCCGAGCCGTTCGCCAGGTAGCGACCACGTTCTCACGGCCGGGGGTGCAGTATCGACCGCGTACCGACCCGCGCAGACGGTTCGTACCCGGCAACTGTCCGGAATGCCGTTCGTTACTATGGCCGTGGTTCTCCGATTCTCGGAACGGTTCACCAGCATGTACGAAGGGCAAACAGTCGGTGTCGTGATTCCCGCGTACAACGAGGCGGGATTCGTCGGCGAGGTGATCGAGACGCTCCCGGCGATCGTCGACCGGGCCTACGTGGTCGACGACTGCTCGACCGACGACACCTGGTCGGAAATCGAGGCGGCAGCCATGCGCGTCACCGCCGCGGCCGAAATGTCCGGTACTGCAGAGTCGTCCGCTGCACCCGAGTCGGTCGGCGCGGCGGAATCAGCCGACACGGCGGACTCAGCCGGCCCAGCGGAATCGGCCGGCGCGGCGGGGACGATCGAGACGACTGCCGAGACGGGGGTGAGTGGACAGGCGACTGTCTCGACAGCCGAGACGGCGACGTTGCACCCCGATGGCGGCGGTCTCGACGGGCCACCGATCGTGACGGTCCGCCACGAACGGAATCGCGGCGTCGGCGGGGCGATCAAGACCGGCTACCGGCTGGCCAGCGAGGACGAATTGGACGTGGTCGCCGTGATGAACGGCGACGGGCAGATGGACCCGACGCTTCTCGAACGAATCGTCGACCCCGTGGTCCAGGGCCACGCCGCGTACGCGAAGGGCAACCGACTCGACAACCCAGACGATCGGGCGGGGATGCCATCCTGGCGGCTGTTCGGCAACGGCGTCCTGACCTACCTCACGAAACTTGTCAGCGGCTACTGGGGGATGAGCGACCCGCAGAACGGCTACACGGCCATCTCCCGGGAGGCGCTCGACGCGATCGACGTCGATCGGCTCTACGAGGGGTACGGCTTCTGTAACGACGTCCTCGTCCACCTGAACGTCCACGGATTTCGCGTCGAGGACGTCCCGATGCCGGCCCGATACGGCGACGAGCAAAGTCACATCCGCTACTCGCGGTTCGTCCCATCGCTGTCGTGGCTCCTCCTCCGGCGCGGCCTCTGGCGCTACCGGATGCAATACGCCGAAGCAGGACCGCGCCGGCCGTACGTTCTGTTGCTCGCCGGAGGACTCGGTGGCACCGTCGGCCTGGCGACGCTCGGACTCGCCGCGCTGACGGTCGGCATCGGCTCGGCCCAGGCGGCCCTGTCGCTCCTCACCGCCCTGCTCGGCGCGCTCTTCGTTACCCTCGCGGTGACGCTCGATCGCCTGCACAGTCGGACGGTCGACACCGACCGGTACGAGCCGGTCGGAGGTGACTGACCATGGGCGAATCCGGGGAGAGCGTGCCAGCAGACGACAGCGTACCAGCCAACGGGAGTGTATCAGCAGACCACAGCGCACCAGCCGACGAGCGACCGCACGTGCTCACCGTCGTCGGCGCCCGGCCACAGTTCGTCAAGGCGGCCGCCGTCTCGCGGGCTCTTCAGGACCGAATCGACGAGACGGTCGTCCACACCGGCCAGCACTACGACGCCGAACTCTCGGCCGTCTTCTTCGACGAACTCTCGCTCGACGAACCCGACTACCACTTAGACGTCGGTTCCGACACGCACGCGGCCCAGACCGCCGCGGTGATGGTCGAGATCGAACGTCTCGTCGACGCCGAGGAGCCGGACGCCGTCCTCGTCTACGGCGACACCAACTCCACGCTCGCCGGCGCGCTCGCCGCGGCCAAGCGCGAGCCGACGCTGGTCCACGTCGAGGCCGGCCTTCGCTCCGGCGATCGATCGATGCCAGAAGAAGTCAACCGGATCTGCACCGACCACTGTGCGGACGTCCACTACGCACCCAGCGAACACGCAGTCGCCACACTCGAACGCGAAGGGATCACCGACGGCGTGGTCGACGTCGGCGACGTGATGTACGACACCCTTCTCCAGGTCCGCGACCGGCTCACAGGCGGCGACGTCGCCGGCGCGCTCGTCCCCGCCGGGGAGACACCGAGCGACGGCCACCCCGCCGATCGCCCCACCCCCGGAGACGACTCGTTCGTCCTCGCGACCGTCCACCGCGCGGCCAACACCGACGATCCGGATCGGCTGGGATCGATCGTCGAGGGGCTTTCGGCACTCGCGCGCCCCGTCGTCCTGCCTGCCCACCCGCGGACCGTCGATGCGCTCCACCGTGAGGGACTCTGGGAACGAGCGACCGACGGAATCGAGCTCGTCGAACCGGTCGGCTACCTCGACTTCCTGCGGCTGCTCGTCGCGGCCGACTGCGTCGCCACGGACTCCGGCGGTGTCCAGAAGGAGGCGTTCTACCTCGACACCCCATGCGTGACGTTGCGCGAGACGACCGAGTGGGTCGAGACCGTCGAGGCAGGCTGGAATCGTCTGGTCGGGGCGGACGCCGACCGCATCGTCGAGGCGATCGAGTCGGCCGAGCGACCGGCCACGAAACCCGACCGCTACGGGAGTGGTACCGCTGCTGCGCGCATCGCCGCCGATCTGCGGCGGCGGCTCGATCCCACCACCTGACCGCGGACCTGCTGCCCACTGACCGTCCGACAATCCACCATGCCAGACGAAGCCGCCACCACAGACCCGCTCCGGCGGATCGAACGTCCGACCGAGACGCACGACCGCGAGGCACCCAAGCTCCCACCGAGTGCCTGCTGGGACGAGTCACCGCTGCCCGCGGACGCGTCGTTCGCCCTCTGTCTCACCCACGACGTCGACCGCCCGTACAAGGGTCTGCGCTCGCTGTTCTACGTCCTACAGGAACGGCCCGGCTACCACCTCCGAACGGCGCTGTCCGGCGCAAACCCCTACTGGCAGTTCGACGAGATCCGCGACCTCGAAGCCGACCTGGGCGTTCGCTCCGCGTTCTACTTCCTGAACGAGCAGCACCTGCTCGCCGAGCGGCCGGTGCGGGACTGGCTCTCGCCGACGAACTGGGTGCAACACCTCGGGCGCTACGACGTTCGCTCACCCGCGATCAACGAGGCGATCGGCGAGCTGGCCGCAGGCGGCTGGGAGGTCGGCCTCCACGGCTCCTTCCACTCCGCCGAGAATCGCGACCGGCTTCGCGAGGAAAAGAACGTTCTCGAGGACGTCCTGATCGAAGAACGCGACGCGAATCGAACGGAATTCGGAGACGAGGCGCCGACCACCGTCGCCGGCGGGCGCCAGCACTATCTCCGGTGTTCGATCCCGGAGACCTGGCGCCACCACCGGGCGATCGGCCTCGAGTACGACGCCAGTCTCGGTTCCGGTACTCGCGTCGGATTCCACCACGGCTACCGACCCATTCGCCCCTTCGGCGACGACTTCCGGGTCTTTCCGCTGACGGCGATGGAGCAGGCGCTACCCGACCCCGAAGCAGAGCCGGAGGCCGCCCGGCTGACCTGTGAGGAACTGCTGCTCGAAGCCGCGGCGAACGAGGCCGTGATGACCGTCCTCTGGCACCCGCGGTACTTCAACGAACGCGAGTTCCCCGGCTACCGGTGGCTGTACCGCTGGCTCGTCGAGCGCGCGCAGGAACTCGGCGCCTGGATCGGGACGCCGCGAGCGCTGATAGAGGCGTTCGATGGGAAGGATGACGGTACCGACCGCCAGCCGATGACAGTTGCGGAGCGACGCGTCGACCCCGATCAGATCGGGTAGCGTCCGCTCCCGAATATCGTTGCCACCTCGTGACCGCCGCTTGGTTCGTCACCGTTCGTTCCGGGCCGCTATCTCCCTCACTCGTTCTGCGGGAGCGGCTCCGCTGGAACCGACTCGGGGGTCGGCTCCGGTGCGTCGACGCCGTCGAACGGCACGAGCGCGTCGACCGATTCGGGATCACCACGCGCCGTCGCGACGTCGACGATGACCCGCGTGAGGTTACAGCGATCGGCGAGGAACGCGTCGCGACGGCGTCGCCACGTCTCGTCGGTCCCGTCGGCGGCCAGGAGCGCCGGTGCGCGTTCGAGGACCGCGTCGAACTCCGCCTCGTTGAAGATCAGTCCCTGGCGCTCGAGTTCCCGGAAGTTACCCATGTCTTCCTCGCCCACGAAGGAGTTCGACCGGATCGCGGGCGTGCCGAGCAGGGCGGCCTCGGTGACCATCGTCTGCGTGTCGGCGACGAGGAGGGCGGCCTCGTCCAGCGCGTCGTGCAATCGCGCCGGGTGGAGCGAGAACGGGCGGGCCGGGAGGTCAGCGATCGCCAGGTCGCCGCCCTCGTCCGAGACGAGGACGGTCGCGTACTCGGCGAGCGTCTCGATCAACTGACGGCGGCGATCCGGTGTGAATCCCCCTTTCCCAACGTCGTGATGGGACCCGAACGCGTTCAGCCGGACGATGGCGTAGGGTTCGTCGCGATCCAGGCCGAGTCGGTCACGGACGGATGCCAGCTGCCTGTCGGTGGTCGAGTGCTGGTCGGCGATCGGTTGGTGGTCCGTGGTCGGGGGACGGGTGATGGCCGGGGGATGTTCGATAGTCGAACGGCGGTCGGCACCGACCCTCCCGCGCTCGCGGACCTCGGGGTGCAAGTACGCACATTCCTTCAGCCCCGGGAAGACGTAGTGCTCGTCGCAGAGTTGGGTCTGGAACGTATCCGGTGTGAGGACGGTCCGGGCGAAGGGCGTCGAGATAGCGTGGTCGAGCCCAGTCACCTCGGAGTCGATGAGCAACACGACTGGTGTCCGGGTGAGTGCGCCGGTATGAGCCGCGTACCCACCCATGCCGAAGATCAGGTCCGGGTCGAATCGGCGAGCCGCCCGGAGGGCGCGTGCGTACTGCGCCGGCAGGTTGGCCAGTAAGGACCACTTCGACGTCTCGCAGGCGCCGTATACCTCGTGAGGAAGGTCGTACCACTCGGCGAGGTCGACCGTACAGCCGTAGTCCCTGGCGAGAACGAGCACGTCGTGACCCCGTGCTTCGAGTTCCGACACGGCGTTTCGATAGCAGTGGACGTGTGCCGGCGTATTGGTGAATATGAGATACCGCATTCGATGAGAGAGACGGAATCGGAGCGTTTTGTTACGGCTGACGTAGCCAGCAACCGGAGACTCGTATCGACGGACTACAGCTCCGGCAGGCGATGTGACGCGAATCAAGCACAACAATACCCAGCTCCTCGAAACACGACACATCCCAGCCATGGAATCAGGCGATTGCTTACGGGCGAGCTGACGGCTACAGACGGACGCGCTCGGCGAGGTCTGGCGGTGTCAGGACTTCGAGACGGCCCGCCGACTCAAGCTGATGGAGATGCTCGATTGACTGCCGAAAATCAGCGCGTTGCTGCCCGGCGAGTTCGTGGTAGAGAAGCCCGACGTGCCCGCCCCACCGAGCGGCGCTGTCGAGCAGGCCGATAGCCGTTTCGGCAGTGGGTTCTCCGACGCGGGTGCACAGTAACGGGTTCGCCGGCACACCGTTGATTCCCATTCCGGACCAGAACGCCAGCTCGTGATGCTCGCCGACGATCTCGAGCGTGTGCTCGTCCCACTGCCCGAACGGGTACGCGAAGTATCCGGCGCCGTCCTCGAAGCCGTGGTCGACGAGCCACTCGCGGGCGCCAACGATCTCCGCCGTCTGTTCGTCGGTGCTCAGGTCCTCGAGTCGATTGTGGGCGTGCGTGTGGTTTCCGATCGTCCACCCAGCGTCGGCCAACCGCGAGCATCGATCGAGGGTAAGCCGGTCATCGCTGCCAATGGTTATGGGGTTGACGAACGACGTAGCTTCGTATCCGTACTGATCGAGAAGGGGAAAGGCCTCTGTGTAATCGGTCGCGTACCCATCGTCGAACTGGATCATGACGGTGCCGGGCGATGATCTCGGGGTGAAGAATAGCTCGTCGAGGCGCATCGTCCGGGATTCATCACCGACCCAGAGGGCGATGCGGAGTTCGGTTATAGTGGACAGGTCGACAGGGCCCGAAACCGACACGAGACCGAACGAATAGCGAACTGGTCCCCGATTGCCCTTGATCCCGCGACGGAAGTCGGCCCGATTACCGACGTCGTCAATCAGCTGGATCCGCGGGACTATCGAATCCGCCGCCGAGAGAGTAAGTCCGGGAACGACGCTCGAACAGTCGAGCGGGTCAGACAGTGAGCGATCGATCAAGACGCGCTCGTCTGTGGGCCGGGCCGCGAGGCGTACGCCGCTCGCAGACTGCTCCAGTGTACCGGCCAGCACTGACCACGACGATGGGTCGTCGAAATCGTCAAACGGATTCCCGTGGACGAAAGGACTATTCTCATCAACGAGTCCGGTGTCGGTCCACGCGTCGATGGCTGACGATTCCGTCGTCGTGTTTCGATTCTGGTCACCCGATCGATCCGCTTCGTCACGCTCGAGGCAACCGACCAGACCTACCGTCGCTACTGAGAGGAACACCCGGCGTCTCATGTACGGCAGTGAAACTATCACGCATCTATATTGGTAAGCAGCCGATTATGCGGTAGACAGGAACGCGCTACTGAGAGGCGAACGGGCGTCCGAACGAGGGGCCAATTATTGAGGGGCGGGGACTGAAGTAATCGCCCACGTGTGCGAACTTACGTCACCACAGCGGAAACCCGTTCAATATCGAGAAGGCCAGTGACGGTCGCGAGGAACGCCCACACGGCGACTCCAACCGTGACGACGGCCGCGAGCGAGAGGATACTCGTGACGTGTGGAGAGAGGGTCAGTACCAGACCGCCCATGACGAGCGCGATCGCCGTCGCGATGGTACCGACGCGGGCAAGTCGCGTCCATCGGACGGTAAGCTCACGGTGCATGATGTATACGTTTGCGAGCGAATAGACGCCGAACGTGAGGACCGTCGCGAGCGCCGCACCGGTGACGCCCATCACCGGAATCAATACGACGTTCAGCCCGAAGTTCCCCGCGGACGTCACGCCCTTGACGATCGCGCGGTGTCTGGCCCGCCCGAGATAGTCGAGCGCCTGCGTAGTCACGCTGTTTATCGCTTTGAACAGGACGAAGAGGCTCAGTACCTGGAGTACTGGTATCGCCGGCTCGTAAGCGTCGCCGAAGACGAGCCGAATTCCCGGTTCGGCGACGACGATCACGCCGGCGACCGCCGGAACGTACAGGAGGAGCACATACCGCATCGACGACTCGTACAGGCGCGACGCACGGTCGATCCCACCGGCAGCTTTTTCCTCGCCGTAGACGGGAGAAAGCGCGAAACCGACGGCACCCGCCGGCGCCTCTACGAACTCCGAAATCTGTTTACCGAGCGTGTAGAATCCAACGGCCGCCGGATTCAGGAAGAATCCGACGAGGATGATGTCGACTCGCCTGTCTATCACGTTCGCACTCCGTGACGCGGTCAGTGGGATGCTGTATTCGAGGATGCGACGCCGAAGTCCGTGTTCAGGTCGATCGGCCCGGTCGTACGAACGGTAGACGTGCGCGAACAGGACGAAGAGGCCGACTGCCGTCGCGAGTACTGATCCGAGGACGTACCCGGCTAGTGCGCCGAGAACGCCACCACCGAGGAAGACGAACGCAACGACGAACACGAACCGGCCGACGTTGTCGACGATCGAGACGAGCGCGCTGTACTCGAGCCGGTTGAATCCCTGGAACAGGGTTACGTGATAGACCTTGATCGACTGGAACGCGAGAAACGCCGCGCCGACGACGAGCGTACCGATCAGTGCCGGTTCGTCGAGAACTGCCGCGAGAGGCTGGCGACCGAGAAGGATGGCGATGCAGACGACCGCGATGAGGACCAGCCGGTACCGAAGGGACGACGCGACGATGTACGGGACCTGACCGTCATCCGTCTCCTTGTACTCCGAAACGTATCGCGCCGCCGCACGGGCGATCCCGAGATCGGCAAAGAGCTGGGCGACGCCGACGATCGAGAGCACGAGGAACAGGAGACCATACTCGTCGGGACCGAGCAACGTCCCCGCGAGGAGGACCACTAACAGTCCGTTCGTGAGGGTGTGGACGGCGCGCGAGTAGAACGACACTTTGACGCCCCGAAGGATGTCTGCAGAGAGCGCAGTCATTCGTATCGGGCCACGAGGAACTCAGCCAGCTGGGCCACGGGACACCCAGGCGTCGACGGATCAAGCGTGCCCGACCGCCGGCAGCTGTGATTGGTACCTCCGTCCGGTTCGTGGATCGGAATCCGAGTGAAGAGAGCGAGAGGGAGTAGCATTCGTCTCGTGACTGTTCTCGTTCAGGGGCAGTATTGTTAGGTAGCCAGTGACCGCTCCGGCGCGGGTGACGCGCCGACAGTATATCAGACCCTACCCTCCATCGACTACGTCCCGCCAAAAGTGCGACAGCAATCAGTCGCAAGTTGAGTTTTTCTGCAACGACACCCCCTCAGAACCACTATTTCCTGAAAGAACAACCGACACGAATACGCTACTCGGAGAGTACGGATCCGATAGCAATCACCGAATCCAGACTAACAGGGCTCCTAATATATCGTGAACGCCTGAAGGTGAAGCGATTAGGTCGATCTGTTTTACTTGACTAACGAATGAGCGCAGACGAGACGAACGTTAACGAATCGATCGAAACGAGTCGACGACAGTACCTGTTCGGTGCCGGTGCGGCGCTCGGAACTCTCGGGCTCCTCGGATCGGCCGGCCGGATGGCCGCCGCGGAGGACTACGAGACGATCACCGTGGGGGCGGGCGAGACGTTCACGAAGAACGTCGGGAGCGGTGAGACCTGGGAGAACAAACTGATCGATATCTCCGCATCCGGAGCGACGTACCAGATTCAGGCTGACGGGAGTGACTGGACGATCCGAAACATCGGCATCGTCGGTCACTACGAGGACGGACACACCGAACCGTTCCGCGCTCGTGTGACAGACCCAAACGGCACAGGAGTCATCGAGAACGTCTACGTTGCACCCACCGTCGGCGACGGCAACGCAACGGGGCTGTACGTCTACTGGAACCACGTAGGCCACATAGAGATCGACCGGTTCAACGTTCAGAACTGGACGGACAATGGCATATACGCCTCTGGGCCGGGTAACTCCGGTTCACACTCGGTTCCCGGTGCGGGCGGTACCGTCACGATCAGAAACTCCTACTCGAAAAACAACGACACGTCGAACTTCCGGCTCGGCACGCACGGGTCGAAACTCGTCAATTGCTGTGCGGCCGGTGGATCCTCCCGCGGCCACTGGCAGTTCTACGAGTCGGCGGAGATCGTCGACTGTGATCTCGGCGGTCACACATCTGACCTCGCGCTCGGCGACGCAGTCTGGGAGAAGTCGAACCACGCGTCGCTAACGATGTCGAACTCGCGGTGGGAGACAGCTCACGCCCACGGCGGGGCGAGTACCGCAAACATCGACGGAACTCCGCAAGGATCGCCGGTCGACCGCGTTCCAGACGGCTGTCCGACCAGCGCCGAAGAGGCAGCCAACGGCTCGGGCTCCGTTCAGGAGCCAGCGCCGAAGCCGCCAACGGATAAGAATCTCGTCGCGTTCGTAACCAAGCCAGACGCCCGGTTCGCTGCCTACGAATTCCGCGCGAACGGAGCCGTCGAATTCACCGAGGCACCGTACGAGAGTCCGTCAGGTGGCCACATCGAAGGTGGCACCTACACGGCCGAGGACTTCGTCGAGCAGATTGAGGATGCCTGGCACGCCGGCGGTGTTACTGGCGGCGGTCAGGGTGACGCATTTCTGGTCGACGGCCCGGTCACCTCCGTCTCGGTCGACCAGCCCGACGCCATGTGGATCGAACTCGACGGCGAACGGGTGAGCGCGAACGAGCTCGTCGAGCGTACGGGCGGCTCCGACGAGGACGGCGACGATACCGACGAGTTCCGGACGCTCGAAATCGCCGGCCAGTGCGAGTATCGCGTCGAAGTTTCCGGCGAGATTCGGCCCGCCGAGGCCCACGCAAAGTGGCTCACCGAGGGCGAGGCCTACGGCGACGACTGGGCCGAGTGGTGGCTCTCCGGTTCTGACACTGCTCGCACCGTCTGGGAGTTCACCGGGGAGATCACGAGTCTGGAGATCGACGATCGCGTTGGCGACACCGAGCTTCGTACCCTCGCCGTCGACGGCAAGGAACTGGATCACGGCGAGTACGTCGACACCGGCCCCCACCGGCTCGAAATCGCCGGCCAGTGTGAGTACCGGATCGAGGTTTCCGGCGAGATTCGGCCCGCCGAGGCCCACGCGAAGTGGCTCACCGAGGGAACTGCCTACGGCGACGACTGGGCCGAGTGGTGGCTCTCGGGCTCCGACGAAGCCCGTACCGTCTGGGTCTACACGGGCGAAATAACGAACCTCGACGTGACCGACTACGACGGCGTCACGGACGTCCGGACACTCACCGTCGACGGCAAATCGGTCGAACCCTCGCAACTATAGCGCCGGAGCGGGTACGCCGTCGAGCGATTCGGTCGGTATCGTACTCGTTTAGTTCCGTTTAGCCCGCGTCAACGTAGTACAGGGAGAATTCGCCGCTCGAGTGAACCCGGTTCACGCCTGACTGCCCAGAGATCGACGTCAATTGCGCGTCGGTGTATCGGAGTTCACGGTACGTAGTCGTCTCGCGCTCGCGATCCATCTCCGTAACGACCAGGTACCGATCCGATTCGAACGTCGTCAATCCGTCATCCAACTCGTCGCTGGTGACGCCATCGTACGAACTAGTTCGATCAAGCGGGGAGTAGTAAGCGTCGGCGTACCGGTTCGGACCGCTTCGAATGCCGACGAAGCCGAGCTCGTCGTCCGCCGCCTCGAACGCATCCGCGTGCTCGATCATCGACTGCTCGGTGACGTGCGGGGCGGGTTTGTATACGTACGGGGAGGCGAACACGCCGACCAGCGACACGACAAGGAGTACCCCGATGGCGACCGCGGCGCCAGCCTGGGCTAGCTGTCGGGTCTGCGCTCGCGTGATCGATTCCATCCCATATGCGAGCGCCACGGCGCCGGCGATGGTGAAAAACAGCATCATGAAACCGAAGACGCGGAAGTACATCATCCCGGACGAACCGAAGAAGTACAGGAAGAACAGGACGGTCAACCCGGTGAGACCGACAGCAAGGTACGCGACGACGGCACGTAACTGCCCACGCGTCCGACGGCCCGCACCGAGGAACACGGCCAGAACGAGAAGGGCAGTCAGGAGCCCGAAGACGATGTTCGGACCCAGGAGCTTGAGGACGACGATCGCGAGACTTCCGCCCACGGCCGCGAGCGAGTCGGCCTGCGAGTCGACCGATGCCCCGGCGGTGTCGTTGGCACCGAGGAGAAACTCGACCGTGCTGACGAGGTGGAACCTGATTACGCGCTGGATGAGTTCGTGGTTCGCACTCCAGACGAGGAAGGCAACGACGAGCACGGCCGTCAGCCGATATATCGGCGCGTGTCGGGCGATCGAATCGAACCCGTGGGATCCACGAGCGACTACCTGAATCGCACAGATGCAGAGCAGCACTACCAGTAGATGTGCAGCGAGCTGGGGGTGATAGAGAACAATGGCGACGAGCAGTAATGTCCCGAGTAAGCCGTAACCGCGTCGGGAGAGGCCGTCCGATCCCTGCCTGACGTACGCGACGAGTACGAAGACGAATGCCGCGGAGAAGAGAATCGCCTGCGACATCGCGTGTGGGGTGATGAACGTGCTGAGCGTTGTGATCGGTAACAGCAGGAACGCGGAGAACGCGCCGAAGACGGGGCTGTATCGACTGTCGAAGACCCTCGTCGTTGTCATCGCGATGAAGCCAAAAAAGAGCCCACACAACATGACGATGGCGAGCATCATCGCGTGCGCGAGTTCGACTCCGAGTACGTTGCCAGTCACCGTCGTCACCGTGTGCAAGCCGGGGTATCGGAGATCTATCGGGTCATACGCCCCGGAGGCGATCCCGCGCGCCCAACCCAGGTGGGTGAGCGCGTCACCGCCCGAGATGAACCAGTACCCGCGAAGAACGGGCATCCCGACGACGGCGAGCGCCGCACCGCCACCCAGACAGAGTGCCAGGCGTCGAACCCACCTAGATTCCGTCCCCAGCGCGAGCGACAGCGAGAGCACGAACGCGACGCCGAGCAACCCCCAGACCATGGTTGGCGTCTCCGCGTAGATCGAGAGCTCGTAGCCGGTCGCCGGCGAGCCGTGCGCCAGGGCGACCGCTCCCGTGAGGGCGAAAAAGCCGATCGCGAGGAGGCTCCGTTCTCCCGGCGTCGCCAGCTCCGAACGCTGCGTCTTCATTCTCTCGATCCGTCGACCGTCTCGGCCCTTGTAATGGAGCGTGTGGATGAACGTAACGAGGTGCTACCTATCAGGGTGCGCAGTACTCCTGTTTCAGTGGAGAAAAAACGGATCGAGACGACCAGCTGACGCCGCGAACCACAGCAGTCACTATCGGAGCGTAGTCGGTGAAAGAATCGAAGTGGTGCTATCGCCGGTTGCGATAGCGCTCGGGCGGCTTACAGCCGTTCGAGGTTCGTCGCACGCGGTCCCTTGGGGGATGATTCGATGTCGAACTCGACGTCCTGCCCCTCTTCGAGGTCTGGACCGCCGACGTCTTCCATGTGGAAGAACACGTCCTCGTCGTCGTCGACTGCGTCGTCGTCTGTCGAAATGAAGCCGTACCCGCCCGTGTCGTTGAAGAAGTCAACCGTACCGTTTGCCATTACACCCAGACAGAGCCCCCACACAGTGATAACACTTTCGAGGGTGCCAGTACCACGATTGGACGGTGTCCAATGCGGGAAAACCGGCAGTCGACGGCAGAGAAGCGGTGAAACTGATGGGAAAGCGTGAGCCAACAACGCGGCTCCAATCGATCGATCGCAAAACGCGACGCGGCCCGGGAGTACTTATAGGACGGTCACATGGTAGCAACTTGCATCGTTATGAAATCGTGCCAACACTGCCAGGCGGTCATCGACGAGTATACATTGGACAAACAACTCGAACCCCTGCGCGACCTCACAGTCGACGACTTCAACGTCTGTGCGGACTGTGCGACTATCGTTCCCGATGCGTGCGTGGAGTGTGGCAGCGCGGTATACGTCCCCCGAAGCGAATCCAGCGTCCCCGACTACTGTCCGGCGTGTCGATCCGACGTGCTCGTCCGCACGGGGCAGGACCCAGGCTGGAATCAGGACTCGGTCTCCACCTGAACCGGCCCCGGCAGTTGCGTTTCGGCGAACCAATCGGCGAGCGGTGCCGCTGGACGGAGCACGCGCCACCGAACACCGATTCAGTGGCGCCGAACGGGCGTCAAGTGACGCGTAGCGTACAGCCGACGACAGTCGGCCCCGCGCACACTGAACGAGATCGGATACGTGTCGCGACAGCCAGTCCGCGAGATACCAGCCGAACAACAGCGGCGACACCAGCAGTGTGAGCGGCACGAGGATCCAGATCTGGCCCGCAAGCACGTTGTACTGGCCCAGCGTTGTCGAGACCGGCGTGCCCTCGAGATTGCCCACGAGGAACTCGAACCCGGTCGTCAGGAGGACCCATACGACACCGATCAGTACGAGCTCCGCCCGGGTGAACGAGATCGCAGCGCGCGAGAAGTAGAGGAAGGAGATGAGGGCGATCGCGACGACGAGGACGAGCGTACTCACGACGTGGCCGGGATACGAGCCGAGACGGGGAACGAGGACAATCTCCCGGAACCCACCGTTCAGGACCGCGACGACGGCCATGGCAACCCACGGGACGAGCGAATACGGGAGGACGGATGGTCGAATTGACTGCGCCGTTGCGGTGACAGTGAGAAGTCCCGTCACGTTGTTTGTCTCACGACGGCGTCGGAGAAGTAACTAGGGCAAGACGGCGAAGCAATGATGGCTGCAGGGAGTCGTCTGAACCGATTGGTCGACTCAGACGGGGACGCTCGTCACCGTAGACGTGACCAGAACGAACAGTGCGACCGCGTAGACGAGATCGAGCCAGAGAGCCCGAAGCAGGTTCACGACGTGGATCAGGGCGATCACCGGGAGGCCGAGCAGGACCGTCGGCGAGGTGCGCCACTTCGACTTCGTCTGCCCCCACAGCGCCGAGGCGTCGCCGGCGCTCGGGAACGCGTGCATCCCGAAACTGAGCCCGAGCCAGCACAGGACGCCCCCGACAATCCCCACGTCGGTGACAGCGCCGCCGGCCGAGGTCGACAGCACGACACCGCCGAAGGCGACGAGCGCGAGGACGGTGTTCAGCAGGAACGGTGCGACCGTGATCATCGTCGCGTGTCGATACCGACGGGGTTCGGCGTGGCGAACGTAGCCGGCGGGATTGCCGATTCGGAAGTAACACACCTCGAGGACGGGGATCCCGAACAGGTCGCAGACCCGCTTATGTGCCAGTTCGTGAACGATCACGCCGGGAAACGTCACGAGCGTCAGTAGAAAGCCGAGCGACCCCATGCCCCCGAGTTCGACCGTTCCATCTTGAAGGTTGGTGAGCGTGGCAGGTGAACCGGTCGTTGTGATCAGTCGCCGGTCGCACTCGGCCAATCAACGTGCAGAAAGAACGACGGCGTCACCAGATCGGTAACCCCCTATCGCCGGCGGACGGCGATCACTGCGACGCCGATCCCTGCCAGCACGATGACCACGCCAAACCCGGGGAGAAATGAACCGAGGGTCCCATCGGCGACGTCAATCGTGGCCCCGCGATCGCCCACCGAAACCGTCCGTGTCCCCGGTTCGTCGAACGTCACCGACGTCGAGAGGGTCCGGGTCTCACCGGCGGCGAGCGTCACGGTTCGCTCGTCTACGACGCCACCGTCGACGACGAACGGAACGGTCACCGTCTCCGGCCCCTCGCCGTCGTTCGTCACCGTCGCGCCGAGGGCGATCGGTTCCTCCGCGTCCGCCGTATCGGCAACGTCGAGTCCGGTCACCCTCGAACACGCGCCCGAGCGCACGGTGATCGGTTCCTCCATCGCGAGCGACGTCCGCGTGGTGGTCCCGTCGTTCGAAACGACCTGCCAGTCGGTGATCTGGCCGTCGTAGCCATCGTCGGTATAGCGGACGTCTGCCGCCTCGTTGAACGCCGGCGTCACCGTTACAGCGAACGACTCGTCGAAGCCGGTGAACGCCGCGCCGTCGGACCGGCCCTCGGTCCAGACCCACGAAATACGGCTCGATGTCTCTCGGTGCGTAAAGACGTCATCTCGCCCCTCGTAGTCGTCGTCTTCGACAGTCCACTCGCCGTCGATCGGCAGCCCGTCGAACTGCATCGTGGCGGACCCACCGTCCGTGTCGCCATCCAGGCGATCGTGAAGGACGACGAGGGAGCGCCCGTCGGTGCCGTCGTAGAAGAAGAGGGAGCTCGTGTCGTCTGCCTGAAACTCCGTCGTTCCGTACGAGCTGTACGTGTACGATGACGGCGTCGTGTTGGGCGTTCGGTAGTCGTAGTAGTCAGAGACGGACTCGGTCCCGTTGCCGAACGCAGCGACGGGGATACAGCGGTCGCCCTGCTCGACGGTGACACCCGCAGATTCGAGCGAGGTCGGTCCTTCGCTGGCCAACTCCTGGTCGGTGACCTGCCCAGCGACGATCGAGCTGCCGGTCACCAGCCCGACCGTTACGGCGACGAGTGCCAACACCGTCAGCAACCGCGACGTGTCGGCCCCGAACCCGTCCGTTTTCCTGTCAGTCATGGACGTTCGTACGTTGGGGGACCCGAACCTCGCCAGTAGTTATCCCGAACGTTATTCGGCAGTAGTCAGTCGCTACTTTTCGGTGAATCGGTCGTTGGTGAGACGAGCGAACACGCACGAATGATTGACGTTCACCGATTACCTGCCGACGACGAGTGGAACACGTACGTCGATAGATCGACACAGAGTGCAGCCTTCCACCGAGCCGAGTTCCTTCACGCCATCGCCGACGAGACGGACACGGAGCTCACGCGGCTCGTCGGGAAGAACGGCGACCATCCGATCGGCATCCTTCCGCTGTTCGTCGACTCGAAGGGACCACTCCGGCTGCTCTTCTCGCCGCCGCCGCACGCCGGCATTCCTCACCTCGGGCCGGCAATGATGCTCGATCCGAATATCAAGTATCGAAAGGCAACGCTCCGGACGAAGGAGTTCGTTGAAGCCTGCCTGGAGTGGATCGACGACGAGGTCGACCCCCACTACGTCCGGATCATCACGAATCCGGCCTACGACGAGGTTCGCCCCTTCAGCTGGCGCGGCTTCGACGTGACGCCCCGGTTCACCTACGAACTGGACACCGACCGGGACGAGTCCGAGCTGCTCCGATCGTTCTCACGCGACGCCCGAACCTCCATTCAGGACGCGTACGAGCCGCACGCCGTAGCCGACGGCGGCGAGATCGTCCACGCCGACGAGGAATCGGCAGCTGAAGCGGCGTACACGATCGAGCGCGGCGGCGAGGCGACCGTCGAGCGACTCGCGGGCCAGCTCGATCGACGCTTCGCCGAGCAGGGCGAGACGTTCCCGCTCTCGACGGACTTCTTGACGCGGATCTACCGGGAGCTGCCACCGGGTGCGATCGAAGCCTACGAGCTCTCCGTGGACGGTGAGCCGGTCTCCGGTCGGCTCTCACTCACGTACGGCGACCGACTCACGTTCTGGCAGGGCGTGCCAAAACCTCGAGCGGAGGTCGACCTGCCGATCAACGACCTGCTGAACTGGCACTCGATGCGTCGCGCCCGTGACGACGGCTGCGAGGTGGCCGAACTCTCCGGCGCCAACGTCGAACGGCTCTGGGACTACAAGGCGAAGTTTAATCCCGATCTCGCCACGTACGCCATCCTCGAACGGACCGCGACGGGCGTGCAGCCGCTACTTTCGCTGTACAAGTGGTGGAATGCGTGACCGAACTGACCACGCGCCACCGTCTCGGAGGCGACTGCCAGTGCGCGTCCTCCAGTTGACCACCAACGCCGAAGCCACCTACGTGACCAATCAGGTCGCGGCCCTGGCCGATCGTGGGGTCGAGAGTGACGTCCTCGAGGTCCCCCGATCCGGCCCGGACGGGCGGCGCGTTACGGATTACCTCCAGTTCTGCCCGACAGTACGAGCGCAGGACCTGAACGCGTACGACCTCGTCCACGCCAACTTCGGGTTGACGATCCCGGCGGCCATCGCACAACGACGCGTCCCCGTCGTGACGAGCCTGGTCGGGTCCGATCTGATGGGACGGTTCGGCGGCCTGACGAAACAATTCGCCCGGTTCTGCGACGCCGTCATCGTGGTGAGTGCAGAGATGGCCGAACTCCTGTCGCGGGACGCCCACGTCATCCCTTACGGCATCGATCTCGACGAGTTCCGGCCGATCGAGACCGAACGCGCTCGCGGCGTCGTCGACTGGCCGACAGACGGCCGGCACGTGCTGTTCCCCTATCACCCGGATCGGCCCGTCAAAAACTATCCACTTGCCGAGCGCGTCGTGGAGCGGGCGGCGGAGCGGACGCCGTTCGACATCGAACTGCACACGGTCTCAGGCGTCGAGTACGACCTGATACCGTACTACATGAACGCCGCCGACACCCTCCTGCTCACCTCTCACCGGGAAGGTTCGCCGAGCACCATCAAGGAGGCGCTCGCCTGCAACACCCCGGTCGTGTCGACCCCCGTCGGCGACGTTCCGGAACGCGTCGGCTCCCTCGATGTCAGCGGCGTGGGATCATCGGTCGAGGAACTGGCAACGAAGCTCCGGCAAACACTGGACGCCGCGGAAGAACCGGGTGGTCGCGACGCCATTCAGCCGTTCGGATTGGACCGAATGAGTGAACGCATTCTCTCTGTCTACAGACAAACAATCACCTGATAGCGCCGGGTGCGTACCGACCGATACGCCCACGCATTGCTACTCGAATCGACGCTCGACAGCGGGTAGGTGACGGTCAACCCTGGGTCATCACTGGCCAGCGGAAGCGCCGACTGCAAGTCGAAAAAAGACGACCTTAGCGCCGTTGCCTCGCACCGAGCGCCAGCACGAAGACGAGGGCGGCGAGAGCGACCGGCACCCCGAATCCGGGTAGCCGACTGGCAAAGCCGCCATCGTCAGGTTCGATGCTCGCCGACGCGCCACCGACGGAGACCGTCTCCGCGCCGTCTATCGAGACGCTCGCGTTGAACGTCACAGCGCCGTTCGGTGCGACCGTCAGCTCGTGTTCGTCGACGACCTCGCCGTCGAGTGCGATCGGGACGGTGACGGTCTCTTCGGCGTCTCCCTGGTTCGTCACGGTCGCGTTGACCGAGACGGAGTCTCCGGACGATCCCTCGACGTCGAGTGCCGTGACGGCCGTACAGCCGCCAGATCGGAGTTCGATCGGCTCGGTCATATCGAGCGACGTCGTCTGCGGGTCGCGATCGTCGCCGGAGACGACCTGCCAGTCAGTTATCTCGCCGTCGTTCAGTTGCAGATCCGCCGCGTCGTTGAACGCAGGCGAAATGGTGATCGAGAAGTCGTCGCCGAGGCCGGTGTACATGCCGCCGTCGGTTCGCCCATCGGCCCAGGTCCAGCTGACGCGACTCGCGTCGGCGCGGCTGTCCCAGACGTCGTCGTTCGTCGCGGAGCCGTTCTCCGTGTCGATATCGTACTGATCGTCCGTAACGGCCCACTCGCCGTCAGGGAGGCCGGAGAACACGAACGTCGCCCCGCCACCGTCGCCGGAGCCTTCGAGTTCGCCGTGGACGATACCGAGATTGAGGCCGTCACCGCCGTCGTGGAGGAAGAGGCGGCTCGTATCGCCCTCCTGAAGGTGCGTCGTCCCGTGGGAGCTGTACATATACGAACTCGGGTTCGTCTCCGGATGTCGATAGTCGTAGTACTCCTCGGCGGTCTGGTAACCGTCCCCGAGCGGCGTGATCGGGATGCAGCGGTCACCCTGTTTCACCGAGTACGTGCCGTCGTTGTACGCGGTCAGTGAGAGATTGTCCGAAACCTGTGGCTGTACCCCGACCGCGTCGGCCGTCGGTGCCGGCGGCTCTGTCGTTGCGTCGGCGATCGGCGTCCCGACCGCGAAGACGCTCAGTCCGATCGTGACGAGGGCGAGCCCCACCACGGCGAGGGTCGTTCGATTGATGCGGATCATACCTTGCCTTCGGACGGAGACCGAGACGGTGATTTGTTATGACGACGTTGCACCGCGGTACGACCGTCTTACGATTTTTCACGAAACGTGCTGCAGCCTACCGAGGTCACGAGTCGCGGACATATGTCGCGAGCGGGAGAAAATGGAGAAGGGGTGAGGGACGAGTGAGTGAGAAAGAGGGAGAAAAGACGAGAAATCATCGCCCGAGTAGTCTGAGCCCGATATCCCCGTCGAACCCGGCCTCGTCTTCGTCCTCGTCGGCAGCACCCGGGTCGGTACCGCTGTCGCCCGTTCCGGACTCGTTCCCGCCGCCACCACCCGATCCGTCGTCTGGTGGAGCGGGGGAATCGGATTCGTTCCCGTCTCCATCGCCGGGTTCGTCGTCACCGTCGTCATCGTCACCGAGCCCGCCGTCACCACCGTCCGACTCGTTGTCGTCATCAGGAGGACCTTCGTCTCCGGCACCGGGCTCGCCCGCTCCGGGCGGCGGAGCGGTTCCGTCGGAGTCGTCACCGGCCGATCCGTCGCCGACGTCGATCCAGAGGTGCGTGTACCGGTAGGCGTTCTCGGGCGCCGGGTCCGACGGGACGTCGTCCGTGTAGAGGAGGTAGACAAGCCGGATCTGGCCCGAGTCGGCCGTCGGCGTCACGGCGACGTCGCGATGGACGGTCTCGCCGTCGGGCACCGAGAGATTCGATTCGTGGATCACCTCGCTGTCGCGGCGGTCGCCGTCGACGTAGCGCTCCTGGCGGACGACGAGGTCGTAGGTCACGTCGCGGTGTTCCTGATTGTCGACGGCGACGGTGAGCGGGACCGACTCCCCGGGTTCGATCTCCGTGGGATAGCCGGCGGCGACCAGCTCGCCGCCCTCGTCCTCGGCGAGCAGTTGCATCCCCGTGTAGCGCTCCCCGTCCTGCGGCGAGAGGAGCGCGTAGCCGCCGGTCGTGATCGCGAGCACGACGCTGACCGCGAGCACGACGTTCGTCGCGGCGAGCAGTGGCGAACCCGTGGGCAACAGGGCCCATCGCAGCGTCGACCACCGGCGAGCGAAAGCGGGACGGTATCGCCGTGCGGGCGCGAGTCGCAATCGACGGAGCCACGCGCCGACGGCCGCCAGGACGGTAACCACGGCGATACTACCGACGACCGGGGCCAGCTCGAAGGAGGCCACCGACGGGATCGCCAGTCCGAGGATCGGCAAGATCGCCAGGCTCGAACCGAACGAGAGGGCGAGGCGCTCGCCGTCGGACGGCGTCCTGGTCCCGAGTGCCCCCCGAGCCGTCTCGGCCCCGGCCGGCGACGACCCAGCGGGAAAGCAAAGCGAGACGAACGCGTAGCCGGGCGCCAGAAACAACAGCGGGAGGCCGACGATCGCCCGGATCGGCGGTGACGCGGGATTCCACCCGACGAGGACGACGACGGCGACGAGGACGAACCCACAGAGCGTCGCGAGGTCGGCCGGGCCGGTGGGCCGGGATCGGTCGGTCGACTGGGCGTGGCTCGACCGCGATCGTTCGAACGGCTCCTTCATCGGTCGAGGAACCGACCCGTACGGGGTTTGTTACGACTCGAATACCGGGCAGTCGTCTGGCCGTGGTAGTCAGGTCCGGAAAACAGTCGGCTTGCAACCTCGCGACGGCCGGTCTCCGGACGGAAGCGTGCGACTACTTGGGGGACGACGCTCCCCGATACCGTGCGTGGCTCGGTGAAGTGGCCCGACGGATCGGAGCGGAACGAGCCGGACGCCGCGGGAAGGCGGTCGATTACAAAACCGAATCGTCACGAGCCCTGACGTATGCTCACCAGTGCGAGTGCACAGCCAGGAATCGATACTGTCGTCGCGGGCGGAAGCGCCGCGCGTCGGCTGACCGACGCCGACAGCGGGCGCGGAGGTGACGACCGGTGGTAGACGTCCGCCTCGCGACCGACGAGGACGTCTCACGGTGGAGCGACTACGTCTCGCGGTCGCCGCAGGGAACGCTCTTCCACGAGTACGACGCCCTGCGAACGCTGGCCGAGTACGCCGGCGCACGACTTCACCCGCTCGTCGGCTTCAAGGGGCAGGAACCGGTCGGCGTCTTCCCCGTCTTCGCCCTCCGGAAGGGGCCCGTGATGACGGCGTTCTCGCCGCCCCCGAACCTCCGCGTGCCCGCGCTCGGCCCCGCGACGCTGAACCTCGGCAAGCTGAAACAGCGAAAGCGCGAGAAGCGCCGCGAGCGATTCGTCGACGGCTGTCTCGAGTGGATCGACGACGAGCTCGGACCGCGCTACACGCACGTCCGGACGGGACCGGCCTATCCCGACGTGCGCTCGTTCAAGTGGGCCGAGTACGACGTTACCCCCGAGTTCACCTACCACGTCGACCTCTCGGCGGACGAGGACACCCTGCTGGATCGGTTCAGCAGCGACGCCCGCCGGAACGTGACGAACACGCCGTCGGACGCCTACGAGATCGTCGACTGCGGGAGTGATGAAGAGGGGTGCGACGCCCCCACCGCGATCCGGCGAATCGTCACCCAGGTTCGCGAACGCTATCACTCGCAGGGCGTCGACTTCGACGTCCCCGCCGACTTCGTCGTTACCCTCCACGAGAGCGCCGAGCGGGGTGCGATCCGGCCGTACGTCTGCCGCGTGGACGGCGAGTTCGTCGGCGGTATTCTCGCCGTCGAGTACGGCGACACGATCGGCCGGTGGATGGGCGGCGTTCGGACGGACCGTGACGTCGACGTGCCGGTGAACGACCTGCTCGACTGGGCGGTCATGCGCGACGCTCGCGAGCGCGGCCTCGCCACCTACGACCTCGTCGGCGGCGAGACGCGTCGGATCAACCGCTACAAGGCGAAGTTCGACCCGTCGCTGCGAACCGTCTACAGCATGGAGCGAGGGTCCTGGGGCATGCAGACGCTCGCGCACCTCTACCAGTCGGTGAAGTGATGGTGGTGACCGAGTTCTCGTCGGCCGACGCGGTGACGATGGCGACCGAACCCACGCCGGCACAATCCGTCGGGTATCGTGACCGTACCCGACCGAAGTACGTCACTACCCAAACGACGTCGGGTGGTCGTCGGGGGCGATGACAGCCGACACCGGGCTCCGGACGCTGCTGGTCGGGATCGACGCGGCCTGCGAGCGGGTGCTGGAGCCGCTGTTCGCCGAGGGGGAGTTGCCGACGCTCGCCTCGATCGTCTCGACGGGCGCGAGCGGGCCGCTGCAGTCGCAGGTCCCGCCGTGGACCGCGAGCGCGTGGCCCTCGCTCTACACCGGGATGAACCCCGGCAAGCACGGCGTCTTCAGCTTTCTCACGTTCGAGGGCTACGACTGGGACGTCGTCAACGCGACCGACGTCCGCGAGCGAACCCTCTGGGAACTCCTCGACCGCCACGGCTACCGCAGCGTCGTGGTGAACGCACCGGTGACTCACCCGCCCAGATCCTTCGACGGCGCCCTGATACCGGGCTACACCGCCCCCGAGGACCCAACGTGTCACCCCGAGGGGCTGCTGGACGACGTACGCGACTCGATCGGGAATTACACCGTCTACCCCGACGACGATTCGACCGACGCCTATCGCCGAGCCATTCGCTCGCGCGGCGAGGCGTTTCGCTACCTCGCCGAGCGGTTCGACCCGGACTTCGGCTTCCTGCAGTTCCAGGCCACCGACTCGATATTCCATCGCCGGCCCGACGACGAGGCGGGCATCCGCGCGCTCTATCGCGAGGTCGATCGCCAGCTCGCGGCGACGATAGAAACCTGCCATCCGGAGACGATCGTCGTCGCGAGTGATCACGGAATGGGGCCCTACGAGGGGTACGAGTTTCGCGTCAACGACTTCCTCCGGGAACTGGGTGCCGTCGAGACGGTCCGCGGCGGTCGCGGCATGCCGACCTGGTCCCGTGCGCGCGAACGAAGTCTTAAAGCGGGCGAGGAGACGACGAGAGCGGGTGACGGCACAACGAGCGACGAGAGCGGGCCCGGAACCCTTCAGCGATCGATGGCCGCGCTCGCGTCGGTGGGGCTGACAAGCCAGCGCATCGGCGCCGCCCTCGACCGCGTGGGTCTCGCAGACGCGGTCGCGCGTCGCGTCCCCGACGCCCTCGTCAGCGCCGGCACGGAGCAGGTCGACTTCCGGAACTCGGCCGCCTACATGCGCTCGCGGATCGAGTGCGGGATCCGGCTCAACCTGCAGGGTCGCGAGCCGAACGGCGTCGTGTCCGAATCCGACTACGACGACGTCCGCGTCGACCTGATGAACGAGCTCCGGGCGCTCACGGCGCCGGACGGCGAGCCGGTCTTCGAGGCCGTCGCGCCGCGAGAGGCCTACTTCCACGGGCCGGAAAGCCACCGGGCGGTCGACATCGTGACGATCCCGGCCGACTACGACCACTTCCTCTCGACGACGCTGCACGGCGAGCGCTTCGGCCAGCCGACCGAGCCCTGGAACCACAAACTCGAGGGATTCGTCGCCGTCGCCGGCGAGACGGTCGACCTCCGGGAGGGCATCGGGCACGCCCATCTCTGCGACGTCGCGCCGACCGTCCTCTCGACGTTCGACGTCCCCGCGGACGAGCGCATGGACGGGACCGTCCTCCCTTGCGTCCCCTACACTGGCGAGCAATCGTACCCCCGGTTCGAGAACGACGAGTCGGCCGCGACCGACGACGCCGTCGTCGAACGGCGCCTGGCCGATCTGGGATACATCGAGTAAACGGGCCAGCGCTCGTCCGGACCGAACACCTCTCGACCGCGAGCGGTGAACGGAGCCGCCGACCGACCGACGGCGCCGACAACCACCGCGTCCGACGGGGCGGCCGAATTCGTCTATCAGACGCCACCCTCGACGATATCCACGAGCCGCTGGCGGTCGAACAGTCGCTCGTCTTCGGGAATCTCGGGGTACGGTTCGCCATCGGTGAACCCGGGCCACTCGCCGAAGATGTCGGGATAGAGTTGCTTGGCGGTCATCTCGGACTGGAAGAGGTTGCTGATCGGGCCCTGATACGGCGTCCCGCCGACGTACAGCGCGTCGTCTTCGACGGCGGTGACCTTCCGGGCCACCGGATGGTCGGCCAGCAGGTCGATCGTGGGCCGCACCAGATTCGCGCCGCCGAGGTCGCGGTGGACGACCCCGAGATGAAAGATGATGACGTCGGGATCGTACTCGAGCAGCGTCTCGTAGTCCACCGTGACGCTCGACCGCCCGTCGTAAATCCCGGCGAAGGCGTCGCGCACGTCGAGATCCCGATACTGCTTCTTGCCGTACGTCTTCTCGATTTCGGACGCCGGGTTGTAGACGACGAACCCGCTCCGGTTTTCGGGAGTGTAGCGCCCGTTCAGGACGCCGACGGTCGGTCGATCCGTGCCGGTCGGAACGCGATCCGTGATCCCGGTGAGCGCCCGTTCGTAGATCTCGACGAGCGCCGTAGCTCGGTCGCTCGCGTCGAACGCCTTGCCGTACAGCCGGACCATGGTCGGGATGTCGTAGTAGCCGTAGGGCTCTCCGTCCGGCCAGTTGGGCCACCCCTCGGCGCGTTTTCGCCGACTGGCGTTGCCGAGAAACGGGGCGACTCCGTCGATCAGTCGGTCGAGTTCGGTTTCCGAGACGCCGTACGAAAGCAAGACGTTCGGATCGACGGTGAACACGTCCGGATCGGTCTCGTAGAGCGTTTCGAGGTCGATGGTCCAGTCCTCGCTCGAAATCTTCGGTATCTCGCTCGGGTCCGGCGTCTCGACGCCGAGTGCGTCGTAGAACCCCTGAAACCAGAACGATGGGCCGGCCATGCCCGCAACCCCGTCGGCCCGGCCGAGTGCGGTCAGCACGTCCGCCGTGAAACCGAAACCGCCGACCCACGACGCCGGTGCCGTCTCGAACGATACGGTTCCGACGGGTTCCATCGTCACCGAGTACGACCCCTCGCCGCCGGAACCGTTCCCGTCGTCGGAAGGATCGCGCACGCCGGTACAGCCGGCGAGCAGCGCTCCGCCGACGGCCGCCCCGGCGTATTTCACGCACTCTCGCCGCGTCGGTACCGTCCTCGCACTGGTGTGGTCACTCACGGTTAGATCTCCCCGTTGATGATGTCCGCGACGCGCTGTCGGTCGAACAGTTCAGTATCGCTCGTAACCGGCCCGAACGCATCGGGATAGAGTTGTTTCGCCGCTCGCTCGGTCAAGAACAGGTTGTGAATCGGTCCCTGATGCAGGTAGCCACCGCGGTAGACCCGACCGGTCTCGACGGCCGTCAGTTCGCTCCCGACCGGATGGTCTTGCATGTACCCCAGGACCACGTCGCGGAACTCCCGCGGTGACTTTCGCTCGTGGCCGCGGACGAGGATCGCATCCGGGTCGATCTCCAGGAGGGTCTCGTAGTCGAGCTCGCCGCGGTTCGTCGTGCTCAGTTGATCGATATCGGTCCCGTCGAGCGCGTCTTTCGCGCCAAGATCTCGCCACTGCTTCTTGCTCGTTCCCCGGTCATCGAGCCTGTAGGGGGAAAACGACGACGGCTCGGCCGTGTGTTCGTAGGTGAGCAAGACCTCGGGACGGTCCGATTGGGGCGGCAGCGCCGCCCGAAGCCGGCCGATGTACTCGTCGTGGAATCGTTTGAGTGCGCGATACCGATCGCGCTGGCGAAACATCGTTGCCACCGCCTCAAAGGCTTCGTACAGCGTGTAGTACCGGTAGTCGTGCCAGTCGTCGGATCGGCGGAAGATCAAATTCCCGAAGAAGGGCCCGATGTTCTCGGTTATCTCGGTTACGTCCGACCGAGACCAGTCGAACCAGTTGACCAGCATCTGCGGGTCGTAGAGGTGGACGTCGTTGTCGAGTTCGTAGAAGGCTTCTTTCGTCCGCACCTCGGGATAGTTCTCGATCGCCTCGGTCGGCGCGGACACGCCGGGAAGGTCCTCGTAGACGTACGTATAGTACTCGTTCAGGTTGCCGCCGCCGGTCATCGTTTCGGCCTGCCCGAGCGCGACGCCCATGTCCGCGAAGCCGCCACAGTACGCAGCCCACCGATCGGGGGGCGACTCGAACGCGACCTCGCCCATCGGTTCCATCGCCACCGAGTAGGCACCGTCGCCGGTCGTCCCGGTCGGGGTCCCGTACTCGTCACTGTCTGCGATGCAACCGGCGAGTAGCGCCCCGCCGACGGCCGCCCCGCCGAGCGTGACGCATTCCCGCCGCGTGGGCGTCCTGTGGGCCTGCTGTCCCGTCGTTGCGTCCTCTCGCCGCGTCGGTGCCTCGTACCGTATCGTCTCCGCCGTTTCGTCGCTCACGTTCAGATCTCTCCATTGATGATGTCCGCAACCTGCTGACGATTGAACAGCCGTTCACCGGCCGGAATCTCGGGATACGGATCACCATCCGTGTAACCCGGCCACTCGCCGAACTGGTCGGGGTACAGCTGTTTCGCGGTCATTTCAAGCTGGAAAAGATTGAGGATCGGACCCTGCCGTCGCGCGCCCTGCGTGTACACGTGGCCGTTCTGAACGGCCGAAAGTTCACTGGCGACCTCGTGACCGTTCAGCGATTCCCTGATTTCGCCGATGTCGTGATACCCCGTCATCGGACCCAGAACGAGCAACGCGTCCGGGTCGGCTTCGAGGAGTAGTTCGTGATCGAGGGTAAGGTTCCGCCCGTCATCGCCGTATCCCGGTCCGGCGGCGGCTCCCAGCGCGTCGGTGACACCCATCGGCCGCGTGTGTGCGGCGTAGTAGCCCGGATGATCCATCTTGTAGCCCCACATCGAGTCGTCGGACGTCGAGAACAGGACGAGCGCCGCACTCGGCCGCTCGCTCTGCGGCGGGAGGTTCCCCTCGATGGTCCGAATCACGGCGTCGTGGACCGACGCGAGCGCCTCGTACCGTTCGGTCTCTCGAAAAACCCGGGCGATCGAGGCGAAGATTTCCCACAGCGAGTAGTACCGGTAGCTATCGGCGAACGCCTCCGGCGGCTCTTTCCGGGTACCGCTGAGTGTGTTCCCGAACCACGGACCGACGCTCGTTTCGATCTCCCGGAGGTCTCCGTCGTCCCAGCCGTCGGCCGTCGCGACTTTCGCCGGGTCCGCGATGTGGACGTCGCTGTCGAGGGCGTACAGTTTCTCCTTCGTCGGCGGCCACGACGAGTACAGGCCGTCCCAATCGACCGAGACGCCGTCGAGGTGCGACACCAACTTGCGATACAACGACTGGTGGAATTTGGGCGCGTGCATCGCGTTGATCGCATCCCCTCGCCCCAGCGCCAACAACATGTCAACGTGGTGGCCCAGAATCGTGAACACGTTCTCCGGGACCGCGTCGAACGCGACCTCGCCCATCGGGGCCATCGACACCGAGTAGGCGCCGCCTGGGGTCGCCCCAGGCGGGGTCCCGTACTCGTCGCTATCGGCGACACAACCGGCGAGAAGCGCCCCGCCGGCAGCCGCCCCGCCGTATTTCACGCACTCCCGCCGTGTCGGCGTCGCGTATTCTCGCCGCGCCGGTACCTCGTCCCATGTCGGATTCGTCGTCTCAACCCCATCCATGTCACTAGTTTAGGTCCACCTAAAAGTTATAACTCCACCGATTTTTCGGTGAGCCTAAAACACTACCCGCGTTCCCAGTATGTCTCCACGACGCGTCGAACACCGGGCGAGACCGCAACCCGCGTCACGGAACGGAAAGCGCGCCGAAACGGGCGAAGACGCAACGGAGCGAACCCGGCGCGAAAACCGAAGTTGTGCACGCCGCGGACGGACGCGGCTGTCGGCCCGCAGCTCATCGATCGGCTCCCGGATCGCCGCACTGTCCCTCCGGTTCGTCGTCGTGGCGCGGCCGGAGAGGCTCGATTCGCGGACCGCGCGCGGTCTCCTCCACCCGCGCGTCGATCTCGAAGACGTCGGCGAGTAGCGCTTCGGTGACGACCTCTTCTGGCGGCCCACGGGCGTAAATCGATCCGTCCTCGAGCGCGACCATGTAGTCCGCGTATCGGGCTGCCTGGTCGATGTCGTGAAGCACGAGCACGACCGTGATGTCGCTCTCGTCGCGAAGGGTCTGAACGATCTCCATCACCTCGAGTTGATGGTGCAGATCGAGGAAGGTCGTCGGTTCGTCCAGAAGGAGCACGTCCGTCTCCTGAGCGAGTACCATGGCGATCCAGACGAGTTGCTTCTGCCCGCCGCTGAGACTGCCGACCGGCCGTTCCCGGAGGGGCTCGACGCCGGCCAGCGAGATGGCGCGGTCGACGGCGCGGCGGTCTTCGTCGGTCAGCGCGTCGAAGAAGCCGCGATGTGGGTACCGCCCGTGTTCGACCAACTCCTCGACGGAGATGCTCGTAGGGGACACGTTCTCCTGTGAGAGCAAACCGAGTTTGCGAGCGAGGGCCTTCGTGTCCAGCTCGTGGACCTCCTCGCCGTCGATCAGGACGGACCCGTCGTCGAGGGCGAGTTGCGTGGCGAGCCCCTTGAGCAACGTGCTCTTGCCGCTGCCGTTCGGGCCGACGAGCGCCGTTACTTCACCTGGGGCGACGGCAACGGACTCGTCACCGATGACCGGCTCGTCGGTCGACGGATAGCCGATGACGAGATTCTCTCCGGCGAACTCGCTGGCGCCGCGTTTCGAAGCCGAAGCGGGTTCGTCGGTCAGGTCGTCGCCCGACCGGTCCGAATCGTCGTCGGGCCGATCCGTCTCTCGCTCGAGAGCCGACTCGCCGCCGTCCGTTCTGGGGGGCCGATCGTCAGGCATCAGATCTCACCCATTCGGTCCTGGGTGCGCATCAGGTAGAGGAAGTACGGTCCGCCGATGAGTCCCGTGACGATTCCGACCGGAATCTGGACCGGGCTGAGCGCGAGGCGGGCGCCGACGTCGGCGGCGACCATCAGCGCCGGCCCGACGAACAGACAGCCGATGACGAGCTTTCTGTAGTCGCTGCCGACGATGTTTCGGACCATGTGGGGCACGATCAGACCGACGAACCCGACGATTCCCGCCGCGGCGATGCTCGCCGCGGCGGCGAGAACGGCCACGCCCGAGAGCGCGAATCGGACCTTCTCGACGTTCATTCCGAGCGAACTGGCCGTGCTCTCCCCGAGCAACAACACGTTCAACTGCCGGGAACTGACGAGCGCGAGCCCCATCGAGAGAACGGTCCACGGGAGGATCATCCGCACCTCTTTCCAGTCTGTCCCGGTCAGGGACCCCGTGGTCCACGAGATCGCGGACTGGACGATGCCGATGTCCTCCGCGAAGAAGAACATCGCCGTCTGGAGGCTACCGAAAACGGTGCTGACGATGACGCCGGCGAGGACCAGTCGGACGGGCGAGGTGCCGTTCTTCCAGGCGATGGCGTAGACGACGAGAAACGCGGCCGCTCCGCCGAGCGCGGCGAGTACCGGCAACAACTGGGACGTGTTGAAGACGAACGTCCCGACGAGAAACGGAACGACGATCGTCACGCTCGGGAGGACGACGAGCGTCAGCAGGATCATCAGCCCCGCGCCCGAAGAGACACCGAGGATGAACGGGCTGGCGAGTTCGTTGCGGGTGACCGCCTGGAAGATCGCCCCCGAGACGGCGAGATTCATTCCGACGAGGATGCCGACGAAGACGCGCGGGAGTCGCATGTGCCAGACGATGAGGCTGTCGTGTCCCATCTCGGGCAGTTCGGCACCGAACAGGAACGCCTCCCAGACGTACCAGTTGAAGATAACATCCGGGTTGAAGACGGCTCGCCACGTCTGGGCCAGCGTCATCGAGTACGAGCCGAAACTCGCCTGGAGGAGTCCGCCCACGAGGACGACGGCGAGGCTCCCGAGACAGAGCGTGAACAGCGATCCACCGACCCAGCCGAGCCATCGTTCTCGGCGGGTGAGAACGTCCGCGCCGGTAGCTTGCGAACCGGCCATGGTCAGTTGTCCACCGCCGTCGTCCGTCGGTCGGTCTCGATTTTTCTAGCCGTTTCGAGAATCAGGTCGTCGTCGATGTGGTCGAGCAGCCGTCTATGACCGCGTTCGACCCGGCGATCGATCTCTTCGGTGGGAACATACGTTGCCAGTCGACGATCGATCTCTCGCTCCCGAATCTCCGCGAGTTGTTCCTCAGAAAGCTCGTGCTCGTCAGGTACTCGGTCGTGGAAAAGCTCGCGCCAGCGATCTCGATCGCGCCACTCGTCGTCGAGTTCCGTCTCTCGGCGCACCCAGTCGTAGTGGTTCGCCAGGGCCTCGGGGTACCCCCGTTCCCGCCTTCCGTCCTCGATGAGCGTGATGCCGACCCGCGCGCCGCGACCGGCAGCCATACTCGTCTGATAGCCTGTTTCGCCGTACGGTGCGGCGATATAGAGCCCATCAACCGGTGTCGTGCCGTCGCACTCAGCGTACTGTTTGTCGAAATGTTCGTGTTCCTCGCCATCGTGGTCGTGGACCTCGAACATCGCCGCCTCGTCGTCGAGGCCGCGCATGTACTCGCCGTCGTACCGCGTGGCCGCGACGACCCGCCGAGCGGTCACCTGCGGCCCTTCCTGCGGCGTCACGACGAAGCCACCGCCGTCGGTGGGTTCGACCGCCTCGTCGCCATCTGCGGGGTCAGCCGACTCGACGGGTTGGGTGCGCTCCACCGACTCGACGAGGTCCGTGACGATATTGCAGCCCGCCTCCTCGGCGTGGTCGTGCATCAACTCGTACAGGGTCTCGATGTCGATACCGCCGGGGAACCCCAAGTAGTTCTCCAGGTGCGCGCACCGCTGGATCGAGGAGCGCCCCCGGTCGAAGATGACGGTATCGAGACCGTCCCGAGCGGTGAAGATGCCCGCCGAACAACCGGCCGGGCCGCCGCCGACGATGACGACGTCGTGGTCGTACTCTGTACTGTCTCGTGGTGTGGTCGTTGTGTTCATTGGTTGCCGTCTCCGTTCACGATGGCTGCGAGCCGCTGTCGGTCGAACACCTGTTCGTCTCCGAACTCGTCCGGGTAGCACCCTTGAGCGGCTTGCTCGAGTTGAAAGAGGTGGATAATCGGCCCCCGATAGGGCTACCGCCGTAGCTGACGCAGTCGTTCTGCACCGCCTGGAGGCCGTCGGCCTGTCCGAGTGCAACCCCCATGTCGGCGTACTCGCCCGTGTACTGAACCAGCGTTTCGGGGACACGGTCGAGCTCGACGGTTCCGACGGGTTCCATCGAGAGCGAGTACGCCGAGTCCGGTGTGGTCGTCCCGTTCTCGGTTCCGGTCGGGGTTGAGGCGGTCCCTGGCACGCCGTCTCCCGTACAGCCAGCGATCAGTCCACCGCCGACCGCTGCACCGCTGTACTTTAGGTACTCTCTGTGCGTCGATGCCGCGTGGCCCGTTGAACCCCCCATGAATTTTAGGGTAGCCTAAATAGTGAAAACGGTTTCGGTTTTTTGGCTGGCCTAAAATTGACGCGTCGAGCGCGCTACCGGTTTCAGATCGTCAGCGCGGCACGCCACAGCGCGGACACATCGGCGGCCCGTCAGCCGATAGATCGAGCCCGCAGTGGGCACACCCGTCTTCAGCGTCGGGTCTCGTAATCTCCGTCGGCGGTGCAGTTAGCCAGGCGATCCGGCCCCGGTGGCTGGGTGGGTGCGGTCATCGGCGTAATCGATGTGCGACGACGTCCCACGACCAGCCGTTTCAGTGCAGTGGTTTATGTCACATGACAGAAAGCACACCCTTGGTGTGGGCGGCGGCGGGAGACACACGTCGTCTCGAACCGACGATCGAACACCGACCACTCTCACGACGATCAGACACTCGGCACCCTGTAGTAGTCACTCTATTCCGACCGTCACCGATCCCGAAACGATCGGTTTCTCGCTGGTACGGGTGTCATATCAATAGCCGTGATCGATGCCGACTGGGCTACACATGCAACGGAGCGGACTTGCACTCGGCGGACTCGCAGCAGTCGCAGGCATCATCATCGGCGCCGTCGTCCTCTCGTCGGTGTTCGGCATTGGCTTCGGGGGCGATCTCCTCGCCGACGACGATCCGGGAGACGACAGCGCTCCGACGGACGTCGACGCCAGCGACCCGGGTGACGGCCCATCGTCGAACGAATCGGACAGCGCGACCAACGAATCCGACGGCACCCCAGCGATCTCCGAACCCGCGGCGAACATCCCCGTCCCCGAAGAGGGAGATCCCTACTTCGAGGCTCGCGATCCCGACGGGGAGTGGGTGAGCTACGTCAACCCGCGCGACGAGTACCGCGAGCCCTACCTGGGCGCCGGCTCCGGGAAGCTCTGTATGACGCTGCTCAACGCGGACGGCGAACCGATCGTCGGGGAGTCGGTGCCGAACACGACCGTCACGGTCCCGACCGGCGAGAGCCTCTCCTGGCACTCCCTGGCCGATCCGTTCGCGGTCGAATTCCCGGTCAGTGACGAGCGCCAGCCACTCGACGCCGATCAGTTCGGGACGTCGTCGTCACTCGCACAGGGCGACGGGGTCATGGACAGCCACTGCATCGAATTCCACGGCCTCCCCGAGGACGGCACGATCTCCTACGGCGAGGCGGAAGTGACGGGAGACTACGCGGACGCCATCGATGTCGTCGGCTACATCCAGCAGGCCAACGACAACTGGGACACCGACGTCGATCCGATCGAGGACGCCGTCTCCTACGAGGAGGCCGGTGGTGCCTGGACGTACGAACCCGGTGGCTCCCACGGACAGGCCGTCATCGTCCTCCAGCTCTCGCCCGACGGCGCCGAGGCGAGCGGGTAGCCCGATCGCCAGCGTTATTGACGCAAGTACCCAACCGCCGCCGTGAACTCCGGCGACACCGGGCCGAGCCGGCGGTGTTCGTTCTGTGGCACAGCCGTCACGGACGATAGCACCAACGACGCATACGGACCGACACAGCTCCACGCCGACGAGGATGTGGCCGAGGAGTCGTTTTGCTCGCCCGGCTGTCGACGACTCGCCGACGCGCTCGACCCAGCACCTGCGAATCGTGCTGGTGACGATTCCGGACAGCCGACCGCCGGATCTGGACCGGACGCCAGTCCCGTGTCCGAGGTGTCGCCCGACGACACCGACCGGGCGCCCGACGAACCGACGGGCGATCTCGTCCGGTCGCACTTCCGGATGGACGGCATGCACGCCGCCCACGACGAACGATACCTCGAATCGGTCGCGACGGGGATCGACGGCGTCGACGACGCCTCGGCCAGTTACGTGACCGAGAGCGTCAGCGTCGATCACGACCCCGTACAGGTCTCGGCCGAGAAGCTCGCAGAGCGACTCACGGGACTCGGATTCACCGCGTTCCGGCGGGATCGCCAGGGCGACCAGCACGGGCGTGACGAACACCACGAGCGCAACGCCCGGCACGAGCGGAACGACCCGACCGAAGCCAGTGACGCGAGCGCGGGCTCGGACGACGGATCGATCGGTGCGGACGTCACCGGACGGACCCATCGCGGTCGCGAGGTCTCCGGGTTCAAAAAGCGCCGGGCCGACGACTTTCTTGAGATGCGCTACGTCGTCGGCGTCGTCTTCGGCTCCTTCCTCTTGGTTCCGTACGCCGTCCTGTTCTACCCCGCCGCACTCGCCGATCTCACCGGCTGGGCGGCGCTCTCGATCTTCGGCGGGTCGATGGAACTCGACTGGGGCGTCCTGCCGCTGTTTCTCGGTCTGACCGGCGCCATCCTGTACCTGACCGGTCGGCCGTTGCTGCGCGGGGCCTTTCTCGCCCTCTCGCTCCGCCGGGCAAACGCCCACCTGCTCGCGACGCTACCGATCGTCGCCGCCTACCTCTACGGGGCGGTCGCGGTGCTCACCGGCCGGTTCGACCTCTACTTCGACCTCACGATCGTCGTCGCCGCGACGGTCATGGGCGCGATCTACTGGGAGGCGACCGCCAAACGCGACGCCGCCTCGCGGCTCACCGCACTCACCCGGGCCTCCGTCGCCGAAGCACGCCGGCTTGCCCCGGACGGCTCGACGCAGGTCGTCCCCACGGACGACCTATCGGCGGGCGATCGGATCCTCGTCCGACAGGGCGAACGCATCCCGGTCGACGGCGTCCTCGCCGACGGCGGCTGTACCGTCGCGGAGGCACTTCTGACCGGTGAATCGCTCCCACAGGAGCGCACCGCCGGAGACGAGGTCGTGGGCGGGTCGACCGTTACGACCGGGAGCGCCGTCGTCACCGTCGGGAATCGATCGACGAGCCGACTCGACGGGCTCACCCGCCGCGTCTGGAACCTCCAGAGCGCCACCCACGCGGCGTCCGATCGGACGGACGACCTCGCCGGCCGCCTCCTCCCGCTCGTCGTCGGCGCCGCCCTCCTCGCCGCCGCAGCAACCCTGCTCGTCGGCGATGGCCCGATCGCGGCCCTCCGACACCTCCTGCTCGCCCTGCTCGTCGCGAGTCCGTGGGCGCTCGCGTTCGCCACTCCCGTCTCCGTCGCTACCAGCCTACAGGAGGCAGCCAGGAAGGGCGTCGTCGTCTTCGACGAGACCGTCTTCGGCCGGCTCAGGGACGTCGACACCGTCGTCTTCGACAAGACGGGCACGCTCACGACCGGCGAGATGACCGTCCGCGACGCGACGGGGCCGGAGCGGGTCCTGCGAGCCGCCGCGGCGCTCGAACGCCGTGCCGCACACCCGGCTGCCGACGCCATCGTCGAGGCGTTCCTGCCGGACGCGGCCGATGGCTCCGGCGGAGGCGCTGGGACGGACGGGGCGGGTGACGATCTCGTCTCGCAGGCCGACGGCGCGACTGACGAGTCGATGCCCACGGACGGGACAGTCGCCGACGGCGTGCCGACGGTCGACGCGTTCGAGACCGTCCCGACCGGTGTCGCCGGCGAGGTCGCCGGCGAGCCGACCCTCGTCGGGCATCCGTCGCTGTTCGCCGCCCGGGGCTGGTCCATCGACGAGGCGATCGAAACGCGAGTCGAGGCGATCCGGGAGGCGGGCCACCTGCCGGTCGTGGTAGGTCAGCACGGACGGGCCGAGGGCGTCGTCGCGGTCGGCGACCAGCCACGTGAGGCGTGGGCCGCGACGGTCGAGTCGCTCGCCGATCGCGACGTCGACGTCGTCGTCCTCACCGGCGACGACGCAGCCGGAGCCGACTTTCTGACCGACCGTGACGCCATTACGGCGATCTACGCCGACGTGCCGCCGACGGGGAAGGTCGAGGCGGTGCGGCGACTCGCCGCCGAGGGACGCGTCGCGATGGTCGGCGACGGGACGAACGATGCGCCGGCGCTCGCGGCGGCCGATCTCGGGATCGCCCTGGGCGGCGGGACCGCGCTGGCGGCCGACGCCGCCGCCCTCGCGATCGCGGACGACGACCTCGCCGGCGTCGAGCGAGCGTTCGCGCTCGCTGCACGCGCACGAAGACGTCGTCGCGGCACGCGCTGGCTGGCGTTCTCGTACAACGCGATCGCCATCCCCGCCGTGCTCGTCGGCCTGGCGAGCCCGCTGGTGACGATGGCCGGTGCCGTCGTCGCCACGGGATCGATCCTCGCGTACGCGTCGTATCCGGTCGGCTTCGGATGGGACTGAGACGCGGCCTCGAACGCGACTGAGCAACCGAACATCGACCGACGGAGCGGCGCTTTCCGAGGGTTCGGCGAGACGCGACGGGTCGGAGGGCTGTCGGACGAGTCGAGGGGCTGTCGGGCAGGGCGGGGCGGAGCGCCGCCCGAGACGAACAGGATTATGCCACCCTCGTGAGTGGCGAGTCGTATGAGCACGATCGTCACCGAGCGACTCGACGACGACCCACTGGCACGCGTCGTCATCTCGAAACCCGAGCGCCGCAACGCCGTCTCGCGCGCAGAGACGCAGGAACTGGCCGCGACGATCCGCGACCTCGACGCGGACGACGGCGTCCGGGCGGTCGTCCTCACCGGCGAGGGCGACGCCTTCTGTGCGGGGCTCGACCTGACGACCGTCGGCGAGGAACCCTCGACTGGGCTGGTCAACCGCAGCTTCCACGCGGCGGTGCGCGAGATCGCGACGGCGTCGATGCCCGTGATCGCCCGTGTCGATGGCCCGGCGGTCGGCGCCGGCGCGGCGCTCGCGATCGCCTGCGACCTCGTCTACGCAGACGAAGACGCCAGTATCGGGTTCTCTTTCGCGAAGATCGGCCTCTCGGCCGACACCGGCGCGACCTGGACGCTTCCCCGGCTCGTCGGCGTCCAGACCGCCTTCGAGCTACTCGCGACCGGCCGCATGGTCGACGCCACGGAGGCAGCGTCGATGGGGCTCGTCACCGAGACCGCGAGCGGCGACGCGCTCGACAAACTCGTCACGACGCGCGCGGTCGAACTGGCCAACGGTCCGACGCGTGCGTTCTCGGCCATCCGCCGACTCCTGCTCCGGGCCAACGCGAACACCTTGGAGGAACACCTAGAACGCGAGGCCACGGCCCAGATCGAAGCCTACCACACCGACGACTCGTCGGAGGGCATCGAGGCGTTCGTCGCCGACCGTGACCCGGACTTTCAGGGCCAGTAGGGGTTCGACGGTACCAGATGCAGCGGCTGCGTCGCCAGTGTGGCCGCTACCACCTCACAACCGGTCGAGAAACGCATCGAACGCGCCGCTCTCGGGGTGGACGTGGGCGTAGGTGCCGAGGGCCCGGTACTCGGTCAGTCCATCGTGCGTCCCGTCGATCCCTGTCCCCCGGACGGTCTCGAACGCGAACCGCGCATCGCCGTCGACGGTCGCCTCCGAGTAGTGGAACTCGTGGCCGCGAAGTCGTTCCCCATTTCCTGCCGTCAGCGTCTCGTCGATGGCGACGAGTTCGACGTGATCGAGCGCCTGGTACCGCTCCCGCATGGTCACGTCGGCGGGGAGAACGCCGGCCATCTCGTGCGTGTCACCCTCGGTCGTGGTCAGCGTTTGCGACAGCGCCATCAGTCCGCCACACTCGCCCAGGATCGGGAGGCCGTCACTCGCGAGTCGCCCGAGTTCGGAGAGTGTCCCCGCCGATTCGAGCGCCTCGGCGTGCAGTTCCGGATAGCCGCCGGGAAGGTAGACGCCATCGCACTCGGGAACGGGGTCGCCGGCGATCGGTGAGAAGGTAACCAGGTTGGCTCGCTCGCGAACGCGCTCGATCGTCGCTGGATAGCGAAAGCAAAAGGCCGCATCGTCGGCGACCGCGACGATGGGGTCGCCCGGAGACGAACCGGTCTCGCAGGCTGTTGACGGCGGTGCCGGATCCCGCGCGACGTGGACGAGCTGCTCGACGTCGATCGTCTCCGCGGCCTCGGCGAGCGCATCTTCCGGGATCGGCGCCTCGTCGGCCATCTCGAGCCCGAGGTGGCGATCGGGGATCTCCAGGGCAGAATTCGGCGGAATCCGGCCGAAATACGTGAGACTGTCCGGCAACGCCTCCCGGATACCCGTCTCGTGGCGGCCGCCGTGGGCTCGCTGGGCGACGATCCCGGCAACCTCGATCTCCCGCCCGATATCGTCGGCGTAGGTCTGGAACCCGCGGGCCGTCGCCGCAACGCTCTCCATCCCCGCACTCGCGTCGACGACGAGGACGACCGGCAGGTCCAGCGCCTCGGCCACCATCGCCGTACTCGACCCGTCGCCGTCGTACAGCCCCATGACGCCCTCGACGACGCAGACGTCGCCCTCGCCGCGGTGGTAGTTGCGCCGGAGGCCATCCTCCCCGCAGAGCCACAGGTCGAGCGTCCGGGATGGGCGACCCGCGACCGCCTCGTGGTGACTCGGATCGATGAAGTCCGGACCCGCCTTCGCCGGCTGGACGTCGTGACCGGTATCTTCGAGGGCTGCGGTGATCGCGAGCGTCGCGACGGTCTTTCCGACGCCGGAACTGACGCCGCCAAGGACGAAGCCGTTCATCACGCTTTTCTTTCTGCAAGTGAACTTGAATTCGTCGGTGCCTCCCCGGCCGTCTGTCACGTCCCGTCGGCCGACGGGAGGCCAGTGGCGCCGAGTCCGGTCATGGCGTCCCGGCCGCGAATCGATCTCCAACGCTACCTGCATCGCTCGACCGGACATGGACGACCATGTCCGAGAACGGCGTCTCCTCCGGACCGTCGCCGCGGGCGTAAATTCGTCGCCTACCCCGATATATCGGCCTGCCCCGAAGTGATCGATCGACGGTCACCAACGGAAATCCGCGAGAGTCGCCCGAATCGCGATCGCTGTCTCGTCTCGACCGGTCGCTTGCGTGTCCGCGAACTACGCTGACCGTTCATGAGAATTATTTTATAGCATGACATACGTTTCTGACAAGAAGCGCCTATGAGAGGTGTCGAATGACATCCGAGACACGACGGGAGTCGGAAGATGCCACGAGAACGGTTCGCGGTCCCAGACTCGTCGGACGAGGACTTCTCCTCGTCGGGGCGCCGCTTCTCCTCGCGATCGTTCTCTGGTTCCACCCGAGCGCTGGCCACGAGCCGTTCGCGACCCTCTCTCCGGTCGTTGACACGTGGTTTCTCGTCCACGCGCTCCTCTTGCCGCTCTTCGGCGTACTTGGAATCGGTCTCTACGTATTGCTGAGCGATTACCACGGGACCGTCGCGACGATCGGACGGATCGGTGTCGCGGTGTATCTCGTCTGTTATCTCGCGTTCGAAGCGATCGCCGGCATCGCGACGGCCGTGTTGATTCGGGAGTCGAGCGGGCTCGCTGCCGACCAGCGCGAGGGCGTCGAAACGGTCGTCGACATCGTGCTGTCGGACCCGGTCGATGGCGTCGCGGGCGTACTGGCGTTCGTCGGGACCGTCGGCAACCTCGTCGCGGTACTCGCGATAGCCGTCCTGCTTCGGCGGTCGGGTGCGCCACTCGTCCCGGTCGTTCTACTCGCCGGTTTGCCGATCGGTCTCGTCGCTCACGGCAGCACTCCGGGGGCCACGATCAGTATCTCGGCGTTCTGTCTCGGCGTTGCATGGATCGAGTTCGAGTGGCGCTTGTCGGAATCACAGCAATTCAGCAAGCGATTGGCGTGACTTCCCTGCCACACTCGGTCGCTTGCGCTCGTTCGGCGAGGGCAGCGTGTGACCGAAAACCATACCGATCGTACGAACGGGCGTTTCGCGCCCGCGACCGGATGAGGCTTCCTGCTTCCCAGAAGGTGTCAGACTACATCTGATAGCCCGTCGAGGGTCCCTCGACAAACGCACTGTGCAGAACGTGGGGGAACGCAGTCTCCACGGCGTTCGAAAATTACACAGCGATTTTCGCAACCTCCCGGAGAGTTACGCCCACCGACGGTCGGCAAAACTGTGATTCGCCTCGGTACCGATGGAGACCATCGATTTCAGCGCCGAAGTACCTCCGCTCCGACCGACCGTCGAACCACGAGTACGTTCAGATCAACGAACGGCGTGTCTTCCGATCCGCTCCCACCAGCGTGGTCGGACAACTCGGCCAGCGTGAACCGGTGGATCCGCTCGTCCTCGTGGGTCAGTTTCTCGAGTACGAGTGCCTCCAACCCCGGATCTGCGCCGTTTTCGAGGAGGAAGTCGGCGATGTCGCCGGGCATGAAGTCGTACGGCCGGGGCAGCACCAGCAAGTGCCGGTCGCCGACGGCCGCGGCGAGTCGCGACAGGTCGGAGTCGATATTCCCGCTCTTGTGCAGCGTGACGAACTCGCTTCCCTCCATCGGCGTCCGGGCGCGGCTGGCGGCCAGCTGGAGCGAGGAGATGCCGGGAATCACGCGGACCGGCGTCTCCGGAGCCGCTGCGGCCACGGCCCGCTGGACCTTCCCGACGAACTGGTAGCCCGAGTGGTTCGGATCGCCCATCAGGACGGCCGTTCCCGCCGCGCCGCTCGCCACGCGTTCGGCGAACGTCTCGAGCGCCTCCCTTTCGTCGGCGTACCCGCAGGTGAGCACGTCGGTCTCCGAACCCGCAACGTCGGCCACGAACTCCACGACGGTCGAAAACCCGACGACGACGTCGGCCTCGCGAATCGCCCGTTTTCCACGTGGGGTGAGGTACTCACTGTTCCCGGGGCCGATCCCGACGGCGAAGACCGGTGCGGTCGACGCGCCGGATCCGGCGTCGATAGCGCCTGTCGGCTCCGCCGACGCCGCGGCGACCGTCGCGGGATCGGGGCCCGCTTCGAGATCGTACTCGTCGCTCATGGGGTCTGTTCCCCGTCGTCGATCGACACGTCAAGATCGATTTCGCCCGTGCGAACGTCGGTCGCGACGTGGATCAGTTCGTTCGTCAGCGCCGCGGCGAGCCCGCTCCCGCCCCGACGGCCGACGTGGGTGATCGCAGGGACATCGTACGTCTCGCTCACCTCGCGGATCCGCTGGCGGCTCTCCTCGGCCTTGACGAACCCGACCGGGTGAGCTAGGACGACGGCCGGCCGAGTCCCGTCCTCGATGCAATCCGCGAGCGCGAACGCCGCCGTCGGGGCGTTGCCGATCGTGACGATCGCGTCCTCGAAGGCTCCATCCTTGTCGAGTTCGAGCATCGCTGCCGCGGTCCGAGTCATGCCGGTTCGTTCGGCGAGGTCCGTCCCGTGGCCGATGGCCTTCGAGACCTCGCAGTCGTGGCCACGGCCCGTGACGCCGGCTTTCACCATCGTGATGTCGGTGACGATGGCCGCCGAGTCGATGACGGCCCGTGCGCCGGCGCGGACGGGCGCGTCCTCGCCGTCCCCGCCGGTGAACTCGATCAGGTGCTGGAACTCGATGTCGCCCATCGAGTGGACCGACTTCTGGCGAATTCGGTCGGCCAGCGTCTCGTCCGGGACGAACTGCCGGACGATATCCATGCTCGTCTCCGCGATGGCCATCGCGTTCTCCGTCGTCGCCCCGAGATCGGCGTACGCCTCGTCGATCTCCCCCTCGGACTCGGCTCCGCGCTCGGCGTCAGTCATCGATCGTCACCTCCCCACCGCCGACCTCGTTCGTCGTCCGCGCTTCGAGGTCACCCTCGACGGAGAGGTTCAGATCGCGCAGTCGATCCCTCGTCTCGTCGTCAGCGTCCCACAGGCCTCGGTCGATCGCTTCGAGGAGCGTGTCGGTGATCGACGCCAGCGCCCACGGGTTCACGTCGCGCATCCATGCCTGGCGGTCCGCGTCGAACGCGAACTTCTCGGCGACGTCCCCCCAGAGGTGATCGCTCACGACGTCGGTGGTGGCGTCCCAGCCCAGCGTCACGTCGACCGTCGTCGAGAGGTCGCCCGCGCCCTTGTAGCCGTGTTCCTCCATGGATTCGAGCCAGTCGGGGTTCAACACGCGCGATCGCATCGCCTTGCGGACCTTCTCCTCGTTCGTGTAGACGTCCACATTGTCGGGATCGGAGGAGTCGCCGACGTAGGAAGCCGGCTCCTCGCCCGACGTTTCGGCCACAGCCGAGATGAAGCCGCCGTGGAAGGCGTACCAGTCCGAGGAGTCGAACTCGTCTTGCTCCATCGTGTCCTCGATCTTCACCGTGGCGTCGACGGAAGAGAGGCGCCGCTCGAAGGCGTCGTGGGCGTCCGAGACGCGACCGCGCGAGCCCATGGCGTAGCCGCCCCACTGAACGTAGACGCTGGCGAGGTCCGCGCGGTCGTCCCAGTTGCCCTCGTCGACGGCCTTGTTCGTCCCGGCACCGTAGCCGCCGGGTTTCGTCGTGAAGACGCGGTGTTTCGCGGTCTTGCGGGCGTCGGATTCGTCGAGCCCGTCCTCGGCCTGCAACGCGTCGGCTTCCGCCTCGACGTGTTTCTTCACGTAGTTCAGCTCGTGGGGTTCGTCGAGATCGACGACCGCGTCGACGGCATCGTGGATGACGCCCGCCGCGGCGGGGAAGGCGTCGCGGAAGAGGCCGGAGACGCGGGTCGTGACGTCGATACGGGGTCGGTCGAGTTCGTCGAGCGGGATCGGTTCCACGTCGTCGATCCGTCCGGCGTCAGTCCACCGGGGCTCGACACCCATCATCGCGAGCACCTGCGCGATCGTCTCGCCGCGGGTGCGGACGGTCGGGGTTCCCCAGGCGACGACGCCGATTTCCTCCGGATACTCGTCGTTCTCGTCGTGGTGGCGCGCTAACACGCCTTCGGCGACCTCGCTCCCGACCTGCCACGCGGGCTTCGCGGGGACCTTTCGCGGATCGAGCGTGTAGAAGTTTCGCGCGGTCGGCAGCAGATCGACGCCGCCGCGGGTCGGCGCGCCGGAGCCGCCGGGCGGCACATACTCGCCCGAGAGTGCATCGGCAGTTCGCGGAATCTCGTCTTCGGCGCCCTGCACGCGAGGCTGCGCTTCCTCGCAGATGTAGGCCAGTACCTCTCGGAGGTCGTCGTGGGCGCGCGATTTGGCTCGCGCGTCGCCGATCGTCTCGAGATCGACGACGAGCAGGTTCATGTTCACTTCGTCCTCGGGACCGGCCTCACGCTCCGATTCGGGAATATCGAAGTCGTGTTCGGCGAGCGTCTCGATCAGTTCGAGGCTGGTCTCGTGGACGACGTCGGCTGCCTCGGCGTAGGTCATCCGGAGATCGTCGTCGTAGGTTCCCGGCGAGTCGAGCATCGTCTGGTAGTCGACGCCCAGCACACCGGCCACGCTCTCACGCAGGCTCGGCGCGCCGGGGTTCTCGAGTCGCGTGAGCGCGACGAGATACTCGATCAGTCGATCGGCCTCCGGTGGTTCGGACATCGTGTGCAGTCCGAGTCGGATCTGGGTCGTTTTGACGTCGGTGAGGTACTCGTGAATCCGTTCGGCGAGTTCGTCGATGTCGACTGCATCTCCTTCCACGTCACCGTCCGCGAGCGTCGAGCCGGCTTCCTCCGGGCCGCGGACGTCCGCTTTCTGGTCGATTGTCCCCGAAATCCCGAGTTCCACCGCGAGGTCGAGTTCCTCGACTTTCTCCCGAATGAGGGCCTCGAGGTGGTCGCCGTCGTCGGCGCGGGCGTCCTCCATCCCGGCCTCGCGGTACTGGTTGGCGAGTTCCTCGAGTTCCGAGAGTTCGTCGTAGGTGCCCGCGTTCCGCATCACGGGCGTGAGGTAGTCGACGATGGCGGCGTAGGAGCGGCGCTTGGCCTGGGTCCCCTCGCCGGGGTTGTTCACGATGTACGGGTAGACGTTCGGGATGTCGTCCACCAGTTGATCGGGCGCGCTTGCGCCGTTCAACCCGACGGTCTTGCCGGGGAGCCACTCGAGACTGCCGTGGGTCCCCAGGTGAATCACCGCGTCGGTCTCGAAGGTGTTGCGCAGCCACGCGTAGAACGCGTAGTAGTCGTGGGGCGGCTGGAGGTCCGAGTCGTGGTACACCTTCGACGGGTCCATCCCGAACCCGCGGGGGGGCTGGACGGTGACGAGGACGTTACCGAACTCGACGCCCGGGATGGCAAACGGGCGGTCGGGGGCCTCGCCCCATTCCTCGATGACGTTCTCCTGAAACCGTTCGTCCGCGTTGCTGAACCAGTCTTCGTACGTCTCGGGTGGGATCACGTCGACCGAGAGATCGCGGACGTCCGCCGGCGCGACCCAGCGGTCCTCGAGGGTCAATTGAGAGGTGAGTTTCTCCACGAGGGACTGCCCGCTGTCGGGCATGTCGTCGCCCAGATCGTAGCCGCGGGCCTCGAGTTCCTCGAGCAGGTTGACCGTCGACTCGGGCGAGTCCAGACCGAACGCGGTGCCGATCCCGTCGTCGCTCGGCGGATAGTTGTGCAACACGACGGCGACTCGCTTCTCCTCGTTCGGCGTGTGCCGAAGTTCGGCCCAGTTGACCGCGAGGTCGGCGACGTGGTCGATCCGGTCCTCGATCGGGAAGTGCTGTTTCGGCGCGGTGCCGATGTCGGCTGCGTCCTCGGTTCGTTCCTTGCCCGAGATCGGGTGCGTGATGACGGTCCCGTCGAACTCCGGAAGCGCGACGGAGAGGGCGAGTTCGAAGCCCATCACGCCGGTATCCGCGGACTCGTAGCGCGAGCGCGAGCGCATCGTCGTGATCGCCTGCAAGACGGGAACGCCGAGTTCACGGAGGAAGAGATCCGCCGTGTCGCCCTCGTCGCCGGCCGATCGACCGCGTTCGCTCATCCCGAGCGAGAACATGAAGCTACTCACTACGGCGTCGACGATCGGCCCGTCGGCGTCGCTGAACCAGTTGCGAGCCACCCACTCGGCGTTTTCCTGCCCTTCCTCGTCGGTCGCGGGGTTGCAAAAGGCCGGGAGAACGTTCGCTCCGCGGGCCTCGAGTGCCCGGACGAGGGCGTCGACGTAGCGCGTGTTGGCGTGGGTCCAGTGCGATTCGTAGAACCAGATGCCGACCGTCGGCTGGCCGGGGTCGTGCGTTTCGAGCAGTGCGTCGTACCCGATCCCCGGATGATCGGGGTGATAGACGCCCTCCGTCGGTAGTTCGACCGGAGCGTCCCACGGGCCGTCGTACTCGCCGTACGTCGCCGCGAGGTAGCGACAGCACTGTTCGACGTTGACCGTTCCACCCCGCTCCAGATAGTTGGAGACGGTCTCGCGGCGATCCGCCGTGACGGTGGTGTCCTCGATCGCGTAGCCGTCGCCCGTCGACTTGACGATCAGCGGAACGCGCTCGTTCGCGAGTTCGCCGACCGCGTAGTCGTAGCCGGGCATGCTCTCTTCGGCCCCGTGGAGCCAGAAGACGGTCGCCGCCGCGTCTCGCAGCTCGTCGACGAACGCCTCGACGGCGGCCTCGTCCTCGAGGTCCGAAGCCGACCGTACCACGAGATCGACGTCGTCCCCGAGTCGCTCGGCCGCACGCTGGATCGCTCCGAGTTCGTTCTCCGTCGCCGTGTAGATCCCAATCCGTGCACACATGATGTAAACTGCTATTGTATTAGCTAAAGTGCAGTTGTAGTACGCCGCGGCAAAAAGGTATCGGAGGGGTGCCGAGTACGGGACCGACCGGTGGGAGTGCGAACGGCCGAGGCGGTCCGGTTCGGTCTCCCTGACCAGCCCCCGAGCGTCACCGCGTGACAGTTGGAATAGCCGAATCGGTCGTCGGATTCGACGAGGCGCGAGTTCCTAACAGCAACCGTTCACCTCGACACACGGAAGCCCGCCGGTGGATTCGACCCAGCAGACCTCCATCCTACCGCCGCCGATCTCGCCGCACGGGTAGTTCTGGTGGCAGGTACAGTCCGGACACATGTCCGCCGCTCCGACGGCAACACGCTCGGGACCGTGACCTGGTGCGTACAACAGCGTGACGTCGTCCCCATCCGGTTCGAACGTGGCGTACGCGAGGTCGCGTTCGGGCTGGACGTAGAGCGTCAGGACGCCATCGTCCGTCGGCGTTTTCGTTCCGAACAGCCTCCGTTGGCCGATCTCGTCGTCGATGGACAGGCCGAACGTGCCGCGACCCGCCCGACCGCCGTGGATAGCCGCGACGTCCATGTCGAGCGCGGACGCGGACGCCGTCTCGACCAGCCCTGCGTCGGAGAGCTCCGTCAACAACTGTCCGGCAAGATCCTCGTAGATCCGTTCGACGTCGAGACGCTCGACGGGCAGCGGCCGGATCGTTCTCCGCGCCGCGCTGGTTGCTGCGCCGGATCCGCTGGCCGCTCCGAACGCCGTTACGGCCGTTCCCGTCGCACCGAGCCGTTTAAGCACCGATCGCCTGTCGACGGATATGTCATTCTGTGACATACACACAATAGTCAATGGATATTGTATATTAATATTTTGGTTGCCGATAGCACGGTTCGGCTCGAATACCGCCGACGTGACGCTGGATCGGCCGGTCAGTTCCGTATCCGTCGATCGGTTTCGTGTCGACTGTCGCGACGAGGTGACAGCACCTTCATAAACCCGTATTGTATTATCGAAAGTATGGTTGTAGACCCCGTTGATGGGGCGCCATCAGCGACCACCCCGTTCCCCGCGATCGTCGGGCAGGAAGAACTGAAACGGGCGCTGGTGACCATCGCGACGAACGATGCACTCGACGGACTGCTCGTCCAGGGAGAGAAGGGAACCGCGAAATCGACGGCGGTCAGGGGACTCGTCGATCTGCTCCCGCAGCAGCGGGCCGTCGCCGACTGTCCGTACGGCTGCCCGCCCGACGACCCCGACCGCCAGTGTGCGGACTGTCGGTCACGCCAGCCGAGCGAGTTGCCGACCGAAAACCGACCGGTGCCCCTCGTGACGCTCCCCCTCGGCGCGACACGCGAGCGTGTCGTCGGAACGCTCTCGGTCGCCGACGCGCTCGATGGCGAGGCCACCTTCGATCCCGGTCTCCTCGCCCGGGCGAATCGCGGCATCCTCTACGTCGACGAGGTCAATCTCCTCGACGACCACCTGGTCGACGTCCTGCTCGACGCGGCCGCCGACGGCGTCAACCGCATCGAACGCGACGGAGTGAGCGTCGCCCACCCCGCCGACTTCACCCTCGTCGGGACGATGAATCCCGAGGAAGGCGATCTCCGCCCCCAGCTCCGGGATCGGTTCGCGCTCCAGGCGACCGTCGTCGGCTGTCGCGACCCGGCCGATCGCGTCGCCGTCATCGACCGCGCTCTCGATCGCGACGGCGATCCGGACGCGTTCGCCCGCGACTACGAGGCCGAGACGGCCGCCATCGAGGCACGGATTCGCGAGGCGCGCGAGCGCCTGCCCGACGTCGACCTTCCGCCGGAATTCACGCGCGACATCGCCGATCTCTGTCTCGACGCCGGTATCGACGGTCATCGCGGGGACATCGCCATCGCTCGCACCGCCCGAACGCTCGCGGCGCTTGCCGGCCGGCACAGGGTTATCGAACCGGACGTCGCGGACGCCGCCCGACTGGCGCTTCCCCACCGGATGCGGAGCCAGCCCTTCGACGACGCGCCCGATCCGGAGGCCGTCCTCGACGCACACTTCGACGATCACGCCGACGAGAACGGGACCGACGACCCTGACGAGGATGGAGCCGGCGGCGACCGTGGCAGGTCTGACGCCGGCGACGGAGGCACGTGTGAGGCCGACAGCGACCGGGACGGGGAGCCCGGTGACGGCCGGGAACCCAGTGACGACCGCGGCGGGGGGAGCGCTTCCGAGCCCGAAGAGCGCGGAGATGACGACACGACGCAGGGAAACAGGCCCGACACCGCCCGAAGTCGCGCGGACGACGAATCGCGTGGCGAGAGCGACGCAACCAGGGGCGGCGCGACCCAGCAGGGACCTGCGGAGACTGCTGGAACGGAGAAAGATGCCGTCGGACGAAACGACGAATCAGACGATCCCGACCGCGGCGTCGAGGAGGAACCGGCGACGCCGCTGGTTCCGGGACAGCGCCGGAGCGAGATTGGCGACGCGACGCGTCCACCCGTCGAGGACGGAGACGTGACGACCACCACGGGAGACGGAGATCGCACCCGAATACGGCCGTCCGAGACCGGTCGGGGCGCTCGCGTCAGAACCGAGCGAGCACGCGTGGGCGACTCGGTCGACGCGGCCGCATCGATCCGTGCGGCTGCAGCGAACGGACACGCGACTCCAGAGCGGGACGATCTTCGGACCGCGGTGCGCCACGAGCGTGCGGGGACGACGATCGTCTTCGTCGTCGACGCCAGTGCCTCGATGCAATCAGCGATGGCGGCCGCGAAGGGGACCGTCATGTCGCTGCTCCAGGACGCGTACGAGCACCGCGAGCAGGTGGCGTTCATCGCCGTCGCTGGTGATGCCGCCGAAGTCGTCCTGCCGCCGACCGACAGCGTCGCGCTCGCCGCACGCCATCTAAAGGAACTCCCCGCTGGCGATCGAACACCGCTTCCCTCAGGTCTCGACGCCGCTGCCCGCCTCGCCGATCACAACGACGCGACGGCGACCCGCGTGGTCGTCGTGTCCGACGGCAAGGCGACCGTCGCCGAGGGAAGTCCAACGGACGAGGTGCGCCGTAGCGCACGCCGTTTGAAAGCGGCCGGGGCCGACGTCCTCGTCGTCGACGCAAGCGACCGCGGAGATCGAGCGGGACTCCTCGAAATCCTCGTCTCGGAAACCGGCGGGCGGCGTATCCCGCTCTCGGCGCTCGCCGTATCGCAGGTGACCGGATCTGCGACCGATGCCCCCGAGTGACAGCGGGCCACCGAACCAGACTGCGACCGGCTCGTAATCTGCGGCCATCTCCACGCCGGGCCCGGTCCGAAGCCGGTACAGGTTTATTCGTCGACGCAGAACGGTTCGATAAAATGGACTCCGGGAGTCATCGATCGCCGGTGTCCTTCGAACAGGACGGGGCGATCGTTCGCGTCGGGGACGATATCGAACGGGCAGAACTGCGTATCGAGATCGACGGAGCGTCGGGACTCGAGCCGGCCCTCCCCGACGTATTCCTGTTTCCCGTCGACGAGGCGGTCTCGGTTACCGTCTCTCAGCTGCGCTTAGAGGAGACGTTCGGTCAGACGCTCTGGGATGCAAACGGAAACCAGATCGGAACCATCGCGGACGGAATCAGCGATGTGCCGCGTGGAACGTACTACGCCTCGCTCACCGGCGCGGTGAAGCTCCACCTCCGGATCGAGGACGCCACCCTCTGGGCCGAGGAACATCTGGACGAGACGGGGCGATCAATCGTCGAGATGCGCTTCGAGGAGCCGACGTCGGTGGCCATCGGCGCCCGCTCGCTTCGCTCGCATCCGACGGCGACGATCACGGTTCCCGACGATCCCAGAGCACTCCTCGACGCGCTCCCGTACCTGGCGGCCTCGATCAAGGAACACACCTGTGAGCGGTCCTGGCCGACGATCAGGCAGCACCCGCCGGCGCTCGAACGGGGCGAGCAGCTGGAGGTGCCAACCGAACTCCGGGCGCCGGAGACGGGCATCGAAATCCGCATCCCGCCGACGTACGAGCACTGCTATCGGGTGGCGCCGCTCGCGTTCTACCTCGGAGCAGACGTAAGCGCTGGCGAGTCGCCGGCGTTGGTCCTCGAAAACGGTCACGTCGAACCGCTGAAGACGCGCCGCGCGGACCTGGCCGAACGTGTCGGGGATCTCCTCGACCGATGTCTGTTGCTCGACTCGCTGGTGCGAGAAGCGGGCTACCAGCCGATGGGGAACGCCGAGTACGAGCGGTTGGCCCCGCAGCTTCCGTTCTACCCGCCGAATCTCTACGACCTGCCCCCGGCTGACCAGTTGCTCGAGTACCTGGAGGTGCCACGCGAGGTGCTCGACCCCTTCACCCCGTGCTGGCCGAAGCGCGCCGTGTTGCGCCCGAATCCCGAAGACGTCGCGGTACTCCCCTCGTTGCTTCACGAACTCGCGCGGATCGACGTCGCGCACTCACCCGACGCGATTCCCCCGACGGTCCCGTCCGACTCGACGACTGGAGGGGGCCGTGATCGAGGGGGTGAAAAACGTCGGTCGGATGCGCTACTGACCGCCCACACGTTCCCGGCGCAGGTACCGGGAACGTGCCGGTTGCACCCGGAGGCGATGGAACGGGCACGGACCGTCGAACGTCCCACGCCGGACGGCGCGTCGCTGACGCTCGCGACGGTTGACTCGGCGCGGGCCCGATCGTTCCGACAATTCGCCGACCAGGTTCGCCACGAGACGGCGGTCACGGTCCTCGAACAGCCCACGGCGGCCGCTCTCCGCGACGCGGTCGAGGCGGATCGAACCGCCCTGTACTGTGAGAACCCGACCACCGAAGCGGGGATTCACTGTGCAGACCGGACGCTCCCGTTCGACGAGCTGGGGGCCGTCGGCTCGCCGGTCGTCTGGCTCGCCGACGTCGCGCCCGGCGTAACGGGTGAGGCGCTCGTTTCCGCCGGGGCGATCGCTGGCATCCTTTGCGACGAACCAGCGAACCAGGATGCAGTCTTCGGGGCGCTCGACCAACTGTGCGCCGGGTTCTCGGTCGCCGACGCGGTGTACACGGCCGACGTCGATCGCGCGGTCGACGTCAGGTTCGTCGGCGACGCGTCCGTGACGATCGTCCGGCGCGTGAGCAAAACACCGACGGTCGTCGACGTCCGCTCGGTCGACGAGGACCGCTACGCCTTCACGATCCGGAGTTACCCTACTGACGTCGTCCGGCAGGGCACGGCTGTCAAACCCGTCAGTGCGGAGGACGTCGTCGGCCGGGTACTGGAGGAGTGTAACCACGACGGCTACTGGTTGATCGGCGCGGACGCGAAGCAGGCCCTGCCAATCACGACGGCGGAGGTCGCCTCGCTCGTCGAGAACGACGGGTTCACCGTCCGGCTCGATGGCCGTCTCCTGACCACCGCCGACATCGGCGAGTGCCCGCTCCAGGAAGTCGTACAGGACGGACCGTAGCCGGGAGCGATCACACCACTCGGCCCACGTGCAACGCGTACGCTCCGAGCGTCCCCTCGTCGTCGTGGTACGCGATCGGTTCCTCGATGGCTGCGAGGAACTGGCCGTCTGTCGATGCCGCCGTGACGATTCCCTCCGTCGGACTCGCCGCGACGGCACCGGTCGTGATATCGAGTACTCGGATCGCGTGTGTCGCCGGGTCCCGGTCCCGGAAGTGCTGAGCGGAGGGGAGCACGACCGTCGAGCCGGCGGCGGCGAGTTCGGTGACGAAGCCGCCGGTGGAAGCCCGGAACTGCGGCGCGTCAGTGTCGCCGTCGACGTGATAGCCGAAAGCCGTATGCTCGCCAGGGTGGCGCCCCGCTATCTCGCGAGCATCTCGCGCGTACGTGTTGCCGGTGACGAACACGACCCGACCGTCGTGGGCGTACGCGTGCGTCGGATAGGCGTAGAGCGTCTGGTCTCCCACCCGGTGTTCGGTCGCGAGTTCGACCCGGGAACGCTCACTCCCGGACCCGGTCGCGTCCACAGCCCCATCCGAATCGAACAGGTAGCCGCAGTAGTCGCCGTGGCTGGCCGCGACGAGCGCACCGGTTTCACGATCGAAAGTGACGTCGCCGACCCGCCTCTCCCCCTCGGTCCCGGGATCCCAGTCCCAGACGACCGACCCCGAGGCTGCCTCGAGGACGACTAGGCCATGCTGGTGGTCGCCGCCACAGCGGTTGTAGGCCACGGCGAGGTGGTCGCCAGCCGCGTCGCGATCGATCGCGATCACGGAGGCGTCGGTCTCGTCGCGCCACCGGACCGCACCGTCGGCATCGAACCGCAAAATAGCGCTGTGCCAGCGACGATCCTGCCCGTCGTGCTCGTACCGGCGAACGGCCGCGACACAGCCGCCGTCCCCGTCGTCGACGACGGCCACGACGTACGGCCAGTGGAACACGCTGTCCGAACTCGCCTCGCCGACGTCGGCGACTCCCTCGTACGACCAGTTCGTCGTCCCGTCGGCGCGGTCGAGTGCGGCGATTCGCCCTCTGTCGCCACGGCAGCCGACGACGAGTGCGTCATCGACAGCGGCGACGGTGACGGGATGGCCCGCAATCGAGCGTCGCCACCGTTCGGTGAGCGCGCACTCGTCGGAACCGCCATCGACATCGAACGCGACGATCTCGCCGTTCCAGGTGCAAGCGACGACCAGGCCGTCGTGAACGCAGACGCCGGATCGGCGCCACATGTGGCGACTCCGTGCGGGTTCGATCTGACCGAGGGGCGTGATCGCGTCCAGCGCCGGTGGCCCTGGCCCGTCGGTCGTCGATTCCACGCTCCCGGCGTCGCTCCTATCGACCCCTGTCATGGTCACTCCTCGGTCGGGAACGCCTCGTGCAGGGTATGATGCGTCTCGCCGAGGTCGGAGAGAAGGCCGTCGGTCCGTTCGCGAAGCCGGCGAAGCCGTTGTTCGGCGTCACGGACGGCGACGAGGCGGCCACGAAGGTACGCCCCCTCGGGATCAGTCGGGTCGACCGTCGAGGCGTCTTCTTCGAGGTCGACGAGCGCCGCGTCGAGATGGCGCTGGATGTCGTCGATGGTGCCGGCGGACGCCAGCGCCGCGATGGGGCCGTTCTCGTCGAGCGCGTCGCCGATCTCGGCTTCGGCGTGGCGTTTGACGGTTTCGTCGACGGTGCCGTTTACGTTCATCAGTGCGAGTCGAAGTGCTTCGAGTTCAGCGCAAGCCATTGGTGTTGTATCGTGTTTTTCGGTCTACAGCGTCTGCTGGACCAGATCGGAGACGATGCGATCCCGTTCGAGGTGGGACGAAACGATGCGTTCGGCGTCGTCGGGGGTCACTCCACCGTACCAGATCCCGTCGGGGTAGACGGCGACGATCGGCCCCTCGCCGCACTGATCGAGACAGGAACTGCGAGTGAGGTGGACGTCACAGCCATCGGCGTCGCGTGCCGCCTGCCGGAGGCGCTCTAGTACCGTGGTGGCGCCCGCCGCGGCGCAGGTCTGGTTGGTACAGACCGCGACGTGGTGGGCCGGCGCGTCGTGGACGTGTGGCTCGTCGTCGACGCGGTCCCGATCGGCGTGTTCGGCCTGATGGACGAGCGAGCGCAACGTCGCGCGGGCGCCGCCCCGATCGTCCTCGTACCCCTGGAGTTCGACCTTGTACTTGCACGTATCACAGGCCATCTCGACGCTGTCGGTTCGGGCCTCGCGGACGCGATCCGCGAGTACCGTCACGATTCGGTCGTCGGTGCCAAGCGGGTCGCCCGCCGCCGCGGCGACGTAGGGGGAGGATGCGTCGAAGTCCGCGGTTCGCTCTCGCACCCGCCGGGTCAACACGCCGTCGCCGAGCATGTAGGGAAGGACGACGACCGCGTCCGGTCGATCCTTCGCGACGGCGTGGAGCGCGTCCTGGGTTCGGGGGGTCGTCACCCCGACGAAGGCCGTCTCGACCCGCGTGAACGACCGGCCCTCGTAGAGCAGCCGGGCGAGTTTGGAGGCGTCCGCGTTGGCATCGGGATCGCTCGATCCCCGCGCACAGAGGACGACCGCGACGTCGTCTCCAGCCCGATCGACGCCCAGCTCGGCTTCGACCGATCGCACCCGGTCGTCGAGCAGATCGACGAGCGCGGGGTGAACCCCGAGGTGAGCGCCGTAGTGAATCGTCAGGTCGTCGTGGCGGGCGCGAGCGGTCTGGACGGAAAGCGCCACGTCGCTCTTGGTGTGGCTCGCACCGAACAGCGCGAGCGGGACGACCGACAGGTGCTCGCAGGCCGGTGTGAGCCCCTCGATGGCGTCTGGGATCGAGGGTTCCGCGAGTTCGAGGTAGGCGGCATCGACCGGCACGCCCAGACGCTCTTCGAGGCTCACCGCGACCTCGCGGACCTGCTCGTTCGAGCGCTCGCGCCGGGAGCCGTGGCCGACCACGAGGACGGCGTCGGTCGCGAGCGCGTCGGCAGCGAACTCGCCTTCGGCGTCGAGTGACCGGTCCTCCGCTCCGATGCCTCGCCGCTTCGCTTCGGGTTCGAGCCCTCGATCGCCGTCCCCGGTTTCCAGCGCTCGATGCTCGTCCGCGGCGGGAGCGGGTTCACCGTCGGTCATGCGTTCTCGGCCCGTTCGAGACTGCGCCGGAGTTTCCGTCGCCGACTCGGCGCGTACAGTCCCGTCGCCTCGCTCTCGCCGTAGACCCACCTGCCGAAATCGGGGGCGGCCGCGTCCGAGAGGCCGAACCAGTAGCCGCCGGACGACGTCTCGGCGATCTCACCCGTCGGCGCGTCGACTGGACAGGCGGCTAGCGCGTCGTCGACGGTTTCGAGTACCTTGCGGTCGTCGTGGACGAACGAGATTCCCACGGTGTCACTCGAGGACTTGTAGCAGACCGTCCCGCAGCCTTCGAGCAGGCCCCGGAGGAGCGCTCGGTCGTGAGCGGCGAACGCGGCGAATCGGTAGTTCCCGCGGCCGTCGACGGGCATCCCGAGGGACCCGCTCGGGCCGTCGCAGACCGAGCCGTCGATCGAGACCGCGTACTCGTCCTCGGTTCGGGTGATCGAGGCGTCGTGAGCGTACTCGCGGGTCACCGTCTCGCAATCGAGATCGGCGGACTCGCCGCCGGCGATGGCCGCGAGGGTTGCGGCCGACGCCTCGTCGTTCGCCACGACCTCGATCCCGTCCGCCGTGACCGTCCCGCTGGCGGCGACGTGACCCCAGAAGTACGCCGTGGCGGGATGACCGGCCAGGAGGTCCGACGGTCGCTCGCACGCCAATGGCGATGCGTCGGTCATTCGTCTACCTCGGTCGGTTGTTCGTCCACACCGATCGTCGGGTCGTCCACGTCGCGGACCTCGATCGCACCCGTGGGACACGCCGCAGCCGCCTGTCTGGCCGCCGCGAGTCGCTCGTCGTCGAACGTGGCGACGACCCGATCGTCGTCGACGGCGACGGTCTCCTCGCCCGTCGCGTCGTAAATCGGATCCGCGTCGGGGTCGATCGTCGCCAAACCATCGTCGGCCTCGACGAACCGCGGATCGCGGGTGAGGCAGGCGAAGATACCGTCGCAGGCTTCCTTTTCCAGGGTAACAACGTATTCAGTCATGGTGTGTCCTGCTCGAGTCCTCAGTAGTCGTACTTCGTCTCGTAGCCACGCGGGGTGACCATCCGGTCGTCCCAGACGTACGTGTCCTCGGTGCCGACGACGATCGTGGTGGTCATGTCCACGAGTTCGCTCTCGCCCAACTCCTCGAGTTCCGCGAGTTCGGTGATCATCACCTGCTCGTCCTCGCGACCGGCGCCGTGGACGATCCCGACGGGCGTCTCGGGCTCGCGGTGGGTGAGCAGGATCTCACAGGCCTTCTCGAAGTTCGCCCGGCGCTTGCGGCTCCAGGGGTTGTAGATCGTGATCGCGAAGTTCTCGCTCGCGACCGCGTGCAGTCGCGACTCGATCTCGGGCATCGGCACGAGGTGGTCCGACAGCGAGATCGAGACCGTGTCGTTCACGAGCGGTGCGCCGAGGCGGGCCGCACAGGATTGCGCCGCGGGGACCCCCGGCACCACGTCGAAGTCGACCATCGAGGCCGTCGCTCCCTTCGACTCGAGGATCTCCAATGCCAGTCCCGCCAGCGCGTAGACGTTCGGGTCGCCGCTGCCGACGATGGCGACGTCGTTGCCCGCGAGCGCGCGGTCGATCGACTCCTCGGTCCGGGAGACCTCGCCGCACATCGGCGTGTCGTAGATGTCGTCGGCCGCCTCGGTGATCTCGTCCGGGATAAGTTCGATGTAGGTCGTGTAGCCCACGATGTGGTCGGCCTCGAACAGCGCCGTCTTCGCCCGGTCGGTCATCCCCTCGGGGTGGCCGGGCCCGAGACCGACCGCGACCAGTTGGCCGGGCTCGGCATCGAAGTCCTCGATCGTCGCGCCGACCTCCTTCTCGGTGCTGCCCGAGTCGTTGGCGGTCGAGGCCCCGCATTTCGAGCCGCTCGATGACGAGGACGAACTCGAGGAGCCGCCGCACGTCGAGCCCGAGTCGGCGCTCTCGGTCTCGGGTTCGGTACTGGCGCTCGAGCCGCCGCATTTGGAAGTCGGTTCGGCGTCTGCGTCTGCGTTGGTATCCGTACTCATGGGTTCGTGTCTGTCAGTTTCAGAAGTCGTCGACGTCACGCCCGCCGCGCGGGGTGACGAGGTACGTTCGGTCGTCGTTGCGCCAGGTCTCGGTCTCGTGGGTGCCGATGATCAGCGAGGTACCCATCCCAGACACCTTGTCGTCGTGGTCGGCGGCCTCGCCGAGTGTCGTAATGAACTGGCTCTCGCCGTTCCGGCCCGCATCGGCTCGGCCAGCGTCGTTGACGATCGCCACGCGGGCGTCGTCGGTTCGCTCCTCGCGGACGATATCGACCGCTTTCTCGTAGTTGCGCCAGCAGTTGTAGAGGACGATCACGAAGTCCGAGATCGCGGCCGCTCGGAGCTTCTCCTCGATCTCGTCCCAGCCGCGCCACTTGTCCGACAGCGAAACCGTACAGAAGTCGTTGCACAGCGGCGCGCCGACGTTGGCCGCGCCGCCCAGCGCCGCCGTCATGCCGGGGACGATCTCGATCGGCACGTCCGTCGCGTCCTCCTCCTCGGCCATTTTGAAGACGAGGTCGGACTTGCCGTAGACGGAGGGGTCGCCGCCGGAGACGTGGGCCACGTCTTTCCCTTCTCGGACGTGATCGAACGCCGCCCGGGTGAGTTCGATCTGGCGGCCCATCGTCGAGCGGACGATCTCCTGCTCGAAGCCGTCCTCGCGGTCGCCTTCGGCTCGCGCTTCGGTGCTTTCCTCACGGACCGCGATGCCGTCCTCGTCCGTTTCTTCTTCCGGCAGTAGAGTGCCGTCGTCGCGCAGGAACTCCTGGTAGAGACTCGAGGCGATGACGACCTCCGAGGACTCGATGACCTCCTTCGCTCGCTTGGTCATGTGGTCGGGCAGGCCGGGACCGATGCCGACAACGTAGAGAGTGCCGTGGTCGTCGGGGGTGCCGCCGGCGGCGTCCGCGGTCGCGTCCATCTCGGTGGCCTCGGCGTCCGAACTCATCGACCGATCGCCACCGTGACCTCGTTTTCGTAGCTGAGCTTCTCGAGGACCAGTTCCTGCTCAGCCCCGCCCGCGATCGCGGAGGCCTCGGAAACGCCGGGCCAGCCGATCAACTCCTTCGATTTCGAGGGGGTCGGCCCCTCGTGGGCCAGCAGCGTCTCCTTGTCGAAGGTGACCACGCCGAGATCGAGTTCCTGGGCCGCCTCGAGCAAGCCCTCCTCGTCTTCCTTCCGGGTCGCGGTGGCGACGAACTCGACGTTCTCGAGGTCGTAGTCGGTTTGCTCGAGGGCTTCCTCCCACGCGGCGAGGAAGGCCTCCTTGTCCGCACCCGAGACGCTGCCGGTGCCAAGTACGACGCCGTCGTCTTTGTTGCGCTTGAGGACGGTGACATCGTCGCCGACAAGGACGGCTTTGGGGCCGTCGAGTCGGGCGACGGGCCCGAGTTCGTCGTCCAGCACGGCGAGGTTAGTCTTGACCGTCGAGTCGCCGTTGACGACGTGGGTGTCCATCGCCTTCGCCTTGGACTCGACACCCTGCTTCCCGGCGGCCTCGCTGGCGGTGGTCATCGCCGGGACGGCGCCCATCGTCGCCAGATCCTGGGCCACCTGATTGGCCCCGTGGTGGCCGCCCGTGATCGGGATGGCCCACGTCAGCTCCTCGTCGACGACGCAGATCGCGGGATCGTCCCACTTGTCGTCGAGCAGGTTCGCCGTCTTCCGCATCGCGATCCCCGAGGCCATGAGGCCGATGAAGCAGTCGTACTCGCCCCAGTGCTCCTCGAAGACGTCGCCGTGGTACTCGATGATGTCGATCGCCTCGTAGCGATCGCCGATCTCGGCTTTGATCTCCTCGGCGGTGTCCATCTTCCGGCCGAAGGAGATGATCGCAATCTCCTCGGCGACTTCGCCGTCCGAGTCCGCCGTCGAACAGTGTGCGCCGCCGGAGTCCGATCCCGAATCGTCGTTCGCGTTGTCAGCGTTGTCCGTACTCATGAGTCAGTCGTCTCCCGCTTGCGTTTCCGTTTCGTTCGTCTGTGTGTCCGCGTCGCTCGAGCCCGAGCCCCGATTCGCCCAGTCGCCGTAGAGGTAGGATCGTTCGTATCCCGCGCCGGTCACCGCGTCGCCGATGACGACCAGTGCCGACGCTCGATACCCTGCTTCCTCCACCTTCTCCGCGATGTCGTCGATAGACCCCACGATCACATCCTCGTCCGGCCAGGAGGCGTGGTAGATCACCGCGACCGGCGTTTCGGGGTCGTGGTCGTCCTCGAGCAGACGGTCCATCGTGTCGCGGACCGCGTGGGTCCCGAGATAGATGCAGGTCGTCACGTCGCCCATCTCCACGAAGTCGGAGATGTGGTCCTCCTCCGGGCTCAGGGTCTTGCCCTGCGGCCGGGTGAACGCGACGTGGTTCGAGACCTCGTTGAGTGTCAGCTGGGTCCGCAGCGTCGCACTGGCCGCGAAAGCCGACGTGACGCCCGGCACGAAGTAGGTCGGCACGCCCTCGTGTTCCAGCGCGTCCATCTGCTCCAGGGCGGCCCCGTAGACCGCGGGATCGCCGCTGTGTAGGCGGACGACCTCGTCACCGTCTTCGTAGGCGTCCCGCATCAGCGGAATAAGCTCCTCCAGGTCCTTTCCGACCGAATTCACGAGTTTCGCGTGGTCGCAATACTCGTCCAACAGCTCGCTGTTGACCAGCGAACCCGCGTGGACGACGAGGTCGGCCGTCTCGAGCAGTTCCTTCCCCGCAACGGTCAACAAGCGCGGGTTGCCGGGGCCGGCGCCGACGAAGGGAATCCCAACCTGTTCGTCGCCGGCGCTGTGCTCGAAGATCCGGTCGTCGAGTTCCTCGCCGCGGCGCCGGCCCTGCGAGTCGATCGCGGCCTGCGGGTCGTTCGGCGCGCTAGCGTCGCTCATCGGTGTCCCCCACAGTCGCCTCCCCCACGGCCGTCGGCGCGCTCGAGGGCAACCAGTTCGTCGCCCCCGTCCGCGATCGGTTCACCGCTCGTCGCCGATCCGTCGTCGCCCCCGCTCTCGGTCGAAGCGCCGTCCGACTCGCCGTCGGTCAGGAACGCCGCCGTCGCTTGCTCGACCTCGAAGCTCTCCTTCTCGGCGTAGGCGAGCGTGTAGTAGTCGCGCTCGGCGAGATCGGCGGGATCGTCGGTGACGATCGTCTCGCCGTGCTCCATGAAGAGTCGCCGCCCGAAGCGGACCTCGTAGCCCGCGTCGGTGAGTTTCTCGTGGGTCGTCGGGGCGTCGGTGACCTTGAACAGAATCAGTCGATCGGGTCCCGTCGGCGCCGCGCCGTCGGCGGCCTCCCGAAGCGCGAGTCCGGTCCCGGCCGCGATCTCGACGCCCAGCGCCGTCGCGAACGCGGTCATCGCGCTCACGCCCGGAACGACGTCGAGCGCGACGTCGGGGTGGAAGGCCTCGAGCGTCCGACGGAGGTGGCCGAACGTCGAGTAGACGTTCGGATCGCCCAGCGTGACGAAGGCGACGTCGGCCTCGCGAGCCCGTGCGGCGACGACCTCGGCGGCTTCCGTCCAGGCTGCCCGGAGTCGGTCGGGGTCGCGAGTCATCGGGAACTCGAGATCGCCGATCGTGGCCTCGTCGACGTACTCCGTCGCGACCGACCGCGAGAGGCGACCGGGCGAGTAGACGGTCTCGACCGATTCGAGGACCGCACGCCCTCGGACGGTTACCAGGTCGGCGTCGCCGGGACCCAGGCCGACGCCGTAGACGGTCGGCGTGTCAGGGTCCGAACCCGTCGCCGGTTCCGAACCCGAGATGGCCGGCGTCACGCCAGCCCCTCCGCGTCACGACGGCCGACGACGATGTACACGGGATTGTTCGCGTCGAAGCTCGTCGCGCCGGCGAGTTCGTAGCCGTGGCTCACCTGCACCTGCAGGACGTCCTCGAGGAGGTCGCGTTCGCGGAAGGCTTCGACGACCTCGCCGGCGATCTCGAGCCTGGAGACGTTCATCACGACGCGGTCGACGCCGGTCTCGACGGCGTGGTCGAGCACGGCCTCGAAGTTGCGGCTCCCGCCGACGAACATCGCGTCCGCGTCGTCGGGGAGCCCCGCCGGCGCTTCGGCTTCGCGCAGTCGAACGTCGGCGTCGTACTCGTTCGCCGCGAGATTCTGCTCGGTCACCGTGAGGCGTTCTGGCTTGCGCTCGATCGCGGTCACGCGTTCGGCCCGACGAGCCAGTTCGATGGTGACCGCGCCGGTACACGAACCGACGTCGACGACGTGATCCGTGGGCCGGACCGCGAGTTGCTGAGCGGTCACGGCCCGTACCGCCGGTTTCGTCGGCCCGGCTCTCGCGTCGTGTGGGAGGGTAACCTGTTCCATCGTCCGGACTGTCTTCGCGATCCAATAAAACAATTGTGCTTGGACTATTGCATTCTAACTTTCAACCAGGGCGGTCGCGACGCCAGAGGCAGGGTGTGCGACACCGACGGGACGGCGATCGGCGGTTTGACGGGACCCGAAACTCCCACCGACGGGACACCGATCGGCGACATTCTCACGCGGGGTCGAACGGGACGAGTGCCGATTCGACCGCGTCTCGAATCGCGGCTACGTCGCCGACGATCGCCGTCGCGGGTGGCGCCACGTCGGATTCGTCGGCCCGATCGACGATCGTCGCCAGCGTCCCGCGGACGACGTGCTGGTCCACCCAGGTGGCCTTCTGGACGAGCGCGACGGGTTTCTCCGCGCTCACGCCGTGGGACCGCAACGCGGCCACGTTGCGCTCGAGCGTTCGTACGCCCATCAGCACGACGAGGGTCCCGCCACGGTCGACGTCGGCGGCAATGGCCTCCCAGTCGAGCGCGCTCGTCTCCTTGTCCGGCGTCTCGTGGCCGGTGATGACGGTGAATCGCGACGCGACGTCGCGGTGGGTCAGCGGGATGCCGGCGATGCCGGGCGCCCCGAGGACGCTCGACACGCCGGGGACAATCTGGAACGGCACGTCGTGCGCGGCGAGGTGCTGGGCCTCCTCGCCGCCGCGGCCGAAGACGAACGGATCGCCGCCCTTCAGTCGGACGACGGCCTCGTCGTCTCTCGCCCGCGAGACGAGGCGATCGTTGATCGTCGACTGTGGCGTTTTCGCCGACGCGCGCTTGCCGACGTCGACGATCTCGGCAGCGTCGGGGAGCCGGTCGATCATCGCTTCCCGGACGAGTGCATCGTGGAAGATGACGTCGGCCGTCTCGATCGCCCACCGGGCTCTGATCGTCAACAGGTCGGGATCGCCCGGTCCCGCCCCGATCAGGGAGACGGTGCCGGGCGTGGCGCGCCCGCGTGCCGGGATCGTCCGCTCGGCCGCGTAGTCGAATGGGGGACAGGTCGTCGCGTCGTCGCGATTCGATCCCCCGGCGTCGTCGGGTCGACGCGCCAGCCAGTCGGGTGGGTCCTCGAGCATCGGTCAGGCGGTCGGGAGCGACGCAGCGTCGGTTTCGAGTCGATCGGTCCCCGCGTTCCCGGCGCGGCGGTGGAACCACGCGAAGCAGCCGGCGAGACACGCCCAGAGTGCGGCCTGACTCAGGACGGTGGCCCCCTGCACGGCAGTGACGAGGTCCCCCGCGATCGCCGGTTGCGTGACGATCGACGGGGCGAGCGTCGCAGCGGCGATGACGACGACCGCGATCGGGAGCGACGCCAGCGCGATCGCACGATAGCGCCCGCCGGCTGCCAGTCGACGGTAGCCGGCGAGCGAGAGGCCCGAGGCGAGTGCGCCAGCGGCGACCAGTCCGGCGTAGGTCGCCAGCCTGGCGTCGATCCCGAGACTCGCCTCGGCGCCGGGAACCATCGGCGGCAAGACGAGCCACGGCAGGAGGGATACCGAGAAGAACCCGGCCGCGGCGAGCGTCAGCGCCTTCCCGACGACATCGCCCGGCAGCGCCGGCTCGAACAGGTAGTACGCGATGGCGAACGTACCGGCCAGCAGGATCGCCCACAGCACACCGCTCCCGGCGCTGACGATCGCGGCCGTCGTCTCCGAGACGGCTTCGGCGTGCTCGTGCCCGTGAGCGCCGCCCGCTTCGTGAGCGTGTCCGTGCCCGGCCTCGCCCCCGTGGGCGTGGTCGGAGTCGTGGCCGCCGCCGAGTCCGTGGACAGCGCCCAGCAACGGGGAGGCGACGAGGACGATGTACAGTCCGTACGCGACGCCGGCGACCAGCCCCGCCGCCACGCCGCGTTTCAGGTAGTCGGCGAGCATCAGTGGCAGGTGATCCCGGCTGCGTGCCGGAAGTCGTGGAGGGAGTCGTGCACGAGCGGTTCCTGGACGAACACCAGCGCGAACGCGATGGCGGCCCCGAACGCGAGCAGGGCGGCCAGTTGTCCCGGTGTCATCGTCTCTTGGGCGATCCGAACGCGGTTTCGGACGGTGTCCGATTCGGCGACAGTCATGAAATCTGATTTGGTATACTGAAAGCTAAGTTGTAAAGGTTGCGGTGGGAGCCTCTGGCTACCACGCCGGCACCCCGACGACCCACTGGAACAGAACGACGCAATCGTCGAACAGACCGGAGACGGCAAAAAATATATCCTGGACGGACGAACGCCCAGAAGACGCGATGGATCGCAGTCCCAACTCACCCGTTACTATCGAACGGGACGGCTCGACCGTTCGCGTGGGGGACGAGATCGAACGTGCCGAAGTGCGAATCGAGGTCGACGGGGAACCGGCCCTCGAGCCAGCGATGCCGGACCTGTTCTTGTTTCCCATCGACGACGCAGTCTCCGTCACCGTCTCCCGGATGCGGTTGCAGGGAACGGTCGGGCGAACGCTCTGGGACGGGAACGGGACACCGGTGGCCGAACTCTCCGACGGCCGAAACGAGGTTCCGAACGGGACGTACTACGCCTCGATCACCGGAACGGTAAAGATTCACCTCCGGATCGAGAACGCAGCGGTCAGCGCCGAACAGCACATCGACGACGATCAGGCGATCGTCGATCTGCGCTTCGACGAGCCCACGATAGTAGCGATCGGCGCCCGCTCACTCCGCTCGCATCCGACGGCGACGATCACGGTTCCCGACGACCCCGAAACCCTCCTCGAAGCCCTCCCCTACCTGGCCACCTCGATCAAGGAGTTCACCTGCGAGCGCTCCTGGCCCACGCTCAGACAGCACCCGCCAGCGATCGAGCGCGGGGACGAGCTAGACGTGCCGCCGGAGCTCCGAATCCCGGAAACCGGCGTGGAGATCCGCATTCCCCCGACGTACGAACACTGCTACCAGGTGGCGCCGCTGGCGTTCTACCTCGGCGCCGAGCTCACCCCAGCTGACACCCCCGCGCTCGTCCTCGAGAACGGCCACGTCGAACCGCTCGTCACCGAGCGCGCCGGCGTCGACGAGCGCGTTGCCGACATCCTCTCCCGGTGTCTGCTGCTCGACTCGCTCGTGAGAGCTGGCGGTTACCAGTCACTGGAGAAGGCCGAGTACGACCAGCTGGCACCGCAACTGCCGTTCTACCCGCCGAACCTCTACGACCTTCCGCTCGCCGATCAATTGCTCGAGTACCTCGACGTGTCCCGCGACGTGCTCTCACCGTTCCTGGCGCGCTGGCCGAAGCGCGCCGTGTTGCGCCCGGAACCAGAAGATGTCGCGGTGCTTCCGTCGCTGCTTCACGAACTCGCGCGGATCGACGTCGCCCGATCCGTCGAGTGCGTTCCCCCGACGATTCCGGCCGGCGAGAGCCCAGCCGCCGAGGGCGACTCGGCCAGCGGCGTGAGACGACCCGGCGCACTGCTGAGCGCGCACACGTTCTCCGACGCCACGCCGGGAACCTGCCGCCTGCACCCGGACGCGATGGAGCGCGGACAGCGTCTCGAACGCACCACGACCGACTCCGCCCACCTCACGCTCGTGACGGCCGACGCGGACCGGGGACGAGCGTTCCGTCGGTTCGCCGAGCGCACCGACGAGACGGTGATCTCGGTCCTCGAACAGCCCACGGCGGCCGCCCTCCACGACGCGCTCGAAGCTGATCGAACCGCCCTGTACTGTGAGAACCCGACCACCGAAGCGGGGATTCGCTGTGCAGACCGGACGCTCCCGTTCGACGAGCTGGGGGCCGTCGGCTCGCCGGTCGTCTGGCTCGCCGAGACCTCGCCCGGGCCGATCGGTGACGCACTCGTCGCTGCCGGAGCGATCGCGGTCGTGCTCACCGACGGCGCGCCGAGTCCGGCCGCGGTTCGGGCCACCCTCACCCAGTTGCTCGCCGGCTTCTCGGTCGCGGACGCGGCGTACACGGCCGGCCTCGATCGCGAAGTCGATCTCCGATTCGTCGGCGACGCGTCCGTGACGGTCGTCCGCCAGGTGAGTAATTCGCCGACGATCGTCGATCTCACCGCGACCGAGACCGACCGGTATACCGCCACGATCCGCTATTACCCCACCGACGTCATGCGACAGGGATCGGTCGCGAAGACCAGCACCGGAGACAGCGTCCTCACCCGACCGTACGAGGAGTCCGCCCGCGACGGGTACTGGCTGGTCGGCGCCGATGCGGAGCAAGAACTTCCGGTCACGCCGGGGGAAGCCGCAGCGTTCGTCGACGACGACGGAGTCACCGTCCGGCTCGACAACCGTTTACTGACCACGACGGACGACGAAGCGCTCCAGAGGCCGACGCTCACCCGGAGAACGGGCGAGAACAGCGGTTGACACGCTCGACATAGGGAATCGTTCCAGGTCGCGGCGTCTCGCGACACCGACGGAAAATTGGTGTACGGGCCTCCGTGGCCGTTACAGAACTGTTCCTGAAAGTGGTCACCGCAGAATCACACGGCAGCGGTGACCGACCTCACCCGTCTACCGACTCACTCCCCCGCCGCGCACGGGCTTTCACCTGCTCCAAGAATTCGGACAGATTCATCGCAGCCACACAGTGCTCACAGCAATGTCGCACGGAGTCAGCGTACTTTGCCGACAGCGGCTCCGGCGGTGTGACGTCGATCCGGAAGAGAAATTGCGGGGCCGCGTTGCGATCGCACCGGTAGCACTCGCGGTCCGGAGCCGGCTCGCCGGCGCTGTCGTCGACGGTACTCATCCGAGCTCCCACCGTAGCCTGGACGACCTACCAGGGGACCACGGTACCCACCCTCCAGAATCTAAAGTATTCGACGGATAGCGATACGACTCCCTAGCCAACGGGCGTGCGAGACCTTTTTGTCTCGAAGGCGTGTTTCGGAACATGGCTAACGAAAACCCTCATGGGGGTTTCGGAAGCCACGTCCCGGGTGTCATCACCACCCGGGGCACTTTCGTACCCATGCGGACGCGGCTTCCGTATGGCCAGTTGACGTGAATTGTATTATAGTTACTGTTTAGACAGTGGAATCAATAGTTCTCGGGAGGAGATAGAAAACGAGTCGGCCGCCTTCAGCGCGGAGGCATGTGGCCGGATTGACCCGATGGCGAGACGGTCTCACTCGCTTCGCTCACGGTTACACCGTTCGCATCGCGGTTGGCACTTCGCTCCGAACCGCGCTTCGCTCGTGAGCGTGCGACTCGCGTGCTTCAAATCCCGGATCTTGCTCACTGCTGCCATCAGCGTTCGCTCGGAGCGACCGCTCCTCGCGAGGTGAGTGCCAGTAATCAGAGCCTAGGCCGGGATTTGAACCCGGGCTCTCGTCCTTACCAAGGACGCGCTTTACCGCTAAGCTACCCAGGCGCGCAAGTCAGTGTTGCTTGGAGGTAGGTAAATCCGTTTCGATCCTGAGCGCCGCGGCGTCGTGTGGTTTGGTCACACCCGGGAGGGACCAGTGACGATCCAACGGCCTACTCGACGCCTTCAGTGACGTGATCCGCGGCGCCGCCGTCGCTGGCGAGGCCGTCGACTGTGGTGGCGTCGCTCGTGTGCAGCCAGCGCTCCGCCGGTGGGAGCGTGGTATCGGCTCGATCGGCGAGGGTGGCCGCGAGGTCGGAAAGCGCCGGTGCCGGCGGTTTGGAGACAGCCGCGGCACCCGTCTCGACGGCCAATTCGAGGACGTCGCGTTCGAGGCGGGCGTCGATCGCGCCGGGGTCGGCGGCGTCGCGGCGGGTCGTCTGGTCGCGACCGAAGGCCTGAATCGTCTCGACGGCGCGATCGGCGGCGTCGGTGCGCGACAGGATTGAGAAGCCGCGCGCGACGAGCACGTCGGCGGCGACGATCGCGAGGTCCGCGTCGGCATCCGCTTCGACAGTGACATCGGTGTCCGCGTGGGTGTCGGCATCGTCGCCTGCATGGGTTTCGACGCCACCATCGACCTCGGATTCGGCGTCGGACCACGGCGTCACGTGGGCCAGCTCCCGGGTGAGCGCCAGTCCGTCGTAGATCAACTGGGTGCCCGCGGCGAGTTCGCGAACGGCCGCGAGGTCGGCGCTCGGATCGGCCGCAAGCGCACTCTCGACGGTGAGAACGGCGGGCGTCAGTGCGTTCGCGTCGATCTCGTCGTAGAGCCGACGTCGCAGCGGCGGTGGCGACACGTCGGCCACAGCCTCGCGGACAGTTCGTCGGCACCGGGCGACCCGATCCATCATCCAGCCGTTGCGCCGGCGGACGCAAAGACCTTTGGAAAGTGCCCAGAGGAACGACGTATGATCGAAACTGCCGAAGCCGATACGGGGGTGGTGCGGGTTGTCCTGAACCGACCGGCGGCGCGCAACGCGCTCACGCCCGCGGGGCTCGAAGCGCTCGCGAGCGCCGTCGAAACGGCCGACGAACGCGAAGACGTCGCCGTCGTCGCCCTCCAGGGGGCCGGCGAGGCGTTCTGCGCCGGTGCGGATCTCGACGCGGTCGCCGAACTCGACCGCGAGACGGGCGCGGACTTCGCCCGACTGGGCCAGCGCGTCGCGCGGACGATCGAAGATTGCGAGACGCCCGTCGTCGCCGCGATCGACGGCCCGGCGATGGGCGGCGGCCTCGAGCTCGCGCTAGCCTGTGACCTCAGAGTCACCACCCCGCGATCCACCTTCGGCGAACCCGGCGTCACCTTCGGTCTCTTCGGCGCGTGGGGTGGCACCGTCAGGCTCCCACGCATCGTCGGCGAGGGCAACGCCATGGATCTCGCGCTGTCCGGGCGGACGATCGACGCCGAGACGGCCCGCCGGATGGGGTTGGTCAGTCGTCTCGTCGATGATCCGATGGCGGTCCCAACACAGCTCGCGACGAATCCATCGGGGACGATGGCACGCCTCGCCGACCGCATTCGTGATTGTGACGCTCTCTCCACGCAAGAACAGCGGGAAGCAGTCGCATTCGGTGAGTCCGTCGAGCGCCACCGGGACGACGTTCGAGCGCTTCGCGAGTGACGGCGAAGACGTGAGCCTGCTCCTCCCTGGCGTTCCAGGTATCTGACAATCGTCTCACTCGATCGGTTCGGGCGCCGGCGGCGCCGATCGCTTGTGTTCGCTCGCCTCGTACAGCGCGCGAACGTGCTCGACGGTCTCTTCGTCGACGTCGAGCTCGCGCGCCGTCGCCGCGACCGAGAGGGGGCCGTCGACGTGGGTCGCCAGGATGGCGTCGAGCGTGTCGTAGGTGAGCCCCAGTTCCTCCTCGTCTGTCTGACCCGCCCAGAGTTCCGCGGTCGGCGTCTTCTCGACGAGGGCGTCCGGGACGCCGACGTGACTGGCGAGCTGGCGTACCTGGGCCTTGTAGAGGTTCCCGATCGGGTGGCAGTCGACGGCGCCGTCGCCGTACTTGGTGAAGTAGCCGACGGCGGCCTCGCTGCGGTTGCCGGTACCCAGCACCAGCCGGTTCTCGTGATTCGCGACGAGGTAGTTGAACACCGCTCGCACGCGAGCGCGGGCGTTGCCGACCGCCCGATGGTCGCCCTCGGCTTCGGGATAGGCCGAGAGGAGGGCGTCCACGACGGGTTCGACTTCGAAGACGTCGTAGGGCAGTTCCAGATCCTGGGCAACGCGTTCGGCGTCGCTCATGTGCTCGTCGGCGCTGACGCGGGCGGGCAAGACGAGCCCGTGGACGTTCTCGGATCCCAGTGCCTCCGTCGCCAGGTACGCGGTGAGTGTGCTGTCGATCCCACCGGAGAGGCCGAGGACGGCGCCGTCGACGCCCGCGGCGTCGACCTGATCGCGAACGAAACCGACGATGTGTTCCCGCCGCGTCTCGAGTTCGTCCGCGGCGAATCGAAGATCGATCATGGCCGCCCATTACCCGGCAGCGACCAAATAGCCTCGGTCAGTGCGAAATCCGTGGACAAGTGTCCGATAAGGAAACATACCTCGACAGTCCTATAGTGAACGTTCAGTTTTCGATGTACTTCAGCCACATTCGCAAAGCAACCGCTCAGATCGGCACGTGATCCGAGGTGGATCGGAGCCGCCGTCCACTCACCTCGGTACGGCAGTGAAGGTACCCACCGCCAAATTTGGTACTCTTGTTTCGCTCCGAACACCGAAACTGAGGTTGAACGCAACGGTTGTGGATCGGATGACAAGCAAAACGATGAACGATCAGTCGTCGGCGCCATCGTTGGCCGTCACGTGAATCTCCCGGGTCACCGCATCGTCCGCACACGCCACACGGATCGGGAACGTGACGTCCCGCTCGACGGGGTAGGTCGCGTAGCCGAGTTCGATCGTCGTCGACTCGTTCCAGTCCAGCGTTACTGACTGGCTGTCGACCACCTCGTCGCCGACGACGAGGCGGACGCCCTGGGTGTTCGGTCCGACCATCATCATGTCGCCGACGTTCGCGACCGAGACCGTCGCCGTGAATCGGTCGCCGGCGGTCACAGGGGCGTTGGTCTCGACGAGTTCGAGCGCGAACGGCTGGCGGACGGATGGCCCGTCGCTGGTGGCCCCCTCGCCGAGTCGACCGTCCGCACAGATTGGATACGCCACGGTCGGATACCCGTACTGGATCCAGTGGGGTGCCTCGTCGAGCGAAAGCGTCGTCGTGTCCGATTCGCCCTCGATCTCGTGAACGGCGACGACGGTGTAGTTTCGTCCCTCGACCCAGACGAGGCGCTCCAGGTCGCCCGCGTCGTCGAGCGCGTCCGCGACGATCTCCACGGAATCGGCGACGCCGATCGTCTCGTCGGGGCCGGGCCTCGTCGACAGCGAGTCGATCCGCGGCGGGTCGCGGCCGTCTTCGGCCGCCGTCACTGCCCACTCGACGGTCGTCCCGTCGTGACTGGCGCGTATCGTATACGACCCTGATTCCTCGAAGCGAGCCGATCTGGTGGCGTTTCCGGTCGCGTACGAAAGGTCGAGGAGGGGACCGCCGGACAGGTCACCGAGGGCCCAGTCGACGTCGACCGGATCGACGCCGTCTGGGACGGCGACCTCGAACAACATCGCCGAGTTCAGCGTCACGGTGACCTCCTCCGACGAACCCACCCGTTCGATCGACTGCAACGGAGGGCCACCGGCGCGATCCGACCCGACCGCGCCGGCGCCGCCGATCCCCGCGGCACCGATACAGGAGAGATAGTCTCTACGACGCATGACCTCGTCTCCTACGCGCAGCACCAATGGGTTTCGCAGTCGACAATTTGGCTGACGGTCACGCCATCGGACCGATCGTCGCGGAAGCGGTTCGTTCAAGAGGGATGACCGCCATACGTCGACGTGGAAGCGCGCCAGTGGTGAGCAAATCCGCCGGATTTGCGATCCTCGGGGCACGAGGAACGAAGTGACGTGTGCGCCGGTGGTCCAGTGGTAGGACATTAGCTTCCCAAGCTAATAGCCCGGGTTCAATTCCCGGCCGGCGCATCCTGCGACGAACGAACGTGAGGAGCGGATGCGCTATCGAGGGAATTGAAAGAGACCAGTCGCAGCCCGCGCAGCGAAGCGAGCAGGAACGTCTGGGCGTGGTTCAATTCCCGGCCGGCCATTCTGGGACGCGCCCGGTCGTTCCATCCACGAGCAGTCGTGAAAACACCACTCTCACAGCGGCTGGGCAAGAGACGGAGACCAAGCGACGCCGAGCGGTCACCGTGTCGAGCGGAAGAGAAGAATCTCGGGGACGGTGCGCCGGCTGCCGAGCGGCCTCACTCGAGCAGGCCGAGGTCCTCGAGCCGGGAGACGATCTTGTCGACGGCGTGTTCGGCGTCGACGGGTCGCTTGCCGCCGGTGATGACGAGCTTGCCGGAGCCGAACAGCAGCGCGACGACTTCTGGCTCGTCGAGGCGGTAGACGAGGCCGGGGAACTGCTCGGGTTCGTACTCGATGTTCTCCAGGCCGAGCCCGATCGCGATCGCGTTCAGGTTGAGGTTGCGCCCGAGGTCGGCCGAGGTGACGATGTTCTGGACGACGATTTCGGGGTCTTCGTTGACCTGAATCTGGAGCTCGCGCAGCTTGTCGAAGACGATGCGGAGACTCTCGTGGACGTCGTCGGTGCTCTTGGCGCCGGTACAGACGATCTTCCCGGAGCGGAAGATGAGTGCAGCGGACTTGGGATTCTGGGTGCGGTAGACGAGACCGGGGAACTGCTCGGGGTCGTAGTCGGCCCCCTCGAGGTCCATCGCGACGCTCTGGAGGTCGAGTTCCTGCCCGATACCGGTCGACGCCACCACGTTCTCGATGTTGATGGTGTCCTTCGGATCCGTCATTGGTCGCTTAAAAAGACGTATTTAACCTTTATAAAGGTTGGTACCGCTCACTGATTAGTCAGCGTTGGCGACCGAATTCGAAAAGCGTGGATCGAACCGACAGGCGCTATCGCGGCGTTTTCGGCGGGTTCCGCAGCGACGTCGAAACTGGTGAATCGAGGGTGTGCTCGGAGAAAGCGGTACGCTCATGGCGCGCGCACCGTCACGCTCGTGTGTGTACCTGCTCGAACTCGGCGGCGAAGACGACGCGTTCGCGGCCCAGGAAGCCCGAAGCGCCGCCGTCGACGTCGAGCCACTCGCACCGGGGCTCGCGATGGCGTCCACCATCGTCCCCGAACGAATTCGCGGGCTCGCCTACACGCACCGGGCGAGCGAACTCGTCGGACACACCGACGCCGACCCGGCGAGCGCTCGCGCGCTGCTTGAAGCGGCACCTCTCGACCGCGAGGGAAGCGTTGCCGTCCGCGCGACGGACGTGAAGGGGACGACGGGCGTCGACACTGCCGCGGCCGAGCGGGCGCTCGGACAGGTACTGGTCGATCGTGGCTTCGATGTCGATCTCGAGACGCCGGATCACGAGCTTCGCGTGGCGTTCTCGACGGGAGCGACGGCCGCCGATGCGGCGGGCGCGCGAGAAAACGGACCGGACGCGGCGGACGAACTAGCTGCACAGGAGGACGACGCGGACGCGACGACTGAATCCGCATCCGTCTGCGCGCTCGGCTGGCTCGCCGCCGAGAGCGTCCGCGACTTCGGCGAGCGTCGACCGACGGATAAGCCGTTCTTCCAGCCGGGGAGCATGGATCCGCTGCTCGCACGCGCGATCTCGAACCTCGCCGGCGCGCGGCCGGGGACGACGATCCTCGATCCGATGTGTGGCACCGGCGGCGTCCTCGTGGAAGCGGGCTTGCTCGGCGCCGACGTGATCGGGACCGACGCCCAGTCGAAGATGGTTCGGGGCGCGCGCGAGAACTTGACGCATTTCCTCGACCGCGGGGCGCCGTCACCGGTCGGCGTCGAGCGCGGCGACTGGTTTGTCGCGCGCGGCGACGGGACCCAACTCCCGCTTCCCGACGACGCTGTCGACGCCGTCGTCTTCGACGCGCCCTACGGCCGCCAATCGAAGATCGAGACCCACCGGCTCTCGGATCTGGTGTCGGGTGCGCTCTCGGAGTCGCGTCGCGTCGCCGGTCGGGCGGTCCTCGTCGCGGATCGGTCGTGGGCCGCGGAGGCGCGCGCGGCCGACTGGACGATCGAGGCGTCCTTCGAACGGCGCGTCCACCGCTCGCTGACGCGGTACGTACTGGTACTCGGCCCCGCAGACGCTCCCTCGTGAGAGTAACTGCCCGTTCTCGCGCACCGGGGACCGGGTGTGGCTTTTTTGGCCTGGTTCGCCAAGAGACGGTCGATGGACCCGGAAACACTGCGCGAGCGACTCCAGGAGAACGGTGAACTGATGGTCAACGTCTCGGACTTCGACGCCCAAATCGAGTTGCACCTCCACGACACTGAGATCGAGGAAGACACCGTGACACTCGAACTCGTCGACGGCACGCTCGAGTTCGACACCGACGAGGTCATCGGGGCGTGGAAACACTACCACTCCCTCGAGGACTACGGCCTGGATTGACGAGGAGTCAGCGAACGCGACGAATTGCGCCTGGAGAGCGAGATTCCGAGCGGTGCCGGTCCAAGCGCCCGATTCGAGAAGACGTTCGAGATTCGAGAAAGCGTTCCAGCTACGTTATCGCGAGCGCGCCCGCTCGCGGAGCGTTGCTCCTTCGTCGGTTTCGACGTCGAGATCGGGGACGGAGACGGTCTCCCCCGCCTCGTCGATCGCGACGAACGTGAACGATGAGGCCGTCGTCCGCTCGGTGTCGCCCGTCTGCGGGTTCTCGCGCCAGGCCCGGAGCGCGACCTCGGCGCTCGTCTCACCGGCGTCGAAGACGTAGGCCTCGATCAGCGCAGTGTCACCGACGTGGAGCGGGCGCTCGAAGGCGAGTTCTGTCACGCCGGCCGTGACGCAGGGCTCGCCGGCGAACCGCGTCGCCGCCATCGTCCCCACCTCGTCGAGCCACCGCATCAAATTGCCGCCGTGGAGCGTCCCCAGGCTGTTCGCGTGATGCGGTTCGACCCGAAATCGATTCCGGATGCGGGTCTCGAGAAGCGTCGGCATACCTGACACACGTCCGGTTAGGTCAATAGACTGGCGCCGAACGTGTCCACCCAGGACGATGCTGGTAGCGCACATATCCAGCGAGAGAGTGATGTCCCGTCCGCGTTCGATTGGCTCCTGTACCACCGGTCGCGGGAAAAGTCCGCAATGCACCGCTGCTGTCGTCAGTCTTTCCGGCCGAGTTCCGACAGCAGGTGCGAGACGTGAATCCGGTCGCTGGTCCCTTCCTGCATGCCGAACTCGATATCCGCTGCCAGGCGATGAAGCTCGGCGAGACGCTCGCCCTGATAGCGTTTGCGACCCTGTTGGAGGATCGCGTCGAGTACCTCCTGGCCGTCCAGGCCTTCGTCGACGAGGAGGTCGTCGAGCGTCTTCCGGGCGTCCGTGAACGCACCGGCCTCAGCGTCGTCTAACATCCCGTCGATCTCGTCGTCGAGTCCGACCTCACCGAGGATCTCGTAGGCCGCGCTCATCGTGATCTCGTCGGCGTCGACGGCGGTCGTCTGGGCCGCGAGGATCGCCTCGCGGAGGTTCCCGCCGGCGTAGCCGGCGACGAACTCCAGTCCGTCGGCGTCGTACTCGACGCCCTCGGCCTCGACGATCGGTTCGAGCACCGAGACGATCTCCTCGCTCGTGGGCGCCCGCATCGTCACGGGGAAACACCGCGAGCGGATCGGCGGGATCAGCTTCGTCGGCTGGCGCGTCGTGACGATGAAGCGCGTCGTCCGGTGGTGTTGCTCCATGATCCGGCGCAGCGCCTGCTGGAAGTCCTCGCGGACGGCCTCGGCGTTGTCGAGCAAGAGCGTCTTGTGGTCGCCGGCGACGGGCGCGTAGCTCGCCGACTCCTTCAAGACGTGGTTGATCATGTCCCGTTTGGACATGTCCGAGCGGCCGACGAGGAAGCCCTCGAAGCGGGGATCGTTTTTGATCTCCGTCTTCGTCCGGCCGAAGAAGTCGGCGACGTTGATCTCGATCAGGTCCGAATCCGGGTTGGCGTGCGTTTCGCGGGCCAGCGCCCGGGCGGCAGCGGTCTTGCCGCTTCCCGGCGGCCCCTGCAGAATCAGGTTCAGGGGCTCCTCGACGGTCTGGCCCAGCGTTTCGCGAGCGTCGTCCTGCGGGAGCTCCGCGAGCGTGGGGGCGTACGCCTCGGTCCACAGCGGCGCGTCCATCGATGCGGGCTAGGGGAAGCCATCGTAAGAATCGGTCGGTTGGCATCGCGTTCGGACCGCGATCGAGTGCCACCTCGACGGTGAGCCAGGTCGACGAACTCAGTCCGTCTCGGCCTCCGGGACCTGTACCGTTGCCCGCACCGGATTGTCGTCGAGTTCGTACGGGGCCGGCTCCGCGCCCGCGGCGGGGTCGTCGCGGTAGACGATCGCCGTCAGGTTCGACCCGGGTGTGACGTTGCCGACGTCGAGCTCGACGCCCGCGTGGACGCCTGGCGAGAGACGGTCGCTAGTCGCCAGCCGCGTGCCGTTGTCGTCCTCGACGGCGACGTAGCCACCTTCGGGGACGCCGGCCTCGACGACCAGTTCCGACGTCGAGACGTTCTCGACGGTGACGTGGGCCGGTCCGTCGTACTCGACGTCGATTTCGTCTAGCGTCCCGTTTCGTTCGGTGTAGACGCCGTAGGTGTGCGTTCCATTGCCGATGTCGGCCAGATCGACCTCGTAGGTGACCTCGCGCGTCTCGTCCGCAGCGAGCGAGAACACCTTCCGCTCGTAGAGATCGCCGTCGACCCGGAACTCGGCGTGCTGGCGGAGTTCGTTCGCCGTCGGATTACGGATCTCCGCGACGAACTCGACCGGTTCGCTGGTTCGGCCCTCCGACGGCCCCGACAGTGACGTGACGACGAACGAGTTTTCGACGTCTTCGGGGCGCTCGACGGCCGTCACCGACGCCGTCTCGGAGACGGGATAGCCGTCGACGACGTAGGGGCGGTCACTCTCACCGTCCTCGTCTCGCGGATCGAAGTCCCTGTCGTCGCTACTGTCTATGTGCGCGGTTGCCGTCAGGCTCCCATAGAGAGAGCCGTCTGCCTCCGCAGTCGCCTCGACGGTGACGTTGTCGTGACTCCCCTCCGAGAGGTGCTCCGACACGCCCACGACGCTTCCCGATTCGTCGGTCACGACGACGAACCCACCCTCGGAGAGTGAAACGGACGAGACGACGACCGACTGGCCGTCGGATTCTTGCGAGTCGAACGTGAGCGAGGCTTCGGGCTCCTGGGCGACCTCGGCGCCGAAGAGTTCGGGCGCCTGTCCGACCACCAGCCCGGCCCCAACCACGATACCGATGGCGATCAACACGGCGACAACCAGTTTGAGACGACCGAGCGAGGTGGACGGAGACATGTAGTGGTGTCGTACGAATTCCTACGTGCTGGACGTACTTTACTCATGCTTCGTCCCGAATTTCGATAGCTGTTTCCATCGTGGACGAATGGGGCGAAATCGACGGGCTGTGTCAAACGACGGGGCGGTTTCGAAGGGGGTTTAGGCGCCTGCATCCGACCACGTACTGATGTCGTTACGCGTGACGTTCCTCGGGACCAGCGGGGCGATACCGACGGTCGCCCGCAATCCGAGTTCGATCTTCGTCGCCCGGGAGGGAGACTCGTTGCTCTTCGACGCCGGCGAGGGAACCCAGCGCCAGCTCATGCGCTACGGGACCGGCTTCGACATCTCCGAGCTGTTCGTCACGCACGCACACGGCGATCACGTCCTCGGGATCCCGGGCCTCTTGCAGACGATGGACTTCAACGACCGCGAGCGGAAACTCCGGATTCACGCGCCGCGCGGAACGCGCCGCCAGGTACGCGAACTGGCGTTTTCACTCGATGCACACATCTCGTTTCCCGTCGAAATTACGGACGTCGACGACGGCGACGTCGTTTACCACGGCGACGAGTACGAAGTCCGTGCCTTCCGGACGGATCACGATACCCGGTCGGTCGGCTACGCGCTGGTCGAAGACGAGCGCAAGGGCCGGTTCGACCGCGAGCGCGCGGAGGAACTCGGCGTGCCAGTCGGCCCGAAGTTCTCGCAGCTCCACGAGGGGAACTCGATCGAACTCGACGACGGGACCGTGGTCAGACCGGAACAGGTCGTCGGCGAGCCGCGACCAGGGCGCAGTCTCGTCTACACCGGGGACACCCGCCCCACGGCGCGGACGGTCGAGATTGCCGACGAGCCGGACCTGCTGATCCACGACGCGACGTTCGCCGACGACCGCGCCGAGCGGGCCGCCGACACCGCCCACTCGACGGCCCGGCAAGCCGCCGAAATCGCCAACCGGACCGGCGCCAAGCAGCTGGCACTGGTTCACCTCTCCTCGCGCTACGCCGGCGATCCCGCAGCCCACCTCGCGGAGGCCCGCGAGACGTTCTCGGGCGACGCCGACGACGTCTCCCTGCCCGACGACGGGGCCGAGATCGAGATTCCGTACCCGGACGCCTGAATCGGCCGCTGGCCGCGGCCCGTCAACCACTCGCGCCGTTCTCCCCGCCCGCGTCGGATTTATACGCGGTCCGACCCTATCGTCTGGCGTGCACACGCGAACGAGTGCGCTCGATTCGGTCGTCTTCGGCGTCGACGTCCACCAGGGAGACGTCCGCGGAGACGCCTCCTACGCGCTCGTGGTGTTGACCGACGACGGCGTCGAGCGAGACGTGGTCTCACACCGGAAGCTGCGGCGACTCATCGCCGATCGGGAACCGGCGATCGTCGCCACGGACAACATGTACGAACTCGCCGCGGACAAGGACGCCCTCATCCATTTTCTGGGCTCGCTCCCGGCGAAAACCAGGCTCGTCCAGGTGACCGGCGACGAGCGCCCGGAGCCCCTCTCCCGGGTCGCCAACCGTCACGGGATCCCGTACGGGTCCGATCCGATGCAGGAAGCCGAGGCCGCGGCGAGGCTCGCCGCGCACAACGTCGGCCAGGAGGTCTCCGCCTTTACGGACACGAGCGAGGTGAAGGTCTCGCGGGGTCGCTCGACCGGCAGCGGCGGCTGGAGCGAGGACCGCTATACGCGACGGATTCACGGCTCCGTCAAGAAGCGTGCTCGCGAGGTCGAATCCGAACTCGACGAGGCGAACATCGACTACGAGCGCGAGGTCCGCGAGGCCTACGGCGGCTTCGCCAACGCCATCTTCACCGTCCAGGCTCGGCCCGAGGACATTCCGGTCTCGGCGGCGCGCTCGGGCGACGTTCGCGTCGAGATCGAGCGCGAGCGCCGCGACGGCATCGAGTTTCGCCCGCTCGCCAAGCGACTCGAATACGTCGTCGTCGGGATCGATCCGGGCACGACGACCGCGGTCGCCGTCGTCTCCCTCGACGGGCAGGTCCACGACGTCTGGAGTTCACGAACGAGCGACACCGCCGACGTGATCGAGTGGATCGTCGAACGCGGGCGACCGGTCGTCGTCGCCGCGGACGTGACGCCGATCCCCGAGACGGTCGAGTCGTTCCGGCGGAGCTTCGACGCCGCCGCCTGGACGCCCGAGCGCGACATGGCGATCGACGAGAAACAGCACCGCACCCGCGAGCATCCCTACGACAACGATCACCAGCGCGACGCCCTCGCGGCCGCCCTCTTTGCCGCCGACGCCCACGAAGACCAGTTCGAGCGGATCGCCGCCAAGGTGCCGCCGGGCGTCGATCGCGGTGTCGTCATCGACCGCGTCGTCGCCGGCGAGGAGTCCGTCGAGGCGGTTCTGGCGGACCTTCAGGACGACGCCGAACCCGAGGAAGCCGAGGAGACTCACGAACCGCGAGAACTCACGCCCGAGGAAAAACGGATCCGCCAGCTCGAAAACCAGGTCGAGCGCCTCCAGGACCACGTCGCGGAGCTCGAAGGACAGGTAGCCGAGCGCGACGGGCAGATCGAATCGCTTGAGGACGACCTCGAAACGGCGCGGAGCGAGGCGCGCAGAGAGGTCCGAACCGATCGGGAGGTCACCCGGCTGAAGCGCCGGGCCGACCAGCTCGAACGCGAGCGCGACGAGGCCCGCGAGGAGGCCGCGGCGCTCGAAGACAAGGTCGACCGGATGAAGGCCCTCTGGAAGCTCGATCACTCGAACTTCGCCGACGTCTCCGCGAAGAAGGCCGGCCTCGTCCCCGTCAAGGTGATCGAGAAGTTCACCCGGGACGCGATCCGCGAGGCCGACGACGCCTACGGGCTGGCCCCCGACGACGTCGTCTTCCTCCGAGACGCGAGCGGCGCCGGTCGATCCACGGCGACCGCACTGGCCGAGTACGACCCCCGCGTCGTCTTGCGAGCCAAGGGCGGCCTCTCCGATGTCGCCGATCGCATCCTCTTCGACGCCGAGATTCCGGTCGCCCCCGCGGACGACGTCGCCATGCAGGAAGTCGACGAACTCGCCGTCGCCCGCGAAGACGACGTCGAAGCGGCCATCGAGGACTGGCGTGCCAGAGCGAGTGAACGCAAACGCGAACGCAAGGCGTCGATGGTCGACCGCGTCATCAGCGAACACCGGGCGGGCGACAACGAGGCGTGAATCGTCTCGGAGTCGGTACTATCGCGGCGTGATGGAGCCGACTCCGGCGACGGTGTGACGGAGCCGGGCCGATCGGAACTGGATGGCGAGGGGGCCGGACCGATCGGGACTCGACAGAAAGACGTCTGGGCCGATCAGAACATGCCGAACGATCGCATCACGGACGTGATCAGGCCCTTGGCCACGAGCGCGATACCGGCCAGGACGAGCGCGATTCCGCCCGCGATGACGGGATCTGCCACGGCGATGACGCCAATACCGGCGAGTAGCAGGACGATCCCGGCGAGTCCGCTCATTCCGAGCTTATCGATCATACGCCGAGTGGCCGGGCCTGACGAATAAAGACGCTGATTCGATTCCGATCGGCAACGGCCTGGGCACAGAGGGGCGTCCACTATGCTCGGAGCAACCGTTAACAGTTAAACGCCTCCGACCCGAACCGGCGCCCATGAGTGACGAGGAGGGCGGTCGGAAGAACCTCCGAATGCCTGACGACGACGAGGTGTTCGCGACCGTCACGGACATGCTGGGGGCGAACCGGGTCAAAGTGCGCTGTGCCGACGGAACGGAACGAACGGCCCGCATTCCGGGCAAGATGCAAAAGCGCATCTGGATCCGCGAGGACGACGTCGTCCTCGTCTCCCCGTGGGACTGGCAGGACGAGAAGGCCGACATCACCTGGCGCTACGAGAAGGCCGACGCCGATCAACTCCGGCGCGAAGGTCACATTCAGTAACCCGAACTTTTTCTCTGTTGGCGCGGCTGCGCCGCGCCCTCGGAAAAATCTTCAAAAGAGCCGGAGGCTCTTTTGGACGGGGCGATTCCAAAGGAATCGCTTGCAGTCGGCGCGGAGCGCCGACGACCTCGCGGAAGCGAAGCTTCCGCTTAGCTTCGATGAAAAGCACTCCTCCCTCCGTTACAGCCGCGCACAGCGCGGCTTCCACATCGGTCGTCGGCCCGCTCGCTCACTCCGTTCGCTCGCGGTGAGCGGTACAGGGCAGGTCAGTCGGACGCACCCGAATCCGCCGTCCCCAGTAATCGTCGCTAGTTACCCGGATTCCCCGCACTGGCGTCGAAGCGGCCTCTCACACCATTTATGACAGAAAATCAGCACAGCATATATGTAGGTCATGATCAATAGTCGGAGTCGTGATCGAACTGTGACTGACACGGCGACCGACGGCGGGAGTAGCGCAGTACCCGACGAACTCTCCGACTCGATCGGGGGCGAGGAGATCGAGTTCTACGGCGGTCGTGGGATGAGCGCGGTGCCGATCCTCTTTTTCATCCTGTGGGCAATCTTCCAGACCGCGTTCTTACGGATTTCGAGCGAGCGTGGGCTCGTCCTGGGCATCCTCGTCGGCCTGATCGTCGGGATGTTCTTCGTGAAGGGGTCCTGGCGAGGGTACGCGAGCACGATCTTCGAGGGGATGACCCAACCAGTCGCGGTGACGGCGATCGTCGCCTGGATCTGGGCGGGCATGTTCGCGGAGACGCTCCAAGAAGGGCAGTTCGTCGGGGGACTGATCTGGTTCGCCGACGTGACGGGCGTGACGGGTCCGCTCGTCCCGGCGATCACGTTCGTCCTCGCCGCGTTGCTCGCGACCGGCATCGGGACGGGCTACGGGACGACGATCGCGTTCGTCACCCTGTTCTTCCCGGCGGGGCTCGTCCTCGGCGCGAACCCCGTCTTGCTGTTCGGCGCGATCCTCTCGGGCGCCATCTTCGGCGACAACCTCGCACCCGTAAGCGACACGACAATCGTCAGCGCCGTCACGCAGGATTCGGACATCGGCGGCGTCGTCGCCTCGCGGTTCAAGTACGCGATCGTCGCCGCGGTTGTCGCCATTATCGGATACATCGTCGCAGGGTCAGTAATGGCGGGTGCGGACATCGCCGCCGACGCCAGCGCTATTCTGAGTGATGAGAGCAATCCGGCCGGGTTAGTTCACCTGCTCTCGATGGGCGTGGTGATCGTCACGGCCGTCTCCGGCCGACACATCGTCGAGGCGATCTCGTGGGGGATCGTCGTCGCTGTCGTCGCAAACCTCGCCCTCGGCCTGGCGTCCGCGGGCAAGATGCTCACCTTCCTGGCACCGAACACGGCGCCCGGAGCGGGGCTTCTGGAACCATTCCCGATCGTCGAGACCTTCGAACCCGGACCCGACGCGAGCGCCGCAGTAACCGGCAGCCTCGTCGAGGGCGCCGCCGGCTTCTTCACGCTCTCGATCCTGGTCCTGTTCATCATCGCCGCGGCCCAGATCATGATCCGGGGCGGCGCATTCCAGGCCGTCCTCGACTGGTCGCTCGACAGCCTCGCGACAAACGTCCGCAACGCCGAGTTGACGATGGTGGGTTCGGCCGCGCTGATCAACGCCACGATCACGATCAACACGGCCGCCGAGGTCGCGATCGGCCCCTACATCTCGAAGGTCGGCGAACGGTTCAACATCAACGGCTACCGACGTGCGAATATCCTAGACGCACAGACGTCCGCACTGGGCTACATCTTCCCGTGGTCCGGCGGCGTCTTGGTCGGCTTTACGACCATGCAGGATCTCCCGGACGAGTTCGGGTTCTTCACCGACGCGATGGTCGTCAACCCGATCGACGTCGTCCCGTTCGTCTTCCACGGCTGGCTGCTGGTGACAGTGTTCGTCCTCGCAGCGATCACCGGCTTCGGCCGCGAGTACACCATCGACCGCGAATCCGAGGAGGTGGCCCGCGTATGAGCCTCTTCGACGCCTTCCGCACCGGCTGGACGTTCAGAACGTCGACGCCCTCGCTCACGGTCGGCGACGAGGTGGGCGTCTTCATCCACCGACACCAAGAACACGCCGGTGACGGTGACGGCGCCGCGACCGCCACAGCCGATGCGACCGAAACGGATGCCGAGGACGGGTCGTCGTCCCAGGGTGTCGGTGTCGCCAGCATCGGAGATACCCAGCTGTACGTCGACGGGACCGGTCCCGAACACGTCGACAAACGCGTCCGCGTGCGAATCACCGAGTTCGACGAGTCGACCGCGACCGGCCGCGGCGAATTCGTCGCCGTCGTCGGCGAGAGCTCCTACGCCGGGTGATTCGGGAGCGGCGGGATCACTCGACGGTGAGCCCGTCCACAGGTCGGTCGAACACGGCGAGGATCAGTTCTGGTTCCCTGACTCGTGGAAGCCGGACCGTCCGGTCGGGCAGGTCGACGACCACCGTGGTCGTTCCGAGTCGCCCGTCGACCCAATCTCGTTCGACGCGGACGTCGCTCTCGTCCCACGCTTCGATGCGCCACAACGGCGACCCGAACAAGCCGTCGTACGCCAGGATCGAGTCGCCATCGATACGGTACTCGACACCCCAGTACCGGAGCCAGTAGTCGAGGTGGAGCAGAAGTATCGAAAGTAAAACGGCCAGCACGAGCAAGCCGACGACGACTCCCCAGGCGCCGGCAAGGGCGAACAGGAACGCAAAGAGAGCTATAAACATACCGGGCGTCCACGCGCTGGGTAATCGAACCCAGTGGGCACGCGTCGCGACCAGTCGACCGCCGAGAGGTGGTCGAATTCGTCGGTCCGCCTCCGGGAAACCGTCTCCGTGCGCTACCGTCGGTGATTCCGTCGACGTTTCGACATCGATACCGAACGAGTCGGCGAGCGAGTCCCCGAAGCCCGCAAACCGATCGCGGTAGATGCCGACGAGGTCGGCGCCAAGCTTAGCAACCACGAGACAGCCGACGAGTAATCCACCGGCGATCGACGGGTCGGCCGCGGAGAGCGGTTCGTCGTGTGCGACCGACGGATCGACGATGCCGGCGATGAGCCCCGACGTCAGTCCCACGAAGAACAGCACACAGCACCGCCAAAAGACGGGCCGAACCGCCGTCTGGGCGCTGGACTCGTGATAGCCCCCACGGTGGAAATACTCGATCACCGTGCGGCCACCTTCGATGCAGAAGAACGCCAGGGTAGCGTACGTCGCCACCTCGACGACGGCCGGTTCGAGTGCGCGCTCTCCGACGAACCCAAGTGAGAAGAGTCCCGCCACGAACCAGAGCACACAGAGCATCGGCGTGATGACGACGAGAACCGGCAGTGAGGAGAGCTGTATTCGGACGTCAGTCCGCGGCAGGGGGATGGCGGCGGATCGATCCGCGAGCACCCCGATCAACAGCGCCTCCCGGTTGAACTCGGACGGGCGCCCGGCGAAGAGCGCCCGGACGACGGCCCAGAACCCGACGACGGCGAGTTCGAACCAGTAGACGGTGACGAGCGTCGCCGCCCGCCAGCCGAACGCCAGGATCCCGAGAAGCGGGATGAGGTTCGTGACGACCGCGGCGTACACCTCGGCGCGGCGACCGTCGTCTCCAACCCAGTGGACGACGTGCATTCGTCTCGTTCGTTCCCCTCCCGTTAATAAACAGTTGCCATTTGGCTGACTGAACAGTGAGGAGGAGGCACCCCGGCAGTCGAGAAACCAAGAGCCGGCGTACAGACGCGGACTGTTCGATCGAAACTTACTGGGTCATCTCGTCCCAGTCCGGGACCAGTTCGCTATTCGCACCCGCAACCGAGATGGCATAGATCATGATCGGCATGACGAGCCCGACCACAACGAGAAACACGACGTCGACCTCGCCGCTCCGTTCGCGAAAGAGACCGACGTACTGGAGCACCGCCAGCGTTCCCAGGGAGACGAGTATCAATTTCGCGTACGCCGTCGGGTCGGGTGTTGGAAATCTCATGTGTCGCGTGGGCAACGGCATCTATACGTTCACGCGACGTGAAGCGTCCGGTTACAACCCAGCGACGTCTTCGATCGCGTCCGTGAGCGCCCGGATGCTCTCGACGTCGTGTTCGCCCATGTGGCCGATCCGGAACGTCTGCTCGCCGAGTTGCGACCCATAGCCGTTCGCAAAGACCATGTCGTACTCGTCGCTAACGGTCCCGATCGTCTCGGCGACGTCGATTCCCTGTGTGTTCTCGATACAGGCCACCGTCTGGGACTCGTAGCCGTCCTCGGGGAACAGTGCGAAGTGCTCGCGGGCCCACTCGCGGGTGTATTCAGCCATCTCGTGGTGGCGCTGGTCGCGGCCGTCGTGCCCTTCGTCGAGCATGTGCTTCATCTGTGTGCGATAGGCGAGCATGATCGGGATGGCCGGCGTCGAGTGGGTCTGGCCCTTGCGGTCGTAGTAGTCGATCGTGCGCTGGAAGCCGCCGTACCACGCGGCCGAGTCCGATTCGACCTCGCGTTCGTAGGCCTCGTCGCTGACGACACAGACGGCGAGGCCGGGCGGCATGGCGAAGGCCTTCTGGACGGAGGTGAAGATGACGTCGATCCCGTGGGCGTCGATGTCGACGGTGTCGCCGCCCAGCGAGGAGACGGCGTCGACGACGAAGTACGTGTCCGGGTACTCGGACACGACGTCGCCGATCGCCTCCACCGGATTCCTGACCCCGGTCGAACTCTCGTTCATCACGCAGGTGACGACATCGTAGTCGGTGTCACTCCCCTCGAGTCGGTCGCGAACGTCCTCGGGCTTGACCGCCTTGCCCCACTCGTATTCGAGGGTGTCGACCGATTTGCCGAGACGCTCGGCGACGTTCGCCTGTCGCTCCGAGAAACTCCCGCAGGTCGTACAGAGGACGTGTTCGTCGGCGAGGTTCTGGATCGCACTCTCCATGAACGCCGTCCCGGACCCGGAGAGGACGATCACGTCGTGGTCGGTGTCGAGGAACGTTTTCGTGTCCTCGACGATCGTCGTATAGAGGTCCGTCATGCGATCCATGCGGTGGCCGAACATCGGTTCGCACATCGACTCGACGACGTCCTCGCGGACCTCGGTCGGACCGGGAATGTACAGCGTCTTCTCGGGATAGTCGGCTCGGTATTCGCGTGTTTCGGTCACGGTATCACTGACGTAGCCCCAACTGTGTGGGGAACAGGTATGATCCTTGTGGAAATTTCGAACACGGTGGGATGCACAGCGAGGAATCAGGCGGATCGAGTGGCCGCCGTGGTTCCCCGGTCGAACCGACAGTAGAACGGCCCAATCTGTCGATACGAGAGCTAAAATCGGGCAGGTGACGGATCGTCGAATCCAACGCAAGCCGGTCTGGCAGGATACCTAGTGGTGTGCCTCTCGGATGAAAATGGGGCGTCGATGAAGTTCTTGCAGCGTCGTGTGGGACTGTCCGCGGGGTTTGAATCGTCCGGTCGCCTTACTGCACTTCGATGGTGCCTTCCATGTTCGGATGCGGCATACATCGGT
>NZ_AOIQ01000012.1 GCF_000337515.1 Halovivax asiaticus JCM 14624
TGTCTCGCCCTCCGTCAGCGCGATCGTCGGGTTCTCCTCGCCTTCGATCCCCGACGGCGACTTCCCCTCCCAGTGCGTCGTCATGCCCTTGAACAGGATCTCATTGCCCGGTTCGATCTCGACGGCACCGCCCCCACTGTCGTCGTTGTTGTCGCCAGAGCTATCGTCGTCACCGTCGCTACTTCCACAGCCTGCCAGGGTGGTCGCCGCTGCGGCAGCACCAGTCAGCTTGAGTGCTGTTCGTCGCGAAACATCGTGTGATCGGGTCATCGGGAATGTGTTTGGACTGAGCAGGTAAAAACGAACCGTTAGACACCCGTCGCGGGTGATGGTACCACGAAGCGTGTGCAATGGAACCGACGATTTTAGTCGGGAAGGGTTACCGAGACCGGTACTGGATCGACCGGATCGGCCGTGTCCCTGTTCGACGGTGACCCAGTGTACAGCCCATTCCGCGATCGGGCTCGAGACCGATAGACGAGCCGGGCACAGACGGAGAGGCGGCTTTTGCCGTTACTACTGTGCATAAACAACGTTGCGGACATTACTATAAAACATGGATAATGAGCGCGATTCGCCCAAATCTGGCGACGGGCGGTCGGCTACTCGAGACGAGCGAACGAAAAAAGGAACACCGGCGAAAATAGAGCGATCTGCGAACGGTAATCGGGACACAGCGCTCGCCACCCGGAGTATTCACGCAGGCTATCGGCCAGATCCGGGCACCGGCGCCGCCGCGACACCGATCGTCCAGTCGACCTCGTACGAGTTCGTCGACGCCGACGATGCGGCGGCGCGCTACGCACTGGAGCGCGACGACTACATCTACTCGCGGATCGCCAATCCGACGGTCGACGCACTCGAGACACGACTCACCGAACTCGCCGGCGGTACCGGCGCCGTGGCGACGGGTAGCGGGATGGCAGCCCTCGACGCGATTACGCTGCCGCTCGCCGGCGTCGGCGACAACGTCGTCTGCTCGACCGACACCTACGGGGGCACGACGGCGTACTTCCGCTCGACCGCCGCTCGTCGGGGTATCGAACCGCGGTTCGTCCCGACACTCGACACGGACGCGTACGCCGACGCGATCGACGCCGACACTGCGTTCGTTCACGTCGAGACGATCGGCAACCCGTCGCTCGTCACGCCGGATTTCGAGGAGATCTCGTCGATCGCTCACGACCACGGCGTCCCTCTCGTCGTGGACAACACGTTCGCCACGCCAGCGCTCTGTCGTCCCCTCGAGCACGGCGCCGATATCGTCTGGACGTCGACGACGAAGTGGCTTCACGGCCACGGAACCACGCTCGGCGGAGTCCTGATCGACGGCGGGAGCTTCCCCTGGCGCGACCACGCGGAGCGGTACCCCGAACTCGCCGGCGAGAACCCGGCCTACGCCGACGTCGACTTCGGTCGGGACTTCGCCGAGGCCCCCTTCGCCGCCGCGGCGCGATTCCGGTCACTCAGAAGCCTCGGCAACGGTCAATCACCCGTCGACGCCTGGCAGACGCTGCAGGGGCTGGAGACGCTCCCACTTCGCATGGCTCGCCACTGTGAGAACGCCGCGATCGTCGCCGACTACCTCGCCGACCACGACGACGTTGCCTGGGTCGCCTATCCCGGCCTGGACTCACACGAGACCCACGACACCGCGAAGCGGTACCTGGACGACTTCGGTGGAATGCTCGCCTTCGGACTCGCAAGCGGGGACGACGCCAGCCCCTCCGCGTTCGAAGCGGGCAAACGCTTCTGCGAATCCGTCGAACTAGCCTCCTTCCTCGCCAACGTCGGCGACGCGAAGACGCTCGTCATCCACCCGGCGAGTACGACCCACGGGCAACTCACTCCGGACGAGCGGGCCGACGCAGGCGTCTCCGAGGACCTGGTCCGTGTCTCAGTGGGGCTCGAAGAGCCGGCAGACCTGCTCGCGGATTTCGAGCGGGCGATCGAGCGAGCGACGGAGTCGTAAGCGGTGGGATCGTCGGCTCGGGACCACGCTCCGAATCGGAGCGAGTCTCAGGAGGACGCCTAGCGGGGAATCAACCAGAGCAGGAGAGGGTAATCAATGGGAGGAAAAATGGAGAGTGAACCGCCAGAAACGGCTGCCGACTGTGGTCAGTGGTCGCCAGCAGATCGACCTCGTCCGTCGTTTCACCGTAGTCATCGGGGAGAAAAAGACAATCTTTATTGGCTCGTAAACCAGCCCATGGATCGTGGTTTACGAGACCGGCAATCAGACGGTGGACGACGCAGTCGACAGAGTCGTCGCTGGTGAGCGCCTCGATCGCCGCGACGGGCTGGCACTCGTCGCACAGCCGCTCTCCGACCTCGCGCCGGCAGCCGACGCCGTCAGGGCACACTTCGGCGACGACACCGTCGACGCCTGCTCTATCGTCAACGCGAAGGCTGGCAACTGCGCCGAGGACTGCGGCTTTTGCGCACAGTCGGTCCACTTCGACACCGGGATCGACACGTACGGCTTCCTCGATCCCGAAGAGATCCTCGCCGCAGCGAAACGGGCGGAACGCGACGGCGCCCAGCGGTTCGGGATCGTCGTCGCGGAGAAAGGTGTCTCGAAGGAACACCGCCCCGACGAGTGGGCCGACGTCCTCAGGGCGATCCGACTGGTTCGCGACGAGACCGACGTCGAGGTCGACGCAAGCCTCGGCATCCTCACGCGCGAGGAAGCGGAGATCCTGGCCGACGAGGGGATCAATCACTACAATCACAACATCGAGACCTCCCCGCGATATTTCCCCGAGATCATCGATAGCCACCGCTTCGAGGACCGCGTGAAGACGCTCGAACGCGCCAAGGACGTCGGGATGGACCTCTGTGCGGGTGTGATCCTCGGCATGGGCGAGGCGCCGACCGACCGCGTCGACGCGGCGATCGCGCTCCAGGAGATCGGGGTCTCCTCGCTCCCGGTGAACGTGTTGAACCCCGTCGCCGGGACGCCGCTTGGCGAACGCTTTGGCGACTCACCGGCGATCACGACCGCCGAGATCCTCACGACCATCGCCGTCTACCGACTGCTGCATCCCGAGGCGCGGGTGCGGCTGACGGGTGGTCGCGAGGTCGCCCTCGAACCCGACGAACAACACCTACCCTTCGAGGCGGGTGCCGACGGCATCCTCACCGGCGACTACCTCACCACGTCGGGCCAGTCACCCGGCGACGACATCGAGGTGATCGAACGGGCGGGGCTGGAGCCGAATACAGCGGTCAACGACTTCGAGCCGGAGTCGGTCACCGGACACCCCGACGACGAGTCCGACCGCGTCGAGACGGCCGCCGGGACGGCGACGAGCGTCGCCGACGCGGTCGACGAGTGAGTACAGATCGACGAGAGGAGAATCGCGATACGGTCGACAGAGACGAAAAACCAATGGACGACATACGCTTTGCCGTACTCGGAACGGGTGGCATCGGGAGACGAACGCTCGAGGTCGGACAGGACAAGGACGAGTTGACGCCGGTCGCGGCGTGTGACCGCAACGGGATCGCCATCGACCACGACGGACTCGACGTCGAGGAGTTACTGGCGGCGACCGAAGGCAACGTCGCGAGCGGACCGACCGACGACGAAATCGAAATCGACGGCGGTACGTCGGCAGACGGCGGCGGGGCGTCGACCGACGACGCTGCCGGCGGGACCACCGGCGGCGTCAAACAGTCCGGCGACGGTGCCGGGATCGTCGCCTCCAGACAGGGCACGCCGACGGAGACGCCGATCGACGACGTCATCGCCGAGAGCGACGAGATCGACGCCGTCGTGCTGGCGCTGCCGAACCTGGAACACGACTTCATCCCGCGTGTCGCGGAACGGTTCGCCGCAGCCGACTACGAGGGCGTTCTGGTCGACGTCCTCAAGCGCTCGCGGGTGATCGGTATGCTCGACGACCGCGCGGAGACGCTAGTCGACGCGGGCATCACTTTCGTCTGCGGCGCCGGCGCGACGCCCGGATTCCTCACCGGCGCGGCCGCGCTCGCCGCCCAGTCGTTCGTCGAGGTCGAAGACGTCGAGATCTGGTGGGGCGTCGGGCTCAAGTCCGGCTACGAGGACAATCGAGGCACCGTCCGCGAGGATATCGCTCACCTGGACGGTTACGACGTGGAGACGGCCCGCGAGATGAGCGAGGCCGAGATCGAAGCGCTCATCGACGATCACGACGGCGTGCTGGAGTTCCAGGACATGGAACACGCCGACGACGTACTCTTGGAACGGGCGGGTATCTGCGACGCCGACGACGTCACCGTCGGCGGGGTACTCGACGTCCGCTCCGACGAGAAACCGACCACGACGACGGTCCGGGTCACGGGTCGGACCTTCGACGGCGAGCGCGGGACGAACACGTTCCAACTCGACGATGCGACGAGTATGGAAGCGAACGTCAACGGGCCCGCACTCGGCTACGTAAAAGCCGCAGTACGGCGAAATCGTGCCGGCGACTTCGGCGTCTTCGGGCCGGCGGAACTGCTGCCCGGATTCTGATGGCCGAAGACCCCACGATCGATCGCGGGTTCGACCTCGACCGGCGGCTCCGCGAGCGCGAACAGGCGACCCTGCGTCGCCACCTCGACCCCGCGGCGACGGTCGATGCGCGGACGCGCTTCGCCGAGGATCCGCGGGGCGAAGCGCCGACGTTCGGGGCGAAGCGGCTCGTCTTCGCGTCGAACAATTACCTCGGGCTGGCGACCGACGACCGCGTCCGGCGCGCTGCCGAACGCGGCGCCAGTGTCGGAACCGGTGCCGGCGCCTCACGCCTCATCACAGGCGATACGGGTCACCACCGGGCACTGGAACGCGACCTCGCCGCGTGCAAGGCGACAGAACGCGCGCTGGTGTTCTCCTCGGGCTACGCGGCCAACGTCGGCACCATCGCGGCGCTGGCGCCCGACGTCATCTTCTCGGACGAACTGAACCACGCGAGTATCATCGACGGCTGCCGGCTGGCCGGTGCGGAGACGGTCGTGTACGACCACCGCGACCCCGACGACCTGCGCGATCGAATGGCCGCCCGAGAGCGGGCTGGCGGCGACGACGAGGCCTGGCTGGTCGTCACCGACACGGTGTTCTCGATGGACGGCGACGTGGCCCCGCTCGAAGATCTCTGTACCGTCGCCGACGCGTTCGGCGCGTGGGTGATGGTCGACGAGGCCCACGCGACGGGCGTCTTCGGTGACGGCGGCGGAATCGTCCAGCGCGAGGGGCTGGCCGACCGGGTGGACGTCCAGCTGGGAACGCTATCGAAGGCGCTGGCCAGTCAGGGCGGTTACGTCGCCGGCGACGAAGCGCTCGTCGAGTACCTGTCGAACGTGGCGCGGTCGTTCGTCTTCTCGACCGGACTGGCGCCCCCGGCCGCCGCGGCTGCCCGCGAAGCGCTGCGGATCGCCCGGGAGGGCGAGCGGACCGCCACGCTGTGGGAGCACGTGGAGACGCTCCGGCGGGGCCTCGAATCGATGGGCTACGAGGTCAGGGGGGAGACGCAGATTCTCCCCGTCGTAGTTGGTGATCGTCACGATGCGCTCGCACTCAGCGAGCGCCTCCGGGAGCGTGGCATCGTCGCGACGGCGATCCGACCCCCGACGGTGCCCGACGGGACCAGTCGCATCCGCGTGACGCCGATGGCTACCCACACCGACACGGAGATCCAGACCTGTCTCAATGCGTTCGAATCGGCGGGATCGGCGGTGGGGCTGCTATGACCGACCGATCGCTCTCAGCGAGTCGGGACTTCGCCGTGGTCGGGACCGACACCGGCGTCGGGAAGACGGTCGTCACCGCCGGACTGGTCGGGTGGCTCCGGGACGATGGCGTCGACGCGCGGGCGATCAAGCCCTGCCAGACCGGCCATCCGCCGGACGACGACGCCGAGTTCGTCGGCGACGCCTGCGGCGATCCGGCGGCCGCGACTTGTCTCCGTCGGCTCGAACCCGCGCTGGCCCCCGCCGTCGCCGCGAGGCAGGCAAACGCCGACCTCGGTTACGAACGGATTCGAGACGGCTGTCGGGACGCGCTCGAGGCGGCCTCGATCGGCGTCGTCGAGGGGATTGGCGGCCTCCGCGTCCCACTTTCGGATGGACGGGAGGTCGTCGATCTCATCGCCGATCTGGAACTCCCGGCGCTCGTCGTCGCCCGATCGGGACTGGGGACGCTCAACCACAGCGCACTCACCGTCGAGGCGCTCGAACGGCGCGGCATCGAGGTCCACGGGATCGTCCTCAACGAGTACGAGGGCGCCGACGTGGCCGAACGAACGAACCCCAGCGTGCTGGCGTCGATGACCGAGCGGCCGGTGTGGACGCTGGCGCCGATCTCGACCGACCGGCCGGGTACCGTTCCTGCCGCCGTCGAGGACGCGCTCGATCCGGACGTGTTCCCGCACTGAGAACCGGCCGGCCCACTATTTTCGTTGACCAGTTGCGTCGATGTTCGGGAGACGAATACCTGCCGGGGAGACGCATACCTGTTGGGGAGACGACCACCGGGTCGGGCGACGAACTCGAATTTCGATGCGGACGATTCTTGCCGTAACTGGCAGTTATTAACCTCCACAGAGATATGCACTATACACATGGTTCGTCGGGACGCGTCGGCAATTCGCGACGGGGAATCGTCGGCGGATCGTCCGGTGACGGCAGGTAGCGATACCGCTGGCAAGGTATCCGCTAGCGATGGCATCACCGGCAGGACGGCCGGAGGCGATCGAACAGGCGCATCCACGCGAACCGAATCGACGTGGCAGCGAGCGGCCCAGCTATGGCGACCGACAGCGGGGTGGCCGCGGTGAGCGCGGAGCGAGTCGACCTCGGATCGTTCACGTTCGAATGTGGTGAGAGCGTTCCCGCACTCGAGGTCGCCTACGAAACCTACGGTGAGTTTACGGGTTCGAATGCCGTCCTCGTTTGCCACGCCCTCACCGGCAGTGCACACGTCGCCAGACGCGGGAAAGCGGGCACAGGGGTGACCGACCAGACGACCGCCGGCCAGGCTCGCGCCTGGTGGGACGACACGGTCGGTCCGGGGGCGGCGATCGACACCACGGAGTACTTCGTCGTCTGCGCGAACGTGCCCGGATCCTGTTACGGAACGACCGGCCCCGCAAGCGAGAATCCCGAGACGGGCGAACCCTACGGAAGCGCGTTCCCGCCGGTGACCGTCGGCGACTGGACGCGGGCGCAGCGTCGCCTGCTAGACGAACTCGGTGTGGGCCGGTTGCACGCCGTCGTCGGCGGCTCCGTCGGCGGGATGAACGCCCTCGAGTGGGTCCGTCGCTATCCCGACGACGTCGATCGCGTCGCCGCCATCGCGACCGCTCCCCGACTCGACGCACAGTGTCTCGCGCTGGATGCCATCGCCCGGCGCGCCATCACGAACGACCCCAACTGGAACGGCGGCGACTACTACGGCGACGATCGACCGGACCCGGATCAGGGACTCGGGCTCGCTCGCCAGCTCGGCCACGTCATGTACCTCTCGAAGGACTCCATGGCCGAGAAATTCGGTCGACGGTCGGCGGGGCGCGACGCCGCCGGCGAGCGGTTCCCACCTGGTCCGGCGGCCGACTTCTTCCCCTACCGCGACGTCGAGTCCTACCTCGATTACAACGCCGACAGGTTCGTCGACCGGTTCGACGCCAACAGCTACTGCTACCTCACGCAGGCGATGGACGACTTCGACCTCGCCGCCGGTTTCGGCTCGGTCGCCGACGCACTCGCCGCATTCGCCGGGGAAGCCCTGGTCGTGAGTTTCACCGGCGACTGGCACTTCACGGTCGAGCAATCGAGCGCCGTCGCCGGCGGTTTCCGGGAGACGGGAACGGCGGTCGCCCACCACGTCGTCGATTCGACGCACGGCCACGACGCGTTCCTCGTCGAACCCGAACGCCTGAACCCGCCGCTCGCGGATTTCCTCGTCGACGGCGTGGCCGGACGGGCGGTGACGGACGCCGATAACGCGACGGAACGTGACGGCCACGCCCCCGTTCACACCGGCCTGTTTTAAACCGCGGCCGCCCGCCCGACGGGGACGATACCGGTCAGTTCGATCCGCGCGCCACCCGTCCGCGATTCCGTTATCTCGACAGTCCACCCGTGTGCTTCGGCGATGCTCTGAACGATGGAAAGGCCGAGTCCGGTACCGGTCTCGGCGGTCGTATACCCGGCATCGAGCACGTCGGCTCGCTCGCCGGCGGGAATTCCCGGCCCGTCATCGGCCACGTAGAACCCGAACGACTCGCCCTCGATCAGGATCGATTCGTCGTCGGTGTCGATGGTCCCGACCGTGACGGTCGGAGTCCCATCGGCGTGATCGATCGCATTTCGAAAGAGGTTCTCGAGCAGGCGCTGGAGTTTTCGTCGATCAGCCGCGAACGTCATCGAGTCGACTACCTCGAGGGTCGCCTCACCGGTATCGACCTGCTGCCACCCATCCTCGGCGATGGCGTCGAGGGTCACCGGTTCGGTGTCGTCGACGCCACCACCGTCCCTGGCCATCGTGAGTACGTCCTCGATGATCGTCTCCATCCGATCGAACGACCGCTCGGCGGGCTCTAAATTGTCGAGGTCGCCCGTCTCCGTCGTCATGTCAACGTAACCGCGAGCGACGTTGATCGGATTCCGGAGGTCGTGCGAGACGACGCTGACGACGCGTTCGAGTTGCTCGTTCTGGTGTTCGAGTTGGCGCTGGCGTCGGCGCTGGTGAGTGTTGTCGTGCAGGAGGAACTGGCGGCCGACCAGCCGGTCGTGGTCGTCGAACAGTGGATAGATTCGGATCTCGAAGCTTCGTCGTTCGTCGTCGGCCTGCACGTCGATTTCGTCCTCGACTCGCTCCGCGTCTTCGTAGCGATCCAGAAGTTCCGCGTGCGTGGGGACGACCGTCCGGACGTGTTCGCCGAGGACGGCGTCCCGGTCGACGCCGAAGAGTACCGCCGCGGCGGGATTGAGATCAACGAGGCGATCGTCCCTGTCGAGGACGAAGACGGCGTCGTCGATCGCGTCGACGACGTGATCCCGGGCGATCGGCGTCACGTCCATGAGTTGATAGCTGAAGATCGCCCAGCCGAAGGCCAGACTGGTGACGACGTACGCCGTGGGTGCGAGATCGACGGGCACGAGCCCTCCCTGGTAGACGAGGTTTCCGACGAATGGCGACAGTGATCCGAGGAGCACGGCCAGGCCCTGCTTGCGGTAGAGCGAGCGGTTGCGGAAGATGTACTCGAGCAGGAAAAAGAGGCCGACCACCGAGAGTCCGTAGGCGTACAAGATGTGAACGGTGAACGCCGGTCCCCACTCGCTGGTGACTCCCGTCATATCGGTCGAGGACGGCTCGAAGACTGCCCAGAGAAGATCCGGGGCGAACCACGCGACGAGCGATATCGCAACCGGATGGATCGCGAGCAAACCGACCGTCTTCCGCGTCGCGAACCGCTCGCGGCCGGTAAACTCGAGTGCGAACCCGAACCAGCCCGCCACGGTGAGTCCAATCCCCAGGTACATCACCCGGTTCCAGAACGTGGTGAGCCAGAACGGCCCGTCGAAGACGTACGGACCGGTGGCGATGCGCAGGAGGACCATCGCCGACCAGGTCGTGGCGCCCGCCACGACCGTCACGAGTGACGTCGCCCCCGGTTCGTCGCGGTGACGCCACGCGTAGTATCCGAGACCGAGCGAAAGGACGACCCCAGCGATATTGGCGAGGACGTACAGAATCGCCCAGAAGGGCAGGTCGCCGACAGCCATTGTAGCGATACTCCGAATCGGAACCAGGGCGACCTATAGTTACTGGCCAGGCCGATTCGAGCGGCGTACCGGGCCGAACAGCGCGTCGCATCGGTCCGGACGACGGCTCGGGCTCAGCCGTTCGAACTCGCTCGGGCGACCCGGACCGTTCTATCCGCACCGAATGGGACCGGAACGTTCAAGCGAAACCCCTCCCAGACCCGATATAATGTCAAACCAGCCGAAATACCGCCACGGCGGCCCCGTCGAAGACGACGAATCGACCGCCGACGAATCACGAACACTGCCGTCGGTTCACGAGCGCATCCCGGTCGTCGGCGGACTGCTCACCGGTGCCGCGGCAGCCCTCACCACCTACGTGCTCGCGCTCCTGGCGACGTTTGCAGGCAGACAGGGGTCGAACGCGTGGGGTACCACCGAGTCACCACCACACGTGATGACGGAAGCAGGGTGGACGACCCTCATGAACCTCGGCGCTGGCCTGAATATCGACGGGGAGTCGCCAAGCCGTGGGGTTCGGTACGGGCTGTTTCACTTCGCTACCAGTCCAGCCTATACGCTCCTCTGCTTCCTGCTCATAGTCGGCGCGGGATACGGAATCGCGTCCTGCGTCGAGACGAATTCGGTGCGAGAACGGCTCGGGGCCTCGCTCCTCGTCGTTCCCGCCTACGTTCTGTCGGCGGCACTCCTCGCCACCTTCGCGACCTGGGAACCAACGACCGACGCACGATCTGCATCCGAGATTCAGATGGTGTCCGTCGACGTCGCCGACGCGGTACTCTACCCAGGCGTGGTCTTTCCGGCGGTGCTCGCCCTGCTGGGTGCATCGCTGGCTATCGGGTATCGGGCGTTCGTCGCCAATCGCGATCCGTACTAACGTACTGCCGAGCGCAAGTGGGCAGGGAGGGTGGAAATCAGCGGAGGCCGACGGACTCAATCGGCGGGTTGGCCGGTCTCTTCGTGGTTGTGTCCCTCAGAGCTGGTCGCTCGGAGAACCGGCAGGGCAGCGACGATTGGCTCGACACTGCCAACCACGTCTCGACCGAGTGCGCGAAGGCGCTCCCGACGGGTCGTCTTCGGCGTGTCTGGAAGCGGCGAACGAACGATCGCGACCAGCGACCACATCGTCCCCGTGACGAACGCGCCGAGTGCCGAGAAGGGCATTCCGAGGGTCGCAAAGGTGATTCCGTACACGATACCGATCGTCATCGAAGGGACGCTCGTTCCGAGAGGGACGCGTGCGTTCGCGTCACGGAGGGTCGGCGCCAGAAATCCGATCGAAAGGCTGCTACCGATCATGAAGACGAAGTCTTGCCACATCATCGAGAGAGCCGAGTGGAGGAGAGTAAATAAGGGCTTCTCTATCAATAACGGTCGTTTAGCGTTATCTTTCCGGCATGCAACCAGTAGTAATTCCTTATTCTGTCACTCTGTCTCGTACTCTCACGGTTTCACGGGGAGATCGTCGATATTTCGGCCCCACGAGCGTCTATGTCCCGCTTCTCATTCGTCGGGAGTCGATCAAACGGTCGCTACGAATTGAAACGGCGCGTAACGGTCAGTTACCCGACTCGAATTCGGCTCGGAAACGCCGCCCGGCGAACCGTCTTCTTGCGATACCGTGGCACGGCGAAACAGCGGGCGATTACTCCGCTATTCGACTCGAAGGCAGTTCATTCAAAACCATTTCCGAACCCAACTATCCCGATTCGACCGCGTTCGACGACCGAGAGGCGGAGAACCGGTAGTCAGCCCCTCTGGCGACCGCGCAGGCAGAGAGAGCCGGGCGGCCGTCGAGGGACGAAGTCAGTTCGCGGCGGGGAGAACGCCCTCGTCAGCCAGCGCCCGGCGAAGGTCGGTCATCGTCGCGACCGTGCGGTCGCAGGCAGGGTCGACTGCTGGTTTCGGGTCGAATCCGATCGCCAGGTCCGCGACCGTGAGCATCGGAAGGTCGTTCGCACCGTCGCCGACTGCCACGGTCGCAGAAAGCGAGATCGAGACCGTGTCCGTGAGCGATTCGAGTGCATCGTCCTTCGTCCCAGAGACGAGCGGGCCCTCGACCTCACCGGTCAGCGTGCCGTCGGCGCGTGGGAGGCGGTTCGCCACCACGTGATCGACGGCGACGCCCGCTCGGTCGAGAGCCGCCTCGACGCCGCGTTCGAACCCGCCGGTGAGGATCGCCGTCGTCACCCCGGCCGCGTCGAGTTCGTCGATCACGTCGGCCGCACCGGGACGCAGTTCGACCCGGTCGAACGCGGCCTGCGCCTCGGAAACGTCGAGCCCATCCAGTAAGGCAGCTCGCTCCCGCAGGCTCGTCGCGTAGTCGATCTCGTCGTTCATCGCGCGTTCGGTGATGGTATCCATCTCGTCGGCGACGCCGCATCGCTCGCCGAGCAGGACAGTCATCTCCGAATCGGACAACGTTCCGTCGAAGTCGAAGGCCACGAGGGGCATGCCCGCAGGTTCGAACGGGAACGGTTTACCAGTTTACGTTCGCGCAAAGACGACGGCGTCGCCAATGCTGCGCCCTCCGCAACTGTTTACTCAGCCCGGGAGTGAGATGAGATATGCAGGTTCTTGTCACCGATCCTATCGCAGACGCGGGGCTCGACGTCCTCCGCGACGCCGGCTTCGACGTAGAGACAGGGTACGAACTCGACGGCGAGGCGCTTCTCGACGCGGTCGCCGACGCCAACGCGCTCATCGTTCGCTCGGGGACGGAGGTAACGCGTGAGGTGCTCGAGGCGGGCGAGGATCTCGTCATCGTCGGACGGGCCGGGATCGGCGTCGACAACATCGACATCGACGCGGCGACGGACGAGGGCGTCATCGTCGCCAACGCCCCCGAAGGGAACGTCCGCGCGGCCGCCGAGCACACCGTGGCGATGACGTTCGCCGCCGCGCGGTCGATCCCGCAGGCGCACGGCCGACTGAAAGCCGGCGAGTGGGCCAAGAGCGAGTTCCTCGGGACGGAACTCAAGGGAACAACGCTCGGCGTCGTCGGCCTGGGCCGGGTCGGCCAGGAAGTCGCGAAGAAACTGGACGCGCTGGGGATGGACATCGTCGCCTTCGACCCCTACATCGCGCAAGAGCGAGCCGAACGCCTGGGCGCGACGCTCGTCGACCTCGAGGCGTGTCTCGACGCCGCCGACGTCCTGACGATCCACACGCCGCTCACCCCCGAGACGGAGGGCATGATCGGCGCCGACGAACTCGAGTCGCTCGACGGCGGCTACCTGATCAACGTCGGCCGGGGCGGCATCGTCGACGAGGACGCCCTCGCCGCGGCCGTCGAGGCGGGCACGCTCGCGGGCGCCGCCCTCGACGTTTTCGCCGAGGAGCCGCTTCCCGAGGACTCGGCGCTGCTCGACGTCGACGACGTCGTCCTCACGCCGCACCTGGGCGCGTCGACGGCGGCCGCCCAGCAGAACGTCGCGACCTCGACGGCCGAACAGGTCGTCGCCGCCCTCTCCGGCGACCCCGTCGCGAACGCGCTGAACGCCCCGTCGATCGACGAAACCGCGTTCGCCCGACTGGAGCCCTACGTCGAACTCGCCGGAACCGCGGGACGCATTGCGACGCAGCTGCTCGACGGCCGCATCGAGGGCGTCGAGGTAACCTACGAGGGCGAACTCGCCGACGAGGACGTCGAGTTCGTCACCGCCAGCGCGCTCGAAGGTGTCTTCTCCCCACTCGAGTGGCAGGTCAACGCCGTCAACGCGCCCCAGATCGCCGAAGACCGTGGCGTCGAAGTTACCGAATCGAAGACGCGCCAGACCGAGGACTTCCAGAGTCTCCTCTCCGTCACAGTCTCGAACGGCGAGACGGCCATCACCGTCGAGGGAACGCTCTTCGCCGGCGAGGACCCCCGCATCGTCCGTGTCGATGACTACCGGGTCGACGCGATCCCCCACGGCAAGATGGTCGTCACCCGCAACACCGACGAACCTGGTGTCATCGGCCTCATCGGGAGCATCATGGGCGAGTACGACGTCAACATCGCCGGCCTGTTCAACGCCCGCGAGGCGATCGGTGGCGAGGCGCTCACCGTCTACAACGTCGACGGCGAGGTGCCCGACGAGGCGCGCGCGGAACTCGAAGCGGACGAACGCATCATCGACGTGAGACAACTCACGCTCGACTAGCATCGACGCGACTCCGTTCCACTGAACGAAAACGCATCTTATACTACCGACTAGTTTCCGGGGAGTAGACGGCGGAGCCGCGATCCAACTGACGCGGTCGATCGCGCCGACGCGTCGGACCGATCCGAACCGTCCGATTCCCGCTCCGCTAACACCCACTCGTACCGCTCGACGAGCGCCTGCCGGTGGCGCTCACTGGCGACAAGTTCGCGCTCTAACGCCCGGATACGAGCGCGCAACCGTTCGCGTTCGATCGCGGCGGCGACGTCGGTCGAATCGTGTGAGTTGGACTCGACGGGCGTCACCGTCACTGTCGCGTTGCCCGCGGTCGTCTCGCCGTCGGTGGCGGTCGGGTCACCGTCGGGTTCCGAGTCGCACGCAGCCTCCTCGCACGGTCGTGGGGTGGGATGGTGCTGGGCTACCATCGGGACACATGCCTACGTCGGGGGCGTCCAAAAGGTTCAGTCAGCCAATCGTCAGACGAACCACTGGCAGTCGAATTCCGGATCGCCGGGCGTCACGACTCGTCGTTATGACGGCTGTTACTGCTGTCACCGCTGGCGCCGGTACCAGCCCCCGTCCCGTCAGACCCCCATGCCATCGAGACGTTCGCAAGACCCACGCCGCCGGAAGTGACGACCCTGACGGAGATGGACGACTCGAAGGGTTCGTCGACCGAGGCCGGCCGAGTACTGGTGGCTTCCAGCGCCCCATCCTGAATCGAGAGGTAGACCCGTTCGCCCGAGGCAAGTTGGGTCTCGATCGTCCCGCGGTAGGTCTCCTCGGCATCGTCAACTGTCACTGTCGTCCCCGCAGGAACTGGGTCGTCTCCGGAGCTCTCGAGTTCGAGGGCCTCGCCGTCAGTTATCGGATCGACGTCCACGGCCACGTCGTCGAAGGCACTGTCGGGGACTGATTCGACCCACGAAGGCTCAGCCGGGTCGACGCCGCCGACGGCACCGATCTCGTACTCGATCGATCCACCGGGGGCGGTCAGCGTGGCCGACGCCCGATGGATCACGCCGCGTTCGTCGGCGACGAGCGTCGCGCTCGCCAGATCGTCGGCTGAATTGGCGTTCTCAGTGAGATCGTCGGCAACGAGTGTCGTCTGTGTCTCGCCTGCTCGCTCGTCGGCCGCGTCGACGGTGAACGCTCCGGACTCGAACGAACCGAAGAGGAACCCGGGCTGGACGAACTCACTGAGCGGATCCGATCGCCTCTCGGTGACTTCGTATCGAGGTTCTTCACTGACTTCGTATCTGGTAATTGACTGTGACCCGGTATACCAGCCGTCGATGGTTTCGGTGGTTCCCTCCCGCTCGATCGTCGCCGATAACCGAAGTGGGTCCCCATCCGGACCGCTTTCGACCGTTACGTCGTAGTCGGTCGACGATCGGCCGTCGTCGCTGGCCGATTCCTGCATGTCGAGTTCGAGTTCGAACCCACCCGAACGCAGCCGGTCCTCGTGGGCCGAAAACAGCGCTTCGGGATCGTCGAGGGTCTCGTCTGAGACGCCCGGTGGTCGCGCTGGAGACGTCTCATCGTTGTCTGTCGAATCGAGCATACCGTCGTCGAGACAGCCAGCGAGGGCGGCGAGCGATGCCGTCGCGAGAAACGCACGGCGGGAGCGGGGAGTGGGCATATAACCACACCTAACCGGGAGAAACCATAATACTTTCCAATACGTATAATGGAAAATGATGCTGGTTGTCAGCGGTTGTAACGGCACGGCGGACGGGTGACGCTACGTTCTGCCGTCGAGGTGCGCGAGCACGCCGTCGAGATCGTCGGGAACGAGTTCCGATTCGGTTCCTGCTGCGGCCGCAGCGTCGGGGTCCTTGAGGAGATGGCCGGTGGTGAGACAGACCACGTCCTCCTCGCTCCCGACGACACCGTCTTCGCGGAGTTTCCGCAGGCCGGCGAGCGAGGCGGCCGAGGCGGGTTCGACGCCGATTCCCGCACCGGCGAGGGCTCGCTGGGCGTCGGTGATCGCGGCGTCCGAGACGGCGACCGCAGCCCCACCCGTCTCGCGGATTCCTGGCAGGGCCTTCGGTGCGTTGACGGGGTTGCCGATCCGGATCGCCGTGGCGCGCGTTTCGACGTCGTCCCATCGACGGACCGCGCCGGCCCCGGTCTCGATCGCCTCGACCATCGGGGCGGCGCCCGCGGCCTGCACGCCGGTGAGTTTTGGCACGTCGTCGACGGCGAGGTCGCCCGCCTGCACGAGTTCACGGAACGCTTTGTACAGCGCCGCGGTGTTGCCGGCGTTGCCGACGGGCAGGACGATCCGGTCGGGAACGGTGTCGTGGTCGGCGCGGAACCGCTCGAGGATTTCGAGGCCGATCGTCTTCTGGCCCTCGAGGCGGAACGGGTTGAGCGAGTTGAGCAGGTAGGCCTCGCCGCGAGCGGCGAGTTCCTGGACGAGGTCGAGACAGGCGTCGAAGTTGCCGTCGACTTCGAGGATACGCGCCCCGTGGAGGCTCGCCTGCGCGACCTTCCCCGCCGCGACCTTGCCGGCCGGGAGCAGGACGAGCGTCTCCATCCCGGCCCGGGAGCCGTACGCCGAGAGGGCGGCGCTCGTGTTTCCGGTCGAGGCGCACGCCAGACGCTCGACGCCGAGTTCGTGTGCGACCGCGACGCCGACGGTCATCCCCCGATCTTTGAACGAGCCCGTCGGATTCATCCCCTCGTGTTTGATTCGTAGCGTCTCGACGCCGACGTCGTCCCTCAGCTCCGGAACGCGGTACAGTGGGGTTCCGCCCTCCTGAATCGTCACGCCGCGGTCGAGTGGGAGCGCATCCGCGTAGCGCCAGACGCCCTCGCCGGCGAACGCGTCGAATCCAGCCGGCTCGGCGTAACGCACCTCGAGGAGGCCACCACAGTCGTCGCAGGTGTATCGAATCGCGTCGAACGGCGGTGACGCTTCACCGCACTCGATGCAGGCGAGCCAAACGCCGTCCTGGGCGTCGGCAGGCGGCTCGGGCGACTCCGCGGTCAGCGACAGGTCCATACCCTTGCGAGGGGTTCCCGGGTCAAAAACGAGGCGATGGTGGCAGCACTCGTCACCTCGTGGTGCCGCCTCGTCGAGCTGGAACGAAGTCGGCGCTGCTGGAGTATCGTCGCGGAGAGCAGAGGGACGACAAGCGGTCGATCGACGGGCGATGCGCTGGCGGCAGCGACGCTCAGACGGCGAAGAACGCCAGCAACAGTGCTGGCCCCCCGACCAGCAAGAGCGTCGCGACGATCAATCGGAGTTGCATATACGTTGTGGCCAAATGGCCACCAGATATATAATCTATGCGGATTTTTCAGCGTGAGCGACGATACCGAGTGACAGTAACGAGTCGTTACTCGCCCGACGTGACGGGGTCGGCGGTCTCTCCATTTTCGGTCGGGTCGACGGGCCGGTCCCGTTAGGGCTGGAGCCAGCCGAGCAGTCCCTTCTGGGCGTGAAGCCGATTCTCCGCCTGCTGCCAGACAATCGACCGATCACCCTCGAGAACCTGCCCGGTGATCTCCTCGCCGCGGTGGGCCGGCAGGCAGTGCATAACCGACACGTCGTCGGGGGCCGCCGCGAGAAGCGACTCGTTCACCTGGTACGGCCCGAGCGCGTCGATGCGCTCCGCACGCTGGGCTTCCTGGCCCATACTCACCCAGACATCGGTGTAGACGACGTCCGCACCCGCGACCGCCGCCTCGGGGTCGGTCGTGACTGTCGGTGCCGTGCCGATCTCGCCGGCCCGGTCGAGGACCGCGTCGTCGACGCCGTAGCCTGCGGGTGTCGCGATCGTGCAGTCGATCCCCGTGAGCGCACAGCCGAGGGCGAACGACTGGGCGACGTTGTTTCCGTCACCGACCCAGGTCGCGCGTACGTCGTCGAACGGGCCGACGGTCTCCCGGATGGTGAGGAGGTCGGCCAGCGTCTGACAGGGATGTGCGTCGTCGGTGAGCCCGTTGATCACCGGCACGTCCGAGAAGCGGGCGAGCTCCTCGAGATCCGCGTGGTCGAACAGCCGGGCCATCACGACGTCGACGTAGCGAGAGAGCGCGCGGGCGGTGTCGCGGATCGGTTCGCCGTTTCCCAGCTGAATGTCGTCCTCGCCGAGGAAGATGGCGTGGCCGCCGAGCTGGGTCATCCCCGTCTCGAAGGAGACGCGCGTTCGCGTGCTCGGTTTCTCGAAGAGCATCCCCAGCGTCTGGCCCGACAGGTCGGCGTGGGTCCAGCCCCGCCGCTGTGCCACCTTGTACTCGGCGGCGAGGTCGAGGACGGCCGCGAGGTCGGCCCGCGAGAGGTCGTCCACGTCGGTAACGTGGGTCACGTCGGTCGCATTCGGGCCAGTCGGGTCGTCGGTCGGTGCGGTCGGGTCGGTGTTCGGCTGGTAGCTCATTGGGGATCGGAATCTGTCGGGGAGTGGTGGGTCGTCGGCGGACGGTTCGACTGGCCAACGTCGACGAGGCGCTGGCCGACGGCGTCGAGGACGGCGATCGATCGGTCGTACGCCGCAAGCGAGAGGTGCTCGTCGGGCGCGTGGTCGAGCGAGGAGTCGCCCGGACCGTAGGTCGCCATCGGGCGGTCCCACGCCGCGGCGAAGACGTTCATGTCGCTCGTCCCGGTCTTTCGGAGGAGGCGGGGGTCGCCGTCCGCCTCGCGAATAGCGACGCGAAACGCGCGGGCAACGGGCGTGCGCGGACTGGCCATCACCGGGGCGATTGCGTCCGCCAGTTCGAGCCCACCGGCGAAATCGGCGGTAACGGATGCGAGCGTCGACTCGACCGTCTCGACCGACAGTCCCGGTGGAACACGAACCTGAAAGTCGACTCGCGCCTCGACGGACAGGCCGCCGTCGGCCGGCCCGCCCTCGATGGCGACCGGCTTGGACGTCACCGACTCGAACGTGGACTGGTCCGGCAGAGTCGAGTCGGGCACGGTCGAGTCGTCTCCGGGCGAGATCAGGGCGTCACAGGCCGACTCGACGGCCGCCCACCACGCCATCGCGTCCTGAACGGCGGTGGGTTCCGGCCGCGAGGCGTGCGTCGAGTCCGTCGTCGCGGCGTACGTGCCGGCGACGAGGCCGCGATAGCCGAGCGTGATGCCGTCGACGCCCGAGGGTTCGCCGTTGACGACCGCCGCGGGCGGCTCGCGCGTCTCGACGAGGTGGCGCGCCCCGCGCGAATCGGTCTCCTCGCCGACGACGCCGGCGAACGAGCTCCCGGTCCTGACGGCCGCGACCGCCATCGCGCACAGCGGCCCGGTGGCGTCGACGCTTCCGCGGCCCCAGAGATCGGCGTCGTCGACGGTCGCCGCGTCGTCGAGGTCGAGTTCCTCGTCGGCAGCGGCCACCGCATCGGACTCGGCCGCCTCGCCGTTCGCAGTGAGGCGAACGGGAACGTCGCCCGGAACGGTGTCGACGTGGGAGGTAAAGAGGACGGCGTCGTCGGCCGGTGCGCGAACGTTGCCGACGTCGTCGAGCCACACCTCACGGTCGTGGGCGTCGAAGAAGGTAGCCAGTCGCTCGGCGGCCGTCCCCTCGTCGCCCGAGACCGAGGGCGTCGAGACCATGTCGACCAGCAACTCGCGGGCGGTCTCGGTCGAGACGTCGGTCCCCACCGCAGGCGTATCGTGGGCGTTCGTGGGCGTGGTCATACGTCGATTCCTCCGATCATCGTGGTCATGATTCGACGGTGTCCGCCAGCGTGTCTTCGAGCGCTTCGACGAGCGCGTGGACGTGCGATTCGGTGAGCGTGAGCGGCGGGAGCAGGCGAACCACCGATCTCCCGGCGGGCAGCGCGAGGATACCGTGTTCCATCGCGAGGTCGCGCAGGACGCGATTCGCGCCGCGTCCCACCTCGAGCCCGCGCATGAGGCCCAGTCCGCGCACCTCGTCGGTCGGCAGGTCGGCCCGCGAGAGTTCGTCGACGAGCGTCGCGCCGACGGCCGCCGCGTTGGCCGGGAGTTCCTCGTCGACGATAACGTCGAGCGTTGCAGTCGCCGCCGCGGCGACGAGCGGGTTCCCGGCAAACGTCGAGCCGTGAGATGCGGCGCCCTCGGCGATCCAGTCCGCACAGAGCGTCGCACCCATCGGGAGGCCGCTCGCGAGGCCCTTCGCGGTCGTGAGGACGTCCGGGACGACCGGCGAGTCGACGAGCGCGTCGTTCTCGCAGGCCCAGATCGATCCGGTGCGCCCGAGGCCGGTCTGGATCTCGTCGAAGAGCAGCGCCGACCCGGTCTCGTGGGTTACCTCGCGAGCGGCCTGGAGGTAGCCCGCAGGTGCAGCGTTGATGCCGCCTTCGCCCTGGATGGGTTCGAGAATGACCGCGGCCGTCTCGTCGTCGACGGCCGCTTCGAGCGCCGCCGCATCACCGTAGGGGACGAACTCGACGTCGGCCAGCAGGGGTTCGTACGGCGCCTTGTACTTTGGCTTCCAGGTCGTCGAGAGACTCCCGGCGGTGCGGCCGTGGAACGCCCCGCGGGCGGCGACAAACTTCGTGTTGCCGGTCGCGCTGCGGGCGAACTTCAGGGCCGCCTCGTTGGCCTCGGTGCCCGAGTTGCAGAGCCAGACGTTCTCGATATCGCCCGGTGCCAGGGCGGCGAGCTGGGTAGTTACGATCGAGCGCGCCTCGACCGGGTACGACCCCTGCACGAAGAGGAGGTCGCTCGCTTGCTCCTGGATCGCGCCGACCACGTCCGGGTGGCAGTGGCCGGCGGGTGTGCAGGCGTAGCTGGCGCCGAAGTCGAGGTACTCGGTGCCGTCGTCACCCGTCAGCGTGACGTCCTGGCCCGATTCGATCGTGATCGGCTTCTGGGAGTAGACGAAGCCACTCACGACTCGCTCACCCCGCGTTCGTCGCCTGCGTCGTCGGAGACGACGGCCTCGGGGGAGTCTGCGTCGTCGAGGACGCCGGCTTCGGACCCGTCGGCGTCGTCGGTCCCGTGCCCATCAGTGGCGGACCCATGTCCAGCGGCGGCGGTTGCGTCTCCAGCGCCGGTCGCCGTTCCGACCGCCCCGGGCGTGATCGTCGTTCCCGCCCCGTCGAGCGCGGTGAGCACCGGGCTGTTCGCGTTCGCATCGGCGACGACGACCGACGACGCCCCCGTCTCGAGGGCTTCCGCCGCCGCCATCATCTTCTTCGTCATGAACCCAGTCGCGGCGTCCTCCAGGACCTCGAATTCGGCTTCCGTCGTCGCCGACTCGATCAGCGTCGACTCGTCGTCGGGGTCCGCGTAGACGCCGGCGACGTCGGTCAACACGACGAGATCGGCCTCGAGCGCGCCCGCCACGGCCGCGGCCGCACGGTCGGCATCGACGTTGACAGCGGTGTACCCACCGTCGGACTCGGCGCCAAGGATCGGGCCACCCACGACGGGGACGTACCCGCCTGCCTGGAGCGTTTCCAGCAGGTCGGCGTTGACCGACTCGAGCGTGCCGGAGTGGTCGCCGCGTTTGATCTTCTTCGTGCCGTCCTCGAGGACGCGCACAGCAGACTTCCGGTTGCCGGCGAGCAACTTGCCGTCGAGGCCAGAGAGACCGACTGCGTCGACGCCCTCGTTCTGCAGCGCCTCCACGAGGTCCGTGTTGACCGTCCCGGCCATCGCCATTGTGAACGCCTCCATCGCCGTCTCGTCGGTGAATCGACCGACGACGCCGCCGGGTGTCTCGACGTAGGTCGGCTCCTCGCCGAGCGCTTCGAGCGTCTCGTCGACGGCGGTCGAGCCGCCGTGGACGACCGCGACCGGGCGGCCGTTGGCCGACAGGTGAGCCACGTCGGCGAGCGCGCCCGCGGGATCGACCGCGTTCGCGCCGCCGATCTTGATCACGACCGGCGTCACGTCGTCGGTCATGGCGATCCCACCGGGTGGAGTCCCGCGAAGTCGAGGCCGGCCGTCTCCGCGAAGCCGAGCGCGATGTTGGCCGCGTGGACGGCCTGGCCCGCCGAGCCCTTCATCACGTTGTCGATCGCCGAAAAGACGACGACGCGCCCGTTCGACGGGTCGAGCTCGAAACCGACCTCCGCGACGTTCGTCCCCGCGACGGCCTTCGGCTCGGGGTAGCGATAGACGCCAGAACCGCCCGCCGCGAGGCGGACGAACGGTTCGTCCTCGTAGCATTCGCGGTAGGCCGTCCACAGATCACCCTCCGAGACGGGGGCATCGGGGAATACATGGCTCGTCGCGCTCGCGCCGCGAACCATGTCCACCGCGTGGCAGGTAAAGGCGACCGAGGTGTCCAGCCACTGCTCGATCTCCGCCTCGTGGCGGTGACCGGTCGGCGCGTACGGGCGGACGACGCCCGAGCGCTCGGCGTGGCTCGAAGCCGCCCCACCGCCGGCGCCGCCCTCCGAGGAGCCGACCTTGACGTCGACGACGATCTGTTCGTCGCCGCCGGGTTCGCCCGCGCCATCCCCGTCGGTCGCGCCGGTCTCCCCGCCGAGAATCCCGTGCTCGAACAGCGGATAGAGCCCGAGGATCGTCGCGGTGGCGTTACAGCCCCCGCTCGCGATCAGGTCCGCTCCCGGCAGGTTCTCGCGATTGAGTTCGGGCAGGGCGTACTCGGCCCGCTCGAGGTACGCGGGCGCGTCGTGGCCGTCGTACCACTCGTCGTACTGTGCCGCGGTGTCCAGACGGAAGTCCGCCGAGAGGTCGACCACGGTGTCCGCCGCGTCGAAGAACTCGTCGATGCGGCCCATCGAAACGCCGTGGGGCGTCGCGGCGAAGAGCACGTCCACCGATTCCAGCGCCGTCGGCTCGGTGTAGCGTAGCTCGGTCCCGCGAAGCGGCGGGTGCGTCGAGCCGATACTCTTGCCGGCATGCTGGCGACTCGTCGCCTGCTGGAGGTCGAAGTGTGGATGGCCAGCCAGCAGACGCAAGAGTTCGCCGCCGGCGAAGCCGCTGGCGCCGACGACGCTCGCGGTCACCGTCTTCGCGGCCGCAGTCTCGGTAACGGCGGTCGTGTCGTCGGCATCGGTCGTCGCCGCAGTCGACGTACCGCCCGCCATCAGGCGGTCACCTCCAGCTTCGAATCGGCCGCTGAATCGGCCGTCTCCTCGAGCCAATCGACGACCGCCGCGGGCACGTCGACGTCGACGGCCCCGTTCAGCGCCTTGAACTCGACGGTGTGGTTGACCTCGTGGACGGTGTACCCGTTGTCGGTTTCCATCAAGTCGATACCCAGGAGCCCACCACCGACGGCGTCGCTGGCCGCGGCGACCACGTCCGCGATCTCGTCGTCGATCTCGAGGGCGGTCGTCTCGGCACCCGCGGCCGCGTTCGTGATCCAGTGGTCCGACGAGCGGACCATCCCCGCGATCGGCTCGCCGTCGACGGCGAGGACGCGCAGGTCGCGGCCGGGCTTGTCGACGAACTCCTGGACGTAGAACACCTTGTGCTCGTAGTGACCGAGCGTCGATTTGTGCTCCAGGATGGCCTCGGCGGCGCTTGGCGAGTCGATCTTGGCCATCAGACGCCCCCAGGAGCCGACGACCGGCTTGAGTACGCATGGATAGCCGAACGATTCGATGGCGCTGAGCGCGCTGTCGGTGGTGAACGCCACCGTCGTCGCGGGCGTGGGGACACCCGCGCCGTCGAGCGCGAGGCTCGTACGCACTTTGTCGGCACAGACCGTCGCCGTCTCCGACCCGTTCACGACTGGGACGCCGTAGGCTGACAGGAACTGCGTGACGTAGACGCTGCGACTCGTCGCGAGACAGCGATCGACGACGAGGTCGAGGTCCGCGAGGATCTCGGGCGCCTCGCCGATCGCCAGCTCCAGTTCGCGGACGTCGATCTTCACGACGTCGTGGCCGCGCTCGCGCAGTTCCGACAGCAGAAGCTTCTCGTCCGCGCGGATGCGCGAGTAGCAGATCCCGATCTGCACACTCACTCACCCCAGTCCTCTTCGAGCTCGGGGGCCCGGTCGAGGACTGGTGGCGCGGTCTCGATCACTTCGAGTTCGACGCCGCAAGTCGTACAGTCGACGATCTCTCCCGCCTCCAGGTCGTCGTGCAGGGACACGTCGGCCCCGCACGCTGTGCACGTCGTCATTGTACCCCCAACTCCGGGGTACACCCATATAAATTCGTCGAACTTGTTTATAAAATTATATATTTGCACTGCACGCTAACACTGTTTGCAGCAGCCTTGCACCGCGATTTCGTGTCGAATGTCATTTCGATTGAATAGTGTCCCCTGGCGGGGACCGCGGCCGTCCCCGTCGCGGTCGACGGACTGGTGAACGTGGCGTGACCGAACCGACGAGTTCGCGATCAGACATAGGTCGACACCACCTCCAGGCGGCGCTCGTCGGCGGTCCCGAGAACGCACGCGGCGTTCGCGTGCAGTTCGCGATCGGCCTCGATCGACGTCGAGACGGCCGTGAGCTGGTCGGCGACCGCCTCCGGCGCGGGCCCACCCGTCGAATCGCGACTCGCGACGCTCGATTCCGGATCGAGCGCGTCGTCGAGCGCACCGGAGGCGACGAACTCGGAGAGCGGCGCGTCGAGGTGTACCACGGCGGCGTCCGCGAGCGCCTCGCGGATCGACACGTCGGGCTCCTCGGCTGCGGCCGCCGCCTCAGCGACGATCTCGTGCGCCGTGCGGAAGGGGACGCCCGTCGTTGCGAGGAGGTCGGCGACGCCCGTGGCCGTCGAGAACCCCTCGCCGGCCGCCGCGGAGAGCGATTCCGCGTTCCAGTCGGCCGTCGCGGCCGCCCCGGCGGCCACCTCGGTCGCCTCGGTCACGGCATCGACGGTCTCCCAGACGTGCGGCGTCGCACGCTGCAGATCGCGGTTGTACGCGCGCGGGAGGCCCTTGAGCGTCGTCGTGAGGCCCTGGACGCCGGCCGCCGCGTCACCCGCGACCGCGCGGACGAGTTCGAGCGTGTCCGGATTCACCTTCTGCGGCATGATCGACGAGGTCGACGAGTAGTCGTCGGCGAGGTCGACGAACCCGCGGTTCGCGAAGACGATCAGGTCCTCGGCAAGTCCCGAGAGCGTCGTCGCCAGCGTCGAGAGTGCCTGGGTCGTCTCGAGGAGGACGTCGCGACCCGCGACGGCGTCCGTCGCGTTCGACAGGACCGACGAGAAGCCGAGCAACTCGGCGGTGCGTTCACGATCGATGTCGAACGGCGTGCCGGCGAACGCCGCAGCGCCGAGCGGCGAGGCGTCGAGCCGGTCGAAGGCGTCGAAAAGGCGTGTCGTGTCGCGTGCGACCGCCGACTCGTAAGAGAGCGCCCACTGGGCGACGGTCGTCGGCTGGGCGGGCTGTAAGTGCGTGTAGCCCGGCATGATCGTCTCCGTGTGACCGTCAGCGATTTCGGCGAGCGCCTCGCGCAGCACGAGCGTCGCCTCGATTGCCTCGTGGACGTCCTCACGGAGGCGGTAGCGGATGCAGGTCGCGACCTCGTCGTTGCGCGAGCGCGCAGTGTGCATCCGCCCGCCGTCCGGGCCGACGCGGTCGATGACTGCCGTCTCGATCGCCTCGTGGACGTCCTCTCCCTCGGGAAGCGCGTCGTGGCCCGCGGCCTCGATCTCGTCCAGCGCACCGAGGATCGCCCCCGCCGTCTCGTCGTCGACGATATCGCACTCGGCGAGCATCACGACGTGGGCGCGATCGACCGCGAGGTCGGCCGCGAAGATGCGCTCGTCCGCCGCGAGCGAGGACAGGAAGTCCCGCGCGGGGCCGCCGCTGAAGCGGTCGCGGCGAACAACGCCCTCGGCGTCGGAATCGTTCATCGTCACTCCGTGGAATCGTCGGTCGTCATGGATTCGTCGACGCCGCCGTCGGTTGCGAGTGTGGGCGAGTCCGTCGACGAGGCGTCGTCCGCTCCGTCGATGGCCGCGATCGACTCGTTCGCGAGACGGCGCTGGAAGCCGTGGTACTTCGCGACGCCGGTGGCGTCCGCCTGCTCGATCTTCCCGACGGCCTCCGTGTCGAAGGAGGCGTGGTCGGCCGAGTAGGCGGCGTACGCGCTGTCGCGTCCGACGGCGCGGGCCTGGCCACCCTCGAACCGGATGGTGACCGTGCCCGTGACGCGCTGTTGTGTCTCGGCGACGAAGGCGTCGAGCGCGCCGACGAGCGGTGCGTCGATCAGGCCCTCGTAGGCCTTTTCGGCCCACTTCGCGTCGATCGTGTCCTTGAACTGGCGCTCCTCCTGGGTGAGGACGAGCGCTTCGAGCGCCTCGTGAGCCGCGAGTAACGTGGTCGCGGCCGGGTGCTCGTAGTTCTCACGGACTTTCAGGCCGAGCATACGGTCTTCCATCGTGTCGGTGCGACCGACACCGTAGGCGCCGGCGACATCGTTCAGGTGCTCGACGAGGGAGACGGGGTCGTAGGCCTCCCCATCGACGGCGACCGGATAGCCATCCTCGAATTCGATCTCGATCTCGGCCGTCTCGCCCGACGGCGCGTCGGTCCACTCGTAGATCTCTTCGCCGGGCACGTAGCTCGGGTCCTCGAGTTCCTTGCCCTCGACGGAACGGCTCCAGAGGTTCGTGTCGATCGACCAGTCGCCCTCGTTGCCACCCTCGACGGGCAGATCCTTCTCGGCCGCGTACGCCTGTTCCCACTCGCGCGTGAGCCCGAGTTCGCGCACGGGCGCGATGACCTCCATGTCCGAGTCGCGCCAGATGGCCTCGAATCGCAGCTGGTCGTTGCCCTTCCCGGTGCAGCCGTGAGCGAGGCCGGTACAGCCGTGCTCCTCGGCGACCTCGAGGATGGCCTCGGCGATCACCGGCCGCGCCAGCGCCGTCCCCAGCGGGTAGCCCTGGTAGGTCGCGTTCGCACGAACGCCCTCGAGACAGAGGTCAGCAAATTCCGCTTTCGCGTCGACGACGACGTGCTCCAGATCGAGCGCGTCGGCCGTTGCCGCGGCCTCCTCGAACTCCGATTCGGGTTGCCCGACGTCGACCGTGACGCCGAGCACCTCGTCGTATCCGTACTCCTCCGCGAGCAGCGGGACACAGACCGTCGTGTCCAGCCCGCCCGAGAACGCGAGTGCAACGCGTGTCATGTGGTATCCGAGTGAAGCACCCCCACCAACATAAATTCGTTGTTGTTACTTTCGTAATTAAATCGCAGAGTGCACACTATCGACGATTCGTGGATGAAGACGCATCCAACGCTAGAGAATTTGCAACACCGGTATCGAGGGAGTGAGTAAGAGGTGGGCCTAACGGCCCGGTCGGAACGCTCGCGGTCGCCGAGTCGCGTCGCTCCCCTGGGAATCGAACCCGGAGCGAGACGCGAGGGACATTAGAAGACTACACACGCCAGACCGGCTTAAAGGACACGGTTCCAGCAACCGGACGCCGTACGGACGGGCAACCGGCGAATCACCCCGCGTCTTCTCCGTCGTCAGTAGCCGGCCCACCGACGTCCGTCTCGGCGTCGACCGCCGAGCCCGGTTCGTGATCCGGCACCGCCAGGACGTTCTCCCGTCCGAGCCGGAACACTTCGACCGCCCCGCCGTCGCGCAGGTCGCCGACGACCTGACTCGTCTTCGCCTCGGTCCAGTCGAGTTCGGCGACGACCGTCTGTTGTTTCATCCGGCCACCGTTCGACCGCAAGAGCGAGAGGACCCGCTCTTCGTTACTCATGAGATCGGGCGACGGAGCCACCGATGGCTCGTCCGCCGGCACCGCCGGTTGATCCGCGTCCGGGTCCGTGCGGCGATCGGCGTCCGCACGACGGAACCACCACGCGACGGCGACGCCCAGGAGAACGATGGTGAGTCCGACGACGGCGAACGGAACGATCGATCGGGACGTATCGGGCGCAGCGCCGGCCGTCTCAGGTGGCGCCCCCTCGTGGATCACTTCGATCCAGGGCTCGTCCTCGAGGAAATCCGTCTCCTCGCCGTGCCAGCCGACGACCGTCCGCCGATCGGTGTCGTCGGGGTCGGGACTCGCGTCCTGCAGGACGTAGCCGTCGGGCCACTGGATCCGGAGCGTGGCCCGGTCCTCCAGAGCGAATCGGGACAGTGCGTCGCCAGCGCCGATCCACTTCGGTTCGACCTGGGCGAACGAGGCCCAGCGGAACGTGACGATCACGTCGCCGTACGCCTGCGGCGTCATTCCCTCCTCGGTCCGGATAGCGAAGTCCGAGACGCCCATCTCGCGCCCGGTCGCGTTCTGTCCCGCCGCGACCGTGTCGTTCCACCGAGCGCGCTCACCGGCGAGGTAGCTCCCCGGCGACGCAGAAACGTTGGCTCGGATATCCTCCCACTCGGTCGCCGAGGCGTTGTCGGAGCGGAGGTATCGGTACGTGACAGTCACCGACGCCGAACTGTTCTCGAGGAGTTCGATTCGCGTCTTGACCCGATCGAACTCCGTTACCAGCGTCGGATCGGTTTCGTTGGACTGGGGCTGCCACGTGACACCTGTCCCGAGCGAATCGTCAACCGGGGCGACAGCGCCATCGGTCGCGGTCGGAGCGGTGCTCGCGAGGACCGAGACGGAGCCGAGGCTGAGTGCGCCCACCACGAGCGCCGCGAGCAGCACACCACCGCACAGCACCTGCACACCGCGAACTGGCCAACCGGCCATCACACAGAGGTGACACCCCCGCCCATTAGATTGTTTTGTAATCGATTGCCACACGTTGACAGGGGCAGTCATTTCGGTAGCCCAACCCGATCGACGGTGGTTTTTTGACCACCCCCTCGAAAGAAACGGCGCATGAACGGAACACGCGCGTCGCTCGAGGTCGAAACGCTGCTAAAGCTTATTCTGTTATTGATCGCAGCGGTGCTTGTGCTCGAGCTGCTGGGTGAGGTGATCTCGCTCATCCCCGCGTTCCTCAGCAGCGTCGTCACACTGCTCATCGCGCTGGTGATCGTCCTCTGGCTGCTCGACCAGATATAGGAGAGTACTGCCGGCGCGATCGGCAGTCCAAGACCACTGTTGCATTCCTCGCTCGCCCGCGAACCGCCACGCTCTTTGATCGACGACACCAGTCTTCGGTGTGTACAGCGTCAACGCTCCCGTCCCGGGCCGGGTGCGCCAGCTCGCGAGTCGGCTCTATCCCGACCTCCACGGCTTCGACCGCGTCCGCGAGACGCACTCGCTGCTCGTCAAGCGCCTCGGCGACGCCCCCGACGTGAACGCCCTGCAGCGGCGCACGCACCGCGCGCTCGAAGGCGCACCCGCCGTCGAAGCCGCCGTGACGGACATCGACTACTTCGCCGACCCGCCCGTCGGCTCCGCGCCCGTCGTCTACTTCGCCATCGAGAGCCCCGGCCTCGAACGGATCCACACCGACCTGGCCGACGTCTTCGATCCCGTGGCCGAACTCGAAGGCGAGGACTACGTCCCGCACGTTACGCTGGCACGCGGTGGCGACGAAGCAGCGGCACGACGACTGGCCGAGCGCGAGATCGACCCGATCCGGTTCACCGTCTCGGAACTCGAGTTCTTCGACGGACAGCGCCGACTCCCGGTGAGTCGGGTCTCGTTGCCGGCCTGAGAAAGGCGTCGGATAGGCCCGCTCGTGCCCCGACTACCCCACGCACCGTCAGCTCACGGTGCGGGCGGGTCGCCGTCGTAGGCGTCGTGGTCCGCGTAGAAGTTGCGCATGGCGAACGTGAGTTTCTGCGGTTCGATGTCGAGCAGTTCTTCGCGCGTCTCCATCGGGAACGTGCCGTTGACGCTATAGGTTCCCAGATCGCTCTTGGCACGGCGCGAGTAGCGCCGATCGAGGAGCGCGCGCACGCCGACGTCGGTCGGCGACCGGAGGACACGACCGAGCGCCTGCCGGGTCTTCCGGACGGTCGGAATCTCGACGGCGTAGCGCCAGCCGGTGTCGGTGCCGTCGAAGGCGGCGTCGTAAGCCTCCTGGACCGCCTCGGCTCGTTCGTCTAAGTGCGGATACGCGACGCCGATCACGAGGACGGAGAGCGCGTCGTCGCCGTCGAAGCTGACGCCCTCCGCGAGGGTTCCCCACAGCGAGGTACAGAGCAGGCCGTCGTTGTCGGCGACGAACTCCTGCCGGATGTCCTCGACGGCCACCCCGGGCTCGTCGCGGTAGACGGTCGCGTCGACGAGCGGATCGACTCGCTCGGCGTAGCGGTCGGCTTCGCCGTAGTTGGGGAAGAAGGCGAGCGTGTTTCCGGGCGTCATCCGGACGGCGTTCGCGATCGTCGTCGCGACGGTGTCCTGCACGTCGGGATCGTCGCGCTCGCTCGCGAACAGCGCCGGCGTCTCGACGGCGTAGGTTCGCCGGTTCGCCGCGGGGAAGTCCAGCCCGTAGGCTATCGTGACCGGATCGTCCATGCCCAGAACGGCCTCGGTGACGTCGAACGGCTGGAGGGTCGCGCTCATGAGGACCGCCGCCGAGAGGTCGTCGAAGAGCGCGCCGGTCACCCCCGTCGGCAGGCAGCTGTAGAGTTCGGCACGGCCGTATATCTCGTCGGTCCCCTCGTCTCGACGGGCGGCGAGGACCGGGTAGACGCCGGCGGCACCGCCCTCGTCCATCCAGGCGCGGACGAAGCGAGCCGCCTGCAGCGTCTGGCACTCCGTGCGCGTCTCGCGCTCGCCGTTGCGGTAGGCCTCCTCGTACTCCTCGTCCAGGTCCCGACCGAGGGAGGCGGCCGCCTCCAGATCGTCGTCGATTCCCTCGCCGGCGTACGACTGGAGGAACGAGAGGGTGAGGTCGTCACGGCGATCGTCGTTCGCGATGGCGACGTCGCGCCAGTTCTCGCCCACGCGCTCTCGGTCTCCGAACTCGAAGGAGCCCTCGTACGTTTCGCACAGTGTGTCGCGGAACGTTTCGAGAACGTTTCGGGCGGGTGCCGCCCTCGGATCGTCGCTATCCTCGAGTTCCTCGATCGCGGACGTGAACGTTCGCTCCGAGCACTCGCGGCTCGCGTGTTCGCGGGCGGCGTTCTCCAAGTTGTGCGCCTCGTCGAAGACGGCGATGACGTCCTCGGGATCGCGACCCAACCAGCTGAAGAAGGCCTCGCGGATCCCTGGGTCGAGCAGATGGTGATAGTTACAGACCACGAGATCCACCCCCTCGACGGTGTCCTTCAAGAGTTCGTAGCCACAGAGTTCGCGTTGCTCTGCGTACTCGTAGATCTGTTCCGGCGAGCGGACGTCGTCGAACAGCCAGGAGCGAAATCGGTCCTCGACGTCCGGGTCGGTGAGGTTGTTGTGATAGTACGAACAGACGTTTCGATCGTCCAGGTCCGCGAGTTCACCCTCGAGGGCGTCGAGTTCGTCCATCACGGCCGCACGCGCTTCGGCGGCCGCCCCGTCGCCATCCTGGCTCCGTTCTAAGAGTTCCTCCTGACGACGTTCGAGCTCGGCGTACTCCGCTTCGGTCTCGACGAGGTCGTGAGTGGCGTCCCGGAGCGTCTGGCACTCCTCGTAGCCGACGTCGATGTGACACATCGCGCCCTTACCCTTGAAGACGACCGCGCGGACGTCCTCCGTCTCGACGATCGCACGAGCGTCGGCGACGAACTGACGCATCTGCTGGTGGACGTTCGTCGTGATGACGACCGTCTTGTCTTGCTCGCGCGCGACCGACAGCGCTGGAACGAGCGCCGAGAGCGTCTTGCCCGTCCCGCAGGCACCCTCGAAGAGGACGTCCTGGCCCCGAACCAGCGAGTTGTGGATCCGGTCCATCGCCTCCCGCTGGTTCTCGTAGGGCTCGTCGTATGGGAAAAAGCGCAGGTAGTCGGCCGAGTCTGACACGGGCGGTGATAGGTGCCGCATGCGATAAAAGCGTTCGTCCGAGGCCGACGCCGAACGTACCAGACCCGTTCACACCCCGGTATCGGGTTCCAGGTACACGCGCTGGATCTGGTCGTCGTGCGCCTTCAGGTCCCGTTCGATCTCGGCGATCCGCTCGTCGATGGCGTCGACGTCGGATTCGAACACGACGTCCGCCGTGACGAGTAACTCTTCGGCGCCGAAGAAGACGGTCCGGAAGTCGACGACTTCGCGGACGACGTCGGCGTTCGCCACGATCTCGCGGAGTTCACGTTCGGCGTCCGGCGAGAGGCTTTCACCCAGCAGGAGACGTTTGTTCTCCCAGGCGAGTGCAACCGCGAAGACCATGAGGAGTAACCCGATGAGGAGGGCTGAGGCGGCGTCGTAGACCCCGTTCCCCGTCGCCCGGGAGAGATAGACCCCGAAGAGGGCAATCCCCGCGCCAGCGAGTGCGATCGAGTCCTCGGTGAGTGCCGTCAGCGTCGTCACGTCGCTCGTTTTCCTGAACGCCTCGCGCAACGTCTCCCATCCGTGTTCGTCCATCTGGACGGAGATGCCCTCGTAGGCCTTCTTCAATGCCCAGGCCTCGAAGACGATTGCGCCGATCAGGACGGTGTAATTGACGTAGATGCCGTCGACGGCGCCGACGACCGGGAGCGGCGGGGTCTGGCTCATCGTCGTGTGCGAACCGTGGACCAGCGCATCGTACCCGTGACGCGCGCTCTCCCAGCCCGCGATACCGAAGAGCATCACGCTGACGAGCATGCTGTAGAAGAACTGTGCCTTGCCGTAGCCGAACGGGTGTTGCCGGTCGGCCTCCTGAGCGCCGTAGCGAAGTCCGATCAGCAAAAATACCTGGTTGCCCGTGTCGGAGATGGAGTGATACGTCTCCGAGAGCATCGCCGGACTCAGCGTCAGGAGGTAGCCGACGAACTTCATCACGGCGATCGCCCCGTTGGCGATCAACGCGGCGATCACGACGGATCTGCTGTTGGCCATCGGCGTTTCGTACGAAGGGTGGTGATAAAAACGTGGGCGTCTCGCGATATACCGAGACGGGCCAGAACCGGCGGATTGAGCGTCGGCCGACACCCGCCGTCGCACCCGAGATGAGTCGGGCGGTCGCTGCAAACCGAAAGATCCCTCCGCTGGGCTGGCGAACGCCCCACCATGATCGCCGCCTTCTCCGATACGCATCGGACCGAGGGACACGGGCTCGAAGGCGACGCCCTGGTCGCGGCGCGCGAGGCCGGCGCCATCGTCCACGCCGGCGACTTCAAGACGGAGTCGGTACTCGACGCGTTCCAGGCGTTCTCGGCTCCGTGTTTCGCCGTCTCGGGCAACGTCGACGAACCGGCCGTCACGGATCGACTCCCGACGGACCGGGTCGTCGATGCGGATGGAATCCGACTCGCGGTCCGCCACAGACCCAGCGGCGGCGAAACCGCCCTCGCCCTGTTCGGCCGGGAACACGACGCCGACGTCGTCGTGTTCGGGCACTCACACCAGCCGACGCTCGTCGAAACGGACGACGTCGTCCTGTGTAATCCCGGCAGTCACGCCCAGCCGCGTGGGAACCGCCCCGGCTTCGCGACGGTCTCACGCGAAGGCGATCGGCTGCAGGTCAGCGTTCGCGAACCTGACGGAACCGTGATCGAGGAGTGTACGACCGCCGCTGACGATCGATAACGCCGATTGCGCACAAGCGGTTTCTCGTCGCGATAGTGATCGTATACGGAGCCGTGCGTCTTACATCGGACGACAACAGGCGTCGGCGAAAACGCTAAGATAGCGGGACTCGGCGACAACAGGCGTCGGCAAGGACTCCGTGACGACAGGCGTCGGGGAGGACTCCGTGACGACAGGCGTCGGGGAGGACACGACGATAGCAGGCGTCAGCGGGGACTTCGTCGGACGGCGGCCCACAGAGAGGGTTGGGCAGGCAGGGTGGGCCGACGCGTGGTAGCAGCGACACGGCCCGGGCAAGCCGTGTCACGCAGCCGGTGAACGGTGGGACAGTTCGCCGTCGGCCGCTACCGGACCCGACGCGGTGTGACGGGTCCGGCCGGGAGACGCCGACAGCGAACCGGTGGATGTCAGGTAGACCCCCGGACACGGACGCCCCGATCGAGCTCACCGGCGAGGGCCGACCAGGGCATACGATCGCTACACCCTCCCGAGAGTTATAACTCCGCCAAGGTAAAACGCGATTTTTAGCCACGGCGCTGCTCGACCGAGCGCCGAATCGTGGGTGTGACGGTCAGGTTTGGTCCAGGACTGGTGGCTTCGAAACAGCTTTCCCACCCCCGACTGTACGGGCCAGTATGCTGGGTTCGATAACCGAAGATCCGGTGATCATCGCGATCGTCGTCATCCTGCTCACCCTGATCTTCTTTACCTACCTGCTCCTCCGACGGACCGTCCTCGAGTTCCGCGACGGGTTGGAAAAGTAATCGTCGCAATCTGATCGAGTGACACCCCGACCGGCCGAGGAGAACCATCGAACGCAGAAATCACTGGCTGAACAGCACCAGCGTCGTTACTCGAACGTGGTCGTCACCCGGTCGATCACCGCTTCGATATCGGCTTCGTCGACATCGCGGTGGGTGCAAAAGCGGATCGTCGTCGGCCCGAACTGGGTGGCGAGGACGCCAGCCGATTCCAATCGCTCGAGGACGGTCTCCGCGTCGAGGCCCGTGGCAGCGACATCGGCGAGGACGATGTTCGTCTCCGGATCGGAGACGGCGAACCCGTCGACGTCGGCGAGACCTGCTGCGAGTCGATCGGCACGGTCGTGATCGGCCGCGAGATCGGAGACGTTCTCGAGCGCGTCGAGGCCGGGACCGGCGACGATGCCGATCTGGCGCATCCCGCCGCCGAAGAGTTTTCGGGTGCGCCGGGCGCGCTCGATGAAGTCCGCGTTGCCGGCGAGAATGGAACCGACGGGCGCACCGAGGCCCTTCGAGAGGCAGAACATGACCGAGTCGACGGACGCAGTGATGTCGGTAACCGGCACGTCCAGCGCCGTCGCGGCGTTGAAGACGCGTGCGCCGTCTAAGTGGACAGGAACGTCACGCTCGTGGGCCGCCTCGGCCGCCGCGGCGATGGCGTCGGAATCGATGGCGAGGCCACCGCGAGCGTTGTGCGTGTTTTCGAGCGTGAGTAGGCCGGTCCCCGGTCGGTGGAGGTCTTCGTCGACGTAGCCAGCGGCCACCTGCTCGGGTGTGGGGACGCCGCGTTCGGTATCGAGCATTCGTACCTGCAATCCGGCGTGCTGGGCCAGTCCGCCGAGTTCGTACTTGACGACGTGGCTCTTGCGGTCCGTCAGGACCTCCTGGCCGCGTTCGGTGTGGACCCGGACGGCGATCTGGTTCCCCATCGTCCCCGTCGGGACGAACAGCGCGGCGTCCATCCCGACGCGGTCGGCGGCGCGCCGTTCGAGTTCGTTCACGGTCGGATCTTCACCGTAGACGTCGTCGCCCACGTCGGCCGTCGCAGCTGTCTCGCGCATGTGCTCGTCGGGTGTGGTGACGGTGTCGGAGCGGCAATCGATCATGCCCCTCCTACCCACCGACTGGAGAAAAAAGGGCCGTTCCCGGCCGCGTTCGCCGAGCGACGCAAACCGCTCGACGGATTACCTCTGTGGCCGCTCGACACCCGTCGGGCGGCACCAGCAGGGCCGGACACCTGAAAGAAGGTCACGCGGAACCGACGAGCGGTCCATCGAAACGAAAGGAGTATGCGACCGCTGGCGCAACCGACGCCCATGGATCCGCGCATCCGCGAACACGCAGCAGTCGTCGCGAACCACTCGGTCGATCTGCAGGAAGGCGATACCGTCGTCGTCGACGCGCACCCGGTCGCCGAGGATCTCGTCGTCGCCCTCTTCGAGGAGATCGGCGACGCAGGGGCGAAGCCGCTCTGGACGGTCAAACGAGCCGGCAAGCGAACCAGCCGCGCACACCTCAAAGCGGCCGGTGACGACTTCGAGACGCCGGAACACGAACTCGCGCTCATCGAGGAGACCGACGTCTACATCGCCGTCCGCGCGGGGCCGAACGCCACCGAGACGAGCGACGTCCCGCCCGCGACGAACACCGCCTATCAACAAGCCTACCGACCGATTCAGGAGGAGCGGCTGGGCAAGCGCTGGTGTCTCACCCAGTATCCCTCGCCCGGCAACGCACAGCTCGCCGAGATGAGCACGGAAGGCTACGAGAACTTCGTCTGGGACGCCGTCAACAAGGACTGGGACGACCAGCGCGAGCACCAAGAACAGCTCGTCGATCTCCTGAATCCTGCCGACGAAGTTCGCATCAAAAGTGGCGAAGAGACAGACGTCACGATGTCCATCGCCGGCAACAAAGCGATCAACGACCACGGCAAGTTCAACCTCCCCGGCGGCGAGGTGTTCACGGCGCCCGTCGTCGACTCCGTCGAGGGAACGGTCCGCTTCGACATGCCGCTGTACCACCAGGGCCGTGAGGTCACCGACGCCTTCCTCGAGTTCGAGAACGGCGAGGTCGTCTCCCACGAGGCCGAAAAGAACGAAGCGGTCCTCACTGAGGTCCTCGAAACGGACGACGGCGCCCGTCGCCTCGGCGAACTCGGGATCGGCATGAACCGCGACATCGACGTCTTCACCTACAACATGCTCTTCGACGAGAAGATGGGCGACACCGTCCACATGGCCGTCGGCCGCGCCTACGACGAGACCGTCGGCGACGACAACGAGGCCAACGACTCGTCGATCCACGTCGACATGATCGTCGACATGAGCGAGGACTCGTTCATCGAGGTGGACGGCGAGACGATTCAGGAAAACGGGACGTTTGTGTTCGAGTAGCGAGATTCGGAGCGCCAAAGGCGCGAGAATCTCGTAAACGCGAGCGGCGAAGCCGCGAGTAGCGCGGTTTTCGGACTGACGGCCTCAAACCGCGAAAATGCAAGCGGTGAACGGAGTGAACCGCGAGTAGCGAGATTCGAGTGAGAATCGCGCAACTCGCGAACGACAGAGTCGTCGGGGCTATCGACCGAGAGAGACGAGAAACTGACGAGAGAGAAGGGTCGAACGGCAGATCGTCGACGATATCCGGCGGTCGTCGCGTTCAGCTCAATTTACTCGCAGCGAGCAAGAGCGCGACCATCCAGGTCGTGCCGGCGAGTGCGGCCCCGAGACCGATGACGGCGGTTTTCTGGTCCTCCGAGAGGGCCGATGGTTTCACGTGCGGGCCGACCGCGATGGCGGTGAAGAACACCACCGACAGGGCCAGAAAGCCCGACGCGGCGATCGTCACCAGGGACGTCAGATCGGCGCCGCCGAGGAGCGCGACGCCGGTCGGAACTACGATACTCGACATGTGAGTCTCTATTCGGTCCTTTCGGCTCGTCGTATTTGTAGGCCCCGGTTTCCGCGAGCGGTCGGCGACGGCAATGTGGAGACCGTTCGATCGAGGGCGCTATCCGTTCGGGACGGACGAAGGCTGGATTGGTGACGCAAAACTGTCGGCGGTGGATCGGATGGAAGGCCGATCCGTCCCCAGTGTGATGCCTCGCAGGGATGCCGACACGTCCCACGTGTTCGCTACAGGAATATTAGCCTACCGGCGTCGAAAATTTTCGTCCAGATCGGCCGATCCGCGGCGGTATTTCGGTCAGCCACAGTCAATAGATATATGCCGGGCAAGCGTAAATTATTGTGTAGAATGGCCGCCGAACGGACGCCTCGAGACGGGAGGGGCAGATGAGCGACGGCGACGAGTCACCAAACGGGCTGGCAGCGATCGACGACTGGACGAGGCTCGATCCACGGGAGTTGGCAGGTGTCGACATGAGCGAGGTCCCCGACGAGGCGCTCCCGACCGACAGACGGTGTCCGCGGTGTCACTGGCCCGTCTTCCAGATCACCATGAACGGCCCGACGACACAGGTCCTCGGTCCATGCGGATGTCGCGTCGCTGTGGATTTCTAACCCGATGGACGCGGCAAGCGAGGGTCCCAGTGGATTCCAGGGCCACTAGATTCGACGACTGCGACCGATTTTCCGTAGCGGTGTGCTGGCACCCCTGTCCCGTCAGATTTCCTGCCGACTGACGGATGACGACGACCGCGAGCGAGCGGACAGGGGAAGCCAGCACCACACCGACCGAACGCAGATTACCGCGAGCGTGGCTCCGACGAGGAGCGTACAGAAGTACCACGGTTTGACCTGAATGACGGCCAGACCCGTCGTCGATGCGGGGACGATACCAAGGGCGAGGAGGTAGAACCCGGTGAGGAGACCCAGCGACTCCCGTTGGAAGCCGTGCCAGTAGAGGAGTCCGACGATGATCCCGGCGAGCAGTCCGAGCTGACCGGCGTGGAGTTCGGGAATCGTGCTGAAGATCGACGACAGGACGGTCTCGACGGTGGCCATTCCTATCGAGGCATCGCCGGCCTGGCCCCTACATCGTTCCCTGTACGTGGCCACCAGCTAAGTGGGCGACTCCGGGACGGTACACGCTGTTCGTACTCACTGGACGGCGTCGACTCGCCCCGGCTCCCGGTCGGCCGTGTTCGGTTCGACCGATTCCGGCTCGATCCGCGAGAGGCGCATCGCGTTGCCGGTGACGCCGACGGTCATCCCGGCGTCGCCTGCGAGGACGGCCAGCCAGATGGGGACGAGCCCGAAGGGGACGCCGACCGCGAGCGCGGCCTTGATCCCGAGACTGGCCCAGATGTTCTGCCGGATGACGCCGTTGGCGTCGTGGGCGAGTTCGTAGAGGTAGGGAAGTTTCGCGAGGTCGTCGCCCATGAGGGCGATGTCGGCGGTTTCGAGCGCCGTATCGGTCCCCGCGGCGCCCATCGCGACGCCGACGGTGGCGGTCGCCAGCGCGGGCGCGTCGTTGATGCCGTCGCCGACCATCGCCACGCCGCCGGCGGTGGTCCCGGTAGTGACCGACCGTTGCTCGTCGCCATCGTCGTGGTCGTCCATCAATGCCTCGATGGCGGCTACCTTCTCCTCGGGGAGGAGTTCCGCCCGGTAGCCGTCGACGCCGACCTGTTCGGCGATGGCGGCGGCCGTCCGCGCGTTGTCGCCGGTGAGCATGACGGTCCGTTCGACGCCGAGATCGCGCAAGCGCTGGATGGTCCGTTTCGCGTCGGGGCGGATCTCGTCCGCGACGGCGATCACGCCCTCGAGTTCGTCCTCGGTGCCGACGAGGACGACCGTCTTGCCTTCGGCCTGCAGTTCGGGGACGGTCTCCTCCAGCAGGTCGAGGCAGTTGTTCCGGTCGCACAGGTCACGCGCCGTCTGCGTGACCACACCCCCGTCGGTCGCGGCGTGGACGTGCGAGAGATCGAAGCCCAGCTCTTCAAAGAGGCCGGGCTTGCCAGCGAAGTGGGTCGTCCCGTCCAGTTCGGCGCGGACGCCCTTGCCCGTGAGGCTCTCGAAGTCGGCGACGTCGCGCTCGGCGACCCCCGCCTCGTCCGCCGCGTCGACGATGGCCTCGCCGATCGGGTGTTCGCTGCGGCGTTCGAGCCCACGCGCACAGCGGAGGACGTCGGTCTCGGTGTTGTCGGACAACGGGACGACGTCGGTGACGGTGAGTTCGCCCTTCGTCAGGGTGCCCGTCTTGTCGAGCGCGACGACGTCGACCGCGCCCATCGCCTCTAAGTGATCCCCACCCTTGACGAGAACGCCGTTCTTCGCGGCGCTCGTGATGCCGGAGACGACGGAGACGGGCGTCGAGATGACGAACGCGCAGGGACAGGCGAGCACCAGCAGCGTCAGGCCGTAGACGACGGCCGTCGGCCACGTGGTCCCGAGGACAGCGGGACTGGCGAGGGTGACGACGATCGCGAAGGTGACGACAGCGGGCGTGTAATAGTCCGCGAAGCGCTCGACGAATTGCTCGCGCTCGGTCTTGTTCGCCCGGGCGTCCTCGACCATGGAGACGATCCGCGAGAGCGTGTCGTCGCCGGCCGCCGCCGTGACCGCTACTTCGAGATAGCCACCCTCGTTGATCGTCCCGGCGTAAACCTCGTCACCCTCGGTCTTGTCGACGGGGACGCTCTCGCCCGTGATCGGCGCCTGATTGACGGCGCTCTCGCCGTCGACGACGGTGCCGTCGGTCGGGATCTTCTCGCCGGGTTTGACGAGGACGACGTCGCCCACGTCGACCGCCTCGACGGGAACCGTCACTTCCTCGCCGTCGCGCCGCACGGTTGCTTCGTCCGGTGAGAGGTCCATCAGCTCACGCAGCGAGTTGCGCGCCCGGTCCATCGAGGCCGTCTCCAGAAGTTCGGCGATGCTGAAGAGGAACGCGAGCGTCGCGGCCTCGAAGTACAGCGCCTCGCCGAACGCGAGACTCGCGACGAGAGCGCCGACGATCGCGGCGGACATCAGGAAGTCGATATCGAGATTGCGGAGCTTCGCCGAGTAGTAGCCGCCGCGGAGGATCTCCTGGCCGCCCACGGCGACGGCGACGAGAAAGAGCACGTCGGCGAGGAAGAGGTCGGTCCCGACGAGCGTCCCGACCTGGGCGTTGGCCCCGTGAATGAAGAACTCGAGGAGGAGACCGAGTGCGACGAAGACGCCGCTGATCCAGGTCTTGATCCCCCGCGAACTCGTCCAGATGGCCGGCGACTCGTCGCCGGCCGCGTCGTTCGCTCCGGTCGCGTCTGCGCCCGCTCCGGTTTCAGCGGCCGGCGCACTCTCGCCGGTCGAGTCGGTCACCGCGTACCCGGCCCCCTCGATAGCACCGGCGATCTCCGCGTCCGTGGTGTTCTCGTCGTCGTACGCGACCGATACCGACCCAGTTGTCGGCCGCAGGTCGGTCTCGGAAATACCGTCGACACTCCCCAGCGCGTTCTCGACCTTCCCCGCACAGGAGGGACAGTCCATCTCGGGGACCGAGAACTCGGCGACGGCTGGGTCCGGATCGGGCGGTTGGTCGTCCGTCGAAGTCATTGGATCGACGTAGGCGCCGGATTTTTATTAATGTAGCTACCATATAGCGGCCCCTATCTAGCTATCCTTAACAAATAATCGCCCGTGAGTTAACAACCCTTCCAGCGTAGCGGCCGGGTAGCGACCGGCGACTCCGGCGCTCACTCGATCCAGACAGTCTTGCGGTTGACGAACTCGTGGATGCCTTCTTTCGAGAGTTCACGGCCGTAGCCGGAGTCCTTGACGCCGCCGAAGGGGACGCGCGGATCGGATTTCGTGAGCTGGTTGATGAATGTACAGCCGGCGTCGATCCGGCCGGCGACGCGCTCGCCACGGTCGCGGTCTTCGGTCCAAATGGACGCGCCGAGCCCGAAGCGCGTGTCGTTGGCCTTCTCGATGGCTTCGGCTTCGTCCCCGACCGTGAAGACCGAGGCGACGGGGCCGAAGAGTTCCTCGCTGTCGGCCGGACAGTTGGCCGGGATGTCGGTCAGGACCGTCGGCGGGTAGTACGCGCCCTCTCGATCCATCGGTTCGCCGCCAGCGAGCACGGTCGCACCGGCCTCGACACTCGCCTCGACCTGTTCGTGGAGGTGTTCCATCGCCCCCTCGCTAGACTGCGGTCCCACGTCGGTGTCCTCGTCCATCGGATCGCCGACCGTGAGCGCTTCGACCTCGTCGACGAGTTTCTCGGTGAACTCCTCGGCGACGGACTCGTGGACGATGAAGCGCTTGGCGGCGATACAGGACTGGCCGCCGTTCAAGTTTCGCGCCAGTGCGCCGGTCTCGGCTGCGGCGTCCAGGTCGGCGTCGTCGAAGACGATGAACGGGTCGCTCCCGCCGAGTTCGAGGACGGTCGGTTTCAACTGGTCACTAGCGGTCGACGCCACGGCGCGACCCGCCGGGCCGCTCCCGGTGAGTGTCGCCGCGCGGACGCGGTCGTCCTCGACGATGGCGTCGACCAGATCGGAGGGGATGAGCAGTGACTGGAAGGCGCCCTCGGGGAAGCCCGCCTCGCGGAAGATCTCCTCGATCGCGAGCGCACAGCCGGGGACGTTCGAGGCGTGTTTCAGCAGGCCGACGTTGCCCGCGGCGAGCGAGGGCGCGGCGAAGCGAAACACCTGCCAGAAGGGATAGTTCCACGGCATGACCGCCAGTACGGGGCCGATCGGATCGTACCGCGTCTTGGCCGTCGTCCCCGGCGGGCTCGGGTAGTACTCGTCGGCGAGGTAGGCTTCTGCGTACTCGGCGTAGTGTTCACAGCCCCACGCACACTTCTCGACCTCGCTCTCGGCCTGCGAGATTGGTTTGCCCATCTCCCGAGTCATCAGTTCGGCAAACTCTCGCTTGCGATCGCGAAGGATCTCTGCCGCGTTGACGAGCAGTTCCTGGCGTTCGCGCATCGGGACGTCGCGCCAGTCTGCGTACGCGTCGGTCGCGCGGTCGAGCGCCGCATCGACGTCGTCCGCCGAATCGGCCTCGTAGGTGTCGATTCGTTCGTTCGTCGCCGGGTTTGTCGTCTCCATGTCGCGGTGGTTGCACGGACAGGCCTATCAGTGTTCCTTCGTCTGCAAGCCCCGGCGACCAGATTCGGGGCACCGTCACAGCGGGACCTGATGACCGGGACCACCAATGTGGGTTGTCATCAATGAACAATTTTTTTGTCACAGTCACCCCGGGACCCATATATGGATGGAACGGATTACGCGGTAGTCTTTGCACTGGACGTGATCGCGACCGTCGCCGGAATCTTCCTGTACATCGCGATCGGCGGATCGTTCTGAGCGCGGGCCGATATGTCTCCCAACGTCGACGGACAACGCAGACGTCACCAGCGAGCGGGACGCGTCGGTCGAGTCGGGCACCCGTTCAGATCGCGTCGCGAACCGTCCGGGCCGACCGGGCGAACAGCGCCCCGACGCTCTCACGTCGGGCGACGAAGAGCGCGATCCCGAGGACGACGTAGACGGCCGTGTAGGCGTGGAGGACGAGCATACTGAGATCGTTGGCCGCCGGTTCAGCGTACGTCTGGATAATGAAGAACTCGATGAGTACCTGCGAGAGGAACAGGCCCAGCAGGCCGACCGCCTCGCGGGTACTGATCTCGAAGTTGGTCAGGATCGCGATGGCGAAGAAGCTCTGGGCGGCCGTGATCCAGATCTCAGCGGCCTGTTTCGAGTCGAACGGAAGCGCCTCGACCGCGCCCGCGGAGATGGAGTAGACGATGGCGAGCGTCCCGATGAGGAGCGTCCACTGGTTCAGCTTCGACGAGATGAGTGCGTTGAAGCCCGCGGTCGTCCGCGCCTTGTTCACCAGATAGGCGACGACAATCAGTTCCGGGCTCTCGGATGCCAGCGGCGCCAGCCACTGAATCATGAAGAATTCCGGGATCCCGTTCTGGACACCGACCTGCTCTAATCCCTCCGCGAACGGGTGGACGGCGGTGAAGATGATCGTTCCGGAGAAAGCGAAGCCCCCGAGGACGACCGCAGCGCGGCCGAGTTGCGGATACTGCTGGAAGTATGCGGGGACGCCGCCGTGTTCCTCCGGTTCCTCGACGTCACCGCGGACGATCACGACGAGATAGGTCACGTAGAGACCGACGAGGACGACCGTGTCCACGATGCCGATGCCACCGGCGAGCGGGACGAAGAAGGCGACCGCCGTCGCCGCGAGCAAGAAGACGATCTCGAGGGAGAGGTCCCGGTCCATCGTGACGACATCGGTGAGAAAGCCACCCCGGTGTTCGACCGCAGGGTCAGACCCGCCCCGGGCGCGATAGATGCTGTAGAGGGCGATCCCGGACCAGCCGAGACCGATGAGGATCCGATTCGCGCCGGTCATGTTCGCGACGGCGAGGTTCGCCGCCTCCGTATCGCCGGCGCCGGCCTGCCAGGCGTAGAGCGCGTCGACCGCGTACTCGGGGGCGACCGCCAGGACGGCCAGGACGGCGATGGCGAACGCCCGTGGGACGTCCTTCTCGGCAGTCTCCGCGGCCCACGCCAGCAAAAACGACGCGCCCAGAATCGACGCGCCGGCGACGAGGACGGCGATTCCCGGTCCGATGTTAGCACCGGGATGAACGGTTCCGTAGCCGCCGTACGAGAAGAACGTGGCGAGCCAGGGAACGGTCAACAGAAACGTAACGGCGACCGCGACGAGCGGATGGCGTAACCGACGTGACATTGATCAACGATGACTGCACGCCCCCGATATATAATCCACAAGATATGCGGTCGATCGCCGCAGACAGCGTCTACAGCGAGCAGGACACACGAATGCCACAGTTGCCGGCTAATCGGGAGAAGTCGCCGGAGAAGCACTCACAAAGCCAATATCAGCCAATACAGGGAGAGATGCGGGGCGATCAGTCCTCGGGGAGGTACTCGACGGCTGCGTCGGCCGCACTCCGTTTCACGCTCTCGATGCCGCGCTCGGCTCCCTGTTTCGACGTGTACCCCTCGCCGCTATCGGCGATAATCCGCCCGTTTCTCGCGACGAGTCGCCAGCGCCACTCGTCCGCACGATCGCGATACACCTCGAACGTTGCCCCGTTGCTCATGTCCTCCCGATGCAGGGTGTCGCCACTAATAGCCTCGGGTCGCCAGCGCAGGTTTCGTATCGGGATGACTGTCGATGAGGCGACGCAGCCCGACCGTGGTTGGTCGCGACGGGAGACAGTCGGTCAGGTCTCCGGGATGACCGTCACCGGGACGCCCGCGCGCCGGATCGTCGTCTCGGCGACACTGCCGAGCATGAGCCGTTCGATACCACTGCGGCCGTGACTGCCCATCACGACGTGGTCGAAGTCGCCGGCGGTGGCGTGGGCGACGACCTCGTGGCCCGGTCGGCCGTACCGCCAGTCCGTCTCGATCGAGGCGTCGTACTCGGCGGCGATCGCCCGCGCCTCGTCGAAGTGTTCCGCTGCCAGCTCGGTCGCGCGTTCGCGCCACTGATGCCGGCCGTGATCGCTCCCCGCGTCGGTGTGATCGGCGAACGGTTCGACGACGTGGAGCACCTCGATCGACGCGTCCGGGAAGTGTTCGAAGGCGAACCGTAGCGCGGCCCCGGACGGGCCGCTCGCGTCGTACGGCACGAGAATACGCGACACCATACTCGAAGCAATCGCGACCGGGTACAAAGTTGTGTGGGTCGGCCGAGCGAGATCGTGAGGCGTCGCCGGAGAGTGGGGTGCCCACATTGGCACGACAAGGAGGCCGTCGCGGTGGAGAACCTGGAAGGCGGGCCGCCAGTACCGACCCAACAGCTGTCACCCCTGTCGGTCGACGACTCGGTACCACGGTCGGCTAGAGAACGGTGTACCCGGCGAGGGTCAGGTACGGGGCGACGACGTGCCGGGGGACGGCCAGTTCGACGGTCCCGCCGACTGCGTCGTACTGGACGAGTCCGACATCCTGCAACTGTGGAAGGTGACTGTGCACCAGCGCCGTTTCTACTCGTTCGCGGTGGTCAGGTATCGACTGGCCTTCCTCGGCCGCGATGCGTTCGGCGAGGTCACTCACCGACATCGGTTCCAGCGAGGCGGCAAGCGAGGCCACTACACGCTGCCGTCGTTCGTCGGCGAAGGCCGCAAACAGCGCGGTGGGAGAGTGTTCGCGGGAGTCGTCCACTCGGGCTGAGTCGTGAGTTCGGGGGATCATGGTATCACGTGGAACTGTCCCTGTCCGCCATTGCCGTTTCAGGGTGCGCAATTCGACAACTGCAGCGCACGGATACCACCATGTGTGTGAAGGAGTACCATAAGACTTCGTACTCCACAATGTGACAGTGACAAAAAGCGTCTGTGACGGCTAGGAGTTGGCTGGCGTTCTGTGGGGGTGTGACAAAAGACAACTGAAGGCGAAGTAACGATCGACGAACGCCACATCCAGAGCAGACGGTCCAGCACCGTCGACCCGAGGCCCACCGACTCCGGCGTCGACGACGCGCCAGTCGGGTAGTGCGTCATTGTCGACCCCTAATCACTCGTACTCCGATGCCAACGACGGCTAGTCGGTGGGCCGCGAGACGACGGGCGGACATCAGTCTCACATTTACCGTGTAACGGTCCGCGGCCCTCTTTGACCGGCCCGTGATCGTGTTCGTCGGGTTCTCCTCGGTCTCGAGGGGTGCCCGCGACGACTCGCCGACCGGCTCGACCGCGAGTCGGGGGCTGAACGAGAGCGATCAAATCCGCAGACAGAGACCATGAGTAACGACACACCGGCGGAGACGGCGACATCGCAGCGTAACGGATCGAGAGGGATACACCGGCGGGGCATCCTGGCAGCCGGGGCGGCGACGGCGCTCGGAGCCAGCTTGGGGGTCTCGGCCACCGGCGTCGCCGCGCAGGACGACACCGGCGACTACCCCGGCCTCTCCATCGCCGCGCTGACCGGCGCCCAACAGACCGAAGAGATCGACACCGAGGCGACGGGTGGCGCGGTGGTCAGCGCGAACGAGGAGCGGAGCGAACTCGAGTACGCCGTGCTCGTCCACGCGATCGAAGACGTGACGCAGGCGCACATCCACCTGGGCGCCGCGGGCGAGGATGGGCCGGTCGCGGTCTGGCTCTATCCTGGCCCCGACGCCACCGAACCCGGGCTGGAGGAGGGCCGGTTCGACGGCATCCTCGCCACCGGAACGATCACCGAGGACCACCTCACCGAGGAGGTCGACGGCCAGACTATGGACGCGCTCTTGGAGCAGATCGCGAGCGGCGACACCTACGTGAACGTTCACACGGAGGCCAACCCCGCCGGCGAGATCAGAGGCCAGCTCCTGTCAGCCGCGGACGTGGCCGACGCGGTGACCGATACCGACGCGGACGACGAGCAGGGCGATGACGTCACGGACGATGATGCTTCGGGAGACGACGCGACCGACAACGAGAGCGTCGGTGACGACGCCGGCAACGAGTCCAGCGGGAACGAAAGCGGCGGTGACGGCGGATACGGCGGCTGAAGGCGTGACGCGAAGCGCGTAATCTAGTCGACCAGAGAAGGTCGGGCGACGTCGAAATGATTACCTGGCGCGGCCGGGAAGGAGACGGCGTGAACGCTCGCCGTTCGCTCTCCCTTGGACTCGCCGCGGCGTGTTTCCTCTGGGCGATCGCAGTGATCGGGTTCGTCCTCGGCACGTATACGCCACTCCCCTCGGTAGCAGACCTGGAGCCGATCGTCACCGCGGGGGCCGTCGTCGCGATCCTCGTCGGCATCGGGGTGGGCCTTCGGGACGGATATCGCTCGATCGTGGACTGAGAGAGCCCACGACGTGGCTATGCAGTGCCCTGTGTCAGTGCCGGTTCGGCCTACTCGCCCGTCGGTGGCTGGAGTGGGTGGTCGGCGAATCCAGCCCTCGACGGTGCGTGTACAGCGTGGAAGTTCCGGTATTATCCACGTTCACCCGTCGTTCGTTCGCCGGCCGTCTCATCGTCGTCCGCTCGCCCCTTGTACCGAGCCCAGAGTGCATCGAGGCCGAGCGAGATCACGAAGAAGAGTGCGGTGGTGCCACCCAGGAACACCCAGTCGATATCGTTCCGGACGTAGCCGAGCACGAGGAGGACGGCGAAGACGACGAGTGCCTGGACGAGGCGGTCACGGAGCGTTTGTCCGACGAGTTCCATACGGCGGCTATCGAGACGAGAGGGAATAAGACGTCGACATGCGGGCGCCGTGGTCTTCGCGAGGCCGGGTGGGTGACAGAGACGGTGTCGTCCTCAACTGGAGTGGCGGCGAGACCAGTATAAATTGAGAAGGGATTTATAATTGGGCTTTAGAGGACGCGCCATGGACCGGAGAGAGTTTACGAAAGTCGCCGGCGCTGCCGCGACGATCCCCCTGCTCGCGGGCTGTTCCGATGCGGTGAGCGAGGTGACCGGCGGGCTGGACGTCACCGGCATGAACGCTCGGACGACCACGTTCGGCAACATCGAACTCACTGCGCAAGTCGAAAACACCGCGTCGGATTCGAAATCGGGAACGCTGGTCGGGCAAGTCGACCTCGAAGGCGGGGACACGTTCACCGAACAGAAGGCGATCACGGTCGGCGCGAACCGAACCAACTCCTTCGAGATCGGGATCGATATCCCGGTCGCCGATTCGCTTTCCGGCGGGCAGTACACCTACGACGTCTGGCTGGACTGACGACGAGTTTCTGGGGACCACTGCCGCTCGATGCTGAGGCGTACGTCGCGCACGAGGGCGTTTGTCACCACAGTAGTAATATCTAAATCACAAACCAATTATCTGGCAGAGAGGAAGGCTCGATCGTGCTCGCAGCCCCACCCCATGGCGCGGACGAACTGATGGCCGATAGCGCGTCCGACTCTCGGACGGGTGAGTGTACACTTTCCGACGGCCGCACGGTCGCCTATACCACGAGTGGAGATCCCGACGGACTGCCCGTCTTTGTCCACCACGGTTCCCCTGGCTCGCGGTTGTTCGGCTCGCTCGTTACCGATTCCGCGAAGGCGGCAGGTTGTCGGCTGGTCATCCCCGATCGGCCAGGGTACGGTTGCTCGTCCCCACCGCCGGATGGATGGACGTGGAGCGACTGGCCTGCCGACCTCGATGCCGTCCGACGCGCGGAATCGATCGATCGCGCCGCCCACATGGGCTTTTCGGGGGGCGGCCCCTTCGCGATCGCAACGGCAGCTGCCGACTGGACGACGCGGATCGCACTCGTCAGCACAGTCGTTCCTCCTGCCGAAAACGGTCTCGCGACGGTCTCGAAGATTCCCTACGGCCTCCGCGCACTCTTTCGCCTCTCGAGCGCTCTCGCTTCGGTCAGCGGCCCCGATCGCATCGTCGCGCAGTACACCGATCGTGCGGTTCCCGATCCAGTGACGCAGGCCGTCGGCGCTGACTTCCACGAAGCCCTCCGTCAGGGAACAAACGCGGTTGCCAGGGAGTGTCGCCGTTTCGCGAGAGAGTCACTCGACGCGGACGGCGTCGACAGCCCCCTCCGCTGGTGGCACGGGACGGCAGATACGAACGCTGCGATCGAACCCGTCAGAACCCTCGCTGACGAGGTCGGAGCCGACGTGGTCGAATCCGACACCGACCATCTCGGTGTCCTCCTCGACCAGCAACGCGACATCTTCGAGTGGCTCACCGCAGACCGCCGTGTATCCGAAAGCGGGTGAAGCGGAGCGACGCCATCGGTCGAGCGGAGAGCGAACGAGGCCGGTTTTTCGTCGTGATGAACGGCCGTGACAGCACACTGGCCTCCAGTACGAAGTCCCCCGTTTCAACGAGCGGCTCCGTACATCCATTACCCCAGCTGCCCTACAGGCACGTAATACGATACCAATGGACGAGCACACCGATCAACCAGGAGACGAGTCGTCGGGGGAGCACGATCCCCACAGTATCGGAAGCGACAGCGAGGGGCGGATGGGAACCGACGAATCGCCCGTCGAGGAGTCGGTGCGTGAATCGGAAGCCACAGACACTGCTGGAAGTCGGCACCCTGCCGAAGCGTCGCACCACGAACACGGATCGGACAATCCCGACGAACACGGATCGGACGGGCACGGCAGACACGGAGCGGACGGCCACGGCGAACACGGAACTGGCGGTCACGACGACCACGGAGGGATGCACGCTGGGCACGAACAGCTGTTCCGTCGGCGCTTTTTCGTCTCGACGCTGCTCTCGGTCCCGGTGCTCCTCTACAGTGAGACGCTTCAGGAGTGGCTCGGCTTCACCGTTCCGGCGGTTCCCGGCAGCGAATGGATCACCCCCGTCTTCGCGGTAATCGTCTTCGCGTACGGGGGCGTTCCGTTCCTTCGGATGGCGGTTCCGGAAGTGACGGATCGGGCGCCGGGAATGATGACGCTCATTTCGATGGCGATCACCGTCGCATTCGTCTACAGCCTCGCGAGCGTCTTCGACCTGGCCGAGACGGCGTTCTTCTGGGAGTTGGTGACCCTGATCGACATCATGCTGCTGGGCCACTGGATCGAGATGCGGTCGGTCCGGCGGGCGTCGAGCGCCATCGACGAACTGGCGGAGTTGTTGCCCGATACGGCCGAACGACTCACCGAGGATGGCGAGACCGAGGAGGTACCGGTGAGTGCGCTCTCGGAGGGCGACCGCGTCCTCGTCCGCCCGGGTGCGAGTGTGCCGGCCGATGCGGTCGTCGTGGAGGGCGAGTCGGACGTGAACGAGGCGATGATTACGGGCGAATCGAGGCCGGTGTCGAAAGAACCCGGCGACGAAGTCATCGGCGGGACCGTCAATGGCGACGGGAGCCTCCGCGCGCGGATCGACGCCACGGGAGAGAAAACCACGCTGGCCGGAATCATGCGGTTGGTCGAGGAGGCCCAGCGAAGCACGTCGCGGACGCAGGTACTCGCCGACCGAGCCGCTGGTTGGCTGTTCTACGTCGCGGTGTCGGCGGCGCTCGTCACGGCAGTGGCCTGGACGCTGGCAACGACGTTCGATGCCGCCGTCATCGAGCGGGTCGTCACGGTGCTGGTGATCGCGTGCCCGCACGCGCTCGGGCTGGCCATCCCACTCGTCGTCGCGATCAACACGTCGCTCGCAGCCCGAAACGGGATGTTGGTCCGCGATCGCATCGCGATGGAACGAGCGCGGAACCTCGACACGATCATCTTCGACAAGACTGGAACGCTCACGGAGGGCGAGCACGGGGTCGTCGCGTCGGTAACCGTCGACGGCGTCGATGAGAACGAGGCGCTGGCGCTGGCCGCGGCTGTGGAGGGAGATTCCGAGCACATGATCGCCCGTGCCATCCGCGAAGCCGCCGCCGAGCGAGGCGTCGAGACGCCGGCTTCGGATGATTTCGAGGCGATGAAGGGTCGTGGGGTCAGGGCAGTCGTCGACGGTGACGAGGTGTTCGTCGGCGGCCCGAACCTCCTGACCCACCTCGACAGCGCGGTCCCCTCGGACCTCCAGACCTTCGCCGAAGAAGCCGGAGAGAACGCCCAGACTGTCGTCTATCTCGTCCGTGAGGGAGAAGCGATCGCGGCCTTCGCCATGGCCGACGTGATCCGTGCGGAGAGTTACCGGGTCGTCGACGCGCTCCACGACCTCGAGGTCGAGGTCGCGATGCTCACCGGTGACTCAGCGGACGTGGCGAACGCAGTTGCGGCGGAACTGGGCATCGATACGGTGTTCGCCGAGGTCCTGCCAGAAGACAAGGACGTGACGGTCCAGGAACTCCAGGACCAGGGGAAACTGGTCGGGATGGTCGGCGACGGCGTCAACGATGCGCCGGCGCTCACCCGAGCGGACGTCGGCATCGCCATCGGCAGCGGGACCGACGTGGCCGTCCAGTCGGCCGACGTGATCCTCGTCCAGAACAATCCCGTGGACGTCGTTCGACTCGTGACGCTGAGCAAGGCGAGCTACCGGAAGATGCAAGAGAACATCGTCTGGGCGGCCGGCTACAACGTCGTCGCACTTCCGCTGGCCGCAGGAATACTGGCACCGATCGGGTTCCTCCTCTCACCGGCCGTTGGTGCACTGTTGATGTCCCTCAGCACGGTGATCGTCGCAGTCAATGCACAGCTGCTTCGTCGGGTGGACCTTTCGGTCCCGGGGCTTCCCGACGGATCCACACCGGAGAGATCTCAGCCTGCTGAGTGACAACGGTCGTTCACGGACGGGATGGCGTCGGCATGGGTGTTTGAACTGGTGTGTACAGGCGTCGGCGATGACGCCGTTGGATATGAGCGCCGATGGACGACCGACGGAGCCCTCCGGAGAACGGCCACGATCCGATGAACAGGATCCACCCGGACCAAGACAGATTGTATTCCAAGGATTCGGGCCCACACTACCTTGATATCATAAGGACAATCGAAGTAAACGCTGCACCCGTCCCTCTAGATAGGGGTCGCGTCTCGACGCGACTCACGATCCAAAATCATGACCACCGATACGACCACTCGCCGATTAGTCTGGCTCGTCCTGCTACTCGTCGGTGCACTCATCGTCCTCCCCACGTTCGGCATGTGGGGTGGCATGATGGGATCCGGTCCGATGATGGATGGGGTGTGGGGTGACCACATGTGGGGCACAGGTGGACCAGCCGCCTGGATGTTCATCATCGGCGTTGGTGTGCAGTTACTCTTCCTCGCCCTGGTCATCGGCGCCCTGTACCTCGGCTACCAGGCGCTACATGGGCGGGAAGAATCGACCGATCCTGCACTCGACGAGCTCCGATCTGCCTACGCACGAGGCGACCTGAGCGACGAAGAGTACGAACGGCGCCTGGAACGGCTCGAAAACGAATCGTAACAGCACATCTATGCAGGCAGCACTTGACACAGCGGTGGTCGAGGCGCTCCGAATCGGGTTCGGCTTCCTCTGGACGGCGGCGTGGGCGATCATCATGGGACTGGTGATCACCAGTCTCGTCCAGGTCTACGTCTCGAAAGAGCGAATGGCGTCGGTGCTCGGGGACGGCGATATCGCCGGCGTCACGAAAGCGACGGTGTTCGGTGCGGCCAGCAGTGGCTGCAGCTTCGGCGCCGTCGCCATCGGTAAGGGACTGTTCAAGAAAGGCGCCCACGTCGTGACCTTCCTCGCGTTCATGTTCGCCTCAACGAACCTCATCGTCGAACTCGGCCTGATGATCCTGATCCTGCTCGGCTGGGAGTTCCTCGTCGCCGAGTTGCTCGGCGGCGTGATCCTCATCGCAGTGATGGCGGTCATCGTCCACCTGACGCTTCCGGAGACCCTGTTCGAGGACGTCCGCGCCGAACTGAACCAGCAAGATCACGATCACGGCGTCTCCGAGGACCCGACCTGCGGAATGGAAGGAAAAGACGAGTATTCGCTCGTGACGGACGGCGGAGAAACCCTGAAATTCTGCTCTGCGGGGTGTATGGAGACCTATCGACAGGAGGCGGCGAGCAGCGGTGGCTGGCGAGACGAACTGCGGTCGTGGGGCGGGTGGTACAAAGTCGGCAACCAGTATCGAAAGGAGTGGTCGATGCTCTACAAAGACGTGATCGCGGGCTTTCTGATCTCGGGATTCGTCATCGTGTTCGTGCCTCAGTGGGTCTGGAACACGCTGTTCCTCCAGGGCGACGGGCTGCTAGTCAGCGCCGAGAACGCGGTCATGGGAGTGGCCATCGCGGTCATCAGCTTCGTCGGGAGCATGGGGAACGTCCCGTTCGCCGTCGCGCTCTGGGGCGGCGGTGTGAGCTTTGCCGGCGTCATCGCGTTCGTCTACGCAGACCTCATCACGATCCCCGTACTCAACGTCTACCGAAAGTACTACGGCTGGAAGGTGATGGCCTACATCCTCGGCGTATTCTTCGTGACGATGGCGTTCACGGGCTTTCTCATGGAACAGCTGTTCGACGTCCTCGGGATCGTCCCCGATCTCGCTGGCGGTATGACTGCGAGCGAGCAGACCTATTTCGAACTGAACTACACCTTCTACCTCAACCTGATCGCGTTCGCGCTCTCTGGCTTCCTCTTCTACGTCTACCGGCGGGGACTCGGCGCACCGGGTCAGTATCGGGACCCGGTGTGCGGGATGCGCACCGACGACGACGGACCGAGCGTGTCGCACGACGGCGAGACCTATCACTTCTGTTCGACGGCGTGCAAACGATCGTTCGAGGAACAGCCTGACAGCTACGCCACGGTCGATCCGGTCATCTCGGAAGGCCACGATCACCACTGAGACGTTGCTGGCTCGAGACTTTCCGGCTATCCCTTCGCTCTCGCGCAGCGAATGCGTATGGGCACGATGGGATTCGAACCGAAGCCAGACGTGCTCGCTCACGCCGTTCGCTGCGCGCGACTGGCAGGGCTCGAATCCAACGAGGTACGCTCAGCACGGCTCACTATCGTTCGCCGGCGGAGCGGGCACGATGGGATTCGAACCCACGACCGTCGGATTAGAAGTCCGACGCTCTATCCGGACTGAGCTACGTGCCCTCGCAAACAGGTTCCGTCGCGGGTGGCATAAGCGGTATGGATTTGGCCCTTATCCCGCCGAAGCCGGAAGACCGTTGGTGACCGAGGCCTTGCAGTCATCCATGCACCTGCCGGATGTCACCTGGCCCGAGGTGGCGGCGTACGACGAATCGATCGCATTGGTACCGCTGGGCTCGACGGAGCAACACGGTCCGCACCTCCCCGAGGGGACAGATCATATGATCGCCCGCGGGCTGGCTCGCGAGGCCGCCGAACGGACTGGCTATCTCTGTACACCCACCATCACGATCGGCGTGAGCGACCACCACCGGCAGTTCCCCGGGACGATGTGGGTCGAACCGCCCGTGTTTCGGGACTACGTCGAGAGTCTCACGCGGAACCTGACCGCCCACGGCATCGACCGCGTCATCTACGTCAACGCCCACGGCGGCAACGTCCAGCACCTCCAGGAGGTCTCGAAACGCCTCCACAAAGACGGCACCGCCTACGCCATCGAGTGGATGTGGGACGAGTCCATCCCGGAACTCGTCGACGAACTCTTCGAGACCAACGGTCCCCACGCGGGGCCGAAGGAGACGTCGATGGTCGCCTACCTCGAGGACCTCGTCCGCGAGGACGAACTCGACGCGGCGTACGAGGGCGGGATGGCGCCCGTCGATCGCGAGACGTTTACGCGCAACGGCGCACGCGTCTTCCACGATTCGATCGAGAACTCGGCGAACGGGTCATTCGGCGACCCACGAGACGCCTCCGCCGAGAAGGGCGCACAGCTCTTCGAGGCCGCCACCGACCAGCTCGTCGACCTCGCCGACTGGCTGGTCGACCGGCCGAAAGACGACCTGCTCCCCGCCGAATACGTCTGAGAGCGCGCAGCGAGTCGTATGCGAGGTCCAGACGCCCCGACGACGAAAACGGCGACGCTCGTGGCGGTCGAATCGGGCAATCGCACCTAAACGGCCTGCGCCTGCCCCTGACACATTCACCCGTCTCCTGGCTGTCGGTTGCGGTGCAATGTGCGCTCACTACACCGACGACGAGGAGGGAAAACGCGTGGTAACCAGCGACGGCGACGAGATCGGCATGGTCAAAGAGGTCAGAGACGGCCAGCTTCACGTCGACCCTGACCCGGGGATGACGGACTCGATCAAGGCGACACTCGGGTGGGGCGACGCCGACGAGGGAACCTACGCATTAGACGACGACCACGTCAAGTCCGTCAGCGACGACGAGATCCACCTCAGCCGGATGTAGCGCCCGCGGAGATCCTGCAGCCGAAACCTGATCCCTCGGCTGAAATCTGGTCCTCCCCGCCTGGACCCGAACCCACAGCCCTTATGCTCGTCTCGCCAGTATCGAGAGCCAATGCACGTCATCGGAACCGTCGGGTTACCGGGCAGCGGCAAGGGAGAGGCGGCGACGGTCGCCCGCGAGGCGGGGATCCCCGTGGTGACGATGGGCGACGTGGTGCGCCAGGAGACCGCCGACCGCGGCCTGGATCCGGCGACGGATCACGGGGCGGTCGCGCAGGCGCTGCGCGACGAGGACGGCCCGACGGCGATCGCCCAGCGGTCGCTGCCGATGATCGAAGATCGCCTCGAGACCCACGACGCGGTCCTCGTCGACGGGATCCGGTCGGACGACGAGGTCGATGTCTTCGAGGACGCCTTCGGTGACGACTTCACGCTCGTGAGTATCGAAGCGCCGGCCGATATCCGCCGAGAGCGCCTCGACGACAGGGGACGCGACGCGGGCGCGGCCGACGGCGGCGAATCGCTCGACGCACGCGACGAACGCGAACTCGGCTGGGGGATGGGCGAGGCGATGGCCGACGCCGACGTCGTCGTCGAAAACACGGACACGCTGGCGGCGTTCCACGAGCGCGTCCGCGAGATCATCACCACCGACGCCGATCTACAGGTCGACCAATGAGCGAAGACACCAGCGAGCCCGGCGAGGCGATCTATCGCGTCGACGTCGAGATCACGGCACCTGTCTTCGATACGGAAGTAACGGATCGGGTTCGCGATGCGGTCGCGAACATCGTGCCGGAAGCCGACCTCGAGGAGCGCCACGGCGAGATCTACGGTCGGGCCCACTCGCTCGAGCACCTCTCGGAGCTGCTCCACCGCCACGAGATCCTCGATACCGCCAGAAGTGAGTTCTTCACCAACCGCGACGGCAACAGCTTCACGTTTGCGCTCAAAAAGCAACCGGCGTTGGAAGAGCGGGCGACCTTCGCCGTCGGCGAACCGGACGAACTCGGGGAGATCGATATTCGCGTGACGGTCGAGGAACCATCGCTCGAGGACTACGTCGACCATGTCGCGCCGCCAACCGAGGACGGCACGCCGATCGAGTCCTGACTACAACCCGATAGGTCTGGTCGTAACAGGCCCAGGAACCCTCGAACGGCCACAAACGGCCCGGAGACTTAACTACCGGGACTATCAGTACCGGTATATGTTGCCGACAGCGGACGGCGCGACGTGGGACGCCAACCCGTCCGAAGCGTTCGCGACACTCGGACACGAGACGCGCCTTGACGTTCTGGGCGCGCTCTGGGCAGCCGACGGGCCCATGCGCTACGAAGCGTTGCGCCGAACGGTCGCCCCCGACGACCGGGGAAACTTCGGGTACCACCTCGACAAGCTCGCCGGCCACTTCATCAGAAAGTCGGATTCGGGGTACGAGCTCCGGCTGGCGGGTGAGCAAGTCGTCCGAGCGATCGTCGCGGGGACGATTACGGCGAATCCGGAACTATCGTCACGAGCGGTCGACAGCGAATGTGTCTTCTGCGGCGCGCCGGTCGAACTTCGCTACGACGACGAGACGATCACCGTCCAGTGTACGGCCTGTGCGGGACTCGTCGGTGGCGACCTTCCGCGGGGAACGTTCATGCACTACGAGTTTCCACCCGGCGGACTCTCCGGCCGATCGCCGGAGGAGATCGTCGATGCCGCCCACACCTACTACGACGCGAAGATCATCCCGATGATGCGGGGAATTTGCCCGATCTGTGCAGGCCAGATCGAGACGCGCGTCGAGGTCTGTGAGGACCACGAACCGATCGCTGACGACAACGAACCGGTCAGTGACGACGATACACCGACCGACGAACTCTGTTCGAACTGCGACTCGCGCACCGAAGCCTGGGCGATCCTCCAGTGTGAACGGTGCCGGTACACCAGACGATCGGTCCTCTGGTTTTCGATCTTGACTCACCCGGGTGTCGTCGCGTTCTACTACGATCACGGCGTCGACGATCCGGTCCCCCTGCGCAAGCTGACGTGGGAGCGCGCACAGATCGAACGGACCGTCAGCGTCGACATCGTCGAACGGGAGCCGGACGTGTTCCGGATCTGCCTCCAGATCGACGAGGAGCAACTCGTCGCCGAGCTGGGTGACGACCTGTGCGTCAGATCCGTCGACCGAATTCCCGCCGACGAGCAAGGGGCGTCGACAGCCAACACGTCGTAACAGTTGAGTATTCAACAGTAGTGGCGTACGGGAAGGCTATTTATTCGATAGTGGTGTAACCAATCCTGATGCCCAAAACGGTTGTCGACGGGGACGGAAGCACAGTCTGGCGCCTCCTCGGCGAACCACGCCGCCACCACGTGCTCCGACACCTGGACGACACGGGAGAGCCGACGACGACGGCCGACCTCTCGCGGGCGATCACCGAGTACTGCGACGGCGACGACGAACAGGTCAGGCTCGCGCTCAGACACGTCGACGTCCCGAAACTGGCCGACGCCGACGTCCTCGAGTACGAGCCGGAACGGGACCGGATCGAGCCGACGCCGCGAGTCGAGACGCTGTGTGCGGTGCTCGACGCCGTCGACGAACGGCTGGGGTGATCCCCGACGGTCGATCGACAGTCGGCCGAACGAGGGTCGGCGAGTGTGAGTGACGAGTGGAGCGGAACGGAGTCGCAGCCCCGTGGAGTCACCGCTTGGTGCACTCGTCGGGTCCCGAGAGTCGTTGGGTCCGGAGGGTCATCGGGCCCCGAGGGTTGTCAGGTTCGGAGTCACAAAACTGAGCGAGCTAGCGATCGCCACACCGTCAGATTATCCGAACGGGCCGCCACCGCCACCCATCCCGCCCATGCCACCGCCTCCGCCGCCTCCCATCTGCTGCATCATGCGCTGCATCTCCTTCTCCGAGCCCATCCCCTGGAACTGCTTCATGGTCCGTTCCATCAGTTTGAACTGGTCTAGGAGTTCGCGGACGGATTCCTCGCTGGTGCCGGAGCCACGGGCGATGCGCTCGATCTGGCTGGCGCCGATCGCGCGCGGGTACTCCTTCTCGGCGTCGGTCATCGAATCCATGATGACCCGGAAGGTGTGCATGCGCTCTTCGGTGACGTCCATCGCGTCGTCGGGCAGCTGATCCTTGATGCCGCCGCCCATGCCGGGGATCATGTCGAGCACCTGCGAGAGCGGGCCCATGTTGTTCATCGCCTCGAGTTGCTTCTGCATGTCGTTCAGGGTGAAGTTACCCTGCAGCATCTCCTCGGGGTCCCAGTCATCCTCTTCGATGTCCGTCTGGTCCATCGCGCGCTCGACGCGTTCGGCGAGCTGGGCCAGGTCGCCCATCCCGAGCAGTCGGGAGATGAACCCTTCGGGCTCGAAGCGCTCGATGTCGTCGACCTCCTCGCCGGTCCCGAGGAAGGCGATCGAGGAGTCGGTCTGGTCGACCGCCGCCAGTGCGCCGCCACCTTTCGCCGTCCCGTCTAACTTCGTGATGACGACGCCGTCGATGCCGATGGAGTCGTGGAACTCGCGGGCCTGGTCCTTCGCACCCTGACCGATCGCGGCGTCGAGGACGAGCAAGGAGATGTCCGGATCCACGACGCGCTCGATCTCCTCGATTTCGTCGATCAGGTCGTCTTCCAAGGCGTGGCGACCGGCGGTGTCGACGATGTGGACGTCGGCGTTGGCCGTCTCCTCGAGGCCGGTGCGCGCGATCTCGACGGGATCTTCCGAGTCGGGATCGCCGTAGAATTCGACCTCCGCACGCTCGGTCATCTGTTTCGCCTGGTCGAAAGCGCCCGGCCGGAAGGTGTCGGTCTGGATGACCGCCGGTTTGAGTCCCTTCGTCGAGAACCACCAGGCCATCTTGGCCGCGGAGGTCGTCTTCCCCGACCCCTGCAGCCCGGCCAGCAGGATCGTCTGATCTTCGAGCGGGAGCTCCGTCGACTCGCCGATGAGGTCGACGAGTTCCTCGTAGACGATGCGCAGGACGAAGTCGCGCGCCGGCGTCCCCGCGGGCGGCTCCTCTTCTAACGCACGCGTCTCGATGTTCTCCGAGAGCTCCATCACGAGCGAGACGTCGACGTCGGCCGACAGCAGCGAGCGCTGGATCTCCGTGACGACCGACTCGACGTCGGCCTCGCTGATACGAGATTTGCCCCGGAGGTCGTCTAAGGTCCCCCGCAGCGAACTGCCGAGATCGTCGAGTACCATTTGCCGAGCCTACGCGGCGCGCTCGTTAAAGGCTTTTCTCGCGCGGACGATCGTGTCGGCCCGATCGGCGGCCGTGACTGGGCCAGCCGACGTCGCCGGTGACGGCGGCCCACCCGATGACTGCTGGAAGCGCCAGCGGCTCGGACAGCCAGCCAGTTCCCGAAAGAACCAGCAACGCTTTCCACGGAACCAGCCGAACACCAAGTATGAGCGACGACACGACAGCCGACGGCGGACAGCAGACCGAGGAGGAGCCGACGAATGGGTCCGAAGCCGTAACGACCGTCAGGATCACCGTCGAAGACGGCCTCTGGATCGCCGCGGACGACGAGACCGGGATCTCCAGTCAGGGCCCCACCAAGTTTGACGCCTTGCGGAATCTCGCGGCGACGCTCGAAACCGTCGAGGAAGGCGACGAAGCCGACGACGAGGACTGGCTCTGAGGCCACAACGTTTTGTCAGTCCGCCCGAACCTGTTGACATGGAAGCCGACTGTCCGTTCTGCGAGATCGTCGCCGGGGGAGGCGACGCCGCCGAAGTCTATCGAACCGACGAGGCCGTAGCGTTCCTCGACGCCAGCCCGGCCGTCGACGGTCACACGCTGGTGATCCCGACGAGCCACCGCGAGGAGATCACGACCGCCCCGGTGCCGACGCGCCAAGCCGTCTTCGACGCCGTCGGCCACGTTTCCGATGCCCTCGAACAGGCACTCGATCCCGACGGCTTCAGCGTATTCCACACCTCCGGCCCGCTCGTCGGCAGGATCGACCACGCCCACGTCCACGTCCTGCCTCGCAGTGGCGACGACGGGATCTCCCTCTCGCTCGAGCGCGACTCGCTGGAGGCGGAGCGGGCCGAAACGCTCGCAGAGCGAATTCGGTCGAACAGCTGAGGAACAATCCGGAAGCGAAACCGATCACTTCCGCGCGATTCGCGGGGACAGGACGTACTCCACGGAGCCCTCGCCGTCGGCGATCTCGAACCCGAGCGAGATCGGCGTCTCCGTCCCGATCCTGAGATCGACGGCCGCATCACCGGGGATGGCCCGGCTCATGTCGCGGAGGTACTCGAGGGAGTACAGTGAACGGGCCTCGCCCGGGGTGAACGCCTGGAGGTCGGTCGCCTCGAATTCCAGCGAGACGGAGTCGACGTCCCCGTCGGCCTCGATCCGAAGCGCCTCGTCAGCCAGGGCGATCGAGAGGTGGTTCGCTACCAGATCGGTCGCCCCGACGAACCGGTCGACGGTCGCGCTTGGCAGGACGGCCCCGCCACCGTACTCGAAACGCAGTTCCGTCGGATCCGGCGGCGAGCGGATCGTCTCGGGGTCGAGCAGCCCCATCTCGTATCGAAGCTCGCCGATACCGACACGGAGGTGACGCGTCCCTGCGTCCACGGCGAGGGTCACCGGCCGATCGCGATCGGCCAGCCCGACGATCGTTCCGAGCCGTTCGACGTCGAGGCCGAACGTTCCGTTCGCGCCGTCGTAGGTCTCGAACGCACCGGCAGCGAGGTCCACGTTGACGGAAGCGACGACGGCCGGGTCGGTCGCAATGACCGACAGCCCATCGTCGTCGAATTCGAGGCGACACTCGGTGACCAGCGCGGAGAGCGCGTCGATCACCGTCGAGAGCGTCCCGGCATCGACGCGCGCCACGATGGTAGCGTTGGAGAGGTTTCGCTCCCCGTTCGATCCGGCCCCACTCACCGCACTTCCGGCGTCGTTCACGTTCGTCATGCGTGTCATCTACACCCGGTCGACGTCGGTTAAGGATTTCGACCGTTTTCGAACCCATAACCCGTATCGGAGTATACTTATATCCCTGTTCGAATATCATAATCAGAAATAGAGTATGTCCGGTGAAACACGCGACCGCGGAATCCTCAGCCCGGCTGACCGAGCGTACCTCCGCGGCGAGACGACGCTCGCGAGCGAACAGTCCGAACGAAACACGAGAGCCAGGATCCGAAGCCGGATCGCTGAATCGCTCCGAGACTTCGAACTCCTGATCGAACACCTCTCGGAACGAGACCGGCGGCTCCTCTTCGAAGGCGAAGACGGAATCGAGACGTTCGACGCGCTCGTCTCGGCGTTCGCCTTCCTCTACGAAGGGGTCGACGAGACTGGCCTCTCCTTCGAGCACGTTCTCTCGGAGGGAATCAACCTCGCCGAGGCGAAGCGGGACCGAGCGGCCGTCGTCGATCTCGACGTCGCCCTTCAGACGCTCACCGTCGAACAGCTCCGCGAGAAACTCCGTCGAGGAGACGCCCTCTCACTCCCGGAACTCGCTGTGGCGCAGGCAAGCGAGGAGATCACGCCCGACGAACTGACCCGCTACGCCGCCAGCCGATCGGAGGAACCAACGGCCATCGACGACGGGCGAATCCAGTCCAAAGTCACCGACTTCTAACCCAGAAAACCGACGGCGCCCCCACTGACGACGGATAGCGCAATCGACGCTGCCGTCTCGGTTCTCCCCGCCCGTCCGTCCATCGACGCCATCACCGAACCGAGCCCACGAGCGAGCGGGTCAGAGCCCGGACGCAGCATCGGCTGAGTCGGACGGGTTCCGCTCGAAGAACACCGCTTGTCTGGCGAACAGATACACCAGCAGGAGGAGTTGGACGATCGGGAGTTCGCCGAGAGTCAGCTCGGACAATCGAGCCGTCTCCAGAAGGATGACGAGCATCAGTCCCAGGGTCGTGAGCGTCCACGCGATCCAGTTCCGGCGCCACAGCCCCCACGCGAGCAGGACGAGCGAGAGGCCGATCACCGGAGCGAGCGACGCGAGCGGCGTCGGATCGGCGTAGATGCTGCCGTAGCCCCAGACGATCCACAGGAGACCGTTCAGCGCGACCAGCAGACTCACCAGCGTGACCCCAAGCGGAGTTCCAGAATCACCGTCGGAGGTGCCTGGGGAACCGTGGCCGGTGTCGGCAGGGGCGGCAGGGTCGGCCATCGATAGTTGCGTTTCGAGTACGCTCCACTTATTTGGTCGGGACGAGCGAAGGGATCGTTACTTCACCGTCGAACGGAGAAAACCTTCGACTGAGGCGTCACTCCTCGGCGAGCAATCGATTCGCGAGTTCGTCGGGGTCGAACCGCTCCAGATCGTCGTAGCCCTGGCCGACGCCGAGGAAGATGATCGGCTTGCCGGTCACCTGGGCGATGGAGATGGCGGCGCCGCCGTTGGAGTCGGCGTCGGCCTTCGTCAGGATCGCGCCGTCCATCTCGACGGCCTCGTTGAACTCGCGGGCACGTTTGACCGCGTCCTGGCCCGCGACGGCCTCGTCGACGAACAGCGTCATGTCCGGGTCGACGACGCGACCGATCTTCTCCAACTGGTCCATCAGGCCCTCGTCGGTGTGGAGTCGGCCAGCCGTGTCGCCGAGGACGACGTCGACGTCGTTCGCCTCGGCGTACTCCACGGCGTCGTAGAGCACCGCGGCGGGGTCGCCGCCCTGCTCGTGGGTGATGAGCTTCGTCCCGCGGGCTTCGGCGTGCTCCTTGATCTGCTCGTTCGCGCCGGCCCGGTAGGTGTCGCCGTTGGCCATCACGGTCGAGTAGCCCCGGGCATCGAGCCAGCGGTCGAGTTTGGCGATCGAGGTCGTCTTCCCGACGCCGTTGACGCCGGTGAAGACGATGACGAGCGGTTTCTCGGCCTCGGCCACCCGTTCCTCGACGTCGAACTGGCCGACGCTGATCACGTCTTTGATCGCCGTCCGCAACGCGTCCTCGACGACCTCGCCGGTCGAGGTGGTGAAGGTTCGCGTCTCCCCGACCAGTTCGTCGCGCATCGTGCCGACGATCTCGTCGACGACACTCACCTCGACGTCGGAGGAGAGCAAGGCCAGTTCGAGCTGGTCGAGCGGCCCCTTCAGGTCCGCCTCCTCGATGACGAACTTCCCGCGGGCGAGCGAAGCCGCTTTGCGCCCGAATCCGGGGCCGTCCGAGGCGGACTCGTCAGTATCAGCGGCGACGCCCCCGCGATAGCCGCCCGACTCGCCGTCGGCTGACGACCCCACAGAGGCGTCAGTCGGCTCCCGCTCGGCGTCGGTAGCCATCCCTTCGGTGGTGTCAGCGGAGGCTCCCTCGGTGGCGTCAACGGACGCCCGCTCGGTAGTTGCCGTCCGTTCGCCAGCCGACGGATCCGGACGCTCGTCGGCCCCGCCGGTCGGTTCGGCTGCGCTCGCGTCGGCCGCAGCCGCCGTTTCCTCGGGCGCGTCCGCCTCGTCTAGCTCCTCTGCGTTCTCGTCTGCGACGTCTTCGGCCTCCGATCGGAAGCTCCCGAGTTTCTCCTTCAGGTTGTCGAACATGGCCCTACTCGTCCGGCTCTCCCTGACCGCCTAGGGCGCCCATCTGCTGTTGCATCGCCTGCTGCTGGAGTTGCTGGGCCTGCTGTTCGAGCTGGGTGCTCTCGGCTTCGAGTTCGGAGATCTCTTCGGTTACCTCGTCGATGCGGTCGTCGAGACGGTCGGCCTTGGAATCGAGCGTCTCGACCGCGTCGTCCTGTTCGAATTCGGCCGCGTAGTCGCCGCCGAGTTCGACGATGACCTCGTCGATGTCCTGAACCTCGGCGCGGACGTACGCCCCGCCACCGAGGGGAACCTGCACGATCGAACCCGATTCGAGAGATTCGACGGCGTCGATCGCCTCGTCGACGGCGGTCTGCTCGTTGCGAATCTCCTCGACGCTCTCCTGTAGCGCCTCGATCTGCTCTTCGATCTGCTGGAGTTCCTGCGAGAGGGCCTGTAGCTCCTGCTGGCTTCCACTCATCGGCGGGTCACCTCACTCTCAGTGACTGGGCTGGACAGTTTCGTCGCGAACGTACGCGCCGCAGTTTCGTTCATGTACTGCGTTCCGGCAGGCAGGCGGAAGAATGTTCCCTTCCAGCTATCGACTGCTGGGCACCGACGGAGCGGGGACGGGATCGTCGAGCCGAGCGATACCGGCCGGTAGACGGCTAGTTGTGACGTATCGCCGGAAAACGATCGACTGGGTCACTGTGTCGTGTCGCGACCGACCTCACTGCAGGTAGCCCAGGGCGTCCTCGATGCGTCCCAGTTCGGGGCCGGTCGTGTCCTCGCCGACGACGTAGCCGGCGTCGGTGGCCAGCAGGCCGGAGCCGACGAGCGGGGCGCCGTAGTTGATCGTCCCGACGTCGGCGCGCACGTCGAGGACGTCCTCCAGCCGGTCGAGTTCTTCGTCGGTCGACTTCGGGTGACAGAGGACGCCCTCGTTCGTCGCGACGGCGGCGGTACCGACGGTCCGGACACCGGCGAGGTCGCCGCGCTCGACGGGCACGTCGAGGGTGTCCTCGACGGCCTGGACGGCCTCCCGGGAGAGGTCCGGGTGAACGTAGGCCCCGTGATCGTTCGCGAGGACGACTGTCCCCGCGGCGTTGATCTCGCCCGGCAGCGTCCCGATCGGGACGTCGGTCGCCTCGGCCAGGCGCTCGCGTTCGTACTCGAGAACGCGGTTGCTGACGAGCAGCCCGTTCTCGTTGCCGGTGGCGAGCACGCCGACGGTGCCGGAGCCGCTGACGGTCGTCGGGACGGCCGTCACGCCGAGTTCGTCGGCGATGGCCGCGACGGTGTCGTCGTCGGCGTCCGGTCGGACGAGCAGGAGGCTGTCCGTCGCACACGCGAAGACGCCGACGTACGCGGAGCCGGCGAAGGAGGCGCGGAGCAAGTTACTCGGCGAACTCGGCTTCGACAACCGGTTCGCCCTCCTCGTCGAAGCGTGCGGCGCGGACGCGAAGCTTCCGCGGCGGGTTCGACCGGCCGTCGGCCCAGATAGCCTCGTTGATCGAGGGGTCGAGGCGGACGACGTCGGTCTCGACTGCGAAGTGCTTCGCCAGGTGCTCGCGGACGATCTTCATCGCCCGGTCGGCTGCCTCGTGGTTCGGTGCGGCCTTCACGTCGCGGAGCGGGACGGTGACGACGCGCTCCTCGAAATCACTGGCACTCATTATTCGTCGGTGTCGTTACGCCGCCAGTTTCGGCGCTTGGGGTTTCGCTGGACGTCCATGTCGGTCTTGAGCATGACCCACGCAGGGACGCGGCTGTTCTGCTTTTCGAGTTTCGCCAGGCGCTTTTTCTTGCCCTTGGACTTCTTACCCATAGTGCCCGTCTCTTACCCAGCCTCGCTTAAAGGCTTGTCCATCCCGCGTGCGGGCGGAATTCGCGGCCCTGAACGCGCGCTACGGAGAGTTAGGCGCTCCGCTTAGAGCGCAGGCCCGAGAGTCCCGGCCGAGTCGGTGAGCCCCAGACCACGTCACTGCAGTGTCCGCTCCGCGTACCGACAGACTGCCTCCATCGTCTCCGCGGTGAGTCGCGTCGAGTGGCGCCAGGTGACGTCGCCGTCCGCCGGTCCGTTCCCCGCTTCCGGCCCGCGTTCTCGAAGCGCGGCCGGATTGACGCAACCGCGCCCGGCCCAGCGCGTGCCCCCGTTCGAGCCCAGCAGGCCATCGGCGAGCAGATGAACCGGCCCACGGTCGTCCGACCCACCGCCGGCGTAGGTGGTCGCCATCGGCGAGATTTCGCGGATTCCGGGTTCCGGTTCGCGAACGGCTCCGAGGTCGTGATCACACCGACTGTCGCCCACCACCGCGGCGTCGGCCGGCGAGAGGGAGGTGTGGAGGACCTCGTGGATCGCCACGTTCCGCGTCACCGCGCGGCCGTCCCAGCCTTCTGTCGCGCCGACGTTCGCGATTGCCAACCCGGCAGAGTGGTCGCCGCGACCCACACGGCCGTCGCCGGGCACCGTCCGCCCGTAGCCGATCCGATAGTCGAACGGCCCCCACCAGCACAGCAGGTGACAGTGCGGTTCGTCCAGCCCTGCCCCGATCACCTCCCGGAAGCCGTCGTAGACCCGCTCGACGGACGTTGCGGTGTCGAGTGGCGACGCCGTGGCAAACGGAGAGCCGATCGACGGCCCGCGGTCGACGGCGACGTCGAGCCAGTCGCGACCCGTCTCGCGTGCGTACGTCTCGATCTGGTCAAGCGCGTCCGCGACGGCCGCCATCGCCGCTTCGTGGATGCTCGTCCAGTCGGTTCGAACGGCATCCAGGCCGTCTCGAAGGCGGGCGTACAGTGGCGTCGGACCCGAAGAGACGATCACCTGCAGTGTGGCATCGCTACCGGCGGTCGTGATGGAGCCAGCCACGGGCGCGCACACCCCGGTCGTGGCCAGCGCTGCACCGAGGACGGCCCGCCGTGAACACACCCGCGTCCGCCCTGCAGTATCCGCCGCTGGGGAAGCCCGCTCCACGTCGGCAATCCGACCAGCCGCTGGATCGCCGTCGTCGTCCGATTCGAGACTCACCGCGACCCACCCGGCCGACGGCGCCGGGCCGGTGTCGAGATCGCCATGCGCACCGCTTCACGCCGGCGAGTCGCATTATCCTCCCGGCTGTACGCCCGCGCTTCCCTGTAATCGGGGCCACTACTGTCGGATTACGTGACCGGTTCGAACTCGGTCGACGGACGAAACGCCAGTTCGGCTGGCACCGGTGCGCTCGAGTTCGGCCACCCGGTCGGACAGCTATCCGAGTGAGATCGTCGTAACGGTCTCGTACACTGGCCCGTCGGGACCGAGCGTACTCTCCGTGAGTCGAACTTCTTCGACCGTCGTCTCGCCGACCACAGGTCCGCGCTCGCCCGGGTACTGTGCTGCCAGAGCGTTTGAGGCGATCGGCTCCCAGTCGGTGACCAGGTCTTGGACGAGTTCCTTCCCGCCGGCGTGTTCCATCCGGGCGAGGGTGACGTGGGGCGTAAAATCGTGCGATTCGGGGTCGAATCCGAGGGCGGTCGTCCGCGCCTCGATCGCCTTATGGAGACGAGTGAGTTCGTCGCCGCCCTCGATCACACCCAGCCAGAGCACGGAGATGTACGACAGGTCCGGAAAGACGCCGAGTCCGCCGTAGGTGACCGAAAACGGCGTGACGTCCGACTCGTCGACGGCGGTCTCGAGCGCCGCTTCGAGCGCGGGAATGCGGTCCTGATCGACCTCGCCGAGGAACTTCAGCGTGATGTGGGCCTGGTCGGGGTCGGTGAACGACAGGCCCGACGCGTCGGCGAAGGCGCCCTGCACGGCGGCGACCGCCGGGGCGAGCGCGTCGGGGAGGTCGACGCTGACGAACAGTCGCATACGTCGGAACTCGAGGCGTAGGTCCTTGAATCGTGCGCGGAGGGGAGTGACGGTTCAGGAGTGGACAAAGGAACGTTCCAGAAGTGAACAAAGGGAAGTGCGCAGGTCTTAACCCGTCCGGGCGACTACGTTTTGCCATGACAGACGACGCGGGCGACGACCGGCACCGCTTCTCCGAGGGCGCCGGCTTCGACGATCCCTACGACGAGTTCGACCTCGACCCGCCGGAGCTCGACGTCGATCCGGGGAAGGTCGACCCCGTCGACTCGCGAGCGATCGCGGACCTGCTCGACGAGCGCCAGCTGACGAACGAGGACATCGAGGCCGAGGAAGTCCTCGACGTCGGCCTCAACTACATGCAGATCAACCGGTTCGAGCAGGCGACCGAGACGTTCGAACGCGCCGCTCGCTTCACCGAGGACGACCGGCTCGCCCAGGAGGCCTGGACGAACAAGGGCGTCGCCCACGCCGAGCTAGAGGAGTGGGACGAGGCCATCGGCGCCTACCGCGAGGCGTTGAACATCGTCGAGCAAACCGAGATCGAGACGACCGAGGACGAGACGTCGAACACCCGGTCGGCGAGCGAACACGCCGCCACCGCCGAGAGCAACCTCGCGTTCGCCCTCTGGGAGTACGGCGAGACGGCACAGGCGCTCGAACACGCCGAACGCGCCGTCGAGCGCGATCCTCGTTTCGGCGAAGGGTGGTACAACCGCGCGTTCTTCCTGCAAGAGCGTGGCCTCTCGGAGGAGGCGCTTCGGTGCATCGACAACGCCATCCGCCTCGGCATGCGCAGCTCGCAGGTGCTAGAGGAGAAGGCGCGGATCCTCGAAGACCTCGGCGAGCACGAGGAGGCCGAACGGGTCGCCGACGAGGCCGAAGAGCGTCGGGAAGAAGCCGAACAGCAGCTGATAGACGACCAGCAAGAGACCCGCCTCGACGAATGACGGGCGAGAACGGGGAAACGAGCGAGGACGGCGCCGACACGCCCGTCGTCTGCACCAAACGCGAGACGCCGGAGGGGACGCTGGTGGCCGTCTGCGACGCGGATATCCTCGGCGAGACGTTCGAAGACGGCGCCGTCTCGCTCACCGTCACCGAAGACTTCTACGGGACGGAGCCGGTGGAGCCGGCCACCGCCCGCGACGCGCTCGTCCGGGCGGACGTGGCCAACATCGTCGGACACGAGGCCGTCGAGCTGGCCATCGAGGTCGGGATCGTCGACGAGGCGAACGTGCTGGATGTAGGCGCGACCGTCCACGCCCAGTCAGTGCGAATGTAGTCGTCGGGACGGAGAAGCCCCCGACGACCACGGGCCAGCAATATTCCCACCCATCGCCGTTGGCAACCGTTCTGGCACCCATCTGCCGGCAAACGTACCGCACTGGGAAACCCTTATGCGCGACGCGCGGGAACTCCGAGGTACGCTATGACCGTCACGCTCAAGGACTTCTACGCGGACTGGTGTGGCCCCTGCAAGACCCAGGATCCGATCTTAGAGGAGATCGAGGACGACTGGGGCGGCGGATTCGAAGTCGAGAAGGTAAACGTCGACGAGGCCCAGGACGTCGCGAACGAGTATCAAGTGCGTTCGCTCCCGACGCTCGTGATCGAGAACGACGACGGCATCGTCGAGCGCTTCGTCGGCGTCACCCAGCGCGAGGATATCGAGGACGCGCTGGAATCCGCCGGCGCGTAAGGAGCGGCGTCTTTTCCCGCGACGGCCGATCCGGCGGCCCCGCGTATCGGCCGCGCTGCGCTTTGCGAATTCGAACCGACCATGGAGCACGACCTGAACCGAACGCACTCGCTGCTGTCCGATCACTTCGGCGAGGCGTTTACAGCGCTCTTCGAACACGTGACCGACGAGACGACGGCGGCGGTCGTCCGCGTCGACGAGGGCGAACTGTCGCTCGATATCGAGGGCGACGAGACCCGTTCGACGTGGGAGTCGGTCCGCGACCGGTTCGAACGCGTGGCCGACGGCGACGGAAGCAAATCGACGTGGCGCTGCCCGACGACGACCGCCGCGGACCGCTCGGCGCTCGCCAACCTGTTCTCGCAGGCAGCGGGCATCGTCGGCACTCACTTCGTCCACGAGATCGAACTCCGTCGGGACGGGCAGGCGCTCGTCTTCGCGGTCCCCCACCACCAGGACGCGTTCGTGGATGCGACGGTGAGCGACCGCATCGATCGCGAGGAAATAGTCGCCCTGCCGTGCGAGAAAACGTGTCTGGTCCCCACCGAACCCGCCGAACGCTGGGTCGAAGACGACCGCGAGTGGAGCCTGGCGGGCACGTCACTCTGCGTCGAGCGACGCGACGGCCGGCGAACGAATTGCTACGGCCTCTCGAACCTGCATGCCGTCTCGATCGCGGCCGACGGGACGCTCGAACTCACCTGGGACGCCGGGACCGTCGGTGACGACGTCATCGGCCGCGCGCTCACGTGGGTGATGAAGAAATTCTACCGGCCGCCAACCGCCGTGCCGTGTCCGGACCACGAGCGGGCGAGGGCGGTTCGAGCGCGCATGCAAGCGATCCTCGCGGCCTACGACGGCCGGGGACTGTGATCGATCGTGGGGGAGTGACTGGTCGCCGCCTAGAGCCACTTCACGCCGACGTCGTGCATGTCCTCGTTGTACTTCGCGACGTTGATGACCAGCGGGGTGACGCTCTCGACCTCCGCCGCGTTCGCGAGCGGGCCGGCGTCTAACGCGCGCAGCCCCTCGATCTCCGCGGCGAGCTGGCGCACCGTTCCCTTCGCGTCCGCGTCGTCGGCGACGACGAGCGTGTCCAGGTCGAGCTCGGTCGTGAGGTCGGCGAGTTTGCCGGCGGCGAGGTTGTGGAAGGCGCCGACGACAGGCACCTCGTCGGGGGCGCGTTGAGCGACCAGCTCCGTCACGCTGCCCGTCCCCGGCGGGTGGTAGTGCATGCCGTCCTCGTCGCCTTTCATGCCCACGGCGGGCGTGACGAGGATCGCGTCCGAATCGAGCTGGTCGGCGACGGCCTCGACGGTGTCGCCCACGTAGTACGGCGGGACCGAGAGGATCACGACGTCGGCCCGGTCGGCCGCCATCTCGTTGGCGAACCCCTTCAGGTCGCCCGACGCACCGGCGTCGGCCAAACGCTCCTCGTAGCTCTCGACCGCGTCGCGCGCCTTCTCCGGGTCGCGCGAACCGATCAGGACCTCGTGCTCCGTATCCCGCGCGAAGCGAAGCGCGAGTCCCTCGCCGATGTCGCCCGTCCCGCCGAGTAGTGCGAGTCGCATACCTCCGCATCCGGGCGGCCGCCGGATAAATCGATTGGAGCGGGCCAGCGATGCCGCTGTCATCGGAATCGGCAGTGTGCGGTCGGACCCGATGGCGGAGCGACTGCGGCGCCCCCTACGCCGCGTCCTCCTCGTCCAGATTCAGCGCCGCCCCCAGTTCGGCGTCGTAGGCGTCACGCTCCTCGATTGCCCGGATACGCTGGGAGAGGCGGGTCGTGAGCGCGTCGGCCGTCTCGGCGTCGATCGCGTCGCGTTTGCGAGCCGATTCGAGCGCCGCGGCCGCCGAACGGAGGTGAGACACGGCCTCCTGGGTCGGGAGGTCCGCGGCGCAGTCGAGTGCGTCTTCGACGGTCGTAGTGACGTCGTCGGGCATACGAGGGATCTCCACGTTCCGTACTAAGAACGTCCATGCAGGCAGTCGAGTGGCCTCGCGGATACCGGGTGACTGACTCGCTGGATTCAGGATAGCAATCGATCCACGGTCCCGCTGAACCCAACCCACAGCGCGACGAGCTGAGCCGCGACGGCGACGAGCCCCGTTTCGGCCGGGCCGAGAAGTCCGCCGGAAGCGACCGTCGACGCGATCACCGACCCACCGACGAGAAGGACGATGGACGCGATCGCTGCGTGTCCGACGTGCCGTGTCTCGATACCGAGGCTGTCGCCACCGCCGTAGACGAGCCAGCCCGCGAGGACGATCGCGAGTCCGAGCACGATCGCCGACCCACCGAAGTACTCGAACCCGAACGCATCGAGCGCCATTCTGGTCGGGAGGAGTGCAAACGGGACGTACAGAAGGACCAGCCAGCCGAATCGGCCGGCGGCAGACGGGTCCGCGTCGAATCGCTCGTAGCCGCCGTTGACGAGCCAGCCCGTGACGAGCGTCGAGACGCCGAGGACGAGCGGTATCAGAACCCAGTTGACGATCCCCGTCAGGTCGACGACACCGCGGGTTGCCAGCAGCTCGAGGCCGAGGAAGGCGACGATCGTGAGCAGGGCGAACACGACGACGAACGTCCGAACGGTCCGCGCGACGGCAGTCCGAGCGGAGTTGGCCCTCGAGACGTCCGGCTGGTCGGTCATACCCCAATATTGTTCCCCCAGGTCGATAAATTATCCGATTGTCGAGAGAAGATAGAATCGGCGACGAGACGCTATCGCACCGAGACACGTATATCACGCCCAGACGCAACTGGCGGTCACTCTCCCTCGTGGTCGGTACACTCACCGGTCGCCTCGTGCTCTGCGGCAGAGAGTCCGTCAGTCGCCGGCCCTTCGATGAGCCGACCGTCGGGATCGAATCTGGACCCGTGGCAGGGACAGTCCCAGGTCCCCTCGCCGTCGTTCCAGTCGACCACGCAGTAGGCGTGCGAGCAGATGGCCGAGACGGCGTGCAATTCGCCGTCCTCGTCACGCGAGACGGCGATCGGCCGGCCGTCACGACGAACGACGCGCCCCTCGCCGGGTTCGACGGCGACGGTTCCCGGCCCGAGGAGCGTCCGTAGCCAGTCGGTGGCGAACTGCCCGGCGACGTCCGCGTTCTCGGTCGCCAGTTGCCCGATCGAGGCGACCGGCGTGAACCGGCGCGGGTCGTACAGCGACGCGATCGGCGGTTCCTCGCCGTCGAGCAACTGGGCCAGGAGCCGGCCAGCCACCGTCCCACCGGTCATCCCCCAGCCGCCGAACCCGGTCGCGATGGAGACGTTTCGCGCACCCGGGCCCGCAGGGCCGACGAGCGGAACTCGATCCGCGGCGACGTAGTCCTGCGTGGACCAGCGGTACGCAACCTCCTGTACGTCGAATCGCTCCTCGGCCCACTCGACGAGACGGCGGTACCGCTCGCACGTGGAGCCAGCCTGGCCGGTCTTGTGGTTCTCGCCGCCGACGAGGACGAGCGGCCCAGCAGTGGCGGCAGTCTCGTCGCCACCCGCCGTTCCAGTGCCACCCGATCGGGTCCCGACGTGCGCTCGCACCGATCGGTACGGGCGACTCCCCTCCGCCGGCCGGTAGTACAGCCCCTCGGGCGCCTCCTCGTCGATCCGAACCGCCAGCACGTACGAGCGCTTCGGCGCCAGCCGGGCGAACAATCCGAGCCGATCGAGGAGCGGAAACCCCGTCGCGAGGACGACCCGATCGGCCGTGACCGTTCCGCGGTCGGTCTCGACGGTGGGCGTGCGGCCGGGCTCGACAGCCGTCACGCGCGTCTTCTCGTGCACGGCGACCGAACCGAAGCTCGAATCGCCGCCGGCCGGGGTCGCCGAGTCACTACCGTCACCGGTCGAGGTCGGCGAGGCGCCACTGCCACCGGTCGACACAGCGGAGCCGCTACCGCTGATCGAACCACTTGCCTCGATGTCCCCGTCCACGAGCGTCTCTGCCAGCGCGAGGAGGTACCGTCGCGGGTCGAGACAGGCCTGGTCGTCGACCCTGACGCCACAGTCGGCCGACTCGAACGGCGGGACGGAGGTGACGAACGACGCGGGCAACCCGGCAGCCGCCTCGGCGTCCGCCTCGCGCTCGATCGCCCCGCGGTCGTCGCCGTAGACGTACGCCGGGCACCGGCGAAAGCCACAGTCGTCGGCGATCTCCAGCGCCGCGACCCGCGAAGCGACCGTCTCGATCGCCGCCTGGTTCGCGCTTGCGTACTGGCGGGCGCGCGTCCCGCCAAAGGAGTCGCGCAGGTCGTCGTAGAGCAGCCCGTGCTGGCTGGTGACCTTCGCCGTCGACCGCCCGGTGACGCCGCCGGCGACCCGATCGCGTTCGAGGACGACGACGTCGTAGCCACGATCGGCGAGCTCGGCCGCGGTCGAGAGGCCGGCGATGCCCGCCCCGACGATCGCGACGTCGGCCGTCTCGTCGCCAGCGAGCGGATCGAACCGGGGGACATCGTCGGTACGTGCCAGCCAGGGGGAGGTGTGGGTCCCGGGGAGCGATCCCGGACCGGATGCGAGGTCGGCCATCGGTTCGCGTCGCTACCACGGACGGGCGGGTAAAACCGCGGTGTGGAGTGGGCCCGAGCTGCCAGATGGCACACCGAACGGCCGTGCTGACCGTCAAGACGTCGGTTCGATCAGCCGCCCGCCCAGGAGCCGTGCCTCCGAGTGCGTCAGCTCCACCGAGATCGCCCGTGTCGTCGACTCCGGGCCGTCGGCCGCCAGCGTGAGCGTGATCGTCTCGCCCGTGTCGACACCGGCCGAGACCGACGCGTCGGTTCGCTCCGACGACTCGACCAGTTCACCGTCGATGTGTTCGAGGATCCGCGACAGGTTGACACTCATTTGATGGCCCGAGATTCGACAGAGCCGACCAAAACTACCAGCCAACCGCAGTGAAAGTGAACGTGTGTGAGTGTGGGGGAAACCGCTCTGGCGTCACGTCGCCGCTAGCTCACTCGAGCAGGTCGGGAACGTCGTTGACCGACTCACAGACGGCGACCGCGCCCGCCTGGGCGAATTTGTTCCGGCCGGACTCGCCCGAGAGCCCGCCGGAGAGGACGCCGACGCCGTGGTAGACGCGGTGTGGATCCGCGTCGGCCGCGTTGGTCGCCGTGCGGACGTCGTCGAGCGTATCACCCACGAAGACGACCGTCTCGGCCTCGAGGCGCTCGGCCAGCGTCGTCAGGGCGTCCGGGTCCGGCTTGCTTTCGTCCCAGTCGTCCATCGTGAACCGGCGGTCGGCCGGAAGGTCGTCGAGTCCCGCCCGCCCGAGGGCGATCTGGGCCTCCGCTTCCGGCCGCCCGGTAAGGATACCCAGGTCGACGTTCGTCGCGAACCACTCGCGCGTCTCGTCGGTGAGGATGACGGGTTCGTCGTGGATGAACCCGCGGAGCGCGTCGGGACCGGCAGCGTCAGCTGCCTCATCCTCTGGAGCGGCCGTCGATTCGGTTCCGCGATCGGTTCTGACCGTGCCGTCGACGTTTCGAGCGAGGTCGACGTCCGTCGCGCCCGGCCGGTCCGGGACGTCCGGTTCGCCGCCCTCGATCGATCGGTAGAGGTCCGCACCCAGATACAGCCCCTGGAAGACCTCGCGGAGCCGGTCGCGATCCCAGCGAGAGACGACGCGTTCGAGTGCCGTCGCGTCGAGTGCGTCCGAGACGACCGACTCCGCCGCGTCGAGGCCGCCGCCACGGTCGGCGATGGCGTCGGTGTAGGTCTCGATCGAGGCGTCGTAGCCCTCGCCCGAGGCCAGGACGTACAGGGCGGCCGCGTCGGTCACGTCCCAGTCGTTGTTGAACCCGCCGGCGTCTTTGAACGCCTGGACGGCCGCCCGGTCGATCGTCCGGCCGTAGCAGCGCTCGACGGACTCGACGATGGCCCGTCGATAGGAGTCGGCCACGTCGACGAGGACGCCGTCGACATCGAGGACGACGGCGTCGGCTTCGAGAACGTCGGTCATGTTCGCCAGTGGGTGGGGCAGTGAATAAAGGTCGGCGGTTCGTCGGTCGGCGGCGGCAATCGACGAACAGGGCAGAAGTTCGTTGGTCGACGACAGCAAGCGACGAACCGGTAAGGAGTCCGTCGGTCGATTCCGGGCGATCCTCCAGCCGTCTGGCAGCGGTCTCGATCACCCGTCGTCCGGGCCCGAAAGCGAGGCGACGAACAGCGTCCCGACCGGCAGCGACTCGCGTGCGACGGGGAGCTGGGGCCGATCGCCACCGAGCGTGGTGAACAGAAAGTCCGCGCCCGCGTCGGTCGCGACCTCGGCCACGGGCCGGTGTAGTTCGGGCGGCAGGTTCAGCGCGTAGATCGCCCCGGCGCCGTCGTAGACGGTCAGGTCGGGAGCCAACACGTCGTCGCGGACGAAGTCGACGTCGGCGGGGACCGACCGGTCGTAAACGTCGGTGGCGGTGACGGCGACGCCGCGTTCGGCCAGTGACGCGGCCACTTCGGTCCGGCGGCCGATCCCGACTTCGACGACGCGCTCGTACGCGGACAGTCGGTCGACCAGCGCGTCGTCGAGCGGAGTGGATCGAGCCACGGCGGGACGTTTATGCCGGGGGCAGTCTTAGCCGTTGTTATGCACGTCGACATCGTTCCGGTCGGCGAGGTGTCCGCGCGGGTCAAGCGGGAGGCCTCATCGGCGTTGCGCTCGGTGTACGACTGTGACGTCACGATCGGTGACGGACAGTCGATTCCAACCGGCGCGTACGACTCCGGCCGGAGCCAGTACAGTGCGGAAAGTTTCATCCAGCTGGCCGAGCGCGTCGGCCGCGGCGACAAGAACATCGCCATCACGCCCCAGGACATCTTCTACCGCCGACGCAACTACGTCTTCGGCCTCGCCTATCTCGACGGCAGCGGGAGCGTCGTCTCGACCTATCGGCTCCAGACCAGCTCCGACGGCGGCTTCTCGAACAAGAGCGCGAGCGACATCGTCGACGACCGCATCCGCAAAGAGGTCGTCCACGAGATCGGTCACACCTACGGGCTCGAACACTGCAACAACAATCGCTGCGTGATGAACTTCTCCCGAACGGTACAGAAAGTCGATATCAAAGAAGAGAACCTCTGTGGCAGCTGCCAGCGTCGGCTCGGATAACCGTCGGGAGCCGTTCGGCGATTACTGCCGTCGCGGAGACGGCCGAGAGACGCGTCGTGAAACACCGCACCGATCGCGACGGCCGTACGGGACCGATCCGAACGTTCTTTATTGGCTGTCCGTATCTGTCAACATAGTATGAACCGTTGGAGTCGCTGTACTGGAGTCGGTGACAGGGCCGTCCCACCGCTTCGAGCCAGCGAGGCGACGCACGCGACGAACAGCGGGTGGTCGATGTGACGGCGTCCGTCGCCGCCCGGATCACCCGCACGGAGGTCCGACGAAGCCTCCGGGCGGTCGCCGGGAATCGAACGAAGGTCGCGATCATGGCGCTCGTCCTGCTGTTCGTCTTCGGGCCGTTCACGGCTGTCGGCCTGTTCTTCCTCCCGGAGGCCGGCGAGCAGGTCGCTGCCGGTGCTCTCTCCGACGTTGGCGGCGTGTCCGTCGGCGAGATCGCCACGGGCGCGACCGCTCTCGTCTGGCTCGGGCTGACGCTCACCGCTACCGGCCGGACGGCGACGGCCAGAGGTGACGTCGACGAACCGGCGTGCCTCCTGATCTCGACGTCGACGCGGTCCGTCGCCGCCGGGCTGATCGGGACGGAACTCGCGCTGTACGCACTCACACTCCTCCCGTTCGTGGCCCTCTTTGCGGGCGCGTTCGCCTACGGCGCCGGCTCGGTCGTCCCGCTGGCCGTCGCCCTCGTCGTGGTCGCGCTCCTGCTCGTCACGTCGATTCCCGTCGGCTTCGTCGTCGGCCTCGCGATCAGACACCTGCTGACGACGTACGAGCCGGTAGCACGTTACAAACGGGCGTTGTTCGTCCTCTTCTGGGGCGCGTACTTCGGCGCGGTCATGACGGATTGGTTCGATCGAATCGTCGCGGTCCTCTTCGAGCGACTCGCGAACAGCCCGTTCGGCTGGCCCGGCGAACTCCTCCTGTTCGCCGTTCCCGGCTACACCCCACGGACCGTCGCACTCGTCGGGACGGCGCTCGTCGTCGGGATCGGCCTCCCGCTCGTATTGGTCGCCAGTACGGCCATGGCGACGCGCCACTGGTTCGCCGACGAGGCCAGCGCAGACGAGTCGACGGCCAACGTCAGCTCCTCGGGTCGCCTCGACGCGCTGTTCGCCGGTGTCGGCGATCGAGCGCTTCGAGCGGTCGCGGTCACGACCCTCCGACGAGCGAAACGCGCGCCGATCAAGATGCTCTACGTGGTCTACCCGCTGTTCGGCTTCCTGGCGTTCATCCAGGAGATCATCAAGACCGGGACCGTAAGCCCGGTTATCGCGGTCGTGCTCTGTGGCTACGTCGTCTGGGCCAGCGGCGCACTCCTCACGCTCAACGTCCTCGGCGACCACGGGCGGACGCTCCCGACGCTGCTCACCACGAGTGTCTCCGGTCGGCAAGCAGTCGGCGGCATGATCATTGCCGCGGTTCTCGTGGTCGCTCCGCTCGCCGCCGTCTTGAGCGCCGCGCTCGGGCTGGCGAGTCCCCTCCCGCCGCGCGAGACAGCCTTCCTCGTCGCCGCGACCGTCTTCGGGGCCGTCGCCACCCCGGCCATCGCGACCGGTATCGGCGCGCTGTTCCCCCGATTCGGGAGCGTTCGCGTCTCGAGCAATCGCGAGGCCGTGATGCCCTCGAAGAGCGCGTTCGTCACCTACACGCTGGTGCTCGTGGCGCCGATAGCCGCCGCGCTCGTCCTGTACACGGACAGCGCCGGGGTCGTCGCCGGCATCGCCTCCGCAGTCGTCACGTTCGTCACCCCGCTGGAGGTGACGATTAGCGCCGGCGTCGTCACGGCGATCGCGTGGCTCACCGCCGTGCTCGGCGTGAGTTCGCCCGTCCTCTCGTTCGGCTACGCCGCTCGCGCGTTCGATCGATTTACGCTGGAGTGACCGAGACCGAACGGTCCCCGGCGCAGTGTTCTACGACAACCATCCCTCTGCGACCCATCCTTCGAAGCGACGACGATCACACGAGACGTGGTGTCCAGTAGCGACGTTGCGAGGCAACGGCAGTCTCGCACGCAGTCGGCCTCAGACGAACCAATCACCCCACGGCAGTGACAGTCCAACCGAGACCAACGGGAGAACCCCTCGGCAGTAATCGACGTGCTCACTCGGCTCTGGGGGCGGCTTCTTCGGGATCCTGCGTGATCTCGAGGAACGCGTCCTCCAGAGTTCCGCCCGCACCGGCCTCGGCTTCGGCGGCCAGTTTGTCCGGGTGGCCCTCGGCGACGAGCTCGCCGCCGTGGATGACGCCGACCTCGTCCGCAAGTTCGGCGACGACCGGGAGGATGTGTGTCGACAGAAAGATCGTCATCTCCTGGTCGGCCAGTTCGGCGATCGTATCGCGCATCGTTCGCGCTGCGCGCGGGTCGAGCCCGCTCGTCGGTTCGTCGAGGAAGGCGACGGCCGGTCGGTGGAGGACGGCCTGGATGACACCGACCTTCTGGCGCATCCCCTTCGAATAGTCGGAGATACGCTTGTCGGCGTCCTCGGCCAGATCGAAGCGATCGAGCATTCGCTCGATGCGGTCGGTCGCCTCGTCGGTCGGCAGTTCCCGAAGGCCGGCGACGTACTCCAGTTGTTCGCGTCCGGAGAGCTCCTCGTACAGCGGCGGTTCTTCCGGCAGGTAGCCGATGTGCGGCGTGACCGATTCGCGGTCGGTGATCGGGTTCCCCGCGACGTGGGCAGTACCGGACGTGGGTCTGACGAGCGTCGTCAGCATCTTCATCGTGGTCGTCTTGCCGGCGCCGTTCGGGCCGAGGAAGCCGTAGACCGTCCCGGCGTCGATCGTCGTCGTCACGTCGGAGACGGCAGTCGTGTCGTCGTAGCGCTTCGTCAGGCCCGCCATCTCGATTGCCGGCGTCTCCGTTCCCATGTCAACCGCTACGAGCGCCCTGTCAAAAGGTATTTTGTTTCCAAGGGATCGACTCCGAGGGCACTATAGTGCGTTCGACTGACTGTCCCGCCGAGCCACACGCTTATTCGGCTGGCGCCCGTACGGCTCGTATGGTTCGAGACGCACTCACACTGGCACTTTCCCGGGCTCGATTCGCGGCGATGGGCGCGGCGATCGGCGGTGGTATCGGCGGCCTGCTCAGTCGGAACGCGGCGAGTTCCGGCGCAGCCATCGGTGCCCTGATCGGCGCGTTCGTCGGCGAGAGTCGGATCGGGACGAAGAGCCGGATCGAAGAGTGGCGTGAACGTGGGAAAGAACGCGTCGAGACGGTCCGTGGCACGGAATCGGAGTAAGCGCGTCGAGCGACGGTCAGTTTTTGCGGCGACGGACTCAGGGCGCGTAGTAGTACTCGCCCTCGCGCTTCTGTTCGCGGTCGAGTTGCGAGTCGGGCTTGTTGATCCGCGGGCGCGAGGTCCGCTCGTCCCGGCGGAACGTGATCTCTAAGTTCGAGAGGAAGTCGTTCATGCCACCGCGCATGGACTGTGGCGTACCGGCGCGGCCGGCGACGGCAGGCTCGCCGTCGAAGACCATCAGGCGGTCGGCAAGCAGGTCGATCATGTAGATGTCGTGGTCGATGACGAGGACGGTAGCGTCCTGCTGTTCGGCGTAGCGCCGGATCGCCCGGGTCGCCTGCACGCGCTGTTCGACGTCCAGGTGAGCCGAGGGCTCGTCGAGGAGGTACAGATCCGCAGTGTCCGAGAGACAGGCCGCGATGGCCACGCGTTGGCGCTCCCCGCCGGAGAGGTCCGAGAGGTTCTGCTCCATGATCCGGTCTAGCTGGAGCGGCTGGGCGATCTCCGTGTTCCAGTACGACGAACCGAACTGGTCGGTGATCGACGAGAGGAAGGCGTCGACGCGCATCGGCTGGTCGATCGTGACGTACTGCGGTTTGTAGGAGATGTCCAGATCGAGATCAGCGTCACCCTCGGTGGGCTCCAGGTCGCCCGTCAGCAGCTTCGCGAAGGTCGACTTCCCGATCCCGTTCGGCCCGACGATGCCGAGCACCTCGTTCTCGCGAATCTCGCCGCCGGAGACGTCCAGCGCGAACTCGCCGTCGCCGTAGGATTTCCGAAGGTCGGGGTAGGTGACGAGCGTGTCGCCCTGGCTCTCGGTCCGCGGGGCGTGTTCCTCGAACTCGATCCGATCGGGCCGGATCCGCATGTTCTCGTTCTCGAGGTAGCCCTTGAGGTACTCGTTGATACCATTGCGAACCGATTTGGGGTCCGTGATGACACCGTAGGCGCCGGGTTCACCGTAGGCCATGTGGAGGGTGTCACACAACAGGTCCAAGATCGCGAGGTCGTGTTCGACGACCAGCATCGACTTGTCGTCCTCCTCGGCGAGTTCGCGAACGAGACGCGCCGCCGTCACCCGCTGACCGATGTCGAGGTAGGGCGTGATCTCGTCCAGGAAGTAGAAGTCCGCGTCGCGAGCGAGCGCGGCGGCCAGCGCGACGCGCTGGAGTTCCCCACCGGAGAGGTCGTCGATGGCCTGGTCCATGACGGGGCGAATCGAGAGGCGATCGACGAGGTAGTCGAGTTCGCCTCGCTCGTCGGTGTGCTCGAGTAGTTCACGCGTGTTGCCGTCGAACTGGTTGGGAATCTGGTCGACGTACTGCGGTTTGCGTGCGACGGTCACGTCGCCGTCGCGCACGTCGGCGATGTAGTCCTGCAGTTCCGTCCCGCGATAGGCGTCGAGCACGGCCTCCCAGCCCGGCGGGTCGGCGTAGTTCCCCAGGTTGGGTTCCAGTTCGCCGGCGAGCATCCGCACGGCGGTCGTCTTCCCGATGCCGTTCGGCCCGAGGATGCCGGTGACCTGCCCCTCCTGTGGGACCGGCAGGCCGTACATCGAGAAGGCGTTCTCCCCGTAGCGGTGAACCGGGTCGTCCTGTAGTTCCTGGGGCAGGTTGATGATCTCGATCGCGTCGAACGGACACTTCTCGACGCAGATCCCGCAGGTCTCGCCCAGACAGATCTCTTCAGAGATGCGTACCTGGTCGGGCTGGCCCTCGTCGGCGTCCTCGCCGCGCAGCGTGATGCACTCCTTGCCGGTGCGGTTGGGCGGGCAGTAGTTCTTGCACTCGTAGTTACACCGGTCGGGCGAGCAGCGATCCAGATCGACGACGGCGATGCTATCGTCGGCCATCTCAGTAGAGGGAGAATTCGGTCAGCAAGATTCCCCACGTCACGAACCAGAACGAGAAGACCATGAAGGTGATGAACAGATAGAGCTTGAACCCGAGCTCGTCGTCGTCGTAGATTCCCGAGAGCTGGACGACGACCGTCTCGAGGACGATCGCCCCGAGCACGAACGCGAGCGCTGTGTTGTTCGTCGCTGCCGGCGCGTCAATCCCCACCTGCATGTACGAGAGGAGGCCAGCAGCAACCCCCAGGAGTGCGCTGGAGGAGGTCACCCCGATGGACCGGAGATGTTCCCCCCGGTCGCTCAACGTTGCAGTCGACATGTGGTGGTCTCGGACGTGCGTGGGCAAAAGCCGTTCGGAGTGACTCGCAGGGACTCGGTCCCGGCTCAGCCCTCAGCCATCGCGGTCGACGACCTCGATGTCCGTCTCGGCCTCGATGTACTGTTCGAGTTCGTCGTAGCTGTCGAATCGATCGAGTTCCGCGAGCGGGATCGATTCGAGCTCCTCGCGGGAGATCGTCTCGTCGACCGAACCGGTGTCGGCACCAGCCGTCGACGCGGTCGTTGTCCACCCGCCCCCGGAGTCGATGGCGAAGGTGTCGCTCGCCTGCGTACTGGCCGTGTTGAACGTCGCCCAGCCGAACAGATCCCACTCCGGCGAGACCCCGTCGAGGACGATCCGGACCTCTTTGCCGGCCTTGATGTTCCCCTTCGCCGTGACGGTGATCGTAGCTGAGCCACTGGCCGGTTCAAACGTCCGGTCGTGTTTTCGAGCCGGCGAGCCGCCGACCGTGAGCGAGTCGATACTGGCACCGTCGTAGTTTGCCAGGAAGCTCGTGAGATCGATCGTGACGGTTTCACCGTTGCTCAACTTGCCGTCCAGCGTGAACGTCAGTTCCTGCGTATTCGAACTCGTAACGTCGCCAGCAGACACCGAGGCGAACCCGGGCGGGCCGCCCCCGCCGTTACCGGTACAGCTGTAGGAAAACGAGTGTGTGTACGTGATTCCCTCGACGGCGAGCGTCGACCCGAACGCGTCGGCCGTCACCTCGACGGTCGCCTGGCCGGTACCGCCGCTGGCACACGTCAGGGAGAGGCCAGTCTGTGCACCAGGATCGAGCGATGAACCGAACCCGTCGCTGATCGCGAGCGCGCCGTTCGGATCCGAGACGATCGCGGCCTGCGCGTCGAGCGTGTCGAACCGTCCGTTGGCGTTGTTCGTGATCGTGAGGACGGCGGCATCGTTCTGGTTGTCCGGCGTCTCGCCGGTCGGCTGGATGCCGAGGATGGCGGTTTCCGTGGGAGCGGTCTCGACGGTCGTTCCTCGATCCGCCGCAAAGGTACTGAATCCGAAGACCGGACCGGCCATGAGCAGGGCTCCCGCAACCACCAGTACCGCCCCCAGTTTCGTCAGTGAGCTCCCGATCACGGTAATTTGTCCCCTACGGCGGCCGCTCCATCTCGCCGAGTCGGTAGCGCCGACTCGTCAGCACGTGCGCGATCGCCGAGGCAGTCACGGCGCCGAGCACCAGTCCGGCCCAGCCAAGCGGCGGAATCGTCTCCGTCGGAACGACGTCGGCCCAGACGCCCGCGAGGACGACGAAGCCGAGGACGGACAGGCCGAGGTAGTAGACGCCCCAGGGAATCGAGTCCGCGGGGACGATATCTAAGTAGATCTCGAGCGCGTCGGCCTCGTCGGTCAGTTCGATCGTGTGGTTTTCGAACTCCACCACGTCCGCTCGCTCGAGAGTGGGCAGGTGCGTCTGCTGGAGCGCGGTGTAGACGCGCTTTCGCTCGGCGGACGTGAGTTCCTGGACCTCCTTGTCGAGTTCCCACGCGGCGACCTGCTCGGCGAGATCGCCGAGTTCGACCGGCTCGTTGACCCGTTTGCAGTAGTGGATCGCGTACCGCCGACGGCGGTTGCTAAGCAGCTCGAAGATTTCGCCGTGGCTTCCGTGTGACGCTCCCATGCTGTCGCTCACCAGTCCGCGCACCCTCCCCCGAAGGTGTGACAGTTCTAGGACCGATCGCTACTAAGGTGTTTGGGCCGACGACCGTCTCAACGTCCGAGATATCCATTCAAGACCGGCTTGAACGACCTTCTGGCCGACCGTGCGACCGTTCCGGCTGCTCAATACAAAGGGGATGTGGTGGCTGGGGTGAGTAAGAACCGCGCCGCGTCGGGGTCGGCCCGCAGGGCGTGGGGGACATATCATGAGAATGAATCGACGCAACGTTCTGGTCGGACTGGGTGGCATCGTAGCAAGCGGCGGCGCACTGCTCGGCACGGGCGCGTTCAGCACCGTGACCGCTGATCGTACCGTGACTGTCGAGACGAGCGGCGACGCGAGTGCACGAGTGGCGTTCGAAGCGACGAGTGACTACGCGAGCATCACCAACGACAAGCTCGAGATTTCGCTCACCGACGCCAACATCGACGGCACGCTGACGGCGACCGGCGCCTTCAACATCATCAACAATCACTCCACTGAGATCACGCTCGACGGCCCCTGGACGACCCAGAGCAACAATATCGACGTGACGCTGACAGCGCAGAACAATACGCTGGCGGCGGGTGGCACCACGCCGGTCGATCTCGAGATCGATACGAGCGGCGCTGCTGCAGACGCCACCCTCAACACGACGATCACGATCACCGCGACGACGTAAGACAGAGCTGACCGGGTCAGGATTCGAGCATCGACGGACGGATTCGACGGCCGAGAAGCCTCGTCCACTCGTGGGCGGAAACGCGTCAACCAGTGGGGACAGGAACCTGCCCAGCAGTGTCACCACCACGGCGCTGTCGGATTGACCCGGTCCCGAACGAGGGTCGACCGGCTGGGAGATCACAGGGCCAGAATCGATGACACGCACGACGTGGCTGACAGTACTCGCACTCGGGTCGCTCCTGCTCGCCGTCCCGACGGCAGCGGTGGGCCTCGGCGCTAGTGACACCACCACCGAGAGCGACGCGACAGAGGCTGTCGAACTCACCCCGCGAAGCGAGTACGCGACCATCGAGGACGGGGAACTCACGCTCGACTTCGATCGGCTCAACGTCGACGCGCGGACCGACGTCGACGCCGTCTTCGACGTGACGACGGCCGACGACAGCAGGGTCTGGGTCGAACACGACGTACATGGAGTCACGTTCTACGACGGCGATCGGAAAACCGCTATCGACGCCGCCGATCCTGCGTCCCTGTCCGGTGGCGAATCGATTACCCTCGGCGTCTCCATCGACACGCACGAGGCGCCGACCGGAACGGAGTCGTTCTCCGTCGTCGTCGAGACGGCGGACGAGGGAAGTGACGGTGGCGGCTTCGGCGATGGCGGGGCAGGTCCGGGGGCCGGCAGCGGGGACGAGGCGACGACGAACGGAAAGCTGGCCGTCGAGCACGCATCGGTCGACGTGACCAACGTGACCGCCGGCGAACGGGTCACGGTGACCGCCACCGTGTCGAACCCCACCGACCGGCGAATCGCCGATCGGATCCCGATCCTGGTCGACGGGGCCGTCGTCGACGATCGCGGTGTCGAACTCGCGCCGAACGAGACCCGGACACTGACCGTCGGCTGGACGCCCGAATCGGCGGGCGTCTACCGGCTCAGCGTGGGGGAGACGACGGCGGGGACCGTCGCCGTCTCCAACCGCACTGGCCTCTCGCTTTCGTCGGTCGAGTTCGCGTCGCCGCTGACGGCGGCGATCGCCCCGCCGGCGACGCTCGGGCTCGTGGCGATCGGCCGCGTCGCGCGAGGTCGGCGGCGTTAAGTCGGTGCCGACCGAGGCCAGCATCGTAGCGTGGGTAGGGGCGGAGAAAACGAGGAAAGATCGTGGTTGATATCGAAACGGCATCGCGCGTACTCGGCGTGGCGTTCGCCATCCTCGTAGCGGCGCTCGTCCTCGGCCAGGTGCTCGGCCAGCCGATGTTGCTTGGGTACGTCGCCTCGGGGAGTATGGAACCCGCGATGGAGACCGGCGACGGGTTCGTCGCCGTGCCAGATGCCCTCGCGGGCGACGTCTCCGAGGGCGACGTGATCGTCTACGAGGCGCGTGAAGTCAACGGCGGCGGGCTGACGACCCATCGCGTCGTCGAAGAGACGGACGACGGCTACGTGACCAGAGGCGACGCCAACCCGTTTACGGACCAGGACGGCGGCGAGCCGCCGGTGACCGACGGCCAGATCGTCGCGAAAGCGCTCCAGATCGAAGGGACCGTCGTCACGATTCCGCACCTTGGCACGGTCGTGATGGGGATCCAGTCGCTGGTGCTCGGCGTCGTCGGCGCGATCGCCGGCGCACTCGGCCTGGGGAGCGGCCCGGGCGGTCTCGACGCCGACGGGGCAGGAGCGATGCTGGTCGGTCTCGGCGTCGCCCTGTTTGGGTTCGGCGTCGTCTTCGATCGGGCTGGCCCGCCGCGGCGGGAGACGACGCGGACGACCACCCGTCGGAACGTGATCGCCCTCTGGTCGGTGATCGCGCTCGTCTTGCTCGTGCTGGTGACGGCGGCGACCGCGACGATGGTCGTCCCGTCCGGCACAACGGGCTACGACGTGATCAGCACCGACGAGCCGAGCGACGATCCACAGCGGATTTCACCGGGCGAAACCAGCGACCTCATCCGCACGATCGACAACGCAGGGTACGTCCCGATCGTCGCCCAGACCGAACCGGCGAGCGACGGCGTCGCCATCGACCCGGCCCGGCAGGTCGTCGGGGCGCGGGACGAGGGCGAGGTGACCGTCACGCTGTCGGCGCCGGACCGAACCGGAACCTACGTCCGGACGGTCCGCGAGTATCGCTATCTGCTCGTGCTCCCGCCGACCCTTTTGGGATGGCTCCACGGCATCCACCCATATCTGGCCGTCGCGGCCGTCGACGCAGTGGTCGTGGGCGCCGCCGTCGTCCTGCTCCTCGCCCTGTTCGGCCGGGACGACATCAAGTTTCGAACGCCCGGCTCGCACGTCCCGGTTCGACGCAGAGTGAGACGGAAGCTTCGAAAGTGGCGCCGTTGAGCGTTCGGACGGGGCCAGTACGGTTATCAGTCAGTCGTCCGTACGTCTCGACAAGTCGGGGGTGTGCCGGCTGGGAACCGGCACGTGGGCTCGCTCGAAGCGAGGCCCGACGGGATGGGAACAATGATCGACAATCCACGAATCGACCTGCTCGTCGCTCGGTACGGCCGGACGTTGCTCGTCGCGCTGGCCGTCTGCGGCGTCGTCGCGCTCGCACTGTCGGGCTGGGCGGTCGCCTCGCCGGAGACGACTACGACGACCCAGCAGACGGGCACCGACCGCGTCTCGACCGAGGTCGGGACCGAAGCAATCGTCGAGACCGGCGGGCTCTGGCCCGAAGGGACAGTCCTCGAAGACGAACCGGTCTACCTCACGAACGCGACGGAGACGCTGACACTCACCCCGCAGACGGCCGTTCCGGCGACCGACACGAGCGTCTACCACGACATCTCGCTCCGATACGAGGCCGTTCGCGACGGCGCAGTCTTCTGGAACGAGACGACCCAGCTCAGTCGACAGGTGCCGAGAGTTCGCGACGGCGTCGCCAGCAGTTCGGTCGACGTCGACGTCGCCGCCGTCCGCGAACGGATGACCGAGATCGAGCGCGAGGTCGCCGGTGTGGGCGACGTACGCGTCGTCGCCGTCGTCGAGACGGAGTACGACACGGGGACGACCGCCGACGCGTTCACGATCGAGACGGAACTCGTCGCGACCGAACGCGCGTTCTGGCTCGCCCAGCCCGTCCCATCCCACGAGGAAACGCACCCACAGTACGCACTGGTGACCGAGTCCGAGCCCCGCTCGACGGCGCTCGTCGGCCTCCTGGCGATCGTCGGGACGCTCTCGCTCGGTGCAGCCTGGGGGCTCGACCGACGCCGCCCGATCGACGAGAAGACGGCTCGTCGGGCGGTCCACGAGCACCGGTACGCCGAGTGGATCTCCCGCGGCTCGATCCCCATGTGGATCGGCGACCATCACATCGCACTTGACACGCTCGAGGACGTCGTCGACGTCGCCATCGATACGAGCGAACGGGTCGTCCACGATCGCCAGCGCGGCCTGTTCGCGGTCGTCTCTGACGACGTCGTCTACTACTACACCGACCGCGGCCTCTGGGAGGAGACCGCCTGGCCGAACATGAATCTGGAGGACACCACCGGTGGAGCCGAGGATGCCACCGGAGCGCCGCCAGCCGCCCCCGGATCGGCACCGACCGACGGCCCCGTCGGTCCGGCCGGCGCCCCGACGGACATCGATCCCGACGACGAAGACGCCTGGGAACAGCTCTGAACGTGAGTCATCCCGAACGGCGACGGGTCGCCGCGATGGAAAGATGGATGGGGTGGCCACGTCGATCACCGCTGGGTCGCTCGACCAGCTGGACGGCCTGATCCAGACCACAGTGACCGAGTGTCCCGCGAATGTCCGCTGGGCGCGTCGCAGCGGACCCGATTTTCCGACGGTCCCGACGACCGATTCGAGAGCGTCAACTTTTATGCTCCTGGAGTGTTTCGATTCGTAATGATGGAAGCAATGGACTCGACGGAGCTCGGCGACTGCCCCCCCAGCGCCAAGCTCGTCTACAAAGTACTGGAGTACGACGGCCCGCTGACCCAGAAACAGATCGTTCAGGAGTCGATGCTGTCGGCCCGGACCGTCCGCTACGCGCTCGAACGACTGGAGGAGATCGGCATGGTCGACGAAGACATCTACTTCGCCGACGCTCGCCAGAGTCTCTACCGACTCGAAGAACCAGTCGCCGCTGACGGCGGGCTGGACGACGCCAGTGCGGCCGAAGACGCCTGCTGCGCCGAATAACGCGGATCACCCGTTCTCTCGTCGCGACTTTCACGACCAGTCACGACGCCGCGCACAGGGCCGTCGCCGACTCGGCTGTCGAGGACCCGTTCGTCGACACGGGCGAAGGCCACCAGCAAAACGGAACCTCGCGCATCGAGACGGTACTGTTAACCCAGTCGCGGACCGGTCGAGAGATATGAACGTCGACCGCGAGCGACTCCCGCGCTCAGGATGGCTCTTCGTCGGTCTCCTCGTGATGGCACTGCTGACCAGCCTGTTCAACGCGCTCGTCTTTCACCCGCTCGGCCTCCCGCTGTCTTTCAGCGCCGCCACCGTCATCGCCGGGATGGCACCAGTCATCATCTACGTCGGGGTCTGGTACGACGAGGAGAAACGACCCTACTGGGAGCACAACCGGCTCCGAATCGCGACCGACGTCACCTTCGTCGTCATCGGGACGCTCCTGGGCGCGTCGGTCGCTCTCTTCGGCCTCCTCGAACTCGGCCTGCCCCGCCTTCCCCGCGAACTGGTCGCCATGCTCGTCGGCCTCGTCGCCGGCTGGGCACTCTTCTACACCAGAAATCCCGAGATCTACTTTCAGAATATCGACGGGAACGGCAACTGAGTGAGTGCGGCGTCGAAGGGGCAGTCAATTTCGCCGATCGTCGCCACCCGTTTTCTTACGACGACACCACGGCAATCGGTTCCGCTACGATGAAACGACCGTAATCGGTTCCGTGTGATCGATCGCATCCTCCAGCTCGTCCGCGATCGCGCTACCCCTCGACACCTGGATCTCGCCGCCGCGGCTCACCGTCGCGGTGAAGAGGTACTCGCCGGCCGCCTGGACCTCGACGGTCTCGCCGTCGTGGCCCTCCACCGGGATGACGACGTGGCGCGAGGTGATCTCGGGCTGGACGAGCTGGCCGACGGGGTCGCCGGTCGGCTGTGCGCCGCCGGACCGACCGCCGTTCGCGCTGCCAGCATCCGCGGTGGCGCCGCCATTGCCCCCGCCCGAGTGGGGATTCTCCTCGTGCGTGCGGACGTCGATGCTGATACCCAGGCGATTCTCCACGTCAGTGATACGCCCGCCACCCTTTCCGATGACCGAGGAGATGTCGTCGTCTTCGACGTAGACGACGGCTTTGTCCTGGCTCTTGAGACGGACCTCGACGTAGCCCCTGGCGATCGAACGGATCTCGCGTTCGATCTCCTGCTTGGCGATGCGGTCGACGCCCGACTCGCGCGCGCCGGGGCCGTCCTCGTCATCGTCGAGCGGCACCGTGACGACCTGGCGGTTGAACGTGTAGATCTCGTAGGCGGGGACGCCGGTCTGGAAGTCCGTCACCTGGATGACCGGCCGGGCGAGGTCCTCCTCGGTGAGGCCCGCGGGGACCTTGACCGTCGTCTGGACGTCGTAGACCGTGTCGATCTCGCCCGCCTCGACGTAGACGACGGTGTCGACGATCTGGGGGATCATGCCGAGTTCGACCCGGCCGATGAGGCGCTGGAGGGCGTCGATCGGGCGCGTCGCGTGGACGACGCCGATCATGCCGACGCCCGCCAGGCGCATGTCCGCGAACACCTCGAAGTCGTCGGTCTTTCTGACCTCGTCGTAGATGGTGTAGTCCGGCCGGACCATCAGGAGGGCGTCGGCCGTCTTCTCCATCTGTCCGCCGAGGGCCGTGTACTGGGTGATCTCGGGGCCGACCTGGAGGTCGCGCGGCTTCTCCATCGTCTTGACCGCGTAGTCGTGCGTCTCGAGGTAGCGCGCGATCGCCTGGGCGAGCGTCGACTTCCCGGCCCCCGGCGAACCGGAGACGAGGACGCCGCGCTGGCGCTCGAGGAGGCGCTCTTTCAATTCGTCGGCGTGTTCGTAGTCCTCGAGGTCCGTCTGAGCGATCGGCCGGACGGCCGTGATCTCGATGCCGTCAGCGAACGGCGGGCGGGCGACCGCGATACGATAGTCGCGGAACTGGACGATCTTCATCCCCGGCTCCGTGAGTTCGATGAAGCCGTCGGGGGACTCCTTGGCGCCGTCGACCACCTCGCGGGCCCACTCGTCCATCGTCGCCTCGTCCGTCGGCTCGTCGGCGATCTCCTCGTAGCGCATCTCGCCCAGGGCACCCCGCTTGGCCTTCGGGATCGTGTCCGTCTTGAGGTGGACGCTCATCGTCTCCTCGTCGAAGAAGTCCTCGATCGTGAGCGTGCCCACGTCTCGCGACTTCGGCGAGATGTACTCGACGGTGAGGCCCTTGGCCTTCGCGACCTCGGCCTGGACGACGTCGCTCGTGACGAACGTCGCGTCGCGTTCCTCGGCCAGATCGCGGATGAGCGCGTCGATCTCGCCCTCCGAGGCGCGACCGCGCTCGCCCGCTGTCGGGCGTTCGCCGATGTACTCGAGCTCGATCTCGCCGTCGTCGGCCAGGCCGGCCAACGAGTCGAGTTCCGAGAGCCCCTCCCAGCCGCTGTCGAGGCCGTCGTTGGCCTGCGACTCGAGTTCCGCCACGACGGCTTCGGGGACCGACACCGTCGCGTCCGCGAACGTCCCGTCCGCGATCGAGGCCGAGACCCGGCCGTCGATCACCACACTGGTATCCGGCACGACGTGCATACCGGCTCTCGGTCACGTACGCTGATAAGGGTGTCCACCTGTCGAACGGTTGCGGGGTAGTCCGGGCGCTCCCGTCGCAGCCCCAGCACGGATCTCGCCGATCGGCGAGACCCAGTCGACCGTTGGCTTGAATAGCCACGGAGTCAACGATCACCTGAATGGACGATCGGGGCCTGGACGGGGCGGACGAACTGACGATTCTCTCGCGGTCGGAGCTCGCGGACCGGGTTCGCCAGCGGACCGCCGACCTGGAGAACCTGATGGACACGATGGTCGACGTCCTCGTGAAGCTCGGCCCCGACGGCCGGATCCGCATGGCCAACGAGGCCGTCCGTGAGATGCTCGGCTACGACCCCGACGAACTCGTCGGCAAGCCGATCGACTACGTCCTCGCCGAGTCGAGCGACGACGTCGAACTCGCTTCGATGCTACACTCGGGCGAACTGATCGAACACCTCCTTCGCGAGGGCAGCGTCACCGACCTGGAGAGTTACCTCGAGACCAAAGACGGCGAGGCCGTACCGACGAGTCTCTCCGCGTCGGTGATGACGGACGACGCGGGCAGCGTCGAGGGGATCGTCTGCGTCGCGACCGACACGACCGAGCGAACCGAAGCCAAAGAGCGTGCCGAGTTCCTCCACTCCGTGCTCAGACACGACCTGGGGAACAAGCTCACCGTCATCGACGGCTACCTCGAACTGCTCGCCGAGACGGACCTCACCGACCAGCAGCGGGAGTACCTCTCGTACGCGGACAACGGCGTCACCGAGGCGATCGATCTCGTCGAGAACGTCCGGACGCTCCACCAGCTCGACGCCGACGAGGAGCTCTCGTCGATCTCACTCTCCAGGGTGATCAGCGAAACCGTCGATCGGCACGCCGACCTGGCGAGCCAGCACGACTTCGACGTCGAGACCGACGTGGACGAACTCCACGTCACGGGTGGCACGCTGCTCAAAGAGCTCTTCGCCAATCTCCTCGAAAACGCCCTGGTCCACTCGGGCGGCTCGCAGATCCGCATCCGGACGACCGCCACCGACGACGCCGTGACCGTCTTCGTCGAAGACGACGGCGACGGGATCGCTCCGGCCGACCGCGAGCGCATCTTCGATCGCGGCGTCGCGATCGGCGAGTCCGGTGGGACGGGACTCGGCACCCACCTCGCCGCCGAGATCGCGACCAGTTACGGCGGCGAACTCACCGTCGACGATTCGTCCCTGGGCGGCGCCCAGTTCTGCGTTCACCTGAAACGGGCCAACTAGGTTGTGAGCCGGGACAGGGCGGGATCTGACTACTCGCCGTCAGTCACGGTGACGTCCGCGTCGAGTAGCGCTGCCTCGTCCGACAACTGCGTTTCGTACAGCGTCATCCCGGCCGATGCTGCGAGTTCGATCCCGGCTTCGTAGTGCTCGCGAGCGCGGTCTACGTTCCCCTCGTCGCGTTCGAGGCGCGCCAATTCGCGCCGGGCGCGAATTTCCGCGAGCGCGGAGAGGTCTGACGCGTCGGCGAGGGCGGATTCGAGCCGGTCACGGGCGGCTTCAGCGTCGCCGGCCGCTCGAAGAGCTGCCCCCAGCGAGACGTCGACGCGGATCGTCTCCTGCGGATTACCGTCCGGCATCCGTTCGTGTGCCGTCCGGGCACAGTCGAGTGCCCGCGACGGCTCGCCAGCCGCGACGTACGTCCGCGAGAGGTGATCGAGCAGGAACCACTCCGCGATCACGTCGTCGGTCGACTCAAGGCGGGCCCGTGCCTGCTCCTGTTGTTCGACGGCCGTCTCCACGTCCCCGCGCATTCGGGCGATAACCCCGGCGTACGCGGCCCCGGTAATGCGCAGGCGGACGAAGTCGTGTTCGGCGGCGAGTCGCTGCCCCGTCGCGACGTACCGGTACGCCGAGTCGAAGCGTTCGGCGAGCAAATACGCCCAGGCGAGATTCGTGTAATAGTGGACTCTATTTTTGACGTTTTCGGCATCATCGACGGTAGCTAGCGCTCGTTCTAATCCGTCGATTGCTGCGGGTAAATCACCGAGTGAGAGTTCGATGAGGCTCGCGTTCCACCGAGCGAGTGCGGTCGCGTTGGTATCGCCGGCGCGGTCGGCGAGATCGGTCACCTCGCGGTACCGGCGCTTGGCGGCCGACCAGTTGCCTTCCTTCTGGAGAATCGTGCCGAGATTGTTCGTCGCGAGAATTCTGGCTCGAACGTTGCCCGTCCGTTCGGCGAGTTCGTGTGCACGCCTGAACGTCTCGGCGGCGGCTTCGTTTCGACCCGCGCTGCTGTAGACGATGGCGAGATCGTTCAGACAGCGAGCCAGTTCCCGCTCGGCCGAGACGGTCTCTAGAATCTCTGCACCGCGTTCGGCGAGGTCGACAGCCTCCTCGACCGATCCGACGTTGTGAGCGACGTTTCCCAGGTTCTGATATGAGCGACCGAGCGAGAGATCGAAGTCGATGGAATCGGCATACGAGCGCTGGGTCCGGAAGTACTCGCGGGCCGCCTCGTGCTCGCCGCACTTCATGTGCGCGCTGCCGAGGTAATCGACGAGCCAGCAGACCGCCTCGGTGACCTCGTCACCGCCGACGTCGAGGCCGCGCCTGGCGAACGTCTTCGTCTGCTCGTACTCGCTCTGCTCGAAATGCATCCGGGCCTGGTAGTAGTAACTGCGCCGGATCCGGTCCGGCTCGTCGGTGGCCTCGCGGACGTATCGGAAGTACCGGTCCGCCGCGTCGAACTCGCCGCGGGTGTAGTGACTGTCCCCCAGCGATTCGAGCAGGGCCAGCGCGTCGTCGTCCCGGTCGAGGTCGCGCGCGATCGACAGTGCGCGTTCGTAGTGTGCGGCCGCCACGTCGTGAGCGTACGTGGCCTCCGCGTCCGCGGCTGCGAGCCGGTACTGTTCGAGGGCGGCCGCCGCCTCATCCGCCCGGTCGAAGTGCGTCGCGATCCGGGCGTGGTTCGGGTCATCGTCGGCTGCCAGCAGAGTGGCGATCTCCCCGTGGCGTTCTCGACGACGGTCCGCGTCGAGTGCCGATCGGGCGCCGCTCCGGAGGACGTCACTACGGAATCGATACCCGCCGTCCGTCTCGCGCCAGATACCGGCGTCGACGAGCAGGTCGACCCGGTCTCGCAGTCGCGCCGGCGAGAGCGCACAGAGCGCGCCGAGCGTCTCGACGGTGATCGGTTCGTCTACGAGCGCGCCGACGTCGACCAGTTCGCGCGTCTCGTCGTCGAGGCGGTCGAACCGGCGGCGGATCGTCGTCTCGACGACGCCCGGCGCGGAGAGGGCGTCGGTACTCGTCGGATATCTGTCGACCCGCGGATCGAGCGCGCCGTCCTCGAGCGCCGCGGCGACCGTCTCGACGACGAACAGGGGGTTCCCACCCGTCACCGTGTAGACGGCGTCGGTGAAGGCCGCGGGGACGCCGCGCCGACCGAGTTCGTGTTCGACGAGCGTCGCCGTCGTCTCTCGGTCGAACGGCGAGAGCGGGAGGACGGTCGGTTCATCGGCGTCCGGCCCCACCCGCTCTTCGAGCGGGTCCGCGTCGTCAACACCGTCGCCTCGGTACGTACACAGGAGCAAGACGGGGGCGGGTGCGAGCGACGAGTGGAGGTGCGCGAGCAGGTCGAGCGTCGCGCTGTCGGCCCACTGTAGGTCCTCGACGACCAGCACGACCGGGGCGTCGGCCGCCCGCGTTTCGAGCCAGGAGGCGACGTCACCGTACAGACGCGTCCGGTGGGCCCGGTAGGTCTCGGCATCGGGTGTCTCGAGGACGGTGTCGACATCGAAGGCGGGTGTGGTCGCGTCGCCGGCGTCGAGTGCGGCTTCGATCGGTTCGAACGGTGCATCGCCGCCGGGCCGACTGCGGCCGACGAAGACGTCCGCACATCGCTCTCGGACGCGGTCCAGGAACGTCTCGACGACCGTCGTCTTTCCGACGCCCGCGTCCCCGGTGACGACGATCGTCTGTGTGGTGTCGGTGGTGGGTTGGCCGGCGTCCGTCTCGACAGTGGCCGTCGGATCCACGGTTGTAAGCGACTCGAACGCCGCCGTCAGTCGGTCGAACACAGTTTCGCGGTCGACTACATCGTCGAACGCGTCCTCGAGGAGGAGTTCGCCCGACGGCGAGCGGCGGACGAGGGCTTGCGCGACCGAGATGTCGACGGCCTCTGGAACGTCGCACAGGTCGCACTCGACCGTGTCGGTACCGTCGAAAACGGTTACCCGTTCGTCGGTCAGTTCCGCTCGCAGTTCCGCGGCGCGGTCGTGACCCGCGTCCGTCAGTCGGTACCGCGTCCGGTCGGTTTCGTCGATCGACTCCTCGACGAGGCCCGACCGAGTCAGCGAGGAGAGCGCCGCGAGGAGCTGAACGCGGTCGGCCAGCGACTCGCCGAAGGCGATCGTCTCGCTCAGTTCGGCCGTCGTCGCGCTCCCGTCCGCTCGCTCGTCGACGGCACCGGTCGAATCGAGCGCGAGGACGACGAGGTCCGCGACGCCGTACGCAGTCATCACCCCGAATTGAACGGCGACCGGTAAAACCGTTCAGGCCCATACAACGAGCCACGGCCACGAGAAACGTGTTAGAAGAGATACACTGAGGTGGCCGGCAGCGCGTGGAAACGTTCCACGCCGGGGTGCGTCAGCATGGAACGATCGGACGACGGGAGGCAGATCAGATTCTCAGCTGCCGGGAACGCGCTCGGACACTTACCGAAACACCCGAACACGTTCCCGTCATGCACCCGCAGCAGACGTTCGGGAACGGTGGGCTAACCGACGCGCTCGACGTCGACGATCTCGTCGACCGGATCGGGCTCGACAACGAGGAGATCGCGTGGCGCAAGGAGTTCGTCGGGTTCGACGAGGCCGACGAGCGCCGACTGGCCGACCTCGAACCGCTCTTGCAGGCCAACTCGGAGACGATCGCCGACGACTTCTACGAGAACGTCTTCGAGTACGAGCAGACCCGAGCGATCGTCGACCGCTCGCCGAAGGGGGTAGACGCGCTCAAACGGACCCAGCAGGCGTATCTCGTCTCGCTGGCGACCGGCGACTACGACCAGTCGTACTTCGAGAACCGGACCCGGATCGGCAAGCTCCACGAGATGCTCGACATGCCCCTGAAACACTACGTGGGGCAGTACGGCGTTTACTACGATCTCCTCCTGTCGCGGATGAACGAGCGCGTGCAAGCACAGGTCGTCGACGCCATCGAGGAGTGGGCCGCCGAGCGCGAGACCGAGCAGGACGCGGGCGGTCTCGGCCGGTTCGTCGGCGCACTCGGACTGGGCGTCGAGGATGAGGACGGCGACGACGGCCTCGAGGAGTCGTTCGAGCGGGCCGTCAGGGACGCCATCGACGAGGGCATGATGGACGTCCTCTCGCTGTTGCGGATCATCAACCTCGATATGCAGGTCGCGACCGACACGTACGTCGACTCCTACGCACAGCGGCTCGAGGAGTCGATCGAGCGGCGCAAGCGACTCGCCACCGAGGTCGAAACGGACGTCCAGACGCCGCTCGGGGAGCTGTCCGACGCCAGCGAAGACGTCGCGGAACGCGCCGAAACGATCAGCGACCACACGGAGTCCCAGGCTGCGGCGATCGGACAGGCCGCACGCGAGCTCGACGAGGTCAGCGCCGCCGTCGAGGAGGTTGCGGGCGTCGCGGACGAGGTCGGTGCGGAGAGCGACCGAACCGAGCGCCTCGCTGCCGACGGCGTCGAGGCGGCCGACGACGCGGTGGCCGAACTCGCGGCCATCGAGGACGCGACCGACCGCGTCGCCGAGGCAGTCGAGGGGCTCGCAGCCCGGACCGACGAAATCGACGAGATCGTCGATCGGCTCGACGCCCTCGCCGACAGAACCACGGTACTGGCAGCGAACGCCAAGATCGAGTCCTCCCGGTCGGGTGATCAGACGGACGAGACCATGGACATCATCGCGTCGGAAGTGCGGTCGTTCGCCGAGCAGACGAAAGCCGATCTGGGAGCGATCGAAGACGCTGTCGAGGCGGTTCGCGAGGAGGCGTCGGCGACGATCGCGACGACCGAAGAAACCGTCGCTCGCGTCGACACCGGCACCGATCGCGTCCGAGAGACGGTCGACTCGCTCGAGAAGATCCACGAGGCGGCCGAATCGACGGCCGCGGGCATGGAAGACGTCGCCAGCGCGGCCGACCAGCAGGCCCGCGGGGTCGAGCGGGCGGCGGAGACACTCGCCGAGCTCTCGGGGTCGGCCGACGAGGTCGCGAGCGCCGCGGAATCGGTCGCGGCAGCCAGCCAGCAACAGACCGCCAGCCTGCGCGAGATGCGGACATCGGTCGCCCGGCTCACCGACGAGGCACCAGCGCCGGAGCCACCGGTCTACGAGCAGCTAGACTGACCCGACGGGCGACGAGCAGAGTGACTGACTCGCCGAGCGACCCCGCCGGTTCCGGTGGACTGAACAGCGACGCCGTCGATGGGTCGGCCATGACCCTCGTCGAACTGACCCGTGAACTCACCGCGATCCCGAGCCACGAGGACGCGACCGCCGCCGGTGACTTCCTCGAAGACTGGCTCCGGACGGAAACCGACGCGACGGTGACGCGTGACGCGGTCGGCAACGTCGTCGCCCGCCGCGGCGATCCCGACGGAGGGACGCTCGCCCTCGTCGGCCACCACGACGTCGTCCCGCCAGACGAGTCGCAACTCGTGAAGAGTGGGGCGGACGGCCACGAAACGGCCGAGCAAGACGCCAGCGGAGACGGTGGGAGCGCGAACGGCCGCGGCGCGGACGAGTACGTCGTCACGGAACGCGACGGACGGCTCTACGGCCGCGGGACAGCGGACATGAAGGGTGCCGTCGCCGCCATGGCACTGGCATTTCGGGACGCAAACGTGGCAGCGGACGAGGACCGGGCGAACGGCCGCGGCCAACTCGTCTTCGCGAGTTTCGTCGGCGAGGAGATCGGCGGCGAGGGCGTCCGCCACGCCATCGACGAGGGGTTCGCCCCGGACGTCGCCGTCGTCGGCGAGGGGTCGACGAACTACTCGCGATCGGGCGTGACGGACGTCGCGGTTGCACACAAGGGCCGCCGGGCGAGTACGATCACCGCCCACGGCGAGGCGGCCCACGCGAGCGAACCGGAGGCGGGGACGAACGCGATCTACCGGGCGAGCGGGGCGGTCGACGTCGTCCGGGAGCTGTCGGCCACCGAGGTGACGATTGCAGGTGAATCGCTGTCGGGCAGCGTCGTCGTCACGGAGATCGACGGCGGGTCGGCCTGGAACGTCGTTCCGGACCGGTGTGCGATCACCGTCGACGAGCGCACCGTGCCCGGCGAACGGGCGCCGCTCGACCGCGTCGAGGCGATCGAAGGCGTCGAGTGGGCCGTCGACCAGGACCTGCCGCCGATGGCCTGTGAGGACGACGAGTTCGCCGACACCGTACTCGACGTCGCCCGGCAGGTCCACGAGCAGCGTGGCGAGTCGGAACCGACCCACGTCACGAAACCCCACGCGACCGACGCGGGCTGGCTCGCCGACCGCGCCGGAACCGAGTGCGTGATCGTCGGCCCGGCCGAACCCGGAGAGGCCCACACCGCGGACGAGAGCGTCTCGATAGACGTCCTGGAACGGTGCCAGGCGGTGTACCGCGACATCGCGTCATCGTGGCTGACGGCGTGAGTGGCCGATAGAGCCTGACAGCCCATCTGGCGCTCGCGGTCGCGCATCACCGTGAAAATCTAGCGGCCTCCCCAGCCTGAGGAATCTAGCGGCCTTCCCAGCCGATACCACGACGTTGATGACGCTCGGGACAGAAATGCAACCAATGGCAACGCAACAGGAGGAAACGTCGGTCGCCGACACCTACGAGGAGCTCGAATCGCGCGTCGAACGGCTCACCAACATCACCGCCGGAGCGGGCGTGCTTCGGTGGGACCAGGAGGTCATGATGCCCGAGGGCGGGACACCCGCCCGGGCGAAGCAGCTCTCGACACTCTCGTCGCTCTCCCACGAGGAGCTGACCGATCCGGAGATGGGCGACCTCCTCGACGAACTCGAGGCGGCCGACCTCGACGAGGCACAATCGGCGGTCGTCCGCGAGATCCGCCGAAAATACGACCGTGCGACGAGCGTTCCCACCGAACTCGTCGAGGAGATCTCCGAGACGACTGCCAACGCGCATCCCGTCTGGACGGAGGCGAAGGAAGAAGACGACTTCGAGACGTTCGCCCCGACGCTCGAGACGCTCATCGAACAAAAGCGCGAGTACGCCGAACACATCGACCCCGACGCCGACCCGTACGCGGTCCTGTTCGCCGAGTACGAACCGTATCTCGACCTGGAGACGGCCGAGCGCGTCCTCGAACGGCTGCGCGACGAACTCGTCCCGCTGATCGAGGCGATCGGCGAGAGCGACGTCGAGCTCGGTGGCGCGTTCGACGGCACGTTCGACCCCGAAACGCAGGAGGAGCTCTCGCGTGACGTCCTCGACACGGTCGGCTACGACTGGGATCGCGGCCGCCTCGACACCGCGCCGCACCCGTTCTCGACCGGGACGCAGTTCGACGCCCGCGTCACCACCCGCTTCGACGAGGAAGATCTGCTGGGTTCGATCACCTCGACCGTCCACGAGTTCGGGCACGCCAACTACACGCTCGGCCTGCCCGACGAGGGCTACGGCACGCCGCTGGGTGAGTCGCGCGACCTCACCGTTCACGAATCGCAGTCCCGCCTCTGGGAGAATCACGTCGGTCGCTCCGAGGCGTTCTGGGAGTGCTTCCTGCCGACGGCCGCCGAACGCTTCCCCGCCCTCGACGACGTGTCGGCCCGCGAGGCCTACGAAGCCGCGAATCAGGTCTACGACGACAACCTCATCCGCACCGAGGCTGACGAGCTGACCTACCACATGCACATCATCGTCCGGTTCGAGATCGAGCGCGACCTCATCTCGGGCGATCTGGACGTCGAAGACGTCCCCGAGGTCTGGAACGACAAGTACGAGGAGTACTTGGGCGTCCGGCCCGAGACCGACGCCGAGGGCTGCCTGCAGGACATCCACTGGAGCCACGGCTCGTTCGGCTACTTCCCGACGTACTCGCTCGGCTCCGTCCTCGCCGCGCAGCTGTACGCCGCCGCCGAGGACGAAGTAGGCGACATCGACGCGCAGGTCCGCGAGGGCGCGTTCGACGAACTCAACGGCTGGCTCCGCGAGAACATCCACCGCCACGGCGCGACGTACACCACGCCGGATCTCGTCGAGGAAGCCACCGGCGAGGGCTACACGGCCGACTACTTCATCGACTACGCGACCGAGAAGTACGGCCGACTGTACGACCTGGACGGATACTGACTCGGCTGTCGCCAGACCGACCGATCCGGCCATTTCGGGACCGCACCGTGAGTGCCGGTGGATCGGCTCCCCGGGGACCGGCACCTATTTTTGACTGTCACGGGCACGAGCGGGTATGTTCGACATTGTACGCGGCGTGATCCGCGGCGGGTTCGCGGTGCTCGGCGGCTACCTCTGTACGCTGGCACTCGTCGTCGGCGGACTCGTCGAGGCGCCAGCGGGGGCCGCCCACACCTTGCTCGACGCCCACACGGTCGTCCTCGGGAGCGGGACCGCTCCCGTGACGCTCGTCGGTGTCCCCCTCGTCGTCCTCGGGCTGGCCGGCTACCGGATCGGCAACGGAGTCGGAACGGGCGTCGTCGGTCGGCTTCGCGCGTCGGTCTCGTCGCTGTTCGGGTCGAACACGAACCAGACGCGGACTGCGCTCGTTGGCGTCGGCTACCTGGCTCTCGGCTACGCGTTGAGTGTCGCTCTGGCGAGCGCCGTCGTCGACGTGTCGATCGGTGAGACCGCCGTCGGCGCCTTCGTCGTCGCGGCCCTGGCCGGCGCAGTCGGTGCGCTTGTCGGGGTTCGGTAGGCGCGAGTCAGCGCGAATGGGCCAGGTGGGTCGGGACAGCCCGTGTCCGTGCGACAGTGTCGACTACAACAGTCCCTCGCCGAGGACGATCACGGCCACGTTGTTCGCCAGTAGCAAGAATCCGGCCGCGAGCAACCCGCCGAGGAAGATTTCGACGGCGAGGGCGACCGGGCCGCGATAGCCCCGGGGCAACGCACGGACGATCGAAAACAGCGCGTGGAAGAAACCCGCGAGAACGACGAGCGCGGAGACGTGGCCCGCCACGACGATCCAGAGCGACTGGCCGTAGAGCCAGGCCATGAGCGGGTTTCGTTCGTAGCCGAGGCCGACCGTCCCGGCCGCGAGGACCGAGAGCAGGAGGTCGAGCGTGAGAAACAGGAACAGCACGACCGCTGCCCAGTCCCAGTACTCGTCGTAGCGGGGCGTCGCGTCGAACCAGGTCGTCATGGGGGTCCAGACCGGATGGTCTGGCTCCCGATTGTGGGAGTCTGGGAAAGAAGGTTGTGGCCGGCGTCGGCTCCGTTCGGCATCCCCGGCGAGTTAGTGAGCCCAGATCGGACGGATCAGGCGGCCTGGAGCGGCCCCTGTCGCCGCCGGAGGATCTCGAAGAGGCCGAGTGACGTGGCCAGCGCGCCGAGCCCGACGACGGCGAGGACGAGGCCGGCCTTCCCGGCGATCGGCGTCGCCCCCGCAGAGAGGAGGCCGGTCGACGCGGCGAGGACGATCGTGATCGCGGCCATCACCAGCGGAACGACCGCGACGGCGGCCGGCCCGGCGAGGCCGGGTTCCGGCGGCTCCGCGGTCGGCCGGCGGACGAACCGGACGTCGTCGGATCCGTAGCNAGATGTGTATAAGAGACAGACTCCGTCGGGTCGTCCGCGTGTGCACTGACCGAGTAGCAGAACACCCCGTCGTAGGACTCCCTGAGAATGTGAAAGGCAGTGCGGAATCGTCGCCCGAACGCATCGGCGAAGCAGATCGCCACGTCGTCGATCACGACGGCGGCTTCGTCACCGCCACCGGGTCGATCGACGCTCGCGTCCGGAAACTGTGAGTCCAGGTACGTCGCCAGTGACGCCGCCGCCGTCGGCGACGTCTCGTACTCCCACTCCCGAAGCGCCCGTTCCAGTCGCTCCCTGTCGACGGACCCCCCAGCCCGTCGGGTTCCCGACCCCCCAATCATACTGGACCGAAGGACAAGCGGGGCCAAAATAGTTTTCATGGTTCATGAGATTCAAGGCCGCCGATACGTCCGCAGGTGGGATGTGGGCCGCTCGATTCGGCGACGTGAAAATAACCCGACGACGCCGGAGAGGCGAGTTTCAAGCTGACCTTTCGTCGACGCGTCGTGGCACAGCGGCGGGGCCGGAGTCGAGAACAACACGAACGCACTTGCTTGGGCAAGCCGCCGGAGCAGAGCCACAGTAGCGAGCACCCGCTGAACGGACGACGCGTGAGGGCTCGAGAGCTCGTGGACACCAGGCGGGCCGACCGGTACCCGAACATTGACAACACCACACATATCGATTCGTAACATGGCAACACCTGACGAACGCGGCGCCGATGGCGCTACAGCCTACGACGAGTTGATCGAACGGTACCGACAGTACCAGTACCTGCAACACGCCGAAATGGTCGTCATGTGGGACCAGCAGGTGATGATGCCCGAGGGCGGCGCACCCGCTCGCGCGAAACAGCGCGGCGCGCTCTCGACGGTCGGCCACGACCGCCTGACTGACGAGGCGATCGGCGACCTCCTGAATCGCATCGACGAGGGTGAACTCGACGACGATCAGCGGGCCGTCGTCCGGGAGATCCGTCGCGACTACGAACGCGCGGCGGGGGTTCCGAGCGACCTGGTCACCCGGTTCTCGGAGTACACCGCGGAGAACCACCGCATCTGGAACGAGGCGAAAGCCGCCGACGACTACGACGACTTCGCGCCACGCCTCGACGGAATGGTCGATCTCACGCGCGAACGGTCCGCGGCCATCGATTCCGCGCGCGACCCGTACGAGGTGCAGTACGAGGAACGCCAGCCGTACCTGCCGCTCGATCGGGTCGAGGAGGTCTTCGCAGAGCTTCGCGACCACCTCGTTCCGCTAATCGAACGCATTCGAACCGACGGGCGGGAGATCCCCGAGGTCGTGACGGGGACGTACGACGCCGAGACCCAGGAGGAACTCTGTCGCGCCGCACTCGATACCGTCGGCTACGACTGGGATCGCGGCCGCCTCGACACCGCGCCGCACCCGTTCATGGCCGGCACACAGTTCGACGCCCGCGTCACCACGCGCTACGACGAGTCGAGCCCGCTCGCGGGCCTGATGGCCGTCATCCACGAGTACGGTCACGCCTCCTACCAGCAGGGGTTGCGCCAGGACGCCTACGGCTCGCCGCTCGGCTCCCCGCGATCGTCCGGCGTCCACGAGTCCCAGTCGCGCTTCTGGGAGAACCACGTCGGGCGGACGAAGCCCTTCTGGGAGCTGTTTCTCCCCATCGTCAAAGAGCACTTCCCGTCGCTATCGGACCTCACCGTCGACGACGCCTACGCCGCGGTCAATCGCATTTATCCGGAAAACTGTATCCGCGTCGAGGCGGACGAACTCACCTACCACATGCACATCATCCTCCGCTGTGAGATCGACAGCGCACTCGTCCGCGGGGAGCTCGACATCGAGGACGTCCCCGAGGTGTGGAACCGCAAGATGGAGGAGTACCTTAGCGTGGTGCCGGACACCGACGCCGAGGGGTGTTTGCAGGACATCCACTGGTCGATGGGACTCGCGTCGTTCCACGGCTATACGGTCGGCAGCGTCCTCGCCGCCCAGCTCGACGCCGCCCTGCGCGAAGATCTCGACGTCGACGGCCTCGTCCGCGAGGGCGAGTTTGACCCGATCCGCGAGTGGATGACCGAGCACGTCCACCGCCACGGGAAGCGCTATCCGACCGACGAATTGATCGAGGAAGCCACTGGCGAGCCGCTGAGTGCCGAGTACTTCCTCGACTACGTCGACGAGAAGTTCGCCGACCTGTACGACCTCTGAGGACGGCGAGACGACCGGAAGGGGTGATCGGCCGAACGATACGTCTCGCCGTTCCGGGTGCCCTCACCCGCGATCGGACCGACGAGCGGCGAGCGCGACGAGCAGCGCCAGGGCGGCGAGTGTACCCACCGGTCCGTAGCCGGGCGAGGCGTCCCCGTCACCGCCTGGCGGCGAGTCCGCAGCGCTACCGTCGGATGACGATCCATTGGCGCCATCGTCGGCCGCGTCCCCGCCCGTCCCGCCGCCGGCCGATTCGTTGTCCTCGACGGTGACAGTGTCGACCGCCTCACCGTCGACAGCGAATTCGTACTGGCCGGTCGTCTCGAACGCGTGAGTGACGTTCATCGTGCGTGACTCACCAGCCCCCAGTTCGACCGAACGTTCCGCGACGGTCCGCCCGTCGACGCGCACGTCAATCCGTCGCTCGCCAGCGACGTCGCCCCGGTTCTCGACAGTCCAGTCGAGACGGACGGAGTCGCCGACCGCGACCGTCGTGGTCGACGGCGACACCTCGGTGACGACGAGCTCGGCCCGGTCCGTCCCGTCCGACGGCGGGGACGGCGAGGGGAGCGACGGATCCGGTGACGGATCGATGTCACCCCCGTCCGACTCCTCTCGCACCTCGACGGTTGCGTTCGCCGTCGCGTCGGGAGTGGTCGCCCTGACGGAGTGGTCGCCGGTAGCGTCGTCTTCGGTCGCCCACTCGAGCGTCACCGTCTCCGACTCGCCGGGCTCGAGCGCGACCTGCGTCAGGTCCTGTTCCCGATCCTCGAACCCGGTGTCGGTGAGCCAGACCGCCTGCGCGTCGGCCATGTCGCCGGTGTTGGTGACCGTGACGGTCGCGGTGACGTTCTCACCGGCGGTGACGGGCGCGTTCGTCTCGCTGATCGCAACGTCGAAGGACGGTTGCCACGAGAGATGCGGGTAGCGGTTCGTCGGCTCCCACGTGCCCGGGAACTCGAGGTCGGTCATGTTGCTCTCGGCGGCGGGGCCGGTCATCTCGGCGGTCGTGCGTCCGGTCACGCCGGGGTTGTCGGGATCGTTGTCGATGCCGTCGGACTGGCCGGTCGCGTCGACGTCCCAGTAGGAGTCGCTCACCGTTCCCTGGTCGTATCCGATCAGACCGCCGTTGTCGCTGTTGGGGCCGGACGTCCGACCAGCGGCCCAGGAGTCGGTCACGTCGCCATCGGCCTGGTTATCTGCGACGAGTCCACCAGTCGAGAAGCTGTGCCCCCCGACCCGTGCTGTCGACGACGACCGCGCTATCGTCCCTCGGTTATTCGCACCGATTCCACCCGTAATATAGGAGCCGTCGATGAGGCCGCTGGCCCTCGACTCGACGATCGTGCCGGCGTTCTCGCCGACCAGCCCGCCGACGGTGTCTTCGCCGTTGACGTCTCCGATCGCCGAGGACCGGGCGACGGTGCCGGCGTCGACGGTGCCGACGAGGCCGCCGACGGTGAACGGGAACCCGTCTTCGTTTCCGACGCTCCCGCTCGCCCAGGAGTCCTGGATGCGGGGCGAGTCGTCGGTGTCGGGACTGTCGCGCATGATCCCGACGAGGCCACCGACGTGTTCTTTTACGTCCCACTCCGCGTCAACTACATAGACGTCGCCTGTCGCGGAACTATCGGTGACCAGCCCGTGGTCCCACTCGCCGTTGGAGTAGTCGCCACCGTTGATCACGCCGACGAGCCCGCCGACGTACTGCTCACCGTAGACGTCGCCGGACGCCGTCGAGTTTCGTACCGTCGCCCGGAGACTTCGTTCGAACTCCCCATCGTCTTCGGCTACGTTGCCGACGAGCCCGCCGACGTTCTGGCCGCCGTCGACGGTCGCACTGGACGACGAATCCACGACGCTCTCTCTGGTCTTCCCGATCAACCCACCAACGTTCGTGGTCCCGGTGACGGTGCCACTCACCGAAGATTTCTCAATCGTATCGCTATTCCCTCGCGGACTGATACCTGCGATTCCGCCGACGTCGTTGATTCCGGTGACGTCAGTCGTCACTGAAACGTTCGACGTTGGATATATATTCGTCCCGAACGCGCCGCCGACGCGGTTCTCGCCGTCGACAGTGCTCTCGACCGACATATCGTACGTATCGACCTGAGTAAATCCACCGTACCCGCCGACGTCGTTCCTGCCGGTCACGGTCGCGTTCACCGACACGTCCGTGGCGCTCCCGAAGATGTGCTGGCCGACCACCCCACCGACTCGGTCGGTTCCGGTGACGGTGCCGTGGACGTCGACGTCCGAGATGTCCGTCCTCAAATAGACGGCCCCGACAAGCGTCCCGACGCGCTCGTTGCCGACGACCGTCGCGTTCGTCATCGTGACGGTTCGAATGGGGTTCTCATCAACCGACTCGTGATCAGTATACCCGAACAGTCCGACGTGATTCTCGTCGGATCGGTTGATCGAGAAGGCATCTATCGTGTGCCCGCGCCCGTCGAGCGCACCGGTGAACGGCTCGGACTCGTTACCCACCGGCTCGAAGCCCTTCTGGTCGTTCCACTCGGCGGTGTTCGACGCGTCGACGTCGTTCCCGAGCACGTAGTGCGCATCGAGATCCTCCTCCATCGCCTGCAGCTGCGTCGCGTTCGTGACGACGTACGGATCGTCCGCGGTGCCGTTGCCGTCCATCCCCTCGATCGTCGGTTGATTCGTCGCCCCGTCGGCCATCACGCCGGCGAATCCGGCCCCGCAGATTGCCACGAGCGCGACCAGCGCCGCGACCCGGACTGCGAGTCGCAACCACCCCTCCCTCGAGATACTCAGTCCGTCGTCCATCGCGTCACCGTTCGGTTCTCGTCTGCGTATAGTCACTGGAGGAAACAGTGTTTCACGGCGTGAGATTTTGCCCCAATAGGCCGTGTCGCGCCGATCAGCCGTCGACGCGCCACTGGCGCGCACCGAAACACTTAGTGTTTTTATACGTGATGGGATGGCATGAACCAGCACGACGACGAACGCGGCCGGTTGCTGCGCCAGGCCGCGTTGCTCGAGGCGGTCCGCGGGAGGACGGCCGACCGGGCGACGTTACAGGCGGAACTCGACGTCTCGCGGGCGACCGCCTACCGCTGGACGACCGCGCTCGCCGAGCGGAACCTGCTCGAACGCTCGCACGACGGCTACCGGACGACCGGGGCCGGGGCGGCCGTCGCCGACGCCGTCGACCGGTTCGAGCGCTCCGTCGCGGCCGCCGAACGGCTCGAACCGCTCCTCGAGACGGTCTCGGCGCCCGAACTCACGCGCCACGTTGACCTGTTCGCGGACGCCGAGCTCGCGGTCGCGACCCCATCGAACCCGAACCGACCCATCGAGCGCTGGCTCGAACACTTCTCGTCGACCGAGCGGTTCCGCGGGTTCGTCGTCACCGGGTGCCCGCCGGCCGTCACGCGCCAGGGGACGCAGAACGTCGAGGCGGGCATCGACATGGAGGTGATCTGCACCCCGCTGGCGCTCCGGGCCGACCGAAACGCGAACGAGGAGGCGTTCGAGTCCATCGCCGGCGGTGACGCCGCCACGCTCTACACGCACCCCGGCCTGCCGTTCACGATGAGCCTCTTCGACGGGACCGTGATCCTCTCGGGATTCGACGAGGAGACGACGCTCCCCGTCGTGACGGCCGCGACGGACGACCGGGCCGCCCTCGCCTGGGCCGAGGGGCTCTACCACCGCTACCGGCAGGAAGCCACCGCGGTCACGGCCGCAACCGTCGACGCGCTCGCGTGACCGAGCGGGTCGTCGCCGAGGGTCGGCGGCCGGATTCCCCGACGCTCGAACTCGATTTTCACGCCGGCACCTGCCGGGGGCGAACCCTTTCGGCCGGCCCCGCTCCCTCGGGTATGCGAATTTCAGTCCCGGGCGCCCCCGGCGTGTACTACGACACAGACGCGAAGACGACCGCGGTCACCACGGCGCTCACCGCCGCCAGTCGGCGAACGCCGAAACCCAACGCCTACGCGCTACAGGCGCTGGCATTGCTGTGGTCGATCGACGTCGATCTTCGGGAGGTCCCGAACGATCACCCACTCCAGTACCTCCACCCCGAGGGTGCCTACAGCCTGGAGGCGTTCTCCCGCGACCAGTTGCCCGGTCCCAACGTCGGTGGCGGGGTCGAACGTGCCTTCCAGCTCGCCTACGCGGTCAACAGACAGGCCGAACGCGGTATCGACGGCGTCCTCGGCCACGAGAACGACGAGACGGAGGGGACCGTCATCGAGATCACCGACGGATCGGCGTCCGCCGACGCCTGAGAACCCCGCAATTGGTACCGGCTCCGCACGAGTCGGCCGACGCCACGTCCGCCGTTCTGACCGTGCCTGCAGTTTTACGGCCTGCACCCGCCGGGACCGCGCCCATCTCCGTGACTCCCCTAGCTGGGTCGGGCGCTACAGGAGCGGCGACGGCCCCGGCGTGAGAAAACATGGCAGATGTACTCGACGTACTTCGACGCGGTATCGCGGCGATCGGGGCGATCATCCTGGTCTTCGGCCTGGCCGGCGCCATCGTCGCCGGTGGCTGGCTGGTCTGGCTCGGCACCGACTGGCTCTACGACTACCTCCCGGCGACGGAGGCGAGCGCGGCGGCGCTGTTGCTCGTCGCCCTGTACGTCGTGATCGTCGGCATGATCATCTACTCGCTCGGCGATCTGCGGGCCGGAGAGGCCGAGTGATCGTCCACTCGTCGGCGGGCATCGCCCGGAAACTGGCGTCGACCGGACCCGCCGTCGGTCAGAACGTGAGCCGTTCGAGCAGTCGGCGCAAAAACCGCGGCCGGTGCGACTCGTGCGGATAGACCGAGATCGTCGTACAGCCGGGGTGGGGAACGGTCGGACTGTCGTCTAACACCTGCGAGGCGAGCGTGTCGTCGGTGCCGCGACGGATCACCACGTCGGGGCTCGCAGACTGAAGCGCGTCGGCGGCGATGGGTTCGGGGTTGACCGGCACGGAGAGTAGCTCCGAGAGTTCCGTCTGATAGTCTGCGATCGTCCGCTCGTACTGTTCCGTACCGTCTCGATCGGTGGGTTGCCAGAGCGAGACGGCGCCGCGGTTTTCGCCGGCGATCGACTCGGCGACGGTCACCGCAAGCGGCGGAAACGGGCCGCGGTCGCCGACGAGGCCGACACGTTCCGGATCGTCGTAACCGAGGTTGTCGACCAACACGACGTCACACGGCGCGTGTCGAACGATCCAGTCGACCGGGTCGCCGAGGAGCCGGGAGCGAAGCCGCAGGGGCTCGTGTTCGGCGACGATCGCGTCCACGCCCCGTTCTGCGGCGACGTTGACGACCGCGTGTTTCGTATCGTGGCTGACGATCTCGTCGGCCTCGATCGCGACGTCCAGGTCCGTCGAGAGGTCGTCCATCCGTGACTCGAACGAGCGGTCCGCGGCGGACTGCACCGTCACTTCGTCGGTGAGCGGAACCTGATCGGGCACCTCCTCGAATCGCGTGACGACGACGCGGCCGTCGTCCGCGCGAACGAGGTCGGCCGCGATGGCGACGAGCGACCGTTCCCGGTCCGCGTCGAGCCCTTTCGTGAGCGAGACGAGGACTTCCCGCGGCGTCTCGTTCACCGCGGATTCGGTCTCCGTGAGCGCTTCCTGGCCGACACGGCGGCGAACCGCGTCCGTCGCCGCGCCCTCGCGGTCGACGCGCGAACGGGCGTAGTAGGCGTACCAGGCGACGCTCCCCACGGTGATGAGGACGGCCCCGAGGAAGGCGTCCCGGCCCATCTGGGTGAGGAGGACGAGTCCCGAAACGGCGCCGAAGACCTGTACCCACGGATACAGCGGCGACCGGAACTCGGGATCGTATGCCCCCTCGCCCTCGCGGAACGCGATCACGGCCACGTTGATCAGCGCGAACACGAGGATCTGGAACGCGCTCGCGAGTTTCGCGATGTTCTGGAGGGGGACGACCGCGATGAGGACTAATAGCACCGCGCCGGTGAGCGTGATCGCCGGGACGGGCGTCCCGAACCGGTCGCTCACCGACGAGAACGTCGGTGGCGCGAGCTGGTCGCGGCTCATGGCGAACGGGTACCGCGACGACGAAAGAATGCCCGCGTTCGCCGTCGAGACGAGCGCGAGCATGGCCGCGATGACGACGACGATTTCGCCGACTCTCCCGAGCGTCTCCTTCGCCGCGACGGCGACAGGTGTCAGGGATCCGGCGACGCTTCCCGGATCCGTCACGCCGACCAGGACCGCCACGATGACGACGTAGAGGATCGTGGTGAACACGAGCGAGCCGAGGATGCCGAGCGGAATGTTCCGACCCGGATTCTCGACCTCCTCGGCGACGCTTGCGACCTTCGTGACGCCCGCGTAGGAGACGAACACCAGCCCGGTCGCCGCCAGAATCCCGCCGATCCCGTCGTCGAAGAAGTTCGCGTAATTGGCCGACTGGACGCTGGGCGCACTAAACGCGGCGAACCAGCCCAGGGCGGCCAGCATAACGACGACGATCACCACCTGGAGCCGACCCGTCTGCTTCGCCCCGAGGAGGTTGATCAGGATCAACACCGACGCGAGCGCCAGCGCGACCAGTTTCATCGGCAGGTCGAGGTACAAGAGCAGGTACGGAACGCCGCCGACGAGTGCGAGCGCGCCCTTGAACGTCAGGGAAAACCACGTTCCGACGCCGGCGATCGTTCCGAGCAGCGGCCCCATCCCGCGCTCGATGTAGATGTAGGTGCCGCCGGCTTCGGGCATCGCGGTCGCCATCTCGGACTTCGAGAGGGCGGCCGGTACGACGAGCACGCCCGAGAGCGCGTAGGCGAGGATGACCGCCGGCCCCGCCGTTTCGAGGGCGAGTGCCGGCAGGATGAAGATGCCGCTGCCGATCATCGCGCCGATGCTGATCGCCAGCACCGACGGGAGGCCGAGGTCGCGTTCGAGTTCCTTCATGCGACCACCGCGACCGTCGCTGTTCGAGCGGTCGCTGCGTTCAGCTGCTCGGCGCTCGTTTCGTCCGTCGTCGGGTGCGGTCTCACGGCAGGAATCAGCGGCAGTTGGTGACGGATACTAATAAATGGAGCGGAATATTTGACGCCCCGTCAATAGAGAGGGTAGAAATGAGGGGATCCGTCATCAGTCGGAAGGGTGTCGGCTCTCAGACGTGGCGATCCTCCGTTCGGACCGAGAGTATAAACACCCACGAGCCAGAATCGAGCATCGATGAAGGATGGCGAACTGGACGCCGTGGACAAGCGCATTCTCTACCAGCTCCAGCAGGACGCTCGAGGGACGTCCTCGACAGACATCGCGGCGGAACTCGGCCTGTCGTCGAGCACCGTCCGTACCCGTCTCAACAAGCTAGAGGAGAGCGGGATCATCCGCGGCTACCACATCGACATCGACTACGATCTCGCGGGCTACCCACTTTACACCAAAATCATCTGTACCGCACCGGTGCCGGAACGCGACGAACTCGCGAAGCAGGCCCGGAAGATCCGGGGCGTGACGGCGGTCCGCGACATCATGACCGGCGAACGCAACGTCTACGTCAACGCCATCGGGAAAGACCACGACGACTTAAACCGGATCAGCAAGGAGCTCGATGCGCTCGGGCTCACCGTCGTCGACGAACAGCTCATCCGCGACGAGTACGTCTGTCCGTTCCGCGGCTTCGTCGACGAAGACGAGACGGGACCGGGCGAGTACGACGAGTCGTAACGGGGGTGTGACTCGTCGTACCAGGACGGTTGCGACGTGTCGTAACAAGACGAATTCGACGCGTCGTAACGGGGCGAGTGCGAGGTGTCGGCATGCGTTCGGCGCCGACCGAGATCGAGTACCGATTCTGCGGCCAGAAGTCAGTCGGCGTCGATACCGAGGACGGCGTCGACGACCGCCTGTACACGGGTCGCCTCGGCGACGGAGACGAGGTCGCCGTCGCCACCATCGAGTGCAGTCACGAACTCGTCGACCAGCGTGAGCGTCGTCTCACCCGGGTCCTCGGTGAGCACGCGCTCGGTCTCCTCGCCGGGATCGGCGACCAGGCGGCGCCACGCCTGCAGCGACAGCGAGCCCTCGGTTCCCTCGACGGTGATGGCGTTCACCTCGCTCCCCGCGCAGTCACAGAGGAGATCGATCGTCCCGTGGACGGGCTCGTCGACGGCGACGGCGCCGGTCGGTTCGGCGTCGCTCTCGACGCCGGCGGCCTCTTCGCGCCCCGGCTCGCCACCGCGGGCACCCGCGACGTTACCGCCGACACTCCCAACGTCACCGCCGACGCCCACGACGTCACCGCCGGCCCGGAACGTCCCGACGATGGACTCCTCGTACGTCTCCGGCCCCGTGTACCGAACGTCGGCCGTCACGTCGCCGATGGTGCCGAAGAGTTCCTGCGTGGCGAACACGAAGTGGCTCCCGACCTCCCGGAGCGGCCCGCCCTGCTCCCGGCCGGCGAGCCAGTCGACGTCCTGCCACTCCCGTGGCCACTGCGGGAAGCGAAAGCGAAGGGACACACGCTTTGGCGAGCCGATCTCGCCGGCCGCGATCCGCTCGCGCATGTCGACGAACCCCGGCGTGTAGCGAAACGGGAGGTTGATCGCCGTCGTGCGGTCGCTCTCGCGGACGAGTTCGGTCAGTTCGCGGCCGACGGTCGCGGTTTCTGCGATGGGCTTTTCGCAGACGACGTGCGTGTCCGCGTCGAGCGCGGCCCGGACGACGGCCGCGTGATGTTTCGGCGGCACGCCGACGTAGACGACGTCGACCGCGTCGATCGCGACGAGCTCGTCGACGTCCGTCACTGCCTCGCAGTCGTACTCGTCCGCCATCGACTCGGCCTTCCGGGCGACCCGGTCGCAGACGACCCGAATCTCGGTCCGTTCGTGCTCGTCGAACGCCGCCGCAAGGCGCGACCCGATGACGCCGCAGCCGACGATTCCGACCTGGTACATGGCGGGTGGTGGCGAGCGCGCCTCAAGAAGGCCCGGATTGCGGTCACCCAGCACGCAATTCACGAGTGTGAGACCAGGGAGAACGCGAGCGGTCACGATCGAACTGGTCACTGAGTGGCCGACGGTCTGGATGGGTGCCCCGGACAGTCGGCGAAACGGACCCGAAACTGTGGTGGAACGGCCTGGTAGCCTCGAGCGTGATCCATTTCGTCCCGTCGCTGGTCCCAGCGTCGATCCTCCGAAGCCGGTAGCAGACACAAAAGACGCAATATACATGATCCCCTCTCGGCAAAATTTCTCCAATGGATCGGCGGACGGTACTCGCATCGATCGGCGTGCTCTGGACCGTGGGTATCGGCGGGTGTTCACAATTGCGTCCCGGCGACAGCACCGGGGACCTTCCCGCCGGCACCCTCCAGTTCGAGAATCGAGACGCCCTGCCTCACACCATCGGATTCTCGATCGGCGACGTGGGGACCGACGTCGAGACGACGGCAGATGGTCACGACGTCACCGGCGAGACGGCGGTTCCCCACCAGCAACGACGGATGACGGCCGCGTCGTCGGTCGCCCCCGGCGAGACGCAGACGTTCGATGAGATCTTCACCGAACCGGCGTACTATCTCGTCGAATTCACACTCGACGGGACTCCGCCCGACGATACCGCACGAGCCGTCTACAATCCTGCACCGGACGGGGGATACAACACCCTCACCGGACGCGTCGATTCGACCGGGAGCTTCACCTGGCTCGTCAGCGCGACCGACGATCCCGGTCCCGTCGACGACTAGCTGTCACGCGGTGTGGCGACTCGACCAGCCGTCACGCGGTCGCATGCGGTCGCACACGGCACATCACGCCCTCCGGGTCAGCTTGCGACCGCACCCCGATGCGCCTGCCCCGGTCCACACGCCTTTGTGACTGGTACGCCTACGGGGTGACATGGCTTCTGCGCCCACCAACGAGAGCGACACGTTCGACATCGGCGGCGACCTGACAGTCAGTCGGCTCGGCTTCGGCGCGATGCGCCTCACCGGCGACGCCATCATCGGCTCGCCAGCCGACGAGGCGGAAGCGAAGGACGTCGTCCGTCGCGCCGTCGACCTCGGCGTCGATCTCATCGACACCGCCGACTCCTACGGACCCGGCGTCAGCGAGCGACTGCTGGGGGAAGTGCTCGCAGGCGGAGATGATCGCGAGGACGATGGCGACGGCCCCGATTCCGACATCGCCGTCGCGACGAAGGCCGGGACGCTCCGCAATCGCGATGGCGACTGGCTGCCCCACGGCGATCCGGACTACCTGAAGAACCAGGTACTGTGCAGCCTCGACCGGCTTCGGACCGACCAGCTCGACCTCTACCAGCTCCACACGCCCGATCCGGACGTCGACTTCACCGAGTCGGTCCACGCCTTCGCCGAGATGAAAGACGCCGGCCAGATCGCCCACGTCGGCCTCTCGAACGTCACCGTCGAACAGCTCGAGACCGCGATGGACATCGTCGATATCGCGACGGTCCAGAACCAGTACAGCGTCGGTGATCGAGAGCACGAAGCCGTCTTGCAGGCCTGCGAGGACCACGACGTCGGGTTCATCCCGTACGGCCCGCTGTACACCGTCGACGAGGACGGTGTCGCCGGCGTGTTGCAGGACGTAGCCGAGCGCCACGACGCGACACCCCGCCAGATCGCCCTCGCCTGGCTGCTCGCGTACTCGGACGTGACGCTCCCGATCCCGGGCACGTCGAGTGCGGACCACCTGACGTCGAACGTGGCCGCGTCGCAGGTCGAGCTGACCGACGAGGACATGGCAGCGTTGAACGACGTCGCGTAGGTGAGGATGGACGACAGCGACAGTATCACGCCCAGTAGATAGAGACAGCCCCATTTCGTCGGCAGATTCGCGGCACTTCGTCGGTCGTCCAGTTCCTCGTCCATCGTGACGGCGTCCAGTCCTCGCGTGCAACGCAGATCCCCTATAAGTGAGTGGTCGTGGTAGCGGTCCGTGCAATGACACCAACGACCCCCACCGGACCGGATGGAGCCGGAAACTCCGTCGTCGAGAAGCCATCGCCGATCGGCCGACCGCGAGGTGACGACGTATGAACGGAATCGAAGACGGCGTCGCGCTGATCTCCGGCGCGTCGTCCGGAATCGGTCGCGCGACGGCGAAGCGGTTCGCGACGGCGGGCGCGAACGTCGTCGTC
>NZ_AOIQ01000013.1 GCF_000337515.1 Halovivax asiaticus JCM 14624
GAGATGTGTATAAGAGACAGGGGATAGAGGGCGAACAGGTCGGCTTCCCCGATCAGGGGAACGAAAACTGGGAGCGCGTGCTCGGGATCAACCTGGGTGGGGTCTTCTACGCGATGCGCGAGGAGATACCGGTCATGCTCGAAGACGGTGGCGGCGCCATCGTGAACACGGCCTCTATCGCCGGTATCCTTGGCTTTCCGAATCTGAGTCCGTACGTCGCCAGCAAACACGGCGTCGTCGGACTGACGCGGTCGGCGGCCGTCGAGTTCAGCGCCGACGGGCTCCGGGTGAACGCGGTCCTGCCGGGCGTGATCGACACCCCGATGGTCCAGCGCTCGAGCGAAGAGGACCCGGACTCGATGGAGCAGACGATCGCCGCGATCCCGGCAGACAGACTCGGCGAACCCGAAGAGATCGCTGCGGCAGTCGTCTGGCTGTGCTCGGACGACGCCTCGTACGTCACCGGTCAACCGCTCACGGTGGACGGCGGGTACTCCGTTCAGTAACACCGGCCCGAGTGTCGAAACGGAGGGCCCCGGGCGAATTCCACCCACACGGGAAGTCCATCCGCCATTCGCCGTGGCGCTCCCGGCCGCCCCCGAAGCATGCGGCGCCCGGGTAACGTTTTACCGTGCTCGGCGACGTGCGTTGACCCTGCGCCCACGATGCGGGACGGTCTCGCGGAAACGACAGACTGGAGGCCGTATCGGGTCGGCGCATACGGAGGACTAATTATGGCATCAGCAACAGATACAGCGGAAAACAAGCGAATCGCCCGCCGATACCCCGAGGAAGTCGCCACGGAACGGGATCTCGACCGCATCGACGAGCTCCACGCGGACGACTTCGTCGAGCACGGGCCGTTCGGCGTCGAATCGCACGGACCGGAAGAAGACAAAGAACAGATGCGAACGTTCCTCGAGGCGTTTCCCGACCTCGAAGCCACCGTCGAAGAGATCGTCGCCGAAGGGGACACCGTCGCGATGCGGGTCCGGCTTCGCGGAACCCACCAGGGAGACTTCATGGGGATCGACCCGACCGGTGAGACGTTCGACGTGCAGAATATGGTATTCACTCGCATCGAGGAGGGGAAGATCGTCGAACGGTGGGTCAACCCGGACTCGCTCGGACTACTGGAACAGCTCGGCGTCGTCGACTCGCCCGTCGAGTAGATCCTGCTCGCCCGAGCGAGCGCCCGACGAACGAAACGGACTCCTGGCACGGCTCCCGACCGAACGGCGATCAGTTCGAGTCGGCAGTCGGTGTCGGCAGGGCGCGCACCTCCCGCGGCGGGAGCAGGAAGTTGCCCCGTCGTTCGACGGTCACGTACTGCAGGATGCCGTTGTTCAACCGCTGGCCGACCGCCGACGTCTCCGCGATATCGGTACCGTTCATGGCCGTCCGGGTGTCGACGAAGTCACCGATCCGCCGCTGCAGTGAGAGAAAGTGGAGAGTGGCCCGATCGTCGTCGGTCGAGTCGAAATCGCGCCGGAGGAGCAGCGGCGAATCGTCCTCACGCGCCCGGGCCGCCTTCTGTGAGTGACCGACCGTGCCGTGCTCCCGGGCGTCGTCCCCGGCGTGGGCGGGGCAGTTCCCGAGTCCGCTCGACGCGCCGAGATTGTGGCCGGCGCCCTCGACGCGGTCGTCGGCGGCGTGGGCGGGACAGAACATCTTCGAGACTCGCTGGTCGCGGGTGTCCTGTTCGTACCACTGGTGGAGATTCAGGCGGAGGAGCGAGAGTTGCTGGGTCGTCCCGCCGGCGAAGGGGCCCTCCCGGATCGTCACGCGATCCTCGCTGGCCTGGTTCTTCTCGAAGCCGGACTTGAAGCCCATGTACATCGGCGACTCTTCGGGCACCGGGTCGGAGTCGGGAACGTCCGACACGTCCTGGTTCTCGGCGGGGAGGCCCTCGCCGACGAAGCCCGTTCGTCGATCCACTCGCTCGAAGACGCCATCGAGCGTCGCCTCGACTGCGACGCCGTTGAGTTCGTCCAGTTCACCGCGCAACGCTTCCTCGGCCGCTAGGACGACGGAGCCGTGATCGCTGGCCAGATGGACGACCGCGTCCGGGCGGTCGAGCGCCGGGTCCTCGAAGGGGGCGAGCGCCTCGGGTTCTCGCAGGTCGACCGAATCGGGTACCGACGCGTCGAATCGATCGAAGTACGACGGGGCGTAACTCACCGTAAAGAGGAGGCCGTCGTGACTCCGCTCGTACGCGCGTTCCAGGGTGCGGAACGCGTCCTCGACCGTCTCTCGATCGGCTGCGGTCGGCTCGCCGTCGTCCGCGTAGTCGAGCAGGAGAAGCACACGGTGGCGCGGTGGGAGGTGGTTCCCGTACTCGTCCGTCGCGAGTCGCTCGTTCCACGCGTGTTGACGCGAGGGGAGCCCCGAGAGGTCGTCGGGTCCCTGCGGTACGTCGACCTGCGATTCGCGTTCGAGGCAGGCCGAGAGTGCCGCAGACCCACCGATGGCGACGGCGGCTCTGGCGAAGTCGCGACGCGAGAGGGAGTCGTGTGAGGGAGAGACCATCGGACGTGGTTCCTGGGGTAGTCGTTCGGGAACGGCTCGGCGCGGCGATCGCCTCGCGGTGCCGTCCCGTCGACCAGTTCTAGCTCCTCGTTGGCGGCTGGCGAACGTAAAATTGGCGGATGGCGGGCGGGCGGAACCGGTGTGGACCGGCTCGGTTCGCGGCGGTTGGAGACCGACTCGATTCGCGGCGGTGATCGACAGCCGAGGCGCCACCCACGACACGTTCGAATCACAATTCGTATGCTGACTGGTCGGGAAGTACCGCCGATGGAGCGACGGGAGTTCGTCGGGGCGGGCGCTGCGTTCGCGAGTGTGCTGACAGCGGGGTGTGCAGAGTCGGTGACGTCGCTGTTTCAGTCGGAAGACCGCCCACGCGAGCCACCGGTCGTCGACGATCGGCCGGACGCGGTGTACGTCCCGACGCACACGGAGGGGATGGAGATGGCCGGAATGGCCCGGGCCGGGCCCTACGCAGTCGCCCTCTCGTACAGTTACCCACACCGGTTCTGGACCGTCAGCGGCGACGAGGCGGAGCGAGTGTACGTGCAAGACCCGGGTTCGGCCCACCTCATGCTGACCGTCTGGGATCCAGTAACCAGGGTCGTCGTGCCGGTCGGGAGTCCCACGATCGAACTCACACGAGACGGGGACGTCGTCGACCAGCGGGCGCTCTGGCCGATGCTCAGCCAGACCATGGGCGCCCACTTCGGCGACAACGTGCCGTTTCCCGACGACGGGACGTACACGGCCACTGTCCGGCTGGACCCCCTCACGGTCCGACGGACTGGCGACTTCGCCGACCAGTTCGACGAACCAGCCACCGCCGCGATCACGTTCGACTACACTCGTGACGCGCGCGACGGCGTCACCGTCCGCGAGTATCCGGACGAGCAGGGCCAGAAAGGGGTGGCGCCCCCGGCGACGATGGACGGACCGGCCTCGACGGTCCCCCCGAAGAAGCGGCTTCCCGGGACCGTTCTCGGCGACGCGACGAGCGGCGACGCCAGGTTCGTCGCGACGGTCGTCGACGACGGCGATCGGCTCGGCGCCGACGGGACAGCCGGAAGGTACCTCGCCGTCTCGCCGCGGACGCCCTACAACCACTTTCCGCTCCCCTTCATGGCGGTGTCAGCGACGATCACGCGCAACGAAGAGCCGGTCGTCGCCGACGAGTCGCTCCGGGCGACACTCGACCCCGACCTCGCGTTCCACTACGGGACCGCGATCGAGGGTGTCGAGGCGGGCGACACCGTCACGCTGTCGATCGACACACCCCCGCAGGTCGCCCGCCACGAAGGGTACGAAACCGCGTTCCTCGCGATGGCCGACGTCGAGTTCACCGTGTGAATCGCCGGCTACCCGACAGCGAGGTCCGCACAGCGCATGGACACGACGCGGAGCGAAGGCCGAGTGCGCGCTCACCGAACGGCAGCGATCGCGGCGCTCACCGTCCGGCGATAGTGGCTGGCGAGTTCACCGACGACGAGCCGATCACGCGGGTTCGAACCGAACAGCGCGATGACGCCGCCGAAGGTGACGAGTCCGACTAGCGTGCCCAACCCGACCGCGATCCAGCCGTCGAGGGCCGAACGAACGCCGATCATGACGCCGGCCATCGCGACCCCGGCGCCGAGCGGGGCGAGGAAGGTCGCGTCGAACGGCCACAGGCCCTCGAACCGCCGGAGTAGGAGCACCTGCAAGAAGTTCTGCACGCCGATGGCGACGCTGGTCCCCAGGGCCGCACCGATCAGGCCGAACTGGAGAACGAACAGCGTCGTGAGCGTGAGGTTCATGACGGCCAGGAGCCACTCCAGCCACATCTTCGGGTAGTGGTTGTTCGTCATCGAGAGGAGGATCCCCGTCGCCCCGACGGCGTTGCCGACGAACCGGCCGACGAGGAAGACGAGAAGGATCTCGTAGCCACGGGTGTATTGCGGGCCGAAGATCGCGAGTAGGTCCCCGCCGAAGACGGCGAGGACGGCGATCAGCGGCACCGTCGCAGTGACGATGAGCCGCGTCACTGTGGTGTAGACGTCGTTCAGCGTCGCCACCCGACCGCGAGCGTAGAGGTCCGACGCGACGGGCGGCATCAACTGGTTGAACGCGATCAGCGGGATCGCCGCGAGGCCGACGAGTACGAGGACGACGTTGTAGATCCCCGCGGCCGTCGCGGTGAGTAACACGCCGATCAGGATCACGTCGACGCGCGTGCGGATCAGCCGCCCGACGCCGGAGAGCGCGCTCGGGACCGCGTGATCGAAGAAGTGCCGGGCCTCCGAGCGCAGGCCGCGAACCGTCGGTCGGACACCGATCGTCCCGATCGTGACGGGGTAGGCCACCACTGCGAGGGCCCCGACGGTGACGACGAGCGCTCCGACGACGCCGACCACGGAGTAGCCGAGGCCCACCGCCGCGGCCGCCGCGACCAGCCGGACGGCCGGGCGGAGGATCCGGTTGAGGAGTACCTCGCCGTTGGCCGACTTCGCCGCCTTGAGCGCCGTGGCGTGCATCCGCACCATCGCGAGGAGGACCAGTAAGACGCCGAAGAGGCGGATCGCCTCGGGAAACGCCGGCTGGTCGATCGTCGCCGCGTTGATCGGCTCCGCGGCGAGGAAGAGCAGTGCGGCGATGAGGAGCGACGTGACGAGCGTCGACAGGTACGCCAGCCCCAGCGAGCGGCGCTGGCGCTCCGGTTCGTCCGCGAACGCCGGCAGATCCCGCAGGAGCGTCATGTCGGCGCCCAGATTCGCAAAGCGGAGCGCCATCGTGGTGAGGCGCCAGCCGAACGCGTAGACGCCGTAGAGTTCCGGTCCCAGCCCGCGCGTGAGAATGGCCTCGATCCAGATGGAGAGGCCGCGCTTGACCGACACCCCGCCGCCGGTCACGACCGCGCCGTGGGCGATCGAGAGGAGCGCGTCACGCTCGTCGGCCGGGACTGCCTCGTCGGCCGTCGGCACGTCGTGGGCCGGGCGCTCATCGGCGAGCACGTCGCCGGCCCCGGTCGTATCGGCTCGGGCAGAATCGTCGGCCGAGTGGTCGACATCGGTCGCGTCGGCGGTCCGTGATCCGTCGGTGATTGCGATTCGTTCAGTTGGAGGTCCGTCGTCGCTCACGGTCTCGATTCTACGTCGAGGGAGCCACCCCCGCCGGAAAAGGCGCGCGAAAGCGGGTACCTTCGCCGTGAGACGGGGCTCGACTGTGCCGACCGTATCGGCCGCAGGCAAGTCTTAAGTTGATGGAAGGTTCGTTCCCCATTATGGAAAACATCCTTTCCACAATGTCGGTGATCACAGACATCCCCGAGAGAATCGACGGGCAGGATGGCGACGCACGGTTCCGAGCGAAGGTGGTCGCATGAGCGACGTTCCGCACAACATCAAGCGGCAGACGCAGATGGGCTACCTGATGCTCGCCGGGGCGGTACTGATCTTACTCGGAACCGCCGGTGCGCTCTGGTACACCGACGCGTCGCCGATCAGCTACCTCGGTGCGCTCGTTCCGTTCGGGATCCTCACGTTCTTCGGCTATCGGGCCATCTCCGCGGGTCGCGACCGGCGCGCCCTGGGTGACGAGCGAACCGAAAAACTGTACGGAAAGGTTGGACTCAACGCGTTCTGGATCCTGCTGTCCGTCATCGTCGTCGACATGGGGTTTTCCGTCTTGCCGTCGGAGCACGCCAGCACGATCTACGTCTGGGTCGGCCTGTTCGCCTACGGGTCGTACTTCGTCTACTACCGGTACGTGGAGTGACTCATGGAAAACGAACTGAAGGTCTACCGCGCGAAGCACGATCTGACACAGGAAGCCCTCGCGACGGAAGTCGGCGTCACCCGCCAGACCATCAACGCGATCGAAGCCGAACGGTACGATCCGTCGCTCGAACTCGCGTTCAAACTTGCCGAACACTTCGAGTGCTCGATCGAGGACCTGTTCACCTACACCGGTGAGTAGGAGACCGATCGGTCGGTCGACGTGAGGAAGCGGTGTGCACCACTATTGGTGTCTGGCCGCGCCAGCACAATCGTATTCTCCCGATCAGTGCGCAAGGCTGCTGAGCGATACGTTCAAAATATTCGGTTCGATGACGCTGGTGAAACCCGTAGAGAAAGATGTCTGCTGACCAGCCAGCGGTCAATACAGGAGGCCAACCGAACAGAGAGATACTACAAAAGATTTTATCATCTTACTATCTATTTTGGAAGTATGAGCGCCGACCAAAATGAGAGAAATTTACGGCTGTTGCTATCGATTGGAGGGCTGGCTTTGGTAATTCAGTCAGTAGTATTTCAGGGCACCTTCGGAATTGTGGAAAGTCCCGGGGTTTCCGGGGTTCTGAGAAACGTGCTGAGCGGAGGGCTATTGCTGGTGGCAACGATCTTCCTCTTCAGTGGGGTGTATCTACGCCTACGCGGTTCTCGATAACTATGCACGAGGTACTAAACACGCTTTCAGCACACTGGTAGCGACCCAAGCGGGTTTCAACAGAGCCCGTCCGACACGAACGAGTCGGCCGTGATGACTTTATATTCCGTATCCAATACCCAAGTTATCTAACTTTCCGAGGAACATCCGACCTAGAATCGGAATTTCCGAAACAGTACTCCGTCACTTATCCGGTTCCTGGCGGTGACAGGGAGTATGGGAAAGACCAATCCCACCTACCGAAACACGGTCCGCGCGTTCGAAACCGAGTGGTCGACGTATCACCGGGCACTCCGCAGGCAGCACCAGGACCAGTTCCAGCAACTCATCGATCAGGTTCGAAACTTCGCCGACGCTGGCGGCATGCAGAACCACCCCGATCCGATGACGACGCACCTGATTTCGATGCTGCTCGCCCACGAGTGTCGGCTGACGGAGCTCGAGTTCCAGCTTGAGAATCCGCGGAGTGGCCCCGCCATAACAGACTGAAAGAGAGTAGCTTAGAGAGCAGGTCCGGTGAATCTACTGCACACTACACGTGCGAACAGAGCATTGAAGCCCCTACCGACTATAGACCGTGTTTACCAATGTATTCATGAAACCCCCGATAAAGTACTAAGCTTCCACAACAGATTTATTGTAGCCTAATTACTATTGAACTACATTCGTGTCACTCTTGATCCTCTTGGCATTTACGTGGCTATGTGTGAGCATCTGGATCTGGTACGATGCAACAACCTACAGCTCTCACAGTGCTTTGCTGTGGAGTCTTACGGTGTTGTTTGGGGGAATTGTTGGGCTATTGCTCTACTTTAATATCGGACGGGACAAAGCAGGTGTGGAAAGTCATACGACAACGCGATCGACAATACGGTCAGAAGGCCTCAGCAAGTGTCCCAATTGCCGTGCAATAGAGGAAACAAACAGGGATACCTGTCGCTTTTGTGAAGAACCATTGCACAATTCCTGACCTCCGTTCTCACTCGACTGCCTTGTTCTCTACATACCCTGTATTGACCGCACCTGAGTCAAAAACTCGCACTTACGGCGGATTTCAACAGCACCAAGCGGCTGGTGCCCCTCAAACCGACTCCGGATCACCCCTGGACACCCGCCCCGTATCGAACTCCAGTAACCCGATCGCCGCGATGCAGTCCACGCACAGCCGTCTCTCCGCATCCGCGTACCGCTCCGACAGCGGCCCCTCGTGGACCGCCCGAACGGACGCCGAGTACGTCGTCGCCAGGTCCTGCCCGCATCGTGGGCACGGGTCGTCCGGCCGCGGCTCGTCGAAGTCGTAGCGACCCATCTCAGTTCACCTTCAAATTGCCGAATCGTAGGACGAGATCCTCGATCAATTTAGAATCCCAGACGAATTCGGGGTAGCGCTTCGGCTGACTGTACCGCTGCTGTGCGAGACCTTTTTGTCTCGATGGTGGGTTTCGTATCATGGTGGACAAATCTCTCATCGGGATTTGGAAGCCACGTCTCGGGTGCTGGTTCCACCCGGGACATTTCCGCAAGCGGCTGTCCCCGTACACTCGTTGGAGCGCGTGGCTTCCGTTCAGTACGTCAACGTGAAGTGCAATATAATTACCGGTTGGGTAGAAGAAAGTATTAGACTTGTTCCCGGGCGGACGCACGGAAACCGACTGCTTGCGCCGTCTTCGGAGAAACGCGCTCACTACTCGTGCGAGTACACCGGCTGTTCACGTCCTCGTGCGTGGTGGTACACTACGTGAGGCCCCACGCCAACCCGAGACAGATACCGAGACTCATACCGATCGAAATCCCTATCGCGATATCACCCAGCGCGAGCCCAAGAGCGACTCCCAGTAGCGGTCCGAACGCTATTCCCAGCGCCATCTTATTCGAATCTAGTTGACCGTCTTCCTCGTCAGACACGTGCTGTCTCTGGGATTGCAGTGAGATAAACCCAGAAGATCTACTGGCACGCGAGTTGCCTGTACTGACCGCAGACGACGCCATACCTAGCGTGTTCTACGGGTTTCTCAGAACTGGGGGATTCTGCAAAGCGGTTCGTGAAAGTGGACCCGGTTGATGGAGAGTTCGGGACTACCCCACCAGAGCCCAAATCCCAGCGAGACCACCGATGGCGGCCATCACGATCGTAATCCAGACGGCCCGCGTATCCGGCATAGTATCGAGGGAGGAAGACGAGATGAACACGTCGTAGATCACTCCTGCAATCATTCCGACCCCGCCAATCGAGAGGGAAACCGGGACGAGCGCGATCCGTCCGGAGACGACGCTGGAGAGCCCCATTCCTCCAAGAATGGCACCACAGACGGCGATCGACGCATACCAGAGACGAGCGCTCAGCATCGTTGGGTCTGTTGCACCCCGTTTGGCTTGATAGTTGCGTGGCCGGTCACGGAACAACCGGTGTGCGCATCGAGAGATCGACTCGTCACGTGTCCTGCCGCCGGCGCCACTCGTCGCGGACGAGCGGGCCCACGCCACCGATACCGATGAGGAGACCCCAGGCCACGACATCGGGGGCTTCGAGGGCACTGGCTGCGAGAAAGCTCAGCACAGCGACGGCGACGAGGAACGCGGTTTCTTTCGTGTCGCGCGAGAACATGTGGGAGAATAAGACGGAAAGGGTAAAAGAATCATCGTTTTATCGGGAGGGAGGTGACTCAGCTCCCAGCAGGGAGTAGCGCGAGTTCGTTCGCCAGACGGACCCACGGCTCCACTCCCATCGAGAGAGGCATGGGCGTACCCGTTCCCGACGTTGACGGCGACACGATCACCGTCACGCGCAGCGACAACTGGTTCGTCGCTCGCGACGAATCGGCCGGGGTTACCAGCCAGGGAGAGACGAAGGCGGCGGGCTCGAAAACGTGGTCGAAGCCCTTCAGCTCCACCAGTTCCCGGTCCCGGACGACGTCGACCCCGAGCCCTCCAACGCACCCTGATTCTATGCGTCCCCCTCGATTCAGATGGTTTAGACCGAACTACGAGGGTATTATCCACTGCTGAAGCCGTAGGAGGTCAACGCTCGGTCGCCGCGACGTACTCGTCTCGGGAGATGGTGTATCTGTGCACGTCGGCCACGGTGTCAGCCAGCGGCAGCCAATTCCGCAGTCGGCCCTCGTACCGACCGTCGTACCGGTCGACGTACGTTTCGATCGCCTTTCGTGACTTTTCGTTACCATCGATGTGCGCGGCGACGACGAGTTCCAAGTCGAGCTGATCGAACGCGACGGCGAGGATCGCATCGGCTCGTTCACCGGCGTATCCGCGCCCCCAGAATCGCGTCCCGAGGATGATTCCGAGGTTGGCGAGCCGTTTGTCCCAGTGCGGATACAATCCCGTCGTTCCGGCGATGACGCCCGCGCCGTCTTCCCCGTCCGTCGGACGAATAACGTACTTCGCTCCGTCTCCCTCGTCCCACGACCGCTCGGCCTCGTCGACGTAGTCGTGCGTCTCTTTTACCGTCTCGTGGGGCGACGAATCCCAGTACTCGAACATCTCGTCGACGTCCGCTCCGTCGCTGTAGAACTCGTGAAGGGCAAACACGTCGACAGTGTCGTGGGAAATCCGGTCGAGCTGGAGGCGCTCGGTCTCGATACGTTCGGGGAACATAGCACCCTACTCGCAACCGAGCGTAATCAGTATTGAGCCCACACACCCGCCGAGCGAGTGGGTCTCGGGGCCGGGCCAAACCGAACGATGCCCCGCCGCTGAATCCAGCAGCTCTGGTCAGCAAATCAGTTCCGACACCGGCTCGGCGGATCGGTGACGGCCGGGGGAGACGCAGCGCGCCACGTACGACGGTCTGTGAAATCGAGGATCGATCGATGCAGGCGGGACATGATCGTGTTCACCCCCATGTGAGCAACGCGGCCGGTTCCGCGACCAGACGGCCGAGTCCGAGCCATCGGCCCTCGCCGACGACGAGTTACGCACCGAGTTCGTCGGTGCCAGCCCGCCAGGACTAGCCCCGTCGCGGCGATCCGACACCGATGCCGAAAAGTCCAAGGAGTCAGCTGCCAGCGGTCGCAATCTATCTCCTGTCCAACGACCACATCGGCAACTACAGTCGAGGACCATAGTACGACCAGCGGTAACAAATCAACGTAAAAAGCCAACTATCCGGGCACCGTGAGTAGAACCAGGGTGTCAGTTACAGGACGATTCCCTGAGATGCTTATCTCCCCACTCGCCCATCGACGTGATAACGGATTCGAGTGACGAACCCCGGTCGGTCAACGAATACTCGACACGGAACGGTTTCTCGCTCACGATCCGTCGGTTCACCAGTCCGTTTTCTTCTAAATCTTCGAGACTGGTCGAGAGAACGGTGCTGGAGATCGACTCGATGTCGTCCTTCAACGCGTTGAAACCGAGCGGGCCATGGTCGAGGAGTCGGTGAATGATGACGGGGTGCCACTTTTGCCCGATGAGGTGGGCCGTACACGTCACGGAACACCACTCGTCGTCGGCGCACCACGACGCAACGCAGTGGTCTTCCTCGATTCTCCGGCTCATTTGGGTGCCCGATTTTAGTGCCAGACCTATTACGATACCGATGCTCGGTAGCCCCATGGGGGTAACTATGCCCTAACCTACTCAGGTATGTTAACCCCATCAGTGTGAGCTTCGCTGACGCTTATTAGAATCGTAGCGGGAAGTCAGCGTATGGACTCACAGACGAATCCATCGTCGATTGTGGGCCTTCTCGTGGCCTACATCAGAGACATGTTCGGCGAACGCGGGTTCCTGATGGTTCTCGCTGGCATTCTCGCTGGCGTCAGTATTGGCATCCTCGGAAACGGTGTGATCACGGTTCCCCTCCTTGGGTCGGTGCCTGCAACACTGGTCGGCACCGTCGGACTTGCTGGGGCCCTTATCACGTGCCAACAGTGGAGTTGCTGCGACGAGAACGGCGAGGGCGGGTGCGAATGCACGGAGGGGTGCGGCGACAGCTGTTCGTACGACCCCTGACGAATCACAATGGTCTCGATACCCGACGAAGCCGAGTGAACGGCGACGAAACCGGCAGATAGCCTCGGTCCTGCCATCACACCGAGGGCCACCGGACGAACTGACGGGTGAACCATACCCCACTCGACCGTCCCTACCTGGATTTTAATGCAATTCCCCCATACACCAAGATATGAAAGGAGGAATGAAGAGCCGACTGACCCGGTTCGACAACACGGAGTGGAACAATCCGTGGTACGTCCCTCTCGGTGGGGCGGTACTGGCCATACTGGGAGTGCTGCTCGGATACCGGCTTGCCGCGGCTGCCGGTGCCACCGGGCTGGGCGAGTACGGCATCACGGTGCTGTGTCTCGCGCTCACGATGGCCGTCGGGTTCGGCGGCCTGGCGATACTCGATATGCGCAACCGTCGTCAGTGACAAGATTTACTGTCTTCGTGAAACGCCACTAATACATGCGTCCCAGCAGGCGGACCGTCCTCAAAGTAGCGGGTGGCGTCGGGCTCGGCGGCGCCGGCATCGCCTACTGGAACCGCCGGTGGCTCCGACGGCGGGACGATGTCGACGCGATCGAGACGACGCTCAAGGTCACGGTCCCGACCGTGGCGAATCCGGTGACGGTGACCGACGCCCACCTCGACGCCGCCTACTCGTGGGCCCGCGAGCACGTGGAAACGACGGAGCGCAAACTCCCGGAGATGGAAGCAGAGGCGGAACACCTCGAAAACGCGAACGAGGATCTCGCGGGAAACGCTCCCGACGAGATCGAAGCCAGTGCCGATCGCCACGAGGCCCTCACAGCGTACAGACTCGCGGTCGCCTCGAGTGCCATGGCCCGTGGGAACCACCTCGAACCAGCGGAGGGGCTTGGAAGCGACGAACTGCGTGATGCCCACAAAACCCTCGGTGAGGAGCTCGACGCGTTCGATACGTCGTACGTCGGCGAGTCGCTCACTCGCACCGTCGTCCAGGCCAGCCACGCAGAATCGCTCACCCACAGCGCGGAGTCACGGTACACCAACGCACCAGAGTATATGGCGGGCGACCGCTCCAATTCGGCGATGGCCTGGGAGCGTGTCGCGACCGGACGGGTCGCACTGCACGACGCCGAGTGGTTCCAGGAAGTGCTCGCGACCGACGACACTGTCGACCGGACCGAGGCCCTCGAAGCGTGCAACGACCGACTCGCCGAGCGCATCGAATCGGCGACCGATGGCGTCCAGTGGGAGGACGAACACGGCATGAATACCTGGGCCTCCGGCCGATGGAGAGCGGCTCAAATGGATCACCGGTACGAACCAGACGACGCCAAGAGCGACGGACGACTCGCATTGGCGGTGTCCATCCAGGCCGAGTGGGCGACAGTCGCCGAAACGCTCGCCGAGTTCGACGACGTTCCCGGCTGGGGAGAGCTCGGTGACGCCGACATCGGACTACTCGACGACGTTGGAGAACTCGTGGCCGAAAAGCGATCCGCGAGCGATCGCCTCTCGACGACCGCCGACGCAGTCGGCACCGATCCCCTCGGTGCCCATTTGCTGCGACGGACGATTCAGAACGTCGAGCTGGCCGATTCGTCGCTCGATCACCTGCAAGAGAACGTCAGATCGTACGAGACGGCGGAATGGCAGACCGAACTCGATCGGGCAGCACTGCGATACCGTAGCGCGGCGGCGGATGCGGACGCGATCCCAACGATCGTCTCCCTCGTCGCCGACGGCTCCTGACGGGGAAGCGCCGTCTCGGCTAGCTCGTCGAAGCGGAAGCGCCGGTTCAGCCTCCAGATACGGCTGTCGCACGCGAGGTCGCCCCATCGATCTCGACGCACGGGTCGCGACAGGACGACACCCTTTCTGCCCGCAAGTAGAAGCGAACACGACGGGAGAACCTACTAGCGAGATTACACCACCGGGTTCTTCCGGCTCCGGTTTCGAGAGGTGAGCATGTTAGAGAACGCGATCGTCTCGGTTTTCGGGCTGGTCTTCGTCGTCGCCGGTGGCATCACGATGTACCACGGGTACGGTGAGCGCGCCGAGGGCGGGGTGATCGCCGAGACCGAGACGACGGCGATCCGGGATCTCACACCCGGACCGGTCGAGGTGAAGGGAACCGTTCGTCCCGCCGACGACGCGACCGCGATGGAGTCGCCATTCTCGGCGACCGAAGCGCTGGCCGTCAGCGTCGAGGTCGAGGAGCGCCAGGATGGGTCCTGGAACACGATCTTCGCGGACGAGTGGACCGAGTCGTTGCTCGTCGACGACGGAACCGGCGAGGTGCCGGTCGACCGTCCGCCCGCGGGCGAACTGGATCTCGAGGGAAGCGAAATCGAGGTCGGCGTCGACGACGAACCGCCGGCGGCCGTGCGACGCTACGTCGAAAACGAACCCACACTCGAAATTCCCGACCGGCAGAGCCTGGGGCCAGTGACCGTCGGTGAGCGCAGGCGCTACACGGAAGGCGTACTCGAACCGGGCGACGACGGCTACGTGCTGGGGGCGGCGCGAGAGACGGCGGCCGGGTGGGATCGGGCGGACTACGTGATCGACGAACCCACGGAATCCGGCGAGTTCGTCCTCTCGAACAGACCCGAGCGCGAACTGATCGAGGAGCGGACGCAGGGCGGACTCATCTCTCTCGCGTTCGGTGGCCTCCTCGCGCTCGTCGGCACCGCCGTCGCGATCCTGCCGTGGCTTCCTGTTTGAGTGCGACGCGATCAGGTGCCCGGGAACGGACTCCGAGCGTGGTCCGGTGCCGAGCGAACGAGCCACGCCGGCACGACCCGGGTGAGGACGACCATCCCGACGAGTTCGACGAGTGTCTGCGTGACGACGATCGCCGGCACGAGTTCGTAGCCCGCCGGCAAGGCGAGTGCTAGCGGGAGCACGACCAGGGAGTTCCGCGTCACCGCAGTGAAAACGAGCGCGCGGGCCGCACCCACGTCCAGTCCGACCGCGCTCGCGGCGAGACGGCCGAGCAGTGGCATGACGACGAGAAACGCGACGTAGACGGGAACGACAACCGCGATCTGGCCGATCGACGCTTCGACGCGGGGGAGCTGGGAGGCGATCACGACCAGCAGGGTTGCCCCCATCATCGGGACGGGAAGCCAGCCCATCGTGTCCTGCCACCGGTCGCCGGCGTCGGAGCGGGTCGCCCACAGGTCGGTGGCCCACGCGAGGGTCAACGGAAGCACGATGAGAAAGAAGAACGCCTCGACGAACGGGCCCGCCCTGATGATGGCCGCGAATTCGGGACCGACGAACAGCCACAGGTAGCCCGGGAGCGCCAGGAACTGGACGAGTAAGAGCGCCGGCGTCGCGGCGGTGACCTGTTCGGCGTCCCCGCCCGCGAGATCGGTGAACGCGATCACGTAGTCGACACACGGCGTCAACAGCACCAGACACACCCCGACGAGGACGACCGACTCCTGCGGGAGAACGCGCGTCAGCGCGAAGACGACGATCGGCACGACGAGGAAGTTCATCCCGAGCGCGGTCGCCATGAACCGGACGTTCGTGAACGCACGGCGAAACCTCGTGAACGGGATTTCGAGGAACGTGACGTACAGCAGGATCGCAAGCACAGGGGTAAGTACCCGCTCGAACAGCGGGGCGGCCGCGGGAAGACCGACCCCGAACCCGACGGCGAGCGCGACGCTCACGGTGTAGACGGCGACCTGGTGGGTCCGGAGCCAGTCTCGCGTGTTCACAGGGCAAATGTTGAAGGGAGAGCCCAAACCGCTGGCGATCCGGGCAGCGTTGCGTCGAACGATGGCGCTCGAAAACGGATGTCGACGGTGAAAAACAGCCCCTACAGAATCAGTGCACCAGCCGCCAGAATTCGCACAGACCCTGTACCAGTGGGTAGCTGTGGGAATCTTTTTGTTCGTTCCCACACTACTCACTCGTATGAGCAAAACGGCCGTCGCGGACGACCGGGGCAGAATCGTTATCCCCCACGAAATCCGGGAAAAGCACGGCGACCGGTACCGCGTCGTCGAACTCGACGAACGGGTAGAGTTGATCCCTATCGCCGACGACCCCATCGAAGGGCTCCGTGACGCCGTCGGCGATGCATTCGACGAGAAGTCAATCAAAGAGATCAAACGCGAATCTCGGGAGGCCGCCCGGGACGAAGCGACAGCCGACGTAGCCGAGACGGACCGATGATCTACGCCGATACAGATTTCTTCATCGCACTAGTGAAAGACGCCGACTGGCTGCAAGAGCGGGCAGCGACCATCGCGACCGAGCATGCTGGCCAGATCTACACATCGCGGGCAACACTGGTCGAACTGCTCATGATCTCCGATCGGTTCGACTTCGATCGAATGGAGGCGCTCACACATGCACTGGAAATCGCAACGGTGCCCGAAGACGAGGACGTCCTCTTCCAGGCGGCCGAGTACATGGACCAGGATGGACTCACCGCGTTTGACGCGTACCACGTCGCCTACGCAGCGGATGACCGGATAATCTCGTCTGACAAATCAATCGACGACGTAACCGACGAACGAATCGCCATCGAAGCGACGGCCGACGACCCATGAGCCTTTCCACCCACCCGACGAATCGCCGCGTATGCGCGTCGTGACGACACTCCCCTCCGCGACGGAACTGGTCGCCGCCCTCGGGGTCGACCCGGTCGGCGTCTCTCACAGCTGTGACTACCCGCCGCGAGTCGCGGATCGACCACGCATCACCAGTGCGGCGATCGACACCGAGGCATCGACCGCCGAGATCGATCGACAGGTGCTGGACGCCGACACCGACGGCGGCGTCTACGACGTCGACGCCGAGACGATCGAGCGGCTCGATCCCGACGTGATCGTCACGCAGGGCGTCTGCGACGTCTGCGCGGTCGACACCGTGCTCGTCGCGGACGCAGTCGAGCGAATCGATGCGGAGCCGGAAATCGTCACGATCGATTCCCACACGGTGGCCGGGGTGTTCGACGACCTGGAACGACTCGGGCACGTATTGGGGCGGGCTGACCGCGCCCGGACGGTTCGCGCCGACCTCGAAGCACGTCTCGAGGCCGTCCGCGAACGCACACCGGACGAACCCGACGCCCGGCCGAGCGTCGCCGTCTTCGACTGGACGGACCCCGTCATGGTCGCGGCCCACTGGGTCCCGGAACTGGTCGAGATCGCCGGCGGGCGCTACGAACTGGCTGAGGCCGGGTCGGATTCGCGCCCGCGCGAGTGGGCCGAACTGCGCTCGGCCGACCCCGACGCCCTCGTCGTCGCGCCCTGCGGCTACGACCTCGCACAGACCGCCGAGAACCTCGGAGACCTCACCGACCGCCCGGGCTGGGGCGAGCTCGCGGCCGTGGAAGGTGGTCGCGTCTGGGCGGTAGACGGCAACCACTACCTCAATCGACCCGGCCCACGGCTCGTCGATGCCGCTGAGACGATCGCCCGTCTCCTCCATCCCGACCGGTTCGACGCAGACGACACCCCGGACGCGAGCGTGGCCCGGCCGCTCTCGGCGCTACAGACCGGGCCGAGCGCATGAGACAGGCGGTTTCCGGATCGATGGCGCAGTTCCCGTAGCCCCCTGACGGCGGGGGCAGGGCCCCTCGCTGGGTGTCAATCGCGTTTTGTATCGGTCGCCTACTTAAGCGACTCGCGACCGTGAACGGCACCGATGATGGGGACCGACGATCGGGATGGAGCCGAGCCGAGAACCGCCACCAGAGAGTTCGACACCGACCAGATCGATCCGAACGTCGCGGTCGTCTCGGCGCTCGCCGAGATCGAAGACGTGCCCGTAGAGGAGTTGACCCCGTTGTACGGCTGCATCGACCACATCCTCGAACACCTGTACTCCAATCCGCCGGCCGACGAAGCGGACGTACAGATTACGTTCACCTACAACGGCTACCGGATCACCGTCGAGCAAGACGGAAACGCACGGTTCGAACCGGTCGAGAACTATCGCGTCGGGTGAGCGGTGGAGGGGTTCGAGGACAGCAGTGGCACCGTTTCCGGCGCTATTTCGCCGGAATCGTACACCGCGCCTCGTAGGTAACCTCGTCGAGCGAGTCGATCGTGGCGGACTCGCCGCAGACGGGACAGTCGGGCGAGCGGTGGACCGGGACCGTCTCGACCGACATGTCCGCGGCGTCGTACATGAGCAGCCGGCCGGTCAGCGCCTCGCCGATGCCCGTCAGTTGCTTGATGACCTCCGTCGCCTGGAGACAGCCGACGGTCCCGGGCAGGACGCCCAGCACGCCGGTCGTCGCGCAGTCGGGGACGGTCCCCGGCTCCGGCGCCTGGGGGAAGAGACAGCGGTAGCACGGCCCGTCTCCGCCGGGATCGATCGTGATCACCTGCCCCTCGAAGCGGTAGATCGCACCGTGGGAGAGTGGCGTGTCCGTAAGGACGCAGTAGTCGTTACAGAGATAGCGCGTCGCGAAGTTGTCGCTGGCGTCGCAGAGCACGTCGTAGCCTGCGGCGATCTCGTCGATCGAGCCGGCAGCGAGTCGCGTCTCGTAGGTCTCGACGGTGACGTCGGGGTTCAGGTTCCGGACGTACGCGGCGGCACTCTCGACCTTCGGGCGGCCGACATCGGCGTCGGCGTGGACGATCTGGCGCTGGAGGTTCGAGCGTTCGACGACGTCGTCGTCGACGATTCCCAGTCGGCCGACGCCAGCCGCCGCGAGGTACTGTACGACCGGCGAGCCGAGCCCACCCGCACCGACGACGAGCACGGACCCGTCGAGCAGCGCCGCCTGCCCGGCTGGCCCCACCTCGTCCATGATGACGTGACGCGAGTAGCGATCAAGCTGCATCGCGTCGAGCGAGAGGTCGCTCATACCCACCGTTGGCGGCGGCGGGCCAAAAGCTGGCGGGTCCGTGACTCAACAGCAGTATTGGCGGGTCCGTGACTCCACAGTTGTATCGGCCGAATACGCACCATACAGCGCCCAAAACGCGACTATTTCGAAACACCCCCCAGATTTATTATCGTGTGATGTGAACCCATGCCTATGGGAGCCACTCCCACTGGTGCCGACGACGTGTTCGACCAGTTTTTGACGGACCGCGGTCACGAGACCGAGCCCGTAGGCTGGGATCAGAACCGGCGGAAGAAGCAATGCCCGGACTGTGGCGGTCTCCACGACGAAGCCGCCACGTCCTGCACCGTCTGTGGGTGGACACCGGCCCGATAGCCCCTGTGGCTGTACTGAGCCGTAAACGCGCCGACCCGCGTTTTAGACCTTAACGAAAATAGCTGTTTCAACGATCGGTATTACTAATAGCAAGAATTACAGACGTGTAGACGAGCTACGCATGGAGGAATGCCAGAACTGCGGGTCGTTCGTCACCGACACGTACGTCAGAGTGTTCACGCCGCCCGAGGAGGACCAACCGCGTGTCTGTCCGGACTGCCCCGACATGGTTCGCGACGGGGCCGACGTCCGGCAAGCGCGGTCGACGCGCGGAGCGTGACCGGTCGTCCACAGGGGTGACTGGGAACGGCCCCCGAGAATCAGGAGCACAGTCGAACGTGCCCGACGATTCAGTCACCGTCGGTTCGAACGAAACCCACGTCACTTATGGGGGACGCGCTCCTGTACGGTGACAATGACCGCAAGCGACACGACGGTGACGCGCCTCTTCGGTGGGCCGGGCAGCGGGAAGACGACTGCGCTGCTCGACCACGTCGAAGAGATTCTCGAGGCCGACGACGTCACGTTCCGCGACATTCTCGTCGTCTCCTACACCCGTGCTGCCGCCCAGGAGGTCCGCGAGCGTCTCGCCGAGCGCTTAGACGAGAACCCCCGCTCGCTGCAGGGCAACGTCTGTACGATGCACGCGAAGGCCTACGAGCTGCTCGACCTCTCGCGCGGCGACGTCATCGGCGAGTCCGACAAGGAGGACTTCTGTGAGGAGTACGGCATCGAGTACGAGGACGAGTACAGCGGCGCCGGCCGCCGGACCGCCCGCTCGACGACCATCGGGAACAAGATCATCGCGACGAGTCAGTGGCTCCAGCGGACCAGCCGAGACGTCTCCGACTGGTACGACGTCCCCTTCCAGTGGGACGACGAGGAGGTTCGCCTGCCGCCGGAGATCGACGATAACGCCCAGGAGGGCAACAAGTACACCCCGACCTGGCCGAGCGACGACGACCGAATCGACGTCCCCGAGGCCATCCGTGGCTGGCGCAACTACAAGGGCCAGGAGGGCAAGATCGGCTTCGCGGACATGTTAGAGCGAGTCGAACAGCGCTCGCTCGTCCCGAACGTCGACTACCTCGTCATCGACGAGTTTCAGGACATCACCACCCTGCAGTACGACGTCTACGAGGAGTGGAAACCCCACGTCGATCAGGTGCTGATCGCCGGCGACGACGACCAGGTCGTCTACTCCTGGCAGGGCGCCGATCCCGCGCTCCTCCTGGACGAGGAAGTCGACGAAGACGTCGTCCTCCCGAACTCCTACCGCCTGCCATCGAACGTGTTGAACGCCGTCAACCGTGAGATCCGCCACATCGACGTCCGCCAGGACAAGGACCTCAACCCGCGCAAGGAAGGCGGCGTCGTCGAGGCGGAGACGAACAAGTCCATGCTCGACGTCGTCCGGATGGTCCGGCGCGCCCTCGTCGAAGACGACGGCACGATCATGCTGCTCTTCCGGGCGCGCTACCAGATGTTCCAGTTCATCGACGAGTTCATCACCGAAGGTGTCCCCTTCACCGCCCTGACCGACCAGCGGATGTGGACCGACCGCCTGACCCAGTACGTCCGCGCCGTCGAGGCCATCAGCGAGGACGAGGACATCGACGGGCTGGAGGCGCGCCGACTCGCCGACATGCTCCAGGACTCGGCGTTCGGCACCAACGAGCGCGACGCCCTCTTCGACGAGATCGACGAGTTGCAGGAGGAGGCTGGCGTCGACGACCTGGAGGCGGTCACCGTCCCTGCCTCGGTGATCGACGAGCACGTCCCGTTCATGCCCGACAAAGCGTCCGCATCGGACATGCTCCGGAAGGTGACCAGCTTCCAGAAGAAGTCCGTCAAGGCCTACTTCAACATCGGCGAGTACCGCGGGATGGACACCGACCGGGTCCGCGTCGGTACCATCCACTCCGCGAAAGGTCGCGAGGCCGACCACGTCTTCGTCGGCACCGACCTCACCGAGAAGGTCGTCGAGCAGATGGTCGCCACCATCGAGGATCGCTCAGGCGACGGTACGGGTGGCGTCACCGACATCCCCGGCGTCGAAGAGTTCACCAAAACCACCTCACCCGTCCCAGTCCTCACCGACAACGAACGGCGCGTCTTCTACGTCGGAATGTCCCGGGCTCGCGAACGGCTCGTCCTGCTCGAAAATCTGGTCGACGGCGCCCCCACGCTGCCGATCGACGTTCTGCTGAACAACGAGCTCACGGACCAGAGCCTCGAGGAACTCGTCGAGGAGGCCCAGCGCCCGCAGGAACTCGAAGCCGAAGCGCCGTGACGGAAGCGCTCGCGGCGATTCGATCGGCGCTCGAGAGCGAGGAAGCAGCCGGACTCGTCCACGCCGGCCCACGGCCGGATCCCGGCATTCACTATCTGCTCGCAAGCCGGGACGACCACACGGCACCCGACGTGGACACGGCCGATCTCGAAATACCGCTCGACGCGGCCGGCGGCTCCCCGCTCGACGGCCAAGCGAACGATCCCTGGGCCGTCGCCGTCGTCCCCGACGACGTCCTCGTCGTCTCACCGGCGGACGCCGATCGGCCGGCTGCGACGCTCGCGAAGCGACTGTCGACAGCGCTCCCCGACGGCGAAACGCTGCTCGCCCCGGCGTCGATCCCCCACGACGCGGCGCTGTACGTCGAGCGGGCGGGGTTCGAACTCGCCTCCACCGACGCCATCGACCTGGCTCGCGAACGAAAGGGAGCCGTGGCCCGTGCCCGGATCGAAACCGCCCAGCGAGCCGCCGTCGCGGGCCTCCGCCGGGCCGGCGAGGTGCTCGTCGACGCGACAGCGACCGCCGACGGACTTCAGACTGCAGACGGACCGCTCACGACCGACCGGCTGCGCCGCGAGATCGATGCCGTGATCGTCGCCGCCGGGGCACGCCCCGCGGGAGCGACGAGCGTCACCGGGGCCAAGCCCGAGCGACCCATCCAGTCCGGCGACGCGCTCGTCGTCCGGCTGGCACCGCGCGGGCCGGGCAGCTACCGGGGCTATCTCGCGCGGACGCTCGTGCCGGACACCGACGGTGGCTGGGAACGACGCGCGCACGTCGCCGTCGAGAGCGCCCTCCGGTCGGCGGCCACGATGCTCACGGCCGACGCCGCGGCCGTTCGCGAGGTCGAAGTCGAACTCGCTGCCGAGGCCGGCTCCTTCGGCTTCGAGCGGGAGGCGACGGCGAGCGTCGGCGGCGTGGGTCTCACCGTCGGCGAACGGCCCGTTCGCCCGGCTCACGAGGTCACGGCGGGGGCCGTCGTCGCGCTCGAGGCGTGTGTGCCGGCCCCCGACGGCCGCGAGGTCGTCCTCGCCGACCTCCTCACAATCGATGGGGACGATGTCGAGTGGCTCTCGCGGCCGAGTCGCACGCTCGATCCGGTCGCGCTCACAGAGCGCAGCGACCCGCCGACGGCGTGATACCGACCGCGGCCTACTCCTCCTCGTCGGACTCGACGGTGAGCGCGTCTTCGGCCCGCGACGCGACCGCCCCCGGTAGATCGCCGGGCGTCGTCAGGTACTGCTCGATCGCGACGAGGACGATTGCCAGCCCGACGAGCGCGCCACCGAGTAGCGGCTCGCCGCGAAGCACCAGAAAGTCGATGCCGGCGATCGCGGCGGGGATCGCGAAGATGAGGACGCCGGCGAGCTGGATCGTCTCGACGATACCTGCCATTGCCCGACCCAAGGACGGCCGAGCCAAAAGGTTCGTCGGTCAGGAGGAGTGCGACGGGAGGTCGGTGACCTGTGTCGGCGTCGGGCGCTATCACGGAAACAGCGGGCGTTCGATCGGCTTCGGCGGGTCGCGGAACGCCCCGTAACGAATCCGAGATAGATAACGGGAACGGAACAATTAACCCGCAGGACCCCCGAGCACTCGACATGTTCACCGGTATCGTCGAAGAGACGGGGACGATCCGATCGCGCGACGCGACCGACGACGGCGTTCGCCTGCGAATCGAGGCCGACGAGGTCGTCGAAGACGTCGCACATGGAGCGAGTATCAGCGTCAGCGGCGTCTGTCTGACCGTCGAGCGCTTCGAGACCGGGTCGTGGTTCGAGGTGTTCCTCGCGAGCGAGACGGTCGAGCGGACGTATCTTGGCGATCTCGCCGTCAGCGACGCCGTCAACCTAGAGCGGGCCATGCCCGCCGACGGTCGGTTCGACGGCCACGTCGTCCAAGGCCACGTCGACGCGGTCGCGACCGTCTCGGCGGTCGAGTCGGTCGGCGAGGACTGGTACGTCGAGTTCGAACTCCCAGACGGCTACGCCCGGTATGTCGTGGAGAAGGGCTCGATCACGCTCGACGGAATCAGCCTCACCGTCGCCGACCTCGACGGCGACCGGGTCACGGTGGCCATCGTCCCGACGACGTACGAGATCACGACGCTCTCGGAGAAGGACGTCGGCGGTCCGGTCCACCTCGAGGTCGACGTGCTGGCGAAGTACGTCGAATCGATCGTCGAAACGCCGGATCGGGCCATTCCGTCGGCGCAGTGAACGCGGTGGTCTGCCGAAGCTTTCTGCCGACGACGCTCGGACGAAGAGAGAGACTTACCTAGGAATCGCCGGACGACTCGGCGCTGACGTCGACCGAGGGGTCGATCGACGTGATGAGCGATTCGACGTTCGGTCGCTCCCGATCGGCGAGTTGGCGCGGATAGACTCCGATGCCGACGACGAGATCGTCGTCAGCGTCGATGGCTTCCGTGACGTGGAGGTTCACCTCGATCTCCTGATTGCCGACGAACGTGGCGGTCGTCCGGAAGACGGACGTGACGACTTGCTGGTCGAGTACGGACAGTTTGTCGTCTGCGACGTGGCGAGGCGTGCCCATCCCCTCGTAGTTTTCTGCGATCATGGTGACGAGCCTGGCCGTCTCCATGTCCTCGATCGGGTTGACTTGCTGGCCGAGAACCTCGATCTTCGGCGTCGAGAGCGAAACGAAGACTGCGGCCCGCTGATCCGTCAGCGGGCCGACCGAGACGCTCTTCTCGTGCTCGACGATATAGTTCGTCACCGAGATCGACTCGGACCACAGCACCACGTCGACCGACTCATCGATGACGAGTTCCTTGACACGACGCTGTTCGTACCCGGTGTCCGCCCGCGTCTCGGCAGCGACACCGACCGGGTTCGCCTCGTGCTCGTCCATCCCGAGCAGTCCGGTACAACCGGCGAGACCGGCGAGCGACGCCGCACCGGCCGTCCCCAGGTAACTCCGACGATTCATCACACGTACCGAGATTCTCTACGGATAAGTGCTTAGTGACTCGACCATCCAACTGTCCGAAAATTTAGCGTCCGAGTGGTCGATCCTCAAAGAGGTTTCCTGTGACAGGCGATAATCAGGAAATTTGGAAGTCATTCTCAGCGAATCCGGCTCGCGGCCGAAACCCGCACGCACAAGACGCCGCCGACCCCACGTGCGGATATGATCGCCGATCGAGAGACGCCCGCCCGTCGCACGAGCGAGTCATGACGGCTGCGGAGCACACTGATGGGGCCGACGAGCACGATCCGACGTCCGTTCGGATCCGCGGTATCTACACGACCGCCCTCACCCAACGGCTCCGGACGGCGGGCCACGAGGTCGTTCAGGCCTCCGATCCCATCGAGGAACGCTTCGACGGGACGTTCGCCACCGCGCCGGCGAGCGTGCGGATCGAGACGACGCGCGACCGACTCGGCATCGAGTGTTCGGGACCGGCAACGGCCGTCGCTGGCGTGGCCGACGCGGTCGAGTCGGTGGGAATCGACACACTCCGGTGGACCGACGGCGCGCCGCGCGGGGCCGTCTTCGACGCGACGGTCACCGACGCCGACGGCGGGAGCGGCGCGGTCGTCGACCTCGGGAACGGCCAGCGCGGCCATCTGCCCTACGACGCCGCCGACGGCTACGTCGACGCAGGCGACCGCTATCGCGTGCAGGTGACAGAGCCGACGCCGCCCTGGGCCGACGACCTGCCACGGGTCGAACCCACGATCACCGTCGGCGGCGGGGTGTGTACGCTCACCCGCGGTCGGGGCGGCGTTCGGGCGGCAGCCCCGGGTGAGGCGGGCGAGGAGCTCGTGGGCCTGACGGACCTGCTGTCCGCGGACCCCCCTGACGGCTGGGGCGTGCGCTGGGAACGCACCGCCGCGGACGCCGATATGGACGCGATGGAGACGGCCCTCTCCGAGGCCGTCGACCGAGCCGCCGACCTGGACGACGCCTTGGATGGTGCTGAAGACGCCGACGCACCCGCACCGGTCGCCGCCCCCTGGGTGACCGAGTGGTGCTGGTTCGGCCGCGAGTCGCGGTTCGCCTTAGACGAGGCGCGCCGGGCGGTCGAAACCACCCTGCCGGGTCACCACCGGGCGAAGGCGGCCGACCGGAACGCCAGTGCGGCCGTCGACTTCGCCGAGGCGGTCTGTGGGGAGGCGACGACCGACGATGACGCGAGCGTCGATCTCGACGCCGCATTCGGCGGGGACGCCGACGTCGACTTCCCGTTCGCCGCCGTCACGCGCCAGTTCGGCCCGCAGGCAGGCGACCGGTTCGCGCTTGGCCACGGCAAGCCCGACGGCCGACTCATCACGCTCGGCCCGGGCGAGGTGACCGACTGGGACGGGGAGGGGTCGCTCACCCTGGAGCGGTCGATCCGTGGCGGTGGACAGTACGACGGCCTCGGCGCGCCGAAGGAGTCCGGCGACGTTGCGGTGACGAAGCTCCGCGAGGGCCGATGGTGGTATCCGACGACGTACAAACGCGCCGACGGCACCGTGGTCGGGATTTACGTCAACGTCTGCACGCCCGTCGAGTGCTTCCCCGACGCGGCCCGCTACGTCGACCTGCACGTCGACGTCGTCCGCCACGGCGACGGGACGGTCGAGATCGTCGACGAGGACGAACTCGCGGCGGCGGTCGAGGACGGGTTCGTCTCCGAAGCGCTGGCCGAGAAGGCGACGAGCGTAGCGAACGCGGTCGCACGGGCGCTCGGGAAGTGAGCGGGACGTCACCCCTGCGTCGGGTCAGTCGGCCCCGTCGTCGCACCGACCGTCGCGAATCTTTTTCGCCGGGGACGTGGTCCGACCCGGCATGGCGCCGAGCGAGCCGGCCGTCACCCTCGACGACGTCCGCAAGACCTACCAGCTAGCCGAGACGGTCCACGCGCTCGACGGGGTCTCGCTCACGCTTCCCCGCGGTTCGTACACGGCGATCATGGGGCCGAGCGGGTCGGGCAAGTCGACGTTGATGAACGTGATCGGCTGTCTCGACACGCCGACAGAGGGCCGCGTCGTCATCGACGGAGCGGACGTCTCGACGCTCAGCGGGCGGGAACGGACGCGACTCCGCGGCATCGAGATCGGATTCGTCTTCCAGACGTTCAACCTGATGCCCCGGTTGACCGCTCTGGAGAACGTCGCCATGCCGCAACTCTTCCAGAATGTCGGCCGGACCGACAGGAACGAACGGGCGCGAGACCTCCTCGACCGGGTCGGTCTGGCCGACCGGGCCGATCACCGGCCGAACGAGCTCTCGGGCGGACAGCGCCAGCGTGTCGCGCTGGCTCGCGCGCTCGTGAACGACCCGGCGATCGTGCTGGCCGACGAACCCTCGGGGAACCTGGACACGGAGACAGAAGCCGGGATCCTCGACCTCTTCGCCGAGTTTCACGACGCCGGCACGACGCTGCTGGTCGTCTCCCACGAGCGCCACGTCGCCGAGCGCGCCGAGCGGATCGTGCACCTGCTCGACGGGAAGATCGAGCGAATCGAGGCGCTGAACGACGCCCGCAACGGCTCGGGGCCGCCGTCCGCCGGACCTGACGGAACCCCACCGTCGACCGTTGGACGCGACGAGCACGGCGGTTCGGCGACGGACCGGGGGACGGATCAGGAGGAGCCAGATCGGGGGCCAGACCGGTGAAGCCGCTCGCCCTGCTCCGCCTCGCCTGGCGGTCGATCGCCGGGCACCGCCTGCGGTCGGCGTTGACGACGCTGGGCGTCATTATCGGCGTCGCGGCCGTCATCGCGTTCGTCACCCTGGGAGCGAGCCTGCAGGCGGGAATCGTCGGCGACATCAGCCCCGACGACCAGCGCAACGTCTACGGCTGGGCGGCCGACCCAGGCACGGAGGGTGGTCCGCTCGCCGGGGCGCAACCAGTCGTCAGCGAAGCCGACCTCGCCGCGCTCGAAGAACGCAGCGGGATCGACGCGGCCTACGGCTACGCGCCGCTCGGCACTCAGGCGGTCGCGACTGGCGATTCCGTCGTCCCACTGGGTGACGGGGCGTTCGCCACCGGGCCGACGTACGTCAGGGAAGACGACATCGCCACGGGGCGGCAGTTCGAACAGGGCGAACCCGAGGCCGTCGTCAACCCGGCCGTCGCGGGCGCCTTCGAGTCGAACGTCTCCGTCGGCGACGAACTCACGCTCGTCTTCCAGGGCGGCGAGACGCGAACAGTGACGGTCGTCGGGATCACCGACACGTCCGAGGGCCTGAGTCCGTTCGAGGGCTTCGGCCAGTCACCGCGGCTGTACGTCCCGACCGATCCGTTCTACGCCGGCGCGGATTCGGCGGCCGACGAGGAGACCGACGGAAACGAATCCGCTGAAGAATCCGAGGCCGACGGGAACGCGTCGGCACCCGGCGAAGACGACCCCGGCAACGAGAGCGACGGTGAGGCGGCCGCGGGAACCCGGTACACCGCGATCGTCGTCGAGGCACCGTCCGCCGACGACGCGGCGATCGACCGCGCCAAAGAGCAGGCGCGCTCCTATCTGGAGAGCGACGCCTCGGATGCGAGCGCGCTGTTAGCGAGCGGCGAACTGGAGATCGTCCTCCAGACGAGTACACAATTGCTCTCCCAGCTGCAGGACATCCTCGGCCTGCTGCAGAACTTCATCGTCGGCGTGGCGGCTATCTCCCTGCTTGTCGGGTCGATCGGCATCGCGAACATCATGCTCGTCTCCGTCACCGAGCGCACCCGCGAGATCGGCATCATGAAGGCCGTCGGCGCACAGAATCGCGACGTCCTGGGGCTCTTCCTCATGGAGGCGATCGTCCTCGGAGTCATCGGCGCGATTCTCGGGACGGCGCTCGGCCTCGCGACGGGCTACCTGGGAGCCCAGTACATCGACCTCCCGCTGGTCTATCCGCTCGAATACGTCGCCCTCGCGATCGCCGTCGGCGTCCTGGTAGGCGTGTTCTCGGGGCTGTATCCGGCCTGGAAGGCCGCGCGGACGGACCCGATCGACGCGCTCCGGTACGAGTGACGGACACGTCGGTTCGAGTCGTTATCGGAGACCAGTGAGCAGAGTCGATAGCCGTTCCGGAACCGAACTCCCTATCAACGCGAGCGTCGAAACGCCGCGTATGACCAAGCGGCACGTCTCGCTCCCGGACGAAGCCGAGTCGGCACTGACCGACTTCATCGACGAGGTCGATGAGCGACTAGCGAGCGACGAGGAGGACACGTGCGACGTCGTCGAGGACGTCCTCATCGACCTGACGGGCGATCGGGACGCCTACGAGCGCTGGGAATCGGGTGCGGACGTGTCGACGGCCGAGCGAGTCCGGTTGCAGAGTTACGATCCCTGTAACACGACCCTCGAGAGCGAGTACTACGCCGAGAAGGACGAGGAGGCGTTCGAGGAGTCCAAGCACCTCCAGTGGCTCTGGCGACAGTTCGACAGCCTGCCGATCGCGGACAATGTCGCCTTCGCGCTCCGATTCCGGGCGATGCTGGCGGACCACCTCTTCGAATCCTGCGGCGACGACTGCCGATTCTTCAAGGGGATCACGTTCACCTACGGCCACAACATCAGCGTCGGCGACAACACCGTCATCCACGACGGCGTGCACCTGGACGACCGCGGGAAACTCACCATCGGCGACCGGGCCTCTATCTCCGACGGCGTCCACCTCTACAGCCACGATCACGACGTCGTCGACCAGACCGCGGTCACCAACTTCCACACGATCGTCGCCGACGACGTCCGGGTCACCTACGACGCGATGGTCCGGGCCGGCTGCAAAGTCGGCGAGAACGCCATCGTCGGTGCGCGTTCCGTGGTCCAGGGCGACGTTCCCGCTCACCACATCGCGGTCGGGACGCCCGCCAAGAGCGTGAAGATCAAGCCCGGCTGGGAGGACGAGGCAGTTCCCATAGAGGACGGCGGACGGAACCGACAGGACGAGCGCCGCCTCGAGTCGACGCTCCCGGACGACCTCGACGTCTTCGACGAGTTCAAGCGCGAGTGGTAGCCACGCGCTCACAGCGAAAGTGCCGATTTCTCCGGCGTAGCGGCTGATTACTGGAACACACCCGGCACAGACGCGGGCAATACACAAGGGGTATGAGACTGTATCTCACGGCGATGGAGCTCTGGAGTTGGCTCGTCGGCTACGTCCTCCTGTTCGCTCTCCTCCACGTGGCGCTCTATTACTACTACGTCCGTCGCGAGAACGACGAACAGCCGGCGTCACCGTCGCTCTCCGAGGGGTCGCTCACCGGCGTCCGGTACGGCACGCCGATCGACGACCGGGCCGGGTCCGGCCTCGACGAGGGCGTCGACGATCCCGACGACTACGCCGTCGACCTCGACGACGAGATACAGACCTGCCGGGCCTGCGGGGCACCGAACGACGCCGACGCGACCTACACGTACTGCTGGAACTGTCTCTCGACGCTCGGGACGTGAGACTGCTAGAATGACGCGAGATCGCTGGACGAACGCGAGACTGCTGGACGGACGTGCTGCTGTTGGCACGCGTTCGACGCACTCGAAACGTGAGGAGTGGCTACCCACTCGATTGGCGAGGAAGAGTGGCCGAGGTCAGGACGTGAGCGCGTCGGCGAGCACGTCAAGGTGATCGACGCCCACGACCGCGACGACGTCGCCATCGTCGCGCAACGCGTCGAGGCGGTCGATCATACACGCCTCGCGCGTCTCGTCGCGGTAGCGCTTCGGACCGGAATCGGTCGCGCGAAGCAAGGCCGTGACGCCCGAGACGTGGCTGCGCTCGTGTTCGGCCTGCCGAGTCGGCGTGTCGGCGTGGCTCACGTCGTACTCCACGGCGTCGGTCACCCCCGCACACCCCGAGGCCGGATCGGAGAGGGTCGCCGCGAGCCGGCAGGCGAGGGCCGTTCGGGTCGCCCCGCCGACGCTCGAGAGGACGCGTCGAGCGGTCGAGAGCGGCGCTCGATCAGCGACGAGTCGGGTCACCAGCCGGCGCAGGAACGACCAGCTCGGCGCGTCGATCCCGGCGACCGTCGCGTCGGTCGCCGCGATGGCGGCACTCATCTCGCCCCCCGCGGTGGGATGATCACGGTCGTCGAGCCGTGTCGCGTACGCGCGGTACAGCGGAATCGCTGCCGCCGGCAGTTCGAGCGCGAGCGTCGTCGGTTCGAGGCGATCGAGAACGGTCTCGACGCGGCCGACGCTCGCCGGATGGTCGTGAACGACGCCGAGCAGGAGGACGTCACCGCCGTCGCCGGGACAGTACCGGTAAAACGGCGCGGAAATCCGGGGATCGTCGAACGCGTCTGGGTGTTCGTACCCGTCCATGCGGATAGACAGTAATACGGGACTACCGGCATAACCCTTGTGTTTTATCCAGTCTACCGCCGAGTAATTGTCCGTAAAGGCAAGAAAACCAAGAATATGTGAAAGTGTTCAATTCAGAAATGACTCGGTCGGATGATCTCGGTCGGCGGGTACGTGGCGAGCGTCGCCGTCGGTCGACAGCGGGCCGAACCCGCCGCCAGACGGCGCAAGTGCTAAGGCACCGATCGACGCCAGAAGCGAGAAGTCGCGTCGGTAGTGCTTACTCGACGAGCCGTTCGATCTCGGTGACGAGAATGTCGCTGGCACCGGCGCGTTTGACCTCGGTGATCGTCTCGAAGACGTCACGTTCGTCGACGACGGCGTGGACGGCGACCTTGTCACCGCCGTTGGCGACATCCATGATCGTGGGCCCGCCGAGGCCGGGAATGACGTCGCGCACCGCGTCGAGGCGGTCCTCGGGAACGTTCATCATCAGGTAGCGCTTGCCGTCCGCGGTCAGGACCGAGGACAGCGCCGTCCGAAGTTCCTGGACCTTCGGTTCGTCGACGACGTCGTCGCGAGCGAACAGCCGAACGGAACTCGAGAGGACCTCGTCGATGACGGCCAGTCGATTCACTTTCAACGTCGTTCCCGTGCTCGTGATGTCGACGATGGCGTCGGCCATCTCGACGTGGGGCGTGAGTTCCGTCGCGCCGGTGACCTCGACGACTTCGGGGTCGACGGCCGTGTCGGCGAAGAACTCGCGCGTGACGTGCGGGAACTCCGTCGCGACCGTGCGACCGGCCAGGTCCTCGACGGACTCGATGTCGCCATCTTCGGGGGCGGCGAGGACGAGCCGACAGCGACCGAATTCGAGATCCAGCAGCTCGGCCAACCGGTCGGCCTGGCCGGATTCACGGACCTGATCCAGCCCCGTGATGCCCATCTCGGCCGCGCCGTCGGCGATGTACTCGGGAATGTCTGCTGCGCGGGCGAAGAGGACCGTCACTTCGGGGTCGACGGTCTCGGCGTAGAGTTTGCGGTCGGCGCCGTTTTCCAGATGCAGCCCCGCCCGCTCGAGAAGGTCGATCGTCGGCTCGTGCAGGCGGCCCTTGTTGGGAACGGCGATTCGCATCACGCGTCCGTTGACCGGGCGGAGGGAATTGTCTTTCCATCTCGACCCGGCACGTCGACGCGTACCCCACGGAATCGCGAGACGGAGAACGAGAAGACGGCGACCGGCGACCGCGCGAAGCGGTTCGACTCGTGTGTTAGCGCGATCAGGCTGTCGCGTCCGTCTCGTCGGCTGTAGCTCCCTCGGACGTCGTGTACGCGAGCCCGACACCGAGAAGTGTGACGAACACGATGAAGGCGACGATCACGCCGACCATCACCTTCGCTCCCTCGTCGCCCAGCGCGTTCGCCGTCCCGTAGGTCGAGCCGATGTAGACCAGCGTGCCGAGCATGGCTCCCACGCTGACGAGGGCGGCGGCAGCCTCGATGAGGCTTTCGCGGTCGATCATACCGATGAATTCGTCGGTGCGACCAAAAGCGTGTCGGAGGGCAGTCAGCGGGTGGTCGGCGTCTCGGTTCGAGCGGTCGGTCACCGCTCCGCAGACGGAACGCAGTCGGTCGGAACGCACCGTTACCAGTGCAGTCGCTGTCCCCGGACGGCGGCCGGCAGCAGCAAGGAGAGCCTTTTGCGGCCCCGGCACCTGTAATCGATGATCGACGTCACGACAGTCCGAAGTGGGCGCTCCGCGGTGACCGCTTCGCGACCGACACAGACGCACCCGAAACACACCAGCGTCTCATGAACACGATTGCCTCACCCAAGACCCCACTCTCCGTACCGCACCCCGACCAGCTAGACGAGCGATCGCGTCGAGCCCGGACCGAGCCGATGTCGGTGCTCGCACTCGGCGACGGCCTCTACGAGGTCGAGACCGAGGAGACGACCTACCTCGTCGACGTCGCCGCCGGGCGCTGTAGCTGTCCCGACCACATCTTCCGCGGCGCTCGATGCAAACACGTCCGCCGCGTCGCGATCGAGATCACCGAAGGGCTCGCGCCCCCGCCGGGGAAACTCGCCGTCGAATGTGCCGACTGCGCCGAGCGCGTCTTCGTCGACGAGGACGACGGCGGCCCCGTCTACTGCGACCGTCACGCCCTCTCGCCCGGCGACCTGGCTCGCGATCGCGAGACCGACGCTCGCGTCACCGTCGTCGCCGTCTCCGACCGCCGCGCCGACGCCACGGCCGTCCCCGCCACCGGCGAACCCGTCGCCGACTACGGCACCAACAGCGACTACGACGGCGACGTCCCGGTCGTCGCCGCGGTCTATCCCCACGCGACGGTCCAGCGAAACGGTCCCGTGCCGCGCGAGCTACAGATCTACCTCTTCCCGCGGACGCGGCTGACTCGCGTCGAATAACACGGCCGCGAAACGACGGAACGTGGGCGAACAGCGGAACTCGGCCGAAGCGGAACGAGGACGAAACGGAGCGTCGCAATAACAGAAAATCGATCAGCGACGCCGGGTCGCTGCGGCGACGGCGAGCAGGGCGACGACAGCGCCGAGGACGCCGAAGCCGGGCGAGGCGTCGCCCGACGACCGCGAGTCTCCCGCGAAGTCGTCGCTCCCGGCCGAACCGAAACTGTCGGTCGAATCGCCGTCGTCGGACGGCCCGGACCTCTCGGACTCGACGGTCACGTCGAACGAGCGGTCCGCGACGGAGAGCGTGTAGGTTCCCGGTTCGTCGAACGCGTGGGAGAGTTCGACCGCGGTCGTCGACCCCGCCTCGACGGTGCCCGATTCGGTGGCGACAGCGGTACCGTTCAGCGAGAGGACCACCGCATACTCGGCCGTCGCAACACCGTCGTTCACCACCATGACGTCGATTGTCACCGGCTTGCCGACGGTGAAATTCGCGTCCTCGGGTGCGAGGTCGACGACGGAAACGTTCAACTCGCGGGCCGGCTGGTTATCGTCGTCGCCGTCGTCGGTCGACAGGCGAGCGGCGACTCGAACGTCGGCCGAGGCGTTCAGGCCGGCGACGGTCGCGGTGATCGTCGCGGAACCGGCGCCGCGGGCCACGATCTCGCCGCCGTCGACCGTCGCGACGCCCGGCGCCGTGCTCGTGTAGTTCGCGACGGTCGTCGCGGTCGCGGTGTCGCCGCTGACGAGATCGATCGCGACGGTCGCGTCGGCGGTTTCGCCGGGGCGGAGGGCCGCATCGTCGACAGAGAGGTCGACGGATTCGACTTCGGTCTGGAGTCTCGGGTAACCGTCCGTCGCGGTCCAGGCGCGCTCGAAGTCGAAGCCGGCGAGCGACCCGTTCACGGTAGCGCCGGTCAGCTGTGCGGTGGTGAGCCCGGTCGCGTTGCCGGCGGAGCTGTTCTTCCCCGTCGCGTTCACGTCCCAGTAGACCGACGAGATCGTAGCGTAGGACGAGTTCGTCCCGATTGCCCCACCGAGGGATGCGTTGCCGGTCACCGCCCCCGTCGCGTACGAATCGGAGGAGTGGAACGCATAGCCGAACAGACCGCCAACGCTCTCGTTGCCGGTCACGTTTCCGCTGGCCCACGCGTTCGAGACGATTCTCGCGTTGTGATGGCCGACGAGTCCACCGACCTCGTCGCCGCCGGGCGCCACGACGTCACCGGTTGCGCTCACGTTCGAGATGCCCGACCCGACATCGACGTAGCCGACGAGTCCGCCGACATCGAACGCATCTCCGTCGACGACGACGTCACCACTTGCCCACGAGTCGGTGATCTCGGCATTCCGCACGTTTCCGACTAGCCCGCCGATTTTGGCGTCGGTCCCCGTTACGGTGCCACTCGCCCACGAGCGGTCGATACGGTCGCTACCGACGATGCCTGCGAGTCCGCCGACGACGTCCGTGCCGTTCACGTCCGCAGTGACGGAGACGTTCGTGAGGGGGAGGTCTGCCTGCCCAGCGATCCCGCCGACCCGAGTCGTACCACGGACACTTCCACTCACAGTCGCGTTCCTCACTTCGGCATCCTCGTGGCCGAACCCAACCAGGCCGGCGACGTCATCGTTCCCGACGACCGACGCATTCGCGATCGCGACGTCGTCGACGATACCAACTGCCTCGCCAAACAGCCCGACGTAATCGCTACCGGGTCGGTCGATCGTCAGGCCCTCGATTTCGTGACCGTCGCCGTCGAACGTCCCCGAAAACTCCGTGGTGGAACTCCCGCCGAGCGGATCGAAGCCCGCGCCGTCGTTCCACACAGCAGTTCCGCTCGCGTCGATATCGCCGACGAGCGTGTAGTTCGCCGCGAGATCCTGACTGATCGTCTGTAACTCCGCGGCGGTATCGATCCGGAAGGGATCGCTCGCGGTGCCGCTACCGGGCAGCGTCTGGAAGAGGGCGAGGTCGAGCGTCGTCGCGTTTCGAATCGTCGTGGTGCTCGAGTTCGCGATCGCGACGGAGCCGTTACCCCAGCTCGTCCTGCTGGACGCCGAGACGATGGCAGTCGAGGCGTTGTGGACCTCGATCGAGTACGCGCCGCTCGCGTTCGTCGTGACCGTTCGCGTCCCGGCGCCGTCCGCAACGGTCACGTTGCGGTTCGAGAGCGCTTTGCCGGTGACGCCGTCGGTGATCGTGCCCGAGAGCGTCTCGTAGCCATTCACGTGGACGCTCCGGGTCGCGTCGTCGTGGGGCGTGGTTGCGTCCAGGGCGACCGATCCGGTGGCGGTGTCTTCGGGAACAGTGTACTCGAACGCGATCGACTCGGTCGCTCCAGCGCCGACGGTCGTGGATTGGTCGAAGATCGTCGCGCCGTCGAACGCGAGCGAGACGTTGTCGGCTCCCTGGTCGTTCCCGACGTTCCGAACGGTCGCGTTGATCCAGTAGGACCCGCCGGCAGCAGCGGTTGCGGGAACGTCGGTGAACGTAATCTCGTAGTCGGCGTCGAGCGCGATGACGGCCACGGCGTCCGAGTAGCCGCCAGCGGCGGCCGTCACGGTGTCGGGGCCGTAGGCGTCTGCGGTGGCGGTGCCGTCGCCGTCGACCGAGACGTTCCCGCCCGTGGCGTAGGTCGAGGTCGTCGTCGCGGTCGCCGTCGTTCCATCTCGCAGCCCGACGATGACCGTCGCGTCAGTCGATCCGCCGTCGACCGCGATCTCGTCGCTCGCGAGCGAGAGGTCGTAGCTCGTGACCTCCCCGGAGAGCGCGGGATACTCGCCGTCGAGCGCGATCCAGGTCGATTCGAGGGCGAGACCGTCCATGAACTCCGTGGCGTTCGCGCCAGTCATCTCGTCGGTGGTGAGGCCGACTGCATCGCCCCCAGAGGTGGGCTGACCGGTCGTCCCCACGTTCCAGTACGCGTCGGTGACCGTCGCCCATCCCCCTGCGCTTCCGACGAGCCCACCTCCTATGTCACCGGATACCTCGCCAGTTGCGAAGGAGCCCTCGACTGTCGCTAAGTCAACGAGGGAGCCGACCAACCCGCCCACCGTTGATTCCCCAGTCACTGTGGTGGCGGCGTGGGAATCAGTTATTGCTGCGCCCGACTGCGTCTGGCCGACGAGACCACCCGCGTCGTCGGTCCCACTGACGGTCCCTGAGGCCGCCGATTCGTCCACTGATCCCGTAAGATACCCGACGAGTGTGCCGACCCCCCTGTCACCGGTAACGGTCGCGTCACGCACCCTGGCGTTCGAGAGTGACCCGGAGAGAACCCCGAACAGCCCGACGTGTTCGCTGTCGGGGCGGTCGATTACGAGGCCGTCGACGACGTGTCCGTCGCCGTCGAAGGTTCCCGAAAACTTGGTAGTGGCGCCGACCGGATCGAACCCCCTTCCGTCGTTCCAGTCGGCCGTATCGCTCGCGTCGACGTCGTCGACCAGGACGTAGTGCGCACCGAGATCCAGTTGCATCGCTTGCAGCCCGCGCACGGTCGTGATANGCGTCGACGTCGTCGACCAGGACGTAGTGCGCACCGAGATCCAGTTGCATCGCTTGCAGCCCGCGCACGGTCGTGATCTCGTGGGGATCGGCCGCCGTCCCCGCCCCGCCAAGCTCCGGCCAGAGCGCGAGGTCGACCCCCGTCGTCGTGCCGTCGACGGTCGTCGTGGTCGAGCCGGTGATCGACTCCTGGCCGCCGGGCGTCGCGACCGTCGGCGTCGCTGAGACGGTCACCGTCGAGTCGTTGAGCACCGCCAGCTGGTAGTCTCCGTTCGCGTCGGTCTGGACCGTCTGCGTCTCGCTGTCGCCGTCGACCGTCACGGTCGCGTTCGACACCGGCTCGCCCATCGCGCCGTCGGTGAGCGTGCCCGAAAACGTCTCGTAGCCGTCGACGTCGACGCTGCGCTCGACGGTCTCGTTCGGCGTCGAGATCGCCACGTCGAACGAACCGGTGTCGATCGATCCCGGAACCTCGTAGCTGAGCGTCACCTGCTTCGAAATTCCGGCGGGGAGTGAGACGGCCTCGGAATCCACGGCGGGCGTGCCGTCGGCGGCGAGTTTAACCGGCAGCGTTCCGTCGCCGGTGCCGACGTTGCGGATCGTCGCGTCGACGGTCATCGTCGAGTTCGCGTCGACGCTCGCGTCGTAGTCCTCGATCGTGACGTCGAACGCCGGCGTTCTGTCGGTCGTGACAGCCCGGAGCGTGGGGTAGCCGTCCGTCGTCGCCCAGTCGGTACCGAAGTCGAACTCGGGCAGAGCGTCCGTCGCGTTCAGGCCGGTGAGCTGAGCGGTCGTGCGCCCAGTCGCCTCGACGATGCCACCCATGTTCTCGCCGGCGGCCGAGCCCTCGACGTCGGTGTTCCAGTAAGAAGTGTAGAGTTCGCCGCGGAAGCTGCTGTATCCGAGGAGCCCACCGGCGGGGGCACCAGTTGCGGCACCCGTCGCGTAGGATCTCCGCACGGTTCCGTAGTTGTAGCCGACCAGCCCGCCGGCGTCTTCCTGGGTGGCAGTGACGTCGCCCGTCGCGTACGAATCGGTGATCGTCGCGCCCGACGCGTACCCCAGTAGCCCCCCGACCTCGATCTCGCCGTCCACGTCTGCGGTCGAAGCAGATCGCGTGATCTCTCCCCCGGAGAAGCCGACCACACCGCCGACGTCCTCAGTCCCGGAAACGCTCCCGGTCACCAGCACGTCCGCGATCCGATCGACGTAATTGTTGCCGACGAGAGCGCCGGTGCTCCCACCGCCCATAACGTCCACGTCAAGCAATCGAACGTCGGACAGTTCCGAACCGTCGGTGCTGGAAAACAGGCCGACTTGGCTCGATCCCGACCGGTTGATCGTCAGCCCGACGATCGCGTGGCCGTTGCCGTCGAAGGTGCCGGTGAAGTCGCCGCCGGTCGCGATCGGCTCGAAGCCGTCACCGTCGTTCCAGGTCGCCGTCGCGGTCGCGTCGACGTCCTCGACGAGTTCGTAGTGCGCGCCCGGTTCGTCGTCCATCGCCTGCAACTGCGTCGCGTTCGTTATCTCGTAGGGATCGCCCGCGGTGCCGCTCCCGTCCATTCCCGCCGGTCCATCGGCGGCGGCCGGCGTAGCGAACAGTCCGACCCCGACCACGATACACAGTACGACGACCGTCACCACCACCACTTCCCGTCCCCCTGATCGCATTGCGGAAGCCTTCCCGATTAGCTCATTATAGCCACCGATAGGACGACTGTCCGCCCAGGAACACGTTGTTCACCGACGAACAGTCAACACACAGAGGAACTGCTATGGTCTTCGAGTGATAGGTCCAGCCATGGACACGTCGGATGCGGACCGAGCGATCTCGATCCTCCGACGAACGTCGCTTCTCGCCGCCTGCCGCGACGGCGCACGCTCCCGAGCGCACCTGGCAGAACGGACCGATCTGTCGCGGACGACCGTCTACCGCGCGACCGTCGCGCTGGAGGAACAAGGGTTGCTGGCGAAAGGTCACGAGGGATATCGAACGACGAATCGCGGGGCCGCGCTGGTCGCGGCGAGCGAGGCCTACGAACGAGCTGTGCGGACCATCGACCGGCTCGATCCGCTGCTGGAACTCGTCGACCACCCGGCCCTCGTCGAGCACGCCCACCTGTTCGCGGACGCGGAGGTCGTCGTCGCGGACGCGTCCAATCCGTATCGGGTCGTCGACTACGTCATCGAGCGGTTCGAAGCGACGACGACGTCCCGCGGCGCGATCGCCAGCACGACCGCGGTCGAGGCGCTGCAGCGGGCGACACCGTCGCTGTCGGCTACCGATCGGATCGAACGGATTTTCGCCGCCAGCGCGCTCGAGGCCCACGAGACGATCGGCGGCGACGAGTTCCGGGCGATCGGCGAGAGCGACGGACTCTCGCTACTCGTCGCCGACGACGAGGCGATCCCGTTCTCGTTCGCGATCGACGACGAGGACGTCACCATCGTCGGCCACGATCCGGCGACGGGACTTCCCACCGTCCACGTCGAATCCGACCACCCGGCGGCGAGAGCGTGGCTCGAAGACCGATACGAGACGTGCCGCAACGAGGCGGAACCGATCCGATTGTAACCGCGATACGGCCCACCGCCGGGATCTTTACGACCGGGCACGTCCTGCGTACGGTCATGACCGAAGGGCGTTCACCACCAAGCGAGGGGATCGATTTCGGCCGGTTCGAGCGGGGACGCCACGTCAATTACTGGACGCTCGACCCGACGCTCCGGCGCGAACTTCGCCGAGTGATGACCGCCGACGAGTTCGACTGGGCCGAACCCCGACTCGAATCGTTCGGCGAGTTGGTGGGCCACACCGTTGCGGACAACGCCGATCGGGTCGACGCCACCGGCCCCGAACTCGACCCCCGGAATCGGTACGGGGAGATCCAGAACTTCGTTCGCTATCCGGCCGAACAGCTGGAAAACGACCGCCTCGTCTACGAGCGCGGCATCGTCGCCGACGCGTTCGACGCCCCGCCGGGCCGCGAGGAGTCGATGCCGCTGAGCCACGCGCTCGGGATGCTCACCCTGCTTTCGTACGCCGACGCCGGCTTCGGCTGTCCCGTCGCGATGACGATGGGGGCGGCGGTCGTCCTCCGGAAATTCGGTGACGAGGCCACCGAGCCCTACTACGAGGCGCTCGTGAGTCGCGAGTACGACGACCTGATCGAAGGCGCGATGTTCCTCACCGAAGAGCAAGGGGGCAGCGACGTGGGCGCGATCGAGACGACCGCCGAGTACGACGATGAATCGGGGTACTGGCGACTCGCCGGCGAGAAGTGGTTCTGTTCGAACGTCGACGCCGAGGGGACGCTGGCGCTCGCCCGGACGCCGGACGCCCCCGAAGGAACGGCCGGACTCTCGATGTTCCTCGTCCCGCACGCCGACCCGGAGGTGGTCGACGGGCCGTTGACGAAAGGCGACCGGTACGGGACGAACGACCGCGGAAACGGGCCCGCGGGCGGCTCCGGCGGCGCCCTCGATCCCGACCAGGTGAACGACCAGCTGTACCGCCAGCTGAAGGACAAACTGGGGACCATCTCGGTCCCGACCGGTGAGGTCGAGTTCGACGGCGCGACGGCGATCCTCGTCGGCGAAGAGGGCGCGGGCTTCCGCCAGATGGCCGAGATGTTGAACGTCGAGCGGCTGGCGAACGCCGCGGCCTCCTGCGGCGTGATGGGCCGGGCACTGCTCGAGAGTCGGGTGCAGGCGGCCACGCGCGAGGTCTTCGGCTCGACGATCGACGAGTACCCGCTCATGCGCGAGGACCTGGTCGACATGACGGTCGACTACGAGGCCGCGACGGCGTTCACGTTCGAGGCCGCGGCGCTCCTCTCGCGGGACGAACGGGCCGACCGGAACGAGGAGCGCGGAGAAAGTGATGGCGCCAAACAGGCCGCCGAGACGCCCCTGTCGGGCCCGACGGATCCCGACCGGGCCGCCCGCCTGCTTCGTGCGCTCACCCCGATCGCGAAGCTCCGCACGGGCCGGATGGCCGTCGACATGGCCTCCGACGCCATGGAGATTCAGGGCGGGAACGGCTACGTGGACGACTTCGTCACGCACCGACTCCTGCGAGACGCGCAGGTACTCCCGATCTGGGAGGGGACGGAAAACGTCCTCTCGCTCGACCTCCTGCGGGCGCTGGACCGAGAAGACGCCCACGAACCACTCCTCGAGACGATCGACGACCGGCTGTCGGCGGTCTCATACCCCGCCCTCGCCGACGCCGTCGAGACGACTCGTGAGGAGTACGTCGCCCTCTCGCAGGCGCTCGCGACGCTTTCGGCGCACGACGACGCGTACGCACAGCTCTCGGCGAAGCGACTCGCCCACTACGTCTTCGACGTCTACACGGCCGCGCTCTTACTGACAGAGGCGCAAGCCGACCTAGATCGAGATGAGGCGGACGGTGAGAACCCGGCAGCAGGAGACCCCGATGCGACCGAGAACGGCGACGGCCGCGCCGCGCTCGTGGCGCGACGATTCGTCGAGACGCACTTACGCGATCGGGACGCCCGCGGAATCACGAACGAGGATCGGTTCCCGATCGAGCACTTCGACGCGATCGTTCGGTACGCGCCGGTGTCCCCGTCGTCACTGTCCATGACGAACGGTGACGAGTGAGATCAGTGACGGAGGGCGAGTGCGGTCTCCCTTACCGGACGACGGTGACCGGCATCGGCGCCCGGCGGACGACCTGTTCGGCGACGCTCCCGAGCAGGACGCGCGCCATGCCGTCGCGGCCGTGATTCCCGACCACGACGTGGTCGACGTCGTTGTCGTTCGCGAAGCGGACGATCTCGCGGGTCGGCTCGCCGAAGGCGACCGCCGTCCGGAACTCGACGTCCGTCGTGTCGATGACGCTCTCGACATCCTCGGAGAGGTCGGTACGCGACTCTTCTCGGAGTTGCTTGAGTCCGTCCTTGGCGAACCCGACGCTCGCGTCGACGAGTCCGTCTGGCGAGTCGAGCACCCGCAGCAACACGAGCTCCTGCCCCTCGAAGGTCCGAGCGGCGTGTTCGAGGGCCTTCTGTGCCGGTTCTGAACCGTCGAACGCGACGAGTACCGTCATGGCTCGACTGTGAATCGCCGGACGCTTAGCGGTTCGGTTCGCCGGATGTGGTTCCGATCGAGCGCCGCCCCCGTCGCCCAGGCCGGGCTACTCGAGCAGTTCCGCCGCCTCCTCGACGTCCATCACGCCCTGTTCGACCGCGTTGAGGACCCGGACGATCTCGGGGTCGGGCCCCGACGTGCCCTCGTCCTCGCCGACCTCGTCCAGCGTGACTTTCTCGCTCGTGCCGACGAACTCGTCGAAGTCGGTGCCGTCGGCGATTGCGGTCTCCTTCTTGACCCGGTAGTTGCCGCCGTCGGTGTGGTGGAGGTCGCCGGGGTGGAAGAAGTACCAGCTCTCCCGGTCGAAGCGGACGCCGATGCGGGGTTTCGCGCCGAAGTTCTGCGCGAAGTAGATGAGGGCCTCGACCTCCTCGCCGGTGAGGTAGATGGGGTCGCCCGAGCTCGACTTGGCCTCGATCGCGTAGAAGGTCTCGCCGTCGCCGGCCAGCACGTCGGGTAGTTCTCGTTCCGTCGCAGAACCGCTGGCGGGTGCACGCATAACCGCGAACCCGGCCTCGTCGAGTCGATTGACGAGTTCGCGTTCGCGTCGGTCACCCTTCGCCTGAGACATGGCGCTAGCTCGCAGGTGGGCCTACATAAACGAGACGGGAGCGAGGTGAAGGTGAAACGGCCGCGACGACGACCGGTCAGTCAGCCGTGCGGATCCGTTAGAGTGGGACAGCGCCGAGGACGACGTCAAGGACCGCACTCGCCGACTCCAGGTCTTCCGGCGCGTACCTGAGCGCGATGTAGAGGAGGCCGAACTGGATGGCGTTGAACGTGGCGTGGGCGATGATGGGGACGAGGAGGTTGTCGGACTTCGCGTAGAGGTAGCCGAAGATGACCGCGCCGCCGAAGACGACGGCGAGCGAGGTCGCGATCGCGCCGGGCGGGGCAAACGAGCCGTCCACCGCGAACGCGTAGGAAGGAATGTGCAACAGCGCAAAGATGAGCGCGGCGACAACGACCGCGCCCATCCGGCTGAACGACGCGTAGAGGCGCTTCTGGACGACGTTCCTGAAGAGGAACTCCTCGGCGGGTGCGTTGAACGCGAAGACGATCACGATCATGACGAGTACCATATTCGGATCGTTCCCGATCAGCTGGATGACGTCGTTTTCCGACGACGGGAGGTCGAGGGCCGTCGCGACGAACTGGACGGCGATCAGGAAGCCGATGCTGCCGCCGATGCCGTACAGGACGTAGCGCCAGCCGCGCCGGGTCGGACGCTCCAGATCGAGCCAGTCCCAGCCGCGATCGGTCCACTGGAGGTAGAGCACGCCGGTCAGCGCGTAGCCAGCGAACGTCAAGATCAGGTAGACGACCGTGGCGAGGTTCGACGCCGCCGCCGGGTCCGAGAGCAAAGTCGAGTCGAGCAACGCCGCCGGGAGGGAGGTGGCCGTGGCGACCAGCAATCCCGACACCGAGAGGGCAATCGCGACGAACACGGCCCAGAGCGGACCACCCTGTCCCGAGACCGACGAACCCGACTGGCGAGTAGACATACCCCTCCGTTCGTCGGCCGGCTCCTTGGGTGTTCCTTCCCAGTCTGTCCAGGCTGGCGGTCGACGGACACCCCGTCACCACTAAGCCACCCTCGGACCAGACACTCCACATGGACGACGCCCACATCGTCGAGACGGTCGACCCCGAGGAGGCGTTCTCGGTACTCGCCGACGGGTCCCGCATCGACATCCTCCGGGCGCTCTGGGAGGCCGACGGCCAGACGGCGACGTTCTCGGAACTCAGGAGTGCCGTCGGAATGCGGGATTCGGGCAAGTTCAACTACCACCTCGGCAAGCTCACCGACCGGTTCGTCCGCAAGACGGACGGTACGTACGAACTTCGCGCCGCGGGACGACACGTGATCGGCTCGCTGCTGTCGGGCGCCTACACGATGGGTGGCGAGGTCGGACCGATCGACCTCGACGATCCGTGTCCGCTCTGTGGGGACGCGCTCACGTTCTTCTACGCCGACGACCGGGCGCGAGTCGAGTGTGCAGGTGGATCCTTCGAGGCAGCGTTCCCCATCCCGCCCGGTTCGTTCGCCGGACAACCCGCCGAGGCGTTTCCCGACGTGGCGGATCGGTACCTCGCGACGCTGGTGAGCCAGGCGCGAAACGAGTTCTGTGCGTCGTGTGAGGGGCCGATACGGCCGGAGTTCGACGTGAAGGAGCTTCCCGACCGGGCCGCCTCGGTCGACGACATCGTGCTTGTCAGCTACGACTGTGATCGGTGCGAAGCGACCACCCAGATCGATCTCACCACGGTACTGCTCGACCGGCCGGCCGTCGTCGCCTTCTACTACGACCACGGCATCGACGTCCGCACGTTCACGTTCTGGCAACTCGGCTCCGAGACCGGGGCCCCGCGGTCGACGCTCGTCGACGAGACGACCCACAGCGCCGAAGTCACCTACCCGCTCGCAGACGAGCGATTGACCCTCCGCATCGACGACGACCTCTCGGTCGTCTCCGCCGAACGCGAGTGACCGGCCGATCGATCTGCCACCCTGCCGACCGATAGTGACAGCTGTCGAACAGAGCTGTAGTTCTGTCCTCCCGGTTACAGAAATGTCGTTCAGATTATTCTTATTGGGTGTCCGGGCCTCTTCGTTTCCATGCGAGGTCCATTCGAGAACCGAACGTTTCGCAGACTGTTCGCGGGTCGCGTGATTACGAACCTCGGTGACAGCCTCTACTTCATCGGGGCCATGTGGCTCGTGTACAGTCTGACCGGCGACCCGTTCTACACCGGCGTCGCCGGATTCCTGACCCAGGGGCCGGCGGTCTTCCAGTTTCTCGCCGGCCCGATCGTCGACCGCCACCCGATCCGCCGGCTGCTCGTGGGGACGCAACTCTTCCAGGCCGTCGTGGTGGCCACGATTCCGGTCGCCCACGTGCTCGGGTCGTTGACCGTCTGGCACGTCCTGGTCGTGATGCCGGTGCTGTCGGCGGCCAACCAGTTGGTCTATCCGGCCCAGACGACCGCACTGCCGCGGATCCTCGACGATGAGGAACTGGTCGCCGCCAACTCGGCGTTCTCGGTGGCCTACCAGGGGTTCGAGATGGTGGCCAACGGCATCGGCGGCGTGATCATCGGACTCGTCGGCGCGGTCTCGCTGTTCGCCGTCGACGCCGTCACCTTCGGGATGGCGGCGCTCGTCTTCGCGACGGTCTCGATTCCGCCGGCTCGACGCGCGGGCGAACCCGACTCGACCGATCGATCGGCCGACGAACGGACCGGGCCCGATGTCACAGACGAGGGAGCCGAACCCGCGACCGACGGGGGAACCCCTCCCGAGGTTGGCGACACGGAAACCAACGACGGGCCCTCACTCGACGAGTCGGCAGCCGGTGACGGGATAGCCGACGACTCCGGGAACGGTGCCGAAGGCGACGGCGACGGGACCGACGGTGCACCGCCAGCGCCCGAGGGCTACCTCGATCGCTTGCGTGACGGCATCGACATCCTGCGGGGGACCTTCCTGCTCCCACTGATCGTCGCCGCGTCGATACTCAACGTCACCGGCGGGATGGTGATGGCGGCCATTCCGGCGTACGCCGACTCGCTGGCCGTGCCGGCATCGCTTGCCGCCCTCGGCGCCGCGGGCGCCTACGGGATCCTCATGGCGGCGTTCGCCGGCGGGAACTTCCTCGGCGCGCTCGCCGCCTCCGCCGTCTCGGACCGACCCTTCGGCTACGTCTTCCTCGCCTCCGGACTCGCGAGCGGCGTCTTCTGGACGGCCGGCCTCCTCGCGAACTGGCTCCCGCTGACTGCCGTCCTGTTCACCCTCTCGCTCATCCCCCTCGGCGCCGTCAACGTCCAGATTGCCACCATCGTCCAGACCGCGCCGCCGGAGGCCCTGGTCGGGCGGGTGAGCAGCCTCCTCGGGTCGGCCTCGACGGCGGTCGTCCCCGTCGGTGCGCTCCTCGGCGGGATCGTCGCGGGCGCGTTCGGCCCGCAGGTCGCGATGGCCGGCATCGGAATCGCGGGCCTCGGGCAGGCCGTCTACCTCCTCGCCAACGCGGAGATGCGCGCGCTCCCGCCCGCGGCCGAGACGAGTCTGGACGGGTAGACGGCCTGCCGTTTTCCATCTTCTGAATGGATTGATTCCACTCCCTCACCAGTAACTATATTACCCATCACGTCAATCATCCGCACGGAAGCGACGTCCGCACGGGCAGGAAATGCCCCGGGTGCTGGTACACCCGGGACGTGGCTTCCAAATCCCGGCTGAGGGATTTTGTCAGCCATGTTCCGAAACACACCATCGAGACAAAAAGGTCTCGCACGCCCGTTGTCTAGGGAGTCGTATCGCTACCCGTCGCCGACCTTCGTTTTCGGGGATTGGGGGCCGGGTATCTTCGATCGGTTCGAACTGTCGGACTGCGAGGTGCTCGGATGAAATCCGTCGAGCGAACGGGCGACGGGACCGGCGACAGGGCTCCTGACCGGGAGTGCTATCGGTGTGATCGGGACGTGGCCCCGGCGCGGCTGTTTCGGCTCGTCGCCGAGCCGCCGGCCGCGCTGTCGCACGAGTACCAGACTGCCGAACGGTTCTGCTGTCCGGATTGCGCCGCGGCGATAAATCTCTCCGAGTTCGCGGAACGGGTGAAGGCACGGGCGCGTCGGGGAGACCCGCAGTAGGGTGGTCTACTGGCCGAGGCGCGCTTCGGCGGCGAATCGGCCGCCGTCCCACCCGAGGAGTTGCGACCGACCGAGCCACTCGACCACCGCAGCGATCGCGAAGACGCCAACCATGACGCCGAGGAAGACCATTGAGAGTCCGTCGGGATCGGCGAACACGTGGACGCGGGCCGTGTTCGTAATGACCAGACAGTACAGGACGAGCGGAGCGACGAGGCCCCGGGCGAGCAGCGCGACGACCGGGACCGCCGTCGCCGCGGTCGCCGCCGCGAAGCCGATCGCGTATCCCGGAATCGAATCCCACAGGTTGCCAGCGACGAGGAGTCCCACGATCGCCGTTCCGACGACAGCGCTACAGACGACGACCACCGTCCCGAGTCGATCCGACGACAGGGGCAGGTCCGGCAGGTGACGAAGCCGGTCGTCGCCGATGGCGTAGCCGCGTCGGATCGCGAATTCGACGACGCCGGTGACGAACAGGAGCGAGAGCCAGAGATACCACGAATCGGCGTACTGCAGGGCGTAAAACGGGCCGTCGACGATCGCGTGTCCGCCGAGTTCGCCGACCTTCTGCGGAGCTGGTGTCGCCACCTCGGCGATCACGACGCTCGCCACGAGCGCCAGGAATCCGCCGCCGGGAGCGACGAGTCTCGTATGCGTCGAGAGCGCGACCGGAAGCGCCCCGAGGACGAACACGCCCGGTACGAGGACCAACAGTTCAGTGGTGGATCGAAATACGTGGTAGTCGAACTGCCAGAGGAGTACGCCGACGACGAGGAGGTGGCCGAGTCCGCCGAGAGTTCCAATCACCAGCGGATGCCTGCGAACGCTATTCATCACGCGGATTTTACCCACAGATCGCACTTAATAACTGGTATCGCCTGCGCACCGGGCCACGGGCCGACCCGCGTCGTAGCGAGGCCCGACGGGGACCGGGCGTCGTTCGTATTCACAGCCAACACCCCGTAGCTGTGAGGAGGACAGACCGGATTACGTCCCGTGGTCCCAGCTGCCCATGTAGTCGCGCTGGGTGTCGGTCAGGGAGTCGAAGTCGACGTCCTCGGCAGCGAGTTTGATCTCGGCGATCTCGCGGTCGAGTTCGTCGGGGACATCGTGGACGCCGGGTTCGTACTCGTCGGCGTGTGCGCGTTCCAGAAGCTCGCGGACGGCGACGGCCTGGACGCCGAAGCTCTGGTCCATGACCTCGACGGGGTGACCCAGCGAGACGGGCGCGGCGAGGTTGACCAGCCGGCCCTCGGCGACGACGTTGAGGCGGCGGCCGTCGGCCATCTCGTAGGCCTCGACGCCGTCTCTGGCCTCGTAGCGGTCGACCGCGAGGTCGTCGAGTGCGTCGAGGTCGATCTCGACGTCGAAGTGGCCCGCATTGGCGAGCAGGACGCCGTCCTGCATGCGCTCGAAGTGCTCTTCGACGATGATGTCGCGGTTGCCCGTCGTCGTGATGAAGACGTCGCCCACGTCGGCGGCCTCGGCCATCGGCATGACGTCGTAGCCCTCCATGTGGGCCTCGAGGGCGCGGCGGGGCTCGACCTCGGTGACGATCACGTTCGCGTTCTGGCCGCTCGCCTTCTTCGCGACGCCCTTGCCGCAGTAGCCGTAGCCCGCGACGACGACGTTCTTGCCCGCCCACGAGAGGTTGGTCGTCATGGCCAGCGAGGCCAGCGAGGACTCGCCGGTGCCGTGGACGTTGTCGAACAGGCGCTTCATCGGCGTGTCGTTGACCGCGAAGACCGGGTACTCCAGCGCGCCGTCGTCGGCCATCGCGCGCAGGCGGTGGACACCGGTCGTCGTCTCCTCACAGCCGCCGACGATCGTGTCGATGAGCTCGGGGTAGTCCTCGTGGATCGCGGCGACGAGGTCCATCCCGTCGTCGACGGTGATCGTCGGCTCGAGGTCGATCGTCGCTTCGATCGCGGCGTAGTAGTCCTCGTCGTCGACGCCGCGCTTCGCGTAGCTGGTAATATTGTCGACGTCGTCCAGCGCCGCGGAGACGTCGTCGTGCGTCGACAGCGGGTTACAACCCGTGACGGCCACTTCGGCGCCACCCGCCGCGAGGGCCTCGACGAGGATCGCCGTCTTGGCCTCGACGTGCATCGCCATCGCGATGCGCTCGCCGGCCAACGGCTGGTTGTCCTCGAAGTCCTCACGGACCGCTTCCATGATCGGCATGTGCTGGCGCGCCCACTCCATCTTGCGTCGGCCCTCCTCGACGGCCGTTTCCAGCTCGTCGAGTTGCGCGGAAATCCGCGGATACGTGCTCATACCCGAACGGAGTGGGACCGGGGCCAAAACCCTACCGACACCGGACGACAGGTGGGCGAGTCACGCCGTGGTTCCGAGCCGACGACCGGCCCGCCAGCTCCGAGCGAGGACGCTCCCCAGAAGCACTGCGAGGCAAAATCCGGAAATCCGAACCGACTCGCCGACGCTGCCGAACAGTGCAGCCGAGACGATCCAGCTGAACGCGCCACCGACGACGAAGACGACGAGGATGTGCGGGAACGCCGACCAGTCGGACTCGTCGCCGAGAGACAGCCGCAGCCCGATCCCGGCGAACAGTCCCACCAGGATGGGTATCACGGCACCGATGGAGACGTACTTCGGGACTTCGACGACGCCCTCGAGGTGACTGCCCACGAGCAAGAAGACGAGAAGGACCGACTCCCGGACGATCGGATTCGAGAGCAACGCACGGAGGGAGCGGGCAGTGGCCTTCATATCTGGAAATTGTGGTTCGAATACATAACTTTGTGCCGGCGAGAGAGTCGCCGGCCGCGTCCGTGAGAGGCGGCTGATCGCGGGGTCGATCACTCCGTTCGGGTCGATCGACGCCCCACGTCGAACCGCCTCCAGCGACAGACGTCGGACGCCAACCGGCGGGCCTGACGAGGACGAGAACCCGTAAAATTATACGTTACGCGTGTTCGGATTCTAACCATGTCACAGAAACGCACCCTCCGCACTCTCGTTCGGCCCCACGAGGCGTTCGACGGGTGGACGCCCGGACTTCGCGTCGTCGCCGTCCTCGTCGTCCTGGTATGCGCAGTCAACGGCGCCTCGATCGCGCTCGCCGGCGAAGCGGTCGCCGACCAGGTTGAGGAGAGCCACCCCGTCGGTCTGTCGTCGGACGTAACCCAGTCGATCGAGACGGACGTGAGTAACGCCCTCGACAGCGTTACGCAGCGGGCCGCGCTGGCCCCGCTCGCCTGGGTGTTCATGATCGCGGGGCTTGCCGTCCTCGTCGCGGGTCGCGCAGGAACGGACGACGGAGCCGTGAGAGACGCGTTCCGTGATGGACTGGGTATCGCCGCCCTCGCCGCGGTGCCCGGTCTCCTCCGATACGCCGTCCGACCGGGCGTGGTCGAGCGGTCGCTCGCGGGATGGGGGTACATGGATCCGTACGCGCAATCACGGTATGAGCCGCCAATGGCGGCCATCTCGCCGTACGCGCAATCACTGTACGAGCCGCCGATGGCGGCCATCTCGCAGCTGTTTCCCGACGGATCGCTCTGGATGGTCGTCGTGGCCGTCTCTGGAGTGTTGACGGCCGCCATCGTCTACGGGGGCATGACGGCCAGCTTCGAAATGGGGCGGAGTCGAGCGGCGCTCGTCGCCGCGGTGGCGTTCGTCACGACGACCGTGTCGGCCGTCCTCGAGGTCGGCGGCTGGATCGGCGCCCCGATCGGCTTCGGCCTCCCGTTCGTCGTCGCCGGTATCGTCGGATTGCTCGGCGCCTACACGTACATCACGGTCTCGAAGCGACTCGTCGGTTTCGGCGGGGGCGAGGAGGCACCGCCGCAACCCCAGTACGTCGGACTTCACCGCGCAGGCGCGCTCGTCGCGCTCACGCTCGGGTTCGTTCTCCTCGACGGGCTCGCAGTCCTCTGAGGACGGGCCGGAGACCGTCCGGACGCTCTCGCGTTTCGTCGCACGGACGCGCCGTCAGGTCGATACAGGACCGAATCGCGTCCAGCAGCGGCTTTCGACCGCCCGCTGCCGACGACACCCGCCAGAGAGTTGCCACGAGCGAGACGCTGGGAAGAAACGACTCCCGAACCAGCCAGTTCGACGCCGCGGCCCGTATCGATCGACGACCAGCACAATCCTCGGCTCGCGCCATGTGTGATACTCCATTCGCAAGAGGAGAGGACGGATCATCCCCGCGTCGAGGGCACCGTCAGGAATCGAGGCGGTAGGCTCGGTACCGCTCGACCGCGAGCCGAGACGCCCACCACGAGCCGCAGGCGGCGACGGAGATCGTGAGCGCGAGCGAGCCGAGCCGAGTGGCACCGACCGGAATCCCGAGATCGGCGAGCGGTTCGTACACCCACGCCGCGTTGCCGAGAAACGCCGGGACGCCGACGGCACTCGCGAGCAGGAAGCTGGCACCCATGCGGCGAAACGAGCCCAGGCCGCGCTCGCCGTACGTCGGAACGTCGGTGAACATCGTCGGCGCGCGTTCGTAGGCGTCGTACGGGACGGCGAGTTCCAACGCGAGGGCGACCGAGGCAGTCGTCGTCGCGAAGCCGACGCCGACGAGGGCGAGCAGGAGCGTCTCCAGGACGGACGCATCGTTCAAGAGACCCAGCGGAACGAAGCCGACGGCGAGGAGCGAAACGGCCGCGACGACGGTACCGACGAGCGGGCCGCCGACGAAGGTTCGCGCGTCGGCGGTCGTCAGGAGCATCGGGAGCGGCCGATAGACCCGCGCGATCGGGTCGACCGCGAACACGACGCCGGCCGAGAGGCCGAGTGCGAGGACGACCCACAGCGCGAACGGGAGGCCCGCGAGCGCGATGACCGGAAAGCCAACGAACGAGACGAAAACGAGTACGTATGCCGGGTACAGGAGTCCGCGGGGGTTTCGCCGCTCGACGCGCAGCGTCGCGCGCAAAAACGTCAGCGTCGACCGCGAAAGACGACCGCCGAGAAGCCGATCGAGTTTGCCGGGCGCGAGGAGCGACCCGGTATCGAGGGACGTCGACGAGCCGACCGGGTCCGTCCGCCAGAGTCGGCCGACGAGTGCGATCGCCATCAGGACGAGGATCGCCACGAGCACGAGCGCGATGGCGACCACGACCAGCCACCGGATGGTGAGTGTCCCGATCGACGCGCCAGCCGGCTGGACAAAGGGGATCACCGACGACGCGTCGGGGCCACCGAGTTCGACGGGGCTCGCAATCGTGATCCGATCGGCGACACCGACGGAGACGACTATCGCGGCGAGCAGCGCCAGGACGGCCCCGGCGAGTAATCGAACGGACCCGTAAACTGGTCGCCCGCCGATCACGCGCTTGCCGACGGCGTAACTCGCGAGCCGGCCGGTCGAACCGGCCGCGACCAGCACCGCCACTGCCAGTGGCGTCGCGAGGAGCATCGAGAGGCCGAGTGCCGGCGATTCGAATGCCAGCCCCAGCCCGGCAGCCACGCCGGCGACGGGCGGGACGATCCTGACGAGCAATCGCGCGTAGACGAACGCGAGCAGGCCGATGACTGGAATCCTGACCGGAACGGTGGGACACAAGAGCGCGGGTTCGAGCCGCTGGAGTCGTCGCAGCGTCAGCCGGCCGCTTTGCCAGACTACGTCGGCGACCGCGAGCCCGACCAGCAGCCACGGTGGGACGGGCAGCGTCGATTCACCTGCGAGAAACGCATTCGCGAACACGTAGGTGAACCAACCCACGACGGCCACGACGGCGAACGCGAACGCAGGCCCGTCGAAGAGGCGAGTAAACGTGCGATCGTCGCGTCGCCACTCGGTCCAAGCAACCAAGACGCTCTTGCGAAGGGAGGGACGGTCGATCATCGCTACCCGGAGTGTGTCTATAGCAAATCCAACCACTCGCCGCCGAAGTAATATTTGTACCGACGCGTTCGGAGTGACTGCGAGGACGGGAGAGTGTGAACTCGCAACTGAGGCCACTCGTTCGAGCCCCTGAGTCGAGAATTGACAACTCTCCAGTCACCCACGTATGAGACGGAGCGTTCCGTCCGGAAAGTTTATTCGGACCGGATAGAGATCTATCACGTAGTGCTGAAACGAAGTGTTCGCGCGCTCGTCCACCCGACCGAGGGCTTCGATGGCTGGCTCCCTCGACTCCCCGTCATCGCCGTCCTCGTCGTCGTGCTCTGTGCACTCAGCGGAGCTTCGATCGTGTACGCGGGCGACGCGGTCACCGGCGAAGTCAGCGGCTCCGTGACTGTCGACAATCCGGATCAGCCGCCGGAAGGGGTCTGTGACGGACGGCATGCGTCGTTCTACGACTGTGACGCCCCGGAAACGCTCGAACGGTCGCTCCAGACGGCTGCGAGCGACGCCGTCGGCGTCGTGACGCCGAGGGGCGCGATCGCTCCACTCGCCTGGGTTCTCCTGATCGGCTCACTTTTCGTCTTCGTCTCCGGACGTAGCGGTGGCAGCGACGGGAACGCGATAGCCGCGTTCCGCGACGGACTCGGCATCGCCGCCCTCGCTGCAGTACCCGGTCTCCTCCGGTACGTCGCCCGACCGATCGCGGTCGAGCGCGCGGTCGCGGGCTGGACGTACCCGAGGTCGCTCGACGGTGTTCGAACTGCAGCCGTCGAGCAACTGTTTCCCGATGGCACGCTCTGGCTGGTCGCCGTCGTCGTCTCGGGGGTGTGGACGGCAGCCATCGTCTACGGTGGGGCGACCGCTACCTTCGAAGTTGGAAGGAGGAAGGCGGCGCTGACCGCCGCGGTGGCGTTCGTCTCGACTGCCGCGTCGGCCAGCGTTGCGAACGGCGGGTGGATCGGGATGCCGATCGGGTTCGGCATCGTCGCCGTCGTCGCGGGCGTCCTCGGCATGCTCGGAACGTACACGTTCATCACGATCTCGAAGGAGCTAGAGCTCATCGGGTTCGGCGGGAGCGAACAGGTGACGCCGGAGCCGTGGTACGTCGGCCTCAACCGTGGGGCCGCACTCGTTCTGCTCGCGCTCGGATTCGTCTTCGTCGACGGTATCGCGGTCGTCTGACACGTCGGGCGCGAGCGAGCGACGGCCGTGCTATCGCGGAATCGTCGGCCCGTTCGATCATCGACCTGAGACCGATCGCTCACCCAGTCCAACGGCCAATTTGTTGCCCAACTAGCAACGTTTGAAAAATTCTGTGTTCGGCCAGAACGGGCAACCCGAGCAGAAACCCGTGGCCGAACGAGACGATTCGGTCGAATTTTGCCAGTATTTACGCCCAACCTGACGGATAGGAATGTACGTTGGGCAGAAGTCCTATGCATATTCGATCTGATTTGTCCCCTATTGATGAGATTCAGGGCGGACGATCGATCGCGACGGACTATCGCAGTGCTGGTCCTCGTTGCGGTACTCCTCGGCGGGGTAGTCGCCGTCGACAGCGCATTCGCTGCCGACGGTGAACTACGGCCGGACGAGACCGACCCGGCAGCGGGCGTCGAGATCGACCGGACGTTGCAGACGGCCGAAGGCCAGGTCGAGGCCATCGTCCGGTTCGAGTCTGCGGACCGGGCGACGGTCGCCGCAAGCGCGAATGCGACGGAGACGCTCAAGACGAAGGCGAGCACCACCCAGGGGCCGCTCACCCGCTTCGCGGCCCGGACCGACGGCGTGACCGTCGAGCGCGGCTTCTGGATCGCCAACGCGGTACTCGTGACGGTCGACACGGAACGGGTCTCGTTCGAGGAAATTGCAACGATCGACGGCGTGACTGCGATTCACGAGAACGAGATGGTCGAGCCCGCATCGGCGAGTCCCGCGACGAATCCGATGGTCAACACGTCGAGGACGAGTATAGAAACGAAATCGGCGACCAGCACGACGTACGGGCTAGATTCGATCAACGCCACGAGTGCGTGGAACGCGTTCGACACGCGAGGCGGCGGCGCCAAGGTTGCGGTGCTCGACACCGGCGTCGACGTTGCTCATCCAGACATCGATCTCTACACGACCGATGCATCCGACACCACGTATCCGGGTGGATGGGCCGAGTTCGACGTAAACGGCGACCGCGTCTCCGGGTCGACGCCGTACGACTGTGGAACACACGGAACGCACGTGAGCGGAACGGTCTCGGGCGGCAACGCCTCCGGAACGAGCATTGGCGTCGCCCCCAACGTGAGTCTGATGGTCGGCGGCGTGCTGATGTACGATCAAGACGGCTACGATTGTGCGGCCTCCACCACGCAGGTCGTGGCCGGCATGGAGTGGGCGGTCAACAACGGCGCAGACGTGCTCAGTATGAGCCTGGGTGGCGCCTCCTACAACGACGAATATGCAGATGCGATATCGAACGCCCAACAGGCCGGCGTGCTCGTCGTCGCAGCGGCGGGAAATAGCGGTGAGGGGACGAGTTCGAGTCCCGGAGACGTCTACGACGCGCTGACGATCGGCGCGGTCGACTCGTCGAACACCGTCGCTAGTTTTTCGAGCGGAAATCTCGTCAACGCAAGCGGGTTCAGCAATCCCAGAAGCCACTGGCCATCCCAGTGGATCGTTCCCGACGTTGCGGCTCCAGGAGTTGGGACCTATAGTTCCACTCCGGGGGGAACCTATAGTGAAAAAAGCGGAACATCGATGGCGACGCCTCACGTCGCAGGAGTCGTCGCCCTGATGGAATCAGCGACGGAACGTGACCTTTCGCCGGACGAGATTACGAGCGCGATCGAGGAAAGCGCCTGGAAACCGAGCGATTGGGACGAAAGTGACGCCCAGTATTCGATCGAGTCGACGGGGAAGGACTCACGCTACGGCCTCGGGATCGTCGACGCGCACGAGGCGGTCAGTGAGGTAAAGTACGGGAGTATCAACGGGACAGTCGTCGACGCGGCCACCGACGATCCGATTTCGGGCGCGACCGTCACAGCGGACAATGGGGCCGAAACCGTCTCCGGAAAGACGGGTGCGGCTGGCTCGTTCGAATTCGACGTCCCGGATAACGAGACGTACGACGTTTCGATCAGCGACGGCGGGTACGAAACCGCCGTTGAGCCCGATCAAACGGTCGATACCAATAGCGACGTCGACCTGGGAACGATCGCACTCTCCGGAAATGCCTCGCTTTCGGGAACGGTTACTGACGGCGTGACCGATACGGCCGTCGAGAACGCGACGGTCACGGCGACGGACCCGGACACTGGCATGACCTACGAGAACCGGACCGACGCGACCGGTGCGTACGCGTTCGACGCGGTTCGCGGCGGAGTGGACTATAATCTCGTCGTCTCGGCCCCCGGCTACGATAACGTGGCGTACGCAACCGAGGTGCCGGACGACGGCTCGACGACGGCGACCGCCGCGCTGACCGGCGACTCGACGCTTACCGGAACCGTAACCGACGCGGAGTCGACACCGACGGTAGCGATCGGTGGTGCGACGATCACCGCGACGAGCGGCGCTGGGTCCTACACGACCACAACCGAGCGCGACGGCACGTACTCGCTCACCCTCCCCGGCAACGAGACGACGTACGCCGTGGCGATCGAAGCCGACGGCTATCAAGCCGGGAGCGATGAGGTGACTTTGAACGGGGATGAAAAGTCCGTGAACGGCGCTCTCAGTGGCGACTCGAACATCTCGCTCACGGTCACGGACGCGCACTTCGGTGACCTGGTGTCGGACGCCACGATCAGCGTTTCGACGGATTCGGGCGCCAGCTACCCCGTGACGGAGGTGGATGACGGCACGTACGACGCCAACACTGTGCCCAGCACGACCAACTACACCGTCACGGTCGAGGCGAGCGGCTACGAGCAGAATACGACTGTCGTTTCCGAACCTCCGGCGGGCGGAACGGTAACACAGAACGTCTCGCTCGCCGGTAACGCGACAATAGCCGGCTCGATCACCGACGCCGTCGGTGTCACCACGGATGGGACCCCGCTTCCGATCGAGAACGCCACGATCGAGATCACCCGAAGGGATACGAGAAGCTCCGCAACCCTCACAAACGCGACCGACCCGAACGGCTCGTATGCGGCTGCGGTTCCCGGCGTCGGAACGAATTACACCGTCAACGCGACGGCACTCGGCTACCAGAACGCGAGCCTGACGACGGCCGAGCTCCGCGATTCCGAGACGACGACCGCGGACCGCCAGCTCGTCGGGAACGCCACACTGTCGACGCAGGCGACCGTCACCGGCGAGCGGACCGCCAACACGACCATCGAGGCGACGACGGACGACGGCGGGTTGGCCGGCGTGACGTGGACCAACGAGTCGACCGGCACGAACCTCTCGGTCGCCGTCCCGGGACGTGGCGCGGACTACACCGTGAACGTCTCCTCGCGGGCGTTCTCGACCAACTCGAGCGCGGTCGCAGGCGTGACGAACACGACCGCGCTGGATCCGCGCTCGATCAACCAGCTCCCGTACTACTTCGGGATCGACGATGGCACCACTCCAGAGTCGATCACGGAAGGCGAGACCGTCACCGTCTCGGCGACCATCGTCAATCTCGGCACCGAAGACTGGAATCACAGCGCGAACCTATCCGTCGACGATACCCAGATAGCGACCCGGTCGATCGCGCTCAACGGGACGGCGAACACGAGCGACGTCGCCAATACGACGGTCTCGTTCTCACACCAGCCCGGCTCGACGGGGCCGATAGCCTACACGCTCGAGACGAACAACGAGACGATGCGTTCGACAGTGACGGTCGAAGAAACTGGCGGGGGCGGCGGTGGCGGTGGGTTCGGGCCGCCAGCGTCGTCCGATCCCGAACCGTCGTTCTGGCTCGTCGGAACGGCACTCGAGACGGACGAACTCGTGACGGGCGAGACGGGGACGGTCTCGGTGACGGTCCTCAACAGTGGTGACGGGGCCGGGACCAAGCCTCTCAGACTCACCGCCGACGGATCGGTCGTCGGGACGGCGAGCGTCGACGTGCCAGCCGGCGAACGCGTCGAGACCACACTCGAGTTCTCGTTCGACGAACCCGGCACCTACGATCTCGCGGTCGATGGTGAGGAGGTCGGACCCGTCACTGTCATCGAACCGCCGTCCGATCCGGGCAACGAAACCGCAGCGAACGAGTCCGCTCCGACCAACGACACCGATAGTTCGGGCGGCAGCGACGCGACTCCAGGGTTCACCGCCATCACCGGTCTGTTCGCGCTCGCGATCGTCGCCGTCGCTCGGCGGCGATAGCACAATCCGATGGCAATAACCCGGCCTGGCGGCAATCCGTGCCCCGCGATACTATCGACGACACGATCGGTCGGTATCAGTCCCGGCTGGCCCCAGCTCTCGTCTCGGTAGGTTCGGCCGCATTCGCCAGCCGTGTCGCTCGAAGCCGTCGGAGTCCGAAAAATCGAACGTCGTCGATTCGGGCGGTGACCCGAAACGGTAGTGGGTGTGCCTGTGATGCGGTTCGTCGCTACCCCGCCGTGTGTGAGACGGCAGGGCATCGCGACGGACGGGTGTGACGCGTACGACCGTTACTCGTCGGTCTCTTCGGTGTCGTCTTCGTCGTCATCGTCAGCGTCGTTCGGGCCGCCAGCGTGGGCCGGCGGACCGTTCTTCTCGTCGCCATCGTCGTTACCCGCCTGTGCCGGCGGACCCTGGCTGCTCTCGTTGTCACCGCCAGCGTCTGCTGGTGGGCCGGCGTGATCGGGAGCGTTACCGGGGTTGTTCTCGTGGACGAAGTCGGCGACGAACTGGCCGAACGGCCCGTCGACCTCGCTCTTGTCAGTGTCCTCGATGAAGCTCGAGAGGAGCTGTCCGAACGCGTTCTCGGACTCGTTGTCGGACGGACCGAGCTCGACGGTCGTCGTCGCGGAGGCGTTCTCCGCGGTTGCCGTGATCACGACCGTCACTGCCTCGCTCGGTGCGGGCAGGTCGACGGTACCGTTCTCGTCGGTCGTGTACGTGCCGACGCCGGCGTAACTCGCGTTCTCGTCGGTCTCGTTCTCGTCGATAGCCACGTCGACGGTCGCGCTCTCGACGGCGCTATCGTTGTGCGTGACCGTGACGACTGGGTCTTCCTCGTCGGAGACATCGATCGTCAGGTCGGTCGAGTCGTCGGTTGTCGCGGCCGCGCCGACCGGTGCCAGGACCGATAGGACCAGCATCCCGGCCAGCAGGGCGGCGACGATTGGTTTGGTGCGATTCATGCCACTCGGTTCATTCAGGGATTCCCGAATAAAGCCCCCCAGCAGTTCGCTTCGTTCGGCGTCGTGCAGGAACGCCTGAGAATTAGTTAGAGTGTTTAAAACGAGTTCTGAAAGTTTATCATCCCACGGACGACGACGGGTCGACGGCCAGCCACGAGCGCACAGCGCCGGGCCAGGTCAGCTGGTCAAGACTCCGCGCGGTCGATCAACGCCGTCGCCTCGGCCGTCGCACGCTCGCAAACGCCCTCCGCATCGAGGGGCAGGACCTCGCGGTCGCGCATGAGGACCCGACCGTCACAGATGGTGTGACGGACGTCGCTCGCCGCGGCCGCGTACGCGAGGTGACTCACGAGGTCGTGGGCCGGTGTCAGGTGCGCGCCGGTGAGATCGACGACGGCGAGGTCAGCCGGGGCGCCGGGTTCGAGCCGTCCCGCCGGCAGGCCGATCGCCTCGGCGCTGCCCGTCGTCGCCAGTTCGACGACGGTGTCGGCGGCAACCGCCGCCGCGTCGTCGGCCGCCAGCTTGCCCACCATCGCGGCGTCGCGCGCCTCGTCTAACAGCGAGAGGTCGTTGTTCGAGGCCGCACCGTCGGTGCCCAGCCCGACGGTGATGCCCGCGTCGCGCAGTGTCTGGACGGGTGCCATCCCGCTCGCGAGCTTCATGTTCGAGGCCGGGCAGTGGATCACGCTCGCGTCGGTCTCGGCGAGGAGGTCGATCTCCGTCTCGTCGACGTGGACGCCGTGGGCGAGGAAGTCCTGCGGTTCGAGCAGGCCTAGATCGCGGGCGTACGTCAGGGGGCGGACGCCGTGCTCCTCGACGATCGGCGTCACCTCGTCTGCGGTCTCGTTGGCGTGGAGGTGGATCGGCACGTCCAGTTCACGCGCCTTCGGGACGTACTCCTCGTAGATGTCCGTACTCACCGTGGTCAGCGAGTGGGGCATGAACGCCGTTCGGATTCGGCCCTCGGCGGCGCCGTCGTACTCCCGGGCGAACGCCAGGCCCGTCTCGGCGTCCTCGCGGGCGGCCTCGTGCTCCTTGCCGACGGAGATGACGCCGTGGCCCAGGCGCGCCCGGAGTCCGGCGCGTTCGACCGCATCGGCCACCCGCTCCATCGAGAAGTACATGTCCGCAAAGCCGGTGGTGCCGGCCCGGATCATCTCCAGCAGGCCCAGTTCCGCACCGGCCTCGATCGCCTCCGGTGTGAGTTCGGCCTCGGCCGGCCAGATATCCTCGGACAGCCAGGCGTCGAGCGGTTTATCGTCGGCGTACCCGCGCAGCAGCGTCATCGCCACGTGGCAGTGGCCATTGACGAAGCCGGGCGTGATCAGCGAGTTCGTCGCATCCAGCGTCTCGTCGGCCGCGCCGCCGAGATCGGGGCCAATTTCGGCGATTTCGCCCGTCTCCTGGTCGACGAGGACGTCGGCGCGATCCACGGTCAGGTCCGGCCGGAGGACCCGACCACCGGTGAGTGCGAGCGTCGACATGTCCCACCGTTTCTCGAGGGGGCGCCTTAGGGTATCGGTCCACGTCGAGTGCCACGATCGGGAAGAGCCGCATTCCGGCGGAAATAGCTATCCCGCGGAGAACTGTTTGGAGACCGTTTATCGGGCGGATTCGCCGATGGCAGCCACCGAGGCAGCGTCCGCGGATCGCCCCAGGTGGTGGCGGCCAAACTGTTCAAAACGACCGGAACGGTGCCAACGATCGGCCCCGCTTTTCTCCCTACCCCGACACGGTCAGCCCGCATGAAACGACGCACCTTCGTCACGGCAACGGCAGGCGGTCTCGCACTGACAGCTGGTTGTATGGGCGCGCTCGGCGGCGACGACCAAGGGCGTGGAACGGTCCGGTTCTACGTGAGTGACGAGCCGAACCGAATCGACGACTTCGAAACGCTCGACGTCACCATCTCGACGGTCGCGTTGAAGCCCGCGAGCGAGGACGACGAAGACGATGCGAACGGCAACGAGTCGGAGACGGACGACGGAGTCACAGATGGCGACGCCGACTCGGAGAACGCGGATGGCAACGAGTCCACGGAGGACACGGACGACGGCACCGACTCGACCGACGACGAAACGGCAGAAGACGGGGCCGACGACGGTGAGGGCGGCGACGCCCCCGAGGACGGTCGCGGCGGCTGGGACGAGTACGACCTCAACGATCCGACGGTCGACCTCACGCAGCTGAAAGGGCCGAAGGCCACCGTCCTGGACGAACTCGACGTTCCCGCTGGCGAGTACGTCGCGGTCGACATGTTCGTTTCGGACATCCACGCGGTGCTCACCGACGGCACCGAGACCACGCTGAAGATTCCCAGCGAGCGACTCAAGATTCGAACGCCCTTCACCGTCGCCGCCGATGAAGAGCTCGACTTCGTCTACGACATCGCGCCGAAGAAGGCCGGCCAGAGCGGGAAGTACATCCTGACGCCGGTCATCAGCGAGAGCGGAACCGACGCCGAGATCGAGGAAGTCGATGCGCGCAGCGATGGCGGCGCGTAACGACTCACGTCCCCGCTGACCGGCGGTTCGGCCGCCAGACGATCCCTAGCCGGCCCTCCAGGCACCACTCGTTGGGTCGATTCCCGCCAGCTATTCTCACTCCGCTCTCGTCGCCTTCGGAAGGGGCGTCTCGGCGAATCTACGCCGCCGAATCCGGTCGAACAGCCGTCTCGGAAGTACTCGGACGCCGAGGTTTCTGACTCGCGCCCCCAGCGACGATTGCCTGGTCGCCAGCCAGCCCATGCGACGCGCCTCGTCGTGCACGCGATCGGCGCGGGGCTTTCGCGTCCCCTCGTAGGAATCGAAGGCCGCCGCCGGTTCGTCGTGGGCGGTCAGTTCGTGTGCCAGGACGATCGCGTCCTCGATCCCCTGGGCGGCACCCTGGCCACCGAACGGGAGCAAGGCGTGGGCCGCATCGCCGGCGAGGACGACACTACCGCGGCGCCACCGTTCGAGCCGCGGCACGTCGGCCAGTCCCGAACGGAAGACGTCGCCGGGTTCGAGGGCGGCGACGATACTGGGAATCGGTTCGGGATACCCGCCGAAGTGTTCGCGAATCGCCGCCAGTTTCGCAGCCGGGTCCGCAGACTCGGGCGTCAGCGGTTCCGGGGCGGTGCCGAACCAGTAGACGCGTCCGGTGTCGATCGGTGCCCCGCCAGTGTACGTGCCGACACCCCAGCACTGGAAGCCGCGACTGCGGTAGGGTGGCGACAGATCGACCGAGACGACCGCTCGATACACCACGCTCTCCAGTCGCCGTCGGCTCACCCCCGGAACGATCGCCTCACGGACCGTCGAATCGATGCCGTCCGCGCCGACGAGCACGTCCGGTTCGATCGTCGTTCCGTCCGCGAGCGTAGCGATCAGCGGCGCCGTCGACTCGACGGCGGTACAGGCCATGCCGGTCTGCACCTCGGTTTCGAGCGCGTCGAGGAGAACGCGCTGAAGCGCCGCCCGGTGAATCGCGACGTAACCGTGACCGAACGCGGCGCGTTCGACGCCCGACAGATCGAGCCGTTTCAACACCCTGCCGGCCGGGGAGCGGATCTCCCCGCCGTCAAGGGCGACGCCGGCGTCCCGAATCCGGTCGGCGAGTCCGAGCCGGTCGAAGACGAGCATCGCGTTCGTGTGGAGGAGAATGCCGGCGCCTACGGGTCGGTACTCGGTGGCCGCCTCGTAGATCCGCGGTTCGGTCCCTCGCCGTTCGAGCGCAATCGCCGTCGTTAGCCCGCAGATCCCACCGCCGATGATCGCCACGTCGAGCATACCGTTCTGACGCATGGTCGTTCGGAGGGGCGTCGTCGGGAAGCGCTCGCTGCCGCAATGAAGCGGTTCTTTAAGTGAAATCGGCGAGAGGATAACCCGTGCGATACCTCACGGTGCGTATCGATCCGCGCGAAAATGGCGGTATCCATCCTGTCGGCGGGCGACTCACGGCAGCTCCGGCGATCTCGCGAGAGGCGATCCACTCGGTGGAACTGCTCGACGATGGAACGATTCTTCTCTTCGCCGAGGGCAGCGGCGATCGGGACCGGTACGAAGCGATTACAGCCGACTCGCCCCACGTAATCGACGCGCTGGTTAGTGGGACCGATCCCTGGTTCGCGGTGAGTCAGTTCGAACCCAGCGACGAGACGCGACGATTGCTCGAACTCCGCCGCGAATCGAACGTGAGCGTCGAACTGCCGATCCGGGTCGAGGACGACGGCGCGCTTCGGGCCACGTTCATGGGCAACGACGCCGATATCCAGGCGCTGTACCGGACCGTCGAGGCCGGCTCGACGCTGTCGTTCGACGTCGTCGAGACGGGTTCGTACGATCCGGCCGACGCACCACTCGCGCGGCGACTAACGCGGAGGCAGCGCGACGTCGTCGAAGCAGCGGTCGAGTTGGGGTACTACGCGGCTCCCCGGGAGGCGACGCTCGAAGACGTCGCCGACAGAGTCGGTATCGCGGCCTCCACAGCCGGGGAACACCTCCGGAAGGCCGAAGCGCGCGTGTTCACAACGCTGATTCGGTGAGCGGTGACGACACGCGTCAACGGTCTCGCTCGGACTGTGCCGATTCGCACTGAGAATCCCTCGATTGAGCGTTCGGATCGAGGTCGCCCGTGATGCCGCCGTTTGTTGGGTGATCGACAGCACCGAACCCGCCGAGGGCGTGAAACAGCGAGCCGAATCGACGGAGCGACCCTCGTATCAGCATTCGAATGCCCATACGGAATCGGCTCCGTCAGCCACCGTAAATTTTCCCCAGCGGCAGTTCGGATAACGCTTTGCGGTCGTCGCTCACGAGTCCCACGTCTCGTCGATCCGCGTCTCGATCGCCGTGAGCACCGTCGCGTACACGTCGAGCGGCTGTGATCGATTGGCGCAACCGAGTGACACCACGTCGATTGCCGTTCGATCACTCCGCCGCCTCGCCCTCTAGCGTCTCGCGCCAGTCCTCGATCTCTCCGTCCTCGTCTTCGGCGTCGTCGAGGCGCTGTTCGTAGTAGGCCATCGGATGCGGAATCCGCTCACAGAGGTCGTCCATGTTGACGCAGTCGCCGTAGGACTGCATGGTGGCACAGGACGGTGGCGAGTACTCCGTAGGCGAGGTCTCGCCGCGGATGTGGTCGGTCTGATAGCGGGTCATCTGCTCGCCGAACGCGGAGTTGACGCGGTAGAGTTCGACGATCTCGTCCGTCGTCATGCCGATCGAGGAGAGGAAGGCCGTGATGGCGAATCGTGAGTGATGGGGCAGGTGCTCGCCCTTCTGGATGTCGTCGAGCAGCGCCTTCATACACGGCGGGAAGAGCTCCGGCACGACCGTGTCGATCTCGCGAACGAGTTCGAGTTCGGCGACCAATTCACGGAGGTCGGCCGCCTCCGCCTCAAGGGCGTCGGCGATCGGGTCCGGGACGTCGGGGAAGGGCAAGCCCTCCGCGACGCGGCTCCCGACGGCCTCCTGGAGGAGTGTCAGGAGTTCGGTCTCCGTTACGGGGACCTCGCCGTCGGCGAGTGCCCGGTTGACCAGCCGCCACTCGTCACCCCAGCAATCCGCGGCGAGGGGCAGATACGCGCCGACCTCGAGTAGGTAGGTCGACTCGTCACTCGACCGTGCTGTGGCGCTCGCTGGCGACTGTGTCGCGGATCCACCGGCGGGCGAGGTCGCGTCTCCTGCCAGTGACGGCGCCTCACGCACCGATTCGGTAAGGTCGAACTCCGCGAGCAGGCCGTCGAGATCCAGTCCGGACGAGTCGACGCTCTTCAACTCCGTCGTATCCGCCAGGTCGGCGACGAAGCGCTCGTGCGCGACGGCCGCCTCCGCGCGAGCGTATCGCCGAACCAGGACCCGTTCGCCGACGAGCGAGACGAGCACCCGCGCGACCGGATACGACAGCAGTTCGACCCGGTTGTCCGGAGCCGGATCACCAACCTCGCCGGTCTCGAGTGCCCACTCGACGCGCGACGCGGCCCGCTCGACGACCGCCGGCTCCGTCTCGACGACGGTCGCCAGGTCGACCGCCTCCTCGGCGACCGCCTCCCGCGCAGCCTCGAGAAACGGGTACCGTGCGTACAGCGCGTCCATCGTTACCGGTGAATGTGCGCCAACGAGGATAAACACGGTGGTTGACTCGTTCACGAACGACCCGCGACGACAGTGCTGCGCCGCGAGTCGGTCACTGCACGGTCGATCCACGGCCGTCGGTTTCGACCCGCTCATCGCCGTGTTAAAGGGCGTGCCCGTCGAAGGGGCGGTATGCCTCGTACCTGTCGTGACGGCGTCGGACTCGCCTACGAGGTCGATCCGGCCACCCCCGGCGACGGAGCGCGAGACGACGACACCGACCGGGCGCCGGTCGTCTTCGTCCCCGACGTCGAACTCGGCCGATGGGCCTGGCGCTGGCAGCGCGACGCCGTTCGCGGCCAGCGACGCCTGCTCGCCCCCGCACTTCGGGGAACCGGGCCGCGCCTCAGGACCGACGGCGGCGTCGCGATCGACGACGGCGCTCGCCGCTCCGACGCCGGCTTTCCCCCACTTGTCCCATCGCTTCCGGGTCCGCTTCGACGACGCATCGTCTCTCGCGAAGACAGCGCCACCGTGGCCTCGCTCGCCGACGATCTGGCCGCCGTGATCGCGGACGATTCGGCGTTCGGGCGCGGCCGATCGCAGGACGTCCATCTCGTCGGCCAGGGACTCGGCGGTGCGATCGCCATAGAGTACGCCATCGAGCGCGGCGGCGTCCGCTCGTTGACGCTCGTGGGAACGCGCCACGGCGGGCCCGGGACGCCGGAGACGCCCGACGCGGTCCGCTCGCAGGCGCTCGACCCGGACGGATCGGGCCGGACGCGCCGACGCAACCGCCTCCGCCCGTTCTTCGCCGCGGATTTCCTCGCCCGGAACCCACACCTGTTCGCCCGGATCGTCGACTGGCAGGCCGACCAGGGACCCGACGCCGCCACCCGCGAGGCACAGTGGGCCGCTTGGGATCGCTACGATCCGACGGATCGGCTGGACGACATCTCGGTGCCGGCGCTCGTGATCCACGGAACGGCAGATCGACTCGTCCCCGTCGAACACGGCCACGCGCTCGCCGAGGCGATTCCGGAGAGTACGATCGAGCTGATGGACGGGAGCGGGCACGCGGTCGCCGTCGAAGCAGCCGATCGAGTGGCTGCCAGACTCGCAACGTTCGTGGACTCGGTCGAGTAAGCGTCAGAGTTACCCTCGACACGGTACCGGAGACGAGTCACAGTGCGCGCAGCGACCAACGGCAGACTGCATCGGGTCAACCGCCGTTCGTCAGCCGATGAGATCACGCCGCACGGAGAGTCTCGCCCCAGGACCGGCGTCCCCGTTTCACCGACCCCGAGACCACCAGACGCGGCGACACCGGTCGCTCGAGGTCGATCGACAGTTGTACTTCGAGCGTCGAAGCGGACAGCGTCCAGCGGTCCCCGTCCGTCACGGGCAACAGGACGGTCGTGACCGCGTCGAGGCGATCGACCACGGTGACCGTCGTTGGCGCCCCGCGCGGGTCGACGACAGCTGGTAACCGAGACGACCGTCGCCGGACGTCGAGACGTCGAGGGCCTTCGTCACCATCGGGGTCGGCGGGATCGACGACCTTCCGCGCGTCCGAGGGTGGTGTCAGCTGTCTACGAGGCGTTCGCCGGTGGGCTGTCTGGCACCTCGGGCGGATCCTGGACGATACCGACTGCCAGCGAGTCGACGGTGATTTCGTCGACCTCGACCCGTTCGAGCGTGAAGTCGGTGATATCCTGCGTCGACGTCTCGTCGGCGGCAGCCTCGCTCGTGCCGGCGATGTCCGACGACTCGCCCTTGTCGTCGGTCGCGTTTTTCTCGTCAGTATCGCAGTCTTTGGTGGCGTCCTTATCTCCTGTTCGATCGTCGTTCGTTCCGCCGTCCGCGGCCGCCGGCATCTGGACCGTCTCGTCGCCGGCCGGCTCGGCGAGGGACAGGTTCCCGACGGTGACCCGCGAGACGTTCACCGACTCGACCGTCCCGTTCCGGAGTACCAGTTCGTCCGTCTCCTCGTCAGTCGCGTCCAGTTCACTCCCTCCCTCGTCGGCGATCCCGAGATCCGTCGCCGAGACGTTCTCAGTTCCAGGTACGCGACGTGGAGATCGGAGAGGGTCAGCGAACTCTCGTTCACGCCCAGTTCGGACGCGATCTCGGCACCGTTGTCGATGGCCACGTAGTCGACGCGTAACTGCTCGATCGTCACGTTCTCGACGGTGACTCGATCGAACTCGAACGTGGGTTCGTCGTCGGCGGTCGGCTCGTCGTCAGCGGCCGTGTCGTTCTGCGCGCCGGCGAGGATGGTGCTCCCCGAGAGGACGATAACAGTACGACGACACCGATTCCAAGCGCCCTGAATCTCGACTCCATGTATTCGCGTTCCGCTCCTCCCGTTGCTAAATTAGGGCTACTGTTACAGCGTCTTTCACGGGGTATTGATGCGTTGTACTGAGCGGACGACAGCCGATACCGACGATTCGACGGCGATTGTGCATCGAGGGCGCGCCTCGGGACGAAACGGGGTGGGAAGAGATCTACGATCGGCTGATCGCAAAGGCGCTCGAGATGGACGCGTGGGTTGGATCACCGGGAGCATTTTACGATGCACTCCCTCACCCGGACGGTACAACCGAAGATGCCTTGGAAACGCTCGCAACAATAACACACACACACACACACACACACACACGATGCCCTCCAGTCTGCAGAACCTTTGCGTATTGGCCGATCAGTATATTCCAGCATATCAGGCGGAAATGCTCAAGGAGGTCACAGAGGACGCGGACGTATCAATTCCACTCGCCATTGTCAACGATCCTACAGAAGACGAACTGGATCCGGATCGCACAGCAAATGCCATTAACTCGAATATCAACACTAACACCGTTTGCCTCTTCTTCGAACTCCTCAGTCGAGAGCGCGCCTGGACGTTTGTACTGGCTGAAAAGAAAATGTCTGAAATGTTCTCAGAAGAGCACCGACAGAAGCAGGTTGCCGTCGAAGACGCAGCCTGTTTCGGCAACGCAGAGATTCGGAAGGTCACTCCGATACAAGACGGAAACTGGTTCGAATTTCCCAGCGATACCGTGGATACCGTCGATGAGCGGTGCGATGTCATTCTCCGGCTCGGGTTCGGGCTAATTCGTGGTGATATTCTGAACGCAACAGAGCACGGCGTTTTGAGCTTCCATCCGCGGATATTCGTCGGTATAGAGGACTGGGACCACCTCAGGCGTTTCTCGATGGCCGTCAAAAGATAGGCGCCACGTTACAACGCCTTACAGAAGACATCGATGGGGGAGAAATCGTTGCCTATGATGAGATAGGGATCGGCGACTGCCCCACGCTCTACATCTATAATCGTGTCCACAGCCTTGAGCCCCAGCTCATTAAACAGGGAATTGAGAACTTGCGTGATTCGGAATTTGAACCACATCTCCCTGATTCGCTTGGAGAATACAATTCGACGACGTCACGGAGATCAGTTGGGTTCGATTGAGAATAATTTGACAAAATGCACTGGGACGCCTCAATTCCAAGATCAATCACCGAATTCCGAAACCAAGTATCGACAATTGAGGAGCGTCTCCGCCGATCGAATCGAGACGCTCCTATCTCAACAGATAGGGCGAGGAATGGTTGCCAATCAAGCCAGGTGTGCCTATTACCCGCTACTCACCTCAATCTAGACGTTTTGTAATTGCGTAAGGTGATCGGCCAGATAGTTGGAGTGCGCTGGAATAGGAGACCAATCAAAAGCATCGATCCAATTGACAACCTGAATTGACCGGTACCTCAGCGACTGAAGAATATACCGTGAAAAGCCGACCCCAACTTATAAATTATAGTCCATAATAAGTTTACAAATATCCCAAATCTCTCAGTCTTTCTTCCGCATCTGGGTTCTGTTGCGTTGTTCTTTCACTTGGTTCTATATTGTATTCAGTAGGGGCGGTATATTCTGGTTCTTCAGAGAGAAGGTCGGAAATAGGTTCGCCATCGATATCCGTGGGGATAGCACAGCCAGCAATTCCAAGAATAGTGGGAGAAATATCAAGTAGAGAGGCATCCAGGTCACTCACTCCCTCGTCATTTTCAAATCCAATTGCGGTAACGATTCCATAGAGACTGTGATGGGCCTTGCGCGAATTTCTCCATACCAAGCCGGAAGGTCCCCTCCAAACCTGGGAATCGGTGGAAGTATATATTATTTCCCCCGCCTCGTCCACAAATGGCCCTTCGTAAACCTCCTCGCGAGAGAAAGCATCTATTCCCTCTTCCGAGTTCAATTTGTTAATTATTTCTTCAGTGATTCGTTCTTCCTCTCCATCACTCAGATCGTCTGAAAGGCGGATTGCGTGTTCGTCCTTTGATAGGCAAAACGCATCTGATTTGGACATACTAATACCTTTTTCAGAAGAAACTTTTATACCCGAAATTCTTTCGACAACATATTTGGATTTCTTGAGTATTGGATGGAGCCATTCTTGCCTGAACAGAATTTGTCCAAGAATTCCTAAATTAATGGAATTTCCACCATCACTTTTAGTTCCTATTTTTGTGTTTCCGGATTTCAGATATCCTTCTTCCATCAACCAATCGTTTATATAGAGTTGTTTATCAAACGCCCTAAATCCATGATCGCTAATGAGGAGAAGGCGATCGTCTTCATTCAGAGATTTGCTCACTCTCTCGACATGTTTGTCGACCTCAGCCAAAACTTCACTCGCAACTCTCCCAATATCGGAATCCGGCTGTTCAAAGAGGTCAAAATACGCGTCGTGTTGGAGCCAATCAGTTTCGCTAATGAGTTGAAAGAGAAAATCGTGATCCTCAGCTTTCAAGACGCTCAAAAATTGTTCACAGTTATGTTCGACGCTAGAATGCATCTTCTCAACGTTCTCCTTCACTCCGCCGCCAAACGTTGGATACCAGGGACTCTCTATCTCATATTGGTTATAAAGATTCCTCGGCGTTGGCGGTTGATCATCAGAATCTAACCAAGACGGGACGATATCACCCTTGATGCGAGCTGGACATGAGAAGGGGAGGTTAAAGAGAAAACAGTCGTACCCTGCATCGTCCAGATGTTCATAGAAGGTTTCCGAACGGAGAGTGGTTCCATCAAGAATGGAAGTGTTCATATGTTTATCAAATTCAACGAAGTCATATAAGCCGTGTTTTCCCTGGTTTTTACCTGTTTGAAATGACGCCCACGCCGGGGCAGTGACAGGGGGTGTGGTGCTTTCCAGAACCCCGCTAGGATTTTTATCGAATAAAGACCTGATATGGGGCGTGAATTGTAATAAATCCGTATGGAAGGCATCCAAACCAATTACTACGATCCTGCTCATCAATAGAGTAGGCAACACACAGCCATATATAAGTTTATAGTCCCCCCGGTATTTATATCAAGCAAGCTGCTTAATGTCTCTACGAAGGGAACTATTAGGGAGGTTTCAATTTGAGCTAGTTGCTCGGATTGTTGGATCGATTTCGGGCGCTCTACTAACGGTTGGTTTAGCACGGATATTATCTACCGACGAATACGGCCTCTTATTTCTCGCAATTTCAGTTTTTGGAGTTATAGAGTTGATCAGTAGGCTGGGGATCCCAAAAGCTGGAGCACGCTATATCACCCAGTATCGTGAGAAAGATCCCGACCAAATTCCGGGGCTATTACGTTATATATTCCTGCTAAATATTGCCGTAGCATTCATAGCATCAAGTTTGCTATTTGTGGGATCAGGACCGATTTCTCAAGCCGTCAACGAGCCCGAACTGGCAATATTACTATTGCTCGGGACCGTATTCGTAACTTCATCTGCTGTATTTAAGTTCTCACGTATTCAGCTTCAGGCCTTTGAGGATATCAATTCTGCAGCGGTCATATATGCGCTGGAACGGGGAATCAGGGCATCAACTGCAATTGGATTGGCCATCATTGGTTACGGAGCCGTGGGAGCGCTCATTGGATACATTCTTGCATCGGTAATCGGCGGTATTATAGGAGTGGGGATACTTTATAGAAGGTATTTTCAGGGGGAGACTGTTCTATCCCTGGAAAAAGGCCTCCGGACACGTGTAGTCAGATACTCAGTACCAATTACAGCCACCAGTGCCGCTAACACGATCGACAAAAAAATTGACACTATTCTTGTTGGATTTTTCCTTGATCCGATTGCAGTTGCGTTCTATACACTTCCGAGACAAATCATCAGTTTCATCCAAACTCCCGTGTCCGCGCTTGGGTTTTCTCTCTCCCCAACTTTTGAGTCACAAAAAGCTAGTGGAAATGCCGCTCTAGCAGCGCGGATTTACGAAAAATCACTCTTTCACATTTTACTCATCTATATCCCAGCTGCTGCTGGAATCGTCCTTGTTGCAGAACCCTTTATCTCCATCATTTTTGGCCCAGATTATTCGGGAGCCATTCCTGTACTACAGATACTAGCACTACAAATCGTTCTTCTTGCTGTTGCGATTCTAACAAGTAATAGTTTAGATTACCTTGGTCGTGCTAGAGAGCGAGCAATAGCAAAGACCATTACTGCCTTGCTGAACCTCTTGCTCAATATACTACTTATCCCAACTATTGGTGTGGTTGGAGCAGCAATATCTACAGTCACTACCTTTTCAATCTACACATTTGTTTCCATTTACATAATGGCGCAGGAACTGGAGATCCGCCTGAACTGGCTATTTTGGAGGGTCGGCAAAATCATAGTTATAACACTAATCATGAGCCCATTTGTTTACGCCATGTTGTTAATTGGGGAAGGGGCTCTATCACTATTACTGTCGATAATTGTAGGAACTGCTATCTGGTTCGGAGGGGCCGTCCTACTGAGGCTCATAGACTTGAAGAAACTCGCAGAAAAGGTATCATGATACGAACCCATAGCGAATTATTGAAAGAAGCTATAGGGAAAGATTGGATTCAAAAATGTGGTTGTCCACCATTTGAGGTTCTTTGCTCCCAAACAATGCCGGTCAAGGCCCAACAGAATCTCAAATAGGCAGATAGCAATCAGTAATCAGAACACGTTTAACCATCAATAGATATCGAAATACCATGACGTGGTTCCCCGGCACTGCCGCCCAATTTCCAACACCTGTAACCCCATTACAAAAACGGTTGAGTGGAAACAACCTAAGAAAGGGGAAGACCAAGCGGCAGTGGATCTATCACTTTGTGCCCAAACTATTTCACGCGCCTTCTAATAGATGGATTAATGTGAAGTCAAGGGAGGAATGATGAGGAAAAAATCCAAAGCCGGAATCTCAATATCTCTCGCCTTTCTTTCTATCGCCACAATCATTGCCTGCAAGAGCCCTTCGGCTTATGAAGTTTCGATATATTCCGGAACACCAATACTTTATTGGGTATTTTTGACTGCATCAATATTAGTCGCAACGTCTCTGGTGGTGACAGGGACAAGGCCTTACACGGGAATAGTACTATTTTCGACTGCGTTACTCACTGTCGTGAGTCTACCTCTTCTACGAGGCTATTGGCTGGTTGGTAGCGGGGACCCAATGAGCCACCTCAGCCAGGCATATCAAGTCGCAAACGGCATGAACCTCCTTTCAACATTTTACCCGGGGATGCCCTCACTTGTCGAGATAAACCGGGAAGTAACAAATCAATCCGCGCGGGTAATTCTGATGTCCTTAGGACCAATTTTCTTTCTCGTCTTTGTCGTTTTCATCGGGCTGATTACTAGGCAATTGACGCTAAAATCTCGTGGCCTAATTGTCGGTGTAATCATCGGGTTGATGCTGCTCCCGATTAATCTCGTTGCGACGCACCTGTATCCTCACCCGAACTCATTCACGATCCTATTTGCATCAATTGGGATTTTTCTTTCAATCACGATGCTTCGGTCCCCGGACCGGGATAAGTTCACCTCTCTCTTTGTTTTTATTATTGCGATGATCGCCTACCACCCACAACATGCATTAAACATGATCGCAGTTTTGGCCGTCTTCGGGATATCATGGGAGTTTACAGACAGGAGTTCGCCTCGTATTCTCCGGAACCCATTAGTTTCTGTATCCTCAGTTATGGCCGTAATTTGGACAACGTGGGTCCTTGCTCAATCGCGATTCGAGCAATCCTTTGTTAGTGTTGTGAAAGGTATACTCTCAGCCGGTCAAACGGACGTGACTGCCGGGCGTGGAGACACCTTAGCTCAGTTAGGATCTGGCATCGTGGAACTCACCCTTCGGCTATTTTTCATCGATCTACTAGCTCTCATATTCGGGGCGGTTAGCGGAATATTCGCATTAGCGTGGGCCGCTCGCCGGGCCGGCTTAGAAAGTTCGCTTCTAAGAGCCATTCCGATTAAGAAGGTGGCAACCGACCACAAGACGGTATTCTGCATCATCACTACCTTCATTCCCGTAATTGCCTTCTTCGGGATATTCCTCGCGTCCGGAGTGACACAGCAATTTATGCGGTTCTTTGGTTTTGGGATGTTTCTCGCGTCGATTATAATCGCCGTCGGACTCCATCAGACGCTGGAACTGGCTCCTCGGGAGCCTAGATCGACAGGTGCGGCGATCGTTTTAACAATTATACTCACTACGTCACTTGTCGGTGCAAGTCTCACATATCACAGTTCTCCGATGATCTTTCAGGACACTGGACATGTCACCGAAGCCTCAGTCGAGGGGTTCGAAACACAATTTGATTATCACAACGGCGTTGAAATGATGGGGACCCGAACTCCAGTCTGGCGTTATGCAGTTGCACTAGAACCTGGAGAAGAAAGCCCTATGCTCAAGTATACCGGAGTCTTCAGAGAGAACCCACCCCCAGATCACTTTGCAAATCAATCGTTGCATCAAAGATACGAAACGGACCGAGTCTTGATGACGACAGCCAAGGGGCGATGGCTTGATACGACCCTATATGATAATATTCGGTACTCATCGGACGATTACGCATATTTGGACCGTCAACCGGGGATCGATAAAACGTACGACAATGGTGACGTGAGATCCTACTTTATCCATAGTAACGATACATCGATGGTGGAGGAAGAGACCACTTCAGAATGATCGGTTGAGAATTTTGCTCCACTGCACAGACGCTTGGAGAGCGACGACACCAAGAGGGAGTAGGATATAGTCACTACATCTCTGATGGACCGCTAGCATATATCAATAAAGGAGACTACTGATTATCGATGGATCGATTATAGACATCCAGAATTCTGTTTGCCATCCGCGAAAGTCCTATTGTATCTATCAATTTTTCACGTCCATCCGACCGTCTACTGTCATCAAGCACACACTGCAAATGGTGCTCCAATTCTTCCTCGGTCTTGCTAACGTATGAATTTTCAATGCGAGATAAAACTTGTTCCGCGAAACCAACATCGGTTGAAACGACAGGGACGTTACAGAGGGCTGCCTCTTTGATAACCATTGGTCCGCTCTCCCTTCGAGATGTTACTAATAAAGAGTCACTTGCATTCATATATACAGGCATCGATTCATGAGGGATTCCGGAAACTGATTGAAGACATATATCTGCATCTAAATTCCTGACTATTCTTTTAGCCAGATCAAAGCGTTTTATTGATCTAGATTTTGGATATGGGAATAGCACAATGGTTTTCTCTTGATCCCATCCCAATTGACTCCGGGCTTCCTCTTTCTCAATCGGACGGAAAACAGAAGGGTCCACACCAAACGGAATCACCGAATGGTCAACAGGCAAATATGGCGACATAGCCGGGGAAGGAACAATGACTTCATCTGCAAAACGACTACAGATGCGGCACATTTTTTGATATCTCTCCATGAGATCTGTTCCCCAGAAAGTCAGCACAACCGGGCAAGATAATTGCCCAAGGGCAAAAGGAGCTACTTTACCATTATTCGCATGTATTATATCATACTCCCCCAATGGTTCTTTTAGTATATCAGGATATAGTTTAAAATAGTCAAAGTGCGTCCTGGATATGCTTTGCTGTTCTTGATAGCTTTCGCTTTGATCGCCGGGAGACAGGTGTGTAATGTCGCATCCTTCTTCTTCTAACGCTTTTATTTGATTTTGATAAAATGGAGAGTATTGATTCGTTACTATCGAAAGTACCTTCATGATTATTTTATATTTTGTAGTTGATGGTTATTGATTCGACTAGGGCGATAGTAGGTCGTAGTTTTGTCTTCTTATAGACTTTCAGTGAGTATCGAAACTATGGCTTCTGCAGCAGTACCATTACCATAAGGGGATGGTTTGTCATCGACGTTCTGATCTCTCGTAAGTTGGTTCTCAATCTTTCTCTGATTGGCACCGACGAGGACGTTCCACCCACTCTCGACGGTCTCGACCCACTCCGTCTCGTCGCGCATCGTCACGCAGGGCGTGTCGAGATAGAAGGCTTCCTTCTGGACGCCGCCGGAGTCCGTCGCGACTCGCTCGGCCCCGTCGAGCAGCCGAACGAAATCCAGATACCCAACTGGATCGACGACCTCGAGTTCGTCGGTCGCACGCTCCCAGAACCCGTAGTATTTGAGCCGCTCTTCCGTCCGCGGGTGGACCGGAAAGACCACGGGCAGGGGCACCGCGGAAAGCCCGTCCAGGATCGCCTCGAGTCGATCGGGATCGTCGGTGTTACTCGCGCGGTGGACCGTCGACAGGATGTATTCGCCGTCCGCGAGGCCCAGCTCGTCGAGGATGGTCGATCGCTCCGCGGCCACTTCCCTGGCCCAGAGAATGGAGTCGTACATCACGTCGCCGACGACGTGGACGCCCTCCGTAATGCCCTCCTCGGCGAGCGTTTCAGCAGCCGACTCGCTCGGTGCGAATAGCAGGTCCGACGCGTGATCCGTAAGCACGCGGTTGATCTCCTCGGGCATCTCGCGGTTGTAACTCCGCAATCCGGCTTCGACGTGTGCGACCAGCGGGTCGATCTTTGCCCCCGCGATCGCGCCGGCCAGTGTCGAATTCGTATCGCCGTAGAGCAACACGACGTCGGGCGCCTCGGATTCGATCAGCTCTTCGATTCCCTCGAGCATCGTAGCCGTCTGTCGCCCGTGGGTATCGGAACCGACACCCAGATTATAATCCGGTTCGGGGATGCCGAGTTCGTCGAAGAAGACGTCGGAGAGCTCTTCGTCGTAGTGTTGACCCGTGTGGACGAGAACCTCCTCGTGATCCGTCCGAAGCTCCCGGGAGACGGCAAACGCCTTGATGAACTGGGGGCGAGCGCCGACAATCGTTAATATCTTCATGAATCTGACTCCCCTAATTTGTATATCATCTCAAGCATGAAGTCAGTGACGTCAATTTTGTCTTCAATTAGTTGTTCACGTTTCTGTCGCCATCTATCTTGTGCGTCTGAGTCTGCGATTAGTTCACCAACAATTTCGAGCGTCTCACCCTCCTCTGTACGTGAGTAGAGAAGATCGTACTCTTGTTCTAGTTCGGCGAAATTGCTCATATCCCCCTCGCCAGCAAATGAATTCGATCTCACAGCAGGAGTCCCAAGAATTGCTGCTTCAGTCGCCATCGTTTGTGAATCGCCAGCGTACAGGTTTGCATAGTAGAGCAAGTCATGAATTTGGGTCGGCGGAATGGGGAGACGGTAATCTTCGAACTCATCAGGGAGCGGGTCTTCACTAGTAATATACACATCCCCATAGTCTGAAAGGGCTGAGACTAATTCCCGTTTTGCCTCTGTTGAAAAGCCCTTGTGACCAACATCGTGATGTGCACCCCACGAAACAAAGCGCAACACGGAGTAAGGATCGTTCGGGTCGATATCGTGGTCTTTGAGAGAATCGGGGTCGGGTCTGAATCGGTCTGGATGGAGATACGCAAGTTCATGATATCCATCATATCTCTCCTGTTTCTCGCCAAGATCTGCGTTGAAGTTCGCTGGTGTGCAAATTTTGTCCGCGAATGGATGTGTGAGCTTCGACGCGAGATGTGCAGGTTCACTGTCGTTGAAAACGACTTTGGGGCACCCAACCAGCCGGGAAGCGTGAGCGGCTGGTGGGCTCGCAACACTCAGAATGATGTCGGGGTTGTACGAGCGTGCGATCTTGATGGTACGAAACTCGCGTTTTGCCCATTCTGTAATAAGATCAAACTTTCTCGAACCCATCGCTGATAGCGGGGTGTGGTCAATTCCATACTGATCAAGGAGTGTTATCGTGATTTCTTTGTCTCTGGATAATACCCGTGTCGCATGTCCACTTGATTCGAGTTCCGCAATAGTGTGTTTGAACAGGTGTACATGAGCAGGATGACCTATATCGAAAAGTATCTTCATGGATTGTTTGAATGGGGTTCAAAGATTGCAATTGAATCTCTAGTCACGAATCTGAACCTCTTTGGACTCGTTGACCTGCATGTCGAACAGCATGGCGAACATGATGAACATGCTGCCCATCGTGAACAGCATCAGGCTCGATGATGCCCGCATGAACAGCGGGTTACCTAGAACGACCTTTTCGTACACGGACCACATCCCGCCGAGCAGCCCCAGCAGCGCCGTCCCGGCCCCGAAGTAGTAAAACAGGGCCAGCGGGTGGAAGTCGAGCACGAGGTACTTCACTTTCAGCCGCCAGAGGAAGTTCTTCAGCAGCATGCCCGACACTTTCCGCATGTACACCGAGTACTTGATGCTGCTTTCCTCGTCGCCGTAGACGGCCGGCATCGCGACGTCGGCCACGCGCATCCCCTTGGCGTTTAACTTCACCAGGAGGTCGTTGCAGTAGCCGTAGTACTCGTACATGTTCCCGATGCCGACGTTGTCCAGGGCGTAGTACGAGATAGCCGTGTAGCCGTTCTGGGGATCCATCGTCTTCCAGTAGCCCGACGAAATCTTCGTCAGGAAGGTCAGGACCGAATTCCCCACGAAGCGCCACTTCGACATCCCCTGTCGGTACTCCCGGTACAGTAAGCGGTTGCCCTTCGTGTAGTCGGCCTCGTCCTCGACGATCGGGTCGAGGAACTTGTACAGGATGTCTGGATCCATCTGCCCGTCGCCACCCATCACGGCCGTGATGTCGATCTCGTCCTCGAGCGCCCGCTGGTAGCCGGTCTTGATCGCACCACCGACGCCGCGGTTCACCTCGTGCTGGATCGGCACCACGCGACGGTCGAAGACCGCTGCCACAGAGTTGCTGGCCGAGTCAGCCGCTCCTTCAGTCGCGACGACACCGCCGTCGGCAGTCACGCGGTCCGACTCGACATCCGCCAGAACATCGTCTTCGTCGTAGTTGACGGCCGCGGGTTCGCTGTTCTCCCGCTCGGCGTGTTCCCGGATCTCCGCCCAGGTGCCGTCGGTCGAGCAGTCGTCGACGACGTACAGCCGGTCGGCGTACGCCGGCATCGTCTCGATCACGTCGCCGACGAACCCCTCCTCGTTGTAGGCAGGTACGACGACGCCGATGGTGTGGTCTCTATACACGTCTCACTCGCCCCCGTTCGTTACTCATCATAACCCACCCCAATCGTGTACACGTCTCCCTCCACTGTGCCCTCTTCGAGTGCGTCTCGTCCATCGATCACCAGCGGAGGGGTACCGTCCTTTCGACTCACGTCTCCCCACCGAATCGACTCGAACTCGTCGTGTGGCGTCACCAGGACGACCGTGTCCACGTCCATGTCGGACACTTCCTCGAGCTCGACCGGCTCCAGCGAAAACTCCTCGAACGACTTCAGCATCGGGTCGACGCCGTAGACGTCGGCCCCCGCCTCAGACAGTTGCTCCGCAATCGGGATCGACGGCGATGCGCGAATCTCCTCGACGCCCGGCCGATAGGTCAGCCCGAGGACGACCACCGATGCCTCGGATAGCTCTGTGCCATCCTCGGCCAGCCCGTCTCGAACCTTCTCGACCGTGTACGCCGGCATCGAGTCGTTGACCGCACGGGCCGTCTCCAAAAGCGTCGAGTCCGTCTCGAACGGCTCGATGAGGAAGTATGGGTAGTACGGTATGCAGTGGCCGCCGACACCCGGCCCGGGATCGTGGATGTCACAGAACGGCTGGGTGTTCGCGACGTCGATCGCCTCGCGGATGTCGATCCCGAGCTCGTCCGTGTACGTCCCCAGCTCGTTCGCCAGGGCGATGTTGACGTCGCGGTAGAGCCCCTCGAAGACTTTCACACACTCCGCGGTCGTCGCGTCCGAAGTCGTCAGCACACCCTTCGAGTTGATCTCCTCGTAGATCAGTTGCGCCACGCGCGCACTCTCGTCGTCGACGCCGCCGACGACCTTCGGGTACGCCCCGCGGATGTCCTCCAGTGCCCGCCCGGACGACGTCCGCTCGGGACAGAACGCGAGGCCGAACTCGTCGCGATCCAGTCCGGAGACCGACTCCAGCGTGGGCAACACGCGGTCCGCGGTCGTTCGCGGCGGAACCGTACACTCGATGATGACCTGGTCGCCCGCCGACAGTCCGCGAGCGATGTCCTCGACGACCGCGTCGAGGATCGCCAGGTCGGGTTCGTGAGCGTCCGTGATCGGCGTCGGCACGATGACGACGTGAATCGACGCGTCTTCGGCTGCTGCCCGCGGCTCCGACGTCGCCGTCAACGCGTCGTCGGCCGCGAGTTCCCCGACCAGATCCGCCAATCCGGGTTCGCGTTTGACGTGACAGCCGCCGTCGGTGATCGTCTCGACGACGGCCGGGTCGACGTCCGCGCCGGTAACGTTGCCACAGGTTTCGGCGAACACCGACGCGAGCGGGAGGCCCATCTTCCCGAGTCCGTAGACCGCGACCGGTATCTCGCCGTCGAGGAACGATGCCCGCTGGACGGCCTCGTCGGCCGCCGACTCGTACAGCGACGTCACCGGTTCCGCGACCGCATGCCCACCGTCGGTTCGTGTCTCACCCCCTGCCGCGCTCATGTCCTCACGCCAGTCAGTCATTAGAGACGAACACCTCCTGTCCGGGTCGGGACGGCTCCTTATCTGCCCCACGAGCTGACTCTTCGATCGACTGGGCCACCGCCAGTGCCTCGATGCCGTCCTGAACGGTCACCTCCGGAACACCGCCGTCGCGCACGACCTGGCAGAACGACGCGAGCTCCTCCCGGAGGGGTTCCGACGTGTTCACCGACGGTCGTTCGACGATGCTCTCGTGGGTGAACCGAACGCCGCCGTTGTCTTTGACGTATTCGGGAGCCGAGTTGCGATAGATCTCGATCGACTGATCGAGGTAGTCGAGTTCGATGAAGCAATCCTCGGCGGTGATCTCGAGCGACCGAACCTTCCGCTGGGTCTTGCGGCTGGCGATCAGCGTGGCCATCGTCTCGTCGTCGAACGACAGCACCGCCGAGGCGTGACGATTCCCGTCGACACCCGTGCCGTAGGCGTCGCGGGGCGACTGCCCCAGCAGCGAGCAGACGATGTCGATGTCGTGGATCATCAGATCCATGACGGCGCTGTCGTCGATGGTCCGTTCCGGTGCCGGTCCGAGTCGCTGGGCCTGGATACTGTGGACATCGAAGTCGTCAATGAGTTTCGACAGTGCCATCACGGCCGGGTTGAATCGCTCGATATGGCCCACCTGAACCGGCAGGTCGGTCCGATCGACCAGTCGGGTGAGGTCCTCAGCTCGTTCTAACGTCCCCAGCACCGGCTTCTCGACGAAAGGGGCGACCTCGGCTGCTAACGCTTCCTCGACGAGGTCGAAATGGTACTGTGTCGGAACCACGATCGAGACCGCGTCGACGCGTTCGAGCAGATCCGTCTGTGACAGCGCTGTCGTGCCGTACTCGTCGGCGATTTCCGCGGCGCGCTCCCGGTCGGCATCCGCGACACCGACGAGGTGTACATCTCGAAGTTCGTTGTACACTCTGACGTGGTGTTGTCCCATCGAGCCGACGCCGATGACACCAACGTCGAGTTGGTCGTTTGGATTAGTTTTCATAGATTTGAATCGTCTCTATTATGTGGTCGACATCGTCCGCGTCGACGCCGGGGTGGACGGGCAGGGAGAGGACCTCCGCTGCGACCCACTCGGCGACCGGCGCCGAACAGGAGACGTCCTCGTAGGCGGGCTGCTTGTGGATCGGTGTCGGATAGTAAATCCCCGTTCCGACGCCGTGTTCGTCTAGGTGGGCGGCCAGTTCGTCGCGTTGCTCTGTGCGAATCGTGTACTGGTGATAGACGTGGCGAGTGCCGTCCGGTTCGACGGGTGGCGTCACGTCAGGGACGTCTCGAAGGGCCGCGGTCAGTCGGCGGGCGTTCGCTCGCCGCTGTTCGTTGAAATCAGGGAGACGGTCGAGTTGCGACCGGCCGATGGCGGCGGCGATGTTGGTCAGACGGTAGTTGGTCCCGAGTCGGACGTGCTCGTAGCCGCCGCCATCGGCCCGACGACCGTGATTGATGAACGACCGGATCGCCGACGCGACGTCGTCGCGGGCGGTCGTCACCATACCGCCCTCGCCCGTGGTCATGTTCTTCGTCGGGTAAAACGAGAAACACGCGGCGTCACCGATCGACCCGACGCGGCGACCATCAGCGGCCGCGCCGTGAGCCTGCGCAGCATCCTCGATGAGTGGGACGTCGAGTTCCGCTGCGAGGTCGACCAGTGCATCCATCTCGCTCGGTAGCCCGTAGAGGTGAACGGTCAAGATCGCGTCGACGTCCATCTCCGCGGCCACGTCTGCAGCCGCCTCGGGATCCAGCGTATAGGTCTCCGGGTCGATATCGGCGAAGACAGGTTCCGCGCCGGTGAGTCTGATCGTGTTCGCAGTCGCGACGAACGAAAACGGCGTCGTCAGGACGCGGTCGCCCTCGCCGATACCGAAGGCACGGAGCGTCGCCTCGATCGCGGTCGTCCCGTTCGAAGTGGCGATTCCGTGGGTCGTCTCGCAGAAGTCGGCAAATTCGTCTTCGAACGCACGGACTTCGGCGCCGTCGGCGAGCATACCGCTTTCCAAGACTGACTCGACGTCGTCCTGAGCGTGCGTCGCGATGTCGGGGGAAGCGATTGGTATCATCAGATGTCGTTAGCGGATTGCAGTGTGTCTGGAAGCGGACGATGCTGCGCCGGGGTGCCCACCGCAAGCGTCTCCGATGGGACATCTTCAGTAACGATGGCACCCGCGGCGACGAACGAGTCCTCGCCGACAGTGACGCCGGGGAGGATCGTCGCGTTCGAACCGACCGACACGCCGTCTTCCAGGGTCGGTCCTTCGAGCTCGACGTCCTGGCGGATTGGATACGGATCGTTCGTGAGCACTGCGTAGGGGCCCAGAAACACGTTGGAACCGATCGTCGTATCCGAAGGGATGTAGACGCCGGACTGAATGCTGACGTGCGAACCGACGGTCGTACGCCCGTCGATGACGGCGTTCGTCCCGACCAGCACGTCGTCACCGAGTTCGGTCAGCTCCCGAATCAGCGCGTTGTGGCCGGTCGCACAGCCCTCGCCCATCACGACATCGTCGTAGACGATGGTTCCGGCGCGGATGGTCGTCTCCGCGCCGATCGCTGGCCGTGTTGTCTCGTCGTCGTAACTGTAGCCAACGGTGGCGCCGTCGTCGATCGCAGCCAATTGGTAGTGAGAGTCGGTCGTCATCAAAGGATCCTCGCACCCGTCGCGGGTAAGTTAGTCACGGTGGTGTCATCCGTGGAAGTATCCACCGCAGTCGAACTGTCATCGAAGTACTTGGAAAAGCCCACACTGGAATTCGCAAGTTTCGAATGTTGACGTGCCATCACCTCACGCCACACGTTGCTCATAACACATCACCGCCACCACGTCGAGAATGTGTATTGTAGGCTGTCATTATCCCTTTACACAATCACGTGGACGCGACCGTCGATCGTGGCCGGCTTCGGACAGCGCCACCGCCAGCGGCAAGCCGACGTACCCGAGCCCGACGACACAGACACTCGCCGTCTCGGCTTCGATCGGCTTGACCGACTCGAGGCGTTCAGTCATGGGCGATCACCCGAGAGGGCGCGTCACGTCCCCGACAACGGCGAGCGGGTCGACGTGAGCACGCCGTCGTCGGTGTGGCGGTTTTCGAAAGCGGCGTGGTTCGTCTCGGTCGGTTTGCGAGCAAGTCTTGAACAGTTGGAGGGGTCCGTCTAACCATTCTGGGGAACACCTCGTCGGACGGCCATCGTAATTGTGGCTACGAATCGCGTTGTAATATATCTAGCGGAAACAGTTACTGGCAACAATACTACTGAACTCATTCCACTACGCTGTGCAAACAGAGCAAGTCCGGGCATAGTCGGCGGACTGCGACGGGGTTCGGCGGCGACGAGCCATTCTCGTTCAATATATTAAGATTTCGAAGTAATGTATCTATCGAATAAATACAGATAGTGAGAAAAGAGAACTCGAAGGATAGGAGCCCCGAATAAATTGGAGAACGACGAACGCCCATGGACGAGTCACTCGACAGTGACACTCTTGGCGAGGTTACGAGGTTTGTCGATGGAACGGCCGAGCAAGTTTGCACTCCAGTACGACACCAGTTGAAGTTGTACGTTAGCCAGAACCGGCGTCAACTCTCGCCCCAGCGACGGGACCGGGAGGACGTGCGCCGCGTCCGAGTCTACGGTCTCGGGACGGTCAGTCACAGCGATAACCGGGGCGTTACGGGCCCGAACCTCCCTGACGTTTCCGAGCGTCTTCGCGACGGCGTCGTCGTCACCGGTGATCGTCGCGAACACGGGTGTCTCCTCGGTCACGAGCGCCAGTGGACCGTGTTTCAGTTCGCCAGCGGCGAATCCCTCGGCGTGTTTGTAGGTGATTTCCTTCATCTTCAGGGCACCCTCGCGCGAGACTGGCGCGTCGAGTCCGCGGCCGATGAAGAAGTACGCCTCCGCATCCAGGTAGGTCTCTGCCACCTCGCGAGCCAGCGATTCGTCGAGCACCTGCTGGATGCCGTCCGGGAGCGCCCGCAACGACTCGACTGCCGCCTGCGTCTCGCTGCCGGCGAGGACGCGGGCCACCATCGCGAGGGCGACCTGCTGACTCGCGAACGTCTTCGTCGCGGCCACGCCGATCTCCGGGCCCGCACGGATGTAGACCACGTGATCGGCTTCTCGCGCGGCCGAACTCCCGACGACGTTCGTCACGGCGAGCGTCGTCGCCCCCGTGCCCGCCGCCTCCCTGAGTGCACGCATGGTGTCTGCCGTTTCACCGCTCTGGGTGATCCCCACGACGAGCGTCCCATCCGGAACCGGGACGCGATCGGCCGCGTATTCGCTCGCCAGAAACGCCTGGGCGGCGATACCGTGATCGCGAAGCAACTGCGCCCCATACAGCGCCGCGTGGTAGGACGTACCGCAGGCGACGAACTGGACGCGTGCCGGCCGGTCTAACGCGGCGAGCTCCGACAGGTCGATCGAACCGGTCAGCTCCTCGACGCGCTCGCGGAGACAGCCTCGGATCGCGGCCGGTTGTTCGTGGATCTCCTTTAGCATGTAGTGGTCGTAGCCACTCTTGCCGGCGTCCTCGGCGTCCCACTCGATCGTCTCGATATCCGCGTCGACGACCCGACCTCGTTCGTCCGTCACAGCCACTCGATCGGGCGTGACGCGGGCGTACTCGCCGTCTTCGAGGTAGATCACGCTGTCCGTGTACTCGATGAAAGCGGGGACGTCGCTCGCCAGGTAATGACCGTCTTCACCGATACCGAGCACGAGCGGCGACTCGTGTCGCGCAGCGTAGACCGTCTCGTCGCCCGCGAACACGGCCGCCACGGCGTAACTGCCCTCGAGACAAGCGACCGTCCGCCGGAACGCGGCCTCACGTACTGTCGTTGCGTCCGCGGAATCTCCATCGGCTTCGGTAGTCTCTCCATCAGCTACGGCAGTCGATCCAGCCACGTCTACGTCGGCCGTCGCCACGTCGTCGCTGGATACCGTCGTCGTGCGTCGAACGACATCGTCGAGGTCGCCCTCGAGGGCCGCCTCGAGAAGGTGTGGAACGACCTCGGTGTCGGTCTCGCTCTCGAAGGTGTGCCCGGCCGCCGAGAGGGCATCTCGGAGGTCGCGATAGTTCTCGATGATCCCGTTGTGGACCACGGCGATTCGACCGGTACAATCGGTGTGCGGGTGGGCGTTGACGTCCGACGGCGGCCCGTGCGTACTCCAACGCGTGTGACCGATCCCGGCGGCACCGTCGACGCTGCCGTCCGGCAACGCAGCTTCCAGCGCGGTGACCTCCCCCTCGCACTTGTGGATCGCGATCGATCGATCGGCGACGGCCAGCCCCGCCGAGTCGTACCCTCGGTACTCGAGTCCGGAGAGGCCGGAGAGGAGGACGTCACAGACCTGTTCGCCGTCGTCAGCACCGGTGTATCCGATAATGCCACACATCAGGATCGTACCTCCGTCGCCGCCTCGATTGTCCCGTCGACCGTCGTCCCGGTTGCGAGGTGGGCGCCCGCGCCGACGACCGTCCCGGGGGCGTACGTCACGCCGCCACCGTCCGTGACGCGATCGGCGAGCAACGCACCCAGCGGCGCATCAACGTGGACCTGCTCACCGACACGAACGTCACCGGGACCGCCCGGAATCGTCGAGCCGGACCCGATTTCCACCCCGACGCCGGTGACGGTGTCGCGGACGACCGTGTTCGCGCCGACGCGCGTATCGCGATCGAGGACGGACCGCTCCACGACGGCGTTTGCCCCCACCGTGACGTTTTCGCCGAGTGCGACGAACGGGCCGACGACCGCGCCGGGACCGATCTCGCAGTCGGGGTCGACGGCGACCGGTTGACGGAGGACCGCAGTCTCGTGAATCGTCGGCGATCCCGGACCGTCGCTCGAGTCGATGCCGCCCGTCTCGGACGGGGCGACGCCGTCAGCGACTCGGCCGTCGTTCAACAACGCGGTCGTGATAGCCAGGAGATCCCACGGATACGTCGCATCGGCCCAGAGCCCGTCGGTTCTGACGGCACGGACCGCGCCCTCGTCGATGAGCCGATCGATCGCGTCGACGAGCGACTGTTCGCCGTGCCCGGAATCGACGACACGGACGGCGTCGAAGACCCGCGGTTCGAGGACATAGATGCCGGCGTTCAACAGATAGTGGCGATCGTCACGGGGCCGTTCGACGATTTCGCGGACACGGCCGTCCTCGACGATCAATCCGCCGTACTCGGCGACGTTCTCCCTGTCGAGCGCTGCGAGCGTCGCCGGCTCGGCCGACTCGCCGTGGGCCGTCACGACGGCGTCGATGCTCTCCGCATCGACGAGTTGGTCGCCGTACACGACCAGACACGGCCCGTCGACCGCCGACTGGACTTGCAAGAGTGCGTGGCCCGTCCCGAGCTGCGTCTCCTGGGTGACGTACCTGAGCGGAACGTCTCGATACCGGGGGCCGAAGTGCGTCTGGACGCGGTTTCGACCGTAGCCGACGACCAGCGTGATGTCCGTGAGTCCGGCGTCGACGAGCGCATCGAGGACGTGTTCGAGGATCGGTTTCATCGCACCGGGGAGCATCGGTTTGGGTCGGTGCGTCGTCAGGGGTCTGAGGCGAGTACCTTCGCCGGCGGCGAGAACGACCGCGGATGGAGGGCTCATCGGACGAAAATATCCCCAAGGAGGTAGTATATCTTTTGCTTGTAAACAGCTAATGAGATATCTAGCTACTGAGTAACATATGTTTATTCGGAGTGAAAAATATCAGCAGTGAGCGCCGGACGCCTACTCGACGCGGAGAGGTCGGCGGTCGACGATCAGCGTACGGGCGACGTCAATCGACGATTCACTCCTCGTCGATTCGTCCGTCATCGCTGCTTCCAGTCGATTCGTCCGTCGGCGCTGTCGACTCAGCGGCAGCGTCACTGTCACAGAGTTCGTCCGCATAGGTGAGTGTCTCCCTGGCGACCGCTGGCTCGACCGGCGACGGGTCGAACGTCGCTCGCTCGTAGGCCGCCGTCAGTGTCGCCAATCGTTCCGTTTCCGTCTCGTCGGGAGTCTCGTACGCGCGGAAAAACTCCCAGTGCGTGAGTCCGGCACGCGTATCGACGCCCGCGTCGAGTTGGCTTCGGACGGCGGTGTAGGCCGTCCGGACGGCATCGTCCGGACGGTGCGCCTCGAGCGCGTCGGCAGCCTGTGAGAGAAGCTGACCGGAAACGGCACGAACGGTGATCGACGGGTCGGGGGTCGACTCACTGTGACTGGCTGTCGAGTCGCCACGGGACCGGCGCCAACGCCACCAGCCCGTTCCGGCCAGGACGAGGAGGACGACCGCACCCCCGATTGCGACGAACACACCGACTGAAGGTCCCTGCGACGACTGTTCGGCCGAGACCACCACCGTCTCGGTCGCTTCGACGGTCTCGAGGTTCGTCCCAGCGCCGTCCATCGAGACCGTAACCTGATGGTCACCGGCCGTCGACGGGATCGCGACCGCCGTCCCGAACGAGCCGTCCGCTGCCGTCGTCGCCGTCGCGACCCGCTCACCGTCGACGGCCACCGTCACTTCTTGCCCGCCCACACCGACCGTGTCGACGGCGAGCGATCCGTTGACCAGGAGGTCGTCGTCACGTCGCTCCGTGTCGATGGCGAGCGTCGGCGCGGTCGATTCGACGGTGACGGTCGTCGTCGCCGACGCCACCACCGCCGGGTCTTCGGTGGGAACGGCTACACCGAGTTCGCGTTCCCCGGGAGGGATCGTCGCCGGGACGGAGATCGCCGTATCGAGGGACCCGTTCTCCGTCTCGCCGGCCCCCACGTCAGTGCCCTCGATCGTCACGTTGAGAGGGAGGCCGTCGACCGGGTCGCCGTCGATGGAGACGTCGGCCGACACGGAGGTCGGGTCGGCGAACGCGACCGACGAGGTGTTACTCGTCAATTCGTCGATCGTCGCCGTCTCCTGCGTGATCGAGACGGGGACCGTCGTCCGCGAGTCGAGGTAGCGCGACGAGGGATCGGGGACGTACGTTACCGTCACGTTCTCGGCCGACGCGGGGATCGAGACCGGCCGGTACGTGAACGAGAATCGGCCCCGCGAATCGGTCGTCGTCCGTAGCGACCGGTTCCCGACCTCGAGGCCGATCGCCTCGTCGGCGACGGGTGCGCCGGTCTCGCTCACGAGCCGTCCGCCCGCCCGAAGCGGCTCGGTGAACGAGATGTCCGAGTTTCGGGCCCTGACGGACAGCGCGGTCGCCTCGAACGCCTCGCGGGTGATCTCGGTGTGTGTCGAGCGGATATCCTCGGCGGTCGATTCGACCGCCTCCCTGGTCTCCGAGAAGTTGCCGGCACCCGACTCTTCGAGATCGTCGTACTGCGTCGAGAGCGTCTCCCTCGACTCGTTTATCTGGGTCGCGATCTCCTCGAGCTCGCGGGCTCGCTCTCTGGCCAGGTCGGTCTCTCCGTCGGCCATCGCCTCGTCGTAGGCGGTCTCCGTCTCCTCGTAGTCTTCGAGGAGCGCGGTAAGAGCGGCCTGTTCGTTTCGCGTCCGTTCGAACAGCTCGGCCGTCCCGTTTCGGTCGAGTTCGTCGGCGACGTCGACGTACGCGGCGTACTGTGAGAGGAAGTCCTCGCCGATCGACTCGTTCGCGAGGTCGTACTCGCCCTCGCGCAACCAGTTTGCACCGGTCTCGAGCCGAGCAGTGAGATCCGCCTCGAACCAGTCCGCGAGTGCTGCCGTGTCACCGTCCGCTTCGTACGACTCGGGGTTCCGGTGGCGTTCGGTTCGATTCGTCGAATTAGCGGCGGCGGAGACGGCTGGATCGACTCCCGTGACGACGCCCGGATTGACGGGTAGGCCGATTTCCCGGTCGTGAGGGGCGGTGACTCCCGGGTCACTCCGGCCGTCGAGGGCGGCATCGTCGCCACCGAGACTACCGGCCGCCGTCGGAACGAGCGCGCCAGCAACCACGAGTACGACGACGGCAACGGTCGCGAAGGACCGGAAGGGGATCGATAACCGCCCGATGGCGGGGAGGGAGGTCACAAAATATCGTACTCGCGAGCAGGGATAAATGTATTCACAGTCAGCTAGATAGTACAGTACAGCACAGTTTATATTCCTCAACAATACCAGTAGTTTCAACACCGTCGTCGTAGATCGAACGGCTATGCAGGCTACGCGCCGACCGTGGGAGATCGCCGCCCTGGCCGGCTTTCTGGTCGGCTACGGCGCAGTCGTCGGCAGTCCGGTTCCCGGCGTCGGCGCGCTTCTCGTGGGTGCCTGGCTCGTCGGGCGACAGGTCGCGTTCGTCGAACAGGTCGATTGGATCCGAACGGGGCTCACCGTCTCACAGCGACCGGCTCGGACGCGAGCCAATACCGGAGCGCGTGACCAGGTCACGCTCCTCGCGACGATGGGCGAGCGGACGGGACCCGTCGACGGCGCCGACGGACCGCAGGACAGCGAGATCGGTGCGTTTCCCGAAGAAAGAGCGCGCGCACGTGCCGTCGACGTGTCCGTGACGGCCGGCGTCCCGACGGCCGCCATCGTCGATCGGCCGCTGTCGGTACAGCTCGACGCCACCGCGTCGGAAGCCGCGGCAACCAGCGTCGTCGAGTGGCCGGTCGCGGGGCGCCACGAGTTCGAACCGGCGAGCGTCCGCGTCCGCGACAGGCTGTTCACGGAAACGCTCTCGATGGGAGAACGGCCGACAGTCGTCGTCGAGGCGCGACAGGCAAGTTCACTCCACGTCGGCGAGGGCGGCGAACGGATCGCCGTCGGCGTCGGCACGCGCGACGACGGACGACGAGGGCAGGGGCTCGAACCGGCAGCGTTGCGAAAGTACACGGCCGGCGACGCCGCGTCCAAGATCGACTGGAAAGCCACCGCCCGACTTTCGACACCGTACGTTCGCGAATACGAGGCCGAGACGGATCGCCGAACGGTGCTCGTCGTCGACGCCAGGCGATCACCGGCGGTCGACGGTCCCGGGAGCTCGCCGCTCGATCACCTCACGTCGGTCGCTCTCTCGATCGCCGACGACGCACACAAGCACGGGGACCCACTCGGGCTCGTCGTCGTCGGCGAAAACGGAATCAACACACGGATCCCGACGAGCAGGAGCGCCGACGTCAGCGGACGGATCCGGAACGCGCTCCTCGATCTCGAACCGGAGCCCGGTCGCTCCGGGAGCGGCCCCGTCGACCCGACGACCACCGCAACACCAACGCGTGACGGGCGTGCACTGCGGGAGACGATTTCCGGACGCGGAGACACGCACGCGCCGATCACCACCACAGCAGACGCGCAGGCAGCCCGGGTGGCACTCGATGGGACGAGCGCGTTCGATCGGCACCTCCGGCCGTTCTACGCCGATCGCACGGCCTACGTCGAACGCGTCGCCGACGCACCGCTGTTTGCCGCCGTCGACCAGGAACTCGGACGCGAGTCGGGCCGGATCTGGCCGGTCATCCTCACGGACGACACCGCACGCGCCGAACTGGCCGAGGCGGTCTCGAACGCGAGGGCGCGCGGCGACGGGGCACTCGTCGCGATCGCGCCGACGGTGTTGTACGAGCCGGCCGGCCTGAGCGAACTGGATCAGGCGTACGACCGGTACGTCGAATTCGAATCGTTCAGACGGCAGCTCGGACGCCAGACCGGCATCACGGCGCTCGAAGTCGGACCGGCCGATCGGCTCGATGCCGTGCTCGAAGCTGGTGATCGACCGTGAATCGTCCGTCGACACGGTCCGCTCGATCGAGTGCACACACGCTGTTCGAGCAGGTCCGACACGAGGTGCCGGTCGCCGTGGCCATCGGAATACAGGCTGTGGTGGCCGTCGCTATTCTGGGCCCGGCTGGCATCGTCCTCGCCGCAGTGACGGCGGTCGGGTTGGTGCTCGCGGGCACGCCGTACGGCCTCGCAGCGGGCCACGTCGCCCTCGTCGGCCTCGACCCATCGACACTCGCGGTCGACTCGCTCGCAGCCGTCGAATGTGCCTTCTTCGTTGTGCTCGCCGCGTCTTTCGTGCGAGGGCCGGCTGCCAGCCGTGTGATCGCGGCCGCCGGGGTCGTTCTCGTCGCGGGCGGCAGCGTCGCGTGGCTCACGCACGGCCTCCTCGCGGAGTGGGCCACGCTGGCCGTGGCAGCGTTCATGTTCGCACCGATCTACTACGGAATCTACCGGTATCAACTCGTCCGGGACCGCACCGGCCGACGTGCCGACGAACCGACTCCGACCGAAGCGCCCGACGATCCCACTGCATGAGTCATCACGACACCGATCGAGACGATTCGGCGACGGACCGCACGCCAACCGAGCACGGAAGAACGCAGTCGACGACCGGTGAAGCGACGAGCGGCGAAGCCGCAGCCGGGAGTCACGCGGCGGCCGAGACCACGCTCACCCCGGACGAGCTCGCTGCACAGGTGGAACTGCTCGCCGACGAAAACGCCCGGCTGCGGGAGACGTACGCGAACGCCAAACGAGCACGATACCGCCGGACGGCGCTCGGCCTGGCCGGAGTCGGTATGCTCGCCGTCGTCGGTGGCCTCACCGTCCCGGCCGGTCGGGACGTACTCTTCGTACTCGGCGCCACGGGCCTCTTCGGCGCACTCCTCACGTACGTCCTCACACCCGAGCGATTCGTCGCGGCGTCGGTTGGCGAGCGCATCTACGGTGCCCTGGCGACCAATCACGCGGCACTCATCGACGAACTCGGCCTGCGCTCGGAGCCTCGCTACCTCCCCGGGACGTCGAGCGTCGCGCCGAAGGTGTTCGTCCCCCAGCGGGCGAGTACCACGTCGCCCACTGGCGAAACCGGCCCCATCGTCACCGACGAGGATCATCGGGGTCTGCTCCTCGAACCGACCGGGGCAGAACTCTACACGGCGTTCGCCGAGGCGAGTCCCGCCGATCCCGCGACGACGCCGGCGCCACTGGCCGGTCAGCTGGCCGAGGCCGTTGTCGACCAGTTCGAACTCGCCCGGACGATCGAACCCGACGTCGACGGCGACCGCGTAACCTTCGCCGTCACCGACGCCGCGTTCGGTCCACTCGATCGATTCGACCACCCGATTCCGTCGTTTCTCGCGGTTGGCCTCGCTGCGAGCCGGGGCCGGCCGGTCCGGCTCACCGTCTATCCCGGCGACGATCGGGCGGACTGGCTGGTCACCTGCTGGTGGACCGACGCTGCGACGGGCGACTCGAGGTAACGGACGTGGACCGACGCGCTCGACCGTTCGAGCCGACCATCCCGCTACGGTGCGGGGCGGGCGTCACGTCCGGTCGGGCCCAGTCAACGCCTCCGGCGCGGCGCCTGGCGGCGACACGTCCGCCAGAATCTCGTCGACGATAGCCGATGCACTGGTGGACGAGAGGGTCGCATCCGTTTCGAGGACGAGCCGGTGAACGAGTATCGGCTCCGCGATCGATTTGACGTCGTCGGGGATGACGTACGACCGGTCGTAGATGGCCGCCCTGGCCTTTGCACCGTCGACGAACGCGAGCGTCGCCCGCGGAGACGCGCCGTGGGCGACGTCGGGGTGGTCACGGCTCGCGGCGACGAGGTCCAGAATGTACTCCGTGATCGGCTCGGCGACGTGAATCGACTCGACGGCTTCCCTGGCAAATTCGATCGCCGCAGGCGAGACGACCGGTTCGACCGCGGCCGGCCCGAGCGTCGGGTTGGATGCGAACCTGTCCACGATCGCCCGTTCGTCGCTCCGATCGGGGAGGTCGACGGTCAGTTTGAACGTAAAGCGGTCTCGCTGGGCCTCCGGGAGTTCGAAGACGCCCTCCATCTCGATGGGGTTCTGTGTCGCGACCACCATGAAGGGAGTCGGCAGCGCGAGCGTGTCCCCCTCGAGGGAGACCTGGCGCTCCTGCATCGCTTCGAGCAGCGCCGACTGCGCCTTCGGCGTCGCCCGGTTGATCTCGTCGGCGATGACGACGTTCGTAAACACGGGCCCGCGCTGCAGTTCGAACTCGCCGGTCGACTCCCGGTACACGTGCGTGCCCGTGATGTCGGCCGGCAAGATGTCCGGCGTGAGCTGGATCCGCCGGGACTCGAGCCCCGTCACGCGGGCGAAGAGGGCCGCCATCGTCGTCTTGGCGACGCCGGGGACCCCCTCGAGGAGGACGTGGCCGCGCGTCAGGAGGGCGATCGTCAGGTGTTCGATCTGGCGATCCGAGCCGACGAGTACCTGGCTCGTCTCGGTTTGAATCGTCTCGAAAATCGACGACGGATCGGACCCAGGGGGGACGTTCGCAACGTCACTCATTCGACTGCTCTTCGGTTTCGCCTGTGTTAAGCGCTGTTATTATTCGCTGTATTCGTTCGCTATCCCACTCCGGATGCTGTTCGCGGAGGTGGGCACGGAGGGCCTCGTTGTCCGCCTGACTGCGGGCCAGTGGTTGCTCCCCATATCGACCTGCGCGACCCCGAAGACGAACGACGAGGCGGTAGGGCCACCGGCCGGCCACGAACGCGATCAGGGCGATCCCGACACCACCGACGGCGACCGTGAGGATTGACGAGCCGCGGACGGCCAGGAGCGCCACGTAGGCCGGCGGAAGCTCCTCGTCGTGTGAGACGTCGACGATCACGCGGTCGGCCGATTCGAACAGCGCGGCGAGAAACGCCTCGTTGTCGGCCCGATCGAGCATGGCGTTGATCGTCAGGCTCGGATCGCCGATCGTCACGACGGTGCCGTTGCCGACCGGTTCGGAGGCGGCGACGGGATACCGCCCGAAATCGGCCGCCGAACGGTTCGCGTCCGCAGGCCCGAGCGTCGCGTACGGACTCGTCCGAACGAGGACCGTCGCGTCGTCGCTCGCGTTGACCGCGGTCGCGTGGTTGAACACCAACCGGTCGACGGGGCGGTCAAGCGTCGACGTGTTGACGTCGGTCGCGATCGGCATCGCCGGGCCGCGATCGTACCGGTGCTCGTCACGCAGGAGACGCCCGTCGACGCGCGTCTCGGCGCCGACGGACGCGAGCAGATCGTTCCCCGCCGAGCCGAAGTTCTCGAGGACGACGAGGGTCCCGCCCGAACGAACGAACTGGCTCACTCGTGACGCATCCGTCGAGCCGTAGGTGTCTGCCGGCGCCGTGACGAACGCGACCGACTGGGTCGGATCGCCGGACTCGTAGACGCCCGTCTCTCGAGCGACGACGAGTTCCGTGTCGGCGTCGGCCTCGATCGCGCCGCGAAACTCGCTCGACCCGTCCCAGGTCGGGTTGAAGAGGCCGAACGCCGACGCGGAGGTCGCAGCCGCGACGACGATCGTCAGGACCGTCGCCCCCAGCAGTGCGGCGAGGAGTACCTGTGGCCAGGGAATATCGTCGAGGTCGAGGGCAGCGATCCGGTCGGACGATC
>NZ_AOIQ01000014.1 GCF_000337515.1 Halovivax asiaticus JCM 14624
TGCGACCGAGAGCAACCACCGCAAGTAACGCAACCAGTGTAATCGTTGGGGTGAAGCCCGGGGTCGGCAGCATACCGTCATCGTCGGGCCCGGAAACGGTCACGGTCCCCGCGTTCGCGTCGTTGAGCGCGACATCGAACGTCCCCTCTGCGTCGAAGCTGTGCGTGAACGTCACGTCCGTAGACGCTCCTGCACCGACGCTGACGGACTGTCTGTCGACGGCCTCGCCGTCGATCAGCAGTTCGACGGTCGCGTTACCGGCAATAGTGCCCGCGTTCTCGACCGTCCCGGTCACTTCAGCCGTCTCGCCGGGGTCGAGATCGGTCTCGTCGAGGCTGGCATCGGCGACCGACACGTCGACAGAGCCGACGGTCACCGTTCCCGCCGCGACCCCGTCGACGGCGATCGCGTACTCGCCGGGTTCGTCGAACGACTGCGTGACCGTGAGCGATTGTTCTTCGCCCGCATCCAGCGAGATGGCGTCGCTTGCGACCGTCTCCCCGTCGACGGTCAGCGAGACGGCGTGGAGTCCGCTGGCCCCACCCAGGTTCTCGAGCGTCGCGGTGATGTCGACCGCACCACCGACGCCGATCTGGTCGCCGCTCAGGTCGGCATCCGTCACCTGGATGTTCGCGTCACCCGGGTCCGGCGGGGCTGGTGGCAGGCCGGGCCCCGGCGCCGGAGCGGCGTCCTCGTCCAGGGTGATCGTCGTACTGGCGCTGCCGAAGTGGACCAGGTCCACCGTGGCGTCGTAGTCGCCCTCCTCCTCGAGTTGGATGGCGAACGTGACGGCCTTCGAGTCGCCGGGTTCGACCTCGACAGCCTGCTTGTCGACGACGGCGTTCTCGAACGGACCGCCGTCGATCACGAACTCGAGTTCCGTCGGGCCGGCCGCGTCGCCGGTGTTCTCGACGACGGCTTCGATCGTGGCGTTGTCCCCGGGCCGGATCACGGTCGTCGATGCGGCCTCGTCGATCGAGACGTCGTAATCGCGCTCGGCGACGTCCGATCCGGCGTCCAGCGACACCTCCTCGTGGGCGCCGGATTCCCACTGCACGGTCGATGCCGGTTCGACCTCCTCGCCGTTGACGAGGAACGTAACCGGTTCGCCGGAATCGTCCGCTGACCCCGGTACCTCGAGCTTCTCGTCGTCGTACGTCGGACCGCCGAATTGGCCCGGTTCCTCGACGACGATCGAGCCGCGCTCTTCACCACCGACGACCGCCGTCACGAGCGTTCCCTCGGGTGCCGGCTCGCCGGCAATCGTCACGTCGCCGTAGTATGCCGCCGGTACCTCCGGCGGTTCGTGGTCGTCCGCGAGTGCGGGCGCGGCCCCGATGGCAACGGCCGAGAGTAGCACGGTCGTCACGAGGACGATCGCGAGCCAGCGGCTGCGAGCCGTGCTCATGCGGTCAACCTCCGTCGTAATCTGTATCATGATGATAGAGTGTAGTGAAGACGACAGGGAAATCGGTTATTCGATCGTGATCGTGCCGACTTCGGCGATTTCGTCGTCCGTAACGATCGCGACGTTCTGCTCACCGGTCGGGTGGAACGATCGGATCTCCTCGGTCAGTTCGACCGTGCCCGTTTCGTTGGCGCCGATCTCCTGTTCGACCACGTCGACGACGAACGTCTCGTCGTCCTGCAGGATGGTACCCTCGTCGGCAGTGACGTTCTGCCCGATCCGGAGCTGGATCTCCGCGTCGCCGGATTCCGCACCGTCGTTGTCGATTTCTGCGGTGACGGTGAACTCCTCACCCTGGCCGACCGCGTCCGGAACGTCCGAACTGTTGTGGGTGAAGTAGGTGGTCTCCAGCAACGAGAATTCGATGCCTTCGTCGCCGGCGGTAGCCGTGACGGTCTCGGTCTGGTAGCCCGATGCCTCGGCGAAGACGGTCTGTTCGGTACCGGCCGGAACCTCTTCGACGACGTACTCGCCGTTCGTGTTCGTGAACGTCCCGAGCGTCGTCGTGTCGAGCCCGACGGTCGCCGTTTCGATCGGTTCGCCGGAGATCTCACCGACGACGGTGCCGTCGATCGTCTCCGTGTCGATGTTCAGGATGTCGTTCGTCTCCGACTGGGTCGCCCCGTCGTAGACGTACGACGGAATCGTTCCGTCGTCGTTCGCGTACACGAAGTACCCCGAGAACGGGTTGACAGTCGCGTTCTCGACGGTCTCACCGGGGAGCGAGAACGCCGGTCTGTCGATGTCTTCCGCGAACGTCATCGGACTCTCGGCGTCGTCGTAGACGTCGAGGAAGGACGATGGATCCGCAGAGCCGTCGAACACCTCGCTCACGTCGGCATGTTGCGACGGCGCGATGAAGTTCCAGCCCTCGTCGAGCTGAGCCTCGCCGGGGGACGGCGTGTCGACCTCACCGGCCGGGCCTTCGAAGTCGATCTGTGCGACCTGGTCGTCGTTGGTCGTCACCACCATCGCGTCGAGCGGCTCGATGTCGTCGTCGGCGGCGACCCGCGTCCACTCGTCGGTCGCCGAGTCGAACGCCCAGACGACGCCTTCGGTGTCGTCCGGAAGCACGTCACCGACCGTCCCCTCGGTGTCACCGGGGAACCCAATCGGTGTCGGTTGGCCGCCGTCGACAGGGACCGTGTACGTCGCTCCGGCTGCCATCTCGACGTCGATCACCTGTTCGGAGCCGTCGGTGGTCGACGGGACGCCGGCGAACGGCGTTCCGACCTCTTCGAGTCCGTACTGGGGATGTTCGACCGTCATGTACCACTCGGTCGGCGCACGATCGCCGACGTCGACGTGGAACGTGCCGTTTTCGTCAGTGGTCGGCTGGGCGATGTTCTTACCGGCGTCGATATCCACGAGCCGGATCTCCACCCCTTCGATCGGTTCGCCCTCGGCATTGGTCACCGTTCCGGTGACGTCACCGGCCGCCTGGATGGTAAGAGTGTTCTGTTCCATCTCACTTCCGGCCATGATCGCCTGGCTGAAGTTCCCTGCACCGAAGGCAGCGTGAATACCGACGACAGGGTAGGTGGACTGGTACGTCTCACCGCCCTCGATCGTGACGACGTCGAGCCGGAGACTCGCTCCGCCGATCAGATAGTCGATCGGAACGTCGGCCGTTTGATCACCCTCGTTCGTGATCGTTACCGCCGGTTCGACGCCGTCTCCGGCTTCGATGGTATCGTCGAGTTCGGCGTCCATCGTGATGTTGGCGGGCTCCGGCGCAGCGAGCGTCTCGCTCGGACCGGTCGTGACCGTGACGTCCTCCCCGGTACCGTTGAACGTGTGCTCCAGTTCGAGAGCAGGGTCCGCGTCCGCTATCGCCCCGGTTTCGATCGCGACCCCGAGGTACCCGTCGTACGCCGTGACGTTCGCTTCGTCCGCGACGTGCAGCGTCTCCCCGAGTTCGCCGGATGCGATGGCCTGCGGATCGGCCGGGTCCGTCGTGTTGAGGACGGTGACGCCCTCGATCGCGTCGCTACCGATACTCGAATCGGTGACGTCGACGGTGTAGTTCTGGAGGTTCACGACCTCGGTGTCGACCATCTGGAGAGTCTCGTTCGCGCCGACGACGTGCGGTTGGTCGGCAAGCAGTGTCGCGTCGACGTTCGGTTCGAGCGATAGTTCGACGGTGTCACTGGTACCGTCGACCGTCACGGTCCGATCGGGCGTCGAGTATCCGAATTCTGTCGCCGTGACTGTATACTCGCCGTGAGCGAGTTCGTACTCGGCGTCACCGCTCGCATTGGTGAAACTCGACATCGCCACGTCGCTCTCGCCGATCACGTCGACGGGAACGTCCGGCATCGGCTCGCCGCCGTCGTCGACGACGCTGACGGTCACCGATTCGCTGTCGTTCGAAACCGAGCTAACGGCGTGGTACGCGTCGACGATTCCGTGTCCGTACCGCGTGTCCTGACCGTCGAGCGCCTCGGCGGCCGGAGTAGCGATCTCCGCCGGTGGCTTTTCCGCGCTCTCGACGAGCCTGTTCTTGATCTCGTCGATCGTCAGGTCCGGATTTTCGGCGACCATCAGCGCGACGACGCCGGAAACGTGTGGCGCCGCCATGCTCGTCCCCGGCAAGTGCTCGTACTCGCCGTCAGGATACGCGCTTAGAACGCTCACGCCCGGCGCGGAAACGTCCGGAAGGATGTACTGTTCCGGCCAGTCCGTCCCCGCAGAGTACCCGTACTCCGTCGCCGTATCGACCAGTTCGCCGCTCGAAAAACTGGCGATGCCGAGGCTCGGGTTCGAGGCGCCGACCGAAACGCTCAGCGGGTCGTTCCCCGGTGAACTGGTCGTTCCCTCCTGTTCGTTCCCCGCCGACGCGACCAGGATCGTCCCGTCCGCGTGAGCGTTCGCGATCGTCTCGAGATAGAGGTCTCGATGGCCTGCGGCCCCGAGGCTCATCGACATCACGTCGACGTCCTGTTCGACCGCCCACTGCATGCCACCGAGCACCTGCGCGGCCTCCCCGGACCCGTCGGGAATCACGGCACCGGCGTACAGTTCCGTGTCGGGAGCGACGCCGATGTGGGTGCCGCTCTCGTTCCCGCCGGCGACCGTTCCGGCGACGTGCGTTCCGTGACCATCCGCGTCCGTCGGCGGGTCCCCGGTAATGTGGCCCGTCTCGTTGAAGTGGGCCCAGTTGTTCTCCGCGTCGAAGCCCTCGAATTCGGGATGGTCCGCATCGAGACCGGTATCGAGCACGGCAACCGACGCGCCCTGTCCGGTGACGTCCAAGCCATCCCATACCTCCGGGACGTTGATCTGTTCGAGGCCGTACGTGTACTCGTACTCGCCGGGCTCCCCAGGTTCGCGATCGGCCGATACTGCCTCGCGCTCGTCCGAGGGAGTTAGCTCATCTGCAGACTCGGCGGTCGAGGTGCTATCGCTCGTCACCTCGAAGTTCTCGTGGAGGTGGATCACCCCGTCGATCGTCGCCAGTTCGTCGATGGAGGCCCTCGAAGTATCGACTTCGACCAGCGCCGCGTTCGCGATCCAGAATTCGTTCAGGATGTCGACGCCCGGCGTGTCGGCCGCGTACGTCTCGAGTGCGGCCTGCGTCTGAGCAGCTTCCTGCTCGAGTGTCGCTTGCGTCGTTTCCGCCGTTGCCGTCGTTGCCGACGCGAACGACGATTGCTTGGCGTCCATCCGAACGAAGACTTCGACGGTGTCCCCACCGCGCGCCTCGCGTTCGAGCGTCGAGTCGATTGATACGTCCTCTGCATCTTGCGTCTGTACATCTTCTGCGTCGAGGTCGTCCGCTTCCACCCCGGTTTCCGTCGCTTCACTCGCGCCCGCCGTCCCTCCCACAGCCATGGCAACCGGCGATACGACCATCGCGAGCGCCATGATAACGACGAACGCAGTCGAAATCGTGAGTCTACCTGTCATAGTGACATCCAGTCACGAGAGAGTATGTATATCACTTATATTTTCCTAGTTGGTTGTGCCTATAATCACCATTATCGAAGATAACGGGTGTCGATGATACCACCCACTACACCCTCGTTTAAATCGTCGGAGAAGAAACGCTGTAGCCGGTCGGTCTGCAGAGCGGAGACTCAGTTCGGCATTTCGGAACTGCGGCTACTCGAGCGCGTCACGAAAGGAACGGTAGCAAGAGAGAGAGAGAGAGAGAGAGACGCAGCGGGAAAGTGGCCTCAGTCGCTCTGGATGCGCGGTGCGAGCATGTACGTGACCTGGCCCTGGCCCTCGGCGAAGCCGAAGTACATCTTGATGGGGAACTCCTCGCCGAGGTCGGCGGCGACCTCCGCGTCCGCGGGAATGGCCTTGTTCATGTCCTTCAGGTAGTCGAGGCTGAACAGGGAGTGTGCGGACCCGACTTCGAGGTCGATGAGGTCGTCGGCGGTGAGTTCCAGATGGACGTCGTCGGTGTCGCCCTCCGCGTCGACGTAGAAGTACTCCTCGGCCTCGTCGACGCCGAGTGCGATGTGGTCGGAGACCATGTCGGCGGCGGTGACCGCGCGGTTGACGTCTTTCCCTTCGAGGACGACGCGGGCGGGCAGGTCGAGATCAGGGATGTCCGGCTCCTGGCGGATGGAGTCGGGATCGATCAGCGCGAGGGTGTACTCGAGCCCCTCGATCTGGGCGTGGAGCTTGCGGGTCTCCTCGTCGAGTTCGAGCTGGACGAGCTGGCCGGATTCGGCCATGCCGGCGATGTCTTCGAGGCGGGAGAGGTCGACGCCGATGAGGCCGCCGTCGGCCTCGTAGGACTCGAACGCGTCGGCGTCGAGCGAGAGATCGACCATCCCCACGTTGGCGGGATCGACCGCCCGGATCCGGAGACCGTCCTCCTCGAGATGGATCTTGCACTCCTCGACCAGCACGCTCACCGAATCCAGCGCGCTCGAGAGCGTTTCCGCACTCACGATGGCCTTGAACATATGCGTCGGATACGGAGGGTCCACATAAAAAGCCCTGCGTTCTCGCGCGGGCGCCTCGACACCGCCGAGCGCGTGGCACCCGCCGTAACTTGGACCGATCTGGCCGCGACCCGGGATGGAGCGGGGCCCCATCGTGACGGTTCGATCTGCGGCCGTCGTTGTCACGATGATCCTGCCTAGAGGGAGTTTCCGTCGGCACAGTCCAAACAGAAGTGCGTCGCCGCCGCGCCGAGTCGAACCGATCGATTTCGGGGGTAGATTAAACGGGGCGGGCTGCGAATGGATACGGAGATGACGCGGACTCCGGTGTCTCGGTGGCGAATTAGCCCGGCGACAGTTCACAGAAGTGGTGGCGAGCGGCCGTGAGTGCCGGCTCCACGACCCGCGGCTCACGAGCCTTCGTCGCCGTCGGCGTCTGCTGGTTCGTCGCGTTCAACGCGGCCGTCCTGGCCGGCACCAGCCGCTCGGCCGCGACCGTCATCGGGCTCTACGGTTTCGTCTTCGCCGTGATCTTCGGGAAGGCCTACGCGCTCGTCCCCTCGTACTTCGACCGGCAGTTGCGCTTTCCGCGGGCACCGCTGGTCCACCTTCCGCTCGCCGTGGTCGGCGTCGTCGGGCTGTTCGCCGGTCGGCTGGCACCCGGCGATCCGCTGGCCGACCCGCTCTCGCGACTCGACATCGCGACGGCCCAGTTGTTCGCGGTCGGCGCCCTCGCCTGGCTCGCCGGCGTCGGCATCTTCGTCGCCAGTCTCGGTTGGAGCCTTCGGGACAACCTCACCGGCGCGGAGACGGGAACGGCGGGGGCGAACCGTCACCGACGCCGGGTCGACCGCGCGGCGAACGCCGTCGTCCCGCTGGTCGCGCTTTACCTCATCTGGGGAAGCCTCCTCCCCGTTCTTGATGCGTTCGACGTTCGGCCCGATCCGTTCGTGCTCGACCTCGGCGCGCTCTCGTCGGACCCCGTCACGGTGACCCTCGTACCGATCGGTCCGGCAGCCTCGCACGTCTTCGCGGCCGGGGCGGCCACGCTGTTGCTCTTCGGGATCGGCTTCCGACTCCTCCCGCGCTTTCTCGTCGGCACGCCGCGCACGGCGCCGGTCGTCGTGGCACTGGTGGCGGGTGCCGTCGCACCGTTCTTCCTCGCCGTCGACTTCTACGGCGGCGCTCTCTTCACCGTCGGCGCGACGTTGCTCGCCGTCGCGATCGGCGCTTACGCCGCCGTGGTCCTCGAACTTATCGTCACCAGCGATCGCCGGCGCGTGGGCTTTCCCGCAATCGCGGCGGGCGCCGCCTTCGGGCTCGTCGTCGTGGCGCTCGGGTGGGGGATGGGCGTCCACGGCCTCGACCCGACGCTCGCGGCCGCCCACTACCGACTCGCCCTCGGCGGCTTCCTGGGCCTCACGATCGTCGGGGTCAGCTTTCAGTTCTACCCGCCCGCGATCGGCGAGGCACCCGGCGTCGGGGACCGCGGCGCGACGGTCGTCATCGCGGCCCTCGCGGCCGGGTTCGCCATCGAGGCGGTCGGCGTCGGGCTGGGCACGATCGATCCCTCGTCCCCCGCAATCGTGCTCGATCCCGCGCTCGTCCGGACCGTGGGCGCCGGACTCGCCGTCGTCGGGTCGCTCGGGTACGCGTGGGTCGTCCTGTCGATCTTCGAACAGCGGCGGTGAGGGCGGCACCCGGGCGAGCGGCGAGGCAAAACCGAACGTAGTCGGCCCATCACATATACCGACCGCCACCGAATTACGACCATGACGACTCAAGACGGCTCCACTGACAGTCGCCCGGTCGCACCGACGGAACGCGTCACGCTCGACGAACTCGACGGACAGCCCCACGCACACTGCTTCGAGGAGGAACCGATGACGGTCCGACTCTCGCTCGACGCCGGCGACTCGGTCCCGGCCCACCAGCATCCCGACAGGCGGATCGTCCTCCACCTCGTCGAGGGAGCGCTCTCGGTGACGCTGGGCGAGGACGAACACGAGATTCGCGCCGGCGACGTCGTCCGCTTCGACGGCAACCAGGACGTCTCGCCGGAGGCGTTGGAGGACAGTACCGCGCTACTCGTGCTGGCGAAGCGGGAGGCGTAACGGAGAGAGGAACAGCGAATCGTCGCGGACTCCGATCGGTGTGACGTCCCCGACGGACCACCCAGGAGAACGGTTCTCGACGCCCAGAGGAACAATATCGACGGCTAGAGGAACGGAATCGGGGGCGCCGCGTAGATGTCGGTGACGCCGAGGTACAGCGTGACGAACACGCCGGCGAGCACGTAGGTCCGGATGGACCACAGCCAGGCCGTCGCGAACGTCCCGCCGCTGTCGGTACCCTTTTTGATCTCGTCGACGGCCTCCGGGCCGTACACCCAGCCGACGAAGATCACGACCAGCAGGACCGAGACTGGGAGCAAGACGCTGTAGGCGAGCGCGTCGAACCAGCCGAGCCAGTCGGTGTTCCACGCCGACAGCGTCCCGAGTCCGAAGATGGCGCCGGCGAAGCCGAACGCGGTGCCCGGACGGTTATAGCCGTAGTTGTCGACGACGTAGGAGGTGGCGACCTCCAGCAGACTGATCGCCGAGGAGAGTGCAGCGATGAGCACGACGCCGAAGAACGCGACGCCGAGCACCCGGCCAGCGAGGGCGAGGTCCGCGAACACCTGTGCGACACTGACGAACAGTGCATTCGGACCGCCACCCGCAGCATCGCTTGGAACGCCACCGAACTGCACGAACAGCAGCGGGATGACGACGAGGCCCGCGAGCAGGCCGACCGCGGTGTTCAACACGACGATGAGACTCCCGTCGGCCGGGAGGCTGTCGTCGTCGCCGAGGTAGGAGGCGTAGGTGATCATCGCCCCCATCCCCAGCGACAGCGAGAAGAACGCCTGGCTGACGGCGAACGGAACGATGCTTCCGAAGTTGTTCGCCAGGTAGTCGAAGTCCGGTGAGAGGTAGTAGCCGTACGCCGGCCCGGAGCCGTCCAGGGTGAACGCGTAGATTGCGAGGCCGACGAGCATCACGAGGATGGAGGGGACCATCAGTTTGGTCGCCCTCTCGATACCCTTCTCGACGCCGAACGCCACGATAACGGCGGTGGCACCCATGAAGGCGGCGTGGAACGCGATGGCCGCCCAGCCCGCCGAGACCTTGCCGAAGTGGCCGCCGGGATCCGTGAAGTAGGCGCCCGTCGCGCTGTCGACGATGAAGCGGATGACCCAGCCGCCGACGACGCTGTAGTACGAGAGGATCCACAGCCCCGTCAAGAGCCCGATCACGCCAACGACGGTCCACGCCGGGTGTTTCAGCCGGTCGAACGCCTCGATGGCGTTGATGTTCGCCCGCCGTCCGACGACGAACTCGCCGATGATGGCGGGGAGACCGATGAGGAACGCGGCGATGAGGTAGACGAAGACGAACGCCGCGCCGCCCTCCGCCGATGTCTTGAACGGGAACTGCCAGAGGTTCCCCAGTCCGACTGCGCTTCCCACGGCCGCCAGAATGAATCCCAGCCTGGTGGCCCACGTTTCACGTTCTGCCATGATATACCACGCCGTACCCAGACAGGGGGTAAAAATCACACGCCCGCGACGCCCGTTGCCGGAATCGTGATCGAGGCCGTGTCGGCTTCGATCGCCGTGGATTGGTCGGATACCCACTCACCGCTCGAACAGCCCCAGTTCCTGCACCGACGGCAGGTGCCAGTCGTACGTCACGGCGACGAGTCGCGTCCCGACGGTGACGGCCGCACAGGCCCCGGCGGCGGTCCCGTCGGCGAGCCCAAGGCCCCCGGCGAGCAGGTACGCTGTCCCGCCGAGGACCGCACAGCTCGCGTAGAAGTCCTCGAAGAGGATGAACGGCGCGCGGTCGAGGAGGATATCCGCGGCGGCCCCGCCGCCGGCCGCGTTGATCGTCGCGATCGCGACGACGCCGAACGCCGACACGCCTGCTCCGGTCGCGACGATGGCGCCGGTGGTCGCGAAGGCAGCGAGGCCGATCGCGTCCGCGACGAGCGTGATCGGGTGGGTCTCCGGCGAGGCGAGGACGACGCTTAGGCCGATCGCCAGTCCGACTCCCAGGACGCCGAGGGCGATCTCGACCGGCGACTGGAGCGCGAGGGGTACCCGCATCACGAAGAGGTCCCGCGTCGCACCGCCGGCGAACGCCATCGTCAGCCCGACGATCGTGATGCCGAACAGATCGAATTCCTCGCGGATGGCCTTCGACGCGCCGACGAAGGCGAACGCGACCAGCCCGATCGTGTTCATGACGGCGAACGGATCGCCGAACAGGACGGTGACGAGGGCCTGACTCACTGTCGCTCGCTACGGACGGTCGTCTCTTGAGTGCACCGTCCGAGCGGCGTGTTGCCGCCATCCGGGCAACTGCGCCGATCGAGTCGAAGGGCCAGCCATCCGTCGAGCTGCGCCGAGTGGGCCCCGGACGAACGATCCGTCGCCTTAGTCCTGCGAAACCGACCCGGTCACCTGGTCGCTCGCGGGTGCCGGCGGCTCGTGCGTGCCGAAGTCGGGGTGAGTCTCCTCCATCCAGAGGTAGACGATACCGCCGGAGACGAACATCAGAATCGCAGTCATGTAGAATGCGGCTTCGGCGTTCACGAACTCCATCGAGAGCCCGATCAGGATCGCGCCGACGGCGTAGCCGGAATCGCGCCACATCCGGTAGACGCCCATGCCGGCCGAGCGCCACGACGGGTGGGCCGCATCGCTGGGGACGGTCATCAGATTAGGATACAGGAGCGCCATACCCAGCCCGGAGGCGGCAGCCAGAACGGCCCACGGGAGGTAGCCCTCGACGAGCACCATCCCGAGGACGCCCCCGCCTGCGAGGAACATGCCCCAGATAACCGGCGGGCGCCGGCCGATGCGGTCCGCGAGTCCGCCGGTCGCGATCTGGAAGAAGTACATCGCGCTGTGAACGCCGACGACGACCCCGACGGCGGCGATCGGGAGTCCCTCGCTCGTCAGGTACAGCGGCACGGCGATCCAGAACAGCGTGTCCACGAAGTTCTCGATGTGGCCAGCCTGAGCCGCAGCGAACAGGGTTCGGTCACCGTAGGTCGCTCGCTTCACCACCTCGTTGAAGGGGAGGTTCGCGTCGTGGTGATCGTCGTCACCTTCGGCCTGGGCGTACTGGACGGTCTCTTTGATCAGGAAGATCGAAATGAGGAATGCCAGCACGACGACGACTGCGAGGAAGTAGAACGGCTCGGGACGGAGACTCCACTGCCCAGCGATGACGCCAGTGAGCCAGGCACCGACAGCGACACCAGTGTATCCGAACGACTCGTCGATGCCCACCGCAAGGCCGCGCTGCTCGGGTCCTGCGAGATCGATCTTCGCGTTGATCGCCATACTCCACGTCAACGCCTGGTTGATACCCAGCAGGATGTTCCCGACCGTGATCCAGCCCCAGCTGGGGGCGAAGATGAGAATGAGCGGCAACGGGAGCGCCGTCGCCCACCCGGCGACGAGAACTGGCTTGCGGCCGTACTCCTCACCCCATTTGCCAGCGTAGAGGTTGAGGATCGACTTCACAATCCCGAACGAGACGACGAACGAACCGATAACGAGAAACGACTCGACGCCGAGGACGTCCTCGCCCAGAATGGGGACGACCGTGCGTTCGGATCCGATGGTCAATCCGGTCGCGAACACCAGCAGGACGTGTAGCGAGAACTGTCCGAGGTGCTCGCGGATTCCCTGTCTGAGGTCGGCTGTGTCACTCATCGATCGGTGCCGCAGCCTCGACGGTGGCGGTCATCGACGGCGCTTCCAGGGAGACTGTCGAACCAGGGTGTTCGTCGGTTCCGTCTGTCCCCGCTCCGGTTCGGCTGCGATCGCGTTCGATTGCGAGTACGACGTGTGACTGGCGAAAGCGCGTGCATCGATATACCAGAATAACAGGGAGATTCGCATATGGGCACTGCCGGACATGACCGGCACCGTTACGGCTGTACAGTCCGAAGTGGTTCGTATGAGCCTGTACGAAGCCTCGATCCGGGTCAAACACGAGTGTCCGTATCGGGCGATTTCCGAACGGCACCCGGACCTGACGATCCGCGAGTGGCCGCTTTCCGACTGCCAGGTGCTCGAACTCACCGCGGAGGGAACGCCGACCGACGCGCTACTCGACGAGATCGACCAACTCGGAACCGTGCTGCACGAATCCGCGGACGACGACGGCTATCACGTCGTCACGCAGTCGTGTCTCTGCTCGCTCGAGGAGTCCATCGTCGACCGGTTCGAGGCGCACAACTGCCTGTACCAGTCGCCGACGATCTATCGCCAGGGCTGGGAACACTACACGCTGGTCGCCTTCGATAGCGAAGACGTTCGGGCGCTGCTTGGCGATTTGCGCAGCGACAGAGAGATCGAACTCCTCTCGAAGACCTCGATTTCGGAGACGCAGATCCCCCACAGCATGCTGGCCCCGGCGAGCCACCTGTTCGAGGACCTCACGGACCGCCAACTCGCGGCGCTCCAGTTCGCGCTGGAGAGCGGCTACTACGAACAGCCGCGAGGGACCTCCCTCCGGGAGTTAGCTGACAGGACGGCCGTCGCTCGCTCGACGTACGAAGAGCACCTCCGAAAGGCCGAGAACAAGCTGCTCACGAACGCGGGGCAGTTCTTGCGCCTCGTCACGGCGACGGCGACGGATAACCCGCTGGGCGTCGACCGCTCCCGACGGGCCGAACGAGCCGCCGACTAGCCCGCCGGCAGTTTCCGGGAGAACGATCCGAACGAGCGTCGTCTCGGCGTTCTCGACGAGTCGGAGCGGGCCGCCCACGTCGATACCCGGCTACGATTCGGCGAGCGCAGCGGCCAGTTCGCCGTCTTCGTCCTCCGTCGGCAGGTCGGCGACGAAGCGCTTGATGACCGTCTCTTCGGCCCGGTGGAGCGTCTCACTGCAGGTCGATTTCGCGATGTCGAGTCGTTCTGCGAGTTCCGTGAGGGTACAACAGCGAGGCGTGTCGTAGTAGCCCTCCTCGACGGCGGCGACGAGGACCTCGCGCTGGCGCTCGGAGAGGAGCTGGCTGTCGTGCAAGCGCTCGCGGACGTGCTCGACGCGGTAGGTGAAGCCGAACGCTTCGAGCTGGTCGGCCAGTTCCGAGAGTCGAGTTCGCGAGCCGGTCACGTCGACCTCCGCCTCGCCGTCGCGGATGACGATCGGCGGTTCGAGCGGCATCCCCGACTCCTTCGAGGAAAAGAGCAGAAGCGGGGCGGTCGTCTCGAAGTGAACGGTGAGTTCACCCTCGCTCACCTGCGCGGGCGTCAGTTCCGTGATCTGGTCGTGGCCAGCCATCGACTCGGCCACCGACTCGACGTCGGGGCCGGTAATGTTCACCAGCGCGAAGCCGGTTTCTTTCCCTGGAACGCCGGCGAGGACGCGAAACGTCGCCTCCGGATGGTCGCGAGAGATCTGTGCGATCCAGACACGCCTGGGCAGCGTCACCGAAAGCGTCGCATGTGCCATACGAACACGTTCGGGAGGAGATGCCAAAAGGTGTTGGCCCGAATATATTCGCACAGGTACCCGTGGCTGGCATCGCTCGCGTCGGCAACGTGCCGAACCAGTTCGGCCGAACCCCGATAGGGACCGAGGACAGAGATCAACTCGCATGACAGAACTGGACGTCCGCGACGTGCCGCCGATGGAGCGCCACCCGAAGATTCACGACGCGTTCGAGGACCTGGCCGCCGGTGAGAGCCTCACGATCGTCAACGACCACGAACCCAAACCGCTGTTCTACGAGTTCCAGGCCGAAGTCGAGACGTTCGACGCCGACGGCTACGAGGTCGAACAGGTCGACGATGCGGAGTTCAGAGCGACGTTTCCGAAGCGCGAGACCTGAGCGAGCGTAGCGAGCGAAGGTCTCGGACGGCGAACGGCGACCGTAGGGAGCCGTGAGGGGCGAGTGATCAGTCTTAGAGCAGCGAGAGCGAGCGAGACGACCGAAGCTGCGACGGATCCTGCCCCGCCCGAACTCGTTCGGGGAGATGCACACACGGCTGGCGACCCGACAGACGAGCATGTACTCGATCGAGGGCGTGTTCGACCGGACCGACGCACCGGCGGATCGGCCGCGTGACCACCTGGACGTGCGGTCGATGGGGCCGCCAAATCCGCTCGCGAAGACGCTCGAACGGCTGCCCGAGCTGGACGACGATGTCGTCCTCGTCCAGCGAAACGACCGCGTCCCGCAATTTCTCCTCCCGAAACTCGACGAGCGTGGCTACGCGTACGAGTCGGTCGAGCGCGAAGACGACGTCGTGACGCTGATTTGGCGCGATGCGTAACGGTCCACTCACCGAGCGCGATCCCCAGGGCAACGGGCGCTTTCGAGTCGCCACGTTGCTCGCGGTCACGACGATCGCGGCGTACGCCCTCGTGGCCCTCGGGACGGCCGTCTCCGCCGGGGGCGGGACCACGTGTTCGACCTGGCCGAGTTGTGGAACGGATCCGACGCTCGGACCCCTCTCGGGCGAGCAGTTTCTCTTCTGGGCCCACCGGGCGGCGGCGCTGGTGACCGGCCTGCTTGTCGCCGCGTCCGGACTGGCAGTTCGACGGGCGAGACTCGGTCGGCGTATCCGCGTGGCCGTCTACGCAGCAGTCGTCGCATTTCCGGTACAGGTGGGCCTCGGCGCCGTCATCGTCGTCGGCGGACCGTCGCTGGCGAACGATGTCCACCTCGTACTCGCGATGGGAATCTTCGCGACGCTCCTCGTCGCGCTCGTCTGGACGCTCGACGCGGCGTCAGCTTCGAGGCGTGATCGGGCGTCCAACATCGACCCAGTTGAGCTGGAGACGGCAGTCGATACGGACGTCGACCAGCCAGTGGAGGAACCGTCGGTCGATGCGGGCGCCGACCCGGACGCCGAAGGCGACACACCGACCGACGGGCGCTCCGGACTGCGCCGCCTCGCGGGTGCGTACCTGACGCTGACGAAGCCGCGACTGATGTGGCTACTCTGTCTCGTCGCCATCGCCGGGATGGGACTGGCTACGCTGACCGGCGCGACGCTTTCCGCGACGACCGTCCTCGCCACGCTCGCGGGCGGCGTCCTCGCCATCGGCGCGAGCGGAACGTTCAACCACGTCTACGAGCGCGATCGCGATCGGAAGATGAACCGGACGAACGACCGGCCGCTGGTCCACGAGCTGGTCCCGGTCGGGAACGCGCTGGCGTTCGCCATTGCGCTCGTCGTCGCCTCGATGGCCGTCCTCGTGACGTGGACGAACGTCCTCGCGGCGGCGCTGACGCTCGCAGCCATCGGCTACTACGCCGTTCTCTACACCGTGGTACTGAAGCCGAACACGGCGTGGAACACGGTCCTCGGCGGTGGCGCGGGTGCGCTCCCGGCAGTCATCGGGTGGGCTGCCGTCACCGGCGACATCGGGTGGCCGGCGATCGGCCTCGCCGCGGTGATCTTCCTGTGGACGCCCGCGCACTTCTACAACCTTGCAATCGCGTTCCGTGACGACTACGCGCGTGGGGGCTTCCCGATGTACCCCGTCGTGGAAGGGGTCGCCGCCGCTCGACGACAGCTCACACTCTACCTCGGCGCGACGCTGCTCGCGGCGAGCGCACTCGGCTGGGTGGCCGGGCTCGGCTGGCTCTACACGGTGACGTCGATCGCACTCGGCGGGGTCTTTCTCCGGTCGGTGCTCCGGCAGTACCGCCACCCCACCGACGAGCGCACGCTCCGATCGTTCTACGTCTCGAACTACTACCTCGGCGCGATACTCGTCGCCATCGTCGTCGAGACGCTCGTGTTCGCCTAGGCTCGGTTCCGGAGACGGCAACTTCCCGTCACAACCGAGCGAGTCGCCGTTCGGCGAATCGTGGCACATCGACACCAGCGACGGTCCACGTCGACCGTGACGGATAAAACCCCACAATTTGGCGGTTACGGGGCGCGACTACGGAATATGTGCGGGACAGGGGCTATGCACGTACCGTGAGGATCGTCGGACGATTGCACTATGGCTCCCGACGATACGACCGACACCGTCCCCGTGATGCAACGTCTCTACGACCGAATCTGGCTGCTCGCGGCCGCAGCACTCCTGTTCTTCGCGATTTCGTACGTTGGCTGGGGCTGGGCAGACGTCTTCTCGATTCCCACGGGGTGATTCGATGACGTCACCACTCAAACCACCCGAAGGCGACTGGTGGAGTCAACCGGTGAATCGACGCGAGTCTATCTGGCTGGGGCTGGGCGCCGTCTGGTCGGTGATCCTCTTCGGCTGGATGAGCGTCTGGACCACCGCCGGTGAGCAAAACCCCATCGGCGAGACCTACCGTATCGAGTCCGAGGCGTTTCGCGAGAAATTGTCGGCCTACAAGGATGCGGCGACGGAGACCGACGAGGGGCTCGTCCCGCCGGGGACGGACGTCTACATCCAGGCGATGCGGTTCTACTGGGACGGCGCGCCGGTCGTCCTCGAGGCCGGCACCGAGTACGACATCCACCTGAACTCGATGGACGTCCAGCACGGCTTCTCGTTGCGACCGGAGGACGCGCTCAGCAAGCAGATCAACCTGCAGGTGTTGCCGGGCTACGAGTGGGTCGTCCCGATGACCTTCGACGAGCCGGGCACCTACCACATCATCTGCAACGAGTTCTGCGGGCAGGGCCACCGGACGATGCACGGCACGATCATCGTGACGGAGGGAAGCTAAGATGGCGCACAGATACGACGTCCTCGGCCTGTTCGACAACGAGTACGACGACGAAGGCTTCCGGACGTGTTCGGTGACCGGGCTCCGGATCCACCGCACCGTCGAGAACCACGTGAAGCTGTTCGGGCTGACGGCGGTCGTCGCCCTCCTCGTTGGCGGCATCTTCGCGTTCACCGTCGCGACAACCAGGTGGGAGGCGATCGGTCTCCTCGGGCCCGACGCCTTTTACACGCACCTGAGTATGCACGCCTGGAACCTGCTCATCTTCTGGATGGTGTTCATGGAGGTAGCGATCCTCTACGTCGGCGGGCCGATGGTGCTGGGTCGCAGACTGCCGTGGACGAAGGTGGCGACGGCGGGCTGGCTCACGATGGTCGCCGGTGCGGTCGCCGTCAACTACACCATCTGGACGACGTCGGCGCCCAACGAGGCCCCGTTACTGACCGCGTACGTCCCGATGCCGGTCTCGCCGTGGTTCTACGCGGCGGCCTGTCTCTTCATCGTCGGCACCGTGATCGCGGCGCTACCGTTCTTCGTCGCGATGTGGCGCGAGAAGCGCGAGCATCCCGGAAAGACGCTTCCGCTCGTCGCGTTCGCCGCGTTCGTCACCTCGATCATCGCCGTCGAGGCGCTCGTCGGCGGGCTCGTCGCGTTCGCGCCGGCGATGCTCTGGCGCTTAGAGATCATCGAGTGGGTCGACGCCGCCTGGTACCGGCAGATGTACTGGATCATCGGCCACGGCACCCAGCAGATCAACCTCGTGGCGATGATCACGGTCTGGTACTTCCTCACCCACGTCGTCGCCGGCGCGGAAGTCGTCAGCGAGAAGGTCTCGCGGACGGCCTTCATCCTCTATCTCTTCTTCATCAACCTCGGGGCGGCCCACCACCTGCTGTCGGACCCCGCAGTCTCGACCGGGTGGCGCATCTGGAACACCTCCTACGCGTTCTACGGCGCGACGTTCGCCAGCCTGATCCACGCCTTCGCGATTCCGGCGGGCATCGAGGCCGGTCGTCGCAAGCGCGGCAAGGGCGGCGGCCTCTTCGGCTGGCTCACCTCCGCTCCCTGGGGTAACCCAGTCTTCTCGTCGACGATCTTCTCGATCATCCTCTTTGGCTTCCTCGGCGGGATCACCGGTGTCATGATGGGGCAGTTGCAGCTCAACATGACCTGGCACAACACGTTCGCGACGGTGGGACACTTCCACGCGACGGTCGTCCTCGGCACCACGGTCGCGTTCATGGGCCTCCTCTTCTTCCTGATCCGGACGATGTTCAGACGCCAGTGGCTCTCGACCCGTCTCGCAGCGATCCAGCCGTATCTCTACGCGGGCGCGATGGGCGTCGCCGTCCTCATGATGATGTACGTCGGCATCCTCTACGGCGTCCCGCGCCGGACCGTCGAAGTCGTGAGCAACATCCAGGGCACCGAGTTCGACCTTGCGGCGGCGAGTCCGCTGTTCGCCATCTTCGGGATCTTCGCGCTGCTCGCGATCGCCGCCGGCGTTCTGTTCATCCTGCTCGCCGTCGGCTCGCTGCTGTTCGGTAAGCGGATCGACGACGAATCCAACGTCTCCGACCTCGTTGCCGACGGCGGGTTAGCGCTGGCCGAGGACCCCGACGATCCCGTCCACGCCTACGAGATGCGCGGGACGTTCGTCCTCTGTCTCGTCTTCCTGGCCGCGTTCGTGATCACGTACCTGCTCAACTGGTACCTGCTCACCCAGCTCTGGGCTATCGGCGCCTGATCAGTTCCACTTCGATCGATTTCCCCACATGACTCCATCCACCGACGCCGACGCGACTGCATCGCCGATCACGGTCCTGAAGCGGAGCCTGGGTCGAGCGTGGCGGGACCTACTTTCCATCTACTACGCGAACACGCCGATCTGGCGCCTCTTGAAGAGCGTCGGCCTGCTCTTCTTCGGCTTTTTCTGCTGGTCGGCGAGCAGCCTCGTCCTCTCGTACGGCATCGACTGGGGCGTCCTCTACGTCCTCCGCGCGTACGGGTTCGTCCTCATTCTCTGGGGGCCGCTGACCCACGCCGTCATCGTCCCGTCGGTGATCCGGCTGCGCCGAACCGCCGACGGCGGCGTCCGGCGGGTGATCGCACGCCACGGCTCGAAGCTCAACCTCTCGATCTTCCTGACGATCGTCCTGCTCCTGACGGCGGCGCCGATCTCGCCGATGGTGCTCGACTTCCAGAGCGCGCTGTCGGGCGACTCGAGCCCCGACGTCGATCCCGACCTGACGTGCGAGGGCATCGGTGAGGAGATCAGCTGCGAGCTCTCCGACCCGACCGGAATCGAGCGCGTCGTGGTGACCAGCGGTGATGCCGAACTCGAGCGTGTCGAGGACCCGCCCTACGAGTTCACGATCCGCGAGGACGACCTGGAGGAGGTCGTCGGCCAGAAGGAGTTCGTCGTCGAGCTTCAGGACGAAGACGGGGAGACGCTGCGGCGGTATCGGAAGTACGCGGCTTCGGTCTCGAACGGCTAGGACACCACGACCAGAAGGATCGACGATCAGGACCGCCGGTTCACCAGTCGCTCGACGTCGATGCCGAACTCGCTCCCGAGCAGGGCGTCCCACTCGCCGCTCGTGATCGTGCGCTCGTAGCGCTCGCGACCCGCCGTCCGGATCAGTGCGTCCGGGCGGAGTTTGACGTGGCCGCGATCCGTCGCGATCGAGGCGACCGGCTCACCGGTAAACGGCGACTCCGGCGCCGTCACGAGGTACTCGCGCGTCGCGCCGAAGTAGCGTGGCTCACGGGGCGTCGTGTCGAAAAGATAGCGGTCCGACCAGTCGTCGTCACCCGGTTCCCGGTACTGGGTCAGGTACGTCGCGTCGGGACGATCGACGGCGACGGCGCGCCAGTGAACGCCCACGGTGTCGACCTGTGGCGGCCCAGCTGCCGTGACCGGGCGGTCGCTCGACCCCGAGTCGGTCCGCTCACCGCCCTCGTCGGGGAGGGGCGTCGGCCGCCGCATCGTCGGCGTCCCCATCCCGACGTCGACGACGTACTCGCTCGATTCGAGGGAGACGAGCGTACTCCGGTGAGCAGCGGGGATCCCGGAGCCGCCGACCATCCGCGCGGCGACCCCCGTGACGTCGAATCCGAGGGCGTCGAGCAGCCGCGCGAAGAGCTCGTTGAGTTCGTAACAGAAGCCGCCCCGTCCGCGCTCGACGATCTTCTCGGAGAGGTCGTCGATTGCCACAGAGACGCCAGCACCCTCGAACCGATCGAACGGGTCGCCGGTGACGGCCAGCGTCTCGAACGGAATCGAGGTGACGTGCGCCCGCTGCAAACGTTCGAGGCCGGCCCGGTCGTGCTCGGGCGATCGGTCGGGGTCGAGGCCGATTCTGTCGAGGTACCGGGCGACGCTGGGCGACGACATTGTCCTACGCGAACCGTCCCACTCCCGCCCCTTAGTGGCTCGCCGAACTTGGGTTACGTTCACAAAGTGAGACGACGAGCCGGGACGTGCCGCCGAACGGCCCTACTCCCCGTCCCTCAGCACCGGCCGCGAGGAGTTCACGACGACGATCGCGCTGCTCCCCGCCATCGCGAGCGCGGCGAAGAGCGGGTTGATGAGGCCCGCGGCGGCCAGCGGGATCGCGACGGCGTTGTACAGCAGCGCCCAGCGGACGTTCTCACGGATTCGCCGCCGGGTTCCCTCGGCCAGTTCGAAGACGGCCGGGGCGGTTGCAAGGTCGCCGTCGGCGAGGATCGCGTCGGCGGCGTCGGTCGCGCGGGCGGTCCCGGTACCGAGTGCGATGCCGACGTCCGCCGCTACGAGCGCAGGGGCGTCGTTCGTCCCGTCGCCGACCATCGCCGTCACACCCGCCGCGGAGAGGCGACGGACCGTCGCGACTTTCCCCTCCGGCGGGACGCCGGCGAAGACGCGATCGACGGCAGGATGCTCGCGGAGTTCCGTCGTCGCCGACTCGTCGTCGCCCGTCAGGACGACGACCTCGCGGTCGGCGACGGACTCGAGGACGGCTCGCCACGAGCGCCGGGGCCGATCGCCGACGACCGCGACCGCTCGCGCCCGGCCGGCGTAGCCGATCACCACCGGCAGTCGGCCGCGTTCCCGGGCGACGTCGATCGCGTCACCGAGGTCGGCCGGAATCGGGCCGACCATCCGCTCGACGAGTGTCGGCGTTCCGACGACCACGCGGTCACCGTCAGTGGGCCGCTCGTCGACGCCGTCGGTCCCCGCCCCGCGCTCGTCGAGACCACAAACGACGGCGCTGACGCCCTCACCGGGATGGCGTTCGAAGTCCCGGGCGTCCAGCGCGGTAGTCTCCGTGGCGTGACCGCCGTTCTCGGCGTCGTGGCCGCTCTCTTCGGACAGGGCTGTCGACCCAGCCGCCGTAACGGGGTCGCCGTCCGAAACGGTCCCGCCGCCACGCTCCGCCCCGCCATCGGGCGCGACGGCGTTTGTGGGCCCCGCCAGCTCGTCGTGGTCTGCACCCGCGGCCGCACGGGCGACGATCGCGTCGGCGACCGGGTGGGTCGAGTAGCGTTCGACGGCCGCGGCGCGGTCGATCGCCGCCTCCTCGCCGGCAACCGTGCGGACGGTCATCTCGCCCGTCGTCACGGTCCCGGTCTTGTCGAAGACGACCGTCTCGACGGCCGGCGCCGATTCGAACAACGTCGCGTTCGCCACGACGATCCCCCGTTCCAGGGCGTCCCGAAGCCCGGAAGCGACGGCCAGCGGCGTCGCCAGCCCCATCGCGCACGGACAGGAGACGACGAGGACCGTCAACCCAGTCAGGACGGCGGTGTCCGCCGGAACGCCCCTCGCGACCCGCCAGCCGGTGACGGCGACGGCGGTGGCGAGCACGAGCGGGACGAAGACGGCGGCGAGGCGATCGGCGAACCGCTGGATCCCGGGCGTCTCGCTCTGGATCTCCCACATGAGAGAGGCGATCCGATCGAGCGTGCTCTCGGCGTCGTCGCCGACCGCGCAGACGAGCGCGCTGTCGGTCACGATCGCCCCGCCGACGACCGCGTCGCCGGGTCGCTTCGTGGTCGGCATCGATTCGCCGGTCACGACCGACTCGTCGACGGCGGCCGTCCCCTCCCGAACGGTTCCGTCGACCGGCACCCGTTCGCCGGGACGGACGACGACCGCCTCACCGGGTTCGAGATGATCGACGGAGACGGTCTCGGTCTCGCCGTCGGCGGTCCGCCGGGTCGCCGCTCGCACGCCGGCGCTCGTCACGTCCGCGAGCAGCCCCGTCGCCCGGCGCTTGATCCGTCCCTCGTAGTACCCCCCCAGCGAGACGACCATGATCACGGCGACGGTCACGTCGTAGTAGAGGTGCGTCCGCCCGAAGACGAGCGCGATCGTGCTGTAGACGTACGCTGACCCTGCAGCGATGGCGATCAGCAGGTCCATGTTCGGCCGGCCGACCCGCAGGCTGACGTAGGCACCCCTGAGCACCGGATAGCCGGTGTAGCACAGTACGCCCCCGGAGAACACCCCGAGGAGCGCCAGCGGGACGGAACTCCCGGCGGCCGATCCGGCACCGGTCGAGAGCACGCCAGTCTCGATCCCCACGTAACTCGGGTAGAGGTAGAAGACGTACCAGGGCATGACGAGCATCGAGAGGAACCCACCGACGAGCAGCCGCTGGACCAGCGCCTCGTCGGCACGCGCGTCGCGGCCCGCCCCGTCGCGCAGTCGGGTCTCGTAACCGTAACCCGAGAGAACCGCCGGGAGTTCGTCGCGATCGAGCCGATCCGGATCGTAGATCACGCGCGCGGTATCGGTCGCGTAGCTCGCTTCGACGGTGTGGACGGCCGGTTCGCGCTCGCCTAGCAGCGAGACGAACCCTTCGCAGGTCGCACAGTGCATCCCATCGACCGCGAGGAAGGCCGTTTCGAACCCGGTCGGGACGGCGTCCGTGCCAGCCGCCGGAGAGGCCGCCTCGCCGGCGGCATCCTCCCGAGCCGTATCGCCGACGGAATCCGCCCGGGCCGCCTCGACGCGAGCACGAACGTCGCCACGATCGACGCTGTCGGTGTCGTCCAGCGTCCGACTCACCTCGAGACAGCCGCGACAGCAGAAGGTCCCATCGACGTCCGGATCGATCACCGGGGGATCGGGCGTCGGGAGTTCACAGAGCGAACAGTCGCTCATTGGCGGACGATACAACCTACCCAGGGGTAGCCGTGGTCCCGAACATGGTTGACCGCCACGCTAGTCAGCCCGGCTCCCAACTGGAGAACGGGGCTGTCCTCGCCATCGCCGGTGAGCGGCAGTCACTACGAGTCGCCACCCCAGGACGAACGCCAGCCCGAATCCCACGATGACCACCAGGAAGATCGGCGTTGCACCGCCCGGAAAGAGCGACGTCGATCGGATCGCGCCACCGAGGAGCGAGGCGACGACCCAGGCGCCAGCGACGACGACGGCCGTCCAGGCGAACGAACCGAGCGTGCGCTCGCTGTAGGCGCCGAGAAGCGGCGCGACGAGCAGCCAGCCGATCGCGAACGGCGTCACCGCTTTGACGGTGTAGGTCGGAAACGCCCAGGGATCCAGCCCGTGCCTGGTGAGCCCGTACCCGATGAACGTTGTGATGACGACGAGGTCGAGGACCGGCAACACGGGCGAGCGTGGGACGGTGCGTGCCAACCGACGAACGTGCGCGTGTGACTCGGACATAGGTGGTTCGAGGGAGTGTCGGCCTGCGGCCCCGGTCGGGCCGATCCCGTCGCACGGAGTCTCCCGGCCGTCGTCCGGATCGAGGGGTGGGACCGACACAGAACTACTCCCGAACGTGTTCCGATCGCTCGGTACCGACTTCGACCGACCACGATGGCTGGTCCGTTCGATCACGCCGTTCGAACACTCGCATTGTCGGTGGCTGAGCTGCTCGAACACGCTCATTGTCGGCGATCCTTCTTGTTGATTCCCGCGTGTCGCGTGTGACCCACTACTATTTCAGATCGGCTCGATCACGAGAGAAGGGCCAGGCAAGAAGAACGCCCAGCCGAGAACGGTCGCGTCCCAGACGGACCGAACATGTGGAAGCGACCGGACCCGCCGGCGTGAGCGATGGGCAAGCTGCCCCGAAACCCCGCCACTCCAGGGTTCGAGTCCGTGAGGACCCACTGGCGGAACACCCGAGCCCTCGGCGGGTTATACTGTGTGTCTTTTTATAGGTTTAAGAGGACGAACCGAACAGCTACACAGCGTTCTCGTTGTCATGGAATCATCTTCAGGGTTGAACATATGTAGTCCCCTACTACCGCATGTAACAATGACTTCCCTCTCAATCGATCGACGACGACTCATGGCTGCGATGGGCGCGACCAGTGCGGTAGCGTTAGCGGGCTGTCTCAACAGTGAAAGCGAGCCGAAACAGACGAGCGAACCGACGACCAAGACGAGCGACGAGGGGCTCGACCCAGCGAAACCGACGGACGTCGACCGGATCGCGGCCGATCCGACCGACCTGCCCGACCCGGTCGACTGGTCGTCCCCGCGGACCCACGAGATCGAAGTGACGACGACCGAACGCATCGCCGAGATCGAACCCGGCGTCACGTTCAAATACATGACGTTCGACGACCAGGTTCCAGGGCCGATGATCCGGGTCCGACGCGGCGACACCGTCCGGCTCACCCTGACGAACGCCGCCGAATCGGCGGTCGTCCACAACATCGACCTCCACGCCGTCTACGGACCCGGCGGCGGCGCGGACGATACGATGGTCGACCCGGGCCAGTCGGCGACGATCGAGTTCAAAGCGATGTACCCCGGCGTCCACGTCTACCACTGTGCGGTCCCGGACATGGACATGCACATCAGCGCCGGCATGTTCGGCGCGATCCTGGTCGAGCCCGAGGACGGCCTCCCCGAGGTCGACCGCGAGCTGTACTTCGGGCAGAACGAGATCTACACGAACGGCGCCGCTGGCGAGGATGGTCACCACGAGTTCGACTACGACGGGATGACCAGCGAAGAACCCACCTACGTCGCGCTGAACGGCGAGGCGTACGCCTTCACCGAGGGTGGCTACGGGCCGATCACGGTCGACAAAGGAGAGCGGGTTCGGCTCTTCTACGCCAACGGTGGACCGAACCTCACCAGTTCCTGGCACGCCATCGGGAACGTCTGGGAGACCTACTACCCCAACGGCGCGCTGGCCTCCGATCCCGACCACTACGTCGAGACGGCGCCGGTCGTCCCCGGATCCGTGGCCACGGCCGTGATCGACACGCCGGTGCCCGGGCCGATCAAGCTGGTCGACCACGCGCTCAGCCGAGTGGTCCGCAAGGGCATGCTCGGCGTGATCCAGGTGGAAGGCGAGGCGGAACCGGAGATCTTCAACCCGGAGCCCTGAGCGGGTGACGAACCCGCCGATTCAGAGCGGTCGCGGACCGACGACCGGCCCGCGAACGGACGGATAGTGCAGTCGCCCACGACACACGCCATGACACCCAACCGCCTCACTCGACGCGACGCACTCGGCACTAGCGCCGGCCTTGCCGGTATCGTTCTGGCCGGGTGTCTCGACCGAGGCGACGAGACGACCGAGACGGCCGAACCGGAAAACGCGGGCGAACTCGGTACCCCGACGGACCGGATCACCGTCACGACGACGTCCCGACCGTTCCCCGAGTTCGATCCCCAGATCGTCCACGTGAGCGTGGGCGCCACCGTCGAGTGGGTCGTCGAGACGGGTCGCCACGACGTGGCGGCCTACCACCGCGACACCCACCCACCCCATCGGACGCCCAACGGGATCGAACCCTGGGGCAGTGAGCGGCTCAGCCAGCCCGGTGAGACGTTCGAACACACGTTCGAGCGCGAAGGAGTCTACGACTACGTCGACACCCAGCAGGTCTGCACCTCACACGAGGTCGCGGGCAACATCGGACGCGTCGTCGTCGGCTGGCCCGATCCCGACGCCGAGCCGGCGATGAACGACCCGCCCGAGGACATGCCCCAGCGAGCCATCAACGCGCTCAGTATGTTCAACGAGGAGACGCGGCCGGTGCTGGACGCCGGACCGTGACGATCGATCGGCCGGCGGAACCGACGGCCCGAAACAACCCGACCCGAGGCAAGACGATGAACGTGAACAGACCGACCGTCGACAGACGAACGATGCTGCGGCTAGCGGGAGCGACCGCGCTCAGCCTGCCACTCGCGGGCTGTATCGAACGGATTGGAGATGAATCGGGGGCGGCCCGCGACGACCTCGTACTGGCAGCCCCAGCGAGTCACGACCGCGCTCGCGAAACGGACGTCCCGCACCCGATCTACGGCGACGACCTCCCGGAAGCGACCGTCCAGGCCCCGCTACACGACCGCTCGGTGACGACCACCGAGTTCGTCGGCGACCGGGCGACGATGCTGACGTTCGTCTTCACGAGCTGTACGACCGTCTGTCCGGGACTCACCTCGACGCTCCGTCGGATCCAGGCCGATTCGATCGATCGGGGCTACGCCGACGAGATCGCGTTCCAGACGGTCACGTTCGATCCCGAGTACGACACCACGGACGTCCTCAGGGAGTACGGGGAGAAACAGGGCGTCGACTTCGACGTCGGGAACTGGTACTTCCTCCGGCCGGAGACGCCCGCGCGAGCTAAATCGGTCGTCGAGGACACGTTCGGCGTCGCGTTCGAGCGCGCGGACGGGAGCGACCCGACCGAATCGGAGCACGAGACGACCGGTGACGATCACGACGGGATGAACGGGAGCGACGGCGAAACGGGCGATACCGACCACGACGGAACGGACGAAAGCGACGGTGACACCGACGAGACCCACGACGTACGCGGAAGCAACCACCGTCACTTCGTTCACACCTCGCTGGTGTTGCTGGTGAACAGAGACGGGCTGGTCGAGCGAGCCTACGCTGGCGGGCCGCCAGCCCCACGAACCGTGCTGGACGACGCCCGCACGGTCGTCGAGGAGGGATGATCGTGCGACGACGCGAGCTGATTGCAGGCGGCGCTGCACTGGCCACCCTCGGCGGTGCCGGCGCGCTGGCCGTCACCGACTGGCAACCCGGATCGGACGGCGAGGGAGTCGATCCGGTCGAACTCGCGGCGATCTCCGGGCAGGCCGAGGGGGGAGACACCGTTACCGTCCCCGAGCGCGGTCGAGTGAGTCTGGTCGAGCTGTTCGCGACCTCGTGTGACGTCTGTTCGCGTCAGATGGCGCCGCTCGGCCGCGTCGCAGATCGCGTCGGCGACGACGTCCAGGTCGTCTCGGTGACGAACGAGCCCCTCGGCGGGACGATCACCCGGGCGGACGTCGCCGACTGGTGGACCGCTCACGAGGGAACCTGGCCCGTCGCCCACGACGCGGACCTCGACCTCACGAGTGCGCTGAACGCCGTGAGCGTCCCCTACACGGTCGTTCTCGACGCCGAGAACAGGGTCGACTGGCGCCACAGCGGCTACGCCGACGACGCGACCCTGCTCGACCGGCTCGAGGAGGCCCGGGCGTGATTCCCGCCCACCACCGCGACGGTCGGGGCCGGCCACGGGCGCACGTGAACCGCCCCGCATATCGAGGGGGAACCCATATGACACCCGAGGACGAAACCCCAGTGAAGCCGACATGGAGAGCGAGTCAATGAAGGAGTACGAGTTCACGTGCCCGGCGTGCGGCCAGCAGATCGAGATCAACGGGCCGATGCGGACGGCGATTCTGTCGAACGGCTGTCCCATCTGTTCTGCGTCCGTCGGTGACGACAATTTCGCCCCGGCGTAAGCACCGTCGACTCACCAGTTCGTTTTGCGAATCGCCGTGGCTGCGCCTCCACCCACGTTTTCCGGGGACCGACGTCTGGCGGAGCAGTTCGGCGTCGAAAATCGACCGCCAGGCGGGCGCCTCACTCGCTTTCGTCCCGATCGATCACGGTCCGGCGACCGCTCAGATCCACCGGTTCGAGCGTGTAGAGTTGAATGTCGAGATCCGGCTTCGAGTTCGCCCAGATCTCGAAGAGCGGTCGCTTCGCCTCGCCGTACTGCTCGATCCGATCGACGGTGAGGGCCTCGGGTGGCACTTCCGTCAGCGAACCGACGGCGACGACGCTCTGATAGGTCGATGCCGCGTGGTTCTCGTCGTAGACCACCAGCCTGGCCCGCGGCGACGAGGAGAGGTACTCGCGCTTCTCGCTCTCCGGCGTCGAGACCAGTCGCAGATAGAACACGCGCTCGTCCGGATCGTAGCCGTACGAGATCGGAATCGCGTAGGGTTCGTCGTCGCGGGCGAGCGAGAGGACCCCGGTCTCCTGCCCGCCGAGGAACTCGTCCAGTTCGCCCGCCGTCATTTCCGTTTCCCGTGCGAGTGACATCGTCGTACGTTGCTCGTGCGCCCGGGCCATCTTAATCCCACCGTCTGCCCCCGAACCGCCAGTCCGGTCGGCGAACCCGGGCGAGCGCGCTCTACGCGCTCGGATCGAGCACGTCGTCGAGCAGTTTGCGCTGGGCGGTGACCAGGTGTTCGGTGAACGTCGACTGCGAGATACCGAGTTCGGCCGCGAGTTCCGACGCGTTGGCGCCCCGGGGTCGTTCGAAGTAGCCGTTCTCGTAGGCGGTTTCGAGTACCTCCCGCTGACGGTCGGTGAGTTTCCCCCGGTTGACGAAGACGCCGTCGTCGGGCGTCCCCTCGAGCGGTGGCTGGAGCAGCCGTCTGACGTCGACCGACGGGAATCGCTCCCGCAAGTCACCCATCACGTCCTGAAGCTGGTCGAACGACTCGGCGTGGAAGACGAGCGTCAACTCCCCGTCGTCCGCGACGTATCGATGGACGGGACAGCCGTACGACCCGAGACACGCGCACGGACAGCCGTCGGATTCCTCGTGAGCCGTGCGGTAGATCGCGGTCGATCCGTACGAGAACACGGCCTCGTCAGTGGGTTCGTCCGCAGCGGACGTCGCGTCTGTCGCGGATTCGGCGTCCGCAGACGCAGCGTCGGCGTCGGGGCCATCATCCACTGTCTCGGCATCGACGGCAGGTTCGTCCGCCGCAGCGAGGTATTCGGTGACGCTCCCACTCGAGGCGGCCGGTGAGACGCTCGTCGACGTCTGGTCGATGACCGAGCCCGTCCGCGCCGATTCCCGGGCGATCGGACAGCCGTCGGGCGCCGTGATCGCGACCGTCGCACGTATTCCCTCGCCCATTCGTGTCCGGCGTTGGGGTCGCGCTCCCTTTAGTCCAGTGGTGGCACCACTCCGCTGGTGACCCAGGGGCGGTCGCTCTCCTCGCAGACGGGGCAACGCCGGTGTGCCAGCGTGTGGATTCCAGCCACGCGAGAACGCACCCCAGGGCCTTATCCGTGGGCCGACTACGTTGCAATAGACCATGGGAACTACCCAGCACTCGACGTTCGTCTGTCCGGAGTGTACCTCGTCGTTTGTCGTGGACGACGACAAGCGAGCGGCGCTCGTCGAACACGGGTGCGTGCGCTGTGGCACCGCACTCACCCCCGACGCGTTCGCCTGAGCGGCCCCGTTACGCCGGAGTATATAAACCACCCCCAATAGCGGTGGTGTCAACTCGTCTCCCTCCGGTCCCGACAGTGTAGTATGAGCCAATCCATGCAGGCGCCGACCCGGACCCCGAAGACGCCCTACTCGACGACCACTCCCGACTACGACGTCGCCGCCGTCGTCAGTGCGTTCGACGACCCGGCCTGCCGGCAGATCCTCGAAGCGACCAGCGGCGAGGCCCGTTCCGCGAAGGAAATCGCCGAGACCACCGACCTGGCGCTCTCGACGACCTACCGAAAGCTCGACGAGCTCGAAGAGACGGGCCTCCTCGAAGAAGGACTGCGCCTCCGACGCTCCGGAAACCACACGGCCGAGTACACCGCCTGTCTCGACGAGTTCGTCCTCTCGGTCTCCCCCGAAGACGGCGTTCAGTTGCGCATCGCCGAGGGGGAATCCGTCGACGGCGTCGGCGCGGTCTGAGTGGATCGCCGATCAGCCGACGAGACGGTCGAGGACGGCCGCCGCGTCGAGTACGGTCGCGAACTCGCCCGCGAGGTGCGCGAGCGCTGTCCGGTGAACGGTGTCCGCGTCGAAGTGCTCGCCGTCGTACGACCGGTCGAACGCGGCCGTGGCGTCGGCGACGAGCGTGACGTCGAATCCGCGATTCTCCGCCATTCGGGTCGTCGTCGAGACGCAGTGATCCGTGGTGAGTCCGCAGACGACGATTCGATCGTGGTCGTTCGCGCGGAGCCAGTCGCCGAGGCCGGTACCGACGAGCGCGCCGTTTACCGACTTCTCGACCTCGTGTTCGCCCGGTTCGGGTTCGAATCCGGTTTTGTACGCGAACCCCGGCTGGCCGGCCACGAGTGGGGAGTCGGGGTCGGTCGAATCGTGGCGAACGTGGACGACCGGGCCCGCTCGCTCGCGCCACGCGTCGAGGAGGTCGCGACCTCGATCTTCGGCGCCGGGATTGTTTCGTTCGCCCCACGTCGGCTCGTCGAAGCCACGCTGGAAATCGACGAAGACGAGCGGCGGGAGGGCCGATCCCGACCGGCTCGACGCGGACGCGTTAGTCATTCACCCACCTCCGCGCTCTCGCTTCCGGAAGCGCCGGAACACGTTTGCGCGGGCGTCGAGCGCTCGATCACGATCCCGGGGTCGATCGACGGGTCGACCTTCGGGTGCTCACGCGTCACCGTGATCGGACACGTCTCGGGCGCCTGCTCCGGCTCCGACGACAGCATGTACTGCAGCCACTCGCGGTCTTCTTCGACGCCCCAGTCTCCAAGGTCTGGGTGGGGTGGAACACCGTCGTACTCGTCCAGTCGATCCTGGATCACCTCGCGGGCGTGCTGGCCGGCGGGCGTGTCCGCGGTGACGTCGAGCGACGCGAACAGCGCCCGCGGCTGGAAAGTGATCTCGAGACCGATCGGACAAAATCGGCTCTTGCGCTCGTCGTAGAACGGAGCCCGGCAAGTGGGGAACATCGGTTCGCCAGCGAAGGAAAACTCCCAGTAGGGATCGTCCGGGTCGATGGGAATGTCGGCCGGCCAAGGATCCGGGTCGTGGACGTGCAGAAACTGCAATACGTGCCAGAGCGCTTCGTGATACTCGGCTTCCGCGGCGACGCTGGCCGACGGCTTGAAGAAGGTCACGAGCGACGCGCGATCGCTGTGCGTGCGAAACGTTTCGATGTACTCCCGGAGGACGTCGCGCAGGCCGAGCAGCGCGTCGGGATCCGTCAGCGAGGGAACGGCTGTGTACAGCGGTTCGCCGCCCCGGACCGACTCCGCCCCAAAGAAGCAAGGAAACGGCGACTCGTTTCGCTCGCCGGTGAGCCCGTCGCGAAACGTCTCCCAGTGAGCGCCGACCCAGTCCGGGAGTTCGCCGGCCTCGTGGCGAGCCGCGAGCGTCTCCTGATCCATCAGCACCTGAAGGCCCGGCTCGTTCATGGTTCGACAAGGGTGCCGGACAGTAACTATCCGTTGATCGGGCGAGTGGCGCCGGTAATCGTCACGCAGCCCCGGGAGTCCAGAATAGCAAGCACAGCGCTCACCACGGTCAGACGGGTAGTCACTGTGAGTGCCGATGGTCGAACACTACGACGGCGTGCTCCTCGCGATCGCACTCCTCCTCGTAGCTGGGGTGCTCGTCGGGGCACTCACCGCGGTGCCGATGCAACTCGCCCGCATCGTGAGCGTCCTCGCCGCCACACCGTTCGTCTACGACGCACTCTTTCGAAATCCGCCGCGGCCGACGGAGCCGGCCCCACGCGTCACCGCGGCCATCGTCTGGCACGCGGTGGTCGTCTGGGCGGTCATCGTCGCTATCGGCTAGCGGCAACGATCACGAACTACCGCGACGCGGTCCGACAACGCAGAAGTCGACAACTCAATCGTGGCCGTTCCCGGTGACGACGACGGGTCGGTCCGTCTCCAGAATGACCGACTGGGCGACGCTGCCGAAGAGCGCCTTCCCGACGGGCGAGCGTTTGCGACCGCCCAGGACGATCGAGTCGACGTCGTGCTCGTCGGCGACGTCGAGAATGTCCGTGACCGTGTCGCCGCTGTCCTCGACGACCCTCGTCTCGATGCCCCGTTCGTCCAGATACTCGGTCGCCTCGCGCACGGAGCCGACGCGCGTCGCCGAGTTGAACTGCTTCAGTTCGTCGGGGAGATCCTCGCCCTCGCCGTGGAAGACGAAGAGCGCGATCGCTTCGACCGACTCGCTCGCGTTCGGGAGGTCGGCGACGTACTGTGCCTGGGCGAGCGCACGGTCTTCGTCTGCGTCGAGTGGTAACAGGACGTGGTACATACCCCCTGATTCGAGCGGTTCGGTATAAAACCAGGCGCCGATTCCGGCCGCCTCGACGGGCTCACCCGGCAGGTCGGCCGGGAACGGCCCCCGACAGTTACGACCCGTCGGCCCGAACTGGGCGTATGGACGCGGTCACCCTGGACGGATTGACGAAGGACTACGGCGAGGTGCTCGCGAACGACGACGTCTCGTTCGCCGTCGAGACCGGCGAGATCTTCGGCTATCTGGGGCCGAACGGCGCCGGCAAGACGACGACTATCCGGATGCTCCTCGGTCTCATCTCGCCGACGGCCGGCTCGGCGACGGTGCTCGGCGCCGACGTACGCGACGAATCGGCGCTCATCGAGGCGCGCCGCCGGATCGGCTACCTGCCCGACGACCCGCAGTTCGACGAGACGGCGACCGGCCGAGAGCTCATCGACCTCCACGCACGCATCAAGGGTGACCGGCGGAGCGACGAACTGGTCGAACTGTTCGAGCCGCCGCTCGATCGCGCCATCCGGGAGTACTCCCACGGCAACGTCCGCAAGCTCGGGCTCGTGCTCACGTTCATGCACGATCCCGAGCTGGTGATCTTAGACGAGCCAACGGGCGGACTCGACCCGCTCATGAAACAGCGCTTCGGCGAGTTCCTCCGCCGGGAGAGCGAGAACGGCCTCACCGTGTTGTTCTCCTCGCACATCCTCGGCGAGGTCAGGCGCCTCTGCGATCGCGTCGCCATCATCCGGCAGGGCCGACTGGTTACCGTCGAGCCGGTCGAATCGCTGCTCGAACGCAGCGGGAAGGTCGTCCGGCTGGTCGCCGCGGACGCGATTCCGCAGTCGGCGCTCGCAGGCGTAGACGGCGTCCACGAGTTGGCGGCTGGCGTCGCCGGGGCTGCGGTTGGACCCGCCGCAGGCGACGAGACGGGCGAGACGGACAGCGCGGGTGCTGGTGGTGAGGGAATTGCCGCCGAAGCCGACACGGACGAGCACTTCCACGAGTATACCTTCACGTACACGGGAGAAGTGGACGCGTTGCTCGCACGCCTCGGCGAGTACTCGCTGCACGACTGTACGATCGAGGAGGCGCCGCTCGAAGACGTCTTCCTCAGGTTCTACGGCGACGAACCCAGTGAGACCGGGTCACGTGCGTCGCCGCCCGCCTCCGACGCCGCCGGAGGTGCGTCGCACTGATGGAGCTCGCTGCCTATTACGGACGAAATCGAGTTCGCGGGAGTGTCTCCCTCGCCCTCGCCATGTCACTGCTCGCGGCGATGGTGATCTGGGTATACCCCTCGTTCGCCGACGCCTTCGGCGAGGACGAGTTGCTAGAGGCCTATCCCCCGCAGGTCCTCCAGGTGTTCGACATCGAGACGATGGGGTCGATCGAGGGGTTCCTCTCGTTCGAACTGTACACGTTCGGCTGGGTGATCCTCCTCGGGCTGTACCTGGCGTACCTGGCCGCCGGGACGATCGCCGACGATATCGACCGCGAACGGACCGACATCCTGCTCACGCTGCCGATTTCGCGAGCCAGCGTCGTCGCCCAGACGTTCGCCGCGCTGGCCGTCCCGATCGTCGCCGTCAACGTGATCACGCCGATCGTCGTCTACGTCAGTACCCGGCTGGTCGACCATCCGATCGGCGCTGCGGATCTCGCCGCGGTGCACGCCCTCTCGATCCCGTACCTCTTCGCCTGTGCGGCGATCGGCCTGCTCGCCTCCGTCGTCGCCGATCGGGCCGCCATCGCCCAGCGAGTCGCCCTGGGCGCCATCTTCGGACTCTACATGCTCGAATCGCTCCTGGAAGGGACCGACTACGAGGCCGTCGGTGCCATCTCGCCGACGCGGTACTTCGACCCGAACGCGATCCTCCTGGACGCCGAATACGATCTCGTCGGGGCGGGGATCCTCGTCGCCGGAACGCTCGTCCTCGTCGTCGTCTCGCAGCTGTGGTTCCGACGGCGGGACGTGTGACGAATCCGCGGACCGTTGGGGTGACGACGAAGCCGAACGTTGACGTGACGGGCCTGCGAAGTATCACTATGTTCGAACGGATTCTGGTGCCGACCGACGGCAGCCCCCACGCGACGACCGCTATCGAGGACGCCATCGAACTCGCGGCCGATCAGGACGCCACCCTGCACGCACTCTCCGTCGCCGACAGCGGCCCGCTCGGCGACGTGCGCCTGCCCGGCGAGGCGGCGAATCCGAGCGAGGCACTGGCCGAACGGGCGCAGGGTTTCGTCGACGACGCCGTCGAACGGGCCGAAGCGGCAGGCGTCGAGGCCACCGGAACGGTCCGGAACGGCCCGCCGTCGTCGGAGATCCTCGAGTACGGTCGCGAGATCGACGCGGACGTCATCGTCATGGGGAGCCGCGGTCGTGGCGGCCTCCACCGCATGGCCGTCGGCAGCGTCGCCGATCACGTCATCCGGTTCGGCGAGTTCCGCGTCCTCGTCGTCGACGCCGGTGAGGACGCCGCCGACGCGTGAACGGTTCGCTAACACGCGTGGACACCGGCGATCAGGATACCAACCGCCCGTCCGACCGCCGGCGGCCTACGTTCGCTCGACGAGTCGGTTGACCGCCCGGGTCCGCTGACCGAACGACCAGCCCACGAGCGCGAGTCCGACGTACAGCGCGATCCCGAGGACGACGTAGAGGGCGGGTACCGCCCGCGGGACGAACCCGTAGTTGCTCAGTCCGCCGGCCAGGAGCAAGGAGAGGACGACGAGGGCGACGCCGATGTCGCCGCCGCGCATGTTCGGCAGTTCCGGCGGGTCCGAGAGGACGCGCCCGAGTGCGTAGAAGAGGAGGGTAAAGGAAAGCCAGCCACTGACGACGATCGGTGCACCTTCGAGTGTGACGTCGAGTCCGTACCGTGGAAGGTATCGCAGGTGGGTAAAGAGCGTCCCGACGACGCCGATACCGAGCAGTATCCAAAGAACCGTATCCGGACGATCGGTCGCCATACTGAACGGTTCGTCGGAGTGTCCGTAAAACGCGCGGTTCGCTCCCGACCGGGCGGGCTCCCGCTCAGTCGGCCGAGAGCGGGGCCTCGGTCCGCTCGGCCGCGGCGTCGACCGTATCGAGCCACTCCTCGGCGTCGAGCGCGGCCATGCTGCCGGTCCCGGCGGAAGTGATCGCCTGCCGGTAGTCGGGGTCCATCACGTCGCCGGCGCCGAAGACGCCCTCGACGGCCGTCTCGGTCGTCATGCCCGTGAGCGTGTCGAGGTGACCGGACTCCGTGAGCGGGACGGGCGTGTCCGCGAGGAAGTCCGTGTTCGGGACGTGGCCGACGCCGTAGAAGATGCCGCCGACGTCGACGGTCTCTTTCGTGACGTCCTCGCCGTCTCGCGGGCCCCCCGCTCGTCCTTCCGCGTCGCCTTGCGACGCGCTTTCCTCGTAGCGTTCCTTCGGGTAGCCCTCGGGGTGAGAGAGGAGCGTCGCACCGGTGACGCCGTCTTCCTGGGAGCCGCAGATCTCGAGGAGTTCCGTGTTCCAGCGGAAGGAAATGTCCTCGTGCTCACGGGCGCGGTCGGCCATGATGTCGGAGGCGCGCAGTTCCTCGCGGCGGTGGACGACCGTCACGCTCTCGGCGAACTTCGTGAGGAAGAGCGCCTCCTCCATCGCCGAGTCGCCCCCGCCGATCACGAGGACGTCGTCGCCGCGGTGGAACGCGCCGTCACAGGTCGCACACGTCGAGAGGCCGTACCCCATCAACTCGTCCTCGCCGTCGGCGCCGACCCAGCGGGCGCTCGCGCCGGTGGCGACGATCAGCGCGCGGGTCCGGAGGCGCTCACCGGAGGCCAGCCCGAGCGTGAACGGCCGATCGTCGAGCGTCGCGTCCTCGACGGTCGCATGGGCGAACTCGGCGCCGAACGCCTGTGCCTGCGCTTTGCCGCGCTGAATCAGCTCCATGCCGCCGACGCCCTCGGGGAAGCCGAGGTAGTTCTCGACGTCGGTCGTCAGCGTGAGCTGACCGCCCGGCTCCGGGCCTTCGAGGACCAGCGGCTCGAGGTCGGCGCGTGCGGCATAGACCGCGGCCGAGAGGCCGGCGACGCCGGAGCCGACGATGACGACGTCGCGGACGGACTCGTCAGTCTCGGCGGACGGCTCGCTCATCGTCTCACCGTTCATGCCGCAGTGTAACCCTCGATCAGGTCGCGGAGCCGGTCCTCCGGCAGCGCGCCGGTCACCTGCTCGGCCTGCTCGCCGGCGGCGAAGAGGACGAGCGTCGGAACGCCACGGACGCCGTACTCGGCCGCCAGTGGCTGGTGGGCGTCGACGTCGACCTTCGCGATTACGGCGTCGGTTTCGGCGGCGAGTTTCTCGAGAGCCGGCTCGATCATCTTGCAGGGCCCACACCAGTCCGCGTAGAAGTCCGTGAGGACCACGTCGTTCTCGGCGACGACGCTATCCAGGTGGTCCTGGTCGTCGATATAGACGGGTTCGTCGGTGCCTGTCTCGTTGGTTGCGGTCGTCTCGGTTGTCATCACTCACCCGTTGGGGCCGAGCGTGTTTAAAGGTTTTGTGAGTGTTGTACAATACAGTGCCACAAAAGTATTCTCGACCGGCGTTCGTCACCTGTACGCACGAAGACGCTCACTTTCGGGTTCCGGTCGACCTGTCGCCCGTGGAACGAACACCCAGGACAGGGAGTGGAGACGGGTCGTACGTTACCGATCACGGTTCACGGAAAATGCAGAGTCACCCTGAATTTGGATTTCCCGGTCGGCCCCACACTCGATCGAAGAAACCGAGAAAAATCGGGCCTGTTGGACGATTTCACCGAGAATTTCAGGCTTCACATGCCCGGATACTGCATCTGCAGTCGCACCAGCAGAGTTAAGGTCGTGACCGAGGACTATTGTACCGTATGAGCAAGACAGCCGAATCCGATCCGACGATCGACCCCGACGAAGTGGCCGCTCGCCGCGACGACGACGATTTCTACGTCCTCGACGTCCGACGTGAGGCGGACTTCGACGAGTGGCACGTCGAGGGGAGTACCAACCTGCCGATCTACGACGACCTCCTGGAGAACGAACTCTCGGGTCTCGAAGCCGCCATCGACGACATCCCGCAGGACGACAAGGTAGCCGTCGTCTGTGCCGCAGGCGTCACCTCGGCCACCGCGGCCGCACACCTCCGCGAGCACGGCTTCGACGCCCGCTCGATGGCCGACGGGATGACCGGCTGGGGCCAGGTCCACGTAGCCTACTCAGTCGACGGTGAGGGGACACGCGTCAGCGAGCCGACCACGACCGACGCGCCGTCGGTCGACGGCGTCACGCAGGTCGTCCGACCCGGAACGGGGTGTGTCTCCTACCTCGTCGAAGCCGGTGACGAGGCCGTCGTCGTCGACCCGAGTCTCTACGTCGACGAGTACCGCGCCCTCGCCGACGAGCGAGACGTCGAGATCGTCGCTGCAGTCGACACGCACGCCCACGCCGACCACGTCAGCGGCGGCCGCGTCATGTCCCAGGAGTGGGGAATCCCGTACTACCTCCACGAGGGAGACGGCGGCGACCTCGAAGACTTCGAGTCGGTTGTGGACGGCGACTCGATCCCCGTCGGCGACCGCACGCTCGACGTGCTCCACACACCCGGTCACACGCCCGGCAGCATCTCGCTGCGCTGGGAAGACGGCCTCCTCTCGGGTGACACGCTGTTCATCCGCAGCGTCGGCCGGCCCGACCTCGAGGGCAACACGGAAGCCGACGTCCGCGAGGGCGCGACCGAACTCTTCTCGAGCCTCGAGACCCTCGCCGCGTTACCCGACGACACCGCCGTCCTGCCGGGCCACATGAGCGACGAGGAAATCCGCCCGCTCGCGACGACGCTCGGCGAACTCGAGGCCGAGAACGACCTCTTCGGCGAAGACGACCAGGAAGCCTTTATCCAGACAATCGTCGACGGCCTCTCCGACGAACCCGCGAACTACAACCGGATCAAGGCGATCAACTGGGGCGAGGAAGCGCTGACCGAGGAAGCCCAGTCACTCGAACTCGGGCCGAACAACTGCGCGGCGAACTAGGCGGCAGTCCGTCGCTACACGTCTCGCGGGAGCATCGTCACTTCCAGTAGCGTCGCCGTCTCCAGTTACCGCTCGGAGGCGACGGCCGAGTCCGAGCGGGCGATCGCGTAGCCGCCGACGAGCAAGGCCACGCCGGAGAGCAGAAAGAGCACGTCCCAGAGGAGTGGTGGACCCGGCCCCGCCGGCCAGACGCGGTGCAGGACGAGGAGGTGGTGGTCGACGACCCCCTCGACGAGGTTGAAGAGGCCGAAGCCCATCAGGACGGATCCGAATATCGTCCGGCCGGCCGGCGGAACCGCCGGGTGTCGCCAGGCGCGATAGAGCAGCACGATTCCGACGATCGTGAACAGGTACGTGCCGGCGTGAAAGAGCCCATCTGCGACGACGTTGGCTTCCATCCCCGCCATGGTGGTCGGCGGCCGCCGAGCCGACACCATGTGGTGGACCTGGAGGAGCTGATGCAGGACGATGCCGTCCACGAACCCGCCCAGCCCGATCCCGAGCACGACGCCCGCTTTGACCAACGGCACGACTCGCACGGGAAGTCCGAATCGGGTCGCGTCCGTCGTCACGTCGTCAGCCATCAGGTGCCCCATCACCGCCGCTGGCCATCAACACCGGACGTGGTGGTGCAAGCCGGCGGATTCGCCGCCAGAAGACGACTCGCTGCCAAACCGCCGATCCGCGGGAACCCGACCAGCCCGACTCCGCACCCTCACGGCCGCGAGTGGCTCCGGCAGTGCCGTCGATAAATCAATAGTCCGGCGATTCCTCGCCGGGTTCACCCCCGTCGCGCTGTTCGGGCTCGTCGTGAAAGCGACCCGTCCCGTCAACCGTGTCCGGTGTGCCCACGCTCATCGTCGTGGTCGCGTCCGGTACCGTGATCGTGGTGATGGACACCTTCGTGCTCACCGGCCAGGACGAACTGGCTCGAGAACGCGCGGTCGACGACCTCGGGGAGCGCAGGGTGGATGTGAACCGACTCGCGGATGTCGTGGACGGTTCCCGATCCGGCTTTCATGGCGACGACGACTTCCTGAATCAGCGAAGAGGCGCCGGGGCCGACGATGTGACACCCGAGGATGGTCCCGTCGGGATCGATCAGGACTCGAACGAAGCCCTGGGCGTTCATGGCCATCCCGCGGGCCGTGTCCGCGTAGTCGTAGGTGGTCGTGGCGTACTCGCGGTCGGCCGCGACCAGTGCCTGTTCGGTCGTGCCGACGCCGGCGACCTCCGGCGAGGCGAACACGGCGTAGGGGATCGCCGTGTAGTCGATCGGGTCGAGGTCGTCACCGAGAACGTTCCCGACGACGGTTCTGGCCTCGTGGTTGGCGTTGTGTTTCAGGAGGTACTCGCCGACGATGTCCCCGAGTGCCCAGACGTCGTCGGCCGTGGTCCGGAGGTACTCGTCCGTCTCGATGAACCCCTGCTCGTCGGTCTCGACGCCCGGGACGTCGAGTTCGAGCGTGTCCGAGTTGGGTCGGCGGCCCGCCGCGACGAGGAGCGTGTCGCCGGTGACGGTCACGTCGTCGAGTTCGGAGATGTCGTCCCACGCGGGCGGGTAGGGTCGGGCCTCGACGGTGACCGCGTCGTCGTCCCCCGACACGGTGACGGCCTCGTAGCCCACGTGAACGTCGAATCGCTCTCTGTAGCGCTCGGTGAACGAGATACCGACGGGCTCGTCCGCGTGTGGCAACAGCCGGGGCCGACGACCGACGATGGTTACGTCGCTGCCGAAGGTGCCGAAGAAGTGCGCGAGTTCGGCCCCAATGTACCCGCCGCCGATTATCACGAGGTGTCCGGGCGGCGATTCGAGTTGCAGGCCCTCCCGACTCGTCAGGTATGGGACGTCCTCGATTCCCTCGATGTCGGGGATCGACGGGCGCGACCCGGCGGCGAGGAGGATGGTCTCCGCGCGGACGCGCTCGCCGGCGTCTCGTCCCTCGACGAGCTCGATCGTGTGGTCGTCGACGAACTGACCCATCCCCTCGAACAGGGTGTGGCGGTTCGACGAGCGCAGTCCGCGGCGGATCGACTCGGCGCTGCCCGAGACGTCGTCGTTCACCTCGCGGACGATCTCGGCGAAATCGACGCCGGTGACGTCGGCGTGGATCCCGAACGCCTCGGCGCGGTCGATCGTCTGGCGCACGGTCGCGTGATACAGCAGCCGTTTCGAGGGGATACAGCCCCGGTTGAGACAGGTTCCCCCGAGCGGGTCCTTCTCGACGACGGCGACCGACTGGTCCTGGTTCGCCACGGCGTTCGCCACGTCGAGCCCGGATCCAGAGCCGACGACGAGGAAGTCGACCGCTTCGGTTCCTGACGTCATGGGGATCGAACCACGGCGACGGGAATGAAACTAGCAGGCAGTCGGAGAGGCGAGATGCGGCGTCAGATCGCGTCGTCGGGGTCGTGTTCGTCGGCCATGCGCGTCGCCTCGACCGCGTAGCGCTCGCGCTCGTCGTCCTGGACGGTTCCGAGGTCGTCGGCCGCCACGTCGAGGGCGGCCGTCGTCTCGCGGATATCGGTGCTGCTCGTCAACGCGCGCTCCTTGCGGAAGTAGCGCTCGCCGTCGGGTGTCGCGTAGACGAGGATGATCAGGTTCTGCTCGTCGTCGGAGTAGGTCCGCTCGACGAGCCAGACGCGAACTGTCTCGTCGTCGGTCGAACTCGACGCATCGGTCTCGGGATCGGACCTGGGAGCGGGATCGGACATCGTGGCTAGCTGTCGGCGACGGCGATGTCTTCGGGGGCCTCGTACTTGTTCTCGAACTCCTGGATGAGCTGGCCCATCTTCGCGTACCAGTCGTTCAACTTGCGCTGCATGTCGCTCGCGATCTGGTCGGGGTCGGTGGGCCGGTAGACGTGGTAGTAGCCGCCCTGCTCGTAGTTGATCTGTTCTTTCTGGATGAAGCCACTCTGGAGGAGCCGCTGGATCGACCGGTACGCCGTCGAGCGTTCGCGGTCGACATCGTCGGCGATCTCGTCGATCGTCAGCGGGTCGTCGCTCTCGACGACCGCCCTGAAACAGTCCTTGTCGAGCTGCTTGAGTCCGTGGATGCACTCCAGGAGGCCCTCACACTCCATGTCCTGCTGAAGCTGTTCCGCCATCGACTGTGCCATTTTCTAGCTGGAGGGTGGGGCCACAGCGATAAAAGGGTTGTGTGTATATTGTACAATCTCGCTGAGCCGGGCGAGGCGGACGATATCGCGGAAATTACCGGCTCGTCGTCGGGAACCGTGTGGACACGAAACCACTGGCCGAACACCGTCGCTATACCCTGTGAGCGGGCGCTGTGAGAAAAACGTCGGGTCGGTTAGTCGATCAGTCCGCCGCTGGTGCGGTCGAGCGAGCGTTCGCTCGCAGTTCGGTGATCGTACTGAAGATCACGGCTCCGCTGACCAGCATCGCCGAGAGCATGATCAGGATGATCCCGACCGTGTCCAGGATGGGCATCTCGAACACCCCGGCGGACTGCTGGAAGGCGACGGCCACGGCGCCACCGAGGAGCATCAGACCGAAGTAGATCTTGATGTCGTCCTCGTTGACGATGCTGGTCGCTGCGGAGCCGATCCGGGCCCCGAGCGCGCTCCCGGCCAACAGCGGCACGACGATGCCGAGGTTGACACCGCCGCTCAATCCGTAGGTGAACGCCCCGAACCCGCCCGAGATGACGATCTCGAACAGGTCGGTCCCGACCGCGATCGGGACCGGGACGCCGATCAGGTAGAACAACGCGGGCATCCGGATGAAGCCGCCACCGACGCCCAGGAAGCCCGAGAGCAAGCCCGTGGCGAAGGCGACACCGAGGATCATCCAGAGGGATACCCGGATCCCGCCACCGAGGGTCATCATCGGCGGCACGTTGTACGACTGGATCTTCTTGGCGATGTCCGGAATGTCGTCAGGATCGATCTCGTCGTTCGCCGCTTCGTGGTGACCGCCACCGCCGCTATCGTCCGAGCCGTCGGACTTCAGCGCGGTGTAGCTGACGAAGAGCCCGATGCCACCGAGCATGAAGACGTACGTGACACCGATGACACCGCCTGCCAGCCCCAGTTCCTCCAGGTGTTCGACGATCATCTTCCCCAGCTCGATGCCGGCGGTCGTCCCGACCACCATCAGCGCGCCGAGTTTGTAGTCGACCTGTCCGAGGTCCCTGTGTTTCAGAGTCGCGATGACGGCCGTCCCGAAGACGAACGCCATCCCACTCCCGACGGCGGTGGTGGTCGGATACCCCATCACCAGCAGCGCGGGCGTGACGAGGAAGGATCCACCCATGCCGAAGAACCCGAACAGGACGCCGACCATGAAGCCGAAGCCCACGAAGACGAGCAGCATCGTGAGCGCGATTCCGAAGAGCTCCATCTATGACTCCGTGATCCTGCGGACGAGTGGTGGTGCGACGACGCGCTCGAGGAGCCCGTACCCGCCGTACAGGACGAGTGCCTCCACGAGGATGACGCCGACGAGTGCGAGCGCCTGTGCTGTCGGTGAGAGCGATGCGAAGTCAATCATCGATATCGACCTCGTCGATTTCCGGTTGTGCGTGAATCATGGAATTCTGCTCGGTGCATCGTACCCGGAGAGCACGTATAACGCTTTTGGGATTGGCGCACAATATTACTGCGGAGTATCCAACGCGAAACCGACGAGAATATTCCAGTAAGTTCTCCAAATATAGGGCCGTCTGGACGAGGAATCACCCACACTGGAACGCGCGGCGTTCAGTCAATGGCCTGATACTGAACCGGTTGTCGGGCCAGTAGCAAGACCCATCGGTTGAACGGAACGACCGGTAACAGGCGGGCCGAGCCCGCACAGACTCGCGTGTCGTTGGTGCGCTATCGAGGGACCGGTATTGGACCCACCAAACAATATTATACCCTCGGATCGTACGAACGGGTATGAAGGCCGTCATCGCGACCGACCTCTCGGCCGCCAGCGAGGCGATGATCGAAAACGAGACCTGTCTCGACTGTCTCGGGCGTATCGGTATCGAGGAGATCCACCTCGTGACCGTCGTCCCCTCGAACGTCCACGCGGGCATGCCCGGAATGGACTTCGAGGGCCGACGCCGGCGCGCCCTCGATCGGTACAGCACCGTCATCGAGAACGCCGGGTTCGACGTCGAAACCCACGTCGTCCGCGGGACACCGCATCGGCGCATCACGGGCATCGCCGAGACGATCGGTGCGAGCCTGACGATCGTCGGGTCGCGCGGGAAGAGCCCGCTCGAGAACCGCGTCATCGGCTCGACCGCGCGCAACCTCGCGCGGACGACGGAGACGCCGCTGCTGGTCAACCGCGTCGAACGCGAGGCCGAGACGCCCGACCTGCTCGAGTCGCACCTATTTCAGCGGCTGCTCTACGCCACTGACTTCTCCGAGAACGCCGAACACGCGTTCGAATTGTTCTCCGTTCTCGAGAACGCGACCGAGGAGGCCAGGCTGGTCCACGTACAGACCCCGAAGGATCCAGACCTGCCGGAGGACGCGAACCCAGAGGTCCGCCTCGACGAACTGGCGACCCAGCTCGAAGCGTGGGACATCGAGGTCGAGACCGAGGTTCGCGAGGGCGACCCGGCCGACGAGATCATGGCCGCCGAAGCCGACTACGAGCCGTCGACGACCCTCGTCGGCTCGCGCGGACACAGCCGACTCCGCAGGCTGCTGCTCGGCAGCGTCTCCGAGGACATCGTCGCTCGCGCGAACGGGAACGTGCTCCTCGTGCCGCCGGGCGCGCACGTGTAAGCCCCGACCCGCGCCGAACGCTCCCCGCTCCGCTCACCGTCGTTTCGAACACGCACTCGATCCGACCCACCCGTCACCGTTCGCCGTCGCCTACCCACTTCGAAGTTCGATGTCGCCGACCATCGTCGTCGGATGAACTTCGCAGATGTAGGTCGTCATCTCACTGCTGGCGTCGAACTCGAGCCACTGGTCGTCACCGGGTTCGGCGACGATCTCCGTCTGGAGGTCGTCGACTACCGCGTCGCTGTCGTCGTAGATCGCGATGTTGTGATTCGCCCCGTCGCCCTGGGTCCACCCGATCTCGTAGGTCTCACCCTCGACGAGCGAGAGCGTCGGGTTCGTCGACCCCTCGATCGCACTCGGCGCGAGCCCTTCCCATCCGGCCGTGATGCCGTCGAGTTCGATCTGTGCGCCGGGTTCGAGTTCGATCGCGCCGCCACCGCCGTCGCCACCACCCGGTCCACCGCCACCGCCATCGCCGCCACAGCCTGCGAGGGATACCGTTGCAACCGCTGCCCCGGCTCGTAACGCCGCTCGTCGAGTGAGTCGAGCACTCATACCGAACGAACACCGAAACTGGTGATAAACCGCTGGTGCCGTACCGATGAGTCTCTCCCGGTCGAGACTGACACCGACGACGGACAGTGGCGCGAATCGACCGATCGTATTTCCCGACGGACGTCGTAGTCACGGCCCACGACCGTGATCGGACCGACGATAGCGAGCCCGCCGACCGTGCTAGCCCTCGTCGACGGCTTCGTCGGTCTGGTCGGCGAGAATCCCGTCAGACAGGCGTTCGTCGGCGGCGTCGTCATCGCCACGCTAAACCTGTTCGGCGCGTCGCTCGTTTTCGTCTGGCGGGACCCATCCGAACGCGCGCTAGATGGCGCACTGGGCTTCGCGGCCGGCGTGATGCTCGCTGCGGCGTTTACCAGCCTCATCATCCCCGGCATCGAGCAGTACTCCGGCGGTGACCCGATTCCGACCCTCGTCGGGGTCGCCCTCGGCGTCGCCTTCCTCGATCGGGCGGACATCCTCGTCCCCCACGCCCACTACCTCCTGACGGGCAGCAGGCGACCCGACATCGGAGATCCGGTCGCCGACGAGGGAGCTGACCCCGGAGAACCGGGTGCCGTCAGCCAGCGGGGCGACATCGGGGACGGGGACGCAGGCAGCCGGGAGACAGACCCCGGCGAGCCGACCGAATCGAGAGCGATCGAAACCGCCGCAGAGCGCTCGGAGCGCCTCGCCCCCGTCGTATTGTTCATCCTCGCCATCACACTGCACAACATGCCCGAGGGGCTAGCCGTGGGCGTGGGCTTTGGCTCCGGCAACGTCGAGAACGCACTCGCGCTCATGCTCGCGATCGGGATCCAGAACGTTCCGGAGGGACTCGCCGTCTCCGTCGCCGCCATCAATGCGGGGCTAGATCGACGCATCTACGCCGTTTTCGCCGGCCTGCGCTCCGGCGTCGTCGAGATCCCCCTCGCCGTGCTGGGTGCGCTCGCCGTGGCCACGGTCGAACCGTTGCTCCCCTACGCGATGGGCTTTGCCGCAGGCGCGATGCTCTTCGTCATCTCCGACGAGATCATCCCCGAGACCCACACCCGCGGCCACGAGCGGATCGCCACCCTCGGCGTCATGGCCGGCGTGATCGTCATGCTCTACCTCGACGTGAGTCTCGGATGAGTCACCACCGAGAACTCGTGGCCCAATTCGAGTAGCAGCCACGTTCGCTCATCCCGGTTCCCCGCCCCTTTCCTCCGCTTTCGTCTTCCGTCTAGTACCCTTCCCCCTCCTCGGCCGGTCCGGAAAACGCCGAATAAAGGACGGCGAAATACACGAAGATGAGCGGCAGCAGGATCGCCATCCCGATCGTCATGAGGTTGAGCGGGATGGTCGAGACGACGGCATCCTCGACGGTCAGTCCCGTGACGGGATCGAGTTCGGGGTACAGGAGGACGGCGACGACGGCGACGAGCGCGAAGACGAGGCCGGCGGCTGCGCCGAAGGCGACGTAGTACCTGTCGGCCCGGGTCGCGACCCCATAGACGGCGGCGAGGACGATCGTGAGGAGTACGAGTGCGACCGCCGGGACGGAGAGCAAGGCCGGACGGATAGTCGGTGACGCGTAGAGGAGACCGAGCGTCAGGACCAGCAGGACGAGGTAGGCCCCGAGCGACAGGAGTGCGTCCGTCCGGAGGTCGTCGCGGAGCGCACCGCGGGTCTTGAGCCGGAGGAAGGCCGCGCCATCGACGATCGTCAGGGCGACGACGGTGAGCCCGACGACGAGTCCCGGGAGGGAGACGAGCGCCGTCTCGCCGAACAGCCAGTGGGCGACGAAGACGCCGAGGAAGAACGGTGCAGTGAGGCTGCCGACGACGAACGACCGGCCCCACCAGCGCCGCCAGGCCTCGTCGTGGCGCTGTTCGTACAGCTCCGGGGCCATGCCGCGGAGGATGAGTGCGCCCAGGATGGCGAACATCAAGAGGTAGTGGCGACTGAACAACGTGGCGTAGACGGGCGGGAACGTGGCGAACAGGGTCCCGCCGAAGACGACGAGCCAGACCTCGTTGCCGTCCCAGAACGGCCCGATCGCGGTCAGGAACTGTTCGCGCTCGGCCGGGTCGTCGCGGGTGGCAAAGAGCGCGCCGACGCCGAAGTCGAACCCGTCGAGGAAAAGAAACGTCGCCAGGAGGAAGAAGAGCAGGCCCTGTCTCTTATACACATCTCTGATGGCNGAACCCGTCGAGGAAAAGAAACGTCGCCAGGAGGAAGAAGAGCAGGCCGAACCAGACGTCCGCGAGCGGCAGGCCGAACAGCGGCCCGTCGGCGAGAATCGACGGCGACCAGCCGGGTGTCGCCAGTACGGGACCAGCCGCACGGAGCGGTGATGTCAGCAAGACCATCCCGATCAGCCGCCTCCCTCCCCCGCTCCCGTCGGTCCGTCGGTCGACGCCGGCCGGTCGGTGTCCGACGACTCGTCACCGCCGACCGCCGGCGGGCCGGCGCGGATGATCCGATAGAGGACGTAGGTGTGAACGACGAAGATACCGGTGTAGACCACGGCGAACCCGGCGAGCGTGAGCGCGGCTTCGCCGCCAGTCAGGCCGGGCGAGACGCCGTCCCGGGTGCGCATGACGCCCTGGATGACCCAGGGCTGGCGGCCGACCTCCGTGACGATCCAGCCGAGTTCGACCGCGACGATCCCCAGCGGTGCGGAGAGCATCAGCGCCTTGTGCAGGAGGTCGTCGGTCAGAAGGTCGCCGCGCCACCAGCGGAAGCCGCCCCAGAACGCGAGGAGGACGAACCAGAAGCCCAACGCGACCATGACGCGAAACGACCAGAAGACGATGGCGACGGGCGGTTGTGGCCCCGGGAACTCCTCTAAGCCCTGGATGACCGCCTGCGGGTCGCCGCCGCTCGCGAGCCACGACGCCCCGCCGGGGATGCCGATGCCGAAGATGTCCTTCGCCTTCGGATCGAGCAGGTCGTTCACGTCGGTCGGGAACGCGACGATGTACTCGGGGACGTAGGCGTCGGTCTCCCAGACGGCCTCCATCGCCGCGAATTTCTGGGGCTGGGTCTCGAAGACGTGGCGGGCGTAGAGGTCGCCGTGGATCACCTGCAGCGGCGCGGTGACGACGAGTGCGATGAGGCCGTACTTGAGGGTCGCCTCCCAGAACCGAACGTTCTCGATCGAGTAGCCCCAGACGTGGTGTCGGAAGACGTAGTAGGCGCCGACGCCGGCCATGAACAGCGCGACGGACTCGACGGCGGCGTTTTGCATGTGGACGAACATCCAGGGAAAGCGCGGGTTGGCGTAGGCCGCGATCGGGTCGACCAGCGTGACGATCGGTTGGCCACCCTCCCTGGCCAGTTCGTATCCGCGCGGCGTCTGCATCCAGGAGTTGGCGATCAGGATCCAGACGGCCGAGAGCCACGTGCCGACGCCGACGGCGATCGCCGAGAGCATGTACAGCGCGTTTCCGACCCGCTCGCGACCGAAGACGAAGACGCCGAGGAACGTCGCTTCGAGCATGAACGCGAGGAGTCCCTCCAGCGCGAGCGGCCCACCGAACAGGTCGCCGGCGGTCGTCGAGAACGCCGCGAAGTTGGTCCCGAACTCGAACTCGAGGACCAGTCCGGTCACCGTGCCGATGGCGAAGCTGACGGCGAAGATGCGCGTCCAGAATCGGCGAAGTTGCTCGTAGATCGCCTCGCCCGTCCGGATGTCCTTCCAGGTGAAGTAGATCAGAAAGGGAGCGAGCCCCATCGTGAGTACCGGAAAGACGATGTGGACGATCGTCGTCAGCGCGAACTGCAACCGACTGGCGAGGACTGGGTCGATCATGGCGTGTCGAGCGCGTTCGTGACGACCGCGCCGTCGGGGCTGCATCGGGGCAAGGACGGAGTCACTCGTCCCGATCCTGCATCGTTCGCACGGGTAGCCGTTGCGCTGGCTCTCACCGGACGAACCAGCGGACCGAGTTGACAATAGCTGACAACTGGGAGAGAGGCCCCTCGATGACGATCGCTATCGGTCGCACCACGCCAGACGCTATTGTGCCCTCTACGCACAACTGTTATGTCGGTCGAGTCCGTACGTGTCGCGTATGAGCGAATCACTCGACGACGAGCGCGCTCGCATCCGCGAGCAGAAGAAGCGAGAACTCCAGGAGCGCCTCGAAGACGGGGCCAGTCTCGACGACACCGGGAGTGAGACGACCGGGACGCCGACCGACCCGATCCACGTCGACGGCCCCGATCACCTCTCCGAGGTCGTCTCGACGAACGACGTCGTCCTCGTCGACTTCTACGCCGACTGGTGTGGCCCCTGCAAGATGCTGGAACCGACGGTCGAGGCGCTCGCCAAAGAAAGCGAGGCGGCCGTCGCGAAGGTCGACATCGACGCCCACCAGCGCATGGCCCAGCAACACGGCGTCCGCGGCGTCCCGACGCTCGTCCTCTACGCGAACGGCGAACCCGCCGAACGGACCAGCGGGGTCCAGGACCGCGCCACGCTCGAGCGACTGATCGGGCAGTACACGTAATCGAATTCCACCGCCGGAGACGTACGTCCGACCGTCACCGATCACCCACGACCGACTGCGACACCACACATTCACCAATGAGCCAGGACTGGAAACGAGCGATCGAGGCCCAGCGCGAGGAAAAATCGCAGTACTTCGGCGAGCACCCGCACTCGCCGATCCCGCCCGCCGAACGCGAGAGCTTCGACGGCCTCTCGTACTACGCGATCGACGCCGACTACCGGTTCGAGGTCCCGCTCGATCGGGACGACGACCCCGAACCCGTCACCGTCGGGACGAGCACGGACGGCGAGCAGACCTACTACCGGTGTGGTGCGTTCACGGTCACGATCGACGGCGCGGACGTCGCCATCCAGGCGTACAAGGCGGATCCCGACGACGACCGGCTCTGGGTACCCTTCCGCGACGAGACCAGCGGCGACGAAACCTACGGCGCCGGCCGGTACATCGACCTGGAGACCGACCACCACCGGACGGCCGACGGCGAGTGGGTCCTCGACTTCAACGAGGCGTACAACCCCACCTGCGCGTACTCCGACCAGTACGAGTGTCCGCTCCCGCCAACGGAGAACTGGCTCGACGTGGCGATCGAAGCCGGCGAACGGGCGTACGAACCCGATTCGGGGCGCCCGTTCTGAGAACGTGACCGGACACCCGTTTTGAGCCCCTACTCGGCGAGAAACGTCGCCTCGAATCGACGGACACTCTCGTCGGTGCCCGCGAGGACGACCTCGTCAGCCGGTTCGAGCGCGAACGACGCCGAATCGAACGACGTGATCATCTCTCCGTCCCGAACGACGGCGAGGACGGTACAGCCGGTTTCGGCGCGCACGTCGGCGTCGACGACCGTCGATCCCGACAGACGACCGGCGGGGAGTCTAACGAGATCGATCCGCGTGTCGAACGTGAGGACCGTCTCGTCGTCGAGGACGGTCGAGGCCAGCATCCGGCCGCTGACGGTCGCCAGCGACTGCACGTAGTCCGCCCCGGCCCGGTAGAGCTTGGGTTCGCTCTCGGGATCGTTCGCCCGCACGAGCACCTCGGCCTCGGGGTTCAGTTCCGCGACGACCAGTGTCGTGAAGATCGCCGTCGTGTCGTCGTTGACCGCGACGATGACGGCCGACGCGTCCGTGACGCCGGCCTCGCGAAAGACGTCTGGCTCCCGTGTATCGCCGACCACGTCGACCGCCGGGCCCGCTTCCCTGTCGATCACCGTCACGGCCGCTGCCGTCTCCGCGAGTTCAGCAGCGGCGGCCGCTCCGGCGTCGCCGTAGCCGGCGACGAGGACGCGACGGCCAGCGAGTGAACGGATGGTGGACGTCGCCTCCTCGCGCAACACGGCGATCCGGTCCGGTGCCCCAGCGACTAGCAATCGGACGTCCTCGTCGAGTTCGACGGACGGCGGGATCGGGCTCTCGAAGCTCCCGCCGATCCACGCGCCGACGACGTCGACGGCGAAGCGATCGCCGAGTTCGACCTCGCCGGCGCGGCGGTTACAGAGGTCGCTGCCGGGATCGATCGAGAGTTCGATCAGTTCGAGGTCGTCACCGAGTTCGACGCCGTCCTCGACGACCGTCGTCACGCTGGTCGGCACGTGATGCGCGAGGCTCTCGCCGAGTAACTGGCGCGGTGAGAGGACGGCGTCCGCGCCGGCGATCCGGTGGTAGTGGGCCACGCTGGCGTCATCGACGATGGTGACGACCTCGATGTCGGAAACGGCTTCCCGCGCAGTGAGGACGATACTGGCGCTCGAGTCGTCCGCCGCGTCGGAAACGAGGGCCGCCGCTCGTTCGATGCCGGCGTCGCGCAGGACGTCGATCGACTCCGGATCGCCGTGGACGACCGTTCGTCCGGCGTCGTGTAAGTCGCGTGCACGGGCTTCGTCCGGTTCGAGGACCACGGCGTCGCGTCCGCGCGAATCGAGTTCGTCCAGGAACGCCTCGCCGCGCGAGGAGTACGTACAGAGGATCACGTGGTCGTCGGCGTCGGGCGCAGCCGTCGGGAGGCTCTCTTCGAGAGCGCGTTGCAACCACGGAACCGCGAAGACGTCCACCGCCGTGAGGATGAGTCCGATTCCAGTCAGTTGCATGGTGATCACGAGGACGTTCATCTGTGGCGTATCCCAGCCCGCATCCTGGCCGTAGCCAGTGGTCGTGAACGACTGAAAGACTATCTCGAGTGCTTGATACCACGGACGTGGACGCCCCTCCCACGTCGCCATCCCGTACGCGTACAGGAGTGTGAAGAAGACCGTCGTCACGGCTACCAGCCCGAGGTAGTAGGCGGTCCGACGGGATCGGAGCAGCGACATACGAACGAATGGGCACCCTACGGAGTTACCGATACCGGCTCTCCTGCGCACCCGTCTCGGAGCGAGCGGATCCACGGCCCGTCCGACGCGAACGGCACCCATAGCCGGCGCGATGGCCGAGCGACGCTGGCATAGCGTGGACTCCCGAACCTGATCGATTCGCAGACTGTCGAACGGTTCGGCCGACGATCAGTGACTGTGGCCGAGCAGGGCGATCCCGTACATCACGCCGAGGCCGGCGACGAAGACGACGAAGTAGCCGAGTCGGTTGCGAACCTCGGCCTCGGCGTTGATCTCCGGGATCAGGTCCGAGCTCGCGATGTAGATGAAGTTACCCGCGGCGAACGTGAGGAGCGCGACTGGCGGTTCGCCGACGACGCCGGAGAGCGCGTAGCCGACGAGGCCGCCGAGGACGACCGTGAGCGCGGTCGCGAAGTTGACGGCGAGCGCGCGCACCTTGTCGAACCCGCCGTAGACGAGGATGCCGAAGTCGCCGATCTCCTGAGGGATCTCGTGCAGCGCGATCGCGAACGCGGTGACCAGCCCGACCTCCACGTCGATGAGGAACGCGCCGGCGATGACGATCCCGTCGATGAAGTTGTGCAGCGAGTCCGAGACCAGCACGAGGTAGGTCACCGGTTCGTGTTCGTGGTCGGTGCCGTGGTGGTGGTGCCAGTGGATGAACTGCTCTAGCACGTAGAAGAACGCGAACCCGACGACGAGAGCGACGAACAGGCCTCGGGTGTGGAGCGATCCGTGCGAGCGGATCGCCCGCGGGAGCAGGTGGAAGAAGGCGCCCCCGAGCAGCGCGCCGGCGGCGAACGCGACGAGCCACAGGAGCAGCCGTTCGACCAGATGGTCGGCCAGATAGAGCGTGAAGACGCCGATCCAGGCGAACAGGCTGATGAGCAGCGTCGTGAGGAGTATCCAGCCGAGCGGACCCATATTGATACCGGGGCTTGCGAGCGAACCGTCATAGCTTCTGCGTGTTCGGTCGAGCGGAGTGGGGCCTCACGCTTAGAGCGACGGTCACGTCGCTGACGATGTCCCCTACACGTATGTCACTCGCGGCCCAACCGTCGCGTATGTACGACCGAGTGCTCGTCCCCGTCGACGATCGCGAACCGTCGTCAGTCGCCCTCACGTACGCGCTCGAGGTCGCAGCCGCGTACGACGCGACGGCCCACCTGCTGTACGTCGCGGACACGAACAAGCCCAGCCAGGTACAGTACCAGGGCGCCGTTCTCGACGTCCTCGAGCAGGAAGGCGAAGAGGTGCTCGCAGACGCCAGCGAGCGGGCGACGAACGCGGGGGTTACCGTCGACGACGAACTCGTGCAGGGCGATCCGCGCCACGAGATCGTCGCCGCGTCCGAAGGCGCCGACCTCGTGGTGATGGGGACCCACGGCCGGAGCGGGATCGACGGCTACCTCCTGGGAAGCGTCACGGAACACGTCGTCAGAAAGACCGAGACGCCCGTGGTGACGGTCCGCGAGAAGGCGACGTGGACGTACCCCCACGAGCGGGTGCTCGTCCCGTTCGACGGCAGTCCCCACGCCCGCGATGCGCTCGAGCTGGCGACGGCCGTCGCCGCGGACACCGGAGCGACGCTGCACCTGCTCGGCGTCGTCGACGAACCAACCTTCGGCGCCTTCGGCTCGTCGACAGGAGACGAAGACGCCCGTGAACTCCTCGACGCCGCAATGGCCGACATCGACGACGTCCCAGTCGAGACGGTCGTCGAAAGCGGCGCCGTTCCGGAGACGATTCGGACGGTCGCGACGGACGCGGGGGCCGACCTGATCGTCATGGGCACCCACGGCCGCCAGGGCGTGAACGAGCGGCTCCTCGGCTCGACGACCGACCGCGTGCTCCGGAGTGCCCCGGTTCCCGTACTGACGGTCGGCTCCCAGACCGGCGACTGAGTCCGTCGAACGAGACGTCACCGCGCTCCCCGGACCCCAGTTCGATCCCTCTCGATTCTACCCGAATCCATCGGCGATCCGAACGGTACACACAACCCTATCCCGCTCGGTGTCGTCTCGTTCAGCATGGCAGACACGAAGCGCGGTCGAGACAAGCAAGCGCAAGACGAGGAAGAACGCCAGCGCGAGCGGGCGCTCGAGCAGGAACTCGAACGCGGCGACGAGGACGAGCCGGCGGCCGATAGCGAGCAGGGAGCAGTGGCCCTCGAAACCGCGGATCCGCCGACGTGTCACCGCCGAGACTGCAACGAGCCGGCGGCGTTCCGCGTGCTCGAGCGATACGAGGAGGAAACCGGCCACGGCACCGTCGCGGCGGTGGCGGCGCTGTGTCACGATCACACCGCCGAAGAAGGGCCGGCGAACCTCGACGACGCCACCCCCGACTACGTCTTTCGTATCGATCCGATCACGGAGCCGGACGCTGCGGACGGCGAGTGAGGAACCGTGCTGACTGCGAGTGGCCTTTCTGACGAGAAATGCGAGGGTCGGACCGCGAGTGAGACTGCCGCTCGCGACGAGTGTGACGACAGCACCCACGCCGGGTCGGCCGGATCGGGTTTTCGACCGGCCCTGCACTCGTGAGCACCCGAGCGACTCGATGGCATAGCCGCGCGGATCCCGACACACCGAAATGTATCGACTCGAAACTCTCGGGAGATGACCGTCGGAGTCGTCGGCGCGGGGATGTCCGGACTGGCGCTCGTGCGAGCGATAGCACAGCACGGCGAGGAAGTAATCGCGTTCGAGGCCCGGGACGAGCCGGGGGGCGTCGTCCAGAGTCGCGAGGTCGACGGCCGGGTCGTCGAGCTCGGGCCGCAACGGCTGCGCCTGACGCCGGGCCTCGAGTCGATGATCGACGACTACGACCTGGGGGACAGTCTCCGGTACGGCGCCGACGACCAGCCGATCTACGTCTACCACGACGGCGACCTGAAGGTCGCACCGCTGTCGGTCCGCGAGGCGATCACGACCGATCTCATCAGCCCGCTGGGCAAGCTCCGAATGCTGCTCGAACCGCTGTTCGGCCCGCCCAAACCCGGCGAGACCGTCGACGAGTTCCTTGTCCGGAAGTTCGGGACGCAAGCGGCTCGGCGGTACGCCGGCCCGCTGTACAGCGGCCTCTACGGCACCGACCCGCGCAACATGCTGATGGAGTACTCGCTCGGCCGCGTGCTCGAAAAACGCGGCATCGAGCGCAGCATCCTCCTGAACGTGCTCGCGTCGATCAGATCCGACCGCGAGACGCCCCCGATCGTCTCCTTCGACGACGGGGTCGGTGAACTCGTCGACGCTCTGTACGAGGCCCACGCCGATTCGATCCACCTGGGGACACCGGTCGAGGCGATCCGACCGGTCGATGGGCACGACGAGTCCGGCAGCGCTGGCGGGGACGGCGGTACCGCTCGCTACGAACTCGAGACGGCCGACGGAATCGAGCGCGTCGACGACGTCGTCGTGACGACGCCGGCACCAGTCGCGGCCGACCTCCTCGAACCGGTCGACGCCGACCTCGCCGCGACCCTCGATCGCTTCACTTACAATCCGATCGGGATGGTCTTTCTCGACTCGGACTTCGAGGGCCAGGGCCTCGGCACGCTCGTCCCGCCGGACGCCGACGACGTCTCGATCAGCGGACTGACCTGGAACGCCAGTATCCTCGATCGCGACCGGCTCTACACGGCCTACCTCGATCCACTGTCGTATCCGCCGCTGCTGGAGGCGACCGAGGGCGAACTCGGGCAGGTCGCGGCACGGGAGTTCGAGCGCATCACCGGCGCATCGGCGGAGCCGATCCACGTCCACCGCTGGGAACCGGGCATGCCCGCCTACGACCGCTCCTGGACCGCGATGGACGACCTCGAACCCCCGGCAAGGATCCACCTCTGCGCCAGTTACGTGGGTCGGCCCGGGATCCCCGGCCGGATCCGCAACGCAGCGGCTCTCGCCGAACAACTCGTCGGCGGCACAAGCGAGTAACGGACCGGCCTCCGGGTCCGAAGTGGCTAAACCGCTCCGGCGGCAAGCGTCGGGCATGGAAACCGGGATCGTCCTGTGCAACTTCGGCGAACCGGCGACGCCCGACCGCGAGACCGTGCTCGACTATCTGACGCGGATCTTCTTCGACAACGCTGACCTGGAGGAAGCCGAGTCGGAAGCGGCGGCCAGGGAGCGATCGCGCGAACTCGCGGAGCGACGCCTCCCGAGCATCATGGCGGAGTACGAGGAGATCGGCGGCTCGCCGCTCCAGGACCAGGCGGTCGCCCAGGCCGACGCGCTGGCCGAGCGCCTCGACTCGCGCGGCCACGACGTGACCGTCCGCCACGCGATGCAGTTCACCGAGCCGCTGATCCCCGAGGTCGCGGCCGACCTCGCCGCCGACGGCATCGACGAGGTCGTCGCCCTCCCCATCTACCCGCTGTGTGGCCCCTCGACGACCGTCTCGTCGATCGACGCGGTCGAATCGGCGATCGACGAGGTCGACGGCTACGACCCCGAGTTCGCGTCGATCACCGGCTGGCACCGCGTGCCGGCGTACAACCGCCTGCGGGCGGACGGCATCGCCGCGTACACTGAGGAGACCGGTGTCGACCTGCACGATCCCGACACCGCATTCGTCTTCTCGGCCCACGGCACGCCGACGAAGTACCTGGAGGCGGGCAGCCGCTACGACGAGTACGTCGAGGAACACGCGGCGACGATGGCCCGGCTGCTCGGCCTCGAGGACTACCACATCGGCTACCAGAACCACGCCAACCGCGGTATCGAGTGGACCGCCCCCGAGACCGAGGACGTGGTCGAGTCACTCGGCGACGAGGCCGACCGCGTCGTCGTCGAGCCGATGAGCTTCATGCACGAACAGTCCGAGACCCTCGCCGAACTCGACGTCGATCTCGCGAAAGACGCCGCCGACGTCGGCCTCGACCTCCACCGTGTGCCGGTCCCCCACGACGACCCCCGCTTCGCCGACCTGCTGGCCGACCTGCTCGAACCCTTCTGCGCCGGCTTCGATCCGGCGTACTACCAGCTCCGCCAGTGCGAGTGTCGAGCCGAACCGGGAACCTACTGCCTGAACGCCGGCGTGCGGCCGGAAACGCGGTAGTCACCGGTCCTATTTTCCACCGAGTGGCCCATCGCTGCGCCGTCCAAACTATTGCGAGACCAACGTCGTCATCCACACTACCGCGAGACCGACTGCGCCGCCTCGAAGAAGGCCGCGACGTTCTCGACCGGGGTGTGCCGGTCGACGCCGTGGCCGAGGTTGAGGATGTGCCCCGCCTCGCCGGCGGCGTCGACGACCGCCCGCGTGCGCTCGCGAACGGCGTCGGGTTCGCCGTAGAGCAGCGCGGGATCGAGGTTGCCCTGGATCGGTCTGTCGCCCAGTTGTTCGCGAGCCGCGGCGACGTCGACCGTCCAGTCGAGGCCGACCACATCGGCGCCGGTGTCGGCGAGCAGGTCGAGGTTGCCCGAGAGGTTCCGGGCGAAGACGATGGTCGGCGCGTCCGTCGCCTCGACGATCTCGCGATGCAGCGGGAGAAGGAACTCCCGGTAGTCCGCGGGCGAGAGGAGGCCGGCGTAGGTGTCGAACAGTTGGATCGCGTCGGCACCCGACTCGACCTGGAATTCGACGTAATCGACGATCACGTCGGTGAACGCGCGCAGGAGGCGCTCGAATGCCTCGGGGTGCTCGGCGCGCAGTCGGCGCACGGCCATGAAGCTCCGCGAGGGCTCGCCCTGGCAGGTGTAGGCGGCGAGGGTGAACGGGCCGCCGGTGAAGCCGAGCGTCGCGGCGTCCGACCCGAGTTCGGCGGCGAGTCGGGAGAGTAATTCGCCGACGTAGGGAAGGTGCTCGCGGACGTCCTCGACCGTCCGGTCCGTATCGGCCGGCGACTCGACCGGGTTCTCGACCACCGGACCCACGCCCGATTCGAGATGGTACGAGAAGCCGAGCGGTTCGAGCACCGTCAGGATGTCCGAGTACATGACGACGGCATCCGGTTCGAACCGTTCGTAGGGCTGGAGGCTGATCTCGGCCGCGACGTCGGGCGTCGAGATGGCCTCGAGGAAGGAGTAGTCCGAACGGAGGTCGCGATACTCGGGAAGGTACCGCCCCGCCTGCCGCATCATCCAGACCGGCGGCCGCTCGGTTCGCTCCCCGCGGGCCGCCCGGAGAAACAGGTCTCTCATGGGCGGTGATTCGGGGGGAGCGGGCCTAACCCTTGTGAAGGCCGTCGGCGGTCGCCGGGACTGGATGGCGACGAACCGTTCGGGACGACGGTTCCCGGCCGGTCACCGCCCGTCGACGGCGCCGGTTTCGAGATACCGGGAGGGGACGTGTACCTTGAGCGAGGCGGGGACGTACCGGACGAGCCTGACGGCGAGGTCAGCGAGCGACTTGCGAAGGAGGACGTAGACGGTCGAGACCGCGAGGAGCGCGCCGACGGGGCCCCAGGCGATCGGGCCGGCGGGCTCGGCGGCCAGGCCGATCACGGCGACGCCGGCGACGCTCGCGAGCCCGAGGTCCTCCGGAGAGCCGTCGTAGCGGACCCAGCGCCTGGCCGTGAGCCAGCGGTCGTGGTAGTGGCTGTAGACCGCGCGGTCGCTGCCGGCTTGCCAGGGCCGGAGCTCGAGGCCGGCGCCAGCGACGTCGGTCGCGGCGTGGAGCGCGGCCGCGGTGAGCGCGATCGCGACGCCCACCGTCACGGCCGACGGGGCGACCAGCGTAGCGGCGATCGCGGGAATCGCCGCGAGCCAGCCGTAGACGGGGTAGTGGAGGGTTCGCCGGTGCCCGACGTAGAGGTCCAAGTCCGGCAGGAGGCCGCCGACGAGGCCGGCGAGGATCGCGACCGGCGCCAGTTCGGGCGCGCCAACAACGACGGGAAGGGCGAGGGCCATTCCCAGCAACGCGTGCGTCGTCGCCATCATTGTACCTGAACTAGGAAGGCTGACCCTATAGCCGTTTCGCGGCCCAAAAGACGGCGGGCCGGGATCGACTCCAATGGCAAGGATTAGGGCGAATGCGCCCCGACGTGTGGGCAGCGACGTGCCCCTCCTCTCGTCGACCACCCTCGTGCCCGTCGGACTCGCCCTCGTCGTGGGCGGGCTGGTGACCTCGCTCTGGCTCGGCGTCGACCGCCGCGAAGCGGACGTCGCCGTCAACGCGGCCGCCGCGCTCGCCGCGACTGCGAGCCCGCTCGTCGTAGAGTACGGCATCGCCAGTCTCGTCGACGCCAGCGTCGACTTCGGGCCGGTCCTGCCGCTGTGCATCGCCCTGGCCGGATTGCTCCACATGCTCGGCATGCACGGGTGGTACGACACCGTCTGGTGGTGGGATCACGTGACCCACACCGTCTCGGCGGCACTGGTTGCCGCGCTCGTCTACGCGTGGGTGGTCGTCGCCGGCGCCGACGTGTTGCCGGGCCCGCTCGGCCGGTCCGTCGGGGCGGCGACGATCGGGCTCACCCTCGCGGCCGGCGTCGCCTGGGAGGTCCTCGAACACGCCGCCAGAGTCGCCAGCGACCGCGCCGGGATCGAGCGCGTCCTCGAACACTACGGCCGATTCGACACGCCGCTCGACCTCCTCTTCGACGGGGTGGGCGCCGTCGCCGTCGTCGCGCTGGACGGCCGCATCTTCACGCCGCTGTTCGAGCCGATTCCCGGCCTGTCGCGGACGTTGCTCTCCTGGTTCGTCGTGGCCATCGGCGCGATCGCCGCCGCCTCGGCGGTGATCGTCGTCGCCGGGCGCGAAGGGTGAGCTAGGGGCGAACCCGAAGCGTTCCTGTGAACGTCGACGATAAGGTATATCGACGCCGGGACAGTCGCATATCGAGCCTACGCGTTAGTCCGCATTCAGAAAGTGGCCGGTGACTTCGGCGGGCTCCGTCGTGGGTGCCAGAAAGTCCCACTCGCGGACGGCGAACCCGACGATCTCGATGCGTCGTTGCAGGTGATCCCACTTGCCGGCGATCTCGCGGCGGCGATCCTCCTCATCGGCGTCCAGGGCCTCGTCGGCGATGGTGCCGCGAAGCTGGTTCGGTGTTTCGACATCGAACTCGTCCTGCCACCCTCTGATCCGGGCCTTCATGTCGGCGAGACGGTCGGTGAGTTCCTCGACGGTATGGTCGCCGTCTCGAAGCCGCATCGACTCCTGCATCGCCTGCCGGCGGTAGTCCGGGTAGTACGTCGTGTGCGTGCCGCCGTCGTCACGGTGGAGGATCCCGTCCTCGACGAGTCGCTCGAGGGCGCGCTTTGTGGGGCCGTGCGACCATTCCGCCTCGGCGGCGATCCAGTTCGCCGTCCGGGGTTGCGACAGCTGCCGGGCGGCCATCCGAACGCGGTCCTCGCCGGTTGTCTGCCGGTCTCGTAGTCCCGCGTCCGCATCCGATTCGTCTTCGTTCATACGCACTCGTTCGAGTCAAGTCTTACTATAAATTTAGAAGTTCGGTGTATATCGAGTGGCCCTCAATCCTTATCCAGATTTATTGCGGTGTGGAATACTGGATTCGAGCGCAGGATTACCTCACCTCACGGGACCCATTCGGTGTCACGAGTACCATTCTGGAAGGCGTTTCAATATCTGCTCTTCAAGTTGATCGTCCAGCACTAGTATCCAGCCGTCATTTCCACCTCGGTAGTGAACTGTCTCTACGCCCTCTTGATCGAGGGCATCTTGGACTGGATCTAATGCCGCAAATTGGAGCCAATCGGTCCCGTGGTCAAATTCTGTCGAATACGAGCGACCGCCCGAACGCAGTGTGACACTGATCGTTACTCGCTGTCCGCTCTCGTCGGCGTGAACCGAGAGCCGGTAGTCGTCGAGGCCCTCTGTACAGTCGATAACTGTACGGAGGAACGCCTCATAATCCGCTTCGTACGCGTAGATCATCTCCGCGTCGAGACGGAATCCCCGGCCGGTACAGAACAGGTAGTCGAACAGGGAATCGCGGATACGTACGAGTGTCGCCGGCTGTTTGTCGGGCGGGTGGATCCACCCGACCCCTTCCGACGCCTGCTCTCCAATCATCACACTCCGATAGTGAATCGTGCCGTTCACTTCAACTCGTTCGAAGCCGTTGGGGTCAAGCGAGGGATCGATCAAATCTGACCGGAGTTCGTCGAGAACACCAGTGGCCTCGAACTCCTGTAGGATTTTCACGTACGCCGCGTGCCCGATACCGCCGGTGATGGCGTCGTCAATCTCGTCCCTGTAGCCGTCTAACGCTCTGTAGTCCCTGATTGTCGAGACGTAACCGGAAAGGAACGTGACGTCATCAGCGTCGAGGGTTTCGTCGGCCTCCAGCTTCGTCGTAATCTCGGAAACACGCCCCGTGATGGTATCCCCACCTGCCATATTTTCGTATTAGGGGAATCAATACTAACCATTGCGGTTATCGAACCCCTACCCACTGTCGCCCCAGCGGGTTGCCCACACGGACGACATCGACTGTAGTCATCGGATCTTTCACTCGGTCGGAACTGGACCCGGAAGTCATTGTAGGTTTTCTATAATCGTAACCCAATCATATTGATTTTCTAAACTGTACTAATTTCCAATAAATGTAATATGAATCAACCCATAGTCCCACGCGGAAGCCGCTGGCTCCGGTCTTCCGGAGCGGGTAGAAATGCCCCGGGTGTAGCAGCACCCGAGACGTGGCTTCCGAAACCCCACAACGGGTTTTACGCAAGCCATGACACCGTATACACCAGACCACCATAAACCCCGCGCACAGCCCGCCTACCTTCAATATCCTCGTAGTGACGTGTCTCTCGATTCGGTCCGGCCAATTCCTGACCCGAACCGCGTCCACACGGCGACCGCCGGCACTCCCGACGACCAGCTGTGGGTCGACGTCGAGCAGCCGATCGATCCGAACCGACTCGGGATCGTCTCGCGTGACCAGTATCCGCCCTGTCCGCACTGCGACGAGCCGGTGATCACGATCCGGACGCTGGGGCCGCACCTCCACGCGGCCGATCCGTGCGGCTGTCCGCTGGGCAGAGAGACCGTCACGTCGATGCTCGGAGGGCCGAACCGATGACCGAGTTGCCCGACCCCGAGGAGAGTTCGTTCCCGCCGTGTCCGTTCTGTGGCACGCCAGTCGTTAGCATCACCTCGACGGGGCCGCACTCGCACTCGGCGAGTCCCTGCGGCTGTGAACTGACGCTCGCGGACGTCCAGGAGTTGCAAGGGTAGATAGCACCGGAAACAATATCGAAGCGGTCGTCTCAGTGATGGCGCGGAATCCGTTTCTGGAACAATCGATCGAGGGCTGTCCAGAGAACCTCCGTCGGAAGCATTTTCGAAAACTGCGCCGATTCACGGCCACTGTCGCCGGTACCGGGGTGCTCGTACTGGAAGTGGACCGGACCGAGGTCGGGGTGGTCCTCGTCGCGGTGCCAGCCGCAGTTGAATCCCGTGTTCGGATCCGCGTAGTGGATGCGGTAGTACTGCGTCCCGTCGTCGAACCGCCATTCGACGTCGAGCGTCGGCGCATCCGGTCCCGTCGGTGGCTCGATACGATCGGGATCGACCCGTGCCCGGAGAAACTGCTTGACGATGCTATCGGGTTCGTACGTGACGGTCGTCACGGCTGGCTGTCGGTGCAACACGTCTCGCAGCCCGACGTACACCGAGCCGTCGATGGTTCCGGAGAGGCCCATCGGTCACACGGGGACGGCGTCCCGTTCGGTGGCCCAGTCGTATTCGGTGAGGGCAGCTTTGACGACCGGAATCCGATCGGCCAGATGCTCCCACTCGCCGGCGACGTCTCGTCGAGCCGTTCGCTCGGACGGATCGTCGACTTCGGAGATGCTGGCACGCAGCTGCCCGGGTGAATCGACGTCGTATTCGACTTTCCAGTCCGCGATCGTCGTCCGCATCGATTCGAGCGCGCTGGTCAACTCCTCGCGGTCGTGTTCGCGCTGAAGACTGGCGACCTCCCGGTAGGTGGCCATGAGTTGATCGACGCAGTAGAGCGTCTGACCACCGTGTTCGAGCCGCCGAAGGACGTCGTCTTCGACAAGCTGGTCGAGGTATTTCTGGGCCGTCTTCTGTGAGACATCCGTCTCGTCCGCGATCCAGGAGGCAGTACGCGGCGTTCTGAGCGTCCGCGCTGCCGCTCGGACTCGCTCTCCGCGCGTCATCGAAGGACCGGCCGAATCGTCACCGGTTCCGGTATCGTCGGACATGGTCGGTACTACGGCGGCGGAGAACATATATCCAGTGGGTAGAATATATCTTCTCTCCTGTTCAGGGACGATCAATCACTGCGACCGTGAGGTCGCGAGTCCGTTCGCCGACTGAGATACAATCGGGGAGAGGTCGCGTTCGAGCTACCGGCAGTAGCGACGACGAAAGCATTCAAATCGAAAAATACCGTCACACTTGCTCACGGAGTTCGCGGACCACCGCAACCGAGTCAGTCTCTGGATCCGAAAGCGACTCGTAGAGGAAAGTTCCCAACGGGACCTCCTAACTGTTCTCGCCATCGTCGGGATTTTCTGCGGTCGACCCCATAGGAACCTATCCGGTGACAATTACCATCATTCTATCGATGATCCGTCGTCAAATACGACGACCTCACTAGTTCGCCGTCTCCTGCAGGCTCGAGATGGCAGTGTCCGCGGCGGCCACAGCTACCTCGCGTGCCCTACACCGCACCGACGGCCGCCATCCCGCCGTACCCGAGGACGAACGCGAGGACGAACGAGCCGATCCACGCGAGGACCGTCACGCCGAGCTTTCTGGGGCTGACGGACGCGGCGCCGCCGACGGCGAGGCCGCTGCCGACGATTGCGCTCACGACGATCTCGTTGAACGAGACCGGTACGCCAAGCAGGACGGCCGTCTGGGCGATGAGAAACGAGGGGACCAGCGTCGCGATGGAGCGCCGCGGACCCAGCGAGGCGTACTCCTGAGAGACCGCCTTGATCATTCTGGGTGCACCGGTCCAGGAGCCGACGAGGATCCCCAGGCCGCCGCCGATGAGGACGACGATCGGCTGGACCATCGACACCTCGGAGAGCAGAGGCAACAGCGGTCCGACGGCGAGCCCGACCTGACTCGCACCGGCAGAGAAGGCGACGAGGCCGCCGAGGACGAGCAGGAATCGTCGGAGGCCGCCGTGCAGGTCGCGACCGACGTCCCAGCGGACCACGGCCGCGGCGAGGAGTCCGACGCCGAACGAGGTCGCAATCGCGCTCGCGGTCGCGCCGATGAGCAGCGCGCGGGCGCCGCCGGCCGCGAGACTTCCGCCGATCGGCGCCAGGAACGAAAACTCCAGATTCGCGAGGACGGCCCCGACGACGCCGGCGAGGATCGGGACGCTCCGGGCCTCAGGAACGGACGGGCGGGGAAGGACGGTCGCGATCGCGTAGGCGATCCCGCCGCCGACGAACGGTGTGAAGAGCCACAGCGCGCCGATCTCGACGTACTTCGCCCACGCGGGCGACCCACCCAGGGCCAGCCCGACGCCGATCACCGACCCGGTGACGGTGAAGGCCGTCGCGATGGGGTAGCCTGTCGCGATCCCGATCGCCATCAGGCCGGCGCCGATGAGCAACACGGCGATGACGCCGGTCGGCGGGAGCGAGACACCGTCGACGAGGCCGCTGCCGACGGCCTCCGAGACGTTCGCACCCTGCGTCACCGCCCCGACGAAGCCCAGAATCCCGACGACAAAGGCGGCCCGCATCGTCGAGATGGCGTTGGCCCCGACGGCGGGGGCGAAGGGGGTCGCGCCGCTCGAACCGGCGCCGATGACCCAGGCCATGAAGAGGCTGGCGAGCGCGGCCAGACCGAACAGGAGAACGGTCGCTAGATCCATCTATCGTCTCACGTATAGAATGTGTAAGCGAGTGTGGTTCGAAACGTGATGCTCAGTCGGCCGAGGCGGCCGTTGCGTCGGTGTCCTGCGAGCGGCTGCGCCAGACGCCCTGGAGGTACGCGCCGGCGAACATACCGACGAGCGCCCACAGGATGGTGACGTTACCGATGCCGAGGCTGGCGTAGGCCGCACCAGGACAGATCCCCGAGAGGCCCCAGCCGACGCCGAAGATCGACCCGCCGATCAGCACGTTGCGATCGAAGGACTTGAGGCGGCGTTCGTACGCGTCGCCCGTCATCGGCGCGCGATCGCGGATCCGGGGGACGAGGAAGAACGCGATCCCCGTCACGATCGCCGCACCGAACATGACGAACACCAGGCCGAAGTCCTCGAACTGAAGGAAGTCGAGCACGACCTCCGGTCGGGCCATCTGACTGTAGGCGAGTCCGAACCCGAAGATGAGGCCGCCGACGAGCACGAGCGGTGCGAACAGCGGGTGCTCGGTTCTGTCCGGCGAAGACATGTTATGGGCTCACCCCCAGTGCGGCGACGACCTGTGCGGTCACGATCGCGACCGCGAGGAACGTGATCACGCCGACGATCGAGGTTTTCGAGGCCGAGCCGACGCCGCAGACGCCGTGGCCCGAGGTGCAACCCTTCCCGATGCGGGTCCCGATGCCGACGAGCACGCCGCCGAGCAGGAGCCGCCAGGGCTGGACGTCCGTCATCCAGGCGCCGCCCTGCCAGAGGACGGCGTAGACTGCCGCTCCCAGGACGATGCCGACGGTGAAGACGACGCGCCAGTCGCGATCGTAGCGATACTTCGCGAAGCGCGACTGGTCCGAGACGTACGACAGCGTCGACTCGAGGAAGGTGCTCGCGCCGGCGATGATCCCCGTCCCGAGGTAGATGAGTACCGCGCCCAGGCCGACGAACAGCCCCCCGATGGCGTAGCGGCTGATGCCGTTGGGGAACGGTTCGGTCGGAATGGCGAGGGGGGCGAGGTCGGTCGCCGAGAGCAGCGGGGAGAGGTCAGCGAGCATTGCGATGTCGATCACGGTGTTCAGTCACCGGCCAGTGATTCCTGACTGGCCGCACAGTTGTTCGGGCCGAGCTCAAGTTCGAACGCCTCGTCGTCGGTAGCGGCCTGCTGACCGAGGTTGGTCGGAATGATGTCTTCGTAGTTGGCCGGACGGGGCGGCATGTCCGAGAGGATCAGGTCGACGAAGTCGTCCTTCGTCATCGTGAGTGCGTCCATCTCGTCTTCCAATTGGCCGATTGGAGCCGTATAGGTTCCGTCTGCGGCGGGGTCGGCCGCGTCGCTGAAGTGGGCGCCGCCGATCAGCGTGTCGTCGGGTAGCGTCAGGACACGCTCTTGCAGCGAGTCGTAGAGCTGTCCCGCGGCCTCGGGGGCACCGTCGTCGCCCTCCTCCAGATCGGGACGGGCGACGCTCTCGATGAAGAGGCCGTCACCGGTGGCCAGCAGCGAGTCGTCGAACAGGTACGAGGTCATCCCGGAGGTGTGCCCGGGCGTGGAGACGGTCTCGATCGTCGCGTCGCCGACCGCGAACTCGTCGCCGTCGGCGGCGAGCGTCAGTTCGTCGGCGTAGGTGACGCCGCGATCGACGGACGCCTCGGGGATCACGCCCTCGACGCCTTCGTCGTCTAGCGCACGAACACCGGAGATGTGGTCCGCGTGGATGTGCGTGTCGATGGCGTAGGCGAGGTCGGCACCGAGTTCGTCGGCGTCGTCGAGGTAGCGGGTGGTGAACGCCCGAAGCGGGTCGACTACGGCGGCCTCGTCGCCGTCGACGAGGAGGTAGCCGAGACAGCCGCTCGAGGGACGCTGGTACTGGTAGAGCGTTCCGGCGCCGTCGTAGCGCGAGACCTCGACGCGCTCGTAGATGCGTGCCCAGCCGTTCATCCCGTCTTCGAGGTGGTTCGTCTCGTAGCCGCGCTCTTTGAGGACGCCGGCGACGTACTCGCTGGATCCCCCCTTCGCACAGAGGACCGTGACTTCGCGGTCGTCGGGAATCTGTGCGAGGACGTCGTCGTCGATCTCGTCGTCCAGGAACTCGAAGTAGGGGACGTTGATTGAGTCGACGGTCTCACCGTCGATCTTCCACTCGTCGTACTCCGACTCCATTCGCGTGTCGAGCAGTGTGACCTGCTCGCCGTCGTCGATCTGGGCTTTCAGCTCGCTCGGCTCGATCGATTCGATTTCCACGTCGAGTTCTGGTAAGTCCATGTCGGCCATGTTGTACACCGCTCCGTACCGGGTGCTCGCACATAAGAGTTTTCATAGTAATCCCCCAGCCACACAATACTGCACACCAACCCTGTGTGGGATAGGCCTGTTATTTGTTCGTATGCGTGTGTTATACGCCAATATAGACCCACTATTTCGCCCCCTCGATATCACGGTTGTTCGTATCCACCCCACTAATCGACATTCTTTTATGGGCTGCCCCAATATTGTGTGGTAGCTCCAATACAGAGCACCGATACAACATGAGTTCGCAATACGACATCACCGAGACGCTCGACGTGAAAGGACAGTCCTGCCCGATGCCAGTCGTCAAGACGAAAGGGGCGGTCGACGACCTCGACGAGGGCCAGATCCTCGAAGTCGTCGCGACCGACTCCGGCAGCATGAGCGACCTCGCGGGCTGGGCCGAGGGGACCGAGGGCGTGACACTCCTGGACCAGGTCGAGGGCGACGACGTCTACAAACACTACGTCGAGAAGACCGCGTAAGATGAGCACGGACAACGAACCATCCGCGACGGGACCCGCCGGCTCGGAGATCGACCCCGAGGAGTTCGCGGCGCTGCGCGAGCGCGTCGAAGAACTCGAAGAGAGCGCGGCGCAACGCGCCGCGGAAGATCGAGTAGCGAGGGACTCACAGAGTCCCTCGGACCATGCGAGCGGGCCATCGGCCCGCAAGCAGACGGCCCAGCCGCGAAACGACGTCGAGACCGACACCGGGGACGACGGCAAGAAGATGACCATCGTCGCGACCCAGGGAACCTTCGACATGGCCTATCCGCCGCTCATCCTGGCGAGCACGGCCGCCGCCTTCGGCTGGGACGTCGTGGTCTTCCACACGTTCTGGGGTCTCGACATCCTCCACGAGGAGAACTCACAGGATCTCAAACTGTCCGCCGTCGGGAACCCGAACATGCCGCTCCCGAACGCGATCGCTGCGCTCCCCGGCATGGACGCGATGGCGACGAAGATGATGGAGAAGAAGATCGACGAGAACGGCACGGCCACCATCGAGGAACTCATTGACCTGTCGTTAGAGAGCGGCGTCGACCTCCAGGCCTGCCAGATGACCATCGAGCTGATGGACTACGACGAGGACGACTTCTACGACGGCGTCACGACCGGCGTCGGCGCCGCCACCGCGATCCAGCACATGGCCGAATCGGACGTCCAGTTGCTGGTCTAACCACCATCCACCGAAACCCGGATACGACGTCAGAGACGCTCACAGGAACCCTACTACCGCAGAACCTCCCGGACACCCCACTACAACCCATGAACGCGAACATCCCTCCCGCAGCCACGACCGACGAACAACCCAGTTTGCGCGTCGTCCGGGCCGTCGCCACGGCTGACGACACCGACCCGGCGACGCTCGATCCCCCACTGTACTCGGCCGTCGACCCGACGGCGCTCGACCAATTGTTCGAGAACTCGTCCAGCGGCTCACGACAGGGGACGATCCAGTTTTCCTACCGTGGCCACGAGGTTACCGTCGGCGCTGACGGCCGCGTCGAACTCGAGTGACGCCGCCACGCGCCGATACGGTTCCCGGCTCGTGACCGACCAGTACCCGATCACAACAGACAACATCTGCCGACCGAGCCGCTCGCTCGCCTGACCGCGATCCGGTCTGCGCCGGAAGAGGCGTCGGCCTCGACGGCCCGGCTCGATTCTCACACACCTCGACGCCGCACGGGTATGAAATAGCCGGCTGCCGACGTACGCACATGAGCCGTGCTCCCGCACGACGCTGGTCGGCAGTCGGTGCCATCGCACTGGTGGTGGTCGGCGGGTCGCTGCTTCCCCTGCCGTTTCGTCGTCGCCCGGAGTTCGACCTGATCGGGCCGGACAAGGCCCTGCACCTGCTCGGCTACTTCGGCCTGTCGGTAGCCGTCGCCGACGCGCTCGCAAAAGACGGCGTCGACCACGCCTGGAGCGGGTTCCTGGCGGTCATCTGGTCGACCGCCATCGGGACCGCGACGGGACGACTCCAGACCTACGTCCCCGGCCGGGCGCACGAACGGGCCGACGTCGCCGCCGGCACGCTCGGGTCCGTGCTCGGCGTCCTGTACTGGTACCGGCACCAGCCAGCCGTGAAACCGGCTTCGAACGCCGAACGGACGCGATCGCGGTCGATACGATCGGACGGACCGGTCGCGAGACCGTCCAGCCGCGACGGCTGGCAGCGCGAGTAGCAACTGGACAGTAAGAGCAGCCTGAATCGACGGTCGCAGTAAGCCACGGCGGCAGGATCGACGGGATCGTTCTCAGCACCGGTGGCGAGAACTCACTGGTCGGGCGATCGGACGTCGATTCGCTGCCCGTCGAGTTCCTCCGGGTCCGCCTTCGGGAGCGTGATCGTCAACACGCCGTTGTGGCAGGTCGCCTCGGCGTCTGCAGCTTCGACGGCCGACGGGAGCCGGACCGACCGTCGCATCGTCTCGTGTTCGCGTTCGCTCCGGAGGTAGCGATCGTCCGACCCCTCGCGGGACGAGCGCTCTCGCTCGGCCGTGATGTGGACGGTGTCGTCGACGAGGCGAACGTCGATCTCGTCGCGTTCGAATCCCGGGACGTCCGCCGTCAACACGTACTCGTCCTCGCGATCTTCGAGATCGACGCCCATCCCGGAAGCGGCGTACAGCAGTTCCGACGAGTCGTAGCCCTCGCCGTCCCAGCCCTCGATCATGGACTCGAACTGGCGGCGGAGCTGGTCGAACTGCGCTTCGAGCGATCTGAACGGGTTGCGATCGGTACGCATGTGGGTAACACCTGCACAGGACTCCACCGACCGCGATCCTAAACGTTTCACAGTGAAGCGCATGCCGCGGTGGTCGAAGGTGGGACGCGTCACGAGCGGCCGCGACGTCGTGCGGGCCGACAACGGCGTCGCCGGATCGGCCGCCCATTCGAGTCGAACCGACGCGCCTTAGATGAGCACGAACGCGACGAGGCCCACCAGCCCAACACCGAGCAGCGGAATCGCGACGGGTCGACGGAGACGGCTGTCCACCCTGTCGATCAGAGCGAGCTTCGAGGCCAGGCTGGCGGCGATCCCGAGGACGACCATCCCGGCGGCGCTCTCGGCCCCGATCGTCCCGCCGGTGAACACCGTCGCCGCGGTGACCGAGACGGCGGCCGACGAGACGAGACCGCCCGCGAACGCCGTCGCGTACAGACCGAGCTCGGCGAAGAGTTCCTCGGCGACGACCGAGACGACGAGGATCGCGACGTACGCGACCGCGAACTTGGCCGCGGCCAGCATCGACAGCGGCGAGCCGATATCGAGGTCGAACACGCCGGTGACGTCACCGTATCGCCAGTGATAGGCCGCGAGTGCGAGCGAGAGCGTGACCATCGCGGCAGTCGGGGCCAGCAGCGGCAGCGTCAGGCCGATTCCGAGGACGACCGCGATGGCGACGTTCCGAACGATCATCGAGGTCGTCGCGAGCAACAGGGCGGCCGAGACGGCGTCGATCGCCTCCCGCGACTGCGTCGACAGTCGGGCGAGGACGCCGGCGGCCGCGAACGAGTTGGCCGCGCCCGCGAGCAATCCCGTGAGGGCGAGGCCACGTGAGCCGCCGAGCTGGCGCATCGACACGTACGCGCCGAACTGGATCACGAGGACGAAGATGGTGAACGTCAGCACCTCCCGGAGCGCCAGCACGCCGTAGGGATCGACGGGCTCACTCGGGAGGATCGGATACAGGATAAACACGAGCGCGCCGAGTTTCAGCGAGTCCTCGAGTTCGCGATCGGTGATGGCCCCGACGTAGCGGTGGAGCCGGTCGCGCTCGGCGAGGAGGGCGACCAGCAGGATGGCGATCGACGTCGACTCGAAGTACGCCCCGTAGCCCACGAGCGCGCCGAGCAGCGCGACGACGAAGACGGTGACCGACGTGGTGAGCCCGACGTCCGCTCCGTCCAGCGAGAAGCGGATGTACGCCACGAGCACCGCGAACGCACCGGCCAGCGCGAGGTAGACGCCGATCAGCGCCGGTTCGCCGGCCCGGTCGCCGACGGAGACGACGAGCGGGCCAGCCCCGCACAGGAGCGCGAGCGTTCGCAGTCCGGCGAACTTCCGCGTCGGCAGGCGCTCGCGTTCGAGCCCGATCAGGCCGCCCGTTGCGATGGCTACGCACACCCTGAGCAACAGATCGGGAACGGGGAGCGTTTCGATCATCGCGGCTGGGACCCGGAGACAGGAACCGATAACTGACGACGTGGCAGTGTATCGATAGCGACTCTTCGCGAGTGATCCGCCTCGAGCGGTCCGACAGCCGCGTACAGCGGCGACGCCTAAAAAGGGCGTGTCGCCCCTCACGACGGGAGACTGGCGCGGCCGAAACCACGTACCGACGTCGACTCGCGGGGAGAACACAGCGACAGCGACTCACGGAGAGAACAGCCCGCGCTCGTCTCTCCTCCCCACGAACGGAACAGTATTGTGCACATTCCAAAATACTTTACCGCTGGCCGCCGTCCGTTCACGTATGTCAGATCCGTTCGTGGTCGTCGGCGGAGACGCAGCCGGGATGAGTGCCGCGAGCAAGGCCAAGCGGGAGACGCCGGACCGCGAGGTGATCGTCTTCGAAAAGGGCGAGTGGGTCTCCTACGCGGCCTGTGGGATGCCGTACTACGTCAAAGGCGAGGTCGAGGAACTCGACGATCTCGTCGCCGTGACGGCCGCGGAGTTCCGCGACGAGCGCGACGTCGACCTCCGGACCGGCCACGAGGTCGTCGGAATCGACACCGACGCGGGGTCGGTCACGGTCGAGACCGAAGACGGCGAGACGTTCGAGCAGGCCTACGGCGACCTGTTGATCGGCACCGGCGCGAGCGCGATCGAACCGCCGTTCGACGGTCTCGACCTGACGGGCGTCTTCACGATCCACGACATGGACGAGGCCGACGCGATCGAGTCGTACGTCGCCGAACACGACCCGGAGACGGCCGCCATCGTCGGCGGCGGCTACGTCGGCGTCGAGATGGCCGAAGCGCTCGACGCCCGCGGCCTCGACGTCTCGATGTACGAGATGCTCTCCCGGACCCTCCAGCCGTTCGGCGAGGAGACGGCCCGCACCGTCGAAGACCACCTGCGCGAACAGGGGGTGGCGCTCCACCTCGAGACCGCCGTGCAAGGCTTCGCCGGCGACGACAGCGTCGAGTCTGTACGGTACGAGACCGACGACAGTGATGGGGCCGAGACCGACGACGGTGACGACGGCGCGACCGACGGCGGTCGTGAAGCGGAGGCCAACGGGGATTACCACGGCGCGACCGCCGCGGCGGACCTCGTGATCGTGGGCGTCGGCGTCGCCCCGAACACCGCCCTCGCCGAGGAGGCGGGCATCGAGCTCGGTCCGACCGGCGCGATCGCGACCGACGACTACGGCCGCACGTACGACGCCGCGGACGGCTCCACGCTCGAACACGTGTACGCCGCCGGCGACTGCGCCGAAGCGGACAACGTCGTCACGGGCGAGCCAGACCACGTCCCGCTGGCGCTGACGGCCAACCGTGCCGGGCGAGCCATCGGCGCGACGATCGGGGGCGACCCGACGCCGACCGGTGGCACCGCCGGGACGGCCATCGTCAAGGCGTTCGACCTGGGCGCCGCCAGGACGGGGCTCATCGACGAGGAGGTCGCCCGAGGGGCCGGCTTCGACCCCGTCTCCGTCACGATCGACGCGCCGACCCGGCCGCACTACTACCCCGGCGGGGCGAAGCTCTCCGTGACGCTCGTCGCCGACGCGGACTCGGCGCGTGTCCTCGGCGCCAGCGTGGTGGGTCGCGACGGCGTCAAACGCATCGATACGGTCGCGACCGCGATCACGGGCGGGTTCACCGTCGCGGAACTGCAGAACGCCGACCTGGCGTACGCCCCACCCTTTAGCCCGGTCTGGGACCCGATCTTGACGGCGGCGAAGGTCCTCCGCGGACGCATGGAGGATGAATAATGACGGATCGAATCGAGACGCCCGACCCACCGACGTCCGCGGCAGCGCTCCGGGAGACGATCCCCGCGTTCGAGGACGTGACCTACATGAACTTCGGCGCCAGCGGGCCGAGTCCGCGCCCGGTCGTCGAGGCCGCCGAGGCCTTCCTCGAGTACCACGAGTTCGACGCGCCGAGCGGCGAGGGGATGTACCCCGCCGCGTTCGAGACCTACGACGACGTGCGCGAGACGGTCGCCGACTTCGTCGGCGCCGAGACGACCGAGGTCGCGCTCACCCAGAGCACGACGGACGCGATCAACCGCGTCGCCTGTGCCCTCGAGTGGGAACCCGGCGACGCGATCGTCCGGACCGACATGGAGCACCCCGCCGGGATCCTCCCCTGGGAGCGCCTGGAGCGCGAGCGCGGGGCCGAGGTGCGCGTCGTCGAGAGCGACCGCGGCCGGCTCGATCTCGACGCCTACCGCGAGGCCGTTCGGGGCGCGAAACTCGTCGCGTTCAGCGCGCTCACGTGGAACTACGGGACCCGGCTCCCGGTCAGCGAGCTGGTCGACATCGCCCACGACGCGGGCGCACTCGTCCTCGTCGACGCGGTCCAGTGGCCCGGCCAGGCCCCGCTCGACATCACCAACTGGGGCGCCGACGCGGTCGCCGCGGCCGGCCACAAGTGGCTGCTCGGCACCTGGGGCGGCGGATTTCTGTACGTCGACGAGACGGTCGCCGACCGGCTCGTCCCCGGGCAGATCGGCTACCGTGGCGTCGTGGAGGCGACCGCCGAGCGCTACGAACTGGAGCCCGGCGCCCCGCGGTTCGAGATCGGGACCATCAACCCGGCCCCGCACGTCGCGCTCCGGACGGCCATCGAGACGGCCGAGGCGATCGGCGTCGAGCGAATCGAGTCGGAGATCCGGCGACTGGCGAGCCGACTCGCCGACGGCGTCCCGGACGACCGGCTGTTGAGCCCCGCCGAACCCGAATCCGGCCTGGTGACGATCGCCGTCGACGATCCGGAGGCCGTCACGGAGCGGGTCCGCGAGCACGGCATCGTCGTTCGCCCGCTTCCCGAACCGGACGCCGTCAGGGCGTCCGTCCACGCCGTCAACACCGCGGACGAGGTCGACGACCTGCTCGACGCGCTGGAGCGAATTCTCTGAGAACGGTTCGACCCGCTTTCGAACGGACGGTTCGTCCGGTGGCGTGGCGGCTTGGTGCGGAAAATCGTCCGCGAACGGGGACGACGGTACCCGGAGCCCTCAATCCTGGACGGGCGTCTTGACGATCGTCACCGGCCGCTCGGCCATCGAGGTGACCCGCTGGGCGACGCTCCCCAGGAGGCGACGGTATTCACCCGAGCGAGCCTTCGATCCGACGACCGTGAGGTCGACGTCGGCCTCGTCGGTGTAGGCGAGGATCTCCTCGTGGGGAACGCCGCGACGCAGGACGGTTTCGGTCTCGACGCCAGCGTCGGCCGCCCGCTCGGCGATCGACTCGACGGCCTCCCGGCCGGCCTGCTCGAGCGCGTGTTCCAGCCCCTCGAACTCGTGGACGTACTCGTCGCCCGGATACGAGCTGTAGGCCTCGGCGTCGACGACGTACAGCACGTGCAGCGTCGCGTCGGACGCGGCCGCCGAATCGATGGCGTACTCGACAGCGTTGTCGACACCCGAGCTCAGGTCCGTCGTGACCAGGATCGTCTCGTGCATGACGATGTGTTCCTACGACGGACGCCCAAATAGGACTGGGCGGGACTCTCGGCCCGCTGGAGCAGGGGGTGACGTTTATCTTCTCCGGAAGCGTGTCAACACCATGTCTATTGGAACACCATCCCGCCGGCTCCCGACGAGCCAGTTCCTCCTCGGGGCCCTCGTGGTCCTGATCGGCGTCATACTCCTCCTCGAAACGACCGGGCTCGCGCCCACACGAAGCCTCCTGCAGTTCGTCCCGGCATTGTTCATCCTCGTCGGCGTCTGGGCGCTCGTCACCAGTGGCTTCCGCAACTTCGTCGGCCCCCTGGTGCTGATCGGCGTCGCGAGCGGGTGGCAGCTCGTCGCCCTTGGGTACGTCACCGTCGAGCAGGTCGTCGACCTCTGGCCGCTCCTGCTGATCGCGTTCGGCCTGTCCATCGTGCTCGGGCAGTACCGGTCGACCGTGCTCGACGTCGACGATTCGTTCACCTCGGCGTTCGCCGCGTTCGGGGGCGTCGAAAAGCGAAACAGCTCGAGACACTTCGCAGGCGCGGACCTGATCGCCGCGTTCGGCGGTGCTCAGCTCGACCTGCGCGACGCGGCGATCGACGAGCGGCCAGGCCGGATCAACGCCGTCGCCCTCTTCGGCGGCGTGGACATCATCGTCCCCCGCGAGTGGAACGTGCGAATGGACGTCCTGCCCGTACTGGGCGCCGCTACCGACGAGCGGCCCAGGAGCACGGATCCCAACGATGGCGTCGACCTCGTGGTGACCGGCTTCGTCGCCTTCGGCGGCGTCTCCGTCTCGGACTGAGCGACAGCCGATCGCCCGACTCCCGGCGGTCGGGAACGGACCGGACTATCTTTTTGCCAGGCGATCGAACGAGTGCGCGTGAACGAACGGGTCCGGGTGGTGGCGCTCGTCGCAGTCGTCGTGCTCGCGGCGGGGGGGATCGGGGTGCTCTTCAGCGTCGAAACCGGCGCCGAGTCGCCCGAACCCGCGGCATTCGACGACACCGTGACCGTCGGACTCACGTTAGAAGAGCAGTACGAACTGCTCGATCGGCCGAACGTCTCCCTGCCGCGCGTCCAGACCTTCTACTCGCAGTACGAGTACGTCGTCGGCTACTGGGGCGTCGACACCTATCTCGCGACACAGCGCCAGGCGGGCCATCAGGCGCGCTTTGGCTATCCGCTGGCCACCTACGTCACCGATTACGGTGGAACTGGGGTCGAACTCTCCGAGGAAGGCTACCCGGTCGTCGAACACGATCCAGCCTGGATTCCGGCCGATGCGGCGTGGTACGTCCTCGGTAGCGACGCACGAACCCCCGGCGGCGAAACCATCCTCTCGTTCGACGAGCGGGCCGATGCCGAGCGTTTCGCCGCGTCCGCCGGCGGGACGGTCGAGTCCTGGACCCAGCTGACCGACCGGCAGTTCGAACGCGGCGACGCCGATGCAGCCCGCGAGCGCGTCTCCCGGCAGGCGGCCGCGGCGAACGAAACCGTCGCGGACGCCGCGGCCCACGACGACCGCCCCGTCTCGGTCGTCGTCGGCGAGGACGCGGCCACTATCCAGTCGGCGATCGATCGGGCCCCACCGAACACCACCGTCCGCGTCCCCGCGGGGACCTACGACGAGACGCTCACGATCGATCGACCGATCACGCTCGCTGGCGAGGGCGCGGTGACGATCCGCGGCGACGGCAACGGCTCCGTCGTGACGATCACCGAACCCGAAGTCGGCATCCGGAACGTCCTCGTCACGGGGACCGGAACCCGCTCACGCGGCGCGGAGTCGCTCCCCGGCGACGAGGGCGAACATCCGGACGACCGCTCGCTGACGTACTACGGCGGGGCCGACGCGGGCATCAGCGCCCACGTCGCCGACGGCACCTCGATCGCGAACGTCTCCATCGAGACCCGGGCGAACGGGGTCATCCTGCGAGAGAGCCCGGACGTCGTCGTCAGCAACGTCACCGTCACCGAGGCGCCCGACGCCGAGGAGCCCTACGCCGGCCTGCTGGCGTTTTACTCGCCGGCCGTCGTCGAACACTCGACGTTCGTCGGCGGGCGCGACACGATCTATCTGGACGAGTCCGACGGGCTGGTCCTCCGGGAGTCCGACATTCGTGACGGGACCCTCGGACTGCACCTGATGCACACGAACGACGCACTGCTCGCGGACAACCAGGTCCGAAACGTCACGGAGACGGCCATCTACGTCATGACCGGCCCGACGGGAACGGCGGTGGTCGGAAACGATGTTTCCGACGCCGGGATCGGGATTTCCGTCGGTGGAACCCAGTCCTACGTCGCTCGAAACACCGTCACCGACACGGATCTCGGCCTCCGGCTCCTGGCCGAGGGGTCGCTGTACGAGCGAAACGTCCTCGCCGGCAACGACGTCGGCGTTCACGCTGGGGCCGCGCTCCCGACGAACCGCGTCACCGCCAACGACTTCGTCGCCAACGACCGGCACGCGACCGCCGGGCACGGCCCGCTCCGCGTCTGGGCCGACGGCGGCGACGGTAACTTCTGGCAGGGCGCGACGAGTCCGGCCGACGGCACGCCGCCGGGTCGGGCCTACTCGCCGACCGACCCGATCGATCGACGACTCCACACGACGCCGGGGGCCGCCACGCTCGCCCGCGCGCCGGCAGTCGACGCGCTCGCCGGGCTGGAACGATCCGTCTCCGGCATGCGCTCGGGGTCCATCACAGATCCCGCACCGAGCTGCGAGCCGAACAATCCCGACCTGCTCGCCCGGACCGCGTGGGCCGACGAGGCCGTCGCGTGCGACGGAACGGCGGTGACGGAGCCGTGACGACGAGCCACACATGACAGGAAACACACCGGATACGCCACGACCGCCCGATCCGAACGCCAGCGACGGCGAACGGCGACCCGACCGGGCTCGACGATCGATCCTCGAAGCCGAGTCGCTCTCGTTCGCCTACGGCGACGTCGAGATCCTCTCTGACGTCTCACTCAGCGTCGACGCCGCCACAGTGACGGCACTGATCGGGCCGAACGGGACGGGAAAGACGACACTCCTCCGCACGCTGGCCGGACTGGAGGAACCGACGGACGGCGCCGTGCACTACCACGGCCCGAACGTGCCACGCGAGATCGGGTACCTGCCCCAACAACCGGCGTTCAGGCCGGGCTTTACCGTCGCCGAAACGCTCTCGTTCTACGGGTCGCTGGTCGGCGAGTCCCGGGCGGACGTCCTGGCACGACTCGACCGCGTCGGCCTCGGAGACGCGGCGGACAAGCAGGTCGAGGCGCTCTCGGGTGGGATGACGCGGCTGGCCGGGATCGCCCAGGCGACCATCGGCGATCCGCCCGTCGTCGTCCTCGACGAACCCGGCTCCGGCCTCGATCCGGGAATGAGCCGCCGGATCTACGACGTCGCCCGCGAAATCGCCGCCGACGGCACGGCGGTCCTCGTCACGTCCCACGACATGGAACTGGTCGAGCGGTCGGTCGACGTCGTCGCCGTCCTGGCCGACGGCGGCGTCACCGCCAGCGGTCACCCGACGACCCTCGCGGATCGCTTCGACGTCGACTCGTTGCTCGACGTCTACGAGGCGGCGGTCTCGGGTGACTCCTCCAGGGTGCGCGTTCGGGGTGAGACGGCGTGACGGCCGATCGCGCGGACGCCGACATGCCGACGGAATCCGGCCCCACGTCGCACGACCGGCCGACAGCGAACCGGACCGCTGTCGACGAATCGCGCGTTCCGGGGTCGCTCGGCCGCATCGGGCGCGTCGTCGGCCGCGAAGTCCGTACCGTCGCCCGGACCCGGACGTACGTCGTCCTCGCCGCGGCGCTCGCTGCGGTCCTGCTCGGACTCACGGTTACTGGCAGTGCGACGGCGGGGTACGTGCCGACCGTCGCCGACCTCCAGACGCCGCTCGAAGCGCTCGTTCCCGTCGTCGCCGTCGCGTTCGGCTACCGTGCTATCGTGAGCGACGCGGAACGGGGCGAACTCGACGTCCTCGAGACGTACCCGGTCACCGCCTGGGAGCACGTGCTCGGCGTCTACGCGGGCCGTGCCGTCGGCCTCCTGGTCGCGGTCGGTGCGCCCCTCACCCTCGCCGGCGCGGCCGTCGCCGTCTCCCGGGAGGAGCCAGCCGCGATCTACGCGACCCAGCGTGGGGTCGACTCGCCGATCCTGTTCGCTCGCTTCGTCGTCCTCACGGCCGCGTTCGCGCTGGTCGTCCTCGCGGTCGCCATCGCCCTCTCGGCGCTCGCGAACGGTGCCCGGAGCGCGCTCGCGCTCGCTATCGTCGCGCTGGTCGGGCTGCTGGTCGGGCTCGATCTCGCGCTCGTCCTCGGCCTCGTCGAGGGTGTGATCCCGGACGCCGCACTCGTCGACGCGCTCGCGGTGAGTCCGTTGAGCGCCTATCGTGGGCTGGTCTTCGAGACCGTCATCACGACCGCCGCCGGGACCGGCCCGCGGGCGGCCTCGCCGCTCGCCAGCCTCGTCGGGTTCGTCACCTGGCTCGTCGGTTCGCTGGCGATCGCGAGCTGGAGTGTCGGGCGATAGCGGCGATCGGCCCGTTGCTTGGAACTGACTAGCCGCAAAACAGGGACGACTATCGGATCGATTGGCGACGGTTAGCCCATCAACGACTGAATCAGCGTGGGCGAGACGTCCTCGTGATCGTACAGCTCGCCGTCGTACTCGGCCTGGAACGACTCGGCGTCGTCGGCAGTCGAAAAACCGAAGAGCGAGCCGCCCATCGCACCTCCCACGTCGCTGTCGACGACGAGCGTGAGGTCGGCGGCCGGCGCGAACGCGTCGGCGTCGAGGTGTCGACTCATCGTGGGAGCATCGCCGCCGGTGTCGACCGACCAGTCGACGGCCGAGTAATCGGTCAGGTAGCTCACCACCGGCTCCGCCTCGGCCTCGTGATCGAACGTGAAGGTGTAGGTACAGCGGGCGCTGCAGAACTGGGCCGGGCGATCCGTATCGTCATCGGGTCCGAGGACCGCTTCTGGGTCGTCGTAGAACGACTGGCCAGCCGACCCGCCGAAGTTGCCGATACGCATCGTGCAGTTGTCGCAGGCGTGATCCGGGTCGATAGCGATCGGATCAGGTGCGTCAGCGTCTCCATCCGAACTGTCGAGGCAGCCGGCGAGGGCCGAGAAGCCGACCACGGCCGTGCCGGCGAGCACGGCACGTCGGTGGAGATCGTTGTCGGACGACGGCGAGTCGCGTGGACACATGCTGGATGAGGCTACGGTGTCCCGGACAATAGGGTCAGTGTTTCATTCCCACTCAAAAGGAACTAGTCACTGAGCGACGACTCACTCGTGGAATCGACCGCGTCGCCGCGCTCGATCGAGACCGGGGTCGGCTCACCACGATGACTGTCACCAACCGACCGTGCTGCATCACGGGAAGCTCTATCGGACCGATTCGGCCCGGTGGGAACGGCGCCAACGCTTATCTGGGCGGGATTCGCATTAGTCGGCGTGCAAGCCACCACATCGATGCGCCGAGTGACGAACCCGAAGAGGGGCCTCCATGGCCGCGATTGAAACCAGGGGGCTGACGAAGCGGTTCGGCGACGTCGTCGCTGTCTCCGACCTCGACCTCGTCGTCGAGGAGGGCGAGATATTCGGCTTCCTCGGCCCGAACGGGGCCGGCAAGTCGACGACGATCGACATCCTGCTCGACTTCATCAGACCCACGTCGGGAACGGTGACCGTTCTGGGCCACGACGCCCAGTCCGAGGGGCGCGCCGTCCGTCAGCGAACTGGCGTCCTCCCCGACGCCTACCACGTCTACGATCGACTCACCGGTCGCCAGCACGTCGAGTTCGCCCTGGAGATGAAAGGCGTCGACGAGGACCCGGTAGCGCTGCTCGATCGAGTCAACGTCGCCGACGCGGCGGATCGGAAGGCCGGTGGATACTCGAAAGGGATGCGCCAGCGGCTCATCCTCGCGATGGCCCTGGTGGGAGATCCGGACCTGCTCGTCCTCGACGAACCCTCGACCGGGCTGGATCCCAATGGCGCCCGCGAGATGCGCGAGATCATCCGCGAGGAGAACGCCCGCGGAACGACGATCTTCTTCTCGAGTCACATCATGGAGCAAGTCGAAGCCGTCTGCGACCGCGTCGCGATCATCGACCGGGGAGAACTCGTCGCCGTCGACACCATCGACGGACTACGCCACGCGACCGAAACCGGGGAGACGCTGTACGTCTCCGTCACCGAACTCGACGAGGGAGTTCGCGAGGCGGTCGCCGGCCTCGACGGCGTCGGGTCGGCCGCGATCGACGACGGCCAGCTCCGACTCACGATCACGGGTGGTTCGAAGTTCGCCGTCCTCGAATCCGTCGACGAGATCGCTGCCGTCCAGGACTTCTCGGTGATCGAGTCGTCGCTCGAGGACCTCTTCGTCCGCTACACGACCGAGACCCAGGAGGTGGACGCGTGACCTGGCGCATCGTCGCGAAGAAGGACTTCCGCGACGCCGTCCAGTCGCGGGCACTGTGGGCGCTCGTGGCCGTCTTCGTGATCGTCTCGGTCCTCTCTTCGTTCGCATACGTCGAGGCGCCCGAACTGTTCGGCGAGCCCGGCGGCGCGACGTTCGGCGGCCTCCTCTTTTTCACCGCCGGAATCGCCAGCTTGTTCGTCCCGATCGCCGCCATCGTCGGCTGTTACAAGTCCGTCGCCGGCGAGCGCGAGCTCGGGAGTATCAAGCTGCTGTGCTCGCTGCCCACCACGCGGGCCGACGTGTTCGCGGGGAAGGTGCTCGGCAGGGCCGCAGTCCTCGGGTTCGGTCTCGGCGTCGGGCTGATCGTCGGCCTCGGATTCGGGGCGGCGATGCTCGGCGCACTCGATGTCGTCGCCGCGATCACGTTCCTGTTCGTGACGCTCGCGTTCGTCGCCGTCTACGCCACGATCGTCGTCGGACTCTCCGCGACGACGGGGTCGACGAGCCGGGCGACGACGCTCGCGCTCGGCTTCTTCGTCGTCTTCGAACTGCTGTGGGACGCCGTCGTCCTGGGAATCCTCTACGTCGCCGGCGGCTTCTCGATGCCGAACCCCGCGACGATGCCGGAGTGGGCCTTCACGGTGTCACAGATCCCACCCTCGGCCGCGTACTTCTCGAGTATCGTCGCCCTGTTGCCCGACCTCGCCTCGCGGGCGAACGCCGAACCCGCACAGGCCGGCACCGAAGCGGGCGCCGCCGGCGGGGAGTCGTTCTTCGCGTCCCCGGAGATCGGGTTCGTCGTCCTCGCGTGCTGGCTGGTCCTCCCGCTCGTCGTCGGTTACGTCCGGTTCGACACCGCCGACCTCTAGCCGTCACGCCTGGCAGGGAGACACACGGCCGAACACGTTCGCCACGTTCTACGGCCCTGGGAACGGTGATCACCCGTTAAGCCCGCGGATACCGACTAGCCGGATATGACGGGGTACCAGGCCACGATCGTCGTCGACGACCCGGGCGGCTGTCCGGTCGCGGTCGCGGCGGACGAACTCGACGCGCCGGTCGACTCGATCTCACGGTCGTCGACGCGCGACGCGGAGACGGTCGTCGAAGAGTTCACCGTACAGGACCCGGACGGCTCGCTCGCCGGCGACGCCGGTGAGACGGACGCTTTCGAGCGGCCGGAATCCGACGAACACACCCGCGATCGAGGCCACGACGTCGCCTTGCAGACAGTCGCGGCGACCGATGCGGAGCGAACGTACCGGTTCGAGCGCGACTGGTCGACGGCCTGCGTCTGCGAAGTCGTCGAACACGGCGGGAACCCGGTCTCGTCGCTGCGTGCGCGAGACGGCGCCCTGCACGTCACGGTGAACGCGCCGGACGTCGACGCCCTCTCGGAGACGATCACCGACCTCAACGCCCAGTTCGGCGGGGTCAGCCTGCAGGAACTGACCGAGAGCGACGGGAGCGGTGGGAGCGATCCCGTCCTGGTCGATCGGGCCCGCCTCACCGACAGACAGCGCCAGGTCGTCGAGACGGCCCACGAGATGGGCTACTTCGAGTATCCGAAAGGCGCGAACGCGGGAGAGGTGGCCGAAGAACTGCTGATCAGCGGCTCGACGTTCGCCGAACACCTCGCCGCCGCCCAGTCGAAACTGCTGCGCGCGATTCTCGACGACTGACGAGGACGCGAGTGACGAGGACAGCGGCCGCCGCAGATAGCTCCGGCGGTAGCTGTGGGGCGGACCCTGTCGATTACGCTGCCGACCCGTCTGATGCTGCCAATCGCAAGCACCCCAGTCACTGAGAACGGAGGAGGCGTCAACCGAGGGCAACTCAGTCGCTCGCCGACGATGCTGTCCCACCCTCGTCCCACGGTAACGGCCCGTCGTACCCCGCGGGAACGTACGGACAGAGGGGGTCGCTCGCGAGGGGGTCGCCCGTCGCCGCGTAGGCTCGCGAGCGACTGCCGCCACAGAGTGCGCGGAACTCGCAGGCACCGCACTTGCCCCTGTAGCGGTCGCGATCGCGAAGCGAGCGGAACAGGTCGCTCTCGCGGTAGAGTTCGGTGACGGGCGTCTCCCGGACGTTTCCGGCGGATTCCGGGAGGAAGCCCGACGGATAGACCTCGCCGGTGTGACTGACGAAGCAGAAGCCGTCGCCGGCGACGATGCCGGTGCGGCGGGTGACACCGGCGGGCGGGCCGCCAGATCGCTGGCCGATTTCGTCACGGTCTCGGTCGTCACTATCACGCTCGCCATCCGCGGTAGCCCGTCCGCCGGCAGCACCCCTGTCTCCACCACCATTCCGTCCGTGCTGGGCCACGACACGCCGATACATCGGCGCTTCGGTCGTCTTGAGACCGAACGACTCCTCCCGACTGACCGCGTGGAGCCACTCCATCACCGCCTCGGCACGCTCGGGCGAGATAGGATCCAGCACGCGGCCCCGTCCCACGGGGACGAGGAAGAAGACGCTCCACATGACCGCGTCCAGTTCCCGGACGACGTCGCGGATCGCCGGGAGGTCGGTCACGGTCTGGGCGCAGACGGTGGTGTTGATCTGCAGCGGGACGCCGGCCTCGCGCGCCTCTTCGGCGGCCCGGATGGTCTCCGCGAAGCTACCCGCTTCGCCGCGGAATGCGTCGTGGCGCTCGGGCGAGGCACCGTCGAGACTGACCGCCATCCGACGCAACCCGGCATCGGCCAGGTCGCCGATGGCGTCCGCGGTGAGCGAGGTCGTCCCGCTCGGCGTGATCGTCATGCGGAGGCCCCGATCCGTGCCGTAGGCGACGAGGTCGGCCACGTCGTCGCGGACGAGTGGGTCGCCACCGGAGAGGACGACGAGCTGGCCCTCACCGAAGGCGGCCGCGTCGTCGAGTAACGCCTTCCCCTCGGCGGTGGAGAGCTCGTCGGGATGGCGCGTCGGGTCCGCCTCGGCCCGGCAATGCTCACACGCCAGGTCACAGGCCTGGGTCAGTTCCCAGATGAGCACGAGCGGGCGATCGGCCGTGTCCAGCGATCCGGTGGTCATCGAGCCGAGGTCGACACGCCACCGACCTATATCGAGGTGGCTCGTCCCAGTTCGCTGGAAGGCGGGCGAACTGGTTCGGGATGCGAAACAGATGCGTCGATAGATCCGGACTGTGCCCGGTCAGCCCTCAGTCCGACTTCTCGAGCATCTTCTTGTACTTCTCGTACTTGCGCTTGTGACGCATCATCTTCTTGCGGATCTCCTTCTTCGGCGGTTTCGGCGCGGGCGGCTCCGGCGGCTCCGGCGGTTCCGGCGGCATCGGTTCTGCACACGGCGCGTCGAGCGCCATGACGTCCATATTGAACAACGTCTCCGTCTGATACGTAATTACGAGATGAGACGGATCAAGGTCGCCTGGAAGCGGGATGGAAGCAACGCCGTCCGCATCAACCGGAACAGTATACGTTTGGACGAGCTCGGAGGCGAATGTAAGCCGGACGGAGAGCTCGTCGCCTTCGGGGATGTCCAGGGTCGCGATCGTAATCTCGTCGCATGTAATGTCGATGGCCTCGAGGTGTGGGTCCGGCGTCGGCGGTGGCGACGGCTCGGCGCACGGTGGATCTTGCGGCGGCAGTTCTTGGTGATAGAGGACCGTATCACCGATCGACAGTACGAGGTGTGCCGGGTTGAGGTCGCCGGGGAGGTCGAACGTCGCCGAATCGTCCGTGACCGTCGTCTCGTAGGTCTCCTCGGATTCCATCCCATCTCCGTCTAAGAATACCACCGTGGCAGTGATCGGCGTTCCGTCCGCAACGTTCTCGGTGGTCACGGTGAGCTGATCGCACGTGACGTCTACCGCCGTCACCGCGTGCGTCGGGTCGCCACCACAGCTGTAGAACGTCGCGTTGGAGATATCCGGTGAGCCGGGCGGCAGGCAAAACGTGGTGTTTCCGTTCACAGGGGCGACGTAGCAGCCAGTGCCGGCTTTGAGCGTCACGTAGTCTGCGCCGTCCGGGATGGTATCCGGTGTGAAACACGATCCAGTCAGACCCATAACGATCGGATACAGCGGGTTGACATCTTCGGCCTGGCACTCGTCCTCGACGCAAGCAATACACTGTTGAACCTGGGGCCCACCGGCGAACGTCCCGCAAAACGTCGCGAAGACGCTCCCGTTCGGATCCGCTTGCGCGCTCACCGACCGCGCCCCCAGGCCACTCAGTCCGACCCCCCCGATCGCTCCGGCCGCACCCGCCGCGCCGATTGCCTGCAGGTACGTTCGACGCTTGACGTCCCCGTCTGCCTCCTGGTTCGTACCGCCGTCGTCGCCAGCGGACTGGCCGGTGTCTGTCGCCGGTGGATCGTCGCGGGCCGGTCGTCGCTCGTCGGTGCCCGAACTGGGTGAGTCATCGGAATCGGTCCCCGGCGGCCGGGTGGAATCGCGATCTGTCATCGTGTGCGGCTGAGACCGCCATACCGACCGGTATAGTTACCGTCCGATTGGCCGGACAGGCACGCGGCGCCGGGGACATCGAGCCGTGAGATCGCAATCGCGGCGGGAAGCTGGAGCCGACGGGACACAGCCAGTGTCGGGACGGAACGAGAATCGCACGCTTGGGCACCGTGTGGCAAAAACAACGGCCGAATCACACTTGAGCGGCGCGGGTTGGCGACTGTACGAAATCGTTAGTCCCGACCCGACGGTGTTGGGTCGCGTTACGCCGGTCGAGTGCAGGTGTACGTTCACGGTACCGTGGAAACCGGCCCAGCAGGTCTCGCTGGCGACTCAGTTCGGTCGCCCCGCCGAGTACCGTCGATCTGTCGTGTACCGACGACTTGCCAGTCAGGACACCTGCACGCGGGTCACGTGACCGCCACACCCGCACTGATCGACGTAGCGCCACTCGAGCGACGGCGTCTCGGCCGCGTCGTCGTACGTCGACAGTTCCGGCCAGAGGTAGCCCTCGGGGTGACCGTGGTCGGCGTGCGTGACGAGGTTGACGTGATAGCCCGCCGCCGTCGCCTCGACGGCGTCGATCGCCTCCGCGACGACGAGGTCGGGGTCGTCGGCGTGGCGCGGTTCTTCGAGATTGGCCGACCAGGAGTTCTCGTGGACGCGTCTGGTGATCGGTTCGCGGTCCTCGCCGGCCGCGTCGTCGGACCCGTCGTCGGTCGTCCGCGTTCCGGTTCCGCTCACTCGTTTCTGGGCGTTGCTCATACGATCAACTAGGCGACCTGCGTCCCTCCTCGTATCCCCGAACATATTCGCTTGGGCAGACGATTCCCGATGTTCGCCCCAGCCAGTCCACTCCAGGCCACCTCGGCTCGGAGCCCCGGCGTGGCGTCCGCGACAGTCCGAATATGTTCGCGACGAGAGGGAGGGACGCGGCGCCTCAAGGTCGTGTATGGCCGCGATACTCGGGGAGGTCGACACCGATGGGGGACCGCCGCTCGCGATCCCGATCCGGCACTTCGTCGTCGGTTTCGGCTTCCTGCTCGCCGGCGCGCTCGTCGGCGCTGCGACGGGACTCGACCGCGTTCCCTGGACCGGGACGCTCGCGCACGTCCACCTGCTGCTGGTCGGCTGGGTCTGCGTGACGATCATGGGCGCGATGGTCCAGTTCGTTCCCGTCTGGTCGAACGCGACGCTTCACTCCCGGCGACTCGCCGCCGCACAACTCCCGCTGGTCGCCACCGGGCTCGTCGCCTTCGCCACGGCGCTGCTCACCGAACGGCTGGCCCTGCTCCCCGTCGGCGGGACGCTCATGCTGGCCGGGTTCTGGGTCTTCGCGTACAACATCGGACGAACGCTCCTCACTGTCCGACCGTGGGACGTCACGGAGCGCCACTTCGCACTCGCGTTAGGATTTTTCCTCGCGCTCACGACCCTCGGCCTCGCGCTGGCTGTCGACTTCACGCGACCCGTCTTCGTCGACCTGCCGGTCACCCGGATGAGCGTGATCGACGCCCACGTCACACTCGCGATCTTCGGCGCCGTCCTCACGACCGTCCTCGGGGCGCTCTACCAGCTGGGGACGATGTTCACCCAGACGGAACTCCACGGCGTCGATGGCTGGATCCGCCGGTTCGAGACGGTGGCCTATCCGGTCGGCGTGCTCGCGCTGGCGGGTGGCCGGCTGTTCGAACACGCGCCGCTGGCTCGCGTCGGGGGCGTGCTGGTCGCCGTCGCCGTGGGCGCCTACGGCGTCTTGCTCGCTCGCCGCCTCGTCGAGACGCAGGTCGCGTGGACGCCGATGCTCACCCGTTACGCCGTCGTCGCCGGTGCCATGCTCGCCTGGGCACTCCTCGCGATTCCCGCGTGGATCGACGACCCGCTCACGTACACGATGCGCTACGGCGCACCGGGAAGCGTCCACCTGCTCGCGTTCGGCCTCGTCGGCTTCGTCGTCCTCGGGACGCTCTACCACGTCGTTCCGTTCATCGTCTGGGTCGAACGCTACAGCGACCGGCTGGGGCTCGAACCCGTACCCATGATCGACGACCTCTACGACGACCGTCTCGCCGCCGCTGACGCCGTCGCCCTTGGCGGAGGGACCGCCGCACTCGTCGCGAGCGATTTCCTCACCCTGCCGGAGGGTGTTGCGACCGCGGGCGGGATCACCGTCGGCGTCGGCGCCGCGCTCTTCGTCGCGAACATGGGCCTGGTGCTGTACCGCCACAGTCCCGACGGCCTCGGCCAGATCCTGTTCGGCGAACGCCTCGCTCGCTCGGCGGAGTGAGCCGGTCAGTCCCCGCCACGACGCTCGTTGGCGACCCGCTCACCCACCGCTATCGCCCGCCGGACAGACGGCCCGATCGCGGTCGTGCGAGCAGCGCACGATGTGGGATCAGAACGAAGACTGCAACGCTCCGCCTCAGAACGGCGCATCGACGTCTCGCTGACGGTCTGTCGACTGGTCGTACATCCCGTCCATTCCGGTCTCGCCGGGCGCCATCCCATCGTCGGTGCCTCCATCCACGTCGCCGGCCTCGACGCTCACCGACGTGTCGCCCGTCTCCAGATACGCCGCCTCCATCGCGGCGAGTTCCTCGTTGATCGACTCGCTCTTGTGATGCATCGGGTGGGCCCGCACGCGGACGAGATCGTACTCGTGGCGATCGGCGAGCCCGTTCCACGCCCGGAACGAGCCGATGGCGAGCGTGTGACACTGCGGGCAGAAGGGCGTCGTCGGCGTAAACTCCGCGCGGAGGACGGATAGTTCGCCAGTCGGGAACGAGTCGTCGAGGCGGCGGGAGGCGGCGCGGTGGCACGAGTCGTCAGCATTGGACGGATCTCCGTCGGCGACGAGCGCCGTCGGGTCCAGTTGCTCCCGAGCGTAGCGATAGCCGGCGTCGGGGTGGCGCGTATCGAGGTTCAGCCGGGCGAGGTTGTAGTTGAACGTCATGTCGTAGACGCCGCGCTCCTCGAAGAGCTCGCGCGTGAGTCGGTGGAAGGCGAGGTGGTCGTCACCGGTCAACACGGACAGTCCCGCCAGAAAGGGCCCGGGTTGGGGGATCGTGTCCGGGACGAACTCGTCGTAGTCGTCGAAGAGGCCACCGTCGTCGCCCCTGGCGAACGGATTGGCAAATCCAGCCATACGGAGACGGACGAGCCGAAGCCTGCTACCGGTGGTGACGAACATGTTCGCGGCCAGTACCGCAGTCGAGCGCGAGCGTCCGCTGGAAGCGTATATGGGTCGGAAACGGACGTCGTCCGAGGGCGACCCTTCGCTGGGAACAGACGTCGACCGAGAGCGGCCCGCCGGAGACGGCGCCGCGCCGACGCCGCTCAGGCGTGGGTGATCGCGACGTGCCACTCGTCGTCGGCGACCTGCGTCGTCTCGTGGTCGAACCCGCGTTTCGAGAGCACCGCGTACAGCGGCTTCGGCTCGAAGTGATTGATCAGCAGGAACGTCTCGTCGGGGTCGAGCGCGTCGAGTTCCGCGGTGATGTCGGCAAACGGTTCGCCGTCGATCTCGCGGGCGTCGAGCGTGCGGTCGGCCTGGACTGTCGCCATAGCTGTTCGTCCGGTGTCCGGCGGGGTGGCCCTTCCGCCGATCATATTCGCCTCGAAGGCGTCCAGGGTGGCCACCATCGACGACGGCCTCGAGACCGGGGACGCCGGCGAACGCGCGTACCAATGGCGCGCGGACCGACGACGCGCACCGTGATCCGAACAGGTTCGGCGACACGGTTGTCCGCCCACCCACCATTTTTCGGGGTACCAATGACCGGCGACGAGCGGCTGCGGGCGACGGTGTCGGCGCTCGACGACCCGACCTGTCGAGCAATCCTCGAGGCGCTCGACGAACCGACGGCCGCCGCCACGCTCGCGGAGCGCTGTGACGTCTCTTCCTCGACAGTGTACCGAAAACTCGAGCGACTCCAGCGTGCCGGCCTCGTCGAACGTCGCGTCGTGATCCGAGCCGATTTCAGCCAGACCGTCAGGTACGCCACGACGTTCGACGAGATTTCGATCGGCGTCGACGACCTTCGAGCCGCCCAGCTCGCCGCAGACGGGCGGTGAGGCAGGGTAGCGGTAGCGAGATCGTGACGGTGGCTCGGTCGATCAGAAGACGGCCGCGGCGTGGAGGGGAGTAGCGACTGGCGGAGAGCAGCGTCAGAAAGTGACCGTGCGTGTGTGCAGATTGAGCCCGAGAATCCGGCGGGTGGTTAGCTAGGCGACTCAGGCCCGTTCCCGTTCGAGTCACCCGTTATCGCCCAGACGACGATCGCACCGAGTATCGCGACGCCGATGATCGCCGTCTGGAGGAGCGACAGGTCGATGCCGACCCAGGCGGCGACCGTCCGGAGTTCTACGATGAACGGCACGGCCAGCACGAGCACGACGAGCAACAGGGCAGGGTCGATCCGCATCAGCGGCCCACCACCCACTCGACGAGGCCGCCGATCGTGTCGATCGGCGGCAAGACGCGGGTAATGCCGTCGATACCGGGCCCGAAGAGCCCGCCACGCTGGACGATCGCCGCCAGCGGGAGCGAGTACGCGAGGACGATCAAGACGAGCGCGATCGCCGTCCAGAGTTTGAGGTTGTCGAGGATCGCCGGCGAGTGCTCCGGGCCGGAGAGGGTGCCGGCGTAGGAGTTATCCGGGACTTCGCCGCGATCGCCGAGCATCGTCATGACGATCGTGACGAGGAAGATGATCGTCGAGATCGCGAGCAGGGTCCCGCCGAGGACGACCTGGGCGTCCAGTTCGCCGACGCTGCCGATGGCGCCCTCGAACGCAAAGTTCTCGTACTGCGGTTCGGCCGTGCGACGCGGGACGCCGAGCAGGCCGGCACGGTGCATCGCGTTCGACATGAACACCATCCCGAGGAACCAGAGGAGGACCTGGACGAGTCCCGCCGTCCGATTCCACAGCGGCTTGCCGGTCACCTGCGGGATGAACCAGTACGAGCCGGCCATGAACGTCAGCGCGACCGCGGTGCCGACGGTGAGGTGGAAGTGACCGACGATCCAGAACGTGTTGTGCACGAGGTAGTTGATGTTCATCCCCGCGTTGATCATGCCGGAGAAGCCGGCCGCGGCGAACAACAGGCCCGAGAGCGCCATGCCCGTAAAGACGGGATCACGCCACGGGAGTTTCCCGAGCCAGCGGAGTTTGCCCGTCCCGCCGCGCTGGCGGGCGCCGTGTTCCATGCTCGCGACGACGGTGAAGGCCGTCAGCAGGCTCGGCAGCAGGAGGAACATCGTATTCACCATGACGATGAACTTGAATCCCTCCGCAATGCCGGGGTCCATGTACTGGTGGTGGATCCCGGTCGGCGTCGAGAGAAGCAAGAAGAGCACGAAGACGACGCGGGCGAGCGGATCGCTGAACAGTTTGCCGCCCGAGAGCTTCGGCAGCAGGATGTACCACAGCATGTACGCCGGCATCAGCCAGAAGTAGACGACTGCGTGGCCGAAGAACCAAAAGAGCGTCCGGGTGAGCAGCGGATTGACCGAGTCGACGATCCCGAGCGACCACGGGAGCAAGAAGACGACGATGGCGATGGCGACGCCTGCCGAGGAGAGCCACCAGAACAGCATCGTCGTCAGCGCCATGAACGCCGGCAGCGGCGTCCGCTCGTCCGGGTTATCCCGCTTCCAGGCCCAGTACGTGCGGAACCAGTCGTAGCCGGCGATCCACGTGCCGATCACGAAGATGGCCAGCCCGAGGTAAAAGAGCGGGTGTGCCTGCAACGGCGCGTAGAAGGTGAATAGTACGCTCGCCGACAGTTCCTCACCTAACAGCGTCGGCGGTTCGGTGAGAAAGCCGGCGAAGATGGCGACGACCGCCATGAGCGCACCGACGACCATCGTGCCGTACCAGCCCCACGCGAAGCGCATGCTGGGGAGGTTCCGATCGAGGCTGGTGGTGATCCCCCAGGTGAACAGGGCCACCAGGAAGAAGATGGTGAACGTCAGCGCCAGCAACACTCCGTGAGCTGTCAGTGCGGTGTAGTAATCAGCCGAGGAGAGCACGCGGACCATCCCGGTCCGGTGGAGCACCTGGAGCAATCCAAAGGTGGCCCCGACCGCCAGTGCGAGGAACGCGGAGACCATCGCGGCCTTCACGAGGCGCGCTTCCTCGGGGAACTGATCGATGTAGGACGTCACTGGCCGTCACCTCCGTCGTACTGGTCTTCGGGAACGACCTCGACCGTCCCTTCCATGTTGTGATGGTCGAAGCCGCAGTACTCGTTACAGAGCAGACCGTACGTCTCCGGTTCGTCGAACTCGACGGTGAGTTCCGCGACTTCACCCGGGATGACCATCGTATTGACGTTCGTCCCCGGGATGGAGAAGCCGTGAATCACGTCGCTGCTGGTCACGTAGAACGTGACCGTGCTGTTGGCGGGAACCCGAATCGGGTCGAACCCGCGCTGGTCGGAGCCGGGTCTGAAGAAGAACGCGGAGGCGATGACGTTCACCTCGTACTCGTTCTCACCCACTTGCTCGACGCCCGGGTCGCCGAACCGTTCGTGATCGGCGAGGTTGTTCGGATCGACGGTACCGCCGGAGTCGTCGATCATCTCGACGCCCGCACCCACCGTGCCGTACGTCACCGTCGCGATGAAGAACACGATCAGGACCAGCGCGGCGCCGAGCCAGGCCTTCTCGTAGGTGTGAATGTCCATCAGCCGATCACCCCAACGACTGTCGGTCCATTGCCGAGGAACTCCACGAAGTACGTGAAGAGCCACATGCCGACGAGGATCAGAAAGTACAGCGTGATCAGGACAGCCGTCCCGATCGGATCGAACTCGTCGTGCGTGAGTTCCCGTTCGATAGCGCTATCCGGCGGCGTGCCAGGCGGGTCGGTTGGCTGGCTCATGTGTAGGGGGTGGAATAGAACCGAGATGAACGGACATCCCCGTTCCACGTCTCTGGGAATTCAAGCCAATATTAATAAAAGCCCGTGCCAAGTTGGCGTATGGATTTCGAATCGCTCGCCCCGCGAGTCGTCACGACGATCGCCGTCGCCGCACTCGTCCCCGCGCTCTGGTACGTCCTCGGCCGCCCGAGCACCGTCAGCGCCGTCGCGGCGGTCAACGTCCTGCTCATCGCCGGTTCGCTCTGGATCGCGATGGGACCGACCGGCGCCAGTACGGCCGAGCCTGCTCACTGAACCCGCCGGCCGACCCGGCAAGTGCCGCCCCACCAACCGATCGGTCGCCCGTCGTTCCGGCGAACAGGGGTGCAGTCACCCTGGAAACGGTGATCTCGACACGTGACCCAGTCTTCCGCATCGACGTCGTCCGGCACTACTGCTGGCAGCTGTCGACTCTGTGGGCTGGCGACTCCCGACCCGCCGATCACCGACGACGAGGTTCCCGGCCACTTCTGCTGTGACGGCTGTCTGCAGGTAGCGAGCGCGCTCTCCGATCTCGACGACGTCGACGAGACGAGCGTTCGCGAGCGGGTCGAAGGGCCACCGGACGGGTGGGACCGCGACGGAGCCGCTCGTTCGACGGACGCCGACCGGCCGGGATCGACGGGCCCCGAAACCGACACTGGCCACCAGGAGACGGCCACCGGCGACACCGTCTCCGACGCCAGGGCCGGCGAACACACCTTCCTCGCCGTCGACGGGATGCACTGTTCGACCTGCGAAGCCTTCCTCGAACTGCGAGCGGAGGGCGTGGAGGGTGTCAGCGAGGCCACGGCGAGTTACGCGAGCGACACCGTGCGCGTCGCGTACGATCCCGAGCGCGTCACCGCCGAGGAACTCCCCGACCGACTCTCCGGCTACGGCTACGAGGCTCACGATCGGGACGGCACCGTCGGCGACACCCACGGCGAGGAGACGGTCGGCCGGCTCCTGCTCGGCGGCCTGTTCGGCATGATGGTCATGCTGTGGTACGCCATCTTCCTCTACCCCGAGTACCTCGGATTCGACCCCGTGGTGAGCCTGGGCGGCCTCGTCGGGCCGTACCTCTACGGAAACATCTGGCTCATGACCTCGATCGTGCTGTTCTACACGGGGTATCCGATCCTCAGGGGCGCCGTCGTCAGCCTGCGGGCGCACCGGCCGAACATGGACCTGCTGGTCGCCACCGCGGCGCTGTCGGCGTACGCCTACAGCACACTGGCGATGGCCCTCGGCGGCCCGCACCTCTACTTCGACGTCTCCGTCGCGATCGTCCTCGTCGTCACCGCGGGAACCTGGTACGAGGGGCGGGTGAAACGTCGCTCGCTTGGCCTGGTCCGCGACCTGACCGAAGGCCGGGTCAGCGAGGCGCGAGTGCTATCGGCCGTGGACGACGCCCCGCCCGACGCCGGGGCGTTCGAGACCGTCCCGATCGAGGCCGTCGAGCCGGGCGACGAGCTCCTCGTCAGGCCGGGCGAACGGGTGCCCCTCGACGGCACCGTCGCGACCGGAACGGCCGCCGTCGACGAGTCGCTGCTCTCGGGCGAGGCGCTCCCGGTGACGAAAGCCCCCGGCGACGACATCCGCGGCGGGACCGTCGTCACCGACACGCCACTCACCGTCACCGTCGGCGAGACGGCCGAGAGCACGCTCGACCGACTCGTCGAACTCCTCTGGGACGTCCAGAGCGCGACACCGGGCGTCCAGCGCCTGGCCGACCGCCTGGCGACGATCTTCGTCCCGGTGGTGCTCGGTCTCGCCACCGTCGTGACCGCCGGCTCGCTGTGGATGGGCGCGGCGGCGTCCGACGCACTTCTCGCCGGGCTCACGGTCCTGATCGTCTCCTGTCCCTGTGCGCTCGGGCTCGCGACCCCGCTCGCCATCGCCTCGGGCGTCGGCGCGGCCGCCGACCGCGGGATCGTCCTGGCGAGCGAGCACGTCCTCGAAGCGGCCCCCGAGGCCGACGTCGTCGTCTTCGACAAGACGGGAACGCTGACGACCGGCGAGATGACGGTCCGCGACGTGGTCCCGGCGGACGGCGAGGCTGCGTCGACGCTCCTCGAACGAGCGGCCGCGCTCGAAGCGCACTCGGCGCACCCGATCGCCGACGCGATCGTGGCTGGAAGCGAGGAAGACAAGACTGGTGACGTGGCGGAGCGCGACGAGCCCGTCGGCGATGCGGCGACGCTACCCGACGCGAGCGACGTCGAGACGCACCGCCGCGGCGTCTCCGGGATGGTCGCGGGCGAGGCGACAGTCGTCGGCCACCCCGCATTGTTCGACGAGCGAGGGTGGGCGATGCCGGACGGCCTGGTCGGAGACGTCGAGTCGATTCGAGCAGAGGGCGACGTCCCGGTCGTCGTCGGCTGGTCGGGTCGGGCTCGCGGCGTCGTGACCGTTGGCGACGAGCCGCGGCCAGGCTGGCGCGAGACGGTCGAAGTACTCGCCGAGGACCGGACGGTCACCGTCCTGACCGGCGACGAGGGGGCGAGCGCCGACCGTTACCGCGAGGTGGCAGCGATCGATCAGGTGTTCGCGGGCGTCCCGCCCGAAGGGAAGGCCGAGACGGTTCGCCGACTGAGCGCCCGCGGGACCGTGGCCATGGTCGGCGACGGCAGTAACGACGCGCCCGCCCTCGCCGCGGCCGATCTGGGGATCGCCATGGGCAGCGGCACCGACCTCGCTGGCGACGCCGCCGACGCCATCCTCACGACCGACGACGTGCGCGACGTGCCGGCCGTCTTCAACCTCGCGAGCGCGACGAACGGCCGCATCCGGCAGAACCTCGGCTGGGCGTTCGTCTACAACGCGGTCGCGATCCCGCTGGCCGTCGCGGGCCTCATCAACCCGCTACTCGCCGCGGTCGCGATGGCGACGAGCAGCCTGCTCGTCGTCGGGAATTCGACGCGATCGCTTCCGTAACCGATCGATCGGGGTGTTCGACCGACCGCACGGCCGATCGAAACGAGCGGAGCGATCGAATTATGTCGGAGTCGTTTCAGCCACCTGCTGGTACACCGAGAGGGCAGCCAGTACCAACCCGGCCAGCAGTGCCCCGTACTGGAGGTACCAGACGGTCGATCCCAGCAGCGTCAGCCCGACGACAGTGAAAGTCATTCCCGCAACCAACAGGACAACCCAGGTGTGCTCTCGGTCTGACATACCGCACGGTGGGAATTCACGGCAGAAGAAACCCGTTGTTTTCACGAGAACTAACCGAAGCGTCCCGACCAACCGACACGCGTCGAAGTGCCGCCGATCGAGCCGTTCCTCACATTTCGTCAGTAGAAAACGAACCGTGATCCGATCCGTTTCACAGGTCCAGTAGAGAACAGCAGGACCAGCGGAGAGGGCCGTCTACGGCCCCGCGAACGAAAAGTCGACGGCGTAGTAGACGTAGAGCTGCCCGAGGCCGGCGAGGACGAGGAGGACGCCGGCAGCCTGTTCGAGGCGGCCGCGGTGGGCCATCACCCAGTCACCGCCCGCCGAGAGCCCCGTTCCGGCGGCGACGGTGACCGAGACCATGAGGACGGCGACGGTCACGACGTAGCTCCCGATGACGGCCAGCGCGTACGTCGCCGAGCCAGAGAGTGCCAGTCCGGAGACGGCGATGACGGCCGGCGCGACGCAGCCGGCGGAGGCGGCGGCGTAGCCGGCGCCGAAGAGGCCAAAGCCGAGGATGCCGGTCCGGCGCTCGGGTAGCTGGATCGACAGCGACGGGGCGCGATCGAAGACGATCAGGATCCCGAGCGCGACCAGCGCGACGCCGACCGCGGGTTCGACCACGGACAGGACGTCGGCGACGCGAGAGCCGATGGCGTAGGTCGCCGCGAGGAACGCGCCCAGCACGACGACGGCACCCGCCCCGGCGACGAGACCCCGAACGACGGACCCGACGAGCGTGGATTCGCCCTCCGAACGGCCCACGTAGAAGCCGACGTATCCCGGGAGGAGCGCGTACGCACAGGGCGAGAAGAACGTCAACACGCCGGCGGAGACGGCGAAGCTGACCGCGCCGATCGTCGTGAGATCAGCCACGGTAGCTCACCCCGCCATCGGTCGGCGTGGCCGCAGCGTGAGGCCGGACACCACCATCGGTCGACGGGGCCCCGACCAACGTCCACATTCGGGCGTCGACCGTCGCGCGTCGGGGAGTGTCGGGACACATGCGTCGATCACCTGACCGTGCCGCCGGCCGCCTCGATCTCTTCGAGGATGGTCTCGGTCGAGACGATGCCCGTGTGCGTCCACTGGGTCACGCCGTCGGCGTCGATGATCGCCGTCGCCGGCGTCGCAGCCGACGTGAGTTGGACCTGCACCTCGAACGTTCCGTAGCCGATCGGCCACTCGCCGCCGCCGAACTCGCGCCACGTGTCTTCGATGTACTCGGGGGAGAAGTCGTCTGGACCGACGTCTTCCGCGGTGATCGCGACGAACGCGACGTCGTCGCCGGTTCGTTCGGCCGCCGCGGTGACCTTCGGGACGGCGTCCGGACAGACCGTACAGGTCGTCGCCCAGAACTCGAGGACCGTTACGGTGTCGGCGATCGGCACCGTGACCGGCTCGCCGTCGCTCCAAGAGAGGTCGACCGTTGGGACGGTGACCGGCTCGTCGATCTGTGGGTTCTCGTTCGAACCGTCCGACGACGAGCCGAAACTGGGAAAGCCGCCGACTGCCAGGGCTCCGCCCGCCCCCAGCACGCCCAGACTCGCCGCGCCGGCGATGGCTTCCCGTCGCTTCATGGATTAGCCTTCGATGACCGCGAGCATGTCGTCTTCGATGTCCGTCGGGGTGTAGCGATCCGTCGCGCCCGGATACGACCGTTCGACGATCCCGTTCTCGTTCACGAGCAAAATGAACACGAAGTGTGTGAACCCGTACTCGACGTCCGGATCCGTGCCCTCGGCCGCGATCTCCTCTGCCGGCGCCTGCTGGATCGGCAGGCCGAACCGGCCGCCCTGCCGCTCGAAGAGGAGTTCGTGTGCCGCCTCCTGTGTCTCAGGACGGAGGAAGAACCAGTCATCGGCCGACGGGTCGACGTTTCGATCGGTCAGATACGTCCGGAGGATCTCGGGCGTGTCACGCTTTGGATCGAACGTGAACGGGGCGAAGGCCGCCTCGTCGCGATAGCCCGCGTCGCGAACCCCCTCGTTGATCTCGATGAGGTACCGGATGAGCCCCGGGCACGCGCCCATGATACAGTTGGTGTAGACGAAGGTGTACAGCTGGACGCGCTCGCCACGGAAGTCCTCGTCGGAGACCGGTTCGCTGGAGAGGGCGTCGGAGACCGAGTAGGACGGGATCTCGTCGCCATACGTCGGGTGACTGGCTTCTCCACGTGTCTGGTCTGGCGGGGGGAGGACGGCCCCATCGGCAGTCTCGGGTTCGTCGGCGGTCGCTGCCGAAAACGGTTCGAGACAACCCGAAAGCGCCGACAGCCCCCCAAGGCCGCTCGCGCCAAGATACGTGCGCCGCTTCATGCTCGATCCTGAGGAGACGAGCGGTAAAGAAGGGACGGTTGTTCCCTGAACGTGGGAAACGGAGCGCAGGAACGGTCTAGCGTGGGTTTGTGTCTGTCCCCCGCACAGTTCGACGATGGGCCAAACCGGGCCACGAGCCAGGAGTCTCGAGAGTCACGAGCGAGGTCGATACATCGTTCCGCCCGGGTGTACCAGGACCGAACACGGCACGTCAGCGACGGGAGTCAGGCTTCGTGGAGCGTCACGTCGATGGCGCCCTCGTCGACCTCTACGGTCAGCATCGTCGCCCGCTCCGCAGGGTCGGCGCCGGTGACGGACCCAGGGTTGAGCACCCGGACGCCCTCGTAGACGGCGTCTTCGACGCGGTGGCTGTGGCCGCCGACGCCGACAACCCCCTCGCCGTCCCACGAGCGAGTACGGGCGCGAGCCGTATCGGCGATGGCCCGGTTCCAGTCCTCGCCGCTCATGACGAATCCGTCGTCACCGTAGACGGCCGCTTCCACCGGGTTTAGCGTCCCGTGTGTCACGACAAACGTGACGCCGTCGATAGTGAGTTCGGCGACCGACGGCAGTCCCATATCTGCCGGATCGGCGTTTCCATGAACGGCCGTAAGTGCCGTCGCGAGGTCGCGGACCTCGTCGAGCACCGCCGGCGTCTCGAAGTCGCCGGCGTGGATCGTGTGCTCGGCATCGGCGATACGCTCGCGGAACGAATCCGGAATGTCGGCCTCACGTTCGGGAATGTGAGAATCAGCAATGATCGCGAGTGTCACGTTCCGGAATCGATCGGCCTGTTGAAAAATCTGCTGGGAGCAGCTTTCGAGTCGGCGACCGCTCCGGCCGGCAATTCGGCCCGGCGACCGGCACGGAGGACGATTCGGCTCGGCGATCGGCCGGGCCGTTCGCAGGCCGACCCTATTTCTGAATCGTCGGTGGCGACAATACGGTATGCATCGGATACGAATCCTGGCGCTCCTCCTCGTGACCCTGGCGATGGTCACCAGCGTTCCGGCCGCGGGAGTGGCGGTGGGTGGCGACGAGACACGGGCGAGCGGTGGCGTGACAGCGGCGAGCGACGACCTGCACGCGGTTGGTGACTCGCCCGCAGCACAGGCGCAAGGACAGACAAACCAGTCACAGGACAATCAGTCCGGGGGCGAGCAGGCGCGAAACCGCACCGATTGTAACTACGTCTCCCTCTACGAGGAGACGATCCCCTCGATCGTCCAGATCCAGCTCGGGCAGGGACTCGGCTCCGGGTTCGTCTACGAGACGAGCGAAAACGCGACGTACGTCGTGACTAACGAGCACGTCGTGGGCGAGAACGAGTCGGTCGGCATCAGAGACAGCGAAGGCGGCCTCCACAACGGGACGGTCGTCGGCGCGTCGGCGTTCGCCGATCTCGCGGTCGTCCGGGTGAACGCCACATCCGACGCCCTCGAACCGCTCGATGTCGCGAACGAGACGCCCCAGCCCGGTCAGCGCGTGGCGGCACTCGGGAGTCCATACGGCCTCGAAAGCACCATCACCTCGGGCATCGTCAGCGGGGTGAACCGCTCGATGCCGACCGAGGCGGGCCGACTACCCAACACGATCCAGACGGACGCACCGATCAATCCGGGCAACAGCGGCGGCCCGCTCGTCGACTGCGCCACCGGTGACGTCCTCGGCGTCAACCGCGCCGGTGGCGGCGAGAACATCGGCTTCGCGATCTCGGCAGCCCTCGTCGATCGCATCGTGCCCGAACTGATCGAGACCGGCGAGTACGCCTATCCCTACCTCGGCGTTCGGGCGCTCCCGCTCTCCCAGCCCATCGTCGAGGCGAACGACCTCTCGGTCACCGAGGGCGTCTACGTCGCCGGCGTGCTCGGCGCGACACCCGCCAGCGACGCCCTCCAGGGCGCGGACCAGTCGGTGCAGGTCGACGGCGCGACGGTCCCCGTCGGCGGTGACGTCATCGTCGCCGTGGACGGCCAGTCGGTGTCGACGCGGGACGACCTGCTCTCGTACTTGCTGACCGAGACGGCACCCGAAGACACGATCGAACTGACCATCGTCCGTGATGGGCAGGAACAGACCGTCGAGGTCACGCTTGGGGAACGACCGCAGATGAACGGGGCGTGAGGGGATTCGGCGATTATCGAAAGTGAGAGACTAAACCATCGATCCAGACACCAGATGGTTTCTGGTCTTCGTCTTGGTCGACGGGGAGACGCCACGCTGGGCGTCGTACCGTTAGAAGCGTTAGTATTACCAGACTAGCGCTCGACGAGTGGAGTCTGACTGTCGGGTCCGTCGTGATCCCACTGATCGTCGATACGAGGGAACGTTTGCGATATACACTCGCAGTAGGCAGGTATTCCCAGCATGTGTAGGAGGCGAAAACTATACAGTAGTACGCCAAGAAGTTGGAGACGAGAATGACCCTAACGAATATCCCGACCGTCGACGATCTGGTCGAAACGACCGGTCAGTCGAAAGCACAATTGCTGAAGGATCGGGAAGCCGTTAGAGAGATGGCGGACACTGACGGGGACGAGTAATACTCTATTTCGAATCATGAGTGGCGTAGACGGCCGCGATGGTGAAGACGAGGAATTAGAAACCATCGACCGGGCTATCGAGGAAGCTCTCGACTGTCACTTCACATCGCTCGAAGCCGTGAGAGAAGCGCTTCAGACGTAGGGCCCGGCAAGCCCGCTATTCCGTTTCGTCGAGATGGGTTTCGAGCGACGCCGTGTCTCCGTCCTTCGCGGCGTCGATGCCCGCTTTCAGTGGGTGGACTGACTCCTCGGGATCGTCCGCCTGCTGATCGCCATCTGGCGGGTCAGACTTGCTCATGCTAGCTTCAGTTCATCCTTGGTTCGCATAACCGTTCCCCACGCTCCAGAAGCCGGTAGGGAGTCGACTGTGAAATCCGGACGGCAGGAGCGTTCCGGTCAGCCGTCAAATGCAGACAGGGTTGGATGGGTAACGGGCAGTGACGCACCGTTATTCGTGACCAAAACCAAACCTGCATTCATTTCGCGAAAGATGGCCCTAGGCGCCGCGAGACCAGGAATACCAGAAGCGGCTGCACAAAATCGGCCACAGACACAAAATCCACCCACTATCCAGTAGATATATTACATATTGGCGCGTATCCAAACCCGGAAGCTCGCGTCTCCATCACGTCGCGGGGGCATGCGCGAAGAGGAAATGCCCCGGGTGTCCTAGCACCCGAGACGTGGCTTCCAGACGAGAGCCTGGTTGCCATGTTCCGAAAGACACCTTCGAGACAAAAAGGTCTCGCACGCCACTGGTTTAGAGAGTCGTATCGCTACCCGTCGTTCAGCTTCGTTTTCGGGGATGGGGGCCGAGTGTCACCGCATGGTTCGTGGAGGCGGACCGGGGTGACCTCGGATGAAATCCGTCGAACGGACGCGCGACGGGACCGGCGATGCGCCTCGCTCCCAGGGGTGTTACCGGTGTGATCGGAACGTGGCACCATCGCGGCTCTTTCGGGTAGACGTCGAGCCGCCGGAGGTGCTGGAGGCCGAATACAGGCACGCCGTTCGGTACTGCTGTCCGCACTGTGCCGCCGCGATGAATCTCTCCGAGTTTTCGGATCGGGTGAAACGGCAGGCGGGGCAGAGCTAACCAAGACGAAGCAATCCCGTTCAGCGGTCGCGGTTCGCCTCTTCTTCTTTCAGTTTCCGATTGAATGCGTCGCCGTCTCGCCCCTCGTGGACGCGCCGATGGCAGTTCGGACAGAGAGCTATCACGTTATCGGGATCGTCGGGACCGCCGTCGCTGCGGCGGGTGAGATGGTGTACCTCCAGAAATGGCTCGCCGCCGCTGTCGAGAAACGGCGCCTCGTCGCCGCAGCCCTGGCACACGCCGTCGGCCTGGCGAAGCGCGTACTCTTGGACAATCCGAGAGCGCTGGTACGATCGGCGAGTTGCAGTCGTGGTCGATCTCGATTCGTCGCCGCGGACCGTCGGGGAGCTCTGCTTCGCTTTTTCGTAGAGGTGATCCAACGAGAGCGATTCCGGTGACCCTTCTGCAATCTCCACATCCGTCCCGCCGACCGGCGCGAGCGTAAAGCGGATCGCGTCCCTGTCGGTGCCCGTCTCGTCCGGAAGCGCGTCGATGACGTGCTTTTCGTACTCGTATTCGCCGAGATAGGTGACCAGCCACGGCATGTCCGTCGACTCGAAGAGGTGGAGCGATTCGCCGTTCTCCCGATGGTGGCGAATCGCCGCGTTGCCGCCGTCCATCGTCATATCGCCCTCGACGCCTTCGCCCGTGTAGACGAACCGGTCGTCCGGGAGGAACGTGTCCTCGTAGCCGTACGCCGACCCCGATTCGCCGGTAAAGAGCATGACTATGTCCAGCGCACTCGGTGTCGCGATTCCCTTGTACCGTTCGCCTTTCAACACATCGTGGATGAACCACCGGTTGTACATCTCCCCGACTCTGAAGTTGCCGTCCTCGATCGGGATGGAGTAGACACCATCCGATTCAGGGACCAGATCGAGAGCCCGCAACCACTCCAGATGCTTCGCGATGACCCCGTCCGAAAGCTCGTAGTCCGGAAACGCCTGCTTGAGTTGGTCCCGAATCGCCGAACTGGTTCGTGCGCCGCTCGAGATCGCGCGACAGATCTCCCGAAAGCCGTCCACGTTCGTCGCCAGCCCTTCGTACATCACGAGCGGTTCGTCCCGTTGCCAGAACACCTCGCCCTTGTTCGTCGGGCGGTAGCGTCCATCAACCTCCTCGATCAGATCGATCTGCTCGAGAAACGCAATATTCCGGCGGATAGCCTGTGACGATCCCGCAGGCGTCTGCTGTTGAACCCAGGCCTGAAGGTCGGAGTGAGACGGCGTTGACTCCGAAATGTGCTGGAGCGTAGAGTGGAGATACGACAGCCGACCGTCGACCCCACCGAAAAATCGTTCGGCAGTCATCCGAGCCATATAATATTCGGCTAGATAGGCAATTTGTCTTATAATATTTGGCAATTCTGTACTATGGTAGGAATATCAAAGCCATTTTCCCGGCATAGATTTAGTAAATTCCGAAGTCAGAGGTTGACTTCCAGACGCGCTCGTACCAGTGGACGCAACCGCCCCAGATTGCAGTCATGCGAGTGGGTCTGCCCACGGAAACCCGGAATTGAAAGCCAATATCTTCCTCACGCCCCCAGTTCCAACTTGATCGCCCGCTCACGACAACTCGACAATTCCTCCACCCCGCCGACCCGTTCCCTGAGATCCGGAAACGAGCATTCGGCGACATCGAACCGAACCTGTCCCTCGGCCCGCCGGCATCGCAGGTACACCGGCACCAGTTCGATCTCAGCAGGGACCGAGTCGGCGATGGCCAGCAGCGGGTACACCAGTTTGTGCTTCGCGAGCGACGCCCGCGGACCGGTCTTGGCCTCGATGACGAACAGCGCCAGCTCGCCGTCCCGCCGTTCGGCGAACAGCGTGTCGATCTCGACCTGGCCCGATCGATGCCGAACCGGTTCCGGCAGGTCACTCCGCGGACGCACGTCGAACGAAAACGTCGACTGGCCAGTCGCCGGCGGTGCCAGCGCCCCCGTCCGATCGAGATCAAGAGCCTCCGAAAGTACGCCGGACGCCAGTCCGAGGTTCACGAGTGAAGATTCCGACAGCGAAGGGAGCAACTCGAAGCTCAACAGCCGCTCCCGATCCACCGGCCCGTCCATCGACGTCGCCTCGACCCCGCCGAAGAGCGCCTCGTCCTCCAGAAAGAACTCTCCGACGCCGTCGCGAGCCTCGACCAGCACGAAGCCCGTCCCGCGGCCGTCGGGCGTCGACCCCATCCGGAGGACCATCACGTCCTCGTCTCGCAACTCCGGATCCAGATCCGCGAGCGAATCCACGGAGATGTGTCGCGGCGTCCGCCCCGCCTCGATCCCGTGGCGGTCGACGTAGCCGCGAAAGGACGTCGGGCCAAAGACGCCCTGCTCCGACTCGCGTAACTCCGCAAGTGCCGACTCGAAGACCATGCAGTAGTCGTCCCGTTTTCGAGAGTATACGTGAAGCCACTGGCCAAGCGGGCATCACGTCGTTACACCGTGGCACGCGTTCACCGCGGTGGGTGATCAGGAGTGGATGTCTGGGACGCGGACGTATCCGAGCGTATCGAAGTCACAGTCGAACGAGAACACGTGGTCGATATCGTGCGTCTCTGCCAGTGCAGCCGAAAGGTGATCGACGAGTGAGATGGTTTGATCGTCGTATCGAGCGAACGTTTCGCACGCGGCCTGAAAGGAGCGCTGTTCGTCTGACAGCACGACGAACAGGTCGCTGTTTCGGATCGTCGAAAGCGCCGTCGACGCGGCGGTGTGGCCGATATTGTACAACAACAGCCGCGTCAATTCGCCGAGGACGTACCGGCTGGTGTACAGTGGTCGATACCGAAGTGAGCCCTCGCGAATGCGCGAGAGAACGGAGACCGTTCGGTCGTGGTGTCTGTCTGCTGAATCGAATCGGGCGTAAAGCGGGCCGGTATCCACGAACAGTGGGTGAAAATCGACGGTGGAGTCGTTCATCGGTCCGAGTCGGCCGTTCGGTCGAGCGCGGCATCGACGTCGACGGAGGTGTCGTCTAGCCCGCTCGAAAACGAGGGTGCGGTAAACAACGGATCCTCGGTTGGGACGGTGTTGGAGTCCCCCGCCAGTTTCGCGTCGAGAGCAGCGAGTGCCTCCGTTCTGGTCTTTCCGCGAGCACTGACGTTGGTCCCCTCGTCGGTCGCCACCCACCGCTCGTCCTCGTAGGTGAGGTGGATGGCCGTCGATTCGGGCGTGTCACCTGTGTCGGTACTCATTGGACTGGGGTGGAGTGGAGTCGGTTGCGACGTGGTCGGCGGGGCGTTCCTAAACGATTGTTGGGCACGATCGCATATAAACCTCCGCCGGTCGTGTCCGATAGAATCGATTACGCGAGACGCGTTCAGAAGAAACGACTCGAGTGAATCGCCTAGACCCGTTCCGATCGGCCGTCGTCGACGATCGACTGAAGGGAGTCACCGCCGCTCGTTTCCTGCCTGACGGCCTTCAGGTCGACCGTTCGGTCGTGGTCGTCGATCACCGCTCGCATCCGCTCTCGAAGGGCCTCCGTTCGCGAGGTCCGAATCGCTCGCCGACCCAGATCGGCGACATCGTCTGCATCGCTCATACACCAGTGTTAATCGCCATCACGTAAGAACCTGTGGTTAACTGGTTGACACCAGGGCGTGCGCTCGTCGGGTATCGGGCAGTACGGCAGTTTGGCGAGCGCCTGCCTACCAAACCCCAGAAGGAAACGAACACCAATCTTGAGGGGAGGAGTCGCGACGCCGATGGAACGACGCTGAATCGCAGGTCGATTGCCTCGCCTGTCTGGCCGAAGACCCGGATACATGGCAACTAACGCACTCCGGTTGGTACTCGACAGGATACGGGACCTTCCATCTCTCCCGCTTACTAGCGAATCGACGGAGCCAATCCCTGACCAGAGCCAACCATAGTCGCCGCTCGCTGTCGGTTCGTGATCAGCGGTCCAGCATCGATCGGGCGACGTAGACGAGTGCCAGTACGACACCGATCGCGAGGGCAGGAGCGAAATTGGCGACCAGTTCCCGGTCGATCGGCCTGTTGGCAGAGAGCACCGCGCCGGCGATGATACCGACGATGACGAGGAGACTCACGCCGAGCCACAGGGGGGCAGCGTCAGTTCTGATGTCGGTTTGGCGTACAGATACCAGAGAAACAGGAGAAATACTCCGAACGTGCCGATTATCGTGGCGATTCCCTGCCTGCTAGTCGGGTCGTCGAGGCGCTGGAGCGCCATCGCGAGGAAGATCAGTCCGATCACGACGATACCGACTAGCTCGACGTGATCGGGAGCGATCCATCCCGACTGCGTGCTCATCTACAAGAATGTCGTGACTGCAATCCCAATAGTTGTTACATTCTCTATCGGCTGGATCGACAGGAAACGGACGATCGCTCGAAAATACGGCGGCTCCGACGCATTGCGTCCGTGAATAACTGGCGAGAACGGCCTCCCGTGGGTCAAGCAGAGGGAACAGCTACCTCGATCGACCCAATACACAAGATACCGTAGGTTTTCCAATACACCCAATACACTGGACGACGAAGTGCTATTCATGTCGATCGACATCGAGCAGTTCGAGGAAACCGATCCCGACACGTGGGAGGAGCCCACGAACGGCGAGCGGGTCCTCGCATTCCTCGCAGCCCGCGACGATCGCGCCTGGAAGGCGGGCGAGATCGCCGATCGAGTCGGAATCGCCCAGGGGTCGATCGGGCCGGTGCTGGTCAGACTCCGCGAACAGGACCTCGTCCGACACCGGGGATCGTACTGGGCGATCACCGACGATCGAGATCGGCTCTACGATGCGGCCGCCCTCCACCGCATCACGGCCAGTCTCGACGAGCGCTTCGGATTCGAAGACCGAAGCGAGTGGCTCGCCCACGCGGCGGACCCAGCCGATGGAGACGAATCAACTGGTGAGGGGAGTGGAGCACGAGACCACGAATGACGCACGACCGTGGCGCAGTCGTCTGGTGTCGCGATCCGTTCAAGACCGATCCGGACGCCGGTCGACCGTGGGTCGTCGTGAACAACGGATCGCACCCGTTCGACGACGAACAGTACATCACGCTCGCACTCTCGACGAGTGGGCACGACGGAGCCATCCCACTATCCGACGAGGACTGGATCGATGGCGGTACCCCACGACGAAGTTACATCCTTCCCTGGTCGACGCACTCACCGAAAGAGCGCGACGTCGAATTTCGACAGGGACACCTCACGCCTGACGTCGTAAACGCTGCACTCGAGGGACTGTTCTCGTACGTCGACGGCGAATAATCGACCGTCGGCCCCGACCACCAGAGCCGATTCACACGACTCTCGAAGCGCCGGTTCGAAGTCGACGACCGCTACTGCATCGTCGACACGGACGCGCCCTCAGGGCCGAAAGGTCACGGACTGTCCCACCGAACCTGTTCGAGCCGTCGACGTTCATCTCTCCATTGTGAAAATAAGCGCTATTAATACACCAACCACGTGATTTTATGAGCGACGAGTCACACACCCCGCGTGCAGCATGAGTGACTCAGATACCACCGACGAAGCGCTTCGACGCGTCCGAGACACGTTCGAGACGGCCGCGAACGAAGCCGACGAGATGAGCGAGACCGCTCGTCAGGAAGTCACTGATGCGATCGATACGCTCGAAGAACGCATCGGCGAACTTCGAGAACGCCTGTAACCGCGGCGAGGCGGCTCGCCCCCGTCCCCGTTTTTTCGATCCGGTGGAACGCGCCGATCACCAGCGTGCGACGGGCGCGAAGCGAGAGTCGTCGCGAACCGACCCCGTTTATGAGCCAGCGGGACAGCCAGCGTGCATGGACGAGGAGACGGTCGGGATCGGGCTGGTCCTCACCGCCGCCGTCGGCTTCGGGACGCTCGGCGTGCTGGGCGTCCTCGCCGCCGACGCCGGCCTCTCGATTCCGTCGGTGCTCGCCTTGCGCTTTGCCATCGCCTCGATCCTCCTCTGGACGATCCTGTGGTACCGCGGTCGACTCCAGCTGCTCCGCGGGCGCACGCTCGCCGTCGCGCTCGGGCTGGGCGCGGTCGGCTACGCAGCCCAGAGCGGCCTCTACTTCCTCGGGCTGGAGTTCATGACGGCCGGGCTGGTCGGGATCGTCCTCTTCACCTACCCGGCGTTCGTCGTCGGGTTCGTCCTCCTCACCCACCCCGACCGGGTGACGGGGACGCTCCTTGCCGCGCTCGGGTGCTCGCTCGGCGGCGTCGCACTCATCACCGGCGCCGACCCCGCAGGAGCCGATCCGCGGGGCGTCCTCGTGGTACTCGGCGCGGCGATCGTCTACTCGGGATACATTCTGGTGAGCCAGCGGACGCTCGCATCCGTCGACGCCGAGACGCTGACGGCGTTCGTCCTCCCCGCGGCGGCCGCGAGCTTCGTCGCCTTCGGCCTCGCGACCGACACCCTCGCGGCTCCGGCGAACGCGACCGCGTGGGGCGTTGCCATCGCGATCGCCGTCGTCGCGACCGCGATCCCCGTCCTCGCCTTTTTCGCCGGCCTCGAACGAATCGGCGCGAGTCGAGCAAGTATCATCAGTGCCGCAGAGCCTGCTGTCACCGTCGCCCTCGGCGCGGCCGTCCTCGGCGAGCCGATCACGGTCGTGACCCTCCTCGGCGGTGCGCTCGTCGTCGGCGGCGTCGTCCTCGTCCAGCGCGAACGGGCGTGAGGGTGCGAGACGGCCGCACGACGATCACGGCGTCGAGACCTGGGAAGCGGAAAGCCGAACCGCGGAAGAGTCACTTACAAACGAGCGCGCCGGAGCGGCCACTACGACTTCTCGTATGGACGTCCGAGGAACGCTGACGACGGAGGCGCGGGCCCTGTGGGCGGACGGGCGCGGTCCGTCGCTGGCCGTGGTCGCGAGCACGTGGGGACTGTTCGTCGGCGCCCGAATGATCTTCCCGGTACTCCTGCAGGATCTCCGGCACACCTACGGACTCAGCCTCTCGGTCGCCAGCCTCCTCGTGAGTGTCCTCTGGCTGTTCGCCGCGGTCGGGCAGTTGCCGAGCGGGCTCCTCGCCGATCGGTACAGCGAACGGGCGGTCATGGCAACCGGAGCAGCCATCGTCGCCGTCGCACTCGGGTTCGTCGTCACGGCACCGACGCCGATCGTCCTCTTCGGCGCGGTCGCAGCCTGGGGACTCGGTCACTCGATGTACCCGATCGCGCGGATCACCATCCTCTCGAAGCTCTACCCCGACCGGCTGGGGAGCGCCCTCGGCGTGACGATGGCGACCGGCGACGTGGGCCAGACGATCCTGCCACCGATCGCAGTCGCCGTCGCCGCCGCGGTCGCCTGGCAGGCCGGCCTCGGCTTCGTCGCCCCGCTGTTGCTCGTCGGCGCCCTCGCACTCTTCCTCGTCGTCCCGGCGACGGGACCTGGATCGATGGACGGCCACGACACCGCGACCGACGGCGACGGTCCCCACGATCCCGACGCTCCAGCGGCGAACAACGCGACAGGAGCCGACTCGGACGAGGGCGTCCTCCGAGAGACGCTGGCGGTCTTCGGTGAGTTGCGCGACCCCTCGCTCGGGTTCATGACGGTCATCCTCTTTCTGTACATCTTCATCTGGCAGTCGGTGACGGCGCTGTATCCCATCTACCTGGAGACGGTGAAGGGGCTCTCTCCCGCCACCACCAGCCTGCTCTTTAGCTTCTTCTTCGCAGTCGGTGTCGTCGTCAAACCCGTCGCGGGCGCCGCCTACGACCGAATCGGGATGCGAGGCGCACTGGTGTCCGTCCTCGCCCCGCCGGCGGTCGGCCTCGCGATCTTACCGTTCGTCTCCGGGTTCTGGTTGCTGGTCCCGACGACAGCGCTGATCAGCACGATGCTCGGCTCCGGCGCCGTCACGCAGTCGTTCATCGCCGACGCGTTCAGCGAAGAACGGAAGGGGACCGGCCTCGGTGTCGTCCGGACGACGACGGCGACCCTCGGCGCCGCCGGCCCGGTCGTCTTCGGCGTCCTCGGCGACAACGGCTACTTCGACGAGGGCTACCTCCTCCTGGCCGCGATCATGGCCGTCGTCGTCGGTCTCACGCTAGTGATGCCGGAGACGGCGGCGAGCACCGAGGAAGAGAGGTAAGGGCGACAGCGACGTTCACGTCACGTCTCCGGCGACCGCCGCATGCAGACGGCCGACGCGGGACAGAGGTCGGCGAACTCCGGCGTCTCGCGGATCACCTCGGGGACCGCGTCGCGATCGATCGGCTCGTACCCGCGAGCCGCGAAGAAATCCTCGGCGGTCGTCGTGAGTAGATAGAGCGTCTCGACGCCGTCGGCCCGCGCACGATCCGCCAGCGCGTCGCAGATCGCCGTCCCGTAGCCGAGGCCGCGTGCGGATTCCTCGACGACGAGGGATCGAAGGAGCCCAGCGTCGCCGTATCGTTCCAGTCCGCCGACGCCGACCCGGTCGCCGCCGTCGAACGCGAGGAAGAAGTGGCTGGGATTCGACCGCACGTCCGCCGTTGGCAGGCCGTTCTCGGCCAGTAACGTCTCGATCCGCGATATCGTGGACGCGTCCGCGCCTTGGAGCGTGATGGAAACCGCACTCATACTACCGTCGTCGAGCCGAACGAAGGAATAGATTTGGCGTCGATTCGATCACTCGCCCGTCCGATCCGCACGAAGCGGCTGCACCTTCCGATACGTCAGTGTTCGCCAGAGCCACTCCAGCGGACCGAACCGGAAGTACCGGAGCCAGAGTACCGACACCGGCACCTGAATCGCCCAGATGCAGAGGACGACGCCGAGCAGTTCGACCCGCGACAGCCGGGCGAACAGTCCCAATCCGTGGCCGTAGAAGATCGACGTCGCGAGCACCGTCTGGAAGATGTAGTTGCTGAAGGCCGTCCGCCCGACCGCGGCGAGCGACTGGGTCACGACACCGTCCGGCCGGAAGCGACTCCACAGCATTACAAGGCCGATGTACGCCCCCGCGAGCCCGAAGCTGCCCCAGTAGTTGAACTGCCGCCAGAAGATGCCGGCGCGGTAGGACCAGTCGGCCGACTCGATGAACCAGATGCCGGCGAGGACGGCGGTGAGGCCGGCGATACCACCGCCGACGACGAGCCGGCGATACTCGCGAACCGACCGGTCGTTCGTCAGGAAGCCCCACTTGAACAGGGCCATTCCGAGCAGCATCGAGCCGCTCACGCGGTAGACAGAGTAGGCGAGAAAGCCGGTCGTCTGGCGCCGGATCGCCGTCGGAAGGCGGTGGTCGAACTGCGCCAGCCACCCGCCCCGATAGGCGTCGATCTCGGCCTCCAGGACCGACCACGCTGGCTGCCACGCCGTCGACGTCGCGCCGGGCTCGATCGACAGGCCGGCGAGCACCTCAGTAACCGACGGGATCGCGAGAATGAGAACCCCGGTGATCGCCAGCGTCTTCGCCGGCAGATCCCGCAGGAGGACGACGAAGAAGCCACAGACGGCGTAGGCGACGAGGATGTCGCCGTACCACAGCAGGTAGGCGTGGGCCAGTCCGAAGACGAGAAGCCAGCCCGTTCGCCAGTAGTGGAGTTCGAGCGTCGGCCGCCCCCCTCGCTCGTCCGGCCGGGTGAACAGCACGACGCTCGCGCCGAAGAGGAAGGTAAAGAGCGCGAGGAACTTCTGGCGGAAGAAGACGTCCGAGACGAACCAGGCCCACCAGTTCGCCCCCGAGAAGTCGCCGTAGGCGGTCGGATTCCCCAGCACCGCCTCCGGCATCGCGAACACCCAGATGTTGACCATCAGGATCCCCAGCAGGGCGAACCCGCGCAACGCGTCGAGGCCAACGATCCGCTCCGAGGGCGGCGTCGGCCCGCGGTCGGACGTGGAAGTGGACGCGACGTCTTCGGCTGACGCGGGGTACGCAGCTGCGTCGGAATCGGCGGCCGTCGTGGAGTCGGCGGCGTCGGCCCCGGACCCCGTGTCGGACGAAGTCGGTCGCTCACCGCTCATCGGCCACCCCGCGACGCTGGGCCCGAATCGGGAAACGAACGGTCGCTTCACGCCAGGAACGGGACATCGTCTATGCGCCATCTGGCACGGTCGGTACAAAAAGGAAGGAGGTTCGTCCGCGGTAGGGTCCCGGGCGTAGACGAACAGAATCCGATCGAGTGCTTGACGAGCGATCGGTTCGACGTCAGTACGACTCGACGGGAACGTCGAGCGCGTCGAAATCCGCGTCGTTCTTCGTCACGATCGTCGCGTCCAGCTCGACCGCTGCCCCGGCAACAACCGCATCGATCGCGAGTGAGTTGATCCTGTCACCCTGAACGTCGTCGTCAGCGTACAACGGCGCCTCGAGCGCAGCGATTTCCCACGCGATCGACGCCGTTATCGGAACGGTTTCGACCCACTCGAACTGTCGTCGGATCTCCGCTGCGTCGAACTTGCCCACGAGCTGTCGGCCGACGGCGATCTCTTTGAGATTGAGCGTCGTCGTCAGGTAGGACGTACCCTCCGGTTGCGATTCGAGGTACGCGGCCACGTCGTCGTGACCACCCCAGTGGTGAATCAGAAACGTCGTATCCAGGAGTTTACGTGTCATCGACGTCCTCGGACGATTCGTCTACTCCCGCTTCGAACGAGTCGATCGCGTCCCGCTGGCGCGCTGCGTACCCACTCCCAGTCTGCTCCCGGGACGTCCGGACGGCTGCGTCCAGCTCGGCCGCTTCCTCGTCCGCGAGCCGACCGAACGTCTCCCGCCAGTCGGTGCTGGTCTCGTCGATCAGCCGGTCGACAAGTTCAGTGAAGCTCTCGTCCTCGCGCTTTCGTGCCCGCAATCGGTCGTAGACGTCCTCCCTGATACCGATCGTCTTCGTCCCCATGGTTTGTGTTTGTGTTTGTGTTTACAAATCTGTTCTGGTGGTCGCGATTTCGCGGGTCGGGACGAAGACACGGACGAAAACGGCGGGTCGTACCAACGACCGACAGATTACGGCGCCGACATTACTCGTCCGCCGGCAGCCCAGAAGCGGCCTCACCCGTCGCAGGCGCGCGCTTGCCGGGTGGCGAGACGCGGAACGTCGGTGACTCCCACGTATCCCAGTGGTCGGGATTCTCGGGGTCGCCGAGCGCGCGGAGCGCCTCGACGGTCAGGGTGTACGTCCCCGGCGGAACCGGTCGTCGGTTGTCGCTCTCTCCGGCCCGTGTCCGACCGTCCCAGACGTACTCGTAGTAGGTTTCGGGGTCGGGACTCCGCGGTGCATATTCCTGTTCGAGGACGGTGAACGACTGGCCAGTCCGTTCGTTGACGGCCGTAACGTGCAGTTCCTGCGGGTAGTGGCCGAAGAAGGCCTCGACGGCGGCGACGGCGTCCGGGTCGTCGGGTGACTCCTGGAAGCGCGGTTCCTGCACGACGAAGTCGTCGGCCGCGGCGTAGTAGCCCAAGAGCGGGAGGTCCTGGTAGTCCCCCTCGTAGCCGCTGTAGGGGATCCGGAGTACGTCGTTGACCTCGTCGGTCGGTCTGAACGCGACGTAGCCGCCGTACTGGTGGTTCGGGAGTCCGTACCCCGGCGCCGAGATCGTCAGGTCGACCGAGACCGACTCGCCGGCGGGCACCGTCACGGTCTTCGGCCCCGACACGCTGCTTCCGGGCAGGTAGAACCCGGGCGAGAAGGTGTTGACGGCAGTACCGACGGACCCCGCGTGCCCGAGTTCGTACGTGATGTCGGCCTCCCCGTCGTTGGTGAGCGTCACCGTCGCTTCAGCCGCCGTGCCATCGCCCAGCGAGAGTTGGCCCGGGGTGACGCGCTGGTCGGCGGTGATCGCGTCGTCGACCTGGATCATGCCCGCGCCCTGTCGGAACGAGTGGTCGAGGGCGCCGATGTCGGGCGCGAGCGACCACGGCTGGGGCTCGGCCACGTTCTGCAGGCGGTCGCGGACGTCGAGCGGGTCGAGGTCGGGTTCGGCCTCGAGTAGTAACGCGACGCTGCCCGCCACGTGCGGCGCGGCCATCGACGTGCCCGAGAGCATTGCGTAGCCGCCCTGTGCGAGTGGATAGGTTGACGTGATCAGCCCGCCGGGCGCGGTGACGCTCGGGCCGAAGGCGAGTTCGACGTCCTGGCCGTACGAGGAGAACGACGAGAGCAGCCCGCCGTTGGGGTTCGGAACCGTGAACGTCTCCTCGGTGAAATCGAAGGTGACCGTCTCGCCCGATTCCAGCAAGTCGACCAGTGCCGCCCCGCCGGTGTCGCTGATCCCGGCCCCCCAGACACCTTCGACGCCCGCGTCTGCGATCGTCCCACTGAACAGCCCGGCGACGTTGTTGAAGATGACGACGCCCGTCGCACCCGCAGCGACGGCGTTCTCGTATTTCTGGGCGAACGCGCAGTGGCCGCGCTGGATCAGGGCGACGTGGCCCTCGGGGAAGTCGGCGAAGTCGGCCGGGTCGCAGCCGAAGTAGCCCGTCTCGCCGCCGATCTCGCTCTGTGCCGGCAGCGCCAGCGGGGCCGACTCACCCTCGGTCGGCGGTAGCTCGGCTCCGGAGAGTTCGAGGTACGGGACCGGGTCGTCTATGCCGTCGACCTCGAAGCCGTTGGCCGTCAGATGCGTGTTCTCGGCGCTCGCGACGCTGATCACGTCGTGGGCGTTCGCCGGCGCGCTCATACTCCAGGCGCCCATCTCCCCCTCGTTCCCCGCGGAGTTGACGACCACGACGCCCTGCGAGACGAGTTCGTTGCTCGCCGCCGTCGTCGGGTACGCCTGGCCCCACTGCAGGCTCGCGCCGAGGGACATGTTGATGACGTCCATCCCGTCCGCGTAGGCATCCTCCATCGCGGCGACGATGATCTCGGCGGTGCTAGAGCCCGTGTCGAAGATCTTGTACGCGCCGAGTGTCGCATCCGGTGCGACGCCTGTCACACCCTCCTCGCCAGCCGCGTCGGCGGCTACGATACCGCTCACGTGCGTGCCGTGGCCCTGCGGATCCATCGGATCGGGGTCCGGGTTCGGCTCGTCCGCCCCCGGATCACCCGCGTCGTAGCCCGCGCCGACGTAGTCCCAGCCGTGGCTGATCCGCGGGTGGACGTCGCCCGCAGGACCAGTGAGCGTCCGGTCGCTCTCGCTCTCGGCGGTGTAGACGACCGACCCGTCGCCGCTCCCGCCGAGGTCCGGGTGATTGTAGTCGATACCGGTGTCGATCACCGCGACCGAGCGCCCGTCCCCCGTGAACCCGAGTTCGGACTGGGCGGCGTCGGCGCCGGTCATCGACAGGGCCGTCTCCAGCATTGGCGAGGCGTCCGCGGGTTCCGGGCGATCGACGATCGCGACGGGGTACACGGCGGCGACGCTGTCGAGCGCCGTCATCGCCACGGCGTCGCCGAACTCGGCGGTCACCGAGAGCCCGTTCCACAGGCGAGTGAAGTCGTGGCGCTCGGTGACGCCGAGGCCCTCGGCCCGGACGTCGGCGCGGAACTGGGCTCGTTCGTTCGCCTGGGTGCTCGGACCGCCGCCGCGTGCCCGTGGTTCGGCGTCGAACGCGACGAACCAGCGGTCGCGCACCCACCGATCGGGCGCCCCCTCGCGGGCGTCCCACGGCGGTTCGCGATCCGGGTCGATCGGGCCGGGGCCCGACGTGTCGGCCGTCCCGGAGACGGTTCCGAACACTGCCTCGAGACCCGCGACACTCGCGAGTTTCATCACAGTTCGGCGGTCGAAGCGATGCGTGCTGTCGTCGGCGTCTGTGTTCCGTGTCATGACTCTCAGCCAGGGGATCACGGCCACCGGCACAGCCGGACCGACCAAAATCGAGTCGTGTCCGAAATCCGCAGTGCCAATCTGGCGTGACAGTCATTCATACCCATACATAATTATAAGAACCTATGGTTATTTTCTCGCAGAATGACAACTTTGGGTCGCGAAGACGGGTGACGAAAAATCGGCCGGCGGCCGCCAGGTGCCTTCGGAAGGGTGACGCTCGGGCCCGTGGGCAGGGTGTCGACGGCGTGAAGAACGGCGACCTAACCGCGGTCGACCCATCACCGGTCCACTCGTCCTGCGAGGGGACACTCCGAAGTCGTTCAGCCGTCGAACAGCCCGCAGACGAGCGTCGCCTCCGCCTTCCGAAGGTGAGCCGCCGCAGTCGACGTCGCACAGCCGAGAGCATCGGCGACGTCCGTGGCGGTCGCCTCACGCGGACTGTCGTAATACCCCAGTTCGATCGCCCGCTGGACGGCCTCGCGCTGGCGCGTCGTCAGTCGGCGAACGACGCTGTCCGCCGCCAGTCGCTCGCCGCCGACCGATTCGATTTCGACGCGGACGACATCGGGGACGGCCTCGACGGCGGCCTGGATGTCGGCGTCTCGACCGACGACTGCGAAGGTGTAACTGCCATCCCCGTTCCACTCGGCGGGCGGCACCGTCATTAGGCTCCCGCGAGCGAACGGTTCCCACAACGCCCGCGCATCGCTCGAACCGACGCCGGCCACGAAACAGTAGCCCTCGGAGGAATCGATCGCCACGAGTTCACGGTCCTCGACGGCGGGATCGGTCGCGAGCGCGGCTTCGAAGCGATCGAGGTCGCCACGAACGCGGAGGAGGAAGGCCGCGTCGGGCGGCCCAACGTTCCAGTTGACGACCTCGACCTCGGCGAACGGCTCCCGAGCGCCGGTGACGGCCTCGAACGCGGCGGGCAGGTCGAGGCCGCCCGGGTGGACAGTGAGGCGGACGCGTTTCATGCGATGCGATGTGCAGCGGTACAACAAGATCGTTGGGACCGACCGCCGAAGCGGTGAACGTCCCAAATAAACCCACGAGAAATATGCGGGAGTGGCGACTACTGCGGCCGGCGCTTAGTAGCGCCCGTGATGCAGGATGGAGCCACGTGAGACCGACGACAGTCAGGGCCGCAGACGAACCGATCCAGCCACCGAATCGGGAACGCCGACGCACCGACGATCGGTCGGGTGGGCAGCCGTGACGATCGATCTCGTCGTCGTCCTCTGTGGAATCGCGGTCGCGCTCGTCGGGATTCCGCTCGTCGTCGGGTACACGCTCGTTCTGGGGACCGTGCCGCCGACCGACAGCGTCGCCTTTTACGGCCTCGTAAGCGCCGTGATGCTTCCGGGACCGCTGATGGGTGCGATGGGGTGCTGGCTCGCCGCTCGAAGTGATCCCGCGTAAGCGTCCGTCGCGCGCGGACTCGACCGCTCGACACCCGCCACCGGATAGTTCATCCGTATCGGGCCCTTACTGGTGGATATGCCCGAAGAAGTGCTCTTCAAATCCGAGGCCAGCCGTTCCCGGGAAGAGATCGCGGCGACACTCCGATCGGTCGCCGACAAACTCGACGGCGGCGAGCCGATCACGCTGAAAGCGGGAAGCGAGTCGGTCACCATGGACCCGCCAGCACAACCCACGTTCGAGGTGAAAGCCGAACGCGAAGGCCCGGCAGACGGCCCCGGCGAACGCAGCGTCGAGTTCGAACTCGAGTGGCCGGAAGACGGAGCCACCGGCGGCGACGGGAACGGCGACCTGCAGATCGAGTGAGGCGATTCACCGCCGGCCCCAGCCGGCCCACATCGATGTAGCCGAACAGTTACGGCCGTCGCCCCCGAACGGCGCCCGTGAGCAGTCACGTGTACGATCGACCGGAGGCACGATGACGAGCGACGACGGACCGCTGCCGACCGAGGTACAGATCGCCGCCCTCGAAGAGCTCCGCGACGAACTCCAGGAGAAGCCGGTAAAAGAGACGCGGCTCGCGGACCTCTTCGTCGAAGTCTCGACGAGCCCGCCGCAACTGTGGAACCGGGCGACGGCGTTTATTGCCGTCGAGCCTGTCGAAGACACGAGTGGGGACGGTGACGAGGCGTCCGTTCAGGCGACGGCAGTCGTCACGGAGGTCTCGAAGCTGGCCCGGGGCTGGTGGGCGCCGGAGATCGTCGCGGACTGTGACGCGATGATCACGATCGATGTCCACGCCGGACTCCCGACGGAGAACTTCGTGAAACTCGCGACGGCGGAGATCGACGAGCAGATCGAGGCGATTCGATCCGGTGAGGACATCGATCAGGGCCCGCCACTTTGAGGCCGGTGCCAAGCGGGTAGAAGTCGGGTGGCACCAGCCTCGACGAAACCGATATCGACAGCGGCGCGTACGCACTCGGAGTGGCTGAAACGGCCGGTTCGGAGTAAACGACGATCAGACCGATCGAAGTAAGGAAAACACTCAATTGTAAGGAAGCCATTGTTACGTAAGAGAAGAGATGATCGCAAAGGAGGCGCGCGTCACGAGCAAAGGGCAGGTGACGATCCCGAAGGAGATACGGGAGCGACTCGAACTCGACGCGGGAACGGAGATCGAGTTCGTCCTCGACGACGAGGGGCAGATCACCGTCCACCGGAAGCGATCGACGATGGCAGAGCTGCACGCACTTCGCGACCGACTCGCGGATCACGACATCGATCTGGACGAGATGAGAGCGGCATCGAAACGAGCCTGGGCCGACCAGGCCGGGTTCGAGTCGTGAGATGTACTTCGTAGACTCGTGGGTGTGGCTCGAGTACCTGCTCGACGGGAAGGCGGCCGATGCTGCTGAAGCGGTGATACGAGACGCGACGACCGAGGCGGGAGGGCTGATCGCGCCGACCGTCGTCGCGGAGGTCCGATACCGAATCCGGTGTGTCGACGGAGACGACGGCGCGGACGAAGCGGTCCGGATTCTCACGAGTGCAGACGAGATCCAGAGTATGCCGCTCATCGACGAGGTCGCGTCCGAAGCCGCCGATATCAGGTTCCAGTATTACGAACGAGGGTCGTGTGAGCTCTCGTACGCGGACGCGATACACGTCGCGACGGCCACCCTCCACGACGATTGCGAGCGCCTCTACAGTGGCGACCCGGACTTCGCCGAGATCGACGAGATCGAAACGATCATCCTCGAACGGTAGATCGGATCGTCGGCGCCGCCATCAGGCCACGTCTCTGACCGTCACCGCGAGACCGCTTCCAACCGGAAGGATGGAGGTGTGAAAGCCCTCGGCGCCGCGAACCGCTTCCAGATAGGCGACGATCCCGCGGGCGTTCTCGTCGTCGGGAAGGTCGCCGTCGCCCGTGACGTAGTCCAGACTGTCGTGGAAGTCGTGGCCACCGTAGAGCATATTGTCGGCGATGACGACGCCGCCCGGCGCGAGCTCGTCGCGGATCAGGTCGAACGCGTCGGCGTAGCGTGACTTCTGGTGGTCGATGAGGGCGACGTCGAACGGCCCCGCGTAATCGTGGGCGATCTCCATCGCGTCGCCGCATTCGAACGTGGCGCGATCGGCCAGGCCGGCGCTGGCGAGGAACTCCTCGCCCTTCGCGAGTTCGGCTTCGTCGATCTCCGTGAGGACGATCCGGCCGTCGTCGGCCATCCCCTTTAAAAACCAGTACGCCGAGTAGCCGAAGCCGGAGCCGAACTCGAAGACCCGCTCGGCCTGCGTAGCAGCGGCGTAGGATCGAAGCACGCCGCCCGCATCCGGGCCGATGATCGGAAAGTCGTGCTCGTCGGCGAACGCCGCCATCTCCGCGTGCAGGTCGTCGTGTTCGGGACCGAGCGCCCGAACGTATCGCTCGGCCTCCTCGTCGATGTAGCTGGGCATGCGCGAGGCGAGGGCGGAGAGAGACATAAGCAGCGGGGATCTGGAGACAGTCAGACGCTGACACTCGGGGCGGTCCGCTTACAGACGGCCGCCAGACCGCCCCGCGGCACCGCTCGAAGAGTGCACGTCGCTGACGACAGAGCAGTCGCTCAGACTGTTAGAGAGACGGGGTAGGTCAGTCAACCGTAACCACACGTGGAAACCACGCGGGTCGAAAGGTGGTCGCCTGACCGTGCCGTCTGTGAGGGACGAACGTCCGTCGCTACAAAACCCCTCCGGTACGCTGGGCGGGACGGTGACCCCACAAAACGAGCAGCAGAGGGCGGCTGTTATCGCGGTTTTCAACCCGCCCCGACCAGACGAAGGGTACTCAGGGCGGATTATGCCTGCGAACTCTCAAGCGGGATCTCGATCAACGCGAGCTCGTCCGAAGGCACCGCCTCCGCGAACGCCGATTCGACCTCGTCCCACGTCCCGGGCCGATACGCCTCGATACCGAAGCTCTCCGAGAAGGCCACGAAGTCGGGGTTTCCCAGCCCCGTTCCGGTGGACGTGCCGCGATGGTCGACCTGCTTTTCGGAGATCAGGCCGTAATCGTCGTCGGTGAAGACGACGACCGTGAAGCCGCAGTCGAGTCGCGTCGCCGTCTCGAGTTCCGCGGCGTTCATGAGAAAGCCGCCGTCGCCGGTCGCGGCGACGACGTTCGCGTCGAGGGCACGATCGGCAGCGAGCGCGCCGGGAACGGCGATACCCATGCTCGCCAGGCCGTTCGAGACGATGCAGGTGTTCGGCTCGTAGGTGGGAAACGCCTGCGCGATCGCCATCTTGTGACTGCCCACGTCCGAGACGAGCACGTCGTCGTCGGCCATCGCCTCGCGCAGGAGCGGGAGGGCGTTCCGGACGGTGATCGGATCATCCGCGACGGGCGGCGACGTGGCCTGTGCGAGGATGCGATCGTGACGGTCCGCACACCACAGCGAGTGTGCCTCTGCCGGAATCCGCTCGCCGACGGCCTCGAGGGCGGCGCCGACGTCCGCGACGAGTTCGACGTCGGGCGTGTAGTGGCGATACACCTCCGCCGGTTCGTGGTCGACGTGGACGATCGCGGTGTCGAGGTCCGGATTCCACACTTGCGGGTCGTGCTCGGCGATGTCGTAGCCCACCGCGATCACGCAATCGGCGCGTTCGATCGCCCGCTCGGCCTCTCCCTCCGGTCCGGAATCGAGCGTCATCAGCGAGGCCGGGTCGCGATCCGAGATCGCGCCCTTGCCCATGTAGGTGGCGACGACGGGGAGGTCGAGGTGGTCGACGAAGTTGCGGAGGTGGTCCGCCGCCCGGGTCCTGACGGCGCCGTTGCCCGCGAGGACGATCGGTCGATCGGCGGCGTCGATCACGGACGCGGCTCGCTCGACGGACGCGTCGTCCGGGTCTGGGCGGCGAACCTGCTCCGATTCGAAGATCGGCGTCGCGTCGACCGACCCCCCTTCGACCGCCTCGGCGGCGACGTCCTCCGGTAGTTCCAGGTGCGTCGCGCCCGGCTTCTCGTACTCGGCGAGCTTGAACGCCTTGCGGACCGACTCGGGGACGGTTTCCGGCGCCGCGATCTGGGCGTTCCAGGTGACGACGGGTTCGAAGACGTCGACCACGTCCAGCGCCTGGTGGCTCTCCTTGTGCAAGCGTTCGCGCCCGCCCTGGCCGGTGATCGCGACGAGGGGGCTCTTGTCGAGTTCCGCGTCGGCGACACCCGTGATGAGGTTGGTCGCACCGGGACCGAGCGTCGCGAGGCAAACGCCGGCCTCGCCGGTCACCCGGCCGTGGACGTTAGCCATGAACGCCCCACCCTGTTCGTGTCTGGTAGGGACGAACTCGATCGACGACGCCCGGAGCGAGAACAGCAGGTCCTCCACCTCCTCGCCTGGAACGCCGTAGACCGTCTCGACGCCCTCGGCTTCGAGACAGGCGACGAGGAGATCCGACGCGGAGGTCACACTCGCCACCCCCGGTCCGGGCCCCGTTCGGCGCGTCTCGCGCGCCGGTCGGGGCACGTTCGAAGGCGTCTCACTCGCGATGGCACAGGGCCGTGGGTCGCCGATTTGCTGAGCGCCATGGTTGGGTGTCGACGAGCGCACGCAGAGCGGGACGCCGACGGCCCCACGTAGGGCCGGTGAGGCCAAAAGTGTCGGGCGGAATTCGTTCGGTAGCGAGAAACCCGTCGACGACGGAAACGGCGCCGGTCCGCGGGAACTAATTCAGTAGATTCAGGCCTCGGTGGCCTCCAGAACGCCCTGGGGGATCCACAGCGCCTGTAGAAGAGGTGCCTCGGGCAGTAAAACCAGACGGGGTTCGAAACCCATCGTACGGGTAGTCAGTTCTCTCGGTGCGGACAGCGGCCCCTCGTTGATCCGTGGCAACGACCCGGCCGAGCCCGGGCAATGGATACGGCTGCCACCCTCCCCAACGGACCCTTAGACAGTTCCGGTCCGACCAAAATTACGAACGACGTTCCAACGGCTGGATCGAGTGACGTTCACAAGGAGCTGGGGCGCAATACGAGACTCTCTGTAGAATGTCATAGATCAAGAACTGATGGCCGATGTCTTACTGCAAAGACACCAAAAAAATTATAGCAACAGAACGCCCGAATTCGGACGTAATCGAAGCGGGCCAGCAAACCATCCCACGTCATCGATCAGACGTGATAGATGACGTTCGGTCGCAATACCCAATGAACGAAATCGAATCAGCCACGGACGACGAACACGAGTCGGCTCCGTCCGTAGCGGCCGACGTGGCGACGAACTCGCCGGTTTCCGGAGATCCTGCGCTCACGGTTCGCAACCTCGAGAAAACGTACGATTCGGGTGAGAACGCCGTCCACGCAGTCGACGACGTTTCCTTCTCGGTCGAACACGGGTCGGTCGTCGGGTTGCTCGGGCCGAACGGTGCGGGCAAAACGACGATCATCAAGTCCGTTCTCGGCCTCGTGACCCCGGACGCTGGTGACATCCTCGTCGATGGAATCGGTATCGACGAACGGCGGAGCGCCCGGTACGATCGCGTCGGCGCGACGCTCGAAGGCGCCCGGAACATCTACTGGAAACTCTCGGTGCGCGAGAACATGGAGTTTTTCGCGAGCCTGCAGGGAATTCATCCGAAGACGGCCCGTGACCGACACGACGCGTACCTGGAACTGCTCGATCTTGCGGATCGAGCTTCGACACCCGTCAACGAACTTTCGCGTGGCATGAAACAGAAGGCGTCTATCGCGTGCGTACTAGCGCGCGAACCGTCGATCCTGTTTCTCGACGAGCCGACACTCGGACTCGACGTGCGTGCATCCGAAATCCTCAGCGCCGAACTCCTGCGACTCTCGGGCGACGAAGGGAAGACCGTCGTTATCAGCAGCCACGACATGGACGTCATCCAGGAGGTCTGCGATCGCGTCATCATCCTCCACGACGGACGCGTCATCTCCGACAGCTCCGTCGACGAGTTGATCGACCTGTTCCAGACGAAGGCCTACCAGGTGGCAGTGACGATCGACGACCCCGACGAGCTCCACGAGCATCTCGCACCGAGATACGACATTAGCGACTGGACGGTCACCGATCGAACGGTTTCGTTCGAAGTCACCGTCCCGGACGGAGAACGCCTCTACGATCTGATTGGAGACCTGCAAACGACCGGTGCCGTTCCGGTCTCGATCGAGGACGTCGAACCGGACATGAAAGACGCGTATCTCCACCTCACCGAAACGACGGAGGAACGACCGTGAATCCGAACGCCAGCTACGTCCTCTTGCGCGCCCAGGTACGGAAACGGATCGCACTGTTGAAGAGATATCCATTCAACACCGTCTCACAGATCGCGACTATCTACGTGTTCTTTCTCATCATCTTCTTCGCCGGGAACGCGTTCAGCCAGTTTGCCATCACCGACCACCTCGAGGGGATCATCGTGGGCTACTTTTACTGGACGATGGCCGTCGGAGCCTATCAGTCCTACACCGGGAGCCTCATCGACGAGGCCCAGTGGGGAACGCTCGAGCAGCTGTTCATGTCCCGATACAGTTTCGGTGCGATCAACGCCACCATTATCATCGTGTTCATCCTGGAGACGTTCGTCTGGGGCGGGATAATACTGGTACTAATGGTCCTGACGACGGGTGTGACCCTTCACATCGATCTGCTGACGATCGTGCCGATTCTGGTGTTATCGCTGTCCGGTCCGATCGCCATCAGCCTGATACTCGGCGGGCTCGCGTTACTGTTCAAACGCGTCGAGAACATCTTCACGATCGTTCAGTTCCTCTTCGTCGGCCTCATCGCGGCACCCGTCGACTCGTTCCCGTGGCTAAAGTGGCTCCCGATCTCCCTCGGGAGCGCGCTCCTCCAACGGTCGATGGAGGGCGGCGAACGACTCTACGAGCTTCCCGCCGCCGACCTCGCACTGCTGGTAGGCCAGTCCATCGCGTTTCTCGCCATCGGGTACGCGATCTTCATCGCACTCCTCAACCGCGCCCGCAAGAAAGGCGTCATGGGCCACTACTGAGACTGTCGTCCTGCACTCGTTCCTGCGGTGGGCAGAGTTGCGAACGCTGCGCGATTCTCACACCGAGATGTATCGTTGCAGACGAAGGTAGCCAACGCCGAGAACTGAGAGACAGAGAATAACGACGCCTGCGTCGAACGCGTACTCGACGACCCGGGACTGGCCGACGAATCGCTCCCAGAGACGGAGTCCCAACAGCCCGATGGCTGCGTAGACGATAATGGCGAACAGCTGGTCGTCGGTGATGGGTGGCATGCTGGTAATTATATCCCCCGAACACCATTATTTTTGGGTTCCTGTCGAGAAGGTGTAGTCGGCCGTGTCCGTGGCTGATAGCTCGCATACAGCCTGTCCGGTCAGGTTCGGGGTCACAGCGCCTGGCCCGGACCGGGTGATTGTGGCCCAGTTTCCGTACCTCTTCTCCGATGGATAAATATATATCCGATGAGAAGCTCTGATAACATTACGCAGGAGATAATGTCGGTAAACACAGACACAACCGGCGACCGACGGCGGATTCGACAGGTCCACTCGTTCTTTACCCGACACCTTCTGGAGATAACGCGCAACCGCACCGCGCTGTTCTGGTCGTTCGGGTTCCCCACACTCTTCTACCTGATGACGATCACCGTTTTCATCGATCTGGATCAGGTTCCATCGGCAGTGGAACCCGCGGTGATGGGGATCGTTGCCATCGGATACGGGGTTTTCGGTGCCGTCATCGTCTGTCTGAACGCGTTTGGCCAGCAACTCGCCGACGACATCGAGCAGCGACGGTATTCGGCGTTTCGAGCGTTGCCACTCAGTCCCTCCGCGGATTTCATCGGTCGATCGTGTGCGAGTATCCTGATGGCTGCGATCGCATTTTGTTTCGTGCTGGTCGTGAGCGTCCTGACGGGCGCATCCTACAGTCTCTCTTCGCTCTCGGCGCTTCCCATCGTCGTCGGCGCCTTTCTGCTGAGTAGTCTGATCTGGATCGTCCTCGCGCTGTTTATCGCCGTCATCGCAACGAACGGGCAATACGTCAATATCATCTCGCTGAGTATCGCGCTCATCTCGTACTTCGGGACGGGATTCAACGGCACGGCGCCGTCGTCGTTCGCCGGCGATCTCTCGCTCCTGAACTACCTGCCGAATTCACTGGCCACGCGCGTGCTGTCCTACCACATGGTCGAGATCGATCCCGAACCCGCCGACGGGGCGCCCTGGGAAGCGGCCGGAATGGTGCCACCGGAGATGCCCGTCGGTCCCGATTACCTCGGCCTCCTGGCCCTCTACGCGGTCGTCTTCCTGACGGCGGGGTTACTCGCGATGCGGTACTCGATGTACAAGCGAGGTGCGTGGGAATGACGGCGTTGCTCGATGCGACCGGCATCACGAAACGGTTCGACGGTACGGGGGTCGTTCTCGACGACGTCGATGTTGCCGTCGAAGAGGGCGAGATACTGGCGGTTCTCGGCCCGAACGGCGCAGGAAAGACCATCATGATGTCGATCCTCGCCGGAAGCGAACCGCCCAGCGATGGCGCGGTTTCCCTCGACGGCAGACCGATCCAGTCCAGTTCGATCGACGTGAGTTTCCTGCTTCAGAACACGATGGCTATCGACACGCTCACGGGCCGAGAGAACATCACGTTCTACTCGAGGCTGCATCCGCAATTTACGGCTCGGTGGGAGGAGTACGCCGAGGCGTTCGAGATCGTCGACGATCTCGACACGCCCGTCGGCGAGTATTCGGGCGGAATGCGTCGAAAACTCGAACTCGTGATAGCACTCAGCATCGACGCGACCATCTACTTCCTCGACGAACCGACCGCCGCACTCGACATGGCCATGGTGCAGAAGTTGCACAGTATTATTCGTTCGCTTCGGTCGGATGGAGCCACGTTCGTCGTTTCGAGCCACCTGCCGTCCGACATCGAAGTCGCGGACCGACTGCTGTTCCTGCGCGACGGGCAGATTACCTCGACCGGCGACACCGAGACGCTGCTCGCGGAGCTGCCATCGGTGGTCCGGATTCCCGAGGTCGCACTCTCGGAAGCGCTTCGATCGAACCTCGTCGATGGACGGACGTTCGACGATGGGGAACAGGTGCGAGGATTCGTGTCTCCCGATTCGACCGTCGAAGCGATCGCCGAGGCCAGTTGCGACGGTGGAGCTGGCGCCGTGAGTTCGATCGAAACCGTCGATCCGACGCTCACCGACCTCTTTAACTATTACTCACAGAGCCGCCGACCGTAATCACCGTACGGCGGACCCATCGATCGCCGACTGCGCCGTCTTTCGGTGGGCCGGTCTCGGACTGCACTCGACGGACGAGACCGGTTACACCCACCGTGATCAGCGCCGAGGGAGACGAGCGGACGAAAATGTCCGCGCGATCAGGTCGAGGGCCACCGAACACAGTTTCGTGGCGATCCACGAGCGATGCGAGTCAGGTGGGCCAGCACGGCAGTCGGGCTGCGAAACTCCCACACGGTAAACGCCCTCCGCGATTCCGAGAGGGGGCCGGCGTCTCGACCTGCTCAGAAAGGCTGGAGAAAGTACGTACGGGATTCGAACGGTGCGTGGTCCAGATTGGCTGTTCTGTGCAGCGAGACATCGTCCCATCAGTTCCGCCACGGTAGTGTGTTCATCCCAAGCCGCCGCGTTAGCTCGTGTCTCGTCTCATCCGCCAAGCTGTACGGTTCCAGCAGTCACGTTGTGGAGTTCGGCCAGACTGAACCGAGCAGTCTTGTCGAATAATATTTGCTGAATACCACCACAAATTACTTATATCTGAATTTATACTGTTACGACGATGATTGGAATGCAAGTAGTATCAGTTCACAGGGGAAGAAAGGGGGATCCTTTCTAGGAGTTGGTGGTGATGGAAATTGACGTAAATTCCCTACGGAAACTCCGTAGCCAGGGATACGAACCGTCGCAACTCCGGATGGACGAATCGTATCTCGACGAGTTCGTCGCAAAGGAGTTCCGGGGTGAACACCTCGCCGAACTGTTTCACGAAAACACGAAGTACAGCGACAAAACGAACCTCAAACTGGGTCCGTCCGCCGCAGCCTTCACGAAGAATCCGAGCTATGCGTACATGCAAGCGCAACTGTCGCCGGACTACGACGGGTACGAAACGATCAACCTGCCGGAGCCCGATTCGCTCGGGGGGTCGTTCACCGAGGCCATCGAACGACGGCGAAGCGTCCGAGAACAGGCGGGCGAATCGCTCTCACTGTCGCAACTCTCGACGCTGCTCAAGCATAGCTGCGGCGTCAGTGCCGAACGGCCCATCGGCGAGGAGGGAACGGTACTGCAGGAGTTCCGGTCGTACGCCTCGGGCGGAGCACTCTACCCGGTCGAGATCTACCTCGCTGTCGTACACGGTGACGACGACCTCGATCGTGGGCTCTACTACTACGTCCCTGACGACCACGAGTTGCGCGTGCTCAATCGTGACGACGAACTACCGGACCGAATGGACGACCTGTTCGCGCTGTCCGAGGACGTCTTCGATCCCGCCACGTCGTCCATTGTCTTCATGCTCACCGGGGCGTTCTGGCGTTCGATGGCGAAGTACGGTCCACGCGGCTATCGATACATTCTCCAGGAGTCCGGGCATCTCGGACAGAACATCCTGCTTTCCGCCGCAGCGATGGGGCTGGTTTCCCTTCCGGTGGCCGCATTCAAGGACGACTCGGTAAACGAGTATCTCGACGTAGACGGCGTCAACGAAGCGGTCGTTTACACACTCTGTGTCGGTCACGGGGCCGACGGTGAAAACCAATGACTGACGATAGCAACGACACCGAGACGATCGAACAGGTGCGCGAGGAACTCGAACGGCCGGTCTTCAACCCGCAACTCGTCCCGGTCATGCTGGACGACAACACCATTCACGTTCGAGCGGGACCGTGGTCCGGGCCGATTTACACGATCTCGGACATCGACGAGGACGACGACATCGGCGCTCTCTTCGATCTCATCGACGGGGAGACGCACATCGACGAGATATTTGCGGCGTTCGAAGCGGATCAACGATCCGAGGTCGCCGACGTGCTCTACGCGCTGGCGGATAGCAACGCTATCTACGATGCCGACGCGGTAGACGGGCCGATGTACTCACATCTGGTACTGAAATCCCGGTTCAGAGAGCGAGAGCGACGACGACTCGAAGAACAGTCCATCCTCATCGTCGACGATAGTCGAATGGGCGCACACGTCGCGGAAGACGTGCTCGCGATGGGAGTGGCGGCGGTCGGGTACGCGGGGCTCGATGGCCAGCAGCTCCCGGCAGCGGGTAGTGACGACGATCGCCTCACCGCCGTCACCGAAGACGAACTGCCCGGCGCGGTCGACGACGCGGATTTCGTCGCGTACCTGGCCGACGGCCCGTCGAAGACGATCCGGGACGTCAACGAGTACGCGATCGAGACGGGGACGCCGTGGATCGTCGGACAGATTCGTGGGTTCGACGGAATCGTCGGACCGGCGATGTTCCCGGGCGAAACGGCCTGTTACGAGTGTTTTCATCGACGGATGCTCTCGAACGTCTCGAACATCGGCGGCTACGAAACCTTCGAGACGGAACGGGAGGATTCGGACGTTGCAACGGCCAGTCTGCCGATGTTTTCTCGCACGGTAGCCGGGCACCTGTCGCTCGACCTGTTGCATCTGCTGGCGTTCGGTGTCGGATACACGGCCGGGCGGGTCCTCACGATCAATTCCCTCAACCTGGCGATGGAGGTCAACGAGGTGCTGAAACTTCCGCGATGTGGGGCCTGCGGTCGTGATCCATCACCGGACGTCTCCCGGTTCATTACGCTCGACGACATGGTACTCGGGAGTCGACAGTCGGCGGGGGACGATTGACGATGCTGATCGCACCAGGGGAGGTGAGCGATCGATGAGCGGAGACGGGCGAGCGGTCGTCGATCCCCAGTACCAGCGACTGATCGGCAAGAAAACCGGACTCATCAATTCCCTCTACGGCCTCCAACAGAGCCGGGGACAGCCCGAGGCGTCGCTGAGCCAACCGATCACGGCGAGCGTGGGGTGGCTCGCGGAGGCCGATGGCGAACTCGAGCTGGCACTCGGGGGCAAAGGCCAGACCCTCGAGAGTTCGTACCTGAGCGCCATCGGGGAGACCGTCGAACGGTATTCGCTCTGTTTTCCCGAGCCGGACGACTTCGTCACTGCGAGCTACGACGAGCTCGCTGCACGTGAGGCGGTCATCGACTTCGAGTATCTCGACATCTACAGCGAGGCCATCAGAGACGAGCGGCTCGCGCCGCTCACGCACGAAACCGAGATCAGCTGGACCGCGGGAACGCACCTCATCACTGGCGAAGCCGTCTACGTTCCGGTCCAGCTGGTGTGGATGCAGTTCGGACCGGACTATCACGAACACCCGCGGTTCCTCGGAACCTCGAACGGGGCCGCGGCGGGATCGTCGTTGACGAACGCGTTGCTCGGCTCGCTCTACGAACTCATCGAGCGGGACGCGTTTATGAAGATGTGGTGCAGACAAGAGACGCCGGATCGCGTCGACCTCTCGTCGATGCCGGACGTCCGGGCGTTCGTCGACGAACGCATCCCACAGGAACACATCTCGGTCCAGCCGGTCGTCTACGACTCGCCGCTCGCGATGACGTCGGTCGGGGGTGCACTGATCAACGAGCGGGACGAGCGGCCGAAGTTCATCCTCGGCGGAAATACGTCGGTCTCTCCCGCGGAGGCGGTTCGTGGTGCGATCGTCGAGAGCATCCAGGGACTGCCGTTCATCGCAGAGATCGCGATGAACCACGATCCGTCGGAGCTCGATCCCGGGCACGCCGAGGACAATTTCGAGGAGAACGTCCTCTACTACGCGCTACCGGAGAACTTCGACGAGGTCGCGTTCATCGTCGACGGCGATCACGAAACCCGCCCGACCGATCGAGAGACGAGCGGCTGGGACAAGCGAGACGAACTCGACTACTGTCTCGAAGAACTCGATCGGGTCGGATACACGCCGATCGGATTCGATGTAACGACGCCCGACGTCGCTCGCGCCGGGCCGCGGGTAACGAAGGTGATCGTGCCGGAGCTCGTCCCGATTACGCCGCCGGGAACCCTCCCGGTGAATCATCCGGCCTTCGACGGCGAACGAGACGAGCTGACCGCCAAACCGCATCCCTACGCCTGACGGCGATCCGGTCGCTTCTCGGTGTTCCACTGCCTATCTACGTCCCGGCCGGTTTCGCTATCAGTGGCGATCGCGCGTCTTCGATCGCGGGGTTCCCGTCGAACCCTATCCGTGGACGGTCGGAAAGCGGACGCCGCCGGCGACGAACGAGACGTACGCGACGTTGTAGCCAACGTGTGCGAGGACGGGTGCGAGGAGCGAACCGGTCGCCAGAAAACAGAGGGCGTAGACGATGCCGTTGACGGATTTGAAGACGATCTCGCTCCGGCCCTTGGAAAAGTGGTTGATTCCGAAGAGCACACCGGAGAGCACCACGTACCAGATCGTTCCGATGCTGGCTATCAGGACCGCGAGCACACCACGGTAGAGATACTCCTCGCCGATCGCTCCGAATACGATCGGGAGCTTCCATACCGTCTCCTCGGTCCCTCGCTCGATCGGCACACCGACCCACCACGACCAGACGAAGATGTCGAGTGCGTACATCGCCACGCCCAGTGGGAGAAAGACGACGAACCAGCCGTCGACGGGAATGGGAACGGACGTCACGTCGCTGATGTAAAACGCGGCCGATGCAATCACGATGAACGGGAGATACAATACGTCGTCGTGTTTCGGCCGGTACTCGTATCCGGCGGCGGTTGCACTGCCGATAACCACCGAGAAGTACCCGACGAGCAACAGCGGGAACCCGAGGAACACGTGTACCCACGTCGGCGCGGGAGAGGGGTCTAACGCCATGTGTGGCAGGTCGTACTCCGTTCGCCCCTCGGAGGGTCCGAAACACCCGACCCGGACGCATCGATGCTGCACGGTCCCCCCGTTGTTCCCGACTCGCTTTCAGTGCCAGCACTCCCCGACGTGGCGAAGCGGTTCGTGGTCGCCTGCCTCCGTTTGGTTCCTGTCATCCGATCAAAAATGGGGTGCAGTTCGCTGGGCGCCCGTCGAGCCCGCGTGCGACCAGTCCGTGGCAACCGAATAGCCAACTACCCCGTCCACGTACACGTACACGTCGTCGTGTAGCTACTGCACGTACACCAACCGCCGCTGGAGACGGCGGCCGCGCTGTCATCACTGGATTCGTCCGTTAGTTCTACGTCCATGGTGTGTTACACCAAACTATCTTTTTTACACCCGATTATATTAACGTTTCGACGGTTCTTCCTGGTGTCACCCTCGACGGGGAACCGCGACGACCCCCGATTCACCACGGCCGGTTGAATGGCGACTCGAATCGCTGATCCTCGTCGATGACGGCCCGTGTATTCGCCCTCGATTTCGAAATAACGACGAGAGACCGGATGGAGACGGTACGCTCGAACGACCGTCACTCCCGAGTTATGGGTCCGCCGACCGCCGGTTTGCCGTGCGTACCGGAAGGTCGTCGACGAGGTCGCACAAAGCAGAATCGACAGTTCCGCGTAAAGCGGGTGAGGGCAACGGTACGGACGGAATTCGTTCGGTTGCGCGACCGGCGGCGATGGGAGAGGGTCGCCGGAACGGACCGGAGAAACGCATCAGGCCTCGACGGCTTCCAGCACGCCCTCGCGGATCCGCAGCGCCTGCGGGAGGTAAAAGTCTTCGAGCGTGGAGAGCGGGACTGGCGCGTCGAAGCCCGTCACGCGAGTGACCGGCGCCTCCAGGTAGTACAGCGCCTCCTCGTTGATCGTGGCGACGACCTCGGCCCCCACGCCGGCGGTCTTCGGGGCCTCGTGGACGACGGCTGCGCGGCCCGTCTTCTGTACCGATTCGGCGATCGTGTCGATGTCGAGCGGCGAGAGGCTGCGGAGGTCGACGACCTCGACGTCGATCCCGTTCTCCGCGGCGAGGTCCTCGGCGACGGCGAGGGCGGGCTGGGTGCTCGCCCCCCAGGTGAACAGCGAGACGTCCTCGCCCTCGCGGCGAACCGACGCCTCGCCGATCGGGACGGTGTAGGGCTCCTCGGGAACGTCCTCGCGAAACGCACGGTAGAGGCGCTTCGGTTCGAGGACGATCACGGGGTCCGGGTCGCGGACCGCGGCGGCGATGAGCCCCTTCGCGTCGGTCGGTGTACTCGGCGTGACGACCTTGAGGCCGGGTTCGTGGACCAGTGCGGCCTCTCTGGACTCGGAGTGGTGCTCCGGCGCCGCGATGCCACCGCCGTAGGGCATGCGGACGACCATCGGGAGCGTGAACTGGCCGTGACTGCGGCTGCGCATCGCGGCGGCGTGACTCACCAGCTGGTCGTACGCCGGCGAGGCGAAGCCCATGAACTGCATCTCCGCGACCGGGCGCATCCCCGAGAGGGCCAGGCCGATCGAGGAGCCGACGATCGCCGACTCGGCCAGCGGCGTGTCGATCACGCGATTCGGGCCGAACTCGTCTTGTAAGTGCTCCGTCGCGCGGAAGACGCCGCCGTTGGTGCCGACGTCCTCGCCGAGGACGACCACGCTGTCGTCGCGGGCCAGTTCCAGTTCGAGGCCGTCGCGGACCCCCTCGACGAGCGAGAGCGACTCGGTGGGGCCGTCGTAGGCGTCGAGATCGATCGTATCGGTCGCCACGTCGGATTCCTGATCGACCGCGTCGTCGCCGGCCGATTCGAGTCCGTCGGCAGCCGTACTCATTCGCCCACCTCCTCGAACGCCTCGTCGCCGTGGCGCTCGCGCAGGCCGTCGAGGTCGGCCAGTTGTTCGCGCAGACGATCGGTCGGTTCCTCGTAGACGTGCTCGAACATCCGGCCCGGATCGGTCTCAGTGGCTTCGGCCCGCTCGATCGCTGTCGCGAGGCAGTCCTCGACGCGGTCGGCGATCTCGTCGGCGAGGTCGTCGTCCAGGATCTCCTCGCGATAGAGGTAGCGCTCCAGGCGCTCGACGGGATCGCGGTCCTCCCAGTCCTCGCCGTCGTCCTCGTCGCGGTACGCCGAGGGATCGTCGGCGGTCGAGTGGGCACCGAGGCGGTACTGACAGGACTCGATGAGCGTCGGGCGGCGTTCACCCTCCGCGGGGTGTTTGGCCTTCTGCACGGCCGCCCGGGTCACGGCGTAGACTGCGAGCGGGTCGGTGCCGTCGACGCGGACGCCCTCGACGCCGTAGGCGTCGGCCTTCTCGACGATCGTCTCCGTCGCCGTCTGGGACTCGAAGGGCATCGAGATCGCCCACTGGTTGTTGTTACAGACGAAGATCGACGGGACGTCGTAGACGGCGGCGAAGTTGAGTCCCTCGTGGAAGTCGCCCGTGGAGGTGGCGCCGTCGCCGAAGTGACACAGGACGGCGCGGTCGTGCTGGTCCTGCATGGTGAAGCCCCACGCGAGCCCCATCGCCTGGGGCACCTGCGTGCCGATCGGGATGTACTCCGGCAGCGCGTTGACGTCGTCCGGAACGGCGTACCCCTCCCGATAGCCGGCGAGGTGCTGGAGCAACGACTCGTAGGACCGTCCGTGGGCGTGTTTGGCGGCGTGGTCGCGGTATGTCGGAACGAGCCAGTCTGCGGCGTCGAGGGCGAAACTGGTCGCGACCTGCGAGCCCTCCTGGCCGCGCATGGGCGCGTACGTCGAGATACGTCCCTGGCGCTGGAGTCCCGTCGCTCGCTCGTCGAATCGACGGGCGAGGACGAGCTCCTCGTACATCTCGAGGAGCTCCTCGTCAGTGAGGTCGGGTCGCTTCGCGCCGGGGAGCAGACTGCCGTCGGTATCCAGGATCTGGACGGCGTCTTCCGGCGGACTGGTCGGTTCGGGCGATTGCGTCGATTCGATTTCGTCGTATGTGCTCATCGTTTCGGTGGGTTCGGTGTGGTGGTTTCGTGTTTGACGTTTGATGTCTCGTCGTCCACCCGCCAGGCTGACGGGTGGACGAACCGGCTCGACCCCGCTGGTTACGGGAACCGAGAAACGGACGACAGCGCCTCGGACCCGGTGTCAACGAGCCGAGACGGGTGTCCGCCGATCAAAATGTTACTCGAATAAGCCAGTTTGGTGTCAGTCGACGCCGGAGAGACTGCTTGGCGGACGAACGCGACTCGGACTGGCTGGCGGACGCCATGGTTCCACCATTGTGGGGGTTCTACATAATTCTTCGTGAGTTACGTTGTCACACGCCATTCCTGCCAGACTCGCCGGACGGGTGGCAAGTTACTGGACAAACATCCAGATTTATCGGAAAGTACTGACGGAGCTTGATTCCGTTGACGCGCTATCACGACCGCAGTTGGGCGTCTGTAAACCAGAATAGTTCAGACTGACGAGATATCTGGAGGACCGGTGGCAGACGGTCGGTGACGTGATCGTCGGTGCGTTCGAACGGCCGAGAACCCGCCACGCTGTACGGACGTCGTACCACCCTGATCGGGCCGAGTAACGATGGGCGAGTAGCGATACACCCAGACTGTGGACCGACATCGGCGGACGCGCGGTGAGAGTGCGTCGAGCGCGTACGTTCTCGTACTCACGGTTCTCGTCGCCGGGACGATCGCGGCGACCGCCTGGGCCATCGCCGGCGACGGTTCGATGGCGATCGAGCCGGCAGGAGATGCGGACGGCCTCGATACTGCAGCCCAGCTCGGAGACGCGACGGAACCGAATTCCGACGGCAATCGAAGCGAGTCGCGTACCGTCGGCGATAGTGGAGATGGTGAGGGAGACGGCGACCCAGGCGAAGCAGGCGAGCGTGACGACGGCGTGAGGGAGCACTCGGACGATGACGGTGAGCGGGAGGGCACCGAGCGCGATGAAGAAGACGACCGCGGCGGCGAAGACGACCGAGAAGCAGGACGTGAGCGTGACGAAGATCGGGACAGCGATGACGAGGCCGATCGGGACTCGGACCGCGAGGGCACCGGCCGAGACCGCGATGGCGCCGGCGACGAGCCCGACGACGATCGAAGCGACGACCGATCGGACGACATACTGGGCGCGCTCTGGGAGGCGGTGACCGGCGACGACGAAGACGACTCTGACGAAAGCGATGACGAGTGAGTGCGATGGCTCGTCGGCTCGACGACGCTCGGTGTCGCCCTGCCGGCGAAGAGCGCCCGGTCGAAGCCCCGCCAGGGAAGTACTCGACCGGGCGAATCGCCTCCGAGACGCACCCGAAAGCGGCGGACGGCCCACCAGCCCGCGCTCCGGTCGCTCAGCGGTCTCGGTCCGGCCGCTGCCGGACCATGTTCCCCTAGGGCCTCCAGCGGCAAGGGCGCCCGCCCTGACTGACGCAAGCTAGCTCTGCCGTCCCGGCCCCATTCGAGCGCGAGACAACCACTACGGTTATGACGGTCCCACCACATACCTCACTCGAACGTTACCGGGACGACAGACGTCCGAGCGGGCGTGACCGGTCGTTTGGCCGGGAGTTGCCCGATTCGGCCGAACGGCAATCGATCAAACCGGCGAACGAAATTGCCCCACCACGATGAACGGACTCTCGATTCCACCACGGCCGTGGGTGACCAGAACCCGCCTCTACCACGTCGTGGGCTGGGGACTGCGCATCTACGTCGCCTGCCTCCTCGTCGTCGGGTTCTACAGCATCCTCTGGCTCGCGGAGGTGGCTGGCTATCTGGACCAGCGGACGCTCGCCGTCATCTGGTTGGCCGTCGCCGGGATGGGGAGCGTGTTCCTCGTCCTATTGGTCCCTCTGTATTACTCGAGTCGGCTTCGAAGCTGATCGGAAATCGTTACGACGACTGATGAACGGATCGAGCAGCCCCGCGGCAGTCTCGCGAGCGCGGAACAGCGCACCGGACGGACCGAGCAGGGCGACGGCCCGACCACCTTGCGAAGAGGAGATAATCTCCAGCTACGACTCGGCGAATTGTAGGATAGCACCGCAATAGCATCATTTAGGTACGTCCGCTCAGTACGACCGCCAATGACAGAGTCGACCGGCACACCGACGCTCCCGCAGGTGACACTCATCGCCGTCTTCGTCACGGCGCTGGTGACCGCCCAGTTGACCGCCGCGAAGGTGCTCGCGTTCTCGATTCCGATCTCGTTGCCGGTGACGGGCAGCGAGCTCGTGATGCCCGGCGCGGCGCTCGCCTACGCGGTCACGTACTTCGCGAGTGACTGTTACACCGAACTGTACGGCAAGCGCGCCGGCCAGATCGTCGTCAACGCCGCGTTCGCGATGAACTTCCTCGCACTGGCGCTGGTCTTTTCGACCGCCGCCGCACCGGTGTATCAGTTCTCCCCGGTCGGTGCCAGCGAGTTCGAGTCGGTGGTGCTACCAGCCGGTTCCATCGTCGCCGGAAGTTCGCTGGCCTACCTCGTCAGCCAGAACTGGGACGTCTGGTTTTTCCACCGGATCCGCGAGGAAACCGGCCGAGGGAAGCTCTGGTTGCGCAACATCGCTTCCACGGGGACGAGCCAGGCCATCGACACCGTCATCTTCGTCTCCGTCGCGTTCTACGTCGCCCCCATCATCCTCGGCGGCGACCCCAGGTCGGTAGACGTGATAGCCGCCCTCATGATCGGGCAGTACATCCTGAAACTGGCCATCGCCCTCGTCGATACGCCGATCGTCTACGGGGTCGTTCGACTCGTCCGCGAGCGGGCCACGGGGCCGACGGGCGGCGCCGTCGCCGCCGAGTGAGCGGCCGACGATCGGTTCCCGACGCCCAACAGCCGGCGACCGCAACCGGAAGCGACGCGGGTTTGTGTTCTCACGTCAGACCCTGCGGTATGGATCCACGTGTCCGCGAGCACGCCGCGGTGCTCGTCGACTGGAGCGCCCGCATCGAGGCCGGCGACGACGTCGTCCTGTCGGTCGGCCCCGACGCCCACGAACTGGCCGTCGCCGTCGCCGAGAAACTCGGCGAACGCGGCGCGACCCTCCTCGCGACGTACGGGTCGGGCGAACTCACCCGCGCTTACCAGCGCGCTAGCGGCGAGGACTTCGACGAACCGGACCACGAACTCGCGCTGTACGAGGCCGCGGACGTCTACCTGCGCATCGGCGGCGGCCGCAACACGAGCGCGACGGCCGACGTCCCCGGTGAGACGCGCCAGGCCTACCGCAGCGCCCACCAGGCCGTCCGCGAGGCACGCTTCGACACGCGCTGGGTGTCGACCGTCCACCCGACGCGCTCGCTCGCCCAGCAGGCGAACATGGCCTACGAGGAGTACCGCGACTTCGCCTACGACGCCATCCTCCGCGACTGGGAGGCGCTCGCCGACGAGATGGCCAAGCTGAAAGCGCGCCTCGACGCGGGCAGCGAGGTCCGCCTCGTCGGCCCGGGCACCGACCTCACGATGTCGATCGAGGAGCGAAGCGCAGTCAACAGCGCCGCCTCCGTCGCCTACGACTCGCACAACCTGCCCAGCGGCGAGGTCTTCACCGCCCCGTACGCAACCGAGGGTGAGGTGACCTTCGACGTCCCGATGACGATTCAGGACCAGCCCGTCCGCGACGTCACCCTCCGCTTCGAGGACGGCGAGGTGGTCGACTCCGACGCCGAGCAGGGCGCAGCCGTGATCGCCGACGTGCTCGACACCGACGAGGGCGCACGCCGCCTCGGCGAGCTCGGCATCGGGATGAATCGCGGCATCGATCGCTTCACGGACAGCATCCTCTTCGACGAGAAGATGGGCGACACCGTCCACCTGGCCCTCGGACGTGCGTACGACTCCTGTCTCCCCGACGGCGAGACGGGCAACGAGTCGGCCGTCCACGTCGACATGATCACCGACGTCAGCGAGGGCTCACGACTGGAGATTGACGGCGACGTGGTGCAGCGAAACGGCACCTTCCAGTGGGAAGACGGCTTCGACGGGTAGTCACCGCTGCCCCACTGCCCTCGAGGACGAGACGGGAACGGACGGATCACCAGATTCAAATGCGAGAGGGGCTACGGACCGAGTATGGCCAGTTTCGACGCCGCGGAAGCGCGAACGCTCGAGAAGATGATCTGCATGAAATGTAACGCCCGGAACGCGAAGGGTGCGGATCGCTGTCGCAAGTGCGGCTACGGCAACCTCCGCCCGAAGGCGACCGAATCGCGCTCCGCCTGAGCGACCGAACGCTCTACTCTCACACGATTACGGCCGTTCCGTGTCCGAACAGCCGCGTTCGGACGGCGCTCTATCTCGCGGAGCGAGGCTTGGATTCGGCGGCGCCCGGTGACTCGCCGATCGCACCGTCGCATGACCGATGTTACCCGAGCACGCTCAGCCCCAGCGGCAGCGCGACCACGAAACCGAGCGTGAGGGCGACGATGAGGCCGACCTGCCGCATCGACGGGCCGGAAACCGCCCGTGGGGCGCTGGCCTCCCAGGTGGCGAGGCCGACGAGAAGCGCGATCCAGCTCAGTGGAACGAGGACGCCAGGCCCGACGCTCGCACGCGGGGCGTACACCAGGCCGACGGCGGCGGCGAGGAGGACGTATCCGAGCGAGGCACGCTGGAACGGATCGAGCGGGTAGCCAGCCACGCTGATATCGACCGAGAGGAGCACGCTGAACAGCGCGCCACCGGCTACGAGGGCGAGCGTCGACGCCAGCACCAGCGGCAGTGAGCCGCCCTCGAGAACGAGTGCGGAGAACGTGAGGCCGAGAAAGACGACCCAGAGGAGCGTCCCGCCGATGATCGTTCGGCGTCGAAGGGCAATTACCGAATGGTCCTCCATAGACTGCAGAATCATGCGGTATAATATAAATCCACGGATGTGTTCGACCGGCTGACTGTAGCGGAAACGTGAGAACACGAGCAGCGAGGGAGATCGTACTCGCCTCGAACGGCACCCCAACGCACGTCGACCGACTAGTTACAGATTCAGTTCGAACCCAAGTCTGACCCAGACTCGTAACGTGGGCGGCCACCCCTCACGCCGTACAGAGTGAGACGAAGTTCCGCAGAATCTGCAGTCCCGTCTCACCGCTCTTCTCCGGGTGGAACTGCGTCCCGAACACCGTTCCTGACTCGTCGGCGATCACGGCGGGAAAGCGGGTGCCGTAGTCGGTCGTCGCGACGACGGCCGACTCGTCGTCCGGGACGGCGTAGTACGAGTGGACGAAGTAGGCGTACTCGCCGTCGACGGAACGGTCGTCCGGTTCCGTGTCGTGGGCACTCGCGTCCTGTTCGTTGCTGGACCCGTTCCCGTCGGCCCCGGACGGCGCAACGCCGGAGACGAGCGGGTGGTTGCGCTCGACGGAGAGGTCGTTCCAGCCCATGTGGGGCACCTTCTGGCCCTCGTCGAAGCGAACGTTCGTGCCGGGAATCAGATCGAGTCCACTGACGGCCGACTCGCCGGCGGACCCCTCCTCGCTGTCGGTGAGGAGCATCTGCATCCCGAGACAGATGCCGAACAACGGCGTATCGGAGTCGGCGACGGCCAGGAGGTCCTCCCGGAGCGGATCGGCGTTCTCGACGCCCTCGCGGAAGGCGCCGACGCCGGGGAGGACGACGCCGTCGGCGGCGTGGAACCGCTCGGGATCGGCAGTGATCTCGACGCTCGCGCCGGCGCGTTCGAGGCCGCGTGTGACGCTGTGGAGGTTACCGAGCCCGTAGTCGACCACGGCGACGGTCGCGTCGACCGTCTCGGGCGACGACCGGCCTGCCTGCTCGCTCATGGAAGAATATCGGGGCAGGAACGGCATGGCCCTTTCGTTCGCTGGAGCGGGTCGGCAGCCCGACCGCTCCGAGTGGATCGACCGATCGCAGCGCCGCGGACCGACCGCAGACCCGATCGGGTCGAGCAGAGAATCGTTACTATCAGTACTCACCGAGGCGAGACTGGCCACCCTCGTCCGTCGGCGAGACGCCGGCGATGGCCGCCGCCTCCTGAATCGTCTCGGCGAACGCCGACTCCTGGCTGCGATCGTACAGCGTCGCGGCCGGGTGCAGACAGATCAGCACGGGTCGCGGCGTGTCAGCCTCACCGAGGCGGACCTCCTCGACGGAGCCGGTCTCCGACGTGACGGCGACGGAGCGCTCGAGGAGGTGCTCGCTCGGTACCTTTCCGAGCGTGACGACGACGTCGGGGTCGACGCGGTCGATCTCGGCTTCGAGGTACCCGCGGCAGTTCTCGAGTTCGTCCGTCGTCGGATCGCGATTGTCGGGTGGGCGACAGCGAACGCAGTTCGTGATGCGAACCGACTCGCGTTCGAGGCCGACCGTCCGGAGCTGGTCGTCGAGGACGGTCCCGCTCCGGCCGACGAACGGTTCACCGGTGGCGTCTTCCTGCGCGCCCGGTGCCTCGCCGACGAAGAGCACGTCGGCGTCGGCCGGGCCGGTGCCGTCGACGATTCGGCTTCGCGAGTCGACGAGGGCGGGACAGCGCGTGCAGTCGGTAACACAGAGGCCCTCCATGTGCTCGGCCTGTTCGGCGTCCATGGCGAGCGCTTCGCCCGGGACGCACCTACGACTTTCGCACAGGCGGTGAAACGTGCGGCCACGGCCCGGCGAGACGGCCCTGCGCGGCCGGAAGTATTACCTAGTTCTACCCCCACTCGCCACCACGAGCGTGATTTCGTGAAATTGAGACAGCCTACCGACTTTCTGATCCTCGAAGCGCTCAAGGAGACGGGTCGGAACGTCGCACCGAATCTCGCCTCCCACACGGGGAAGAGTCGCAAGAACATCAACACGAGACTGCCCGTTCTCGAAGACTACAACCTGGTCCGAAAAGTCGGCCCGGCCGATCGCTCGGGACTCTACGAAGTGACCCCGCTCGGGAAGACGGCACTCATGCACCAGGACGAGTACGACGACGTCGAGGACTTCGAAGCCCTCATTCAGGGATCCTCGCCGGCGACGGACGGCGGCGAAGCGGCCCAAGCGGTGGCGCGTAGTTCGGACCAGCCTGAAGAGTAGATTCGAACCAGGGTGAAGCGTAGTCACCACTCGTGGGTGCGCTCAGCTAAACCGCGGGACGTCCGCGGAGACCGTTACACGTCCTCGAGCGTCTGCTCTCGATACGCGGCGCCGGCCCGTGCCAGTTGGCGGGCGACCCTGATCGGTTCCGGACGGCCACCGACCGGCGTGAACGAAGTGACGAGGGTCTCGGCGTCCGACGGCTCGCAACCGACGGCCCTGACGTACACCGTCTCCGTTCCGACCGTGACGGCGTGACGGGATGGGAGCGACCGGTAGCGCTCGAGACGGGCCGCCAGCGCCTCGCCGGAGAACGCCTCCCGGAGCGGCTGTTCGAGTCCGTCGCTCTCCTCGAACGTCACGGCGACGGTCGGGAGCCGCGTCTCTTCGTGGAGCCGTTCGAGGTCGAGAACGTTGTACCACGCAGGGGCGATCGTCCCCAGCAACAGCGCAGCGATATCCGCTCGGTCAAGATCGGCGACGAGACGCAACACGGCGTCGGTGGCGTCGCAGCCGCCGACGGTCGCCGTGGCGAACGACGCCCCATCGACGACGCGATCGCCGCGGACGACGGCCCCCGCGAGCGTACACCACGCCGAGCGCGACGAGTCGGCGATGCCGAGTACCCGACGCCCGTGTGGGTCGGGCATCGGTCGCCTACTCCTCGTCTTTGATCTCGGCCAGACGATCGATCAGTTCGTCGCTCGATGCCCCGTTGTCGAACTCGACCGTCCCCTTGTGGGCGTTTTCCTCCGACTGGACGGCGTCGTCTTCGTCGAAGTCTGCGTCGATGTCCTGTTGTTCGGACTCGTCGTAACTACCAAAACCCATACGTGTAACACAACACGACCGACGCTCAAAAAGCCACTGCTGGATAGTGACAGGACGTTCCCGTTGTCAAACATATTCGTTCGGACATCGGTGATCGAGCCGTGGAGCGACTGAGACACCAGCCGCAGAAACAGAGAGAGTCGGCGCCGCCCCCACTCGCGAGCCTCCATTCACGACGACGGTACCCATCGGCGAGGACGAACCGGACGACGGGTTTAGGACGGTTCGTCGCGTCAGCTATCATCGAGATGGAGGTCCACACCGTCACGACGGGCGCCGAGTCGTTCACCTGTAACGTCTTCCTCGTCCCCGGCGAGCGAACGACGCTGGTCGATACCGGGACGTACGACGGCGTCATCGACGAGATTCGGGACCACGTCGACGCACTCGACGCCGTCGTGCTCACTCACCAGCACGGCGACCACATCGATCGGCTCTCGGCCGTCTCCGGGAGGTTCGGGCCGGAGATATACGCGTTCGCGGACCACCCGCTCCGGACGCGAGCGATCGCCGACGGCGACGAGATTCAGATCGGCGACGAGTCGTTCGAGGTCGTCCACACGCCTGGCCACGCGGACGATCACGTCTCGTTCGTCTCGGAGACGACGCTCTTTGCCGGCGACGTCGTCGTCCACGACGACGGGGCGTTCGACGACGGGAGTTTCGGCCGCACCGATATGGCCGGTCAGTCACGCGAGACGCTCATCGAGAGCATCGAGCGGCTCCTCGAACGAACCCCCGAAACAGTCGAGCACATGTACTCGGGCCACGGCGGCGAGTTCCACGGCGACGTCCGGACCGTCGTCGAACGGGCGCTCGACCGAGCCGAGCGGCGCGAACCGAAGTATCCCGACGAGTGACGAGACGGTCCGAACGAGGGCGTCTGGCATCGCGAACGTCGATCACGATCGGCGAGACCGGTCGCGCTCGGCGTCGTCGACCGGTCAGGCCGACACGGCGGCCGCGTCGGTAACCGTGACGCGGACCGTCGTCCCGTCGTCGCCGGTCTCGAAGTCGATACTCGCACCGACGTGTTCGACGATCCAGTAGACGATCCAGAGACCGATGCCGCTGCCATGTTCGAGCGGCGTCTCCTCGCCGCGCTCGAGGACGACGAGTTCCTCGCGCGGGATGCCCGGCCCGTTGTCGGAGATGACCACGGTGGCGCCCTCGTCGGTCTCGATCGTCCGAATCGTCACGGTCGGGCCATCCGCATCGATCGGGGAGGAGCGGGCTGAGCTGGTGGATTCCAGGCCCCTGTCGTCCGACGCTCCCGCACCGTGGTCGGGGACGCCCGGTTGTAGGTGGGGGCCGGAGTCACTCGGCTGCCCGGCGGCGCGGGTCGCTTTACTGTGCTCCGCGGCGTTCTCGACCAGGTTTTCGAACGCCAGCGTGAGCGAGTCGTCGACCGCCACGTCCCCACACGATCCCGTTTCGAGTTCGTAGGTGACCTCGTGGAACCGTGTCCGCTGTTGAGCGACGATTTCCGAGAGGAGTGACTCTAGCCGGCGGAGACTGGTCGCGTCCGATTCGGTGACGAGGCGTTCGATGGTCGCAGCTTTCTCGCTCATCTCGACCATATCGTCGCTGCGTTCGACGATCGCCCTCGCCAGGGCCGCTTCGTCGACCGTCGGGTCCTGCGCCACGAGCTCCGCGTAGCCACGGATGACCGACAGGTCGTTCCGGAGGTTGTGACGGAGTGCTCGCGAGAGGACCTGCCTGAGCAGATCGAGTTCGTGTTCGCGCTCCAAGAGCGTCTCCTCGCGTCGTTTGAGTTGCGTCACGTCACGGACGACGGCCAACCGGCCCACCCGTCGTTCGCGGCGAGTGACCGGCGAGCAGTCGAGTTGAAAGTGCCGGCGGTCGCCGTCGAGTTCGCGGGAAAATTCGAAGGTGTCGCCGCCCGCCTCGAGGTGGGCGCGAACTCCGGGAAGGTCCTCGAAGAACGTTTCCAGGGCGTGACCGCTCGCACTGCCACGTACGCCGGCGAGCCGCCTGGCTGCCGGATTCGAGTAGACGACGCGGTCGTCGACGTCGAGGGTGACGACGGCGTCGTCGAGTTCCTCCACGACCCGATGCCGGCCGATCCAGCCGACTTCGAGGAAGTCCGTGTGAAAGAGCGTCCAGGTGTAGAAAAACACCGTGACGACGAGGCTCAACGGCGCCCACGGGTAGGCGAACCCGGAGAGGAAAAACGCCCCGATCGTCCCCATCACGAGAAGTGGAAGGACAGCAGCCAGCAACAGCGCGCCCTGAAATCGCCGAATTCCCTGCCCCACGGCCACCTCGCGCGCGATACAGAACAGTCCGACGGTCGCGACCAACAGGACGTACGCGATGTAGACGTAGAATGCGGGCCCCGGCGTGGCCATCGTGATGTTCCCGGGGGTCGACCCCGACCAGACGAGTTCGTGGACGGGATCACTCCAGGCGAGAACCAACAGTGCGCCGAGTGGTGAGAGGACTGCAGCGAGCAGCCGCGGCGTCAGATCGACGACGCCGCTGTACTCCGCTGTGAGGAAGAAGTAGCCGACGCCGCCGAAGGTGATGCCGACGACGAAGACGGACATGATAGCCTGTCGGGGCCAGTACGCCGTCGTGAACCGCACGGCAGCTGTCGAGAACGCCCAGAGGGAGAGTCCAGCGATCGTGACGAGTAACCCGGTGGTGCCCGGTTTGTGCCGGTGACTGAGAATGTACGGGACGAGCAGGAGCGGTAAGACTCCGCAGGACACGTAGATACCCGCTACCTGGATCGTCGCAAATTCCATCCGACTACGTACGTATCCACCCGGAACAGACCAAATAAATACTGGCCGTTTCGAGCGTCGAAACGCGGGAACAAAGATAAACAGTCTGATGAATTACGTCGGATCTGATTTCGCCGCGGTATACGAGGCGGTGCTAGAGTGACGACACGGCGCGTCACTCGTCAGAACCGTCCCGATCGGCGAGGGAGGGCGGTGTCTCGTCGTTTTCGGTTCCGCTATCCGACCCGGCATCGGTTTCGCCGCCTGGCTCGCTCTCGGCGTCGGCAGGCCCGTCTTCGCCCCCGTCGCCTGCTCGGCCGTCACCTTCGTCGGTCGATTCGCTTGCAGCACTACCGTCGTCGGATCCGCTCTCGGCACCTTCGTCTGTCGATCCGCTCTCGGAACCATCGTCGTCGTCGTGGTCCTCCACGGCTTCGTCCGGATCGTCATCGTCGTCGACACCCAGCGTCTCTTCCTCGCGAAGCTGCTTGCTCGCCTCGCGGACCTCCCGCATCACGCTCGAGATACGCTCTTCGGCCTCGAGTTCGTCCTCGATCGAGAGGTCGACCCCTTCAACCTCCAGGAGAAACTTCGAGACCTCGGTGACCTCGTACATCACGTCGTCAAGCTCCTCGGCCGTGTAGAAGTCACACATCGCCCCGTAGAGGAAGGTTGCGCCGGCTTTCCGGACCTTGTCGTCGAACGACGAGCGCGCCTGGTTGACCGCCTGGGGCGTGTACGTGTCGGTCATGAACGGCACCAGCTCGGGAAGATTCTCGCCGATCTTGGTCATCTCCACGCCCGTCTCGGTCCGGAAGTCGGCACAGAGGCGGGCGATCGCCCACTCGCGGGCCGTGACGTACGTCCGGTCGCGCAGGAACTCGTTGACCCGGTCGTACTGCGCCCCGTCCATCTTCTTGAAGCGAGCGTACTTGCGGACGTCTTCGGGCACGGATCGGTCGTCGTCGGGTTCCGGGTCCGGGACGCCGGGTGTCGGATCGGCCGCCGTTTCGCCGTCGGTCGGTCCGTCGGATGGGACTGCATCGTCGCTGGTTTCGCCCGTAGTGGCCGAATCGGCGTCCACACCGTCCGTTCCGGCCTCGTCACCGGGCGGAGTGGTGTCGCCGTCGGCAGGATCCGGGGCCGGTTCGGACTCATCGGCCGTTGCACCGTCACTATCGGCTGCCTCGGTCGATGGATCGGCGCCAGCAGAGGAGTTCGCTTCGGAGTCGTCCGTCCCAGCGTCCGTCGTCGCCTGCTCGTCAGCCTCGTCGTCGGCGGCCGTCTCGGTCGACTCGGTTTCCGGCGTCGAGCCGGGCGACTCCGACGCCTCCCGGGTGGATCGGTCCGGGTCGTCGTCGCCCGCCTCGGCTCGGTCGTTCATGGCGAGTCATTGCCAAACCGCCGAGATAAGACTGTCCCTCCGGCAGCCGAACGGGACGGGTTGGTCGGTCGAAAAAGTGAGACGGTCTACAGTTCGTGCCGATCCACTTCCTCCCACGTCCCGCGTTCCAGGACGACCAGTTCGGACTCGCCGAAGACGTAGAGGGCGTCCTCGACGTACATCGCCCTGACGCCGGGCCCGCCGACGTCGATCTGTTTTTCCTGCGTCAATGTCCCGTCGTCGTAGCTGTAGAGGTAACTCGCCTCGCCGGCCGGCACGAAGAACGCGCCGTATTCCGCGTCGTGGAGGAACGCCCGGTGGTTCTGGACCGCTTCGGAGTAGCGTTCGTCCGAAAGGATTGTCGCGTCGAGCTCGGCGGGATCCGTCCGGTCACTGACGTCGAACGTCGAGAGCTTCACCTTGCCGTCCTGCTCGCCGACGCCGAGCACGAGATCGCCCGCATCGTCGAGCGGGTGCAGGTACGTCGAGAAGCCGGGAATCTTGAGTTTACCCTCCAGTTGTGGATCGTGCGGGTCGGCGAGGTCGAGCGTGTAGAACGGATCAGTCTCGCGGAACGTGACGACGTGGCCCTCGTCACCCTCGAATCGGACGGCGTAGATCCGTTCGGTCTCACCCAGGCCCTCGACGGAGCCCGTGATCTCGAGTGCGTCGTCGAGGACGTAGACGTCGTTCTCGGAGTCGGCACCGTGGGTGCCGTGGATCGTGGTGGCGATCCGGAGGTGGCCGTCGTGTTCGTCCATCGACCACTGGTTCAACGGCGTCCCCGGCACCTCGCCGCTCGCGGTCACGTCGAGGCCGCCGTCGATCGAGACGCGTGCGATGCCGGTCTTCGTCAGGTCGCGCTGCCTGTCGTCCGCGTAGGCCGCGATCCCCTCGTCGAACGCCTCCCGGGCGTCGTCGCGCGCTTCCTCGTCGAGACTGTCGAACCAGCGCTCGACGATCGTCCGGAGTTCGACGGTCTTGGCACGTTCGGAGATGTTCAGGCCGTCCAGCGTCTCGATGCGGTCGACCGTCTCGGCGTCGAGACCGAGGTCGGCCGTACCGGTCCCAGTGAGATAGCCCGAGAGAACCTGATACTCGGAGACCGATCGCGTGTACGTGAGGTAGATCGCGTTCTCCGAGACGTACGTCGCAGAAGAGTGAGTCGAGCCGATGACGCTGGTTTCGTCGAGCAGTTCGCCGGACGCAGGATCGACGCGTGCGGCCGTGTAGACGGCATCCGCGTCGGTCTGGACGCCCGGTCGGTAGATGTCCGTACACGCGACGTCGTCGCCGTAGCCGGCGACCGGGCACGGTGCGCCTGAGTCGGGCCGATCGACGAGAACGAGGTAGAGGTCGCCGTCGACGAGTCGCGCCGTTTCGAGGCCGGTCTCGAGGGACTGATCCCAGACCTGCTCGGGGGCCGCGGGATCGCTCACGTCGTAGCCCCAGAGTCGATCGCCGTCGAAGACGACGAGCGTGTCTGTCTCGGGAACGAGCAGCAGTTCACCCGAGGCCGGGATCGTCGCGACGGGTTCGGGATCGGCCGCGTCGGTCGTATCGACGATGGTCGTCTCGTCCGACTGTGATCGGAACCGGTGGCCAGCGTAGTACGCGGCCTCCCCTTCGGCCTTCAGGACGTCCGGTTCGTCGATCCCGGCCTCCTGGACGTTCGTCCCGGAGACGTCGCGGCCGTCGCTGCCACTGGCGCCGCTGGCGTCACCGGCCGAATCCCCCTGCCCGCCCGCGTCACCGCCGCCGTCGCTCTCCTCCATCGCTTCGTCGTCGCTGGCCATCTCCACGTCGACGCCGGCGCCGAGGTACATTCCGAACCGGCCTCGATCGGCCGCCGCGAAGTACGACTCGAACGCTGCCGCGGAGTCGAACTGTGCGAGCGAGGGCGTCCCATCGCCGTGCCAGTCGGCCTGGTCACCGCGAACCGGTGTCGGTTCCGGCGAGTCGGTGAATGTCGTCCCGAACGCGCCACCGAGCGCGCCGCCGACGAGCAAGGCGACCAGCGCGACGGCGAGTATCGTCGTTCGTGTCTCGTCCATGTGCCGACCCACGACACCGACCTACATGATAACGGCGTAAGGTGAAAGGACGTTTTCACCGAGGGTCTGGATTCCGGTGAGGCGAGCAGCGACGATCCGATCGCACCGAAGTCCTATCGGATGACCCTGTCGTTCGACACGCAGTCCCTGGTCGCCGTCGTCGAGCCGGTGGGGTAAACTTCGCCCGCGTCTCTGCCCGTTCTCCGGCATTTATATGGCTCACGCCCGTGCGTCCGGGTATGACACAGACGCCAGTCATCGCGAAGGCGATCAGGACGCCACAGGGCAAAGAAGACGGCGTCTTCGCCGACGTCCGAAGCGAAGACCTCTCGATCCCGCTGATCAACCACATCCTCGAGGAGACGGGACTCACCGGCGAGGAGGTCGACGACCTGATGTGGGGCGTCGCCGGCCAGCGCGGCGAACAGGACAACAACGTCGCCCGCGTCATCTCGCTGCTGTCCGACCTCGGCGAGGGCGTTCCGGCGACGACGATCAACCGCTGGTGTGCCTCGTCGATGCAGGCGCTGATCTCCGCCTCCGACGCGATCCGCGCGGGACAGCGTGACTGTATCATCGCCGGCGGTGTCGAGAACATGTCCCGCGTGCCGATGCAGGGCGGCGAACGGGCGCTCCACCCACAACTCGCCGAAGAGTACGTCGTCACCGACCTCATGATGGGGATGACCGCAGAGGAAGTCGCCGAGCGCTACGAGGTCTCCAGGGAGGCACAGGACGAGTACGCCGCGACGAGCCAGCAGCGCGCCGTCGCAGCCACGGAGGAGGGGCGCTTCGACGACCAGATCCTCCCGATCGAGACCGAGGAGGGGACGATCACCGAGGACGAGGGGCTCCGTCCCGGAACGACGGCAGAGAAGCTGGCCGGACTCTCACCGGTCTTCACCGGCGACGGTTCCGTCACCGCCGGCAACTCCTCGCAGATCTCCGACGGCGCCGCGGCCCTCCTCGTGACGAGTGAGGAATTCGCCGACGAACACGACCTGGATATTCTGGCCGAGGTCGGCGACAACAACGTCGCCGGCGTCGACCCCACCGTGATGGGCATCGGCCCGGTCCCCGCCACCCGCGGCCTCCTCGAACGTACGGGGCGCGAGATCGACGACTACGATCTCGTCGAACTCAACGAGGCCTTCGCCAGCCAGACCGTCTACGCCCGCGACGAGCTCGGCATCGACCCCGAGATCTTCAACGTCAACGGCGGCGCCATCGCCATCGGCCACCCGCTCGGGGCGTCCGGTGCCCGTCTGCCAGTGACGCTCATCCACGAGCTCTCTCACCGCGGCGGCGGCCGCGGTCTCGCGACGCTCTGCGTCGGCTTCGGCCAGGGAGCGGCGATCGACTTCGACGTTCGATAAAGGTCCAATATAAATACACCTGTTTCTCGTTTCGAAAGGTTTAGTTTGAGTATGAAGTTGTGAGGCGGTGGCAGTTTTTGGTGCCTATGCTGAAAACTGCCACCCTCAGAGGAGCTAGCGATTGAATCAACTTGGACTTTGTGCAGCGAGAGTAGACACGGCGCGAACTGATGGCGCCGGATATTCGCCTCCATTTGGGCGATTTTTCACTTTCGAATACCATTCAAGAACTAGAGAAACACGGTGGCGAACGGAATTGAAAATCCGTCCAAGTCTGCGTTCACAATTACGTTAATCGTCCGAAGACCCCACTATAATGTTCCCGGGCTTCCAAACAGATCGGCTTTGCATTATATCACATTATACACTATGATTTCTAAGAGGTGATGTGACCACCCCTGCCAAATCAGCTAATGAGAAGGTGAACCAAAATATTTTAAATAATTTTATTTTTAACTAACCTGGGCGACAGGGAGCTCAAATGTTTTTTCAATCTCTTCATTCATATATATTATTCCAGGATCCCGCCCAGGTGTTTCTCCATCATAGTACCATCCATGACTAACAATCCATCGGAACTCTTTAGTGGAGTTACTGGTACTTGTATCCACGGTCCACCAAACCCCACGATTTGTATCCTGTTCATCTGGAAAAGAGTGCATATCAAAATCCCACTCCGAGTGAGAATGATTGTACTGGAAGTCAGTATGGCTGGTGTCTAAATTGATCGAAATGGATGGACCGACCGAGATTGTTCCCGCGCCAAACGGTTTTCCAATACCTATACTAAAAGAATAAGTTGATCCGTCGTCATTATTGGGTCGTTCTGAGAGGAACATAATATCCGGGTCTTCAGTGTCCTCATCACTACCAGGTGTACATGTCACATAATATTCTGAACTGTGCTCCCAGATATTGGTGCTTCCATCATCAGGAGATGGGGTTTTCATAAAATATGATTGGAGATTCCAGCGATTAAAAGTGTCGTTGGGGAGTTGATCATGGTTGTATCGATCATCGCTATCGTCTCCAGTGAGATAGGCAATCCATTTCCAGCCATCAGAATCAAATTTATTCCCATAGTCCCGTCTTATCGTCCAATTTATATCCTTATAATCACCGGCCGCAGCCCCGGTTGCGTTCTTACTACGATATCCGAGTTTTTCGCTTGGGCGTGGGTTATACTCGTCTTCATTTGTTATTGTTTCTCGCCTTTTTGGCTGTGCCGAGTAAAGGAACTCAGCAAGTCGTCTATTGGCATCATCAGGCTGTAGCACAAACGCCGTCCGCTCCATCGATGGGGTCCTAATACATCCTGATATGCATGAGCCTCGGATACCCAAAACAATCTTCTGAGCGGGTTGTTTCCTGTCCTGTTGTCGGAATTCAATATAAGAGCGTAAATTCCGCCCGCGCTTATGAAGGTCTTGGGATGGTTTCATCTTATGTAAGGAGAACGTCTGAACTCGAGATGAGTTCGTCGAATCCTCAACCTCGATTTCTGCTATCAATTCTTCCCCATCAATTTCAACAGTACCAGTTGCTAAGCCCATGATTTCGACTGTATTCGGATCGTACGAATACCCGTGGAAGCTAGAACTAGATCTCACAGAACCGACCGCAGGATTAGTCACTAAGCTGGTTCCTGATGTTAAGACCCCGGTTGCTGATGTGACAGCGAGTTTTCTGAGGGCACTTCTTCGGTCAATGTTCTTGGTTGCTTGTCGAACTATACAGAAACATAGAGACGGATTTTAATAATCTTATCCATTATTCTCAACTTTTAAAATAATAAATAGCAAATAAACAAATTTATTTTTTATGGAGGAGTTAGGGAGAGAGACTAGTTTCAAAAAATACATTTATATTAGCACCTATGCTGGCTGCCAAGTAGGAGTCCACCATGAATCTCGAAAACAATCTGAGGCGAGTGGCAAAACATTGTCTCTATTTTATGGGTATGTTCACGGCCCTCAACGTGAAGTCTTGCCTCACACTCTCCCACATCTGCAATATTGGGCTGTCTTATAGTCGTTTTCCCATTAATATCAAACGATTCACTATAGAGACGTTCTCCTGAAGAGGTTATAATGGTCAGGGTAACCCATTTAGTATCGCCTGTGTGGTTGATTATATCCACCGATAGATCTTTTTCCGTTATACTCCAAAATAACCCACCGCTAGCAGCTATCATCGTTGCTAAAAGACCACCCTTAACGAGAAGCACTCGACGCTCCATTATCAATTCCTACATTTCCCTTTTCAATATGCTTTTCGGTTGTTAGTCATAATAATATTATAAATGTTATTTGTATTTATCTACATTCCTAATATCTTAATAGCTAACCTATCCGCCACTCGGCCTCTGCATAAATAGTGAACGGAGCCATGTATTACACATCGAATCCAATCTAGCCGATATTTCCAGTAGGATGGTACCCATACCCCATCCGCCCGGACTCAGCCCGAGTTTACGATAGGGTCGTCTAATCGGAATACGGGTCATAGACGGCTACAGATATGCCCTCGGGAGACCGTCGCGGCTCACTGCACCGGCCAGGGAGCTGCAATCGACTTCGACGTTCGATAAGCGGCGGACGGTGGTAGTAATCGACCGCGAGCGAGGCACACGATTTTCATCCTCCGCCCCCTACCGGACGTATGGTCACTCCGCTGCTCGTCTTCCTGATCGCCGTTCCGATCGGGATCCAGCTCCTGTTGGCGGCGTTCGTCCACTACGACGCCGGTGACATCGGGATGAACGCCCGGAAGTGGGCGGCGATCGTCGGGGGGATTCCGATCGCCGGCCTGGCGATCTACCTGCTTGCCCGGAGCGAGCACTTCTACGATCCCGCCGACGATCCATTTCGCGAACAGACACACGAGATTCACCCCTCCAGACGGGACGAGCCGGCCGATCCGGCCGCGACGCAGTCGGGGTCGGGACGGAGATCCGACGGTGACGCGACGGCGTCTATGGCGCGTCAGGCCGACAATGGCGATGCGGCCAGCGACGATGGCGGCGGTTCCTGATTGCCGCCCCATCCGGCCGGGAGAGTAATCCCACGTCGGGACGAGACGGCCCGTATGGCGTCAGTCTCCTGGTCGTTCGATCCGGCCACCAATCCGACGCTCCGGTGGCTCGGCTGGTGGCAACTGGTGCTGGTCGACGGCTGGGCCGTCCTCGGGTCGATACTGCTGCTCGCGTCCCCCGTCGTCCCGACCGGAATTGGCCCCATCGCTGGTTTCATTACGGTGATACTCGCGATCGGACGGGCGCAATCGTGGGTCGAAACTGACGGCACCTGGCTCGACGGCGTCGAAGCCGATCTCGACGCGGTCGCGACCCATCCCGTCCCACGGCAACTCTGGGGACGCTTCGAATCGACGTCCACGGCCGACGGTCTCGTCCCCGACGCGACGGGGCAGACGCTACACGTCCATCGCCGAGTCGTCGCGCCGGCAGTCGCCGCCCTTCTGGGCGGGCTCGGCTACGCCATCGGCTGGGCGCTGATCGGGCCGATCGTGGTCACCATTGCTGTGGTCGCCGGACTCGCGGGCGGACTCCTCTCGAGGCTGCTGGACCGGGGCCGTGCGAGTGGGGAGATCGATCCCGACGACGACCGGGTGACCTACCGCGGTCGAACCCGGACCCAGTCGTCGATCACGGACTGGTGGACGGTTCGCCTGGGTGCGATCACTCTGCTTCGCTGTCGCGGCCCGCGCGGACTGGACGAACCGAGGTGGCTCGCGGTCTCGACAGATCGAGCGCCAGCCGTCGCGGCCGCGCTCGCGACCGAGCCAGCGGCGAGCACCGCAGCCGATCGTGACGCCGGCGGGCTGACGGGAGGAGGCCACCGACTGAGACTGAAAGCCGCCATCGTCGGAGCCGGGGTCGCACTCGTCGGCGTCGGTGCCGGGTTCGCTGGACAGTACGTCCACCCGGGGGCGACATCCGGATTCGTTCTCGTCGCGATTTCCGGGGCCGCAGTCACCGCACTCCTCTCGATCGCGCTCCTCGTCGGCGTCGTCCGTGGCCGTGCTCGTCGCGGAACGAGTCGCTAGTCGACCAATCCTGACAGCACCGAGTGTCGATCCAACACGCATCCGACCACGACAGCCGGGACGACCGAATCTGTCGACCCGCGCCACGTCGCGCAGCACCTATAGCCATCCCAGCGGAATGGCGGTCCATGGCCGACGTCTACGACAAACTGGTTCGTGACGAGATTCCCGCCATCATCGAAGCTGATGGCGACGAACCAACGATCCACCGCGCCGACGACGCGGCGTACCGCGAGCGGCTGGCCGACAAGCTAGACGAGGAGGTCACTGAGTTCCTCGAAAGCCGCGACGTCGAGGAGCTAGTGGATATCGTGGAGGTAGTGCACGCGATCCGGGGCACGCGTGGCGTTAGCCTCGAGACGTTTCAGGAGAAACGGGCCCGAAAAGCCGACCGGCGGGGACGGTTCGAGGAACGGATCGTCCTCGAACGGGTCGAGCGATCGTAGCGACGACCTGGCTGGTATCGACTCCGGCAGGTCACCCGGCCGACGAAGTGACCAGACGTGATCCGAACGGACCCAGGGACTGCCGCCACAACTGATTACGATCCCCGGGCCGAAGTGAACGCATGATCTTCGGAAACGACCGACTTCGAGCAGCCGTCGAGGATGGCGAGGGCGACACCATCCGCGTCGGCCCGTGTATCACCTCCATAACAACGCGATCACGGACCACCTGAACTGACGATGTGGCCCTGGGAACACGTCCTCGTCGGCTACCTGGCGTACTCGCTGCTCGCTCACCTGTGGTGGCGCGACGGACCGAGCGGGCTGGAAGCGATCGCCGTCGCCGTCGGCGCACTCGTGCCCGATCTCGTCGACAAGCCGCTGGCCTGGGAGTTCGGCGTCTTCGAGTCGGGCTACGCCATCGGCCACTCGATCTTCTTCGCACTCCCGATTTCGCTCGTCGCCGGCGTGCTCGCCAACCGGCTCGGGAAGCGCCGAATCGGCATTGCCCTCGCCGTCGGCTACTTGTTCCACCTGCCGGGTGACCTCCTCTACGGCTTCGTCCAGGATCGCGTTCTCTATCTACAGACCATCAGCTGGCCGTTCGGTACGGTCCCACCAGCTGGCGACCCGCCGGGCTTTCAGGAACAGCTTACCTACTTTCTGAACGGCTATCACGCGGAGCTCACGAGCGGCGACCTCTCGACGTACGTCCTGATACAGCTCGGACTGGCAGGTCTCGTCGTAGCCCTCTGGCTCTACGACGGCGCACCGGTCCTCCGCGAGTGCCTCCACGCTCTGAAGCGTCTAGGCCACCGGTTTCTGGCGGTCATAGGGTGACGCGGAACGGAATGGGCGCGGTGTCGCTGTCGGTGGGCCTTGCCGGGTCAGATCCGATGCGAGCGAAGAAGCGAGAGTATAGTGAAGCGCCTCGAAAACGCGAACGCCGAAGCGGTGAGCGATAGTATCTCAATCGACCGCCAGAGCGGACGGCACCCGCGGAGGCGGCTTTTTCATCGAAGTTTTTCGTGAACGAGTTGCGGGCTCTTGGCCGCAACTCGTTCACGCAAAAAGTTCGTTAGTCCTCCGGATACATCGATTCGATGCGATCTTCGAAGCGATCCGTGATCGTGCGGCGCTTCTTCTTCATCGTCGGCGTCATGAGGTCGTTTGCTTCGGTGAACTCGGTGCCGACGAGGCGGAACTTCTTGATGGTCTCGTAGTCCTCGAAGTGTTCGTTGACGCGATCGACCTCGTCGCGAACGTACTCGCGGACGCGGTCGTGGGTGCAGGCGGCCTCGGGATCGTCGGGCAGGTCGATTCCCTCCTCGGTGGCCCACTCGCGGACGTGTTCCATGTTGGGGACGACTAGCGCGGAGACGAACTTGCGGCCGTCGCCGACGACCATGCACTGTTCGACGACTGAACTCGCGGCGAAGCGATCCTCGATCGGGCCGGGAGCGACGTTCTTGCCGGTCGAGAGGACGAGGATCTGTTTGGCGCGCTCGCGGAACTCGATGTAGCCGTCGGGGCGTCGGTGGACGATATCGCCGGTTCGGAACCACTGCCGCGCGCGTTCGGGAGTTTCGAGTTCGCCGTGGACCTCGCCCGGTGCCTCGTCGATGTACGATCGCTCGGTGGCGCCCGGCTTGTTCCAGTAGCCCTCGCTTACGTTGGGACCGCGGACGACGAGTTCGCCGACCTCGCCGGGGTCGCTGGCGAACGCATCGTCGTCGACGACGCTCTCGTCGATGGCCGTCTGGATATCGACGACCGGCGGGCCGATCGTTCCGACCTTCGGGAAGCCCGGCGGGTTGACGGAGATGACGGGTGCGGTCTCCGTGAGGCCGTAGCCTTCGTAGATCGGTAGGCCCATCGCGTGGTAGAGCGCACAGAGTTCGGCCGAGAGGCTGCCGCCGCCGCTGATGAGCATCTCGATGTTGCCACCCAGAGCATCACGAACGGTCGAGAAGACGAGTTTGTCCGCGAGTTTGCGTTTGACGTCGAGGATCGGACCGGGGGAGTCGGTCTCCTGATATTCGACGCCGACGTCGACCGCCCACTCGAAGATTTTCTCCTTGATCGCGGACTCGCTGGCCTGTTCGCGGATCGCGTCGTAGATCTTCTCGTAGACGCGGGGGACGCTCGTCGCGCTCGTCGGTTCGACGGCGGCGAAATCGTCCTGGAGGGTGTCCGGACTCTCCGCGTAGGCGACGCTGGCGCCGCTGCCGAACATGAGGAAGTGACCCGAGGTTCGCTCGAAGACGTGTGCGAGCGGGAGGTACGAGACGACGCGCGTGTGTTCGTCGATCGACGGGACGTCGGCTGGCGTCTCCGGCTTTCGGGCGACGCGTTTTCGTATCTGGGTGACGTTCGCCCGGAAGTTTCGATGGGTGAGCTGGACGCCCTTCGGCTTGCCGGTCGTCCCGCTGGTGTAGATCAGACTCGCCAGATCGTCCATGTCGGGTTCGTCGAGCCACTCGCTGTAGGCCTCCGGGTCGAAGGCGTCGCTGCCGATGTCGTAGACATCCGCCAGCGTATAGACGTCGTCACGGGCAGTGGCTTCGTCGACGGTATCCATCGTGACGATGAACGAGAGGTCGAGTTCGTCCTCCACTTCGAGGACGCGATCGAGCATATCACCGTTCTCGACGACGACGGCGTCCGCACCGGCGTCGCCGAGGAGATACGAGACCTTCGAGGACGAGGAGCCGGCGTAGACGGTCGAGACGACCGCACCGATCGAGAGGAGCGAAAAGTCGGTCTGGGCCCACTCCATGCGCGTGTTGGCGAAGATACCGACGCGGTCGCCAACATCGATGCCCAGCTCGCGAAAGCCGGCCGCGAGTTTGCGAACGACGTCGCGCATTTCGCCGTACGTGATCGTCTCCCACTCGCCCGGTGGCGCCTGTGGGAGGATCGATCCAGTAATGGTCCGGTCGTAGATCCCTCCCTTGTAGAGCTGGGCGGGTCGATCCGGGTACCGTTCCGCGGCGTCCTCGAACAGCCGGCCGAGGGTCGTCTCTCGTGTCACCTCGTCCTCGTAGTCGCGTTCCGTCGCCAGCAAGTCCATACTCGCGTGAGAGTCCCTCACGCATGATAAAGCCTGAGGATCCGGTTACCTATTTATCGGCGTTTATTCGCCGCCTGCTGGCGATCGACCCGGTGCAAGATCTGCAGTGATCCGAAGAGATAGTGAGGCGGCGGGCGGACACCCGCTGTCATCGTCGCAAACGCCTTACACAGGCAGTTTACCCGTCAAGAGACGTCAGCACGCCGCGGACGTTCATCGAGACCTCACCACGGGCTTTCGTCTCGCCCCAGACGCTATCGAGGTCGGTCGCGTCTGCGAAGTGTTCGATCACGGCTTCGTCGTCACCAAGTTCTGCTCGCTGCTCCCTGACCGACTCGACCCAGGCGGAGAGCGTCTCCGCGTACGCATCGAGGACGTCACCGGTCTCGCGAGGGCCGAAGTGCGCGAAACAGAGCGTCGAGGGATCGAGGTCACGAATCGTCTCCACGTCGGCCAGACACTGCGCCAGGTCGAACTGCGGCGGCGGCGAGGTGGGCCGGACCTCGTCGATGGCGGGCACCCAGATGCCGGCGCCGTCGGCGGTGAAGACGGCGTCGTTCGCAGGGTCCTCGAAGACGAAGTGGTGCGGGGCGTGGCCAGGTGCGGCGTGGGCGCGCAACTCGTGGGTCCCGAGGCCGATCACGTCGCCGTCCTCGTAGGGCTCCAGCCGATCCTCGGGCACCGGCTTCGGTTCGACGTAGTAGCGCCACTGATCGCCGACCGCGGCCTTCGTCCCCTCGACGAGCCGTGACGGGTCCCGAACGTGGCGCGCGCCGTTGTGCGGGGCGTACACCGTCGCGTTCGGACACGCCTCGGCGAGGAAACCCGCCCCGCCGGCGTGATCGAGGTGGACGTGCGTTAGCACGATCGCCGCGAGGTCGTCGTGGTCGATCCCCACCTCGTCCAGCGCGGCGAGGATGCGCTCGTAGTTCGTCCCGATCCCCGAGTCGACGATCGCCGGCCGCTCGTAGTCCAGAAGGTAGACCGAACCGTACTCGGCCGTGTCGTACATCCCTGTGTCGACGTAGTGGAGGTCCGTGCAGTCGCCGACCGTCACCCGGGTAACGTCGCCGATTCCCATACCACGATAGGGGACGGGCGGGGGCAAAAAGACTGGTTTCTCGGTCGGCCAGCAAGCGATCGGGGTCGTTTCGGGGAAAGACTGATGTGTGGTACCGACAAACACAGTGGTACTCGTGTACACGACCGACATCCGCGAAGACCCCGATCGTGGGCGCGCAGCGACGGGGCCACTCGACGGTTCGGGATGCGACCACGAGCGAACGGTGTACGTCGAAAGCCGCGCTGGCGGGTCGCTCACCTGCCAGGAGTGCGGGACCGTGATCCCAGACGACGACCGGGGCGACAGTGGTCCCGGAATCTCGGCCACCTGTCGCTGGGTGCTCACCCGCGACGGCGGCCGGTACTGACGGGTTCCAGTTCCCTCGACCCACCGACTCGCTCACCCACAGACCGCTCGCATTCTCGGTCGACTACCGCCGGTTTCGTCCCTCCACAGTCTCGGCTACTCGGATGGACGTTACGTGGAATCAGACGTTCACTGGACCAGTAGCCTGATATAGCCCATCTCCGAACGAACAGGCGACCGTGTCGCTATCGATCGTCCTCGCCAGACTTGAGACGGCCGCGATCGTCGCCATCGGCGCGTTCGCGGGGGCGACCCTCCGCTTCGCCGTCGGCGACGTCGCCGGCTCGCTCGGCGGGACGCTCGCAGTGAACGTCCTGGCCAGTTTTCTGCTCGGGTTTCTCGTCTACGAGACGTACTATACGCCGGCGATCAGCCGAAATGCGAAGGTGCTCGTGACGACCGGCTTCCTCTCGTCGCTGTCGACCTACAGCGCGTTCGTCCTAGAGACGGCGACGGTGGGCGGAGCGACAGACAACGGATTGGCGCTCGCGGATACCGCGCCCGCGATCGGCTACGTCGGGGCGACCTACGCGCTCGGTTTTGCGGCGGTGCTCGTCGGTCGATGGCTCGCGGGCACCGTGAGGAACGCCGGTGGCGAAGAGTCGGCGGGAGGTGCGTCGGCGTGATCGAGATCCTCCTCGCGCCCGATCTTTCGCCCGCCCACCTCGTGGGGACCGGTGCGGCAATCGGGGCGATCCTCCGCCACTGGGTGTACGTGTCCCTCCCCGCGGAGGAATTTCCCTGGCCGACGCTGCTCGTCAACGTCCTCGGGAGTTTCGCGCTCGGCCTCCTGGCGTTTGGCGGGGTAGGACCCGCGACGATGCAGCTCCTCGGCGTCGGCTGCTGCGGGGCGTTTACCACCTTCTCGACGTTCTCCGTCGAAACGGTCGGGCTGTGGGAGCGCGGTGAGCGGCGGGTGGCGACGGCGAACGCCGTCGGTACCCTCGGCTGCTCGCTGGCCGGGCTGGGCGTGGCCGGCTGGCTCGTCGGATGAAGGAAACATCGGCGACCACCCGAAGTGCTCCAGAACCGGGTTCGCGAGGGGACTCCCCAGAGAGCGAGGGATATTTGGGCCGTCTGACCCTCGTTTCGGCCATGGAACTCACGCAGCGCCCCCGCCGGCTCCGGAGCGATCCCGTCCGGGATCTCGTCGGCGAGACGACCCTCTCGCCGTCGGACCTGATCGCCCCGATCTTCGTCGACGCGACGACGGACGAGCGCGTCCCCATCGAGTCGATGCCGGGTCACGAACGCGTTCCCGTCGACGAGAGTGTCGCCCGCGTCGAGGAAGTGCTCGCGACCGGCGTCGAAGCCGTCATGGTCTTCGGCATCCCGCGCTCGAAGGACCCAACCGGGACCCGCGCCTGGGCCGAGGACGGTGTGGTTCAGGCGGCGGTCCGTCGCATCACCGCCGAAACCGACGCGACCGTCTTCACCGACGTCTGTCTCTGCGAGTACACCGATCACGGCCACTGTGGCCCGCTGGAGGACGGACTGGAAGCGCCACACGCGACCGACGGGGAGGGAGACAGCGACGGGGAGGCGGACGCCGACGGTACGTCCGGCCCGGGTATCCCACACGGGCATCGCGAACCCACGCTCACCGTCGACAACGACGCCGCGATCGAGAAACTCGCGCAGGTCGCCGTCTCGCACGCCGAGGCGGGCGCCCACGTCGTCGCCCCCAGCGCATCGATGGACGGGATGGTCGGTGCGATTCGCGAGGGGCTCGACAGCGAGGGCTTCGAATCGGTGCCGATCATGTCCTACGCGGCGAAATACCGGAGCGCATTCTACGGCCCGTTCCGCGACGCCGCAGACGGCGCGCCGTCCTTCGGTGATCGGCGTCACTACCAGATGGATCCCGGGAACGCCCGCGAAGCTCGCCGTGAGGTCGCGCTGGACGTCGAAGAGGGTGCGGACGTACTCATGGTCAAGCCCGCGCTCCCGTACCTCGACGTGATCGCCGACGTTCGCCGCGAGTTTGACCACCCCGTCGCGGCGTACAACGTCTCCGGCGAGTACGCCATGCTCCACGCCGCCGCGGAGAACGGCTGGCTCGATCTCGAAGAAACCGCCTTCGAGTCGCTCCTGTCGATCAAACGTGCCGGCGCGGATCTGATTCTGACCTACTTCGCCGAAGACGTCGCAGACGGACCGGCTGGGGACCGTCTCCAGCCCTGAGATACCCGATGTCAGCGAGAGAGAAACGACTTCGGCACGGGACAAGTCAGCACTCGCGGACGGGTTGCAAGTTCGACGAGTACCCGTGCCGTCTGCAGTGTGCAGGGTTCGACACCCGGCGGGTCACTCGTTCGCCCGGAGCGGCCCAGCCCACTCCGGTTCGTCGAGCGTGACGGCGTCGACAGCGAGGTCGTAGTCGAGCGAAAAGGAGACGGACTCGTCGCCACCGGCTAATCGGGCCAGCGCGTACCGGAGGTACGGGTCAGCCGGACGCGTCTCTGTCCAGGAGACGTCCGCCGACGAGACCCGCTCCGTATCCGTATCGACGTGGACCTCGCCCGACGCACCGGTGACGCGATACTCCTGTAGCGCGTCGTACCAGCCGTTCTTAGGCTCGTAAACGGTCTGCGACTCGGACTCTCCGGTCCGGTCGTAGCTCATTCGATCGAGTCCACTCAGGACGATGGTCCCGCCGGGCTCGGTGAGTCGACCGTCGACGATCGAGCCGTTCGCCCGAACGAGCGCCGTCCCGGCGTCACGATCGACGTCGAGCACCGATTGTGCCGCATCCGTCTCGATGTCGTCCAGCGGGAGGACGGCCTCGATGGCGGCACCATCGGCGACCGTATACCTGATCAGGTGGTGAGCGGTGGCGTTGGGTGGCTGGTACCACTCGGTCGTCAACTCGGGAGACGTATGCCGTACCAGCGCCGCACCGTCTTCGGCGACGGTTGCACGTTCTTCACGTTGCAGTTCGCCGTCGCGGGTGTAGCTCGCTTCGTACGCGTACGTGTCGGGGTCACCGGCCGAAAAGAGCGTCTGGGCGCTATCCGGCCCCGACCGATCGTCGAGAGAGAGAACGGATACACCACGGAGAACACGAGCGCGAGACAGACGATAGCCAGCGCAGCGATGACGAGCCACGCCGTGCGCCGTTTCATAGCGCACCTATCGGATCAAATTACAATAGGTGTGTCGTTCTCGATCAGACAACCGTCTAGAGGCGGTCCAGTCGGTGGGACACATGGGTACTGAACGACCGGCGGAACCTCGGTACATCTTTGCCGCCTGGCCGACAACCGGCAAGCATGAAGCACGACCGGTCACGCACGCTGTACGATCGGGCGCTGTCGGTGATGCCGGGCGGTGTCAACTCCGCCGTCCGGGCGGCGATCGAGCCCTACCCGTTCTTCGTCCGCAAGGGCGACGGCGGGCACGTCATCGACGAGGACGACAACCGCTACGTCGACTGGGTGATGGGGCTGGGCCCGTTGCTCCTGGGTCACGACATGCCGGAACAGGTACGCGCGGCGATCCAGCGCAAAGCGAGTGAGGGACCCATGTACGGCGCGCCGACCGAGGTCGAGGTCGACCTCGCCGAATTCGTCACGCGCCACGTCCCGAGCGTCGAGAAGATCCGATTCGTCAACTCCGGCACCGAGGCGACGGTCTCGGCGGTCCGCCTGGCCCGCGGCCACACCGGGCGCAACAAGCTCGTCGTCATGCAGGGCGGCTACCACGGCGCCCAGGAATCGACACTCGTCGAGGGCGACGCCGAGCAGCCGAAGCCCTCCTCGGCCGGCGTTCCGCAGTCGTTCGCGGAACACACCCGGCCGGTCCCGTTCAACGACGAGGAAGCGATGGAGGCGGTCTTCGCCGAACACGGCGACGACATCGCCGCGGTCCTCACCGAGCCCATCCTCGGGAATTACGGTATCGTCCATCCACAGGAGGACTACCACGAGTTCCTTCGCGAGATTACCCGAGAGCACGGGTCGCTCCTGATCTTCGACGAGGTCATCACCGGCTTCCGCGTCGGCGGCCTCGGCTGTGCACAGGGCAAATTCGGAATCACGCCCGACCTCACCACCTTCGGCAAGGTCGTCGGCGGCGGGTTCCCCGTCGGCGCCGTCGGCGGGCGCGCCGAGATCATGGAAGACCTCACGCCCGCGGGTGACGTCTTCCAGGCCGGCACGTTCTCCGGCCACCCCGTCACGATGGCCGCCGGACTGGAGACGCTCAAGTACGCCGCCGAGCACGACGTCTACGACCACGTCGATCGCCTCGGCGAGAAACTGCGCGGCGGGCTCGCCGACGTCGTCGCCGACCAGGCACCAGAGTACACCGTCGCCGGCACCGGAAGCATGTTCAAGGTCATATTCACGCGCGACGGGGCGGAACCCACCTCCGCCGCGGACGTCAAACGCGCCGAGACCGACCGCTGGCGGCGCATCTTCTGGGAGTCCATGCTCGAAGAGAAGGTCTTCCTCTCGCAGAACCAGTTCGAGTGCCAGTTCGTCAGCGCCGCCCACACCGAAGACGACGTCGAGCGAACGCTCGAAGCCTACAAGGAAGCACTCTAAGGAGATCGCGAACTCAGGCGTCGTCTGACGAGTCGCCGACCGAACGACTCTCGGATGCGGACGCGGAGTCGGACGCCGACGTCATCCCGACCGAGCCGCCATCCGCGAGCCTGACCGAGGCCGAAACGGTGTTCGGCGGGTCGTCCACCGTCGTCACACGGACGACGGCGCCGACGGCCTCGATGGCAGTGGTACACATGTCCGGCGTGTCGTCGGGTTTCTCGACGCGCGCGGAGACGGAGAGTTCGTCGTCTTCGAGCGAGACGTCCTCGATCGTGAGGCGGCGGCAGCCGTCCGGGGCCCGGGCTTCGATCGCGATCGCTCGTGCCGACTCGTAGTCGGTCTCGGTCAGTGCCGTCGCCACGTCGCTCTCTGCCTCGATCGGCGCCTCCTCGATCCAGGACTTGGCGTCGTCCACGGAGTCGAGTACGTCGAACGTCGCTTGCTCCGGCGCCTGCGGGTGACTGTATCGGACGAAACCGGCGGACTTGATCTCGTTGGCCGTCTCGATCGACGAGAGGACCGAGCTGTCGTTTGCTTCGTCCGTCGATCCGCCACTAGCGGGATCGTCCGACGAGTCTGTATCGCCGCCGATCACGCCGCCATCGTTCAAACAGCCGGCGCTGAGCGCGACGAACGCCGTCGATGCGCCCAGTACCTCGCGTCGCGAGAGTCGTTCCATACGCCTGCATACGCAACCCCAGACTGAAGAAGTATTCCTAGGTGAAAGAGATGTTTTACCGGCACATGTCAAACGAATCCACCACTGTGTTTTGGTTCCGGATGATGCATAACCGAACACAAGTCAGTTGGGCAACCAACCCGACCGTGGCTGCGAGCAATCACGGACCGAACACGGGTTCGTTGGCGCCCCAACCCACTGGCTCCCGTCTCAGCCCGATATCGAGTCTCGGAAGATTTATCCGCATTCCATCGCAGGTTGAGCGCAGACCTGTACGCACACGGGAGAGATCTTCGGCCACCATCGAGGGCAGGACGGTTCGAGGGCTCGATGGAGGCGTACACGGAGGACACATAAATGACAGAGAACACAGACGAAGTCGCGGAGACGGACGGTGGCGACGTCACACGCGAGGAGGCGTCGTTCGTCGAGTACGGCATCGAGGACAAACCGCCGCTCGGCGAATCGATCTTCCTCGGGTTGCAACACTACCTGACGATGGTCGGCGCGTCGGTCGCGGTGCCGCTCATTTTGGCCGCAGAGATGGGAATGCCAGCCTGGGCGACGGCACAACTCGTTGGTACCTTCTTCGTCGTCTCCGGAATCTCGACGCTCGCTCAGACGACCGTCGGGAACCGATATCCGATCGTCCAGGGCGGGTCGTTCGCGCTGCTGGCGCCCGCGCTCGCGATCATCGCCGCAACGAGCGGTGGCTGGGAGGCGAGTTTGCTAGAGATACAGGGGGCGGTCATCGCGGCCGCACTCGTACAAGTGTTCCTCGGTTACTCGGGCCTGCTCGGACGGGCGACGAAGTACCTCTCGCCGGTCGTCATCGCACCGGTGATCGTCCTGATCGGACTCTCACTCGTCGGCACCGCCGATGTCACCCGGGTCAACCAGAACTGGTGGCTGCTGGGACTCACACTGTTCCTCATCGTCCTCTTCTCGCAGTATCTGGATTCCTACAGCCGGTACGCGAAACTGTTTCCCGTTCTCCTTGGGATCGCAACCGCCTGGATCTTCGCGGGGGCGATGACGGTCCTGGGCGTGTACACCGAGGAGTCGCACATGCTTCCCACTGACAAGAGTCTCGGATACATCGACTTCGGCGAGATCGCAAACGCGACGCTCGTCCAGCCGATCGTCCCGTTCCAGTGGGGGATGCCCGAGTTCACCGCCGCGTTCGCGATTGGGATGCTCGCGGGGATTTTCGCCTCGATCGTCGAAAGTATCGGCGACTACTACGCCGTCGCCAGGATTGCCGGCGTCGGCGCCCCGAGTCAGAAGCGAATTAACCACGGTATCGGACTGGAAGGACTCAGCAACATCTTCGCCGGCATCATGGGCACAGGCAACGGCTCTACTTCCTACGGGGAGAACGTTGGTGCGATCGGGATCACTGGCGTCGCCTCCAGATACGTCGTTCAGATCGGTGCGATCGTCATGTTGATCGTCGGCTTCTTCGGGCCGTTCGGTGCGCTCATCACGACGATTCCGAGCCCCATCGTCGGTGCACTGTACATCGCCATGTTCGGGCAGATCGCCGCAGTCGGGCTCTCGAATCTGAAATTCGTCGATCTCGATGCCTCGCGGAACGTCTTTATTGTCGGTATCGCACTCTTCCTCGGCCTCGCGATTCCGGAGTACATGGCCAACGTCGGAGCAGCAGCCGCCGATATCGAAGGGATGACCACGACTGCGTACTTCCAACAGGAAGTGATGGCCGATACGCCGTTGTTCGGGTCGGTTCTCGGCACGCAAGTCGTCTCCGACACCATCTACGTCATCGGGTCGACGGCGATGGCCGTCGGCGGCCTGATCGCGTTCTTCCTCGACAACACGATCAAAGGCACCCGCGAGGAACGCGGCCTGGCCCAGTGGGACCGGCTCGCCGAGGACGAATCCGAGTTCCAGACAGTGTTCGACCGACTCCGGTCGAGTGACGACTCCACGGTAGCCGAGACCGCTGACTAATCCGTCGCGACGTTCGCACCGCGTTCTGATCCCGGTTCGAAGCGTGCACATTCTTACCCGGCCCGTCCCCAGTGAGTGACGATGCCGAACAGGTCGGGACTCGAGCTCGAGGCGGGCGAGCGGTTGCGCTACCGCGGCGACCTCCGACTCGGCGGAGAGGTAGCGGTCACCGACGATCGGCTGCTCGTCCTTCGCACCGACGAACGGATTAGCGTCGCCTACGAGCGGATCGACGAGGTTGCCCACGAAGGTTTCGACTGGTTCCTCGGGCTCCTGAGCGCGGCGCTGGTCGCCTTCGGCCTGTACGGCCTGACACGAAACCCCGCCCTGGGCGCGTTCTTCGTCCTCGCCGGCCTCTGGAGCGTCCACCGATCGTTCCGACGCCGCGACCTCGTCCGCGTCCACGTGCGGGACGAGGCGAAACCGGTCACCATCCATCCGACGGCAATCGACGACTGTTTTGGGGCGCTCGAGGCCGCGATGGACGCGGCGCGCGACACTGCCGACGCAACGTGACGACCAGTCCCAGACCGTGAGTCGGGCAACTCCATAGCGTGCGGTTTTCGTACCCTCGGCCCGGAGAGGAAGACATGAAATCACGGGGGACACTTCGGCTGGCGACGCGCGGGTCGCTGCTCGCCAGACGACAGGCAGGGATGGTCGGCGAGCGACTCGAGGAACGGCGGTACGATGTCGATCTCGTCACGGTCGAGACGACCGGCGACCAGCTCGCCGACGAGTTGATCCACCGGCTGGGCAAGACCGGCGCGTTCGTCCGCGAACTCGACGAGCGAGTCCTCGACGGCGACTGCGACGCGGCCATCCACTCGCTGAAGGACGTCCCCACGGAGCAGCCCGACGAACTGGTCACCGCGGCGGTCCCCGAACGCGGACCGGCCGAGGACGTCCTCCTCACCCCCGAGGGGACCACGCTCGACGACCTCCCGCGAGGCGCCACCGTCGGCACCTCCAGCCTGCGCCGGCGCGCGCTGCTGCTCGACCAGCGGCCCGACCTCACCGTCGAACCGCTCCGTGGCAACGTCGACACGCGCATCGAGAAACTCCTCGCCCCCACGTTGCAGGCCGAACACGAGGCGCGAACGGAGGCCGACAAGGAGCGCAAGGGCCACGCCGGCGACGAGGACTTCGAACCAGAATACGACCGGACCGTCGAAGAGTGGTTCGACGACTGTACAGAACTCGAGAAGGGCGCGCTCGGCCGCGAGGTCGAGACCGAGTACGACGCGATCGTCCTCGCCCGCGCCGGGCTCGAACGCAGCGGCCTCGCCCACGCGGTCGACTTCGAACCCCTGTCGCTCACGACGTTCGTGCCCTCGCCCGGCCAGGGCGCCCTCTGCGTGACGGCGACCGACGGCGAGACCGCCCGCGAGATTCAGTCGGCGATCGACCATCCCCGAAGTCGGGTTGAAGTGACCGTCGAACGGACGATCCTCGCGACCCTCGGCGGCGGTTGCATCGCCCCGCTTGGCATCCACGCGGTCGTCCAAGGCGAGTACGTCCACACCGCCGTCGCCGTCTACGATCGCGACGGCGAGACGTCCGTGAAAGCGACGCGTGACCTCCCGATCGAGACGCACGCGACCGCCGCCCGCTCGTTCGCCGAGGAACTCGCCGACCGTGGCGCCGCCGAGCTGATCGAGGAGTCCAGGAAGGAACTCGAAGACGACGGCGAACCGGGACCCGAAGACCAGCCGGAGGGCAAGTGATGGCGCCGGACACGGCATCGGCGCAGCGATCGGCGGGCGAGCGCCCACGTGTCGCCACCTTCAGACCGGCCGACGAGCGACTCGACCGCGCAGCCGACACCCTCCGCGAGCTCGGCGCCGAACCCGTCGCCGACCCGATGCTCGCCGTGGAGCCGACCGGTGAAGTACCCGACTCGGGCGCCGATTACGTCGTCCTGACGAGCAAGACCGGTGTCGAACTCGCCGCTGACGCCGGCTGGGAGCCCGGCGCCGCGACCGTCTGTGCCATCGGCCCGGCGACCGCCGACGCACTGGACGAGGCTGGCTATCAGGTCGACGTCGTCCCCGAGGAGTACACCTCGAACGGCCTCGTGCAGACGCTCACCGCCGAACCCGACATCGACGCGGAATCCGTCGAGATCGCCCGGAGCGATCACGGCAGTCAGGTGCTCATAGACGGCCTGGCGGACGCGGGTGCGACAGTCCACGAAACCGTCCTGTATCGACTCGTCCGACCCGCAGCGAGCGGCGACTCCGCCGAGCTGGCCGCAGCCGGCGAGCTCGACGCCGTCTGCTTCACCTCGTCGCTCACCGTCGAACACTTCCTCGCCGCTGCCGACGAACGCGAGGTCGGCGCGGCTGCGCGCGACGCCCTCGGCGGACTCGTCGTCGGGGTCATCGGCGCACCGACGGCCGAGACCGCTCGTGACCGCGGAATCGACGTCGACGTCATGGCGAGCGAGGCCACGTTCGAGACGCTCGCACGCGAGACGGTGACCCGACTCGACGAACGAGCCGCACGATAGCGACGGCCCACGGACGGAGCAGCGACGGCATCACTCGCTTGGTGACCCAAGCAATTCTCGAAAAATCGGCCCGAATCCGCGATTCACCGATCAGACACGGGTCGGCGAGTGACGGCGGATCGCGCTCGCCCGTCCGCACATTATTCGTCGGTGAGTCGACCCGTCAGGTACGACGCGGCGGGGTCGACCATCTCCCACAACGCGCGGGCGATGAACGCGACCGGGACGAGCGCTGCGAGGAGGAAGAGTCCGTCGTAGAGCCACATCGGCCCGTCGACGAGGGTGACCAGCGGGACGAAGCCGCGGTGCAGCGTCAGGACGGCTGCCAGCACGAGTGCCCAGACGGTTGCGGTCACGCCGGGTTCGCGCACCTCTCGCGGGCCGTCGAACGCGCTGCGGACGTACCACGGGATAACCATGGCGACGTACCCCAGCACGGCCGCGAGCGAGGCGGCAAGAATGCCGTTCGCCAGCGCCGCGAACGCGTCACCGGTCGCGTTCAGCCCGGGGAGCAAGCTCAGCAGGAACAACACGACGATGATCGCCAAGCCACCCAGGACGGCGCTGGTGGCCTTGCGAAGCGCGCGCTCGTCGTGCAGCGGTTTTCGCCACGATTCGGGCGTGAGCGGCCCGTGGCCGATCGGATCGTCGGGTCCGGTCGGTGGATCGGCGCTCCCGCTCTCGGTCGGAGGACTGTCGGCTGTCTCGCTCGCGTCGTCCGCGTCGGTCGACGCGTCGGCAGTCGATTCTGTACGGGGCATTGCACTCGGGCGGTTCGGCGGAGTCGGTGAAAAGGCCCCGATGGTTCACCACCGTTTTCCCTGCTGAACGGTCCTAAACGGAGGACAGTCACACGTTCAACCCGAGCATGAACTGGCGACTCGAACGGATCGCTGTCACACAGAACGGCCGCCCGCAGCGCCCGACAGAGCCGGCACCGGGAAACGCGAACGCTGGCCACCGGGCAACTCGTACGCAGGTTGGCGACACGTCTCCAGCGGTCCGCGGGTTTATGACCGAAGCCGCCCGACTCTCACCCGATGGCAGGACCGGTGCCTGAACTCGAAGATCGAGCGGCCGCGTGCGCTGAGCGACTCCACGAGGCTGACCGTGTCCTGCTCGCCTCGCACATCGACGCCGACGGGCTCACCAGCGCCGCGGTCGCTTCGAGTGCGCTCGAACGTGCGAGCGTGCCGTTCGAAGTCGTCTTCGAGAAGCAACTCGACGAGGACGCGATCGCACGCATCGCCCGGACCGACTACGAGACGGTCTGGTTCACCGACTTCGGCAGCGGGCAGTTAGACGTCATCACCGACTACGCCGCCGACGGCGGATTCACGCCCGTGATCGCGGACCACCACCAGCCCGCCGACGCCGACACCGAGTTCCACTGCAACCCGTTGCTCGAAGGACTCGACGGCGCGAGCGAGTTGTCGGGAGCCGGCACGACGTACCTCCTCGCCCGCGAACTGGCCGGGGACTGCGTGGTTCGGAGCCCGAAGGGCGAGAACCACGACGAAGCGAGCGGCGAACGCCGCGAGCGCGAATCGGGGCCGAACCCGCCCACAGACCCCACGATGACGGACGGCGGCACCGTCGCGACCACGGCGCGGGCGGACAACCGCGACCTGGCCGCCCTCGCCGTCGTGGGTGCCGTCGGCGACATGCAGGCCTCCAGCGGCGAACTCCACGGCGCGAACGCCGAGATCGTGGCCGACGGCGTCGAAGCCGGGGTCCTGGAACCGACGACGGACCTCGCCCTCTACGGCACGCAGACGCGGCCGCTCCCGAAACTACTCGAGTACGCGACCGACGTGCGCATTCCCGGCATCTCGAACGATCAGCGCGGAGCCATGCGCTTTCTCGACGGACTCGACCTCGAACTGCGAGACGACGCGGGTGAGTGGCGCCGATGGGGCGATCTTACCACGGCCGAACAGCAGACTGTCGCCAGCGCACTCGTCAAACACGCTATCTCCCGTGGCGTCCCCGCCAGCAAGATCGACGGCCTCGTCGGGACGAGTTACCAGCTCACGGCCGAACCGGCGGGAACGGAGCTTCGCGACGCCAGCGAGTTCTCGACGCTGCTCAACGCGACCGCGCGGTACGACCGCGCCGACGTCGGGCTCGCCGTCTGTCTCGGCGACCGCGGCGGTGCGCTCGAACGCGCCCGCGAACTACTCCGGTCGCACCGCCGAAACCTCTCGGAGGGAATCGACCTCGTGACCACGGAGGGCGTCACCAACGAAGGGCACGTCCAGTGGTTCCACGCCGGTGACCGCATCCGGGAGACGATCGTCGGCATCGTCGCCGGCATGGCGCTCGGGAACGAGGGCATCGATCGCGATCGACCGATCCTCGCGTTCGCCGCAAAGAGCGACGAACCCGACGCCGTCAAGGTCTCCGGTCGCGGCACCCACGCACTCGTCCGCCAGGGGCTGGATCTCTCCGTCGTCCTCGGCGAGGCCGCCCGCCACGTGGGTGGCGACGGCGGCGGACACGACGTCGCGGCCGGCGCAACCGTCCCGGCGGGACGCGAACCCGACTTTTTGAAGCGGGCCGACGACCTCGTCGGCGAACAACTCGGCCAGTAACGGCGGCCGATTCGACCGCTGCGAACACGTAGCCACTCGCTAGTACGAGCAAATCACTGCCCGAGGGGCGTCGATACGTACAGAGAACGAATAGATGCTGATCGCTGGCGTATTCGTCCTCAGCACCCACTAGTACCATCTCAGTGAGCCGTGGTATCCGAATTCGATATCGCACTATACGATATACTATATAATCAGGTGCGCTCAGGCAGGGCCAGCACCACCACCACCCAAGAGGAAAAGTAGCACTAGCGCACTGGACCCGACCACTGCCATCCCAGCGCAACCCATCAGACGAACCGTTCGATGCGCCAGCCAGTGCAGTGAGACATCGAACGAGCGGGCGATGACAGGAGGCCGAATAGCTCAATCGCACGCAGCGAACCGGCCGACCGCAACCGCCAGACCGAGAACAGACCGGCCGTGTATCGGACAGCTCCGAAGCACCCCTCCAGGGACCAGTGGCTCGATCGCCGATGGCTGCGAACGCCCCACCGATAGCACACCGCCAATTCGAAGCTGCCGTCAACCGAGACGTAGCCGAGACCCCATCGATCACCAAAACAGAAAGGGCGCATCGTACGTAGTGCCCCACGCACGGCAGGACAGAGGCCCGAAGCGAGAAGTTCTGAAGAGGGGGAGACGGGTTGAGTCCGACCGAGCGCAGACTCGATCGGCTCCACACGGGAAGAAGCCAGGTTCTTCGGAGTCCAGCTCGCCCCCTCGCTTCCGGTACGAAGCGACGCCACCGACAGCCAGCCGGATCCGCCGCCGATAGTGTTGGTTGCTACGCGCGTGCATGCGGGAAGTGCTGTCCTGCCCGTAGCCAGCCCACCCCAGAATTAGCAGACATCGTCGTCAACGAGGTTGCCCCTTCCCAACTGCGCGAAGCCGGCCAAGTAGCGACCGTTGAAAACTAGTGCTCCGCGGTATCGGAGCGAGCCACACCAAAATCGAACCAACCCCAGACGGTACCAGCCCCATTTTATATATTGAACCCCATAATGCGATACCGAATTAGACACCCGGGGGCGAGCACCGTGACGGGGACCCACCACATCGAAGCCCGGGGTCGATCAGAAGGTAGCACCGATTCGGGACTGGATCGTCTCGTAACACGTTCGAGAGGGCCGGAGAACAGCGAGAAGTAGGAACGAGACGACAGTGTAGCGCACGTCTGGCTGGCACCTACGGCACCGAGTTATCATCCGATCGGAGCAATCGACAGGCGTCGATCGGATCCGAGATATCGGGAAGTCGGCGCTGAAACGCGTCCAGAATCGACCCAAGTTCCGCTTGCAGGTCAGCTCTCGTCGAGGCGCGGGCGAGAACGTCGGTGGCCGTACACTCACCGATCGCGTATCGGAGACGCAATTCCCAGCATCGGTCGATTCCCAACTTCGCATCCGGTGGTTCGGGATCGACGCAAACGCCTTCCACTGAGAAACCCAGGTCAGTGTGCCGGAAAACGACCTCATCCGGCGTCATCGAGACGACCGCCCAGCCTGGGGGGAGCAAATCGTCTCGCAGGGAATCCCATTCGACCGACATCTATGCCGACGGATGCCTGCAGGGAGAAAGTGGGTTCGGCTTGCGCACGCAACACAACTGGGCCGAACTGGCCTCGAACGGACGCCTCGTTCGGAGGAGATAGCTGTCACCGTCCGATCGTCCGACTTTTAGCCGCCTGGCACGTCGAAACCGGTATGGCCGACTTCGATCCGGAGTTGTTCGAAGACAAGTACGCGAACTACTTCCCGGAACTCCAGCAGGCGTACAAGAACGCGTTCACCCGAATGAACGACCGTTACGACTCGCAGCTGGTCCACGGGATCGACCAGCAGGTGCTGAACGAGAGCGAACCGTTCTACGAGGGCGACGGCGAATTCCGTATCGAATTACCGGACGATCCGTACGATCGACTCCAGGGTGTCGTCGTTCCCAAAGACAAGTTCGAGGACGTACTCGCGGTTCACGTCGAGGAGATCGAAACGGAGCTCCAGCGAGTGTTCGGGTTCGCCTGAGAAATCGCCGCGTTCGAGAATCGCCAGCCCGCATCGAGCCGGCTGTCGGTGCCCGAACACGGGCGACGGAAGGCCTAAGGAGGTTCGCACCTAATCGAGTGCTATGAGCACGGAAACTCAGGATGGAGACGACCTGGAAGAGCGCGTCGCCAACTTCCTGCGGCGTAACTTCCCGCAGATCCAGATGCACGGGGGAAGTGCGGCAGTGCAGAACATCGACCGCGAGTCCGGAGAAGTCTCGATCGCTCTCGGCGGTGCCTGCAGCGGCTGTGGGATCTCGCCGATGACGATCCAGGCGATCAAGAGTCGGATGGTCAAGGAGATCCCCGAGATCACGCAGGTCAACGCCAGTACCGGCATGGACGACGGTGACGGGATGGGTGGCGGCGGAATGAGTCCATCGTTCCCCGGCGAAACCGTCGACGAGGGAGAAGAGGACGACGAAGGGCCGCAGGCGCCGTTCTAACGCGTTCGACTCGTTTCGCAGGTCGTTCTCGTATTCACGGAATCCACCGAAAACCGTGTATATATAGACGTGAAAATCCGATTTTCCGCCCAATAGCGTTTCGATTGTCGCCACTCACTCGCCGCCGAGTGACGAGTGCTACCGGACCAGAGCTATCGGCCGAATAGCGTGCACGCCCAGATTCGATATCGCGATATAGAGTGTATTCATGGCAGAGAGTTTCGAAACGTCCCGGACGAGCCACACTGACCAGGGTTATCGACCCTACTCGTAGAGCAGATCAACAGGCCAAAAACGCCCCTCGATGATCGGCTTCCCGACCCGTTTGCGACAACTGTTGGCGATCGCCCGATTGTCCGATAACTGAGAACGAACCGATCCGATCGACACCGACCGGACAAAGACCAGAGCAAAAACGAAACGTGAAAGCCACCACCCGGGCCGGAAGGGACGACTTCTCTCTGCAGGCCGCTATCAACGTTACTCAGTGTGTGAGTTACACACACACACACACACAAAATCCCGCGGCACGTTGCCTGCACCGCACGAACCACAGCGTGCACCACACCCTCGATCCTATCTGCCACCATCAGCTGGGCCGAGAGTGGCCCACGAATAGCCAGGCAACCCAAACAGTGTCACTGGAACGCCTCAACCCGACCAAGTAGTGTGATCGAACGGGATCGACACTCACAGAAAACGATTCGTCCGATAACTAGATTCAGTGCAACCCCCCAACCGTGCCAGTCGGCCAGGGGAGTAGACGAGACTCGCGTGCGCGAGGAAATCGAGCGGTTCACTGTCCCCTTGCCGGTTCGCTTCTCACGAGATCACTAGAGCGACCAGCCAGTAACAACCCCACAGAACCCCAGAACAGGCCACAAACATCGGGCAAGACCCCAACCGCGGCACCCATTTATATATTGAATCCTATTACGCTATACCAAAATTCTCGACGAAGCCCGATACCGACCGACCGGAATGATGGCAATCCCCAACCAAAACGGGCCGATACCCTCCAAAACCAGCCAATAACGCCCCAGACCACCCGATACCAGAAAATATTGAACGGGAAATTCCAAAAAAATAAGAATTTGGTTGTTCGGTCCGAGGGAAGTACGTTGCGACGTGAATCCGCTGCCGCAGGTTACCGAAGACCCAGACCGCGCTCCCAGGTTCGAACCGTAGTGGCGAGTGTCCGATTCGTCGGGGTGTCGACTCCCAATTCCTCGCCTCGATCGACCACGTAGCCGGAGATCGCGTCAATCTCGGTCCGGGCACCGGACTCGACGTCTTGCAGCATCGACGAGCGATTGGCCGCGGTGGCGGTCGCGACCGATTTGACGGCGTCAGTCGCCTCGGTGTCGGTCAGATCGACGCTATCCGCGCGGGCTACCTGCGCGGTTTCGCGGGCAGCGGCCGCGGCGAGGTCGGCAGTTGGTGGGTCGAGAATCGCGCCGTTCTCGACGCGGGCGAGTGCCGTGATGGGGTTGATCGCGGCATTGACGGCGAGTTTCCGCCACAGCCGCCGCGGCATGTCCATCGCGACGGTCGTCTCGATGTCGGCTGCACCGAACGCCGTCCCGATTCGATCGGCGAGCGGACTGGACCCACCGTCGCGCGGCCCCAGTGCGAGTTCGCCGATACCCGTGCACTCGACGTGGCCAGGCTCGACGAACATGGCCCCGTACGTGATCGTGCCGGCGAGGACGGGACAATCGAGGTGAGCTGCGAGCGTCGCCTCGTTTCCCATCCCGTTCTGCAGAGAGAGAGCGGCGTCGAGCGAGCCGGTTGCGAGTGTCCGGGCCGCTGCGTCCGTGTCGAACGCTTTGACCGTTACGACGGCGAGATCTGCATCGAGGCCAGTCCCATCGGTCGTCGCCGACGGGAAGACGTGAGTGTCGAGTCGCCCATCGATTCTGAGGCCATTTCGCTCGATTTGGTCGACGTGTGCATTGCGGCCGACGAGCGTGACGTCGTGCTCGCGTGCGAGCAGTCCCCCGACGAGACTGCCGAGACTGCCCGCGCCGAACACGACGATGTCCATACCGGAGCCTACCGCCCCCGATCAATAGAAGATTCGGTCGCGTCTGCCCCGATCCGCGACGGGCGGATCGGTTCAGTTCTCGAACCGACTCAGTCCTCGGTCCAGTACATCAGGTCTTCCTTCTCGGTACCACAGTTGGGACAGGTTCCCGGAAGGCCGTCGCTCAACACGCCCATCTCGCCGCAGACGGTACAGCGCCACATGAGTTCGGCCTCGCCGAACGCTTGCCCAGAACGAACGTGTTCGACCGACAGCGAGTCGATCCCCTCCCGCGTCGTCACGTAGAACCCGTCGTCGTCGACGCCGCGGACGGTCCCGAGGACGGTCCCCCGTTCGTCACAGATCGTCTGCCCGAGCGCGATCTCGGAGGCGTCCTGGACCGCATCGTTCCCCGCCGTCGTGACGTCGCCTGTATCCTCCATAGATGAAGAGACATCGAACCATCGGGTAAACTTCCACCCGGAGTTGGCAAGGGTAGCGTCGACGGCCAGAAACACACGGTCCGAGAAACGCATCCAACGGAGCGGTATGATCGCTACGTGGATCCACCGCGAACGAAGCGAGCGGGCCGACAAGCGACCAGCGGGAGCGAGGAGTGCTTTTCATCAAAGCTAAGCGGAAGCTTCGCTTCCGCGAGGTCCAAAAGAGCCGTACGGCTCTTTTGAAGATTTTGCCGAGGGTGCGCCGTTGGCGCACCCGCAGCGCAAAAGTTTGGTCTACATGAAATCCGCAATCCCGCTCTGTTTGTTCTTGTCGTTCTCGAAGATGCTCTCGAGGGACGTTTCGAGCACTTCGAGGCGCTGTTTGGTGTAGTCGCGACAGCCGAATTCCTCGGCGACCTGGATGGCGGTGTCCATGTACTTGTTCACCGACCCCTCGTGGACGGTGAGGTTGACGTTGCCGCCGCACTCGCGACAGACCTCGGTCAACGGCATGCGGCGGAACTTCTCGCCGCAGTCGAGACAGCGGGTTTCCTGGCGTGAGAAGGCGCGCAAGTTGCCGATCAGGTCGGGCAGGAAGTGGTACTCGATGACGCGCTCGGCGACGTCGGTCTCGTCGACGGCCCGGAGTTTGCGCGAGATCTCGAGCTGGGCGTCCATCTTGTCCATCATGGAGCCGAGCGTCTTGTACGCCGAGAGGTCGGGCCCCATCGCGATATCGGTGGTGTCGTGCGTGTGCTGGAAGCCGGTGTACTCGCCGTCGGTCCCGAGGGTGTCCTCGCCGATCTGGATGTCGACCTCGCCCGGATCGGCCATCTCCAGGCTCGCCTCGTAGAATTCGCGGGGATACCGCGAGACGATGTCCATGTTGTGGGCCTCGTCGTCGATCTCGGAGGGGTCGATTCGCGAGGACATGACCAGTGGGGCGTCCATCCGCCCGCCGCGTTTGTCCGGAAGGAATGATTTGCTGAAATTCAACAGTCCGTCCAGAAGGAGCATCACACAGTCTTCGTCGCCGTCACAATTGCGTCTTTTTGCCGCGTGGAAGTACGGATGCGCGTACCCGACGGCCGCGCTCGTAAAGCCGATGACGCGGCCGACAGTCGCGGCGCTTGTGTGGGGCGCCATCCCGAAGACGAGTTCGCCGACCAGTTCGTCGCGACCCTCGAGTTCGTAGTAGGGCTCGAGCCCGTAGTACTGTTCGAGGAGATCGTCGATGAAGTCGGCGGTCTGGAGCATGTGCTCGGCCGCGCCGTCGGAGAGGACGATGTCCTGGACCTTGAGTTCCACCAGCTGGTCCTCGTGGGCGAGCGGTTCGCCGTGGATGTCCTCCTTGTAGCCGAGTGCCTCGAGTTGGCCGACGGTGACGTCGAGTTCGCTCGCGCGCACGGACGTGACCGGGAGATCGGTCATGTCGTAGCGGACGGTGCCGTCTTTGAACGAGGAGACGTCGTGTTTCGCCCGGAGGATGCCCTTCTCGATGGGTTCGGGGAGTTTATCCGTCGAGGTGAGCCCCTTGACGCCTTTCAGGATGTCGTAGGCGTTCTCGCGCTCGCCGACGGACTCGAGGGCGTCGCGATATGCCGCGTTGAGGTCGATCGGCCTGGGTTCGACGCAGGTTGCAGTCTTCTCACAGCGGTCGCACTCGACGCGACCTGCCTCGTCCGGCCGGATGCGTTCGTCGCACGACGGGCAGCGGTAGTCGGGTTCGGTGCGGGCATCACACTCCGGGCACCGATGGTCGTACGATTCGGTGTCGCACTCGGGACAGCGAGTGCGCCCGACCTGGATCTCGACGACGCCGGGCGTGTCTGCCATGGTGTCGGCGTGCGAGCCAGCTTTCGCCACGTCTCGCTGGGCGCCGCCGGCCTCGCCGATGGGAAAGAGCGTGTGGACGGCGGGGCTCATGTCACGACTCTCCGACTTCTCCGGGCGGCCCATCCGGTTGCCGACGCGCGTCGGTGCCCGCTCACGGATCTCGAACGGCGCGACCTCGGTGACCGCTTCGACGGCGTTGTCACCGGGTTCGGCCGTCCCCCACGTTCGAGCGTGTTCCGAGAGGTCGTCGTCGGCCCAGTCACGTTCGATGCGACCGGTCTTCGTGATCCGGCAGCCGAGCGAGCGGACGAACGGACGTGGGTCGTCGATCTCGATGTGGTCCTCGCGCTGGCGGTGTTCGATCACGATCGTCTCGAGTGCGTCGCGCGTCGCATCCGTGTGGTCGAGTTCGAGGACGGGACCCGCGTCCGTGTCCTCGATCCGGCCCGCGGCGACGGCGGCCGCCAGGTCGCAGAAGGCCGCGACCGAGAGGTCGTGCCAGAGAAAAGTGTAGGCGGGGTGCAGCGGCGCATCGTACGTCTCGGCCCACTCCAGTGCGCGCTCGATCGTCGGGTGGTCGAGGTCGATCGACGGGTCGTCCTGCAGGGCCTGGACGTCGACACCGGCGGCCGCCAGATCCTGAACCCACCACTCGGGGACGTAGGAGGCAGGGGCGAGCGGATGGTTGTTCTCGACGAACTCGCCGTAGTTGACGAGGTACTCCCCCAGGTCGAGGATCTTCTCGACGCCGTTTCGCAGTTCGAGGGCGACCTCGGGGTCGTCGATCTGCCTGACGTCGCCGTTGGCCAGCCGGACCGTCGGCCCCTCGATCGAATCGACGGGAACGACACCCGCCGCCTTCCCTGGACGCTCGGTCTTGATCTGGGTCCCCGTCGCGAGGAAGTCGTCGAGCAGGTGCATCGCCGCCGGGTGGACGCCCGCGGTCGCGAACCCGTGATTACGAGCACGACCGTATCGCAAGCGGAACCCGCCTTCCGCACAGGGGTGCGAGAAGACCGGCCGGCCGGCGATCAGGTCCCGCAAGAACTTCGTCGACTCCTCGACGCGTTCGGGCCCGTCGAAGTCGACGGCTTCGACCGGAGCGTCGTCCTTGGATTCCGTCGCCACCTCGTCGGCACTCGAATCGTCCTCGTCGCCGTCGCCTCTCTCACCGCCGTCCCCGCCGTCACCGTTGCTCGCGCCATCCTCACCGTCAGCCTCGTCCGCCTCACCGTCCGCGTCGTCGTAGTAGGTGCCGTCGATCAGGTCCTGCAGCCAGGGCCAGTCGACCTCGTCGAGCTGGGACGTGTATCGCTGAATTTTCGGGGCCTTGAGCGCGATCCCCTCTGCGAGGACGAGACACATCCCGCCCCGGGCGGAGTTGGTGTCGACCCGTTCTAAGTCCCGAAAGCCCGAGACCTCCTCGTCGCCGGTGGCCTCGCCGTCCAGCATGATCGGGAGGTGCTTGGCGATGAACTTCGTCTCCTTGTCCTTCGGGGTGTACTGGAGGCCAGTCTCGGAGTCGTACAGCGAGATCTCCTCGGCGTAGCGCTCGATCTCTTCGTCCCTGGCCTGATAGGTTTCGAGCCCGACGAGCGCGCGCGTGTAGTCGGCGACGAGCACCGAGAGTGCCTGAGCGGTCCCGCCGGCAGAGCGGATCGGCCCGGCGTAGTAGACGTTGACGAACTCGGTGCCGTCGCCGTTCTCGAGGAATTCGACGCGATCGATACCCTCGATCGGTGCGGCGACGACGCCTTCGGTCAACAGCGCGACCGCGGTGCGGACGGCGCCTTCGACCTTGCCCGCTTTGGTCTCGTAGTCGCCGACGCGACCCTCCGCAAAGTCGACCGCAAGTTCGAGCGCGGCTTCTTCCCGACTCATCTCGCCTTCGAGTTCGCGGACGCGTTCGGCGACGCCCTCGATGCCGAGGATATTCTCGACGCGGTCGGCCATGTCTCTGGCGACGGGGATCTCGACCTCGGGTTCCGGATCGCCGCCGCGCGAGCGAGCGCGCTCGGCGACGTCGAACGCGTCGTCGAGTTCGGCCTCGAGCGTCTCGAAGTAGCGTTCGTCTACCTCGCGCATATCAGAGCGGCCAGAGGTCGAGGTCGGTCGTCTCGTCGTGGGCGCGTTCGAGCGGCGTCTCGAACGCTCGCATGTAGACCTCGCCGGCGAAGACGGTCCCCGCGTTCAGGTGGCCGGCGACGGCCTCGCCGTCGGGGCGCGAGAGGACGGCGTGGGTGTGGGCGAATCGCTCGCCGTCGAGGAGGGAGACGTTGCCGACGCAGCTCGCGACTTCGAGTTCCTCGTCGAACGTGATCGGATCGTAGGAGCCCTCGTCCTGATCGTAGAACCAGAGTTCGGCGTCCTGGACGGCGCCGAGTGCCGTGAACCAGGCCGCGTCCGCGTCGACCGCGGCGGCGAGGGCCTCGATCTCGGTCCGCCAGTCCGCACCCGTTTCGAGCCGGGCGACGTACTCGCCTGCGGTCTCGACCGATCGAAAGTGCATGGGACAACTCACCCGCGCAGCGTGGAAAAAGTCTCCGCTTGGAGACTGGCCAATCGTCGAACCGTTCCGTCCGAGTCGGCTGATCGTTTCAGCCGAGTTGTCGAACCGTTTCGGTCGCAGCGGACCGTTTTAGCCGAGGCGTTCCGACCGGGATCCGACTCGTCTCACCGCCGCTTGCCGGGTCGTTCGCAGTGGGAACGGCGGGGATAGACGGGGGCGCGGGACGGCGGAGCGGTCCGAATCGGTCGTAGCACCCAGCTACTGTCGTTGTCACGAGGTGAGAACGACCCCATCGCGAGACGGCGCCGACGGAGCCTGCGAGGCGCCCGGTTCGTCGCGCTCGCAGTATGCAGTGCGTACCGAGGTAAATGCGGGATTTAGCATTGGTTTCAAAAATTACGCGGGAGATACACCTCGAGTAATAATATCATATATAATACTATCGCCGTGTGGCCCTGTGCCATGGCACGACCCACGACGCTATCGCGGCGGCGGCTGCTCGCCACCGGCGCGGTGGTCTCGGGCGTTGCGGTCGCTGGTTGCATCGGTGGAGACGGAGACGACGACGGCAGTGACGGCCTCGTCGACCCCGAAGAGTTCCAGTACGATCGATCGGAGCCGGACGACGAGGAGGCGGCTCGAGATAGCGAGATTCACTACACGCAAGAGCAAGAGCGGGCCGAGGACTTCGATCCGATCGTCTCGAACGATGCGTACAGTTTCCAGGTGTTCACACAGGTGTTCGACGGTCTGTTCGAGTACGACGACGGCCTCGGCCTCACACCGAAGCTGGCGACCGGGGAGCCGGATATCGAGAACGACGGGACACGGTTCATCTACGAGATCGTCGAGGATGCCGAGTTCAGCAACGGAAATCCGGTCACCGCGACGGACGTCGAACACTCGTTCATCGCGCCGGTCTTGGAACAGACCGAGAACGCACCGACGTACAGCGTCATCGAGTCCACGGAGGTCGTCGACGAACGCACCCTCCAGGTCGACCTCTCCGAACCGTTCGGCCCGTGGCAGATCATGACGCAGGCCGTCACCGTCGTCAGCAAGGAGGACCGCCTCTCCGACGTCGAGGCGTACGACGAGGCGGCGCCGGACACCGTCGAAGCGGCCCCCGACGCGGTGAACGAGTACGTGGACTCGACGTACAACGACGATCCGGTCGGAAACACGATCGGGAGCGGCCCGTTCGAGTTCGAGTCGTTCGAGCTCAACGGACCGGCCACGCTCGTGCGCCGGGACGACTACTGGGGCGACCCGACGCCGTACCTGCAGCGGGTGACGTTCGAGGCCGCGGCGGACCCATCGAGCCGCGTCAGCCAGATCCAGGCGGACGACACGGACGTCATCTCGGGGATCCCCGACAACACCTGGCCCGAGTTGGATCAGGACGGAATTCGGCGCTACATGAGCCAGAGTCCCTCGTACATGTACCTCGCGTTCAACTGCACGGACGAGGCAGACACCAGTTCGCCGGAGGTCCGCCGAGCCGTCTGTCAGTCGTTCTCGATGCAGGACTTCGTCGAGACGAACGCCTCGAACACCGCCCAGCCCATCACGACGCCGGTCCCGCCGATCACCAACGAACAGTGGGGCTTCCCGATGGACGAGTGGAACGACGAGTACTATCCCGAGTACGACCCCGACAACGCGGAATCGCTGCTCAACGAGCACGCGCCCGACGACTTCAACCCGACGATCATCTGCCCGGCGGGGATCCGGGCAGACCTCGCCGAGCGCGTCGCTACCCGGCTCGACGAGATCGGCTACGGCGCGCAGGTCCAGGTGCTCGACTTCGGCACGCTGGTCGATACGTACACCAGCGGGAACCCGGACGATTACGAGATGTACCTGCTCGGGTGGACCGGCGGTCCGGATCCGGACACGTACCTCTACAACCTCTTCCACGAGGACTCGGCCGGCCTGAACCAGGGCCACTTCTACGAGGGGAGCGATTCGTTTCACGAGAACATCCTCGCCGCGCGGGAGACGGCCGACCAGGAGGAACGCTACGACCTCTACGAACCGGTCCTCATCGAGATTCTCGAACAGCTCCCCGCGCTCCCCGCGTTCACCCAGCACAACTCGATGGCGTCCGGAACGCACGTACAGGACCTGCACGCGCACCCGGACGTCGCCACGAACCCGCAACTCGCCAGGGAGTACGGGAACGTCTGGGTCGAGGACTAGTGAGAGTGAGACGATACCAGCATCGAGATTCCGACGCGAGAGCGACGAACTGATCGACATCACACGGCAGCTCCACAGGACTCACAGACACGCTATCGACCACTCAGAGACCGCTACCAATCAATGAGACTCCTACGCTACACGCTGTTCCGGTTCGCACAGGCGATACCGGTACTGCTCGGCATCACCGTGATCCTCTTCCTGTTCATCAATATGACGCCGGGGGATCCGATCCGGATCATGACGGCCGGCCAAGAGGTGTCGGAATCACACCTCGCGTACTTAGAAGCGCGCTACGGACTCGATCGACCGATTCACGTCCGGTACTGGGACTACCTGTCCGGGTTCTTCACGGGAGATCTCGGGCGGAGTATCCACTACAACCGGCCGGTCAGCGAGGTCATGATGGCCCGCATCGGTCCAACCCTGCTGTTGGTTCTCTCGGCCTTTCTCTTCGCCGTCGTGACGGCGATTCCGCTCGGCATACTCGCGGCAAAGCGGCGAAATCAGCCGTCAGACCACATCTCGCGGATCGTAGCGCTCTTCGGCGTGAGCACGCCGTCGTTCTGGATCGGCATCATGCTCATCATCATCTTCGCCGTCCAGTTGGGCTGGTTCCCGTCCGCGGGACTGGTCATGCCGTGGGACGCCCCCAGCGATGCCGGCCTGTCCGGCTACTTCTGGCACATGGTCGACGTACTCCATCACCTGTTCCTGCCGATGATCGCGCTGGGGACCCTCCAGATGGCGACGATCATGCGCGTCGAGCGAACGCAGATGATCGACTCGCTGCAGGGCGAGTACGTCAAACTCGCCCGAGCGTACGGCGTCTCGGAGCGAACGATCCTGCGCAAGCACGCCTTCCAGGTCGCTCAGCTCCCGGTCATCACGCTGGTCGGGCTGGGCCTGTCGACCGCGCTGGGCGGCGCCGTGCTGACCGAGACCGTCTTCAACATCAACGGGATGGGGCGCCTGCTCATCGACTCCATCCAGCAGAAAGACTATCAGGTCGTGATGAGCGTCGCGACCATCCTCGCGGTCATCTTCGTCATCGGCGTCATCATCACGGATATCGCGTACGCGTACGTCGACCCGCGTGTCACGTACGGGGAGGGTGAGTGACGATGGCCGTCTCCAGCGAATCACAGGTCGACGGTGGCGACGGCGCGAGCGGCGAAGTTGCGGCGAAGACGTGGCGGGACACGCTCGGCCGAATCAAGCGGGACACGACGGCCCGGTGGGGGCTGTACGTCATCAGCGTCGTCCTGGTCGTCGGCCTCTACGCCTTCGTCGACACCTACCTGTCGACGCTCACCTTCGGCGCCCTCGACAGTTACACGATGGCGGAGGCGATTCCGATCTTCGACCATCCAGAACACCTTCCCGCCCCGGGTGAGTCCCAGCCGAATCAGCCGCCCGCGTTCCACGTCGACGGCACGCTCGAGTATCCGCTCGGAACGGACCCCGAAGGACGCGATTACTTCACGAGGCTGGTCTACGGGAGCCAGATCTCGGTCAGCGTCGGCATCGTCGCGACGTTGCTCGGCACCGTCGCAGGGACGGTCGTCGGGGCCGTCTCCGGCTACTACGGCGGCCGCATCGACGACATCCTGATGCGCAGCGTCGAGACGCTCTACGCGATCCCGGGACTGATCCTGATCATCGTCTTCACCGAGTTCGCCAGCGGCGGGCAACGGAACATTCAGTACGCGATCATCGGCGTCTCGCTGACGACGATCCCGATCTTCGCGCGAATCATCCGGTCACGGGTGCTCTCGGTGCGCGAGATGGACTACATCGAGGCCGCGCGAGCGGCCGGGGTGAAGGATCGGTACATCATCGCGAAGCACATCATCCCGAACAGTTTCGCGCCGGTGCTCGTCTACGCGACGCTGGAGATCGGCGTCGTGATCCTCATCGTGGCCGGCCTGTCGTTTCTCGGCTACGGCGCCCAGCCACCGACACCGGACTGGGGCCGAATGCTCGCCCAGTCGTACCGCTACATGCACTCGAACATCTGGCTCTCGATCTGGCCGGGACTCGCGATCATGTTCACCATCATGGGTTTCAACCTCTTCGGCGACGGGCTCCAGGACGCCCTCGACCCGCGAATCGACAACTAACACCAGACAATGAGAGACAAACCACTGCTCCGCGTCGAGAACCTGAAGACACAGTTCGTCACCGAGAACGGAACCGTCCGTGCCGTCGACGGCATCTCATTCGAGGTCTACGAAGGCGAGATCGTCGGCATCGTGGGCGAAAGCGGCGCGGGAAAGAGCGTCGCCTCGATGAGCCTCCTCAGGCTCGTCGACAACCCCGGCGAGATCGTCGCCGGCGAGATAACCTACAAGGGACGGACGATCTTCGCGGCCGAAGAGACCGAAGACGGCGACAGGCGGCTCCAGGATGGCGTGCTCTCGGCCGAGACGGTCCGCCAGGAGATCCGCGGCAACGAGATCGCCGTCATCTTCCAGGATCCGATGGAGTCACTCAATCCCGTCTTCACGATCGGCGGCCAGCTCCGAGAGTTCATCGAACTCAACCGGGATCTGACGGGCGACGAGGCCCGCAAGGAGGCGATCGACATGCTCCGCGAGGTCGGCATTCCCGACGCCGAGGCGCGCTACGACGAGTATCCCCACCAGTTCTCCGGCGGGATGCGCCAGCGCGTGCTGATCGCGATGGCGCTGGCCTGCCAACCGAGCCTGATCATCGCCGACGAACCGACGACGGCACTGGACGTCACGGTCGAAGGGCAGATCCTGGATCTCGTCGACGAGCTCCAGCGCAAATACGGGACGAGCTTCATCTGGGTCACCCACGACATGGGCGTCGTCGCCGAGATCTGCGACCGCGTCAACGTCATGTATCTGGGAGAGATCGTCGAACAGGCGCCCGTCGACGAACTCTTCTACGAGACCGGCCACCCCTACACGAAGGCCCTGCTCGACTCGATGCCGCGACCGGATCGAACGGTCACGGACCTAGATCCCATTCGTGGCGTCATGCCGGAGGCGATCGATCCACCGCCAGGCTGCCGATTCCACCCGCGCTGTCCCGACGCGAGAGAGGTCTGTCGGCAGGTCCACCCCGAGCCGGCGGAGATCGATCGGGTCGACGGATTCTCCCACCGATCCGCGTGTTTCAAGCGCGACGTCTTCGACGTCGGCTACGACGAGAGTCCGCCGCTCGACAACCTCGCACGGGGCGAGAGCGAGCGCGGGCAGGAGGCCTCGGAAGTCGCCAGCGGAGGTGGGGCGAGTGAGTAGCGATTCTGCCCAGAGCGGCGATTCGGCCCGCACGGACGCCCACGGTCGGCCAGGAGGCGACACCGAGGCGGAGACCATGGTGCGCGTCGACGGCCTGAAGAAGTACTTCCGTTCGTCGTCCGGGCTGTTCGAGGGACTCAGTTTCGACCCCAGTACGTTCCCGCCGATCCACGTAGATCGCGAGCCCGTCAAGGCCGTCGACGACGTCTCGTTCGACATTCGCGACGGCGAGACGCTCGGTCTCGTCGGCGAGTCCGGCTGCGGGAAGAGTACACTCGGCCGGACGATCCTCCGGCTGCTGACGCCGACGGAAGGGAACATCTACTACAAGGGAAGCGACCTGGCCGAGCTGAGCGGATCGGACCTGCGCGAGATGCGGTCGGACATTCAGATGATCTTCCAGGACCCGCAGTCGTCGCTGGATCCGCGCATGCGCGTCGGCGACATCATCGAGGAACCGATGTGGGCTCACGGCATGCTCGACGCCGAGGGCCGGGAAGCACGTGCAAAGATGCTCCTCGAGAAGGTCGGCCTCGACCCGCACCACTACAACCGGTTTCCCCACGCCTTCTCGGGCGGCCAGCGCCAGCGGATCAACCTGGCCCGCGCGCTGTCGGTCGATCCCGACTTCATCGTCTGTGACGAGCCGGTCTCCGCGCTCGACGTCTCGATCCAGGCGCAGGTACTGAACACGATGGAGGAGCTCCAGGAGGAATTCGGCCTCACGTACCTCTTCATCGCCCACGACCTCTCGGTCATCCGGTACATCTCCGACCGCGTCGCCGTGATGTACCTCGGCAACATCGTCGAACTCGCAACGAAGGAGGAACTCTTCGAGAACCCGTCCCATCCCTACACCCGGGCGCTCCTCGACTCGATTCCGGTCCCCGACCCACGCGACAGCGACGCGCGAGGCGTCCTCGAGGGCGAGGTGCCCAGCCCGACCAACCCGCCCTCGGGGTGTCGCTTCCGGACTCGCTGTCCAAAACTCATCGCGCCGGAGGCGTACGACCTGACCGACCGGGAGTGGACCGACGTCAGGGCGTTCATGCGGGCGGTCGACCGGCGAACGATCGACGCCGCGCCGGCGGCCGAGCTCCGGGAAGCGTTCTTCGAGCAGGGCGTCCCCGGCGGCGACGCCGGAGCGATCGTCGAGGAAGCCATCGAACTCGTCGCGACCGACGACTCGGCGGCGTCCCAGCGGAGTGCCAGCGCGCGAGCCAAGTGGGACGAAGCCGCGTCGCTGCTCGTCGGCTCCTTCGCCGACCAGAGCATCTGCGCCCGCGAGCGACCGGCCTACGAGGTCGAGCCCGAGTTCGGCGATGGCAGGCACTTCAGCGCCTGTCACCTCCACCGCTAGGCGATACACTGGGCCGGGAAAATCGGCGTCGCCCGCTCACCGCCAGGCGGCAAGCGCCGGTGCGGACTCCACGTTCATCGATACCCACGCCCCGTCTGTCGAGATGTCGGCGATGACGTACTCTTCGCCGCCGACCGCTGGATCGATCGACGCGACGACCGTGTCTGCATCCTGCGTCGCAGTAGGGAGTGGGTTACCCTCCATGAGAAGGAATCTCACCCAGGGATTGATAAAACCGTCGAAGGTGTGGTGTCGACTCGCACGGGTCGAGTGAGCACGGAAACACTGGCTTTATACGGGTTTTGGCCGTATCCGGACGACATGAAGGTAGCCGACGCGATGACGCCTCGCGACGAGGTCGTAACGGCGGTGCTGCCGGGGACGCGCAGCGACGTCCTGGAGTACCTCCAGGAGCGATCGTTCTCCTCGGTACCCGTGATCGCGGAGAGCGACGACGGCCCGGAGTACCGGGGACTCATCTCGCGACAGTCGCTGATCGACCAGCCCGACGAGGATCAGCTCGTGATGCTGATGGAGGACGTCCCGACGACGACGGCCGACACCGACGTCAGGGACATCGCCGCGCTCATGGTCGAGAAGGGGGCGCGTCGCGTCCCGGTCGTCGACGGGGAGTTCGAGGGGATCGTCACCGTGACTGACGTCGTCGCCGCGATCGCCAGAGGGAAGGTCGACGTCGACGCCGAGGTCGGCGACTACGCGGCACGCGACGTGAACACTACCCACCACGAGACGCCGCTGCTCGTCGCGGAGGCGCAGCTGTCCTACGCGAACGCACCCTACGCCGTGGTCCTCGACGACGAGGGAACGATGTGTGGCGTCCTCACCGAGGTCGACATTCTGGACGTCGCCCACATCGTCGAAGGCGAGGAGTCGACGGGCGACAACTTCCCCGATCAGGACGCCGAGTGGTCCTGGGAAGGGATCAAGGCCGTCGGGAGCCGGTCGCTCCCGACCCGCGACATCGAACTGCCGACCGGTCCCGTCCGGGAGTTCATGTCAGACGACGTCGTGACCGTGACCCAGCACCGCGGCGTCGAGGAGGCCGCCCAGGAGATGATCTCGAGCGACATCGAACAGATCCCGCTCGTCACGGGCGAGCGCCTCGTCGGCGTCGTCCGGGACATCGACCTGCTGAGGGCTCTGTATGAGTGACGACGGCACGACTTCCACGGACGACGCTCGAACCAGCGAGCAACTGGTCGAGCTCGCGAAGCGGCGGGGCTACTTCTTCCAGGCCTCCGGCGCCTACGGCGGCGTCGGCGGCTTCTACACGTTCGGCCCGCAGGGTGCGGCACTGAAGGGCAACGTCGAGGACGCCTGGCGCGAGCGCTTCGCCGTCGCCGAAGGCAACATGGAGATCGACGCGCCGACGATCATGCCCGAACCGGTGTTCGAGGCCTCGGGTCACCTCGATACCTTCGACGACATGCTCGTCGAGTGTCCCGACTGTGGCGAGAGCCACCGTGCCGACCACGTCGTCGAGGACAACACCGAGTACGAGGACGCCGAAGGACTCCCGATCCCCGAGGTCGAGGAGATCATCGCCGAGTACGAACTCGTCTGCCCGGCCTGCGGTGCCGGCCTCGCCGACCAGGCCGTCGAGACGTTCAACCTCATGTTCGCGACGAACATCGGTCCCGGCGACGCCCAGCCCGGCTACCTCCGCCCGGAGACCGCACAGGGCATCTTCGTCGAGTTCCCCCGGTTGAAAGAGTACGCGCGCAACCAGCTTCCCTTCGGCGTCACCCAGATCGGCCGGGCCTACCGCAACGAGATCAGCCCCCGGCGCTCGATCATCCGCACGCGGGAATTCACGCAGGCCGAGCTGGAACTGTTCATCGACCCCGAGGACGACGAGCCCGACCTCTCGGCCGTCACCGACGTCGACGTGACGCTCTATCCCGCGAGCGAACAGGAGGCAGCTGACGGTGGTCACGTCGAAACCACCATCGGCGACGCTGTGAACGATGGGGTCCTCCAGCCCTGGATCGCCTACTACCTCGGCGTTGCCCGAGAATGGTACGCCTCCCTCGGCGTCGACATGGACCGGTTTCGCTACCGCCAGCACCTCGCCGGGGAGCGCTCACACTACGCGAGCGACTGCTGGGACGCCGAAGCCGAGATCGACGGCAACTGGATCGAGATCGCCGGCTTCTCCGATCGCGGCGCCTACGACCTCTCGAAGCACGACGAGTACTCGGAAGATCGCTTCACGGTCTTCCAACAGTACGACGAGCCCAGAACCGTCGAGCGCGCCGTCGTCGACCCCGACATGAGCTACCTGGGTCCGGAGTTCGGCGGTGATGCCCAAGCCGTCGTGGACGCGCTCGAAACGAAAGCCGAGCGAGATCGGGCCGCGTTTGCGGGGGAGAGCGTCGAAATCGAGGTCGACGGCGAGACACACGAGATCCCCGTCGCAAAAACCGGCTTCGCCGTCGAGGAACAGACCGAAGCCGGCGAACACATCGTCCCGCACGTCATCGAGCCGTCGTTCGGCGTCGATCGACTCGTCTACACCGTCTGCCACCACGCCTACCGCGAGGACGAGGTCGACGGCGAGGAGCGGACGTACCTGGCACTCGAACCGGAAGTCGCCCCCACGTTCGTCGGCGTCTTCCCCCTGCAGTCGGACGACGAACTCGAAACGCGGGCCCGCGACATCGTCGACGAGTTACGCGCAGTGGGCCTGTCGGTCACGTACGATGATTCGGGGAACATCGGTCGCCGCTACCGGCGCCAGGACGAGATCGGGACGCCGTACTGCGTGACCGTCGACTACGAGACGGTGGAAGGAAGCGACGCGAGCGGCGACGGTCGAAACGGTGCAGGCGGGGATGGCGAGACACTTTCGGGAACAGTCACCCTCCGCGAGCGCGACTCGACGGCCCAGAAACGCGTCGCGATCGACGACCTCGCCGTGACGATCGAGGCGCTCCGTACGGGCGAGTTGACGTTCGACGAACTCGACGGCTGATTCCTCTGTAGGCACGCCAGCCCGACAATCGGGCGGTGTGTTGGCACACACCGATCCGCCACGGCCAACCGATTGACTGAAGGGAACGCCGACGAAGCGACCAGACGATGGCGGACGAACTGAAGCGACGGCTCGTCCACGCGAGTGGCTCCGGCCTCGTCGTTCTGTACCTGCTCGCGCAGTCGCTCGAGCTCGGGCTGTCGTGGCCGTTGTTTCGCATTTTGCTCGTCGTCCTCGCGACCGGGGCGGTCGGTCTCGAGATCCTGCGACTCCACTTCGGGCTCGAGTGGTGGCTCTACGACAAACTCACGCGGGAGTACGAACAGGACCAGTTCGCCGGCTACGGCTGGTACATGGTCAGCATGGCGCTGGTCGTGGTGGTCTTCGGGCCGCACATCGCCCTGCCGGCGATGTTGATGCTGTCGCTCGGTGATCCGATCAGCGGTGCCCTCTCGGCGGACTCGCTCCAGCGTGTCAAGGACGGACGAACGCTCGCCGGGATGTTCGTCCTCTGTGTCGTGCTCGCGACGCCGTTCCTCCGCGACTATCCGCTCGCCGTCGTCGCGGCCGCCCTTGGAGCGACCGTCGCGGACGGGGTAACGGTCCGACGCGGTGACTTCGTGCTCGACGACAACCTGACGATCCCGATCTACGCCGGCGTGGCGGCCTGGATCGCGATCCAGATCGGTCCGATCTGATGGCTAGCAGTGAGCCGACCGTCAGCGGTGACAACAACGAAATAAACGACCACGTTACTTATTCCCATCGGCGAGGAGTGCAGCGACAATGCGGGTCGTCGTCCTCACCTCCCCCAACACCGCGCCAGCGCCCGATTCTGCCCCCCGACGAATCATCTCCGAATTCGACTCGATCGTGGTCGACGTCGTCTACATCGGCCAGGACGGGCCGCTCGCGATCCCGTACGTCTGGATGAGCGGCGCGGCGCCGACCGCGGTCGAATCAGCAGTTACCGCGGAGGAAAACGTCGCCATCGTCGATCGAATCGACCGGACCGACGACGGAGCGTTCTACAAGACGGCCTGGAAGGTCGACAGCCCCCTCGTCCGCTGTATCACCGACGCGGACGGGATCGTCCTCGAGGCGCAGGGGACGCCGGATCGGTGGCAACTGACCGTCTGGTTCGAGGACAGTGCCGCGACGTCGGCGTTTCAGGAGTGCTGTCAGACACACGACGTTCCCCTGACGGTACAGCGACTGGAATCGATCGGCGAGTACTTCGGCGTCGGCGACGATTCCCTCTCGAATGCCCAGGACGAGACGCTGGCGCTAGCGTATCACCGCGGGTACTTCGAGGATCCGCGCCAGGTGTCACAGGCGGAACTCGCACAGGAACTCGATATTTCGGCCTCCGCCGTCGGCCAGCGGCTGCGGCGGGGTCTCGAAACGCTCGTCGGCGAACACGTCGAGTGATCAGCCGGCCAGCTCGCATATCCGACCAGCTATAGTAACCCTGTTATAAATAGGTGTCTAACGGAACGTCCATCCTATTGGGCCTGGAGAAGGTATCGAAACGTATGACGACCAGTGCGCCGACCGGCGGCTGTCCGGACGAGCTCGTGATCTCGATCGTCGACGCCGTCGCGGCCGCCCGCGGCTGTGAGCCGGCCGAACTCCAGCCACTCCACGACGTCGTCGACCCCGACGCCCTGCAGGCCCTCTTCGCGGGAGCGGGACGGTCCATCGGCCGAATCAGGTTCGCGTACGGCGAGTACACGGTCGTCGTCGACGCCGACGGGAACGTCCTCGTCAGGGGCGGCCCCGACGAGTAAGACCAACCCACTATCGCCGGACGACACCGCCTGTCCGCGCTCAGAACTGCCGTTCGAGATCGATCGGATCGGAATCCGTGTAGTGCGGGCCGCCGAGCCGCGCGACCGTCTCGAGTTTCGTCGCGTCGATCTGTCCGTCGGTCTGGACGGCCTCGTCGACGTGGACGTGGCGGACGTCGCCGAGCGTGAGCAACCGGTCGTGGACGGTCATCGTGCCGTAGAGCGTACACTCCATCGTGACGGGCGCGTCGGCCACGCGCGAGGCGTCGATCGTCGTACACGGCGCGCGTTCGACCTCGGCGAAGTCGAACTCGCTCTCGTCGGGTTCGAGCGAGGCAGACGTGGCGTCCATCTCCTCGGCGAGCGCCTCGGCGGCGACGTTCACCGCGAACTCGCCCGTCTCCAGGACGTTCCGCACCGTGTCCTTCAGTTCGTCGCGGTCGCCCGCCGGCACGCTGAAGGAGACGACCGGTTCGCCCGAGGAGACGTAGTTGTACGCCGAAAACGGCGCGAGATTGTCCACGCCGTCGGGGCTCCGCGTCGAGATCCAGGCGATCGGTCGCGGCGAGACGGCCGTCTTCATCAGGCGACCCCGTTCGCGCGCCGAAAGGTCGGAAACGTCGTGTTCTGTCACATGAGGACGTAGCAACTGTGGCTACAAAGCGGTTTTCGAGGCGGGTATCCAGGCCGGTGATCTATGAGACGGCACCGCCATCCGCCTGTGCACTACATCGGCGGCCGCACCCGTTCGTGACGCCCTATTCGCACTCACCCGGCGACGGGAGTTCCAGTGGAAGCGAAGGGGTTCGCGGCGAGGGATGTCGAAATCAATCGTGATCGTCGACTTGATTCCACTAATTCACCAGTAACTATATTACCCTTCACGTCAATCATCCGCACGGAAGCCGCGTCCGCACGGGCAGAAATGCCCCGGGTGTTAGAGGCACCCGAGACGTGGCTTCCGAAACCCTCACGAGGGTTTTCAGTCGCCATGTTCCGAAACGCACCTTCGAGACAAAAAGGTCTCGCACGCCCGTTGCCTAGAGAGTCGTATCGCTATCCGTCGCAGAGCTTCGTTTTCGGGGATGGGGTGCCGAGTTCCTTCAGTCGGTTCGATTGCCAGAGCTGCGGGGTGCTCGGATGAAATCCGTCGAGCGAATGAGCGACGGAACCGGCGAATCGACTCCCGACCGGGAGTGCTATCGGTGTGATCGGGACGTGGCACCGGCGCGGCTGTTTCGGGTCACCACCGAGCCGCCAGCCGCGTTGTCGCACGACTATCAGACGGCAGAACGGTTCTGCTGTCCGGATTGCGCGGCCGGGATGAACCTCTCAGAATTCTCAGAGCGACTGAAAGCGCACGCGCGACGAGGTGAGCGACCGGTTGAGGAGTAACGTCGTTCGTCAGTCCGGCGAGAACGTGCGGCTAACGCCGATTATTGCGTCGTCCCGCGGTTACGATCTATCGAACAGTACCGAAACGGGACGAGAAGTTAGCCGTTCGGTCCACTTCCACCACGCTATCTCAACCCTTAACCGATCCAGTGACGAAGCCCGTTCAATGGCAGTGACGGACGAGGAGGTTCCCTCCATCGATCATCCCCTCCTGGAGCCCGACTTCCTGGAGCGACGGCTGTATCAGCTCCAGCTCGCGGGCACCGCAGCCGACGACGACACGCTCGTCTGCCTCCCGACGGGCCTCGGGAAGACGACGGTAAGCCTGCTGGTGACCGCCCGACGGCTCGACGAGGTGGGCGGCACGTCGCTCATGCTCGCGCCGACGAAGCCCCTCGTCCAGCAACACGCCGAGTTCTACCGCGAGGCGCTGCAGGTCCCCGACGACGGGATCGTCGTGTTCACGGGCGAAGTGAGTCCGGACGACCGGCAGGCGCTGTGGGACGAGGCCACGATCGTCCTGGCGACGCCGCAGGTGATCGAGAACGACCTCGTCGGGAGCCGGATCTCGCTCGCCGACGTCACCCACTGCACCTTCGACGAGTGCCACCGCGCGACCGGCGACTACGCGTACAACTACATCGCCGAGCGCTACCACGCCGACGCTCGCGACCCGCTGGTGACCGGGATGTCGGCCTCGCCCGGCGGCGACGAGGAGGCAATCCTGGACGTCTGTGACAACCTCGGCCTGCAGGAGGTCGCCGTGATGACCCGCGAGGACGCCGACGTCGAGGAGTTCACCCACGACACCGACGTCGAGTGGGAGCGGATCGACCTCCCCGACGAGGTGCTCGAGATCCGCGACGCGCTGAACGAGGTGATCACCGACCGACTGGAGAAACTGAAGGAACTGGGCGTCGCCTCCTCCACCCAGCCCGACCAGTCCCAGAAGGACCTGAACAAGATGCGCGCGGAGCTGCAGAAGCTGATCAACAACGACCAGTCGGAGGGCTACAAGGGCATGTCCGCCCACGCGGAGGTGATGAAGCTCCGCCAGGCCGTGACGCTGGTCGAGACCCAGAGCGTCGAGGCGCTGCGGCGGTACTTCGAACGCCAGCGCAACCAGGCTCGCTCCTCCGGTGCGTCGAAGGCGAGCCAGCGACTGGTGTCCGACCCACGCGTGCGCGAAGCGATGCGCAAGGCCGAGAGCTTCGACGAACTCCACCCCAAGTACGCCAAGACCCGCATGCTGCTGGCCGAAACCCTCGGCCTGGAGGGCGGCGAGCGCGTCATCGTCTTCACCGAATCGCGGGACACGGCGGAGGCGCTCACCGAGTTCCTCTCGGAAAGCTTCGACGCCCGCCGCTTCGTCGGCCAGGGCGACCGGGAGGGCTCGGACGGCATGACCCAAACCGAACAGCAGGACGCCCTGGAGGACTTCCGCGCCGGCGAGTTCGAGGTGCTCGTCTCGACCTCCGTCGCCGAAGAGGGACTCGACGTCCCCGAAGTCGACCTCGTCCTCTTCTACGAACCCGTCCCGACGGCCATCCGCTCGATCCAGCGCAAGGGCCGAACCGGTCGCCAGTCCGAGGGACGCGTCGCCGTCCTGATGGCCGAGGACACCCGCGACGAGGCGTACTTCTGGATCTCGCGCCGGCGCGAGAAGGAGATGGAGTCCGAACTGCGCCAACTCAAGAGCATGGCCGACGACCTCGCCGACGAACTCGACGACGCCCAGCACTCGCTCGCCGACTTCGATGGGGACAAATCACCGGCTGCCGGTGCTGCAGGCGAGGGTGACGCCGGCGACAGCACTGGCGCTCGGAATGACGGTGGTTCCAGTCGAAACGGAGGGGTCGACGAGCAGCCGGGCCTCCAGGATTTCGCGGCAGAAACTGACGAAGAGTCGACCGACAACCCCCCTGTTTCAGGTGGAGAAAAAGATTCGACCCCGATGCCGTCGGGCGATTCTGGCACAGTCGAAATCGTCGCCGACCAGCGCGAGATGGATGCGAACATCGCCCGCGACCTCTCGAAACGCGACGACGCCGAGGTTCGACTGGAGACGCTATCGGTCGGCGACTACGTCTGCTCGGATCGTGTCGTCGTCGAGCGCAAGTCGACGGCGGACTTCGTCGACTCGCTGGTCGGCGGCGATCGGTCGGTCTTCGAGCAGGTCGGGGCGATGGCGCGCCACTACAGCCGGCCGGTCGTCGTGGTCGAGGGCGAGGGACTCTACGAACAGCGTGACATCCACCCGAATGCGATCCGGGGTGCGCTCTCGAGCCTGGCCGTTGACTTCGGGGCGAGCGTCCTGCGGACCGAGAGCGAAGCCGACACGACCGAACTCCTGGCCGTCATCGCCGGGCGAGAGCAGGAAACGGCCGACCGCGAGGTCTCCGTCCACGGCGAGAAACAGGACAAGACCCTCGGCGAGCAACAGGAGTACGTCGTCTCCGCCATCGCCGAGATCGGCCCCGTGACGGCCAGGGCGTTGCTGGCCGAGTTCGGCACCGTCGAGGCCGTCATGACGGCCCGCGAGGACGACCTCCTGGAGGTCGAGGGCGTCGGACCGGTGACGGCAGAACGCATCCGCGAGGTCGTCGGGAGTGACTACGCCGAGTAAACCGCCGCTGGCGACGTGGCCGTGGTGGTGGATGGTAGGGTGGCAGACTGCGCACGCAGCACCCACAGTAGGACACGACCGGGTGAGTGAGCGTGTAGAAGCGAAAGTAAACGAGTGAGAGTGCTGTCTATGGCGCTTCGACAACCATCGAAACTTCTGGGAACGAACCCCGATGAACGCTTTTTCGAGCAAACTGTCATCGGACTCGCGGCACAGATTACCAGAGTTAGCGTCACTGCCATCTAAATTCATTTAATTATATATGTTCAATAGATTTATTGTATAGGAGTTTCTACATGCAGTTATGCATGGGCATAACTGATAGCGATAACTGTCCCGAATGTGATGGCAGGCTTCGGATGGACGGCACTGAACTGTGCTGTGAGGAGTGCGGCCTCGTCGTCGCGGAGGACGCCATCGACCATGGGCCGGAGTGGCGCTCATTTGAGGACGGACCGGATCGACGACGGACCGGCGCACCCCTTACTCGATCACGTCACGACCGCGGCCTCTCGACCGAAATCGGCTACGAGGCACGTGGGCGTATCACCGGTCGAAAGCGCCGACAACTCGCCCGCCTTCGACGCGAACACGATCGGGCGCGAATCGCCACGAAAGCCGACAGCAACCAGGTCTGTGGATTCTCACAGATCAAGGGACTCGTCGATCGGCTCTCACTCCCGCTCGATGCACGAGAGCAGGCCTGCCGCCTCTTCGAATCGGCCCAGAACGACGGCCTCCTCCCTGGTCGGTCGATCGAAGGCTTCGCCGCCGCCTGCGTCTACACCGTCGCCCGAACGCTCGAGGTCCCGCGAACGATCGACGAGGTCGTCGCCAGCGCGAGCGCGACCGACGCCGAGCTCAAAGCGGCCTACGACGCGATGAACCGCGAGCTGGGACTCCCGACTGGACCCATCGAACCCACGACGTACATCCCTCGATTCGCCTCCGAACTCGACCTCTCGACCGACATCGAACGGCTCGCCCGGTCGTTTATCGAGCGATTGGTGGCCAACAACGCCATCGGCGGCCGCAATCCCTGTGGCGTCGCTGCCGCGTGCCTGTACGTGGCGGCGAAACGCCAAGGCTGCCCCGTCACACAGGTCGAAGCCGGCTCTGTGGCGGATGTCGCCCCGGTGACGATTCGCAAGACCGCCCAGACACTCGCGGAACTAAATTGAGATTTTTCGACCGCTACTGCCACGGCATCAAGACTGGGCGTCAGCGATCAGTTCGAGTGCCGTTACTGCCCTCCAGAAGAGGTACAAGAAAACGAGCACTACAGCGTATCCAAACCAGAACAGGATAGCTCTAGTCATGTACCCCAGCACGAACGATCCAGCTATCACTAGCCCGATCAGAAGGATTTCAGTACGCCTCGAGGTTCCCTCCGTAGTTACATGATTTCGGCCCATAGAGATGGTGCAGACCCGATGTCCGTCGCTACATCTATATAGAAATGGAGCTGCCTTATAATTGACTGTTAGAGAGGGAGAGAATTAATATTGTTCAAATGAGAACGAACGTCCTGAGCCGACTCAGCGGATATCGGACAAATCCGTCCACTGGAAATCAGGGGAACGTAAGCGCCCGACCACAACGGCTTTTTCAGTGCTATGCCAACGAGGTGTCATGCACCGGTCCACATCTCCCCTGATCGAAGCCCTCATTCCGGTGATCGCCGTCGCGACGCTGCCGATCGGCACCCTCGCGCTCATCTTTCTGGATTCGTCGATCGGGCTCGCCATCTTCATCGTCGGCTGGTTCCTGCTCGTGCCGCTCCTCGGCGTGCTCTCCGGACTCAGCGACGAGGATTTTGACATCGAGAGAGGAGAGCGAACGGACGATGTCGCCAGCAAGCGCCAGGACCCGCTTGAGACGCTCCGAGAGCGCTACGCCCGCGGCGAGATCGACGAAGCGGAGTTCGAACGCCGCGTCGACGACCTGCTCGACACGGACCCGACGGAGACGGACAGCCGCGTTCGCGACCGGTCGCGGGACCGGAACGTGGAATACGAGTAAAAATGCGGTAGGTCGAGCCCGTAATCGTTCCAGCAGCCCGAATCACGAGCGCGAGTGAACACGCTCGCGATCAGCCACGTCTCGGATGGCGTTGACCGCGCGGGCGGAGCAGGCGACACCCCCAAAAGCCGCCGAAGCCACGGGTGCTCCGCACCCGCCGATTGGTCGGCCATAGTAATAACTAATTTGATTATATCAATTAAATATACAATATAGGCGCAACGTATGTGGGCTGACACGTGAACGAGGCCACCGTCGTCTCTCGACGCGATGGAAGCACACGCCGAACTCGCCGAGAAGTTCCGAAAGCTTGTCTGTGACCGCGAGTAGGCGGGTCAACAGGTTGTAAACAGACGTATCGGATCAACTCCGAGCGGCCGTCAACAGCGGACTAGACGAGATTCGGACGGGGCTGGTCCCGGGTCACGTCGTCCGCAGGTGGTCGGTCTTCGGCTCGTAGACCTCGCCCTTCTGTTTGAGCTTCTCGATCTCGTGTTCGGCCTGAGACTCGTCCATCCCGATCTCCTCGGCGCGTTCTAAGACGACGTCGATCGGCGCGCCGTCGTCGTACTCCTCCTCGACGTCGCCGATGAGGGCCTTGATGTTCTTGATCCGGTCGCGCTGGGATTTCGAGCGACCGGCCTCGACGATGTCGGCGTCGAACTCGCCCGTCTCGGGGTCGACCCCGATGTCCTGGAGGCTATCTCGCGTGATCTTGATGATACGCTCTGCGTCCTCGCGGCTGACGGTGTCGGAGAGACGGATCCGCGCACTCGCTTCCGCAAGGCGGACGAGTGCCTCCAGCTGGCGGGCGGTGACCGGGACCGGTGCGTCCTCGTCGACGCCCTTCGAGCGGAGGTCGACGTAGAAGTCCTGAATCGCCTCGCGTGCCTCCTCGGTCATCCGTGGATGGCAGTTCTGCTTCGCGTAAGCGATGTACTTCCGGAGGAGGTCGGCGTCGATTGCCGGGTCGACGGACTCGGTCATCTCCTCGATTTCGGCGGCGCTGACGTCGGTCGAGTTCATCTCCGCGCGCTGGGTCGTCAGCTCGCCCGCGTAGTTCGTCGTCAAGATGTGCTCGGCTAAGTTCGCGTCCTTCTCCTCGTCGGGCTGGTCCGTGACGGTGAAGATGAGGTCGAATCGCGAGATGAGCGCGGGTTCGAGATCGATCTGCTCGCCGATCGGTTCGTACTGGTCGAACCGGCCGTACTTCGGGTTCGCCGCGCCGAGCAGCGAACAGCGCGACTTGAGCGTCGCGTTGATCCCGGCCTTCGAGACGGAGATCTTCTGCTGCTCTAAGGCCTCGTGCATCGCCGATCGGTCGTCGGGGGCCATCTTGTCGAGCTCGTCGACCGCCGCGATCCCCTGATCGGCGAGGACCAGCGCACCGGCTTCAAGCGACCACTGGTCGCCGTCGCCGAAGTCGTCGCGAACCGCGGCTGCCGTCAACCCGGCCGACGACGAACCCTTGCCAGAGGTGTAGACGGACCGGGGCGCAATATTTTGGATGTACGACAGCATCTGCGAGTTGTGCGAGATGACGCCGTTCGAGACGTAATTGTGCGTACCGGTGACTTCGAGGTCGTACACCCAGTCGTCGTCGGGTTCAGTAGCTTCAATCGACTCGATCGTTTCCGTCTCGACTGCTGTGTCAACTCGTCCACCGTCAGTTGCGACAGCTACCGATGCGTCCGGTTCGTCGATAGCTTGCGTTGTAACGGCGATCAAATCACCCACAGAGAGCTCCTCGCTCCGGACAGCTTCGTATCCGGCCCCCATCCAGACGAAAAGCGGGTGTGACGGTGTCACCTTGAGTTCTCGCCCGTTCAAGGTCCGAATCTGATACATCCGGTCGGGTGCGTCACGCTTCCAGACCTTCGTCGCTTCCTGTGGGGCAAGCGAGCCGTCGACTTGCATGGACGGAACGTCGATATCAATTTCGTCCCACCAGCCGTCGTCGATGGGTTTCGGCTCGTCGAGGTTATCCTCGACTAATTCACGGATCGGGATCCTGGACCCGTCGGCGAGGGTCACACGCGTATCGCCGCTGACGCACTTCCCCGTACCAGGGTCACCGATCAGCAGCATGTGGAGGTCGCCACGGATGCGCGAGCCGTCGGGGAGGTGCTTGGTGACGCCGGAGAAGAGCTGGAGCATCATCGAGAGCTTCTCCTGGTCGTAGCCGAAGATCGAGGGGGCGATGGAGTCGACCATCGTGTCGTAAATGTCATCGCGCTGGGAGAGACGGACGATCTCGGCTTTGTCTTCCTCGGTGATGTCCATGTCCTCGAACTGCTCTTCGTCGATCTCGACGGACATGCCATCCATGTAGAAGTCGAAGACGGGCGACTTGTCCTGATCCGAGCCCTGCTGTTCGAGCCGGAGGACGCCGACGGCGGAGACGTGGTCGCCGGGGGTGACCTCGCCCGTAATGTCGTCCTCGATGTGGATATCGATCGCCTGGGGCGTCTCGCCGCCGCGCAGTCCCTCTGGGCTCTCCTGGATTCGCAGCTTCTGGGAGTCGATGAACTCTGACTGGTCGAAGTTCACCCGGAAGGGGCCCTGTCGCTCACAGCCCTGACACTCGTGGGGTTCCTGAAAGTCGCCGGTCGATTGCGGGACCCGCGTGAGGGTCCCACAGAGCTGGCACTCGAACGCCGCTTCCTCGACTTTCGGGCGAACGTCCGTGGCCTTCCGGACGATCCCGCGGACCGCCACGAGCCGATTCATGTGCTGTGACCGGATCTCGCGGATCTCGGGCGTCTGTTCCTCCGGGAGGTTCCGGATGCGGACGTGGGCCCGTCCGAGGCTCACGTCGATCGGCAGGTCGTACAGTCGCAGCGCCTCCTCCGCGTACTGGCGAAGCTGCTCGGGCTGGGCCAGGTAGTCGTCCGCCAGATCCGGACTGTATCGGTGAACGTCGTCGAAATCGACGAAGAGCGAGCGCTGTTCGCCCGGGTAGCGCTGTGCGAGTTCCTTGATCTCCGCGTCGTAGTAGTTGCGGAAGAACTGCTCGAATTCGTCGATGAGTTCCGCGTTCCCCGCTTGCGCCATTGCACTGGCCTAGGGCCCCCATCCGGTATAAACCCGCGTGAATCGAGGCGGTACTAGAGCGCGTGACAGTCACCGAGAGCGCAAGCAGCACTCCCAGGCGGACTGACGGTCGGATCGCCGCCGCGCGACCGGGACGACTCCGACGTGACGGGATCTGGCAACAGGCTTATATACGCGCCCGTCGGGAGTTCCCACCCATGAACGAGAAAACCGAGGAACTCCGGGACATCTTCACCGAGGTGACCGACGAGGAGGCGGTCACCGAATCGCAAGAGGCAGACCGGGGCTCGCTCGAACAGGACGAGCGAAGCGTCGACGAGCGCCTCGACGCCGTCATCGAACAGCTTCGCGACCGGTACGCGTTCGACACCGCACTCTCGACAGCGGAGCTCCGAACGGTCGCACGCGAGTTCTACGATGGGGCGAGTGACGACGCCATCGCCGAGGAGATCGGCGCCGACCCCGACGAGGTCTTCGAGGCACGACTGGCGATGCACCTGACGCGAGACGAGGTCGCCGAGGACGTCGATCTCGTGGCCCTGCGCGAACACGACGGGTCGGTCGAGACCATCGCCGACGAGTTCGACTGCGCCACAGAAGACGTCGCCCGGTACCGGGCCATCGCCGAGGCGAACGCCGAGTCGCGGGCGGCCAACGACCGCTACCGTGACGAGTTCGACAGCATCCTCGCGGATACGGGAATGTCGACGCGCATGGCGAGCGACGTCCGAGAGGACGGCCTCGAAGACGCGACGGAAGGCATGGAAACCGACGTCTCCTTCTAGCCGGGTCACGACACCGACGTAACGGCGAGCCGCGGGTGCCAAGCGCCGGCGACGAGAGCTGCGGCCGACGGTTTATATCGGAAGACGCGGCCAGGACGGTCCATGGCGAACGTGACGTTCAGCGATCTCCGGTCGGCGGCGTTCTGTCCGCGCCAGTGTTACTACGAGTGGGTCGACGACGACCGAGACCCGCCACCGCACGTCGAGCGAGTCAGATCGCTCGCCTTCCGGTACGACGAACTCCTCCGTGCGGATCGACTGTCGCTCGCCGACGAGCCGATCGATGTCGATCCCGCAGTGTACCAGCGACGGCTGGCCGACACGAAGACGCGTCACGATCGCTGGCGCGAGTGCTGTACCCCGGCGAGTCGGGAAGTCCTGGTCGACGGGCGAGACTGTCGCGGCATCGTCCACAAGGTGTTCGAGGCGCCGCTCGAACCGGTTATCGTCTCGACGGGCACGCCACCCGATCGCGGCGTCTGGGAGAGTCACTCGATCGTCGCTGTCGCGGCAGCGAAGGCCCTCGCCTGGGAGCGCAAACAGTCCGTCGAGTCGGCGTACGTCGAGTATCCAGCCGCCGCCGTGATCCGACGCATCGACCTCACGACCCGTCGGAAAGCCGCCTACCGGCGGACGCTCCGGACCGTCCGCGAGATCGACGGCCCGCCACCGCGAACGAACGATCGGTCAAAGTGCGACCACTGCGACTACGTTCACAAGTGCGGCGTCCGCACCCGAACACTGCGATCGTTGCTCGAACGACGATAGGGGCGACGTGACGGTCGCTGCCCGCACGACGAGATGACCGGAGAGAAGAACGAGACCGGCGACCGACGTCAGTTCGCGGTGAGCCAGTGTTCGATGTCGTCGGCGCGTGCGCCACGACGGTGGATGGTGTCGGTGGCGACGTCGACCACCGTACTCTCGGTTCCGTCGGTCTCGCCGCCGTCTACAACGACCGCTGCCTGCTCGCGGATCGAGTCGTCGAGTTCGTCCGGACGACGGACGCTCGGTCGCCCGCTCACGTTCGCACTCGTGGCCGTGATCGGCGTGCCGGCGCGTTCACAGAGGCGCAACGCGAGCGGGTGGTCGGGCACGCGGATTCCGACTCGGTCCCGACCAGCCGTGAGCACGTCCGGGACCGACGAGCGACGCGTACAGAGGACTGTGACCGGGCCAGGGAGGAACGTCGCCATGAATCGGCGTTCTCGGTCGGTCGCCCTGACGTGCTCGAGCGCCGAGGGGACGGAGGGGACGGCCATCGAGAGCGGCTTGTCTCGGTCCCTTCCTTTCGCCTCGAAGACGTGCTCGATCGCACTCGGATCGAGGGCGTCGGCGCCGAGCCCGTACACCGTCTCGGTCGGGTAGACGACCAGCTCGCCGGCATCGATCGCGTCGGCGGCCGTACGAATCGGGGGCATGCCCGCTACTCCGGGGATTCGGGGCAAAAAAGTAGCGCTCAGACGGTGGGCATTGCATCGACGCGGCGAGACAGCGCCTCGGTTACCAGTCGGCGAGTACGGCCTCGAGTTCGTCGTAGTCGGGAAACTCCGGCCACTCGGTGGCGACCCAGGCGTACTCGACGGTTCGATCCCCGTCGAGGACGAAGATCGACGGCCGCGGTTCGGTGATGCCGGCCATGCCGTCGAGGTCGTGGACCACGCCGTAGGTCTCGGCGACCGCGTTCGTCGGGTCGCTGAAGACGCCGTACGGAATGTCGTGGTCGCGCAGGAACGGAGCGAGTTCGTACGGACTCGAGATGGAGACAGCCAGGACGGTCGCCGAGGCGGCCGCAGTCGACGGTCGGTCGTCGATTTGCGTCGCTTCCTCGTCGGTTGTGGCACCGTCGTCGGCTTTGTCTCCGTCCTCGGTCCGATCTGGATCCGCGTCCGTCGCGCTCACACCGATGCCGCGGTCACGGAGTTCGGTGAGCGTGTATTCGGCGGGAAATGCTCCGGCCATCGTCGTGAAGACGAGGACGGTCGGCGAGCCGGTAGCGTCGGCGAGTGAGATGTCGTGCCACCCCTCGTCGGTGACCAGCGGACGCGTGAAGTCCGGGGCCGTCTCGCCGGTGGCGACGTGGTCGGCCGGGCCGAGGTCGACGACGTCGAAGTCGACCATCAGGCACCACCCTCGCCGTACGTGCGTTCGAGGTAAGCGACGATGTTCTCACTCTCGGCCATCGTGACGCCAGTCGACTCGTCGACGATGACGGGCACCGTTCGCACGCCCGCGGCGCGTTTGACCGCATTTCGCCGGGAGTGAAGCGGTTCGACGAAGTGAGAGTGGTAGTCGACACCGAGGTCGTCGAGGACGCGAACGACTCGTTCGCAGAACGGACAGCCCTGCAGGCGATAGAGCGTGATCGAGTCGGAAGCTGTGCTCGTCATACTCACGCCATAGGGAATCGCGTCCGAAAACGGTTGGCTTGCGGCACGGCTCGCCGGGACCGTGGGCACTTCGTCGCTGGCAGGGTCACTGGTTCCGGAACGACACGCAGGCGACGATGCTCACAGGGGCTCACTGGCGCCGCGGCGGCGTGCGAGCAGGGGGAGAGGGTTCCTCCCACAGTCCAGAATCGCCCGTATGTCCGGAGTATGAACGGTGAACAGGTTGATTTCCCACATGACAAACGTTAATCGGGGGGAGTGCAAACTGCAGACAGCCAATGGTGCTTCGATCGCTGACAGGGGCAGTCCTCGCGGCGTACGAGATCCCGTTCGTCGGTGTCAGTCTGACCGAGTCGGTGGTGACGGTCCTGGGGAGCATCGCGATCGTCTTCCTCTTGCTCGGTTCGGCGTTCTTCTCGTCGTCGGAGCTCGCGATGTTCTCGCTCCCGAAACACCGCGTCGACGGCCTCGTCGAGGACGGCGTACCGGGCGCTGAACGGGTGAAAGCGCTGAAAGAGGACCCACACCGCTTGCTCGTGACGATCCTGGTCGGGAACAACATCGTCAACATCGCGATGTCCTCGATCGCGACGGCAGTGCTGTCGATCCACTTCGGTGGCCTCGTCGGCGTGTTACTCGCGACGTTCGGGATCACCGCCATCGTCCTCCTGTTCGGCGAGAGTGCACCGAAATCCTACGCCGTCGAGCACCCCGAGTCCTGGTCGATCCGCGTGGCTGCCCCACTGAAAGCCACGGAGTACCTCCTGCTCCCGCTGGTCGTCCTCTTCGATTACCTCACTCGCTGGATCAACCAGCTGACTGGGTCGAGCGGCGAGATCGAGTCACCGTACGTCACGCGCGACGAGATCCAGGAGATGATCGAGTCGGGCGAGCGCGAGGGCGTCTTAGAAGAGGACGAACACGAGATGCTCCAGCGCATCTTCCGCTTCAACAACACCATCGTCAAGGAGGTGATGACGCCGCGGCTCGACGTGACCGCCGTCGCCGTCGACGACAGTATCGACGAAGCCATCGAGACCTGTATCCAGAGCGGACACGCTCGCATTCCCGTCTACGAGAACAGTCTGGACAACATCCTTGGCGTCGTCAACATCCGCGATCTGGTCCGTGATCGTAACTACGGAGAGGCCGACGACGGAGACCTCGAGATCAACGACGTCATCCAGCCGACGCTGCACGTCCCCGAGTCGAAGAACGTCGACGAGTTGTTGACCGAGATGCGCGAGAATCGCATGCACATGGCCATCGTCATCGACGAGTTCGGGACGACCGAGGGGCTTGTGACGATGGAGGACATGATCGAGGAGATCGTCGGCGAGATCCTAGAGGGCGGCGAGGACGAACCGATCGAGACGATCGACGACCGGACGATGATCGTTCGCGGCGAGGTCAACATCGAGGACGTCAACGAGGCCCTCGGCGTCGATCTCCCCGAGGGCGAGGAGTTCGAGACCATCGCCGGCTTCATCTTCAACCGTGCCGGTCGCCTCGTCGAAGAGGGCGAGTCGATCTGCTACGACGGGATCGATATCCGTGTCGAGCAGGTCGAGAACACGCGGATCATGAAAGCCAGGCTCAGAAAACCGGACCAGAACGAATCCGCGGACGGATCGGAAACGGACCCCGACCCGGCCATCGCAGAGAACGGCGACGGCGCCTGAGCACTGTCGTCTCCGACGATCGACTCGTTTCTGACGAACGGCTCGTTATCCGACGAGCGACTCGAGTTCGGTCGCGACTCGTTTTGGCAGGAGGAGTCGTCGGGGGCCGGGGACGTACTCGTTGTCCGGTGTCCGATAGTGGAGTCGGACGAGCGCAGACCCACCGATCGACCGCGTCGAGACGGCCGACAGCTGCGCCAGATCGATCGCATCTTCGGGGTCGTAGAGGAAGAGGACGCCTTCGTCACGGTCGAGAACGCCGGTCGAGCGCATGAAGACGGCAGCGAGGAGAAAAACGACCGAGAGCGGGATCATCGCTGCGGCGAGCATCTCGCCGACGTTCCCCTCGATGAACGTGTCGAAACCGGCGATGAGCGCGCCCACGAACACGGCGCCGACGGCCGCGTCGATCCCGCGTTTGAGGCGGGTGTCGGCCGCCTCGTCCGGCATGTACTCGACGACGGGCAGATAGCCGACGATGGTTGCGAGTCGCTGTGCCGGGTTCCCCGCGAGCGCGAGCGCCAGCACCGCCACGCCCGTCGCGACGAGTGCGCCGAGCAAGAGCCCCTGCCCGCCAACCTGCGCTGCGAGTCCGAGCAGGCGGCCGAAGACGATGAGAGCAAGTGCGCCGAACAGGGTTCCGACGCCGAGGCTCCAGCAGACCCTGATCAGGGGCGAGGTGTCGGCATCACGATGCCATTGTATGCGAGCCGCCTCTGTCATACCCGCACTCGCCGGCCGACGACAGTAGACCCTTCGGTCTCGCAGCGATTCTAGCCGACGACGAACTGAAACGCGCTGAAGCCGCCGAAGCCGACGACGAGCGCGCCGAGAAAGGAGAGGATCCACGCGAGGATCGTAAAGCCGATCTTCCGGGCGCTGACGCCCCCGGAGCCGGCCGCGGCGAATCCGCTGCCGATGATGGAGCTAACCACGATTTCGTTGAAGGAGACGGGGATCCCGAACAGGACGGCGGCCTGCGCGAGGGCGAACGACGGGATGAGCGCCGCGATCGAACGACGGGGGCCGAGCGAGGAGTAGTCCTGCGAGATCGCCTTGATCATCCGGGGCGCGCCGGTCCACGAGCCGATCAACAGCCCCACGCCGCCGCCGGCGAGCAGGGCGACGAGCGGGAGGCCGACATCCTCGCTCAAGGGGACGAGCGGACCGACCGCCAGCCCGACCTGGCTGCCACCGGCCGAAAAGGCGACGAGGCCGCCCATGACGAGGAGGAATCGACGCTCTGTCCTGATGGGATCTGCGTGCATGCCGATCGTGATCGGGACGGCCCAGAGCACGGCGACGGCGACCGTCACCAGGACCGGGCCGACTGCGGCGGGACCGGGGATCGGCCCCCCGGCTGCCGCGGCGATCGAGGCCGCGGCAGTCCCCTCACCGAGAACCGCGAACTCGATGTTGGCGACGATGACACCGACCAGCACCCCGAGCAGGGCGACGAGCGTCCGCTCGGAGATTGGCTCGTCACGCAACGATCGGGCGATGAGGTACGCGGCGAAGCCGCCGACGAACGGAGTGAGTATCCACATCGCCCCGATCTCGGTGTACTTCGCCCAGGCGGGATCGCCGCCCAGCGCCAGACCGACGCCGATCACCGAGCCGGTGGCCGTGAAGGCAGTTGCGATCGGGTAGCCGGTGAAGACGCCGGTTGCGACGAGAACGGCAGCGATCGTGAGCGCGAGTGTCGCCGCCGCCGGCGAGAGCGAGACGCCGGCAATGAGATCCCGGCCCATCGCCTCGGAGACGTTCTGTCCCTGGAGAATCGCCCCGGAGATGCCGAGCAACCCGACGAGAAAACCGGCTCGCATCACCGATATCGCGTTCGCGCCGACCGCCGGCGCGAACGGTGTCGACCCGCTGGAGCCAGCACCGATCGACCAGGCCATGAAGAGGCTGGCGCCAGCGGCGACGAGGAACGTCCCCAGCGTGACGATGTCGACCATCTACTCGCCCGTACCGGCGGGGGGTACAAGTGTGTGCCGACCGACGCAACGAGTTCAGAGTTGCCACGGGAGGGCCGACGGGCTGTGAGAACGTGTATCGAGAGAGAGAGAGAGTGACGCGAACGCAGCCTCAGGTCGTCGTGGAGCGCGAACTGTCTTCGGGTTCCGGTGGGGGCTCGGCCCCTTCGATCGCTTCGGCGGCCTCGGTGTCCTTCTCGGTCTCGACGTGCCAGCGGTCGATCTCGTCGTCGAGGTCGGCGAGCGTGGCCGAGACGCGATCTTTGAGGTCGTCGTCGTTGACGTTGACCTCGAAGACGAACTCCTCGGTGCCATTGCCCCGTCCCGACTGCTGGACGTTGGCGCTGATCAGTTCGTTGTCGAAGTAGTAGGGCGCGAGCTGGGTCATCACTCGCTGGTAGACGGTGTCCTCGACGCGACGGATCGCCTTGCGGCTGGCGGAGTCAGCGGCGCGCGCGACGTAGTCGATCGACTCGCGCCAGTTGTTGACGGCTTCGTCGGCGTCGTCGTCCTCGAGCGCCTTGTAGGACTCCGAGAGTTTCTCGCCGGCGGTTTTGATGTCCTCGTCCGGGTCTTTCCCGGCTTTTTCGCCCTTTCCTTCCTCGACGCGAGCCTGTTCGGCGGTCTTCTCGCTGACGTGGCTGTCCAGCCGTTCGTGACTCTTTGGACGCCACTCCTCCCACTCGACGAAGGCGTCAGCGTACTGGCTTCCGACGTCGGTCTCGGCGTCGTGGGCGTCCGCTTCCCGGAGGGCAGCGGTAATCCGTTCGCCATGCTCGACGACGTCGCCCCAGTCGCCGCGGATCTTGAACCCGGAGATGCTCTCTTCCATCCGACTGGCGCGGGTCTATGACTTGCGTCGTTATAAACTTCGTCGCCGAAGGGGCCGGGCGTGTCATCAGTGCCCACGGCCGCGGGAGCGACCGTCCCGGATCGACGGGTGGCCGACCAAACGTCCCAGACGATGGGGAATCGCCCGACAGGTCGCCGCCGCAGTGCGGACGGTGGCGGCGACACGAGACCGCAAAGTTCAGGCAGGCACTGGTCCGAATACCTCGCATGCCAATCGAAGATCGCGACGACGCCTACCTCGTCACGCACGGGCTCGCTCGGGACACACTCTCTCGGCTCCGATCGGTCGAGACCGAACAGGTCGCGTTCCGGAAGGGACTGGTGAAGCTGGGTCGACTCTGTGGCTACGAGATCATCGACGGCCGGATGGAGACGGAGTACGTCGAGATCGAGACGCCGCTCGAACCGACGATGGGCGAGCGCGTCAAAGGGCTCGACGACGTCGTCATCATCAACGTCCTCCGGGCTGCGACGCCGTTCGTCGAGGGCTTGCTGAAGGCGTTCCCGCGCGCCCGGCAGGGCGTCATCAGCGCCAGCCGGGACGAGTCCGGCGGCCGCGCCGAGGACGGCTCGTTCCCGATCACCATCGACTACGTCAAGCTCCCCGAGATCACCGAAGACGACACCGTCATCGTCGCCGATCCGATGCTCGCGACCGGGTCGACGATGAACGCCGTCCTCGACCACGTCGTCGAGAACGCCCCCGACCCGGAGCACCTCATCGTCCTCTCGGCCGTCTCGGCTCCCGAAGGACTGCTCCGCGTCGGCGACGCGTTCCCGCAGGCCGACCTCCTCACCGTCTCGATCGACGATTATCTCGACGACGACGGCTACATCGTCCCCGGTCTCGGTGACGCTGGGGATCGGGCGTTCCGGACGACGTAAGCGCGGTTCGGAGCGTGCGAGGCCGAACGAAGTGAGGCCTCGGGAGCGCGAACGGGGAACGCACGTGACCCGTGAGCGAACGCAGTGAGCGAGAATCGCGGAACACCGAGCGGGTCACTCCGTTCCCCGCGAGGTCACGACGAGCAGGTGTCGATGCCGAGGACCGCGTTCACCGGACAGCGACCGATCACGACGGTCGCCAACAGATCGCTCCCGGCGAGAAACGCGAGCGTCCCGGCCGTCGAATCGCGCCGCCGATAGCCGACGACGAGCAGGACGAGTGCGACCAAAACGCGAAGCGCACGATCGAATCCACCGACGTTCCGGTCCATACCCGGGCGTTCGTGGAGAAGCGAGTTAGTAGTCAGGGACGATTCACGAACGACTCGACTGCCGGTCACGTGCCATCGGTTTCCGTCACGTACCGTCGAAACCGGGACAACCAGCCAGCCCGGGCTGTAGACTCCGTTACGCGTCGTTGGCTGACTCGCCGTCTGGGCCTTCGTCCTCGTCATCTTCGCCAGGGTCGCCAGCGGCCGATAGCCCCGCGTTCGGTTCGCGTTCGAGCGCTGGCGGGACGTCTGTGCGGTCGGAATAGCCGTCGAACCAGCGGACGATCCGCTCGATGCGGTCGACGACGTGGCCCGGTTCACCCGATCGCGAGAGTTCGTGTCCCTCGCGAGGATACCGGACGAGACGGGTGTCGACGCGGTGTTTCTTCAGGCCGGTGTAGTAGAGTTCGGCGCCGTTGGCGGGTGTCCGGTAGTCGCGGTCGGAGTGGACGAGGAGCGTGGGCGTGTCGACCTCGGGGACGAGCGAGACCGGCGAGTGCTCCCAGAGGAACTGTGGCTCCTCCCACGGGGTGGCGCCGAAGTCGTACTCGACGAGCTTGTACGCGCCGTCGGTCGACCCGTAGAAGCCGGTGAGGTCGTAGACGCCCCGCTGGGCGACTGCGGCGGTGAAGCGGTCGGTGCGCCCGACCGCCCAGGCGGTCATGTAGCCGCCGAAACTGCCGCCGGTGACGTACTGCTCGTCGGCGTCGACCTCGGGGCGCTCGCTCACCACGTCGGCACCCGCGAGGACATCCTCCAGCGTCTTGTCGCCCCAGTCGCGGTAGGTGGCCGTCGCGTGGTCCTCGCCGTAACCCGTCGAGCCGCGCGGGTTCGACCAGAAGACGGCGTAGCCGTTCGCGGCGAGCGTCTGGAACTCGTGCCACATCGTTCCCGACGTGGTCCACTGGACGTGCGGCCCGCCGTGGATCTCGACGACGAGCGGGTACGGCTCGTCGCCGATCGCGTCGGCGCCGTTTGTGTCGGCGTCGTCACCAACGTCCGCAGGTTCGACGCCAGACGGCGGCGTCAGCAGCCAGCCCTGACACTCGGCGCCGTCACTCTCGAACCACAGTTCCTCGGGTTCGGCGACCGCGTGCTCCGCGAAGTAGTCGGCGTTGACGTCGGTGAGGCGAGTCGGATCGCCGCCCGAGCGGTCGGCGAGGAAGACGTCGCCGGGGTGGTCCCACTCGCTCTGCGTGACGGCCAGGTGGTCGGCACCGACGGAGAATCCGTCGACGTGACTCCGGCCGTCGTAGACACGGTTCGGATCGGCGCTCGCGTCACCGGGCACGGACCACAGGCAGACTGCCCCCTCGTCGGGCGTCGCGAAGAAGAGCGACTCCTCGTCCGGCCCCCACTGGAAGCCGCCGCCGTGGGCGAGCGTCCGGTCGAGTGGGTCCGTCGGCACTACTTCCTCGCCGGTCTCGGTGTCGTAGACGACGATGTCGACCTGTCGCATCGTCATCCGCTCTTCGGGCGTGCGCGGGAACGCGACCAGTCCATCGGTCGTCGCCTCGATCATCCCGCCCCAGCCGATCGTCTGCGTGAGAACCTCGGGGTCGGCGTCCGCGTCGAGCGGATGCGCGTAGATGTCGAGGACGACCGAATCGTCCGGGACGGCCTCGTCCGCGGGCTTGCTCGCGTAGTAGATCGTCTCGTCGTCGCCCCACGCGGCACCGATGTAGTCAGTGTCGCCGTCGGTGAGCCGCGTGAGCGCGTCTTCGCGAGCGGGCTCGTCGCCCGCCGCCTCGGCGGCCTCGATCGCCCGTTCGACGTCCAGCACGTAGACGTGGTTTCGCTTCCCGTCGGCGTACTGCTGCATCGAGCGGAAGTTCATCCGATCGATGACCCGCGGATCCGGCGTCTCGGGTTCGAAGTCCGGCTCGACGGACAGGTCACGGCCCTCCTCGCGGTCCTCGGGGGTCGACGCCTGGGTGAAGACGATGCGCGAGCCGTCGGGGCTCCACTCGATGCCGGCGACGCCGCCAGCGACTTCGGTCACCTGACGCGCCTCGCCACCCGCGGTCGGGAGGACCCACAGCTGTGGGCGGTCGTCGTCTGCCCCGCGCGTGCTCACGAACGCCAGGTACTCGCCGTCCGGGCCCCACCGGGGCTGGCTGTCGACGCCCTCGGAGACGGTGAACTGTCGAGGCTCACCGCCGTCGGCCGAGGCGACGTGAATCGTCGCGACGGCGGACTGGTCGTCGTCGTCGGCCGTCTGCCGGACGAACGCGACTCGCTCGCCGTCCGGAGACAGTCGCGGATCGCCAACCTGCACGAGGGTGTGAAAATCGGCCGCGGCAATCGGGTGCATACCCCGTGCCAACAGCCGACAGCGATTATACGTTTCGCTTCGAAACTAGGTGGCGTCGCACTCGACCGATTGCAGCGGGGCGACCGGTTACGTTCGCCACCAGCCCGGACCGAAGGTGGACGGCGAGTGAGACGGCGCTCAATCGAGGTTCGCCCGCCCGCTGGTCGCACTCCGGAGTCGGTCGCGAAAGGCGTCGGCCTCGGCGACCGGAACGTCGACGGCGAACGTCACGGCCTCATCGTATTCGGCGTCGACGTCGTAGCCCTCGCTCTCGATGATGGCCCGAACCGTCCCCGAATCGTCGTAGTCGACGCCGATCACGACCCGCTCGTGCGGTCGCCGTTCCACCACGCCGGCGGCCTCGACGGCGTCTTTCACTGCCTGCGAGTACGCCCTGACGAGACCACCGACGCCGAGGTTCGTCCCGCCGTAGTAGCGCGTGACGACGACGGCGACGTTCTCGAGTTCCTGTCCTTGCAGGACCGAGAGTGCGGGTTTGCCGGCAGATCCCGACGGTTCACCGTCGTCGTTCGAATACTCACGGAGAAAGTCGGCGTCCGGATCCGTCCGCACGCGGTAGGCAGGGACGTTGTGCGTCGCGTCGGCGTAGGTCTCGCGAACCTCGTCGACGAAGTCCTCGGCCGCCGCCACCGACTCGACGGGGCGGACGTGGCCCAGAAACTCCGATCCCTGCACCTCGAAGCTGGCGGTGGCGGCCTCGGCGACGGTGGTGTACGAATCCATGGCGAGAGAGGAGTTCCCGGACGCGATCACTGCAACTCGATCGAACGGACGAACGACAGATCACGAAGTTCCGTGATGAGCGAGCCGGGGATGTCCTGGTCGGTGACGAGGTAGAGGCGCGGTTCGTCCGTGAATTCGGGGTCTTCGCTGATCGTCTGGCGGATCGAGACGCCGCGGTCGGCGACGACGCCCGTCACCGTCGCGACGATCCCCCCGGCGTCGGGGTCGTCGACCTCGATCGAGAGGACCGTCAGGTCGAGTACCGGTGCGAGGTCCATCAGACTCGGCACCTGTGAGATGTTCTGGAAGATACGCCGGAGTTCCCCATCCGCGAGGATGGCGTCGGTGGTCGAGTCGACGACGCGGCGATCGACGTCGATCTCGCGAGCGATGCCCGTGTTGGGAATCTCGATCCCGCCGGAGACCACCCGCCCCTCGTCGCTGACGGAGAAGCCTCGCTCTAACAGCAGCCGGATCACGGCCTGCTGGCTCGGCGAGCCCTCGAACTTCTCCATGATCTCGTCGAACATGCGCCCCGCTTTTGGGGCCACGCACATATCTGTCCCGGAGCGCGGACCGGGGCTGGTGACGACGAGCCGATTCGGCGACGGCAGTCGAGCTTGACGGGGCGAGCCGCGACGAACCGACGACAGGCGAGGCGGCGGTCGCACGGGGCGTCGTCCGACGACCGATCGGGACGGGCGGTTTTTTGGTCACCGACCGGCAATCACCGCGCATGCGACAGCTCCGGACCTGTGACTTCTGTGGCGACGACGCGGTCGGCACGTTCGAGATCGTGCCACCGGAATTGGACCCGACGGAGGCCGAGCAGCGCCGCGTCGTCCTCTGTGGCGACTGCCAGCCGACGCTCGAAGAACTGCTGGAACCGCTACTCGCCCGCGCCGGGGCGGCGCCGACGGGAGAAACAGGCAGCGAGGAGTCCGCAGACGACGCGCAATCGAACGGGCGAACCGATCGCCAGGCGTCCGGAACCGACGACGAACACGACGACCAGTCGGAAACCCGTCCCCTCAGCACCCGTGATACCGAGGAGACCACGAGCCGTGGCACGCCGGGGATAGAGACCAACGCACCCGATGACGAGGCTGGCGACGTCGTCACGCCGAGTGCGTCCGAGCGCTCGACCGGCGACGAGGGCGTCGCGATCCAGCCGGGAGACAGAACAGCCGACGACACCACCCCGTCGGCGACTGAGGCTGCCAACGCGAACGACGACGCATCGACCGTGACCGGGGCACAGGCCGGTACCTCGAACACTCCCTCGGCGCCGAAAGCCTACGGAAAAGTGCTCAGACTCTTGCAGAACCGGGAGTTCCCGATGGCCCGGGCCGACGTCGAGGCGCTCGCGGCGGGCGCCTACGACCTGGAAGACCACCAGGTCGAAGCCGTCGTCGATCACGCCGTCGAACAGGGTGACCTGATCGAAGACGGCCGGAACGTCCGGTTGGGATAGGTTGGTCCGTGGGGACCGACGGAGTCGACCGTCGGGAATCCGTGCCGTCGAAGAAGATCGAACGGACTGAGTACTACTCCTCGTCGCTAAGCAACGCCCGCGAAGAGTTCGTCACCACGAGGAGACTCGACGTGCCCATCGCGACGGCGGCGAACAGCGGATTGATCAGGGTCGACACGGCGAGTGGGATCGCGATAGCGTTGTAGACGAACGCCCAGCCGATGTTCTGACGGACGCGGCGACGGGCGGCGTTCGCGATGGCGAAGACCGTCGACAGGGAGGAGAGATCGTCGTCGACGATGGCGACGTCGGCCGCGTCGGCCGCCAGTGCCGTCCCACCGCCGAGTGCAATGCCGAGATCCGCGCTGGCGAGTGCAGGGGCGTCGTTGGTTCCGTCGCCGATCATCGCCGTCTTGCCGCGGGCGCGCAGGCGGCGGACCGTCTCGGCTTTCCCCTCCGGCGGGACGCCCGCGAAGACCTCCGCGACGCCGTCGTGCTCGCGGAACCGGGTCGCAGCCGCTTCCTCGTCGCCGGTGAGGACGACGACGTCGACGCCGCGATCGGCGAGATCGGTGACCGTTTCGTCCCAGCCGTCGCGAGGTTCGTCGCCGACGACGACGATTCCGGCGGCCGCGCCGTCACGGCCGACGAGGATCGGAAGGCGACCGGCGGCCCGCTCCGATTCGGCGCGGCCGGCGAGTTCGTCGGGGACGGTCCAGCCGCGCTCGACGAACAGATCGGGGTGACCGACCAGCACGGCCGCGCCGTCGACGGTTCCACCGACGCCCGTGGCGTAGGACTCGAAGTCCGACAGGCGGTCGTCCGCGGGGAGGTCCGTCGATTCGTCGTCCGTGGTGCCGTCTGCCGGTGCGTCGTCGGCGTTCGCAGGCGCGTCGGCGGCAGATTCCGTGAGTGCTTCGTCCGATTGCTGGCCGTCCGCGGCCGTCGCCCTGTCCGACTCGCCGGTCGGGACGCCGCCGTCGGTCGCCGGGCCGACACTGGCGCTCGACGGCGATCCCGGAGTCGACTGGTCGCCTCCGTCCGCACCCGCCGCGTCCGGCCCGAACGCGTCGGCGATCGCCCCCGCGACGGGGTGGGCAGAGCGCTGCTCCAGGACCCCGGCGCGTTCGAGGAGGGTGGCGGGACCGCTGGCGTCCAGCACCTCCATCTCGCCGGTGGTGAGCGTGCCCGTCTTGTCGAAGACGACGACGTCGACGTCGCGGATGCGCTCGAAGACGGTCTCGTCGAAGACGACGATGCCGCGTTCCAGGGCTTCGCGTATACTCGACGCGACCGCGAGCGGGGTCGCGAGGCCGAGCGCACAGGGACAGGAGACGATGAGGACGGTGAGGCCGACGAGCAACGCGTTCGAGACAGGCGCGCCGAGGACGAGGTAGCCCGCCGTCACGACGAGCGCCAGCGTCACGACCACCGGGACGAAGATCGTCGCCAACCGATCGGCCAGTCCCTGAATACCGCCGCGAGCGCTCTGGAGGTCCCAGACGAGGTCGGCGATGCGGTCGACGCTGCTCGTCGGTTCGCCGTCGACGCCGACGACGAGCGAGCCCTCGGCCAGGATCGAGCCGCCGACCACGCGGTCGCCCGGCTCCTTCGAGACGGGCAAGGATTCGCCGGTGATGACCGCTTCGTCGACCGCCCCCGCACCTTCGTCGACGACCCCGTCGACCGGGATCCGTTCGCCGCCGCGAACCAGGAATCGGTCCCCGTCGGTGAGGGCGGAGACGTCGACGGTGGTCGTCGAGCCGTCGGCCTCGTAGCGTTCGGCCGTGTCGACCTGGGCGGCCGAGAGATCGGCGAGGGCCTCGGTCGCCCGTTGCTTGATCGTCCCCTCGTAGTAGCCGCCGACGGTGACGACGAGGACGATCGCGACGGTGACGTCGTAGTAGATCTCCGTCGGCTCACCCACGACCACCGCGAGCGTGCTGTAGACGTAGGCTGCCGTGGCGGCGAGTGCGACCAGCAGGTCCATGTTCGGGTTCCGCGTCTTCAGACTGACGTAGGCGCCTCTGAGGATGGGGCCGCCGGTGACGAAGAGGACGACGCTCGTCAGCGCGAAGAGGACGAGGAAGAACGGGACCGAGGCCGAGCTCGTGACCATCTCGGTGAGGAACTCGTGGGTGCGTTCCGGGTAGAAGAGGTTGACGTGCAGCGGGTAGACGAGCAGGAGATACTGCATCATCACGACCATCCCGAAGAGGATGCCCACGATGAGGCGGATCTCGTTCTGGTCCTCCGCACGGCGCTTCGCGAGGGCGTTTTCCCGGTGGTAGGCGGTGTAGCCGAGGCCGGTCAGGTCCTCGGCGACCGCGTCGGGGTCGGTCTCGTCGGGATCGTAATCGACGCGGACGGTTTCGGAGACGTAGCTCGCCGCGACGTCGGCGACGCCGTCGGCCTCCGAACCCGACCCTTCGATGAACACCTCACAAGTCGAGCAGTGCATCCCCTCGATCTGGAAAAACGCGCGCTCGGTTCCCGGCGGTGCCTCCGTCGGTTCGTCGGGCTCCGACGCCGTTCCCTCGGCGACGGCAGCGCCGTCGACGTCGGCCGGATCCGTCGCGTCGTCGAGCGTGCCCGCGACGTGCTTGCAGCCGGCACAGCAGTACCGATTCCCCTCGTCGTCCGTGACGACCGTCGCTTCGAGGGGTAGCTCACACAGTGTGCAGGTGCCGTCCGTCTCGGGACCGACGTCGGCGGTCACCGACGATCACCCGAGGCGGGGCGTTTCCGGTCGGCGTGCAGACTCGTGACACCGCGAACGAGCCGCAGCACGCCCGAATCCCGGAAACAGTGGGACATAGGACGTACTCCGGGCTGGACGGGAAAAACGGTTTCGTGGTGGCAGTGACGGCACCAGCGGTTCCACGGAGAGATGGAGCGGCTCGGCCACGCTGTTCGCTACAGTTCGCCCTTCGTACTCGGCGTCGCGTCGGCGCGCCGGTCGTCGATACGGGTCGCGTCGTCCAGCGTTCGCGCGGCGGCCTTGAACAGCGCCTCGATCTCGTGGTGGGCGTTCTCGCCCTCGATATCGGCGTGCATGGTGAGGCCGGCGTTCGTCGCGACCGAGCGCCAGAAGTGTCCGGCCATGTGACTCGTGAGACCGCCCACCGACTCCTGGGAGAACTCCCCGTCGAAGCGGTAGAGCGGGCGGCCGCTGACGTCGACGACGACGCTCGCGACGGCCTCGTCGAGGGGAACCCGACGGTCGGCGAAGCGGACGATACCGGCCCGGTCGCCGAGCGCTTCGTCGAGTGCGGTGCCGAGACAGAGGCCGACGTCCTCGACGGTGTGGTGGTCGTCGACGTGGAGGTCACCATCGCACGTGACGGAGAGGTCGAACAGCCCGTGCGTCGCGACCGCAGTGAGCATGTGGTCGAAGAAACCGATACCCGTCTCGACGTCGGCCTCGCCCGTTCCGTCGAGCGCGAGCGTGCACTCGATCGTCGTCTCGGCCGTCTCCCGCGAAACCGTCGCGGCTCGATCGCTCATGCCGGAGACACGAACCTGCGGCTACAAGGCGGTTCCGCTCACGACGCTAGCCAGCGGATCGAGGACGGTAAAACGGGAGTCAGCGACAACTGGCAACGGAGATCGGCGCTGATCGAGCCGGCGAGTGACCGACCGTTCCAGTGGAAGGGGGACAATCAGGCGAGACCAATTTAAGGCCCATAGATAGTACGATAAAACGTCTAACCAGTTTTGAGCCCCGTATAAAATGTCATAATCGGACCCTTACACTGTGAAACCAACCGAAATGACGCCAAGATTGGTCGGATTATATGACGGTACGGATCCCGTGGTTCTCACGAGCGCTGATCACAGATGCTGTCCAAATCATCCCTCCTGGTCCCCGGCCCGGTCGCACGGTTCGGTCGCGAAGTGGACGCACTGGTGAGCCCGGTCCTCCGAACGGTGAAGACGCCCCTGCAGGTCGTCGCGTTCTGGGGCGCCATCGGGCTCCCGTTCGTCATCGTCGGCGTCCTCACGAACGGACTCGAAAGTACCGGCGCGGCCCTCTCGTTCGTCGCACTGGTGGTCCTCAACCTCCTCGCGCTGTACGTCGGTCACGGACACAAACAGCCCTGACACGCCACACGGAGCCGTCTCCCCATCGAGACCGCCCCGCTGCCGCCAGCCGCCATCCCCGCGCTGGACAGTCCATCACGATCGACCGCGGTTCCCTATTCCTCGACAGCCTGCTGCCCCTCGGCGAGCGTGAATCGGCCCTCGTAGAGTGCACTCCCGACGACTGCGGCCGCCGCGCCGGCGTCGGAGAGGGCCTGAACATCCGCTAGCGTCGCGACGCCGCCGCTGGCGATCACCGGGAGGTTCGTCGCCTCGACGAGTTCGCGGACTGGTTCTGCAGCGATCCCCTCGAGCTGGCCCTCGACGTCGACGTTCGTAAAGAGGATCGCGGCGGCACCGAGGTCGGCGTAGCGTTCGGCCGCTTCCGCGGGCGTGAGACCGGTTCCTTCGGTCCACCCCTCGACGACGACCTCGCCGTCTTTCGCGTCGAGGCTCACGACGACCGATTCGGGACGGGTATCGGCAATCTCGGCGACGATGGCTGGCTCCTCGACGGCCGCAGTCCCGAGGATGACGCGGTCGACGCCGCGATCGAGCAGCGAGAGGGCCTCGCCCGCGGTGCGGATACCGCCGCCAACCTGGACGGGGATGGAGACGGCGTCGACGACCGCTTCGATGGCCGCGGCGTTGGCCCGCTCACCGTCGAACGCACCGTCGAGGTCGACGAGATGCAGCGATCGAGCGCCGGCGTCGATCCAACGCTCGGCCGCCTCGACGGGATCGCCGTACCGTTTCTCGGTCCCCCGCTCGCCCTGGACGAGCTGGACGACCTCGCCATCCTGGACGTCGACGGCGGGGATCACCTCGAACGTCGGGAAGTGGTTCATACGTACGGAGGCGGCCGGCGACGAAGTAAGGGTGCTGATCCCGGTCGACGGGTTATCGTGGTCAGGTCGGCGGGTCGTCGTAGATTCGGTCGACGGGTCGACTGTTCCGGCCGACCGGGCATCGCGACTCCTATCGGCAATACACTCCCCATCGGGGCCTTCACTCCCCGCCACGTGGTTGCGTGCGTGAGTCGACGACGGCGAGTCGTTCGTCGAGTTCGACGACGAGTTCCGCCGACTCGAGCGGGACCCGGATCGAGAACCGCCACGGGTCACGATCGAGAACGGTGGTCGTCCGGTCGGTCACGGCCCAGACGAGCTCCCAGCGCGGGATCGCCGTGAGATCGCGCCCGTGTTCGTGGAAGAACGAGATCGTGACCGGCTGATAGCACAGCGTCTGGGCAACCGGTGCGTACTGAAAGCCGGTACACTCGGTGCAGTGGTAGACGACGTAGGCATCGAGCTCACGCGTGTCATGCTGGGACGGGAGGGAGCGCTCGGCGTGGATTTCGGGCTCGACGGCCTGCGCACACCAGGGGCATTGGCCAGCCGTCATCGCACTCATGATCGACCGACTCCGTCGGTGAACGGTCTGTAATAGTGCGTCTCGGTCACGGTCGACCAGGCCGTGAGACGGCAGCGAGATGTCCGTGTAGTTCGCGTCGCACGTGGGACAGCGAACGCGGACGAGCGTCTCGTAGCGTGTGAGTTCGATGGAGTGACCGCACCGGTGGCAGTCGGTCCCGACGTCGACGTCGGCGAGCGCCGGCGCCGATTCCTCCGTGAGCAGGCCGGCGACGAGCGTCCGGAATAGTACCATCCCGGGCCAGCGGAGGTGATATCCGTCGGATTCCTTCGCGACGTAGTTGCCACACAGCTTCGTCAGATGGTAGTTGAAACGCCCGGAGTCGCGGATATCGACGCGCGACTGCAACTCGGCGTAGCCAAGGTGGGCGATTCCGGTCTCGGGTGAAGCCGTCGCTTCGCCGAGTTCCCGGACGATCGCGACGCGCGTCTCGTCGGCCAGGAGCGAGAACGCGGTCTCGGCGTCGAGGGCGCTCGGATCCGATTCGTCGCCAACCGGTTCGTCGGGACGCATTCGTTCAGGTGGCAGATTCGTCACGGGGGACTATCGGTCTGGTGTCCGAACCCCGATCGAGCGAGCGGGCTTCGTCGAGCGGGTTCGCCAGGACGACCGTCGCTTCGCGCCCGGGTCCGACGCCAACCGCGACGAGCGGGACGTCCAGCGCTTCGGCGACGGTCTCGAGGTACGTTCTCGCGGCGTCCGGGATGGCGCCGTAGCCTGTTTGGGCGACCGCATCCCAGTCCTGTGGTGCCCAGGTCGCCATCGATTCGTAGATCGGCTCGCACCGCTCCCACGCCGATCGAGTGGCCGGAATCGTCTCGACGCGTTCACCATCCAGCTCGTAGGCCGTACAGAGCCGAAGCCCGTCGAATTCGGCGAGGGTATCGACGTGAGTGATCGCGAGGCCCGTGAAACCGTTCACGCGGGTCGCGTGTCGGAGCATCGGGAGATCGAGCCAGCCGATCCGACGGGGGCGACCCGTGACCGTGCCGAACGCGCCGACCAGCTCCCGCACCTCGTCGGCCCGGCGTTCGGCCAGTTCCGTCGGCATCGGACCGTTGCCAACCCGGGAGAGATAGCTCTTCACGACGCCAATCACGTGACCGCCGGCGACGATCGAGGGATCGACACCGGTACCGGTGATCGCACCCCCGAGCGTCGGGTTCGACGACGTGACGAACGGGTAGGTGCCGTGATCGACGTCGATGTGCGTTCCTTGCGCCCCTTCGAACACGATCGACTTCCCGTCGTGATGGCTCGCAGTGAGGAAGGCTCCGGTGTCGACGACCATATTTTCGGCGTCGAGGCGCTCGCCCCACTCCCGGAGCGTTTCTGCGATGGCATCGGCGTCGAACGGAGCCGTCGAGTCGGCCGCAGAAGAGGTGACATCGGAGCCGTCGACAGCGATGGAAGCCGCATCTCCGTCGGTGATGGCCTCGACGAGTCGCCGCTTCCGCGAGACGAGGGCGTCGAGCTGGCCGTCGTGTGGTCCGGAGGCGACCAGATCACCCGCCCGGACGCCGCGCCGCCCGGCTTTGTCCTCGTAGGCCGGGCCGATCCCGTTGCCGGTCGTCCCGACGGTGTCACCAGTCTCGCCTCTGGCTGTTTCCTCGATCGAATCCAGTGCACGATGATACGGCAACACGACGTGTGCGCGAGCGTCGATCCGTACGTCGGGAGAAATGCCCCGCTCGCGGAGTGCATCGAGTTCGGCGAAGAGGACCGAGAGGTCGACGACGCAGCCGTTTCCGAGGACGCCCACGGCACCCTGGACGACACCGCTCGGAAGCAGCCGAAGTTCGTACGTCTCACCGTCGTGTGCGACGGTGTGGCCGGCGTTGGCGCCACCCTGATACCTGACGACGATATCCGCATCGCCGGCGAAGACGTCGACGATGCCGCCTTTTCCTTCGTCCCCAAGCTGGGAACCGATGACAGTTGCGTTCACGGCGAAACCCACGGCCGACCGGGTCGTAACCGTTCTGTGAAGCACGATTCACGTTGGTGAAGCGACGTTCACACGGAGTCGCGATCCACGGGCCATCGGGCAGGCCCCACCGGCGGCGCTCGGCACGCGGCCGTACAGTGACTGTGGACGTTCCGCGGTGCGTGACTTCGACGAACGGAACGATTGCCATATTAAGGTCGTGACGGTGTAGGAACGGGCCTCGTGACGCGGCCCGGTGGACCGATACCGTGGAGTGTCAGCGACTGCGGGACGATGGCGTTCGATCCGCGGGCTGTGACGGCGCTCGATTTGCAGATTGCGACGGCGGTCGATCCACAGACAGTGATGCATCTCGATTCGCAGCCGGCAGTGGCCGGACTCACCCGACCACTCGCCGCGCAGCCTGTCGACACGCCATCGCTATCGCCAGCGATGCTCGTCGTCTTCGCGATCGTCGTGGTCGCAGTCGTCCTCTTCGTCACCCAGCCGGTGCCACTCGACGTCACCGCGCTCGGCGTGATCGTCGCGCTCGTGGTTCTGGAGCCGTGGACGACCATCTCGCCGGAGGAAGGGATTTCGGGCTTCGCCAGCCCGGCGACGATTACGGTCCTCATGATGTTCGTCCTGAGCGAGGGTATCCGTCGAACCGGGGCCGTCCAGCTGCTGGGCGAGCGCCTGGCCGCGTTCGCGGGCGACAGCGATCGGCGCCAGCTGGGCTCGATCGTCGGCGTCTCGGGTCTCTCGGCCGGGTTCATCAACAATACGCCCGTCGTCGCGATCATGATCCCGGTCGTCATCGACCTGGCCGAGCGGACGGGGACCTCGCCATCGCGGCTGCTCATCCCACTCTCCTACGCCTCGATGCTCGGCGGGATGCTCACGCTGATCGGTACCTCGACGAACATCCTGGCGAGTTCGATCGTCGCCAGGGACGCCTACCTCGGGCGCCCGTTCTCGATGTTCGAGTTCACCGCGCTCGGCGCGCTAGTGCTGGCGACGGGATCGCTCTACCTTCTGCTGGTCGCGCCGGCGTTGCTTCCCGAGCGGATCGAACCGAGCGAGGCGCTCACGGACGAGTTCGACGTCTCCGGCTACCTGACCGAAGTGACCGTCCCGACCGACTCGCCGCTCGTTGGAACGACCGTCCACGCCGCGCTCGAAGCGGTCGACGTCGACCTGGAGGCGGTCACCCTCCTGCGCGACGAGGACGCGTTCGGCGCCTCGATCGACGAGAAGGAGTTGCGGCCAGCCGACGTCCTCATCGTGCGGACGGGCCGAGAAGGGGTGATCGACCTCGCGGCCGTCGAAGGGCTCTCTCACCGCCCGCGACGGGGAATCGACGAGGCGGACCTCGAGATCGCCTGCGACGAGAACGGCGGGACTGAACAGCGACTGGCGGAGGTGATCGTCGCCCCCGACGGCGATCTCGTCGGTGAGACACTCGAATCGACGAGCTTCCGCCAGCGATACGGCGCGACGGTGCTCGCCTTGCGACGCGGTCCGGACGTATTCAACACGCGGATGGACCTGCGCCCGCTTCGCGGTGGCGACACCCTGCTCGTTCAGGCGGATCACGACGCGCTCGATCGCCTCGGACGGAACCGGAACGTCATCGTCGCCCAGGAGTTCACCCGACCGACGTACCGGCGTGAGAAGCTCCCCCTCGCGCTCGGAATCGTCGCCGGTGTCGTCGGGCTCGCCGCCCTCGACGTGCAGCCGATCCTGGTGACGGCGATCGCCGGCGCCGGCGCGATGGTCGCCGCCGGGATCCTCGAACCCCGCGAACTCTGGGATGGCGTCGACTGGAGTGTGATCGTCCTGCTCGCGGGGCTCATCCCGCTCGGCATCGCGCTAGAAGAGACCGGTGCCGCAGCGTTCCTGGCCGGACACGCCGTCGCGATCGTTGGCGAGTATCACGTCGTCCTCGTCCTCGGCCTGCTGTATCTCTTTACGGCGTTGCTGACGGAACTGCTCTCGAACAACGCGAGTGTCGTCCTCATGATCCCCATCGGGTTCGACGTGGCCGTCCGAATCGGTGCGGATCCCTACGCGTTCGTCCTCGCCGTCGTCTTCGCCTGTTCGACGCCGCTCCTTTCGCCCGTCGGCTACCAGACGAACCTGATGGTGTACGGCCCCGGCGGCTATCGGTTTAGCGACTTCGCGCGGGTTGGCGCCCCGTTGCAGTTGCTGCTGGCCGTCGTGACGACGCTCGGAATCGTGGTGATCTGGGGCGTGTAGTCGGAGCAGCCGTCGCAGTTCCGATATCGGTGGCCGACCGCCGACATACTTCGTTGAAAGACAGTACCTACATCAGGACGGACGGCATTGCCCCTGCTAGTATGGTAGAGACGGTGTTGATCGTGGGTGTGATCGCGTCGCTCTTCGTCGGCTTCAACATCGGGGGCTCATCCACCGGGATCGCGTGGGGACCGGCCGTCGGCGCCGGTCTGTTGAAGAAGACGACGGCGGCCGGGCTGATGACGGTGTTCGTCTTCCTCGGCGGGTGGACCGTCGGACGGAACGTGATGGACACGCTTTCGGGCGACATCATCACGATCGAGATCTCGCTCGCGGCAGGCGTCGCCGTCCTGTTCTTCATCGGTCTGGGGATCCTGATCGCGAACGTCTTCGGCGTCCCCGTGCCGACGTCGATGACGACGGTGGGCGCCATCGCTGGGTTGGGGCTGGCGACGGGGACGGTGAACTACGAGACGATCGCCTGGATCCTCTCGTGGTGGATCGTCACGCCCATTATCGGGTTCTGGATCGGCGCGTTCATTGGCCGGTACATCTATCCGGAGCTCAATCGCCGGGTCGGAATCGAAAACTCGCCGGGGCCGCTGCTCACGTTCGATCGAAGCGGGGGTCTCCCGACACCGGCTCTCGGACCGAACACGACCTATCGCGAACTCGTGAGCACGATCGTCGTGCTGATCGTCGGCTGTTACATGGCGTTCAGCGCCGGTGCGAGTAACGTGCCCAACGCCGTCGCACCGCTCGTCAGCAGCGGGGCGCTCGAACCGAACCCGGCCATCCTCATCGCGACGGTGGCGATCGGACTGGGCGGCTTTACGATCGCCCGCCGGACGATGGAGTCCGTCGGGGGCGAACTGAGCGACATTCCCCTGCTCGCGGCGCTGATCGTCATGATCACGGCCTCCACGATCACGACCGTCCTCTCGTCGATGGGAATTCCGATCAGCCTCGTGATGGGGTCGGTCATGACGATCGTCGGTCTCGGGTGGGGCCGGGCGACCCGACCGGTTACCGTCAAGGAGGCGGTCGCGGGCGAAGCCGGAGAGTCGGAGATCGCGATGGGGGCCCTCACCGCCGAGGAGACGGCGGGTACCCAACCGCGCCCGATCGGCGAAGCAGAGCGGAGCGAGGTCCTCGACGCGCGCGACCTGTTCAACCCGGGCGCCATCATCAAGTACATCTCGATGTGGATAATCGGGCCGACGATGTCGACGGCGCTGGCGTACGGCTTCTTCGTGCTCGTCCCTGGCATCGCCTGAGAGGGCGGCCTCTCGCGTGAGGGTATCTACCGACGGAGTCCACTGATTCGACCACCGTACTTATTCACCGTCTCGGTGTAGCGTGTCACATGGGCTTTCGCGTCCTCGTTCCGATGGACGACTCCGAGATGGCCGAGCGGGCCCTCGAGTACGCACTCGAAACGCATCCCGACGCCGACGTGACCGTCCTCACGGTCGTCGGCGTGCCCTCGATGCTGATGGGCGACGCGGTCAGTCTCGCGCTGGAAGACGATCTGGACGAGGCGTCACGGGAACATGCCGCCCCCGTGCTGAAACGAGCCCGCGCCGTTGCGGCCGACCACGAGCAAGAGATCGACACCACCGTCGGAGTGGGCCATCCGGCACGAGTCATCGTTCGCGACGCGGACGACTACGACGTCATCGTGATGGGCAGCCACGGCGAACACAGTGCAGACGTCACACGGCGATTCCTGGTCGGCAACGTCGCGAGAGACGTGTTCCGTCGGTCGCCCATTCCCGTCACGTCGATCCGGTGATCGAGCCGATCCGGGAAGGATGTGGACGCGTGCTTTCGACTGGCGAGCAACGAGTGTATTGGACTGGCTGACCGAACGAGTGTTGTCGGTCGACTGATCGAACGAGTGTCGCCGATCGCGGACCGAACGAGTTACGCCTGTTCGTCGTCGTTCTCGGTCGTCTCTTCGATCAACTCCTCGACTTCGTCCTCTCGTGGCCGGCGATCGACGCGCTCTTCGACCGACTCGACTTGCTTTTGGACGTCCTCGATCTGCTCGACGACGGTCTCTTCGATCGTGTCCGGGACCGTCTCCTCCACGGTCTCGGCGACCGTCTCTTCGACGGTCTCCCCGACCGTCTCCTCGACCGTCTCACCGACTTTCTGTTCGACGGTTTCACCGACCGTTTCTTCGACCGTCTCGCCAACCTTCTCGTCCATCGTCTTCTCCACCGTCTCCTCCACGGTTTCGCCGACTTTCTGTTCGACAGTCTCGCCGACGGTCTCTTCGACCGTTTCACCGACCGTCTGCTCGACCGTTTCGCCGACCTTCTCGTCGACTGTCTTCTCCACTGTCTCCTCGACGGTTTTTCCGACCGTCTCGTCCATCGTCTTCTCCACCGTCTGTTCGACCGTTTCGCCGACCGTCTCGTCGACTGTCTTCTCGACCGTCTCCTCCACGGTTTTCCCGACCGTCTTGTCCATCGTCTCGCCGACTTCCTTCTCGACGGACTCGCGGACGGCGTTCGTCATCCAGTCCGGATCGAATCGGGACATCTTCCAGACGACGTGGACGACGTAGGAGGCGAAGACGCCGACCCCGAACGCGAGGCCGACGTTCGTATCACCGGTGGCGATCAGCCCGATCGAGAGGACGATCAAGGCGCCGTAGGTCAGATCGACGATCGCATCAATGCGGACCGGGTTCATGGCTACGACCTTGCGGCGTACCCCGGTAAAACCTCTGGATCGGCGGCCGTCGGCGAACGGTGCGGGTGATCATCACGTCGACGGCGGCCCCCGATCAGTGCAGATGAACGTTCTTTTGAGCGCGGACGGTGTGGATGGTGATAGATACCGTGTTGGAACCGCTCCTCGTCGTCGGATTGGGCGTCGCCGTCTTCGTCGGATACAACATCGGCGGCGCCACGACCGGCCCGGCCTTCGGCCCAGCCGTCGGCGCGAACGTGATCTCGAAGGTGATGGCCGCCGGCCTGATGGCCGTGTTCTTCTTCCTCGGGGCAATCACGATCGGCCCCCAGGTCGTCACGACCCTCGGGGAGGAGCTGGTCACGGACACTGGGATCTTCACGATGCGGGCGAACGTCGCCGTCCTCTTCTTCATCGGCGGGGCCCTGTTCGTCGGCAACTACGCTGGCGTGCCGGCCTCGACGTCGATGACCGCCGTCGGCGCCATCGCCGCGCTTGGGTTCGCGACGGACGCGGTGAACTGGGTCGTCCTCGGCGAGATCGTCAGCTGGTGGATCGTCGCCCCGATCCTCGGTTTCTGGGTCTCCGGCGTCGTCGGGCGGTACTTCTATCCGCGGATCAACGCCTGGGTCGCGATCGAGGGGAGCAACGACGAGGACGAACTCATGGTGCAGATCGCGTGGAACGGGGTCTTCCCCCGCATCCGATTCGGACCGGACGCCGATCGCCGCGAGAAGACGGGCGCGCTGGTCGTCGTCGCCATCGGCTGTCTGATGGCCTTCTCCTCCGGGACGAGCAACATCGCGAACGCGATCGCGCCGATCTACGGAACCGGCGAGGTCGAGATGATCCCGCTGATCCTGCTCGGCTCCGCCGCGGTCACCGTCGGCTGTTTCACGATCGCCCGCCGCACGCTCGACACGCTCGGCAACGACATCACGAACCTGCCCCTGACGGCGGCGATCGTCGTCGCCGTCGTGAGTTCCTCGATCGTCATCGTCCTCTCCTCGCTCGGCGTGCCCGCGAGCTTCGTCGTCATCGCGACGATGAGCATCATCGGCCTCGGCTGGGGCCGGGCGACCCGGACGACGACGCTCCCCGAAGTCGCCAGAGGGGAAGAGACGCACGTCTCCGTCGGCGCACTGACGGCCGAGGAGGAAGGCGAGCCGCTCCCGGAGATCGGTGAGGAGGAGCCGACGGACATCCCCCGGGCGTCGGACCTCTTCGACCCGGGGACGACCGCCAAGGTCGTTCTCATGCAGAACGTCGTGCCGGCCATCGCGACAGTCGGGGCCTATCTCACGTTCCGGTTCCTCCCGGCTTTCGGGCTCTGAACGGTATCGGCGAAGTAATCGGTCGGATGCATCGACCGCCGAGGTGCCGGTCCCGCAGTCGATCGACCCCGTATTCTGTGGAATACCGGACTCTCACCGTCGATTCCCAGGATATCCTACGTGAGTAACGATGCAAGTCGCAACAGCAAGGTATTACAGGGCGGGTGCCGAATTCTCCGCTGATGCCCACGGTAGAATACCTCAACTACGAAGTGCTGGACGATCACGGCTGGGAGATGGACGACGACGACCTCTTCGATCAGGCTGCCGACGCCGGCCTCGACGACGAGGACTACGGCACGCTCGAGGTCAACGAGGGCGAGTACATCCTCGAAGCCGCCGAGGCCCAGGGCTACGACTGGCCCTTCTCCTGCCGCGCCGGCGCCTGTGCGAACTGTGCGGCCATCCTCAAGGAAGGCGAACTCGAGATGGACATGCAGCAGATCCTCTCCGACGAGGAGGTCGAAGAGAAGAACGTCCGCCTGACCTGCATCGGTCACGCCCTGACCGACGAGGTCAAGATCGTCTACAACGCAAAGCACTTAGACTACCTGCAGAACCGCGTCATCTAAGCGGTCTCCTCTTTCGCGATACTGCCGTTTTCGCCCACCGGATCCGAGCCGTGGGTTTCGATATCGGGAGTCTCTCGGACGAATCGGGCGACGATGGGTTTCGAGGAGACACCCCGTCCGGGACGCCCGAAACACTAACACGAGTGGCGCGTCGATGAGCGCTCGTGCTGTCGAATCTCGCCGCTTCAGTCCCCGATCTCCTTCGCCTGCTCGCGCTCCCCGTCTTCGCATGGGTGGCCATCCTCGACGTCCGAACCCGGCGCGTCCCGAGTGCGGTCTGGATTCCTCTCGGTGCGCTCGGTGCGGCCCTGCTCGCCTGGGACGGCTGGGTCGCCTACACCGCCGACCTCCACACCTGGCAGTCGTTCCTCATCCCGACGGCGTTCAGCGTCGGCTTCGTCGTGCCGCTCGCGTACCTCTTCTGGTGGTTCGGCGGCTTCGGCGGCGCCGACGCGAAGGCGTTGCTCGTCCTCGCACTGCTCTTTCCCGTCACCCCGTCGTACGCGATCGGCGACTGGGCGTTCCCGCTCGTCGGCGGCGACCAGCTCTTGCCCTTCTCACTGGCGATCCTGGGCAACGGCGTCCTCGTCGGGCTCGCGATTCCGGTCGCGCTCGGGCTCCGAAACGCGCTCGCCGGACGATTCACCCCGATCGCCCCGCTCGGCTGGCCGACGGCCGTCGACCGCATTCCACACCGCCACGGCAAACTCCTCCAGACGACCGACGGCTACACGCTCTCCGGACTGGATCTCGACGCGCTCAGAATGTACCTTCGTTGGCGCGGGGCGACGTTCGCGGAACTGCGGGCCGACCCGGAGCGACTCCGCGATCCCGAGACGCTCCCTGACGAACCGAATCAGCCGACCGACGGTGCGATCGACGCTGGGCCGCCCGTCGCCGACGGTGGGGCGGTGGAATCCGTCGACGCCGTGGAGTCGACGGAGCGTGACGAACCCGATTCCAGCGCCGAGCCGACCGACGGCGATCCGACCAACGCCGACCCAAGCGACGCCGAGTTCGACGATCCCTGGGGTGCGGCGGCGTTTCTCGACTCGATCGAGGGCACGGCCTACGGCACCGCACCTGCGGATCTCCGCGACGGACTCGACGTCCTCGCGACCGAGAATCGCGTCTGGTACTCACCGGGGACGCCGTTTCTCGTCCCGCTCTTTCTCGGGCTGCTCGTCGCGATTGGCTACGGCGACGTACTCATTTCGCTGATGAGCTAAGCGGCGTTAGGCCGCAATTCGCTCACGCAGTCGCTCGAGCAGCGGCCAGCCGACGGTCCAGAAACAGGCGAACGCGGCGCCGACGGCGACGACCACTAGCCAGAGCCCACCAGGTCGGCCCGGCGACCCCGTCGCAAGGGCTGCGACGACGCCGAGGAGCAGGAGGAACGAGAGGACGAGGCTCCCCAGTTCTAGCGCGGCCGCGACGGGGTTCGAACGCACCGCGGCGAGGAACGAAGCGAGGACCATAGACGCTTCTCGAAGGGCGACGACAAAACACTCACGGTGAACGTATCTGCGGTACACGGGCGTAACGAAGCGCCCGCGACGCCTAGTTGTCGATGTTGACAGTGATCGACTGCGTCTGGAGGTACGAGTCGAGCGCTTCCATGCCCTTCTCACGGCCGATGCCGCTCTTCTTCGTGCCGCCGAAGGGCGTCTCGACGCCGTCGCCGAACCACTCGTTGATGAAGACGGTACCGGCATCGACGTCGCGGGCGAGCGAGAGCGCCTCGTCGATGTCCTGTGAGAAGACGCCACCGGTGAGGCCGTACTCGACGCCGTTGGCGATACGAATCGCCTCCTCGGGGTCGGAATAGGGGATGACCGTGAGCACCGGCCCGAAGATCTCCTCCTGGGCGATTCGCATGTCGGGTTCGACGTCGGTGAAGACCGTCGGCTCGACGAAGAAGCCCTCGCGATCGGCCGGCTCGCCACCCGTCGCGAGCGTCGCACCCTCCTTCACGCCGACGTCGATGTACTCGAGGACGCTCTCGTAGTGTTCCTCGTAGTTGAGTGGACCCATCCCGGGGTCCTCGACGCCGGGGCCGAGGTCGTAGGACTCGGCGCGGTCGACGATCGCGTCGACGAAGTCGTCGTAGATGGACTCGTGGACGACCGCGCGGTCGGCCGCCGAGCAGATCTGGCCGGCGTTGGTGAAGATACCGAGCGAGGTCCAGAAGACGGCCGAACCGAGGTCGGCCTCCGGCGTGACGATCGAGGCGTTCTTGCCGCCGAGTTCGAGCGTGACGGGCGTAATCGTCTTCGCGGCGGACTCCATGACCGCCTGGCCCGTCGGGACGCTGCCGGTGAAGGTGAGGATATCGACATCCTCGTGTTCCGAGAGGGCGGCGCCCGGCTCCCCGCCGCCGGTGAGCACGTTGAGAACGCCATCCGGGAGGCCGGCCTCTTTGCCAAGCTCCGCCAGTCGGATCGCGGTGAGCGGGGTCGTCGGCGCCGCCTTCACGACGACGCTGTTGCCGGCGGCCAGCGCCGGCGCGACGCCGCGGGCGGTCAGGTTGAACGGGAAGTTCCACGGGACAATCTGGCCGCTGACGCCGTAGGGTGTGCGCTCGGTGAACGCCAGCTTGCCGTCACCCGTCGGCGCGGTTCGTCCCTCTAACTTGTCGACTGCGCCGCCGTAGTACTCGAAGAACCGGGCGGCACCCGACACGTCGTGGTGAGCCTGGGTGAGCGGTTTGCCCTGATCCCGGCTCTCGAGTTCGGCCAGCTCGTCCGAGTGTTCGGCAATGAGTTCGCCCAGCCGGGAGACGATCCGGCCGCGCTTGCCGGCCGACATGGCTTCCCACTCGGCCTGGGCCTCGCTGGCGGCCTCGACCGCATGGTCGACGTCCGCCGCACCCGCCTCCGCGGCCGTCGCGAGTGTCTCGCCCGTCGCCGGATCGATCGTCTCGCGCGTCTCACCTGCCGCCGCCTGTACGAACTCGCCGTCGATGAAGAGCTGGTACTCTTCTGCGATTGCGTCTGACATTGTGGATCACTCGAGGTCGGCCCCGGCCGAATCGGCCGAACGAGGCCGTCTATCCACTCCAACGGACTCGTGCACGATAATAACATTCATCTCGATCGGTTCGAACTCGGTCACGCCATCCGGGTGGAGTCGTATCGTCGCCAGCCAACGAGTCCGGCGAGTGAGGCCGCGAGGATCAGTACGGCCTCGAGTTCGGCGCCACTCGTCACGAGGTAGAAACCGGCCAGCGGAATCGCCACGGCGAACGCGACGGTCGCGCGGTCCAGCGAACGGTGGTCAGCGAGCGCTCGTGCGCCGAAGAGAAGCGTGAGAGCGAGGGTAACCCCAGCGACCACGTCGACGAGGTAGTGGAGACCGAGGACGATTCGCGCGAGACAGACGAGGGCGACGACGGTGCCGGCGGCTGTGTATCGACGCCGGGCGGTACTCACGGTGAGGACGGACGCCAGCCCGACGTAGACGATCGTCGTGCTGGTCGCGTGTCCGCTCGGAAAGCCGTAGCCCCCGGCGAAGGCGGTCACTTCGTAGACGAGTTCGACGACACCGGCAGGATTCGGGTCGAGGGGCATCGCACTCGGCCGTGGCCACGCCAGCAGATCCTTCAGCCCCCGGTACAGCCCCAGTCCGGCGAACCACGCACCGCCGACGAAGGCCACGCCCGATCGAGAGGGCGTATCGAGCAGGAAGAGCGAGGCGAGGAGGAGCGAGAGTAGCCAGATATCACCGAGCTGGGTGAAGATGCCGAAGACGACGGCCAGCCAGTCCGGAAGCAGTTCGTTCACCAGCGCGTGCTCGCCGATTCCCCGGGTCATGGAATCACACGGGGAAGGGAGCGACTAAATAGCTTGGATCGATGTGAGCGGTGTCAGGCTCCCGGCCGATGCCCGAACGTGAAGCGGCTCAGCTCGGGTCGAAGCCGTCGGCCGAGGACCCCGGTCAGCACCGTGATTCGATGTCGGCCGCGATATCGTCGAGTTCGTCGTCCGCGAGATCGGGCGTCTGCCCGGCGATCGCGTGGATCGGTCCACCGCCGTCCCCGTCGAATCGCGGGACGATGTGGCAGTGGACGTGCGGGACCTCCTGTCCCGCCGCTTCGCCGTTGTTGAACGCGACGGTGGTCGCGTCGGCGTCGACGGCGTCCTCCACCGCCGGGACCAGGTCGTGGATCGTCGTGTAGAGGTCCGACGCGACGTCGTCAGGGACGTCGTTCAATCGCTCGTACTCGTCTTTCGGGATGACGAGCGTGTGTCCCGGTGCGAGCGGATTCGCGTCGAGGAAGGCGTACGTGGTCTCGTCCTCGTAGACGGTGCGGGCGGGAATTTCCCCGTCGACGATCTGACTGAAGATCGTGGGCATGTCTGTGGCTGTGTCGCCACGTCGTATGAAGGTTACCAGCACCGACCGGTGGAGCGGGGAAACCGGCGACGATGGGCCGATGAAGTCACGCCACCCTCCCAGCCGTCGATGGTGACGAGAAGCATTATTTACCCAGCTGTTGGAGAGGAACGTATGTCCGACGTGACGACGAGACTCGGACGGAGCGTCGGTCGGATGGCCGACGAGGACCGGCGAGTGGCGACCCTGCTCGGCCTCGCGACGGTACCGATCACGGTCGCGCTCTCCTGGAGTGCGGTGACTGACCCCAGTGTCGTGTTGGGTGGAAGTATTTCCGGCGGGCCGCTGGTGCTCGCCGGACTGATCGCCGGGTACTACTACAGCGATCGACCGACGTCGTCACGACAGGCCGGTCTTCAGGTCGGTCTCGTCGGGTCGCTCGCGACGGTCGTCGTCTACCTCGCGAACACCGCCACGACGGTCGACTCAGAACCCGGCTGGCTCGGCGGCGTTTCCGTCCTCCTGACGCCGGTCGCGATCGGGATCGCGTCGGGCTTGCCGCCCTGGTCTGTGCCCTCAGCGCGATGGCAGGCGACTGGCTGCACACGAAGGTGGCTGGAGAACGTCGAGACGGGGCAACGCGGTAGCGGCGACGCGTGGCGCCGAAGGAGCCCTCTGGGTCAACTGCTGTCTCGGTCGACACAGTCAGCGATCGCACGTTCGAGAGCGGTAACGTATTCTGCACGTTCGTAGCCCATCCGACTGATCCAGACGTCCTGATAGGAGGGGTGGAGGATCGGCAGGAGCCAGGTCTCCAGCGCCTCACAGCGGGTGGGTTCGAGAACGGTGTCGAGAAAGCCGGATCCGTCGAGGTCGTCTAGCGAGCGGTCGTCAGCCGCTAACACCGACGTGGTAGCGTGTTTGCCGGTCGCGACGACGACAGCGGGCTCGACACGATCGAGTTCCGTCAGGAGGTGTGGGCGACAGGCCGCGAGTTCCTCGGCGGCAGGTTCGCGCGTACTTACCGAGTCGGCGGACTCACTCGCGGAATCAGTGTCCGGCTCGGCAGCGGCGCCACGCGTCTCGTCCGCGGGCATGCACTTCACCGCGTTCGTGTAGTAGCTCTCGTCGGCGTAACCAACCTCGGCCATCATCCGGCGGATCCGCCGACCGGAGTGGCGCGCGGTGTAGGCCATCCCGGTCCAGTTGCCGCCGCGCCACGGGTCGGCGTCGCGATTGCCGGCACCTGGCGCCTCGCCGACGACGAAGACCGAGGCGTCAAGCGGGCCCGTTCCCCACGAGATCCGCTCGCGGCAGGCAGCGAGTTGCGGACAGCGATCGCAGTCCGGTTCGACGACGTGGCGCGACGTGGGGAACGCAGGATCGGTAGGGTCGGAGGGCGATTTGGAGGACACGCACTGAGGAAGGGGCGCATCGACGAAGGGCGTATCGATCCGTCGCGTCCACCTCGCACACAGGGGAACAGGCCGGAAGCCAGCTGGCAGTCGTCGACTCGCCTCAGAAATCTGTTGGAGAATTGTGTTTACCATCCATCTTTGTACGACTCGTCCTACTACCCTATGGAAACAACTATACTATACAAAATTGAAGTGTTCGCGTATGATGGCTCCGGGCAATTGTCGTCGGTCAAAAAGTCCGTATAGACGGACGGAGGACGGTTAGATGGGGCGGAAGAGAAAGCGTCGAAGAAAACGCGACAACGGCGAGCGGCGGGCACGCGACCGAGACGATCGCCACAAAGAAAGTCGTGAGGACGACGAGCAGGCGTTCACCCCGATGGGAATGCCCGATGTACCGATTCCCGACGCGCCAGTCCCGGACGCGACACCGCCCGATGCCGCGCCGTCGGTCGGCTTGCCGGCGATGGAGAACGTGGATCCGATTCCGCGGACAGAACGGGTGCCGATGGCCAGTCGCGGCTACGGACCCGAGGCACAGGAACACATCATGCGCGCGACGGAGGGGACGGAGACGGATCCCCACGACGTTCCTGATCCGGTGCTGGACGTGCTCGCGACTGGATCTGGACGATCACTCGACACCTCGCTTCAACGTACGCTCGAAGAGCGGATGGATGCCGACTTCTCGAACGTCGAGATTCACACTGGGCCCGAAGCGGCGAAAGCCGCCGACGCAATCGACGCGCGGGCGTTCACCTGCGGGAATGCCATCGTGTTCAACGACGACGAGTACGATCCAGAGAGTGGGGATGGCCAGTATCTGCTCGCGCACGAGTTGGCGCACGTAAAACAGCAAACCGGGACGGAAATTTCCATGATGCCGCAGTCGGACGCCGATCTGGCAATCGATCCTGACCCGCAGCTTGAGCGGGAGGCTGGTCAGGCGGCCGAAGAAGCGCTGTCCGGGGAGGAACCGCTGATTGTGAACCGGCTGGGCACGGACGTCCACGTCCAGCGAAAGGACTGGAACGCCGGTCCCGCGAACGCCAAGCGCCTCTCGACGGCCGAGGGCCCCGGCCTCGTCGACGAGACAGTCGCGGATCTGACCACCAAGACCTACCGGCTGACGCAGGACGAGCTCGTCGACCTCGTCGAGGCGGTCGACACACCTGACGAGCTCACCGAATACGTCGAAGCGAACGACATCGAGGTCTCCAGCCGCCTGCAGGACACGATGGGAAGTGGGTTCAAGGGTGCGACGAGCGGCTGGAAGGCCGGATCGATGGCGGGCTCGCTCACCGGCCCCGCTGGGGCGGTGGCGGGTGGCCTCGCGGCGATGCCAGTCGGCTACCTTCTCGCCCGGCAGTATGGGAACGGAACGGCCGACACAATACAGAAGCGCCTCCGGTCACTACTCGGACTCACTACCGATCAGGAGTTCGAGACCGAGGAGGAGAAACAGGACAAGAGTGGCTGGTTCAGCAGCTTGAGGGAATAATGAACGCAAAAATCATAGGCCAAGACGACGCTGGTGTAGGACTTGTTCTCTCCGATAATGAGAATAGAGAACACGAACTGGGGGTGAATAGTGAAGGAGACATCCTTCACCATCAGGTAGATGATATTTCTGATGACCCGTCTACGAGAACACAAACTGAAAATGAGCAGTTCTCCCAGGCCCGTCGCTACGCCAAGTACTACGTCGCTCAAGAGACCGAATACGATACGATCCCGTGGGACCTGAACCCCGAGCGGTTCGAGACCGTCCGCGACTCGCTGGCCGCCCTCACCGTCGACGAACTCGACGACTACTTCGGTGACCTGTTCGCCCAGAGTCTGAGTCACTACGCGGACGATCCCGACGTCGACACGGGCGACATCGAACGTCCCTACGAGCTTCCGGCGGGCAAAATCGGCCCGGAGGGCGCCGTACTGTACGAACAGGAGATATACCTCGACGAATCAGGTGATATTGAAACCGTCTCGGGCGTCATCGTCGAGTACTACGTCGCGAAGGGCGAACGGACGACCGTTCGTCACGACGAAGCGCCAGTTCCCGATCGCGACCCGGACGCCCGCGTCGAGATTTCGCCAGCACCGTTCGTCGACCTGAAACCCTTCCGGGACTATCTCGTCTACAATCTGCGTTGTCAGATCCGCGATTGCTACGTCGGAATGGGCCTCGAACCGCCCGCGGCGTACAAAGTCCTCGGCCCCGGTCAGTATCGCTTCACGGGCAAGTACCAGCACTTCGAGTGCTACCCCGCGTACTTCGACGTCGACGCGGATATCCCCGGCTACAGCCACGAGTTCGCGCCGGAGTTGCCGATTTCGGACGCCGAACTCGGTGGGTTGGTCGATCCGGGAAGCGAGCGGTCACTGTACAGGCAGCTCAAAAGCGCGCTGTTCAGTCGGTAGGGCTCGAAACCGATTCTATCGGAGTGTCTCGGCCGACGGGGAGCCATCCCAGATCGTCAGTCGGGGTCGGCGAGCCGCCACTCGCGGGGTTCCACCACTACGTCTCACCGTCCGTTTTCCGCATTTGCGACAGCTGGCACTCGTCTGCGCTTCGAAGCGGTCTGGTCGCGGTCGATCGTCGCAGCCCCGTACGGGCAGAGCGTCAAGGCTATGTCGGCCGAGCCCTACCCTCTTGCAATGACGTTGATTGGATCGGAACTGCTCGCCGAGGTCGTCTCGCTCGCGGTGTACACCGTTCTCGCCATTGGCCTGACGATCGTCGGCGCACTCGCGGAGAACGCCAGTCTCCAGCACCTGGGCGCTGGCGACATGATGCTCGCCGGCTGGCTCGCGGCGATCGGCACCGTCCTGCTGTATGCGGGCGTCTACGCCGTCGGCTACCAGAAACTGGTTCTTCGCGCGAGTGCCATGCTCGCGGAGTAGTCGACCACCGGAGCGCGGCGACCACGCCGCCGATTAGTCTGTAGCGGTTCGACAGGTGAATCTGCCACACCGATTGCTCTTTAGTCTCGGAGCCAATTCCATCCGGTATGAGTCGATTCGGCGAGGTCGCCGACCAGTACGACCCCCACGCACTCGAGGAGTCGGTCTTCGAGCACTGGGACGAGGTCGACGCCTACGAGCAGACGAAAGCCCACCGGGCCGACGGCGAGCGGTTCTTCTTCGTCGACGGACCGCCGTACACCTCCGGTGCGGCGCACATGGGCACGACGTGGAACAAGACGCTGAAGGACGTCTACCTCCGCTTTTTGCGGATGCAGGGCTACGACGTCACCGACCGTCCGGGCTACGACATGCACGGGTTGCCCATCGAGACCCGGGTCGAAGAGCAACTCGGCTTCGAGAACAAGAAGGACATCGAAGCCTATGGGGAGGACGCCTTCATCGAAGCCTGCAAGGAGTACGCCGACGAGCAACTGGAGGGGCTCCAGTCGGACTTCCAGGACTTCGGCGTCTGGATGGACTGGGAGGATCCGTACAAGACGGTCTCGCCGGAGTACATGGAGGCCGCCTGGTGGGGCTTTTCCCAGGCCGCCGACCGCGACCTCGTCGAGAAGGGCCACCGCTCCATCTCGCAGTGTCCCCGCTGTGAGACCGCGATCGCGAACAACGAAGTCGAGTACGACGACGTCGAGGACCCCTCGATCTACGTCAAATTCGACGTAACGGACCGCGAGGGAGACACACCAGCGGACGCGAGCCGTGACGGCAAACTCGTCGTCTGGACGACCACACCGTGGACCATCCCCGCGAACACGTTCGTCGCCGTCGACGAAGAGGGCGACTACGTGGGCGTCCGCGCAGAGAAGGACGGGGACGAAGAGCTCCTCTACGTCGCGGAACCGAAAGTCGAGGCCGTCCTCTCGGCCGGGCGTTACGACGACTACGAAGTCGTCGAGGAGCTGACCGGCGCGGACCTGCTCGGCTGGGCGTACGAACATCCCATGGCCGAAAACGTACCGGCCCATCCCGACCACGAGGGTGCCTGCGAGGTCTACGCAGCGGACTACGTCGACACGCACGGCGACGGCACTGGCCTCGTCCACTCAGCACCCGGCCACGGGGAGGAGGACTTCGACCGCGGCACCGAACTCGACTTCCCGATCTTCTGTCCCGTCGGCGGTGACGGCGTCTATACCGAGGAGGGCGGGAAGTACGAAGGGCAGTTCGTCCGCGACGCGAACGAGGACATCATCGCCGACCTCAAGGCGAACGGCTCACTGCTGGCCTCGGAAACCATCTCGCACAGCTACGGCCACTGCTGGCGCTGCGACACGGGCATCATCCAGATCGTCACCGAGCAGTGGTTCATCACGATCACCGACGTCAAGGACGAACTGCTCGATAACATCGAGGACAGCGAGTGGCACCCCGAGTGGGCTCGCGACAACCGCTTCCGTGACTTCGTCGAGGAGGCCCCCGACTGGAACGTCTCCCGCCAGCGCTACTGGGGGATCCCGCTACCCGTCTGGACACCGGAGGGCGTTGAGAACGACGACGGCACCAGCGGCGAGAACGGCAACGGTGTCGCAGCTGAAGACATGATCGTCGTCGGGACCCGCGAGGAACTTGCCGAGCGCGTCGACCAGGACGTCGATCCCCAGTCCGTCGACCTGCACAAGGATACGGTCGACGAGCTGACGATCACCGAGGATGGAACGACCTACACCCGCGTACCGGACGTCTTCGACGTCTGGTTCGACTCCTCGGTGGCCTCGCTGGGAACGATCGGCTACCCGTCGAGCGAGGACGACTTCGATGAACTGTGGCCCGCCGACCTCATCATGGAGGCCCACGACCAGACCCGCGGCTGGTTCTGGTCGCAACTGGGCATGGGGACGACCGCCCTCGGCGAGATTCCCTACAAGGAGGTCCTCATGCACGGCTTCGCGCAGATGCCCGACGGCCGCGCGATGTCGAAGTCCAAAGACATCCTCGTCGACCCGCACGAGGCCATCGACAAGCACGGCCGGGACGTGATGCGCATGTTCCTGCTGTCGAACAACCCGCAGGGCGACGACATGCGCTTTTCCTGGGACGGCATGGAGACGATGGAACGCCACCTCCGCACCCTCTGGAACGTGTTCCGCTTCCCGCTGCCGTACATGCGTCTCGATGGGTTCGAGCCGGGCGTTGCGACTCCGTCGCAACGAGACGGAGGCGGTGAAACCGCCGGAGTGACGCTCGACGACGTCGACGAGGACCTCGAACTGGTCGACGAGTGGGTGCTGGCCCGGCTGCAGTCCACCAAGGCCGAGATGGCCGCCCACTTCGACGACTACCGGCAGGATCGGGCCCTCGACGCGCTCATCGAGTTCGTCGTCGAGGACGTCTCCCGGTTCTACGTGCAGGCGGTCCGCGAACGCATGTGGGAGGAAGCCGATAGCGCCTCGAAGTCGGCGGCCTACGCGACGATCTATCACGTCCTCCGCGAGATCGTCGTCCTGCTCGCACCCTACGCCCCGTTCGTCACCGAAGAACTCTACGGCACGCTCACCGGCGACGACGGCTTCGACACGGTCCACATGGAGGACTGGCCGACGCCGGACGAGCGCTGGGCGGACGAGGAACTCGAGACAGACGTCGCGCTGCTGCGCGCGATCGAGGAGGCCGGCGCCAACGCGCGCCAGCAGGCCGGTCGCAAACTGCGCTGGCCCGTCCCGCGCGTCGTCGTGGCCGCGAACGACGAGCGCCTCGCCACCGCCGTGGAGCGCCACGAAGGCCTGCTCGCCGACCGGCTCAACGCCCGCGAGATCGAGGTGCTCGGCGCCGACGAGCGCTGGGGCGAACTCGAGTATAGCGCCGAAGCGGACATGAGCCTCCTCGGCCCCGCGTTCGGCGACCAAGCGGGGCAGGTCATGAACGCGCTCAACGAGGCCAGCATCGAGGAACCGGACCTCGACGCGCTCGAAGCGACTGTCTCCGACGCTCTGGACGAAGAGATCGACCTCGACGAGGAGATGGTCTCGTTCGTCACGCAGACGCCCGACGACGTGGCCGGGTCGACGATCACGATCGAGGGCGACGAACACGGCGTCGCCTACGTCGACGCCTCGCTCACCGCGGACATCGAGAGCGAGGGCTACGCCCGCGAGGTCATCCGCCGGGTCCAGGAGATGCGCAAGGACGCCGACCTCGACGTCGAACAGCGCATCGCGCTCGAACTCGACGTCGACGACGACCGCGTCGCCGACCTCGTCGATGAGCGCATGGATCTCGTCCGCGAGGAAGTGCGCGCCGACGAGGTCCGAACGGTCTCGGACGGCCACCGGGAGACCTGGGACGTCGAGGGAGTCTCGATGGAACTGGCGATCGAACCACTTGCGACCGCTGAAGCGTCGGACTAGCACCGCCGAGTGGCACGAGGCGCTTTTTGGTCTCTTGCCGAGCGGAGCGAGGCAACGGTCAGCGAGAGCTACGCTCTCGCCAGACAGATTTTTGCGCGAGCGGTGAGCGGAGCGAACCCGAGCGGAAAAAGGCGGGAACCGAACCGCTCGCGACGGCCGAGGCGTCCGATTAGGCGGACGCGACGGACTTCTACATCGAAGGCAGACAGTCGGCGATCGATGCGTCGCCGTTCACGACGACTCGCCACTCGGCATCGGCGGCGGCGGTGATCGTGAGAGAGATGCGGAGCGGTTCCTGCTGACTGACCGTCGACGCCGAGCCCACGTACACGCCCTCGTCGCTGGTTGACCTGTCGTCCGTGCTTCGATGATCGTCACGGCACGCCCACAAGGGATTTGCTGGTCCGTCACTCAAACAGGTTCAGATGCGACACTGTCTGTCGATCGTATTCGTCTTTCTTCTCGTGCTATCGCTCCCCGCGATGGCCGTCGGGCCCGCAGCGGGAACCGCGGGTTCGGCGTCGACCGGGCCGGGAGACGAGCGCCCGACCGTAGCGGCCACGACGTCGGTGGCGACGGTTCACTCCTCGGTCGCGCCGGGCGAGGCGAAACCGGCCCGCCCGAGCGCCGCAGCGACGCGAGAGACGATCGATTCGTCGCTCGAACTTCGCCAGCGACCGGACGAGCCGGGCGAATTCGGCGCACAGGCGACGATTTCGATCCCCGACGCGGTCACCGCCCTGGAACTCTCCGCGCCGTCGGAGGCGACGATCGAGGCGACCGACGGGTTCGCGAAGATCGATTCGAACACGCTCGAGTGGGACGGTGAAACGGCGGCCCCCACGGTGACGCTCGGGGTCGAGGCGAATCGCCAGTACCAGGAGGGTGGCCATCGATCGACGGCGACCGCCCAGCGCGGCGGGGACCTCGACTTCGCCGAGACCGGCGAGTGGGGAATCGTCGCGGTCCCGCAGCTGTCCTACGGCTGGCAGTACCGACGCGGCCACTCGATCTCGGTCGAACGGACGGTGAGCGTCGACGGCGAGGGTGCCGTCGGCGAGACGATCGCCGTCTTCGGACCCGTCGAGGAGTACGTCTCCGAAGCCAACGGCGAGCGGCACCGGCTCGTGGTCCCCGAGGCGGCCGATCTCGCCGAATCGCCGGAAGCGATTCTCCAGGCGCTAAGCGGGGCGAGCCAGGGGTTGGACGTCGGCGCACGAAACGACGAGTTCTTCGTCGTCGCGGCGCCCGTTGGGGAGGTCGACTGGCGCGCCGCCGGACTGCAGTATGGCGACAGCGACGCGTGGGTTCGGGCCGACGCCGACCTCGAACGGCCGGGGAACGTCTGGCTGCACGAGTACACTCACTCGCGCCAGCCGTTCGCTGGCGTCGGAAACGGCACGACGGCCGCCACGCGGTGGCTCGTCGAGGGACAGGCCGATTACTACGCCGCGACTCTGGCACTCGAACTCGGATACGTCGAGTACGACGCGTTCCGCCGGTTCGTCGAACGAGGCTCTCGGTATCCCTACGACCAGGGTGTCCTCGCCGACCCCGGTACCTGGGCCGACAGGGAGACTACGTACGCCCGCGGTCCGCTCGCCCTGTTGGCGATCGACCGCGAGATCAGGCGCGCCACCGACGGCGACCGCAGCCTGCAGGGAGTCTTCAGGCGGGTAGGCGCCGCGGAGCAGCCCCTCGAACTGGCCGAATTCTACGCGGCAGTCGAGGATGTCGGCGGCCCCGACGCTGTGGCGACGGCCGAACGCGTCGTCGAAACCGAGACGATCCCGGACACGCGCTCCGAGTCGGCGTATCGGTCGCTGTTCGCCGTCGAACCGACCGCGTTCGACGCCGCCTTCGCCGAGGAGCCGATCTCCATCGCCGGTCCCTATCGCGACGGTTCCGTCGACGAACTCGATGAACTCGTCCCTGGTGAGACGGCGACGATACCGATCACGGTCACGAACGTCGACGCGACGGCGGGATACTACGACGCCGCACTCGCCGTCGACGGCGAGATCGTCGATGCGACCGCCGGCCAGCTGGGCGCCGGGGAGCGAACGACCGAGACGGTCGCGTTGACGCCGTCGGAACCGGGACCGTACGAGTTGCAGGTCGGTGACGACCGTCGAACGGTCACCGTCGAGGCGGCAGCCACGGCGACCGTTACCGACCTCGTGGTCTCTGACCGCAGCGTCGACGTCGGCGACGACGTCACGGCGACGGCCGTCGTAACCGGCCACCCGGATCGGCCGTCGACGCGCAAGGTGACCATCCGGACCCCCGGCGGCACCGTCGCCGAGGAGACCGTTCACCTCGCTCCCGGTGAGTCGACGCGGGTCGAGGCCACGTTCACGCTCCGCGAGAACGGGCTGAACCAGGTGACTGCCGGCGATCGGCAGACGTTGGTCGGTGTGGGTCGAATCGCCGGCTACGCTGCAGCGGCCGAAGCGGCGGTTACCTCGCTCTCGGCGACGGCCATCGCGGGCGTAACGGCGCTCGTCGCCGCGCTCGGCGGCGTGCTCGCCGCTCGACGGCGCGGCCTCTGGGGAGACGAGTGAGTGGCCCAGACCTGCGACACAGGGACCTGATTTTCGCGAGCGAAGAGGACGCACGCGACGGCAAGGGGGATGTTCGGCGATGGTGGTGACGAGCAATTACTCCAGCGCGTCGGCGAGCCACGGCGCGGCCGATACCGCACTGGCAGGCCCCTCGATGGTGTCGGTGCCGTAGATCGCCTCGACGCCGGCGCGAGCGAGGCGCGTGTAGGCAGCGCCGGCGAGCAGCGGGTGCACACAGCTGACGTAGACGCGGGCGGCACCGCGGGCGTCGAGGACGCCGATGGCCTCGCTCATCGTCCCGCCGGTGGCGACGATGTCGTCGACGACGACCACGGCCCTGTCGGCGACGCGGACGTCGCTCGGTGCGATCTCGACCTCGGTTCCGGACGTGCGAGTCTTCTCAAAATAGTCGGTCGTACCCGCCCCGTAGGCGTCGCGGACGGTCTCGGCGATGTCGACGGCGCCCGCGTCGGGCGAGAGGAAGATGGGGTCGGTCAGGTCGTCGGGGAGCGGCTCGGCCAGTGCCGGCGCGACATCGACGGCCGTCGCCGGCGGGTCGAAGAAGTCACAGATGGCGGCTTCGTGAGGGTTCGCGGTGACGACCCGGTCGGCACCGGTCGAGAGCGCCCGGGCGACGGCCCGGGCGGAGATCGGCTGGCCGGCCTCGAACGAGGCGTCCTGACGGGCGTAGCCCATGTAGGGGACGACGGTGACGATCTCGTCGACGCCAGCCTCCCGGGCGGCGTCTTGCAACTGGAGGAGTTCGACGTGCGCGTCGCTGGAGACGGTCGACGCGACGATCACGACGCGGTCCGGGACGCGCTCGGCGTCCGCGAGACCGGGCACGGAGGCGAGCAACTCCCCGTCGGGAAACTGTTCGATGGATACCGCGGCGAGCGGTTCGTCGAGCTCAGCAGCGAGCGTGGCGGCCAGCGACTGCGAGGAAGACCCACTGACGATCATATTGGAGACGACTGGCGGCGGCTACGAACCGGTTTCGGTTGTCGGTAGCGGCGCCGGCTCGAGAGCGAGACCAACGAACGAGACGGGAAGCGAGGCTTCACCCGCGAGCGTACTCACTCGGTACAGAACGCGTCGTTAGCGGGCGCAGTGATACGGAGCGTGCCGGATTGGTCGATGAGAACCATCAGCGAGAGGCAGTCGGGATCGTTCCAGTCGGCGGGGGTGACCTCGACGAAACTCTCACCGTCGAGTCGTGCACGGACGCGGACGTCACCGTTAGCGCCATCCCAGGCCCGATCGAGGGTGATACCGCCGGTTCCCGCTTCGATCTCCTTCGTCGGCCAGGATTGAATCGTGCTGTCGATTTCGACCTGGATCGTCACGGTGTGTGCAGTGTCGTTCAGGTTGTGAAGCGTGATGTCGCCGAGGACGGTCCCGTCGACGGTCGACGATTCGTCCGTCGGCTCGGAATCGTCCGACGGATTCGCATCGCCGTCGGTTCCGTCGTCGGTCGAGCCGTCGTCGGAGCTATCGTCCGGGTCACTCTCGTCACCACTGAGACAGCCGGCCGTCGCGCTCACACCGAGCGCGCCGGCGACGGCGAGGAATCGGCGTCGTGTCCGCTGTGTCATACGTGATTCTTCGACCTGTCGCGGATAACTGTTTGTCAGACATATGTCTGGACTTCGACTGTTTCGGGCCAACTGCGTCGTCCCTCTCGGCGAGTCGGTTACGGGGACCGCGGTAAATCTCGTTAGTCGACGAGTGCGATCGCGGCCGGATCACGAACCCCTAGCACGTGACGGCGGTGGTCGGTACGGTCGGCGGCTACGAGCGACCCAGCATCGGTGATCGCGTAGACGGGACCGGCCGGCCCAGCCGTCAGATCGACGATCTGGTCGTCCGCGGTGGTGAGTGTCCGGTGGGTCGGCTCTGCGTCCGATTCCGCGAATTCGAGTGCGACGAGTGTCGTTCCGGACGCGACAGCCGAGCGGGTGGGTTCGGACCCGCTGGGGTGGGCTACGACGGAGACGGCATCGACCGGGTTGTCGAGCAGCGAGTCCCACTCGCTCTCGAACGCGTACAGTCCCGACTCGGTTCCCGCCAGCACCACTCCGTCTGACGCGACGTCCCGGACCTCGTCGAGGCCGATGGCCCGGAGCGTCCGGTCTCGGATGCGGAAGACGCCACGGTCCGTCGCGACGTACGGAGCGTCGATCGCTGCAACGGACGGACGCTGGACGGGCTCGTCAGCGACCGCCTCCCTCGGCGCAGAAATCTCGATCCACGACGAGTCGGCGGCCGGCTGCCCATCAGCGTACTCGAGACAGCGGAGTTCGCCGTCCGGCGTGGCGGCGACGATCGTCTCGGGTCCGGCATCGACGCAGGTCGCGGGGCCGAATCCGGTCGGTTCGAGCGCGTCCGAGAGCGACGTCGAGAGATCGGGGCCATCGGTCGCGCCGGATCGGTCGAAATCAGTCGCCGGTTCGGCGTCGGTCGTCGACTCGGTTCGCGCGACGGTCGATCCCGCCACTGTTCCGACGAGAACGTCGTCCTCGGTCGCGACCGCGACGACGTGGCTGAGACCGTCCGCGTCGGTCGCAACCGACTCGACGGCCACGTCACGGGCCGATCGTCGATCGACCAGCGAGAATTCGCCGACGGCGGTGTCCGTGACTCGAACGACGACGAGGCCGGTTGCACTCGCCACGAGACACGAACGCGCGCCGACGTGCTCGTCGTAGACCCGCTTCTCCGTCAGGGTCTGCATACCAGCCGATTCGGCGCGGATCGTAGAAAGGATTGGCATCACCCGGCACCCGTGGTGTCTCGAACCGGTGGCAGCCGCGTGACGCTTCGGAATGTCTTTGAGGTGGGCGGTCGGAATAGCGTTCGATGGAGGTATTCGGGTCGAGCGGGGCACGCGGCGTAGCGAACGAGGAGTTGACACCGGCGTTCGTCCTCCGCGTCGCGAAGGCGGCTGGGACGGCGTGGGACGCTCCGCGCGTCGCGATCGGCCGCGATACGCGTCACACGGGCCGGATGCTCGTCGACGCGGCGACGAGCGGGCTGGCGAGCGTCGGCGCCGACGTCGATCGACTCGGAATCACCCCGACGCCCGGTGTCCAGGCCTACGCGGCGCGCGAAGGCGTACCGGCGATCGTCGTCACGGCTTCGCACAACCCGCCCGAGTACAACGGCGTGAAGCTGATCGGCGCCGACGGCGTCGAGCTCTCGGTCGCCGAACTGGAGACGATCGAGGGGACGCTGCTCGCCGAGGACTTCGCCGACGTCGCCTGGGACGAGATCGGGCAGGTTCGAGCGATAGACGGCACTCGAGAAGCGTACGTCGAGGACGTCCTCGCCGCGGTCGACCGCGAGCGGATCGCCGCGGCCGACCTCACCGTCGCGTTAGACCCCGGCCACGGCGCCGGGTCGCTGACGAGTCCGGACGTGTTCCGGGCGCTGGGCTGTCACGTCGTCACCGTCAACGCCCAACCCGACGGGCACTTCCCCGGGCGCGATCCGGAACCCGTCGCGGAAAACCTGGGCGAACTCGGCCGACTGGTTCGCGCCGCCGACGCCGACGTCGGCATCGCCCACGACGGCGACGCCGACCGGGCGATCTTCTTCGACGAGTCCGGCACCTACGTGGAGGGAGACGCGACCTTCGCGGCCCTCGCCGCGGCGGAACTCGACGCGAACGACGCACTCGTCTCCGCCGTGAACGTCTCCCAGCGACTCGTCGACGTCGCCACCGACGTCGGAGCCGACGTGGAACTCACGCCGATCGGGTCGACGAACATCATCACGCGCATCCGCGAGCTCGACGCCGAGGGACGCCACGTCCCGATCGCCGGCGAGGGCAACGGCGGGATCTTCTTCCCCGACTACCGACTCGCGCGCGACGGCGCCTACATCGCGGCTCGCTTCCTCGAACTCGTCGCCGAGACGCCCGCCAGCGAACTCGTCGCGCCGTACGACGGCTACGCCAACGTCCGCCGAAACGTCGAGTACGCGTCCACGGCCGAGTGCGACGCCATGCTCGAGGCCGCAGCCGCCTACGCCGAAGACGCCGACGCGTCGGTAACCTCCCGCGACGGCTACCGGCTCGACTACGGCGACGCCTGGGTGCTCGCTCGCCCCTCGGGAACCGAGCCGCTCGTGCGCATCTACGCCGAGGCCCGCGAGCGAGAACGAGCCGAGGAACTCGTGGCGGACGTCCACGAGGCGCTGCTGGCCGCCACGGGGCAGGCATAACGGACACCGGCCAGTCTGGCAAAACGGAAGTCAGTCGATTCGTCGATTGCTGTCTGTAGCTCGCTGCGTTCCCATTCCACCAGGACCGTCGTTCAGTCGGCGTTACGAACCGATTGCCGCGGCGTACGTTTTGCCGAGGCGCTCCGTCGCGAGGAGCACGCGGTGGGCGACGACGAGCACGACGACCGCGAGGAGGATGAGCACGCCCTCCCCCACCGTCGGGAGCAGGCCGAGCGAGACGATGAGCGTGGTCGCACAGGCGGGCGGATGACGAGTGTCCGTCGCGAGCATCCCGCCGGCGGTGAGCGTCGTCGCGAGGACGGCGCTCGCCCCGAGGCGCAATCCCGCGATCGAGCCCGGCGCCGTCGCGGTCGTCATATCGGCACCGCCAGCGAGAAGCGCGTACGCGAGGAGCCCAGCGACGACGCCGACGGCGTGACCGCCGATCACCCGTCGCGGAGACGTCGACTCGCCGCGTTCGAACAGCGCGAGGACATACGCCGATGGCCCGAGACTGGGAAAGAGTATCGGGAGTCCCGTGAGCCAGGCCAGCGCCGCCGTCGTCGAGAGGAGCACACCGGTGTGCAACGTCGTGCCGACGCGGTCGTCCATCGCCCGTCAGTCGCCACTACACGGGCAAAGACTCCGCGGTTTCGGAGCGGAGACGAGCGGAACCACACGACACTCGACGGTCCGCGACGGGCTGTCGCTACGACTCGCCAGTACCGCGATCGTCGGCGGGGACGATCGTCACCGGGACCGGCGACCGCCTCGCGACAGCCTCGGCAACGCTGCCGAGCAGGACGCGCGAGACGCCCGATCGACCTTCGCTGCCCATAACGATGCCGTCTGCGGGTTCGGTGCGGACGTACTCGACGATCGCATCCGCGGGTGCACCCTCGATTACGGTCGTCTCGACGGTGGCGTCGTGCTCGTCGGCGGTAGTTCGAACGTCTGCGAAAAAGTCCGGTTCACCGTCGGCGACGCCCGGCGCACCGCCGCCGTAGGCCACTTCGAGGTCGTCGACGACGTGGACGACGGTCACCGCGACCTCGCCGAACGCGGTGAGCGCGTACTCGAGTGCGGAACGAGCGAGCGCCGAATCGTCCATCGGGACGAGGAGCTGCTGAGTCACGGACGAGGCTACGCAGTCGGACGGATAAAAGTCGATGGGTCCGCGTCGAGCGGCGTCAGGTCACGTCGTCGGCCGATTCCAGCGCGTCTTGCAGCGCGGCGCGTTCGGCTCGAAGGGCCTCGAGGTCGGCGGCGACCTGCCCAGCTTCGATGCGCTCGCGTTCGCGCTCGCTCAGTTCGGTTCGAGCGGTCGCAGCGGTCTGGAGCCGATCGTACGCCGGATCGTGGACGAGGTCCCCGACTGCCTGGAGCGCGACGACCGGGTCCGTCTCGACGTCGATGACGGTGTCCGCGAGTCGGGTGACGAGCGGGCGGCGTTCGCGCACCTGAAACCGCAGCGTCTCGGCGGGTGCTGGCGGCCACGGGATCGTCAGCGGCTCGGCGTCGAGGCGCTGCAGGTAGGTTCGCTGGGTGGCCACCTGGCGCTTGAGTTCGTCGGGATCGTCGACGTGGTGGGCGAGTTTCGACCGCGAGTACGCCGCGTACTCGAGGAGTTGTGAGACGGTCGACTCGCCTGCTGGATTCGACTCGACGAAGTCACGGAGATCCGCAGGCGGTCGCTCGAAGTCCACGAGCGGGTAGAGGCGACTCCGTTCGAGGAAGGCAAAGACCTCGCGGGCCGAGGCCGTCGATAGATACGCGTCGACAGCGGCCTCGACGGCCCGGTTGTAGGTCTCGATCGGGTCCCGAATGCGATCGACCGGGACGTCGAGATCGACCGACGCGAGTTCGACGAGACGATCGTGGCGGGCGATCTCGGCGTCGAGGGTGTCGATTCGTCGGCGGGCAGCTTTGCGAGCTTCGTGGAGGTCGCTCGTCGCCGCCTCGCGTTCGTCGAGGAGCGAAACGTAGCGCTCGGCGGGGTCGAGGGCCGCCTTCGCCGCCTCGAAGTCCTCGTCGTAGAGACGACGCTTGTCGATAGCCTCGTAGGCGTCCTCGAACGCCGCCCGCTCCACCAGGTCGTCGTCGAGTCCGTCGACGAGATCGTCGAACTGCGCCTCGAACTGGACGTAGGCCGCGAAGGCCTCGCGACCCGTCCCGACCGCCCGCTCGTCGTTGTTCTCGAGGAGTTTCCGGGCTCGGCGATAGGCCTCGGCACCGCGTTCGACTTCGTCCGCGCCGATGTCGTCGATTCGATGCTGGACGGACTCGACCCGATCGATCGCCGCCTCGAGTTGGGCCAGCGCATCACTGTCGATTTCGCGGGCGGTCGAGTTCGGCCCGGCAGCGTCAGCGCCATCACTGCCAGATTGCACAGGATTCGACATGGTTACTCGTAGACGGCCTCCGGATCGAACACCCGTTCGCCGACGTGGTCGCCATCGACGGTGCGGTAGAAACACGAGCGATGGCCGGTGTGACAGGCGCCGCCCTCCTGCTCGACGAGATAGAGGAGCGCGTCCGCGTCACAGTCGACCCGGACCTCCGCGACGTGCTGGACGTGGCCGCTCGAACCCCCTTTCTGCCAGAGTTCCTCACGGGAGCGCGAGTAGTAGTGTGCCAGTCCCGTCTCCCGGGTCCGCTCGAGCGCCTCCGGTGAGACGGAGGCGAGCATCAATACCTCGCCCGACTCGGCATCCTGGGCGATCGCGGGGACCAGTCCGGTCTCGCCGAAGTCCACCTCGACGTCAGTCATACGTGACAGGTCGGTGGGGAGAGCGATAGGCCTTACGACGAACTTTTTGCGCGAACGAGTGCGGGCAGTTGCCCGCAACTCGTCGCGAAAAACTTCGATGAAAAAGGACCGCGACGGAATCGCCGGAAAACCGCATCCACCTGTTCTCAGATGTTCCGAGCCGTGGTCCAAGCGGTGGAGCCGCGATCCACGGGTGGCACGGATGCGCGACAGTTTTGGCATGGGCGCTACATGGGGCGCTCACGACATGCCCATGGCCGACGATCGACGGGGTGTCGCCGACGGACGCGAGAAGCGAAAGAAGTGGATCAGCCGATTCCACGAGACGCACCCGCTTCGCTCGTTCATCTTCTTCGACCTGGTGGTTTGGCTAGCGGCCATCGGCATTGTCCGGTTGCTTCCCTTCGTGAGCGTCCGGTGGTGGAGCGCCGGCTCGGTGCTCGCCATCACGGTCAGTACCTGGGTCGTGCTCGTCTTCGAACGACCGCAACGGCCTGGATTCGACCGTAGATGAGTCGATTACCGTCGGGCGTCGAGGCGGTTCCGTCATCGGATAGCGGCGATTCCGCGCGCCTGGAGCCGGTTTTTCGCCGATAGAGACAGCACTCGACGGGCGAGTTCGACCCCGAGAAACAAACTTTCGGTCGGGACTAGGGCACTTGAACACTTCAGTCTACCGGTAGGAGTGGACGGTAGCGTCAGGGCTTGTACCCCTCGGATTGTACCGAATCGTGCAATGGAAGAATTGCCAGCGGGTGAGCGAATCGAGACGGTGCTCGGACGGGTGGAACCAGTGCGATCCCTTCATGCAGTCCCGCCGCACGAAGTGTACGAGGTCGAAGTCGACGACCGTCGGGCGGTCTGCAAGGTGTCCGTGGACGATCGCGGGTCGGCCGGTGTCGAGGGACGAGTCCTCCGGTACGTAGCGAGGGAGACGTCGATTCCGGTTCCCGAGATATTCGACGTGGGTGCGGGCTGGTTTCTCGCGGCCTACCGGGACGATTCGCCGACAGAACCGCCGGAGGACGAGCAGGTCCTCGAGACGGACTGGCTCCGGATTGCCGGACGGACGCTCGCGACGCTCCACGGCGAGGCGACGTTCGACCGACCGGGGTTGCTGGCGATCGACGGCGATCCCGCCGATCCGGAGAGCGACCTGCGGATCGACACCGACCGAGATGCGACGTGGAGCGACGCGCTCGATGATCAGCTGGCCGTCTACGAACGGACCGTCTCCGCCACCGGATACGAGAGCGCGGTCGCCGAAACGCGGGCGTTCCTTCGGGATCACGCCGCCCGATTCGACTGTCTTGACGGCGAAGCCGCGCTCTGTCACGGCTGGTTCACGCCGGACCACGTCGCCGTCGCCGGCGGCGACACGACCTGTGTCATCGACTTCGAACACGCCCTGGCGGGCAGTCCCGAGTGGGACTACTGGCGAACCGCCGTCCCGCTGTTCGACGGGGGCGGCTGGGAGGGACCGGACGACGCCGAGGCGACGTTCCGAGCGGCCTACGAGTCCGTCCGACCGCTTCCGGACGGATTCGACGAGCGAGCCGACGCCTACCGGGCGTTCGTCGCCGCCTCACACCTCGACTCGCTCACCACCCAGCGAGGGATCGACGAAGAAACGCAGGACGTCGCGTCGTTCCTCTCGGCGTTCATCGACGAGACCCTCGCCACCTGCCGAGACGCGTGGACGTGAGGCGGTTATCGCTGGAGCGTTTCGAGGGTTTCTGCGGCCTCGTTCGCGGCTTCGAGACACTCGCGAGCGTATCGGGGGTCGTCGGTCGTCGCCGCCTCGCGTGCGAAGCGTTCGAGTGCCGCCCGGAGCGAGGTCACCGCGTCGGTCGCGTCGCCGTCGGCAGGCCGTGCGGGCGTGCGTCTCGGCGGCGTCGACGGGCCACCGGTGGCGCCGGCGTCGGGACCGGCCAGTTCCGACGGATCCGGTGTGTCGACAGCGTCCGGGTTCGTCGGCGACGACTGTGGGTCGAACGATTGGCGCTCCGGTTCGACCGACGACGGCTCGCGGGGCTCGTCGGCCGTGCGCGAGTCGTTCGGTGCTTGCGACGTCGGTTCTGGGCGGCGGTCGGACGTACCGTTCTGGGGGGCGTCACCGGCAGCGGCGCCGTTCGCCGACGCCTCGACGCCCTCCGGACCACCGTGACAGGACGGACAGAAGGTGGCACCGTTCTGCTGGAAGAGCGGGTCGCCACAGGTGTTACAGTGTGAGTTCGTCATCGTCGCGCCCTTCAACAGGAGGTCGCTCATGCGCTGGGTGGCCTCACGCTCGGTGTCGTCTTCCTCGTACTTCTCGCGCAGTTCCTCCCGGAGGGCTTCCTTGTCGATACCGCCGTCGTCGTCCTCCGTCTCGCTCATAGACGACTAGTGGGGCTGGAACGTCGAAAAGGCTACGACCCGCGTCAGGGACTGGCGTCGGTGGCCGTCGATCGCGTTCCGCCGCGGCCGTCGCAGACCGTCCCCGAAGGCTCACTCCGTCCGTCGAAACATCCCGTTCGACGCCGGACGGGTCGCTTCGAAGCCGAATCGCTCGTAGAAGCCGTCGACGTCGGCGAAAAGGTTCACGTAGGCGTTCGGCGGGGCCGTCTCGGCGATCCAGTCGTCGATCGCGGACATGATCGCCGTTCCCAGGCCCCGGCCCTGGTGGTCGGGGTGGACGGCCATGTCGCAGAGCTGGTAGACGGTTCCACCGTCGCCGACGACGCGTCCCATGCCGACCGGCTCGTCCGTCGGCTCGTGGACGACGGTGACACCGAACAGCGAGTTCGGGAGGCCGCGTTCTGCACCGTCGCGTGATCGCGGGGGCATGCCGGCGGCCTCACGGAGCACGAGGAACGTCTCGGTGGTCGGGACCTCCCGCCGAAGCGTGTAGCCGTCGGGAACGGTTGCGGGTGCTGCCATGCAGGAGCGTTCGCCGGCAGTGAAATGAGGGTGACGGTGACGACGGGTGTGCTACTCGGAGACGGCGGATTCGACGAACTCGACCGCCGCTTGGGGGGTCGACGCCGTCTCCATGTCGAGACTCGGGACCTCCGCCGCCCCGAGACCCACGATCGGACGCTCGTACACGTGGGCGAACCCGATTTCGGAGAGGGTACCGGTGCTTCCGGCGAGGGCGATTACCGCGTCGCCGTTCAGCGGGACGAGCGCGTTGCGAGCGTGACCCATGCCGGTCGCGATCGGGACGTCGACGTGGGGGTTGGCGTCGGCGACCGAGTTGGTCGGAAGGATGCCGATGGTGCGGCCGCCGGCCTCCGACGCGCCGCGACAGACGGCCCACATGGTGCCGCCGAGTCCGCCGCAGACGACGTCGTGACCCCGGGTTCCCAGCTCCCGGCCGACTCGCTCGGCGAGTTTCGACTCCGCATCGGTGATCTCACCCCCGCCGATGACACTGACGCGCATGAGAGAGACAGGACGGGCCGGGCCCTTGACTGTTTGGTACCCGGAGGGCATCCAGTTCAATTTGAAATTCACGTCTGAGATACTATCGTCGAGACTGGACCGCCGTTCCGCAGACTCGAATGGACTGTTGTCGGCAACGTTCACGGACGCGGACGGCAGTGCCGTCAGCGGTGATCGGTCGCGGCGACGGGCGACTGGCGGAGGGGGATCGACGATCAGATGGACGGGTTACCCAGGCCAGACGGAGCCGGGTCCAGACCACCAGTACGACGGCAGAAGGATAGGTTCTGCGGAGACGGGCCGTTATTTCAATAGAAGATAGTGACCAGTAGCATTATTCCGGGTGGTGATATCCACGATTGTGTATGGGAACTAGCCACAACCTCTCGGACTACGATACGGTACGGGAAGCGTTTACGTGGGACGACATCGCCGCAGAAGCTGACTGGGACGCACCGACCACCCTGAATATCGGGCACGAGGTTGCCGACCGACACGCGACCGACCGGGGACGGGTCGCGCTCTATCAGGTCGGAACCGACGGGGAGCTGTCGACGATGACGTTCTGGCAGCTCGCCGATCGGTCGAACCAGTTCGCAAACGTCCTCGACGACATCGGTGTCGAGCAGGGCGACCGGGTGTTCTCGTACGTGCCCCGGACTCCCGAACACTACGTGGCGCTGGTCGGGACGCTCAAACACGGCGCCGTCTGGGGGAGCATCAACGAACGGTTCGGTCCCGAGGGCATCGCCGCCCGGCTGGGCGACTGTGACGCGACGGCCGTCGTCACGACGAGCGATAACCGCGACACGATCGCGGACGTACTGGACGACGTCCGGACGATCGACCACGTGATCACCGTCGACCGTGGCAGGGGCGTTCCCGCAGACGACGTGGCATTCGACACCGCCCTCGACGCCGCGAGCACGGCATACGACGTCGCCGAAACCGGTGCTGAAGACGACGCATTGCTGTACTACACGTCGGGGACGACGGGGCCCGCCAAAGGCGTCCTGCACAAACAGCGCTGGCTCCTCGGCGTCGCCGCGACCCAGAAGTACGCCGTCGATCTCCAGGCTGACGATCTCTACTGGTCGACCGGCGACCTCGGCTGGCTCACCGGCGCGATCAACACGCTCGGCGCCTGGTTCTGGGGAACGCCGCTGTTCACGTACGAGGGCGAGTTCGGTCCCGAAACGTGGGCCGAACTGCTCGACGAGTACCCGATCACCGTGCTGTTCTCGGTGCCGACGGCCTACCGGATGCTCCGGGAGAACGAAGCCGTGCTCGCCGACGTCGACCTGGATCTGCGACACGCGCTCTCGATCGGCGAACCGCTCAGCGCCGGCATCGTCGAGTGGGGCGAGGCAGAACTCGGCGTCACGATCCTCGATACGTACGGCCAGACCGAGACCGGGAACATGATCATCAACAACTACCCGACGATGGAGCTCCGACCCGGGTCGATGGGGAAGCCACTGCCCGGCATCGAAGCAGACATCGTCGATCCCGAGACGGGGGCGGTCATGGAACCCGGCGAGACCGGCGAGATCGCCCAGCGCGGCGACTAGCCGTGTTTCTTCGCCGAGTTCTGGAACAGGCCGGAACAGACTCAGAACGCGTTCGTCGACGGGCCCGACGGCGAATGGTACCTCTCTGGCGACCTCGCACACAAAGACGAGGACGGCTACGTCTGGTTCGAGGGACGGGCCGACGACGTCATCCTCTCGTCGGGCTATCGGATCGGGCCGTTCGAGGTAGAGAGTGCACTGGGCGAACACGAGGCCGTCGCGGAGGCGGCGGTCGTCCCCCGGCCCCACGAGGAGCGGGGCAACATCGTCAAGGCCTACATCGTCCCGAGCGAGGGCGCCGAGTCGTCAGAACGGACGAAAGAGGCGATTCAGAATCACGTGAAAGAGGTGCTCTCGGCGCACGAGTATCCCCGCGAGATCGAGTTCAGAGACGAACTGCCCAAAACGGTGACGGGCAAGATTCGCCGCACCGAGCTTCGGGACGACGCTGCGAACGACGTGGCCGAAGAAGCTGAGGCCGAACCCTGAAAACGGCAACAAACGTGGGTTGGTATCGACCACCGCTCCAGCCCGCCTCGTCCCAATCGAACGGCGCACCGTCACGGGACCCGACGGTTTAACCAGTAGGAAGTCGTATCCGAACCCGGCATGTCAAAAGTTAGCGTGGTCGGCGCCGCCGGGACGGTCGGCGCCGCCGCCGGCTACAATCTCGCACTGCGCGACGTCGTCGACGAACTCGTCTTCGTCGATATCCCCGACCAGGAGGACGTCACGATCGGCCAGGCCGCCGACACGAACCACGGGGTGGCCTACGACTCGAACACGACCGTTCGGCAGGGGACGTACGCGGACACGGCCGGGTCCGACGTCGTCGTCATCACTGCCGGGATTCCCCGCTCGCCCGGCCAGACCAGAATCGACCTCGCGGGCGACAACGCGCCGATCATGGAGGACATCGGGTCGTCGCTCGCCGAGCACAACGACGACTTCGTCACCGTCACGACCTCGAACCCGGTCGACCTGCTCAATCGCCACCTCTACGAGACTGGCGACCGAGCCCGCCAGCAAGTGATCGGCTTCGGCGGTCGACTCGACTCCGCCCGCTTCCGGTACGTCATCGCCCAGCGCTACGACGCTCCCGTCCAGAACGTCGACGCGACCATCCTCGGCGAACACGGCGACGCCCAGGTCCCCCTCTTCTCGAAGGTTCGCGTGGACGGCGAGGACCTTGCGTTCGATGAGAGCGAGCGAGAGGAACTGCTCGGCGAGCTCCAGGAGAGTGCGATGAACGTCATCGAGAAGAAAGGCGCCACGCAATGGGGCCCCGCGACCGGCGTCGCCCACACGGTCGAGGCGATTCTGCGGGATACCGGCGAAGTCCTGCCCTGCAGCCTAAAACTCGACGGCGAGTTCGGCCACGATGGCACCGCCTTCGGCGTGCCGTGCAAGCTCGGATCCGACGGCGTCGAGGAAGTCGTCGAGTGGGACCTCACCGACGACGAACACGACCAGCTCGACGAGGCCGCCGAGAAACTCACGGAGCAGTACGAGAAGATCGCCTGACACGGTCAGTGCCAGAAGCTGGCGACACCGGGTTCATCCCGCTATCGCATCGGTTCGAACCGCACGTCCCAGCCCGGTCGGGCGTCACACGGACCTCGATCGTTCGGGTGGCTAACCCGGCCGATCGGCATTGTCCGACACTGTCACCGCCGCTGATCGTGCCCGAGAGCGGCCCGGAGAATCCGCATGCCAGGCGCGGTGATGCCGTAGTTTTCCATGCCGAAGGGATGCATGTTCGACTGGTTGGCCGGCGGCAGGAGGCTGCCGATAACGGTGATCGAACCGAGTTCGCCGACGATCACGTCGCCGTCCGTCGTGGCGGCTACGTCACCGCCGGCCGACGTGAACGCGTTCTGGTTCACGGTGTGGACCGGCGACTCGTTGCTGGGCGTGTAACCGATCGTCGGGCCCGTCCAGAGTTCGCCCTCGAGCGAGCTGACGTGGTTCACCAGTTCGTGGTTCGACGTGCTCTCGAGTGTGGCAAACTGCCGGGTGGTTCGGTTCACGTCCGAAGCGCTGATCGAGCCCGCGCCCTCGACACTGAGCGAGCCCAGGAGCGAGAGGCCCGCGTCGGTCAGGACGAGGTCGCCGCCGGCGTCGACGTACGCCTCGATCGCGGCGACGTAAGTGGAACTGTCGACGCCGTCGTCGTGGAGGATCACTAGCTGATCGTGGGCCGGCTGGCCGCCGCTAACCAGCGCACCGCTTTCGACATCGCTCACGGAAAGCGTCGCGGCCGAGCCGTCGACCATGGCGTCGCCGTACTCCTCCAGGAAGGTGACCGGCGTCACGTCGTACGGACGCTGGTCGTAGTCCATGGTCCCCGGATCGGGCTGTCCGCTGGCATCGATGGTCGCGAACCGGAGAGCGGCCGTACCACCCTCACCGCGAGTGCGTCCGCTCTCGCCTCCGGCGCGGTCGCTCTCGCCGCGAGCACGCTCGTCCCCGCTCTGAACGCGGACTTCCCAGGTTCCCGAGTCGGGATCGGTCACCAGCCAGTCCGCGCCGCGGCCGAATTCCCGCCCGCGGACCGGCGCGGAGCGAATCTCGGTGCCGTCCGGCGCGATCAGCGAGGCCTCGTCGATGCGGCCCGTCGCTTCGGTGACGTCGATCGAGAGGGTGTGGACGCCGCGGTCGACACTGATTGGGTGGCGTCCGCGACCGATCGCCGCGTCGATCGTGGTCTCGTCACGCGAGAGCGTCGTCGCCGAATCGATCGTGACGTCGTTCGAACTACGGGCCACGGTCGGACTGTCGACGATCGCGAGCGAACGGCCGTCGGTCTCGATCCCGCCGTCGATCGGCTCGCCCGCGACGCGCGCGAGTTCGCGCATGCAGATCTGGTAGGCCGCCGTCTGCACCGTCACGAGGCCGGCGTTGAAGGGGACAGGACTGGCCGTCTGGGCGTTGTCGATCGCCATTTCGTAGCTGAGTACCGTCGCACCGAGTCCACCCATTTCGACGGTCTTGCCGAGCCAGCCACCCATGCTGCCGGTGACGTTGTAGTCGATCGTGTCCGCGGTGGTCCCCCACTCGTAGGGCACCGAGGGTACCTCGTAGATGCCGCGCTGGGAGGCCGCGTCGGAGATCTCACTGCTGTACTGGTCCATCAGCGGAGCGATCTCGTCTTCGTAGGCCTGATTCGTCCGCTCGTTGAGGGCGTCGATCGCTGCCTGGTCGCGCGGCCCGTACTCGCCGTTTCCTTGCATCGAGTTGACGAAGTGGTTCGAGCCGTACATTCCGTGGAAGTCCGAGGCGTAAGCGACGTCGTCGTATTTGCGGAGTTCGTGGACGAGCCAGAGGACGTCCGGGACGTTCTGTTCGTACTGACTCTCGACGTCGTCGTCCGGGCCGCTGGGATCGTCGTTGACCAGATTCTGGCCGTTCGGTTCGCCGGGATACCGGTTGGGATCGATGAGCCCCGCGGTCGGGTACTGTCGGTTCGGATCCAGATTGGAGCCGTTCACACGCGTGAAGGTATCGCTCGAGGAACTGGCTGCCGAGACGGTTTCGGGATGTCTCGCCATCCAGCCGTCGGGGTTCGACAGGACGAAGACGAGGCCGATGTCGTCGAGCCAGGACTCGAGTGCTTCCTCCTCGCCGCGGAGGACGCCTTCGAGGAGGCGCATCCCCGCTTCGACACCGCTTCGCTCGTCGCCGTGAATGCTGAGCGAGTTGACGACGACCGATTTGTCGGTGATCGTATCCACGTCGTTCGAGAGTTCCGCGACCACGAGGTCGTAGGAACGCCGGTCGCCGCTTCGTCGGTTGTCCAGGCCCGGCGTGTTCCCGAAGCGTTTCACGTTGACGCGGTCGGGATATTCCGCGGCGAAGTGTTCGAGGCCGTCGACGGCCTCCTCGTAGGCGATGTAATCGAGCGCGTCCTGTGGGTCGGGAAACACCCGGTCCGGGTAGTCGTGGTGCTTCCAGAACGGATTCGCGCCGGGCGAGAACTCGAGTTGCGTTATCAGCGGCAGCTGTGCGAGTTCCGCGGCTTCGTCGGGTGTCAGGCGTGCGTACGCCGCGGGCCACGGGTTCTCCGTCGTTCGGACATCGGTCCCGAAGCCCTCGATCTGGGCGAAGCCCCGTTCGTCGAAAAGGTGAAGCAATGTCGGGATTCGCTCGCCGCTTCCCACCCGATCCACGACGAACGCGTACTCGTCGGTCATCGCGGACTGTGTCGTCGGCGTCGATGCACCTGCCGTGTCGACGAACAATCCGCTCACTCCCGCGCCCGCGGCGGCGAGGAACGAACGCCGGCTGACAGGGCAGGGTCGGTCACTGACTGATCGCTGTGCGCGGTGGTTCGGATTTTCGTCCATCTTCCCTCAGGAGTTAGGCCTTCGAATATAAAAATATAATCTAGATCTATAGAAATTATATAGCATATTGGCCAGGAGCGTAATGAGGGAGCACCCCCAGCGTGACGACAGCGATAGTTCCGGATGGTGACCGTGTCGTCGGAACGGAAATGATGGCCTAACTGGCGGTCAGACAATCGAGTAAGATGAACACCATCACTATCTTCTCATCGAGGGAGAGGTTCAAGCTCGACGAGATAGCCCCTGGACAAGAGGTGACACGGTGTAACAGAAATCCACAACCCATACTGGGATATGGAGATACGTATTCCGTTCTCACCCAACGGCCCAACCGAGACTCAGTGGCCCGAATCGGTATGTCTGAGGCAGAAAACGGCGCCGTACTATTGGTCGATATCGGGTTGACAACCTCCGGAAACGCAAAGAAGGATGCTACTCCGAACGGTCCGAAAGCGATAGCAAACACGCAAAACACTGCGCCGGTTCATTTTACGAAAGGAAGAATTGGCATGGAATAATTAATAACGTAGGGGTGGAATATTGTGCTGAAAGGAAGATCGCCGCATGAAACGACGGAACATCCTCCAGGCGATCGGAGCGGGAAGCGGGGCGGTTCTCGTCGGCTGTCTCTCGAACGGCACGTCGGACGACGCTGACGAACCCGTCGCATCGCTCGCACTCGTCGAAATAGAAAACAGAACTGGCGAAGCGGTCAACGTAACCGTCGTTGCCCGGCGAAATGGAACGCAGGTTCACGAGGACCGATACTCGATAGCGGGAGTGCGAACGGAAACGAGCGACGGGGCCGGCGAGCACGGTGTTATCGACGGTGTCCAGCTCGTCGAAGACTGGATGGGAGCGACCGACGAGTACGAACTGGAATTCGAGGTCCCGGAACACGGGCTACGGACGTCGTTCACCAGTTCGGACCCGATCGGTGAGTACCAAAGCGCGTCTGACCGCGATCTGGACGGCGAGTGTTATTTCGTCCGCGTCGAAGTCGGGGACGGAAGCGGCAACGCGACGCCCGAGACCGTTCCCGAACGGATCGGCGCGTGGGCGATGGTATACGACCACGACGTGTTCGAGCGAGAACACGCCGGTGACTGTTCCTGAGCAGGATACGCGCTCCGTTCCTCCAGGACGCGGTGAGGAGGGCGTCGTTAGGGTATCAGCTGCTCGCCATCGTCGTCGTAGATCGTGATCGCGTCGACGGGACAGGCCCGCGCCGCGAACTTCGCGTCGAGTTCGGCGTCCGCGGGCACCTCGCGGACGAAGACGCCGTCTTCGGCCTCCTCAGCGCCCTTGAGGACGGCCTTACCGCGATCCTTGTCTTTCTCGAATTCGCCCCACTCGGCGACACACTGGTACATCCCGATACAGGTGTCCTCGTCGAACTCGACTTTCATAGTCGAGGGTTAGGACGGTCGGCCTATAGCGCTGGCGGGAATGGCCGTCCGAACCGACGGACCGTCGAATCCGGTTGGGCCGGCAAACCGTGTGGTACGTTAGTCGGGACCATATATCATCGTGATTTTATGTTCCCGGCGAATCGAGTCGGTCGTATGGTCACGGACGCCGCCGATACCGCAGAACCGGCCGAGGACGCACTGGGGCTCGCGATGTGGGACTACCAGCAGGGCCGGGATGGAACGCTGCGCTACCGCGACGGCCTGGCGACGAAGGACGGCAACGTCGAGGAGTTCTACTTTACACCCCCTGCCGAGTGGGCGGACGACCGAATCGCCCAGCTCAAGCGGCTGACCGATTCCGGCGGACCGGTTCTCGATGTCGGGTGTGGAACCGGCCAGCACGTTCGGTGGGTTCGGGATCACGACGTCGATGCAGTCGGTATCGACGTGAGTTCGCGCGCCGTGGCGACCGCCCGCGAACGTGGGACCCGACAGGTTCTCGTCGGCGATATGTTCACCCTGCCGTTCGGCCGGGACCGGTTCCGAGCGATCAACTGTTCCGGAACGCAACTCGGTCTCGGCGGCTCCCTCGCGGGCATCGCCGACGTCCTCGATCGGTTCGCTCGCGTCACGACCGACGATGCGCTCGCGCTCGTCGACAACTACGATCCGCGGGAGCTCGACAGCGATTTCTTCGGGTACCGACCGGATCCACGCGAGGGAATCGCCCACCGGTGCTTCCACTTCGAATACGAGCGCGCGACGACGGCGCCCGGTCTCGACGCGATCGGTCGGTCGCTGCACTTCCTGCTGTGTTCGCCGGATCGACTCCGCGAGGCCACGGCCGGGACGCCCTGGCGCGTCGACGAGGTGTTTCCCACCAACGACGGGACGTTTTATCGGGCGCTGCTGGAACGCGTCGGGAAGCACACAGCCGAGTGACCCGACTTCCGGCGAACGATCGGCGTTCGGGTCCGATTGGAGACCCGTCCCGCGAGCCGACCGACGTCAACAGTTACGTGCGTTCGGGCGAAACTGCCGCCGGATCTCATCGCAGTCACGTGTCGACGCCCTCGAGGCGCGACTCAACGATGCGCTTCCGCGGCAGTTGAAGGTCGGCGCCGGCGTGCTCTACCTGCACCGCAGCGGCGGCAGCGATCGGCTGGACGGCCTCGCCCGTCGTGGCTGGTGGGACCGGTGGCACGATTGGTCGATCGGGCTCTTGCTCGCGTGTCAGGTGTCGGTACTCGCCGTCGTCGTTACCGGCGCGTGGCTGGCCCTCCAGCAACCCGATCCGACCGCGATGAACGCGCCGGAGAACACCGTCGCGGTCCCGGGGGTCAACGCGTTCATGCCGCTCGCAGCCGCACCGTACGTGATCGTCGCCCTCGTGGTCGCAACGGGGGTTCACGAGTTCGGCCACGCGATCGCCTGCCGGCGGGAAGCGATCCCGGTTCGAGAGAGCGGTATCGCGCTCCTGTTCGGGGTCATCCCGCTCGCGGCCTACGTCCTTCCGGGCGAAGCGCTGGACGACGCCCCGCGGCGGAGTAAACTCCGCGTCTTCGCCGCTGGGGTCGCGAACAACGTCCTCGTCGCGGTCCTCGCGCTCGCCGCGTTGTTCGCTCCGGTCACCGGGAGCCCAACTGACGCGTTCATGCAGTATTTCGGCTGGGCGGTTTCCGGCGGCGCACCTCCCACGGCCGGTTCGATCGCCGCACTCGGCGCCGGGACGAACCTCGCGTTCTGGACCGCGTTGCTGAGCGCGAACGTGGGCCTGATGAACGCGTTACCGGTCTCGATACTCGACGGCGGCCGCGTGCTCTCGCTCGGGCTCGAATCGATCGGCCGGCCGCGCACGGCGCGGCGCCGGCGGCTGACCGTCCACGCGACCGGTATCGTTGCCCTGCTCGCGGTCGTCGTCGCGGTCGTGGCACCGCACCTCCGCGGGTGACCACAGGCGAGAACGGAGTCGATTCGGAGGCGAGGGGCTCCGCGGCCGTTCGGGGCGTCTATACGGATGAAAATACCCGCGAGTGGGCCCCACTACAACCTTGCTGGAAATGTCCCACGGACTAAATACCACATTAGATACAAACGTATTTATCTATCTTGTCTTATTATATGAGTATGGAAGCGCCCTCCAGGCGAGCGGTCCTCGCAAGTGTCGCAGCCGGATCACTGGCTGGCTGTTTCTACACCGATAGCGAGCCTGATGGATCGAAACTCGGAGCTATTCTCGTGGCAAATAGCCACGATGAGTCCCACACCATCGACCTAAAAGTTGAGTGGGAAGGGGAACTCGTCCATGATCAGTCATACGACCTCCCGGCCGATGACCCCGAATCAAAGTACTTGCAGGAAGTCACTCCTGAACCGACCTGGCCGAAAGAGACGGGAGACTTCACCCTCTCGGCGCGATCGGACGGCGATTCGTGGCAATCGGTCACCCCGGAGGATTACGACTATCCGGACTGCTTCGCGCCCAACGTGATGGTCGATGGACTGGGACTGTTCGGGATCGGTGTGTTGACGACGTCGAAGCGGTGTACAGACCGCGACGAGTACCCGCTGAACGGCTCCACGGGGAACGAATCGGCGACGAACGGTTCCGTCGGAAATTCGAGCGACATCGGCGACTGAGTCCGCTCGCTCGGCAGGGTGCATCGCGACATCAACGGCGTCGGACCCGGTGGGCGCGACCGTGATGTAGCGGTCCCTGAGTACCACGCCGATCCGCTGTTGCACGGATGGGGCGCAAGCCCAACCAGGAGAAGCGACCACTGCGGACGCGAGTCGTCTCGAAGGAACGCTTTTCCGCCCGGTCGGCAAATCACGACAGACGGAATGGTCGCCCTGTCGTTCGTCGTCCTGATCGGGGTCGCCGTGCTGGCCTGCCTGTCGATGGCGTGGGTGCTCGGCGCGAACAGCAACTCGCCGCCGTTCGCGCCCGCGATCGGAGCGAACGCGATCTCGACGATGCGGGCGGCGTTCATCATCGGGCTACTTGCCGCCGCGGGCGCGCTCATGCAGGGCGGGAGCATCTCGGAGACGATCGGGGCCGATCTCATCGACGGCGTGACGATCACGCCGCTGGCCGCCATCGCGGGCTTGCTCACCGCGGCGACGTTCATGGGAATCGGCATCTACACGCGATATCCGATCCCGGCGGCGTTCGCGACGACGGGCGCGATGGTCGGCGTGGGCCTTTCGCTCGGCGGCGATCCGGCGATGGCGACCTACCAGCGACTCGGGATCTTCTGGCTGCTCGTCCCCGTCATGTCCGGCGGCCTGGCGTACGCGACCGCGATCACGCTGCGCCGGGACGATATCCCCGAATCCGTCGGCGTCCCGGCACTGGCAGGGCTGGTCGGAGCCATCATCGCCAACATCCGGCTGGGCGTCATCCCGGATCCCACCGCCGACCAGGGGACCCTCGCCGGCCTCGTCTCCCGGCAGTTCGGCGGTGGCCCCTCGCTTGCGGGTGGCGTCGACCTTGGAGTCGTCTTCGTGACGATCGCAGCCGGTGCGATCGCGTTCTACTGGGTGCGTCGGAGAGTCCTCGCCTCGGTCGAAGGCGGAATTCGCTCGTTTCTGCTCGTTCTCGGCGGGATCGTCGCCTTCTCCTCGGGCGGCTCACAGGTCGGCCTGGCGACCGGGCCACTCGAGAATCTCTTCCGAGTGGAACTCGGGTTGCCGGGGATCGCGCTGCTCGCACTCGGCGCCGCAGGGATCCTCGCGGGTGCCTGGATGGCTGCACCTCGCTTGCTGCAAGCGACCTCCAGAGAGTACGCCCAACTCGGCGTTCGCCGGTCGATCGCCGCGCTCGTCCCCGGATTCGTCATCGCCCAGCTGGCGATCGTCCTCGGCATCCCGATCTCGCTCAACAACATCATCCTCTCGGGTGTCATCGGCGGCGGCCTCGCAGCCGGTTCAGCCGGCGTCTCCCGACGCAAGATCGGCGTCACGGTCTCGTTCTGGCTGTTAACGCTGGGAAGCTCGATCGCCGTCGGGTACGGGCTTTATCGGGTGCTCGCGATCGGACTTGGCGGATAGTCCTGAATCAGGGCCCGACCGGCCTCGATCCGGCCTCGATCTCACTTCAGGATCGTCACCGGTACCTCGGTCCGCTCCGCGATGAGTTCCGGAATTCCGTCGCCGAGGAGTCGCCGGACGATGCCACTGATGTCGTGCCCGGAGACGACGACGTGATCGACCTCGTGGCGGTCGACGTACGACGGAACGAGCTCCGCCGGCGGCCCCTCACACGTCGTGACCGTCACCCGCGACGGGTCATCGACCGACGACCGAAGTCCGTCGGCTCGATTGCGGGCCTCCGTGAGGCGCGTTTCTCCCCGTTCCAGGATTCGGCCCTCGCTCACGGATTGATCCAGCGGGGCGACCACGGAGAGGAGCGTCACCGCCGCCCCCGGAAACGTCTGGAGGGCGTGTGCCAGCGCGTCTTCGTCGTCCGGGTCGCCGAGGGCGACGACGAGGACGTGGTCGGGATCGGCCATAGCTCCGATTGGGCACCCAGCCCCATCGGCCTATCGGCGACGGCCGTGAAGACCCGTGGTGGCCTGCCACGGCGACTGGACCACCGGGTCCAACCGACCCCCAGCCGAACGCCGACGCGCCCCGTCCGACACGACACTTTAAACCGGAGCACGACCCAACCACGGGTAATGAATTTAGAGGAGCTGTCGGGGCTCCCGCCCGGCGCCGTCTCGCACTTCCAGGACGAGGGGATCGAGTCGCTGTATCCCCCGCAAGCGGAGGCGGTCGAGGCCGGCGCCACCGACGGCGACAGTCTCGTCGCGGCCGTCCCGACGGCGAGCGGGAAGACCATGATCGCCGCCCTCTCGATGCTCTCGGCCATCGAACGCGGCGGGAAGGCGCTGTACATCGTCCCGCTTCGCGCACTCGCGAGCGAGAAGAAAGACGAGTTCGATGCCTACGAGGAGTTCGGCGTCTCCGTGGGAGTCACGACCGGCAACTACGAGAGCACCGACGACTGGCTCGCCACCCGCGACATCGTCGTCGCGACGAGCGAAAAGGTCGACTCGCTCGTGCGAAACGGCGCCGACTGGCTCTCCGACCTGACCTGCGTCGTGAGCGACGAGGTCCACCTCATCGACGACAGAAATCGTGGCCCGACGCTTGAGGTCACCCTCGCGAAGTTACGCGCGCTCAACCCCGCGCTCCAGGTGGTCGCGCTCTCCGCGACGGTGGGCAACGCCGGCGAGATCGCCGACTGGCTCGACGCCGAACTCGTCGCCTCCGACTGGCGCCCGATCGACCTCCAGATGGGCGTTCACTACGGAAACGCCATCAGCTTCGACGACGGCAGCAAGCGCGAAGTGCCCGTCGACGGCTCGGAGAGCCAGGAGGACGCCCTCGTCAGGGACATCGTCGCCGAGGACGCCTCCGCGCTCGTCTTCGTCAACTCGCGGCGCAACGCCGAGGCCGCAGCACGCCGACTCGCGAACGTCGTCGCGCCGGAACTCGCCGACGAAGAGAAAGCGGCACTCGACGAGCTCGCCGACGACATCCGGGACGTCAGCGACAGCGAGACGAGCACGGACCTCGCGGCCGCCGTCGAGAAAGGCGGTGCCTTCCACCACGCGGGCCTGGCCAGTGAACACCGCTCGCTCGTCGAGGACGCCTTTCGCGACCGGTTGCTGAAAGTCATCAGTGCGACGCCGACGCTCGCCGCCGGCGTCAACACGCCCGCCCGTCGCGTAATCGTCCGTGACTGGCGCCGCTTCGACTCGACCGCGGGCGGCATGACCCCGCTCGACGTCCTCGAGGTCCACCAGATGATGGGACGGGCGGGTCGGCCCGGCCTCGACCCCTACGGCGAGGCCGTCCTCCTCGCGAAGAGCCACGACGAGCAGGACGACCTGTTCGACCGGTACATCTGGGCCGACGCCGAAGACGTCCGGTCGAAACTGGCGGCCGAACCCGCGCTGCGAACCCACGTCCTCGCGACCATCGCCTCCGGCTTCGCCAGCACGCGAGACGGCCTCCTCTCGTTCATGAACGAGACGCTCTACGCGAGTCAGACGAACGAACGCGGGCGCCTGGAGTCGGTCACCGACACCGTGCTGGACTATCTGGAACGGAACGATTTCGTAGAACGGGAGGGGGGAACCGCCGGCGGGTCACGAAGCGGAGCCGACGCGGATGCCGCCGACGACGCGTTCACGTCTGCCGCCGACCTCGCGACGGAGGCCGACCAGGACGTCGACCTCCGGGCGACGAACCTGGGCCACACGGTCTCGCGGCTCTACCTCGATCCAATGAGCGCCGCGGAGATCGTCCACGGGCTCGAATCGGCCGGCAGCCGCCCAACGGCGATGGGGCTCTACCAGCTGATCGCCCGCACGCCGAACATGTACGAACTCTACTTGCGCTCGGGCGAGGACGACAAATACGGGCAGCTCTACTACGAACTGGAAGACGAACTGCTCGGCGACGCCCCGAGCGAGTACGAGGACAACCGCTTCGAGGACTGGCTCGCGGCGCTGAAGACCGGCGCACTCCTCAAAGACTGGGCGGACGAGATGGACGAGGATCGCCTCACCGAGCGCTACTCCATCGGCCCCGGCGACCTCCGCGGGAAGGTCGAAACTGCCGAGTGGCTGCTCGGTGCCGCGGAGACGCTCGCCGCGGAGATCAGTTCGGACTGGAGCGTCGCCGTCCGCGAGGCGCGCGCACGGGTCGAACACGGCGTCCGGGAAGAACTCCTGGAGCTCGTCTCCGTCCGCGGCGTCGGTCGCAAGCGCGCTCGCCAGCTCTACCAGGCCGGCGTCGAGTCGGCAGCCGACTTACGAACCGTAGACAAGGGAATCGTTCTCGGCGCTCTTCGAGGGCGCAAGACGGCCGAGAACATCCTCGAGAACGCCGGTCGCGAGGATCCCTCGATGGCCGGCGTCGAGCCGATCCAGGTTGACGGAGTCGAGGCGACCAGTTCCGCGGGAGCCGGCACCAGCTCTGGATCGACCAGCGAGGACGGATCGGACGCGTCGACGACACCCGATTCGGAGGACCAGTCCAGCCTGGGTGACTTCTGATGGCGACCGATGACGTGACGATCGTCGGCGGGGAACTTCGGATCGACGACCTCGATGCGTTTCTGGCAACGATCGACCGAGTCGCGGAGCGACACGACGTCACGATACAGGCGTTCGACGCCCGGTACGTCGCCGGTACCGAACACCTCGAACGCGCCGTCGCGAGCGCCGAACGAGCGATCGCGAACGACGACGCCATCGCCCGCGATCCGGCTGTCGAACTCCTGTTGTACGCCGCCGGCCGCCGTCAGATCGAGCGCGCACTCGAGATGGGCGTCGACGAGGGGACTGGCCCCGCCGCGATCGTCGTCACCGGCGGCGACGAAGCGGGTGCGGCCGAAGCCCTCCGCCGCGAACTCGACCTCGCGGAAACGGCCGTTCTCGACGAGTGCGACGAGCGGACGGTGACCGAGTTCTTCGACATCGACGAGGCGGAACGGGATACGACCGACGCGACGCTCGCGGCTCTCGTCCGCGAACGCGTCGCGCTGCTCGCCGTCGAGAAGTAAACCTCGAACCGATCGCGGCCGCAGAGACCGGTCGTGAGCGTGACTACAGCCGGACTGTTTCGCTCGATAGGTCGCCGAGCGTGCGCTCGATCGTCCCATTCGGTAGCTCGAGCACAGCCAGCGTATCATCGTCGACCTCGACGAATTCGAAGTGCATCGCCCAGGTGCCGTTCGATTTGATCCTGGCGACGTACTGCTGGCGGGTTTCGGGTTCGCGGAGCCATACCTGCTCGCCGGCGTCGGCGGCGTCGGTATTCCCCTCGACGACGTAGGAGACGGGTTTCGCCGTGCCAGAGCCTGCGGTCGGATAGCCGTTATCGGTCCATCCGCCGAAACCCTCGTCGATGGCGTAGACAGTCTCGAAGCCCTCGTCGTACAGCTCGGCGGCGCGGGCCGTCGAGAGGTGATGTGGACAGCCGCAGTAGGTGACGATCCGCCGATCGGTGGCGACGTCGGCCGTCGGATGGTCGAAGTCGGGTGCGCCGGCGGGACTCAGTTTCGCCTCCTCGACGCGGGATCGGGAATACGCGGCCTCGCTCCGCGCGTCGAGGACGAGCAGGTCGTCGTCCAGATACGAGCCGTAGACGTCTGTGACCGGGGCGAGCGGGACGTTATACCCACCAGTCGGTGAAACGTCGTACTCTGACGGATCGTCGAGGGTGGTGCCCGGATGAGGCGGTCGGTCTTCGTCGTCGGACAGACAGCCGCCGAGGAAGACGCTGACCGTCGTAACACCAGTTGCCGCGAGATACGCGCGTCGGTTCATATCCACGAACAGGGGTTCGAATCAAGTAGCCATTACGGTACCGCGATCCAGAATCGGCTCGGTCGTCGGACACCAGTCGAGCCCCCGAACACCCCCCTATTTCAGGTGGAAACCGAGGGAATACTCGTTTGTTTCTTTCCATGTGAAATTACAGAGGGATTCGATAACACGCTCGTTGGCCCGCCGCGACGATCGAAGGGTATCAGCCCGACGGACGAGCGAACGGCGTTCCTTGCAGACTGCCGGATGGACAACCCGTTTGAACGTCCGGTCCCAGGCAGACATATGGACCTCTCTATCGTCGATCTCTCCCACGTTCCCGAGGGTTCGAGCGCGACTGAAGCGTACGAACAGACCGTCGAACTCGCCCAGCTCGGCGAGGACCTCGGCTACGAGCGGTTCTGGGTCGCCGAACACCACGGGATGGCGGGCTACATCGCAGGGACCACGCCAGAAGTGTTGCTCGGCCATCTCGCCGCGGAGACCGAGTCGATCCGGCTGGGGTCGGGAACGGTCCTGCTCAACTACTACCAGCCGTACAAGGTCGCGGAGTCGTTCAGCGTCCTCGACTCGCTGGCACCCGGGCGGATCGACATGGGATTGGGGCGAGCGACGGGGCCGCCAGCGGCCGACCGCGCCATGGGCTACGATTCGAGTCCCAAGACGCCCGAGGAAGCCGATTCCGAACACCGCGCAAAGGTCCAGGAGACGCTCCGACACGCGCTCGACGAGTTCGGCGACGACCATCCCTACAGCGGGCTGCAACTCGCACGCTCCGCCGAGGACACCCCTGAACCCTGGTTGCTCGGGTCGTCGCCCTCCAGTGCGAAACTCGCCGGTGAACTCGGCCTCCGGTACTGCTTCGCGGGCTTCATCCGTCCGCAGTTCGCCGAGCCCGCATTCGACGCCTACCGCGAGGCGTTCACCCCCTCGCCGATCGGCGCCGGGCCCGACGAGCCGGCGGGCATGCTCGCGATCAACGCGGTCTGTGCCGAGACTGACGAGAAAGCCGCCCGCCTGCGAGCCCCGACCGAAGCGGTCTACCAGCGCATGGCCCGTGGGACCATCGGCGACGGCATCCCCCCCATCGAGACGGCGATCGACGAACTCGGCGGCGTCCCCGACCACACGCCGAATCCGCTCCCCGAGGGCGAGTGGTCACGCTCGATCTCCGGCAGTCCGAAGACGATCGACGCCGTCCTCACCCAACTCACCGATCGGGTCGGCGTCGACGACGTCATCGTTCAGCACACCATTCCCGACTTCGACGACGCGAAACGGTCGCACGAGCTGCTCGCCGAAGGCGTCGGGATCTGAGACGACGGGTCGAATCTTCGGTTCGCTCACGACGACGTCGGATGTGTAGCGTCCCCGCTACGCCGGTGGGACGGATTTTGGATATCCAAGATACACGCAACGCTGAGTTAGCAATAGACGGAGAAGTAGTCCATCCTGGATTCGAACCAGGGTCTCGAGCCCCAGAAGCTCGAAGGATTGGCCGCTACCCTAATGGACTGTACACAGCCGTAAGGCGGTTTGAGGTATAGTGGTTTCGATCTATACCCAGCCAATCGTGTTAGTGTCGATCGGCTTGTAAAGCCGTATCCGAAGGATGGTAGTGTTCTCTCCGGTGGCAGTTCGCACAGAGGATAACGCACTTTTTCATCTCACGGCGTACCTCTCCCTTTGGCCTGTTGTTGGCAACGAGTTGCGAAACACTCATCGATTTGTCCTCACCCGTGTGATGGTAATCGAGGCACGCCGCCCGCTCTTCACTGCAGCGGGTACAGCCGCCGCTCTTCCGTTTTTGCGTCACTTTCCACCGTCGGAGGTCGCACGACGGTTCCTGATGATGTAGCAGTCGGTGGCAATTTGCACAGAGGACGTCGCACTTCGCAATCTCCTCACGAAGTGCGTCTTTTCCGTACCCGTACGTAACCATCTCCCCCACGTTCATCCGCTTCGATTCGTCTTTTCGATGGTGAAAATCGAGACACCCGGGATCGTTCATGCCACACCGGGTACAGCCTCGCTGCTGGCGTTGGTCTCTGACCCATTCTCGTAAACGGGTTCGTCGACGCAATGTCCGTTTCGTGTTCCACTCTCGATTTCGATAATGCCACCGCTGATCGACTGACAACGAGGACCAGTCACGATCGTCAGGAAGGTCAATATCGTCCGGTTTTGGACTGACCCTGGGACCGCGAGAGTAATACGTTTCGAGATTCGCCTTCACCTTTGCCTCGTTCCAGCTACCAATAGTCCGGATGATCGTTGCCGACGCCGGAGTGAATCCCAACGCTTCGTACTGCGCTTTCGTCGGCGACTGGCCAAGTTCCGCGGCAGCGCGCTGGAGGGCGTCGATGCACTCGGAGACCGTCGTTGACATCGTAACCATCTTACACGGAATAAATAATAGTCGCTACGCGTACGCTTCCGAAATTTCCGATTTCTCCGCGCCGATCGACGAGTGGGCGCCAGTTGGCAATCGACACCAACTTACCCGCTTCCAGTGCATGCACGCGTATGTACGTCGGACGCTTCGTTGTCGTCGGTCCCGAAACGGCTGCCTATCGCGTGTCGTCGCGCTCGTTCCCGAATCGCCATATCACGGATCGGAGCGACGAGGATACCACCCTGACCGTCGGGCCGACGCCCGACGCGCCGGAGACGGACAATCCGTACGTAGCCTACAACTGCCTGCGCACGGTGGAGACACCGCGTGGCGAGGCGGCAGCGATCGGCAACGGCTCGCACGTCGATCCGATCGCCGAAAAGCTCGAACTGGGCTACCCCGCTCGCGACGCGCTGGCGACGGCGCTGCTGGCGCTCGACTTCGAGAAGGACGACTACGATACCCCGCGAATCGCGGGGGTGCTCGACGGCGACGGCGAGGCCACCATCGCGACCGTCCGTCGCGAGGCCCTCCTCGTCGAGCGTGTCGACGAACCCACGCTGGTCGCCACCTACGAACGGGACACGCCGGCCGCGTTCGAGTTCGACGCGACGGACGCCGAGACGGCCGCGACGGTCGCGTACGACCTCGACTTCGAACACGCCGTCTGCGCCGCGGGTGTGACGCGGGACGGCGACGGGTTCACGACCGCGATCGAGAACGGTCGAGACTGACGGCGACACCGGTCGGACGCCGCTATCGCGCGACATCGCGTCGACCTCGACCGCCGTCGCGGGCAAAAACACACATACGGCTGGCACCCCTCCGCTCAGGCAATGCAGATCGGTCTCATCTCCGATGTTCACGGCAACCGGGTCGCGCTGGAGGCGGTACTCGCGGATCTCCCGGCTGTGGATGCGCTCGTCTGCGCCGGCGACGTCGTCGGCTACAATCCCTGGCCTGGCGACTGCGTCGACGCGTTGTGCGAGCGCGACGTTCCGACCGTGATGGGTAACCACGATCGGGCCGTCGTCACGGAAACAGGATTTCAGTTCAACGACATGGCCGCTGCCGGTGTCGAGCACGCACTCACGGTTCTCGACGAGGACCAGCGCGAGTGGCTCGCGTCGCTCCCGGACGAACGAACGCTGTTCGACGGCCGACTGAAAATCGTCCACGGCCATCCCGACGATCCGGATCGCTACACCTACCCCGAGGAGTTTTCGTCGGGGATGCTAACGGACGAGGACGTCCTCGTCATGGGACACACGCACGTCCAGCACGCCGAGCGGTTCGCAGACGGAATCGTCGTCAACCCGGGGAGTGTCGGCCAGCCCCGCGACCGCGATCCGCGAGCGGCCTATGCCATCTGTGATCTCGACGCGATGACCGTCGAGACCCACCGGGTCGAGTACGACATCGAACGCGTCCAGGACGGCGTCACGGAGGCCGGCCTCCCCACCCGAATCGGATCGCGACTCGCTCGCGGCGAGTAGCGGTTCGGCGTGGTCGACGGCGGTCGCACATTCTCGCCTGGGTGAACGTGACCGAACGGCTATCACGGGTGACGTGGTAGGACGTGGCTGGATGACCCCCAAACAGCTACTCACCGGCAACCCCCGCCGCACGAGCCTCGTCTACCTCGCCATCGGCGGCGTCTCGCTCGTCAAGGCCATCGCTCTCAGGGACGATTCGACGCGCTTCCGCCACGAACTCAGAGACGCCGCGCTCTTCATCGGTGTCGGCCTCGTCCTCCGTCGCTACGCCACGATGCGTGACCAGCGCCGCGAGGAACTGGAATCGATGGTTCCCGACTGGATCAGCGGCGAAAGTACCGAGGGCCCGGCTATTCCCGCAGTCGTGCAGGAGTACCTCGGCGGTCGAGAGGAATCGTCCACGCAGTCGGTGACCGACCGCGCACGGACGGTCGTCAGCAGGTAAGCGGTGTTTCGCCGCGCGACGCCAGTACCGCTCGTCGCCGTTCGAAGCCCGACTGGAGCGCAAACTGTTCTCCTGGCCGTTCGAACAGAATGCTACCGTCCGTACCCTTGACTCGTGCACCGAGCAGTGTGAAAGCGCAACTCAGGAGACCCACTCGAACACCGACGAAGCGAGTTCGGTCTCCCGTTCGGTTGCTGCGTCAGCGTCGGTCTGTGTGGGATCCGGTCGATTCCCGGCTCGTCGCCACGTCGCCGGTCCCGCGCCTGGGCCGTCGGCGGTTGGAGGGGTGGCCGCCGGCCCGAACGATTCGTTCGAAACCCGGGTCGCCGCCGGCTCGGGTCCGACGAGGACGGGTTCGTGGTCCGTCGACGCCTCCTGAGTGTCGTCGAGTCCGAGGAACTCCCCGAGGCTCTCGCCGTCTCCCGGGAGCACGTCGACCGTCACGCCGCCACCGACCGAATCGGCGGTGTATCGCGGGCCGTCTGTGTCGGTATCGGTCTGTGGAGTCGCCCCGGCGGACGGGTCGGGCTCGGTGGCGGAGTCCGTGGGGTCGTCGCGGGGGCCGTGATCGTCGCTGGTCGAGTCGAGCGTCAGGTCGGCGAGTTCGGTGAGTCGCTCTACGGCCCCGTCGACGTCACCGTCGAGAACCGGATCAGGGTGTGGATCGTGCTCGCCCGGCCCGTCGACGAGATCCTCGGGGGAATTGGCGCCGTAGGCGGCGATGATCGCGTCCGGGTCGGCCTCGACGTCTTCGAATAGTTCAGTGACGGGTACGTCGTCGGTCATATCCGACGAGCCACCGAATACCCGCTTCGTTACGCGCCGATTACCGTGATTCGTTCGACGGCGGACCGTGACGAAAGGCGGGCAACGTGACGTTTCCGCGTTCAGAACAGATCCTGGACGAGTTCGAGACTGCGTTCGCGATCCGACCAGGCGACGACGATGGCAACGCTGGTGGCCGACGTGACGAGGTCGTGAATCTGGATGCGCTCCTCGGCGAAGGGGTCGACGATCTCGTGGATGACTCCCGGCTGTGTCGGAAGTTCGCCACCCGTGAGGCGGATGATGGCGAGCGGCTCGTCCACCGTGACGGACGCGACCTCCGGCCGTTCGATGACCTGCTGGTGGAGGATGTTCTCCGCTCGCCCGGCCTCCTCGGCGTCCACGTACAGGGTGATGCTGTCGAGGCCGCTCGCAGCGACGTCGATGTTGATGCCGGCGTCGCCGAGCGCACCCGCGAGCGATTGAAAGACGCCGGATTCGTTGCGAATGGACCGGCCGGCGACGGTGAGGCAGGCGAGGGGGCGCTCGCGGAGGTCGATGAGGTTCTCGAAGGTCCCCTCGATCGTCGTGCCGCCGGTCAACAGATCGCCGTGCTGGTAGTGAACGACGCGGACGTCGAGGGCCTCGTCCTTGTAGGAAAGGGCCGACGGTGCCACGACCTCGGCACCGCGAAACGAGAGGTTTCGAAGTTCGTCGACGGAGATTTCGCCGACGTTACGTGCCCCCTCGACGGCGTGTGGGTCGCCCGTCATGACGCCCTCGACGTCGGTCACGATGACGACCTCGTCCGCGTCCATGTACGACCCGAGCATGACGGCAGTCGTGTCCGAGCCACCTCGCCCGAGCGTGGAGACGGCTCCATCAGGTCCCTCTGCGAGGAACCCAGTGATCACCGGGACCGTCTCGTCGAGCGTCGAGACGAGCGCTTCGGTCCGTTCTCGCGTGGCCGAGACGTCGACCTCGCCGTACTCGTCGGTCACGACCGGCCACTCGGGATCGCCGGGTTCGACGAACGTCGCATCGACGCCCCGTGCCGTCAGTGCCGCTTTCACCATCCGGACTGACGTTCGTTCGCCCATGCTGACGATCTCCGCACGGTCGGCGTCCGACGCCTCGAACGTGATGTCGTCGATGAGGTCGTCGGTCGTCGATCCCATGGCACTCGCGACGACGGCGATCTCGTGGCCGTTGGCGACTGCCGCCTCGATCGAGTCGGCCGCTCTGGCTATCCGATCACCGCTGCCGAGACTCGTCCCGCCGAACTTGGCTACGACGCGCACGAAACCACCCCGATAGCCGTCCGATCCAACCCGTTCGAGACCCGGTTCGACATGGCTGCCAGTTTGGGAAGACTGGTGATAACCCTGTCCCTCGGACGGAATTTTACCCACTCCCGGAGAGCGCCACCGACGAGCAGCGGACGGCCGCGTTGTGCCCCCTCGCCCTCGGGCAACAGCGCACGTTCGACGGGCCGGTCGGGTTCGAGAGGGACATCTTTCAGGCTGGCTTCCGTAGAGGTCGGCAAATGAACGTCCGAGACGCCAGAGAAGCCGACGCGGCGGCCCTCGCCGGGCTCGCAGACGCCCCGACGGACGTCCTCAGGTCCCAGCTCCACACCCGGACCGTTCGCGTCGCTGTACCGTCGACCGACGATCGACCGGCGCCGTCCGGCGGAGACACCCCGTCAGGGGACGAATCGGCGACGGACGCCCGGCCCGGGGCTGACGAGGAAACCGACATCCTCGGCTTCGTCAGTTTCGACGCCGACGCCGACACCGTCTTCGTGACGAACGTGCGCGGATCGGATCAGGCCTGTCGGCGCCTCCTGGAGGAGCCGATCTCGTTCGCGCGGGCAGAATCGATGCCGGTCGAAGCCGTCGTCCCGATCGGAAACGAGCGCCAGCGCGAGCGGCTCGAGGCCGGCGGCTTCGAAGACGTCGGAGCGGGGCCGCCGTTCGAGGGCGAACCGACGCGACGGTTTCGCCTGGACGACACGGCAGACTCCACCTGAAACCCTTCCACAGGATACGGTTCCGCGAGCGATGGTATTCACCTATTCCGTATCGGCCGTGTACTGAACGTCGTTGCGTTCGATCACGGTCGGTGACTGGTTTCGAGAAGGATAGATTTAATAGGCAGGTCTTCATCTGGTTCGTCTGCATCAACTGGACCTTCGAGGGTATCTCAGAATACCAAAATTAGGTCCACAGGACGTTTGTCCTGCAATTTCGACGAATGCGGCGGATCATCTCCAGTTGAAACAAAGGGGGGCACGTACGACGGATGGCTGACGACAACTCGCACACGAACGACACCGACGGAATCGGCTCCACACCGGGCTTTCGAACCGCGCCCGAGGAGCGATCGCTCGGGGACGACGAGTCGAATCAGGGACTCTTCGACGATCTCCTCAGTGGCGAACCGATCTTCGAGAACAAGGAAGTCCTTCGCCCGTCGTACACGCCACACGAACTGCCCCACCGATCCGACCAGATCAACAAGATGGCGACGATCCTCGTCTCCGCCTTGCGCGGGGAAACCCCGTCCAACATCCTGATCTACGGCAAGACGGGAACGGGGAAGACGGCGAGTGCGAAATTCGTCAGCCAGGAGTTAGAACAGACCTCGTCGAAGTACAGCGTCCCCTGTGAGGTCGAGTACATCAACTGCGAGGTGACCGACACCCAGTACCGCGTTCTCGCCCAGCTCGCGAACAAGTTCATCGAGAAGAACCACGAGTGGATCGACGACCGACTCGACGAACTGACGGATCTCCAGGACCGTGCCGAATCGATCGACGACGACTGGAGTGGGACGGACGCCACGAAGTCGTCGACGACCGAAGCCGACGAACACCAGTCGTCGCAGTCGACGGCGGACGAAACGGGCGATAACGGCGCTGAATCTCCACCTGAAACGGACGGGGTCGATGGGACCGACGAAGCGCCGTCCACAACGGCAAATCCCGAGTCAGAACCGACGGTTCAATTCCAGGACGAGTCAGTCGTTTCGAGCGACGGAGACGACGATGACGGCGGTGTTGCAGCCGAAGCGACGGGGGTCGACGAAGTACCACCCACGCACCCGCTCGCGGACACGCCCTTCGACTCGATCGACGCCGTCACCGAACGCATCGAGGAGCTCGAGGACGACCGCGACTCGTTCGAAGAAGTGCCGATGACCGGGTGGCCGACCGACCGGGTGTACAGCGTCTTCTTCGACGCCGTCGACTACTCCGAACGCGTGGTCGTGATCATGTTAGACGAGATCGACAAGCTCGTCGAGAAGAGCGGCGACGATACGCTCTACAACCTCTCGCGGATGAACTCGGAACTCGAGAACTCGCGCGTCTCGATCATGGGTATCAGTAACGACCTGAAGTTCACCGACTTCCTCGATCCGCGCGTGAAGTCCTCACTCGGTGAGGAGGAGATCGTCTTCCCACCGTACGACGCGAATCAGCTCCGGGACATTCTCCAGCATCGGTCCGACGTCGCGTTCAAAGGCGACGCCCTCTCACCCGACGTGATTCCACTCTGTGCGGCGTTCGCCGCGCAGGAACATGGGGACGCCCGTCGCGCGCTCGACTTGCTCCGGACGGCCGGGGAACTCGCCGAACGATCCCAGACGGACACCATCGTCGAGGATCACGTTCGCCAGGCCCAGGACAAGATCGAACTGGATCGCGTCGTCGAGGTCGTCAGGACCCTCCCGACGCAGAGCAAACTCGTCCTCTTTTCGATCATCATGCTCGAGCAGAACGGCGTCCACAGCATCAACACCGGCGAGGTGTACAACATCTACAAACGGCTCTGTCAGGAACTCGATACGGACGTCCTCACGCAGCGTCGCGTCACCGACCTCATCAGCGAACTCGACATGCTGGGAATCGTCAACGCCGTCGTCGTCTCGAAGGGCCGATACGGCCGGACGAAAGAGATCAGCCTCTCCGTTCCACTCGAAGAGACGGAAGTAGTCCTCCGATCCGATTCCCGACTCTCCGACATCGACGACGTCCAACCCTTCGTACAGGCCCGTTTCGACAACTGATCGCGACCAGGCTGTGTCTCCGGAATCCGTTCGATCGGCAGTCTGCCGACCGACACGAGCCCCCTCCTTCGAGTGGAATCGGCCAGTTTCTGCCCAGTCAGCCGCGTGTCCACCGAGCATCGGGACGCGCGATTCACGATGTCGAAACCGAGATGAAAAAAACGGGATCGGCTTCGACCGTCCGTATCGGGCGGATCGAACGTCCACATCGGACGGACAAATCTGACTCTCCGTCCGACGAAGCCCCCAACCGACGAAACCGCGACTACGACCGGTTACGTCACGCGCCGCGAGAGGACCAGTCCACCGCCGAGGGCGGCGATTGGTGCTGCCTCTTCGGGCGGGATGCCGTTCCCGAGGACGTCGTCGACGGCGAGACGGATCTGGCCGAGCCACGGGATTCGATACGCGGCCTTCCCTTCGATCCACTCGGGTTTGACGACCTGCGACGGATCAGCACCGTAGCTCGGATGCTGGTCGTAGCCTCCGTTCGCGTCGCCCTTGGTGATGAACCCGTCGTACGGAGCGGGACAGGTGGCAAGCTCGTTACATGACGCCCCGCCGAGCGCGTTAGCGTCGGCCTTCGTCTCGGTCCACCGTTCGTCTTTCTCGACCCAGAACATCGCGCGGTGAATCACCGGCGTCTCGAACTCCGATCCGCCGGGACGGAAGATGATGACGTCACCCGGATTTCCGAATTTGTCGTGGCCGGTCTCGCTCCCGACCGCGCGGGTCACGATTCCCGTCTCGCCGATCGCCCCGTCGCCGACGAAGCGGTCGTCCTCGACGACGAAGATCATGTCGCCACGCTCCATGTTCGGCTCCATGCTCCCGCTTTCGACGGCGACCATCGGCGGCCAGACGCCACTGACGCCGAACAGGATGAGCGCGATCAGCATGACGAACCCGACACTCGAGGCGATATCCCGGACGTAGACGACGGCGCCGGAATCCGCTTTGAGGAACCAGCGAAGGATCCCGTCGTCTTCGATGGAGACCGGCCGGTCACCACGGGCGCTCGGCCGATCTTCGTCGGCACTCGACCCGCCTGATTCGCTCGAATACTCACGGGCACCCGATCCACCGAGCTCACGTGACTCCGCGTCGTCGCCGCCCGACGACTTCGCCGTCTCCGAGCCTCGCGGGTGTCGATGTGACGGATCGGACGCCCGTTCCGATTCGGTCGACGGCCTAGGAGCGGGTCCATCGCCTCGGTCGCCGGTACGATCCGACTCGTCCGGTGGTGAGTCGGACCCCCTGTCGGTCATTACAGCCCCGTTCACGCGGGTAGAAAATCAACCTTCTGCTCCCGCAGGTGATTCGGTGCTGCCCAGTGGGCAACCCATCCCCAGGTGAAAATCAGTCTCCGAGTGAGAGTCAATACGTTTTTGGGCGCGGTCGCGAATTCCGTGCTGTGCCACTCGAGGGTCCGGCCCGGATCGTCCAGCAACTGACGGCGCACGGATACAACGCCGAGCGAGAAGCCGTGACGCTGCTCGCCTCCCGGCCGAACCCGGATCAGGCCCTCGATATTGTGCTCGAGAACACTCCAGATGAAACGCTGGTTATTGGCGCGAACGACGTCGAACGAGTGCTCGACGAAGATTCTGCGAGCACTCGGGATGTATCGCCTTCATCAGAGCCAGCAGCGGGAGCGAGCGCGTCCGTACAGGCCACCGACACCGGTGGGGGCGCTGAAATTGACACGGCTGGCCAGGACCCCACCACTTCACCTGGAGAGCGAGCCACGGATCCGTCCGACGAGGCGGCCGTGGATGCAGTTGAAACAGGGGGGTTCGAGCGTGCCGGCGATCGGTCACAGCGCGACATCGCCGTTCGTGGCGACATGACCGGTGAGAGTACCGGGACCGGTGAGTATCGCGACTTCATCGCCGTCTTTCGGGATCGACTCGACAAACTCAGTTCGAAGCTGAGCGGCCGGGTCAACCACCGACCGGCGAGTTCGATCGAGAGTATGCCCGGCGGTAGCGACGTCGCGATGATCGGCCTGGTGAACGACATCCGTTCGACGGCGAGCGGTCACTGGCTAGTTGAACTCGAGGACACGACCGGGACGTTTCCCTTCCTCGTGATGAAAGATCGCGAGTACGTCGACCTCGTCGACGAGTTGCTGCGAGACGAGGTGATCGCGATGGAGGGGACGCTCGCCGATGACTCGGGGATCGCGTTCGTCGATAGCATGTACTCGCCGGACGTGCCGCGAACGCACGAGCCGAAGACCGCCGATCGACACGTCGAGGCCGCGCTAATCAGCGACGTCCACGTCGGCAGCGAGGAGTTCATGGCCGACGCCTGGAACGACTTCGCCGACTGGCTCCACACCGAGGAGGCCCAGCACGTCGAGTACCTCTGTATCGCTGGGGACATGGTCGAAGGCGTCGGCGTCTACCCTAACCAGGACGAGGAACTCGACATCATCGACATCTACGAACAGTACGAGGCCTTCAACGAGTATCTCAAACGGGTCCCCGGCGACCTCGACATCGTGATGATCCCTGGCAATCACGACGCCGTTCGGCTGGCCGAACCGCAACCGGGGTTCAACGAGGAGTTGCGATCGATCATGTCCGCCCACGATCCACAGATCGTGAGTAACCCCTCGACCGTGGAGATCGAGGGCGTCTCGATTCTCATGTACCACGGCGTCTCGCTCGACGAAGTGATCGCGGAGTTGCCGTCGGAGAAAGCGAGCTACGACGAACCGCACAAAGCGATGTACCAGCTGCTGAAAAAACGCCACGTCGCCCCGCAGTTCGGCGGCCACACAAGACTCGCTCCCGAAGAGAAAGATCACCTCGTGATGGAATCCGTCCCCGACATCTTCCACACGGGACACGTCCACAAACTCGGCTTCGGCAAGTATCACGACGTGCTCGCGATCAACTCGGGTTGCTGGCAAGCGCAGACGGATTTCCAGAAGAGCGTCAACATCGACCCCGATTCGGGCTTCGCCCCGATCGTCGATCTCAGCACGCTCGACGTGACCGTTCGAAAGTTCTCCTGAGAAGAGACCGAATAGTCTCTCCTGGGAAGGTAATCGATCGTTCGTGCGGAGCTGCCTGCTTCGCAGCGATCGGACCGATCGACCAAAACCGAGTGAACGCTGTCCACCCGAACCGTGCCGGGACTGGTGAACCGCCACTTCGACCCGTTCTCCGCACCTGGACGAGAGACGACGGCAGGAATCACCTACGCAGAGCGGTCAGCTCGTCCAGATGCTGCTGTCTCGAAGAGGTTGCTGTCTCGGAGAGGGACTCTGCCGAGAGTCCCCGGAGAGACGAGAGAAGGGAAACGAGAGAAAGACGGAACAAGCGGCTGGACGTCTCCGAAGCTATTCGAGGTGAAACGGTGGACCCCCCATCCCCTTCGTTTCGACTGGAACGGTGAAACGGCCACCCTCGACGAGAGGCTATTAACACAGGAACACTTATCATGGTATGGTTGAAACAGTATCCGTAAACCAACTAGAAGAAGATGAGTTGGTGGGTGGTGTTGTTGTAGAGGATAATCTGCTCCGGTCGCTGTTGTTCGATCGATTATCTAGATTTCGTTGATACGACTCGTAGAGCTGTCGGAATATCGTGTGTAGCGCCGCTGAAGGCCCATTCCTCCGCTGGGGATTCAATCATGGCAGCCGGTCCACCGCTCATCGACTGGTAGGGGAGTTTTCTGTTCCACTCGAAATGGTGGGGTGGGGGATCTATCACTGGCGGACGACACCATATGTCGTGGTAAGGATTATCGTCTTGTCCACGCTACGATTGGGATACTGCCGTGATCGAATCTCGACTGTTGGTTCCTCACCGATCGATCGCTGGGAACGATCTGTGGGTACAATTCACGTGGAACGTCTCGCCGATCCGGACAACTGAACGGCGCACAGCCCATTCTCCCGAAGCGTTGCGGTGTTATCGATGGAACTCACTCGACCAAAGCCGAATTCGTCAGTATTGCGGCTTCTCCTCTCAATATAGATCTGATTCTCGTAAGTGCTACAGTCGGTGAGACTCCCCGGCAGTCGACTCTCTCGGCCGAATTCTGTTCTGTCTGATCACGACTCCACGCGAAACTGGGGGGTTGGGGAGGCCACTGACAACTCCCGAGGATCACAGATCCATCATCGATTCCGGTCACACATCCGTCGCCGTCTCCGATCCCAGTCGAGAGTTCCGCACACCAGCGAATATCCACTCACCCAGGTTATCGGTCGGAATTCTCGCTCACTCACCGATTCGTGAGACTATCGTCTGACGTAGGCTTAAGTGAATGCGAACCTGTCGTTTGGCCAGACGCACCCGCGGGTGCAGGAGGTTGCCATAGATGGGTCTGCTCAAAGGATTGAAAGATAGTATCTCTCGGGCCACCGATCGGCTCTTCTCCGACGAAGAGCCCAAGCGCATCGGTATCTACGGTCCACCGAACGCCGGAAAGACGACGCTCGCGAATCGGATCGCGCGCGACTGGACTGGCGATGCCGTCGGAACCGAGAGCCACATTCCACACGAAACGCGTCGCGCGCGACGCAAGGAGAACGTCGAGATCGAACGCAACGGCAAGACGGTGACGATCGATATCGTCGACACGCCCGGTGTCACGACGAAGGTCGATTACGAGGAGTTCACCGACGAGATGGAGAAGGACGACGCCGTCCGCCGATCTCGCGAAGCGACCGAAGGAGTCGCCGAGGCGATGCACTGGCTTCGCGAAGACGTCGACGGCGTCATCTACGTCCTGGATAGTGCGGAGGATCCGATCACGCAGGTCAACACGATGCTCATCGGGATCATCGAATCGCGAGACCTGCCCGTCCTGATCTTCGCGAACAAGATCGACCTCGACGACTCGAGCATCAAGCGGATCGAGGACGCCTTCCCGCAGCACCAGACCGTCCCCCTCTCGGCGAAGGAAGGCGACAACATGGACGAGGTTTACGACAACATCGCGGAGTACTTCGGGTGAACCATGCCACAGGCCAAACAACCGGACGACGGCGACGGCGTCCAGATCGACCTCGTGAGCGGTGCACGCATGGATGGGCTGACCAGCATGGAGAAGATCCGCCTGATCTTAGATGGCGTCCACGACGGCAACATCGTCATCCTGGAGGAGGGACTCTCGCCCGACGAGGAGAGTAAACTCATCGAGGTGACGATGGCCGAGATCAGCCCGGACGAGTTCAACGGCATCGAGATCGAAACCTATCCCCGGTCAGATACCCGCGATTCGTCGTTCCTGGGTCGCCTCGTCGGCGGCGACTCCTCGAACGCCAAACTGACCGCGATCGGCCCGGCGAACCAGATCGAGACACTCCACAAGGACGAAACGCTCATCAGCGCGCTCGTCTCTCGCAACTGATGCCACACCAGTGTACGAACTGCGACCGACGATTTCCCGACGGCTCGAAGGAGATGCTCTCTGGCTGTCCGGACTGCGGTGGCAACAAGTTCCAGTTCGCGCCCGCTACGAGCGAGGCATCGGACGACGCCTCCAGTGGCGAGGCGACCCCAGCGACGGAATCGAAGCAACCGGCAGACGCGACGGCGACGGCGGACCAGGATCCGGCGTCGGCCAGTGCTACCTCGGGACAGGCCCCTGATCGCGAGTGGCCCGAGACGGCGCGCCGACCGGCCGAGAAGGATGGTCGGCTCGACGGCTCGTTCGCAGACGAGTCGCCTGCGGAAGCGGGTACGGACGCGATGGCGGACGATTTCGAGTGGGTGAACGGCGAGGAAGACGACGCACAGGCAACCGCCCGAAGCGACGTCGTCTCGCCCGACGAACTCCCCCGAACCGCCACCGACACTGAAGCCGTCTCCAGTCGAACCGAGGGGGCAACGACCGACGCGTCCGACGGCACCCGAGAAACCGACGCGCGGGACCGTCCAGACGACGGTCGCGTCGTGAGCGAACCGGAAACCGACCAACCCTCGATCGACCAGCTCAGAGAGGAACTCAACCAGCAGTTCGAGAGCATCAAGATCGTCAACCCCGGGCAGTACGAACTCAACCTGATGGAGCTGTACGATCGGGAAGAACACATCGTCTCCCTCCAGGAAGACGGTCGATACGTGATCAACGTCCCCGAGAGCTGGCACGACTCCTGACGGCCCGTTCTCCGATCCGTTCGCACTTCATCCGCGAACGGCATCGCTGCGCCGACTGGTATCGGTCCATCGATCGCTTCTTGCGGCCGTCACGTGTCTCTATCTTCGATCGTTCGTCAGCTCCAGGTGCCGGAGCCGACTAACGCCGGAACCCACCCCTTCATTTCACCTGGAGATACGCCGACGGTCGAGGAATAGATTCGCCGTATCCGGCCTATTGGCGATCGATCTGAATTTCCAGTCGAAACGGAGGGGTCCGTTCGGAGTCCTGGGGCGATCCCAACGCGTTCAGAGTTCGTCGCCAGTCCGACCCGGTGAACAGGTGGCCAGATCGAACCGACGACTGGCGGGTGAGCCGGCGAACGGATGGATTTATGCGACCGGATCGACTCCATTCAGTCATGAGTCAGGCAACCAAAATCGTCCTCTCGACCGTCGCCGTCGCTGCGGTCGTTTCGGTCGCACTCGTCGTCCAGCTCGGACTGCTGTGATGTTCAGCGAGCGAACGCTCTCACCGCCGGTCGACTCGGTCCGAGCTGCGTACGCGCCGGAACTGCTCGTCTACGATGCGGCGGGTGATTTCGAGACCCTGCCGCCGGCACAGGCAGAGGAACTCGGCCTCCTCGTCGACGCACTCGAGCCGAGTCACTACCCGACCGAGTGGATCCCGCCGACGGGGCCGGACGTCCTCGAGCGATACGCGAGTACGACGTTCACTATCGGCATGCCCGGCGACGGCAGCGTCGTCTGGACGCGACAGACGACCCCACCGATCGTCCTGGTCAAACCTCGTCTCGAGGGGTCGCCAGAGGGCTTCGTCGACTTCCTGCTGGCTGAAGCGATCGTCGAGTGTTCACTGGACGTTCCCGAACACTTTCTCGGCTTCTTCGAGTCCGGCTATCGCGACCTCGACGCGGCCGTCGATCTCGGTCCGGCCGGAACCTACCAGATCGCGGCCGCGTTGTACGACGGCTGGATCGGCCTTCACACGCGTGAGGAGTTTTCCTCCTGGGAATCGGATCGACCCGACCTCGCCGCACAGTGGCGCGACGCCGGCGCTCGACTCGAAGGACGGGTGGAATCGCTCCCCGGTGCTGTCGCACGGGGCGAAACCTCGTTCGCCGATGCGACGGAGCTAGCCTGTAGCGCCATCAAACACGGGCTCGACCTGCCGAAGCCCTTCGACGCACTGGACACCGAGGCCTACCGGGACCACGCCAGTGCGTTCGCGATCGAGTGGGCCGACCGGACGTTCGCGGCACTCTCGGACTGAGAGGACGCATTTTCGACGTGATACGACACGCTCTCGGACTGATGGGACGAACTCCCGACGTGATACGACGTACTCTCGGGGGGTCAGATTTACTCTCGTCGTCCGCTGAGGGTCGTTCGCCCGAGCCCGCTGCTCAATACTCCACGCTGGTGGTCCCATCTTCGTCGAGTTCGATCACGACGTCGAAGAGCGTCGCGAACTCGTCTAAGACGTCCTGGTCGTGCACCTCGACGGAGAGGTGAAAGAGGCCGACGGCGTCGTTGTCTTCGAGGAGTGCGAGGATGCGTTCGGCCGCGGTGAGCGCCTCGTCCTCGTCGGCGTAGTAAGCGAGCTCGGTGAGCGAGTCGAAGCTGAGCCGGCGTTTTCCGTCGGTCCGTTCGAAGAAGTCGGCGACGCCGGAGACGATCCCGTCGACGTGGTCGGGTGCCGAGACGTAGGAGACGTGGTCTTTCGAGCGCCGGGAGTAGCCGCGTTCGATGCTCAGGGTGTCGAGGATGTCAGCACAGCGCTCGTCCACGTCGTAGTGTTCTAGCTTTTGGCTCACCTCGCGAGCGGTCGTTCGGGTCGAAACGACGAGAAAGCGATCGGTGTCTGACTTCAGAAAGTCGGTGTCGATACGATCTGTTTCACCGGTACTCGGGTGTAACAAGAGAATCCCCGTTCCCCCCGGAACGGTTTCGGGTGCGCCGTCGATGTCGAGCGCGTACTCCATAGTGCGCGAAAGAGGAACGGGCCAGACCATAAACGGTGTGGATCCGGGGTGACGTATGGCCCGTCGTGGGTGGGTGGTTCCGAACCGCGCCACAGGTGGTTCCGAACCGCACTACGGGCGTTTCTCCGACGCTCGATTCACCTCGAACACACCGTCCGACCAACGGCGCCCATTCCTTCCGATCCACGTCGACCACTCCACCCGGCCCACGTCGACCACTCCACCCGGCCCACGTCGACCACTCCTTCCGATCCATGTCGAACGGACTTTCAACGGTCACGCCGACTGTCCCGTTATGAGCGTACGTGCGGAGTTCGACGCGTGGGCGGCCGACGGTCGCGACAGAGGGATGGAAGACCGCCACTGGGCGACCGCCAAACACGCGCTCGGGCGGCTGCCGGTCGAACCCGGCGACGTCGTCCTCGATCTCGGCTGTGGAAGCGGCTACGCCGGCCGGGCGATTCGCGATACCTACGACGCCGGCACCGTTTACGGCCTCGACGGGGCGCCGAAGATGGCCGAAAACGCCGCGAGTTACACCGACGATCCGCAGGTCGGCTACGTCGTCGGCGACTTCGGTTCGCTGCCGTTCGCCACGGACGCGATCGATCACGTCTGGTCGATGGAGGCGTTCTACTACGCCGCCGATCCACACGAAACCCTCCGAGAAATCGCCCGCGTGCTCCGTCCTGGCGGCACCTTCTACTGCGGCGTCAACTTCTACGAGGAGAACGTTCACTCTCACGAGTGGCAGGATCGGATCTCCGTGGAGATGACCCGCTGGGACGCGACGACGTACCGCGAGGCGTTCCGCGACGCGGGCCTTCACGTCGCCGAGCAGGACACGATTCCCGACCGCGAGGTCGATATTCCCGACGAGTCGGCCTTCCCCACTGACGACTGGGAGCGCCGCGAGGACATGGTCGAACGCTATCGCGAGTTCGGGACGCTGCTGACGGTCGGCGTCGCCGAGTGAGGGTACCGGTCCGGAAAGTCGCCTCGGACGAGCACCCTCGGCAACCGACGGCGATTCACTTGCGATACCCCCTCATTTCACGTGGAATATCGGGACAGACTAGCTCATGTCACCGAAATCGACGCCCACGACTCTTCCCTCTCCGTCGGTCGTCCGTCTGACACTCCAGTCGAACGAATCGTCGTTACACACCGTCAACTGGGCAAATTCGGCCGAATATCGACGCACAGAACCCCTTTACTTCGACTGGAACTACGCCATCATGACACGAGGGGCGTGTGAACTCGACGCAGGGGGTCTCACTCGGCGTCTGACGCACGGCTGACGTCCACTGGAAATGTGGGTGTAGACATCTTTTCAGACAATACAAGAAGGTTCGACAGTTCCCAGCCTCGTGCGACCACTGCATCGAAGGCTGCCGTCTCAGTCTCGGCGGGACGGACCCCAGTTCAGGGCGTCCGCTCGCCGGCCGGAATCGCGATGTCGAGCCAGTTGGTCTCGGGCGGTTTCGGACACTCGAATGCCTCCGAGAAGGCGCAGAAGGGCGTGTACGCGAGGTTGAAGTCGACGACGATCTCGTCGCCCGTCTCGAGCGACCGCTCGGCGGCCAGCTCGATGTACCGCCCGCCATCGTAGGTTTGCTGTCCGGTCGTCTTGTCGCGGAACGGGACGAACAACGTCTCGTCGTTCGCGCCTTCCTGGCGATAGCTATCGATCTCGACGGGAACGTCGTCCCGATCGGGATCTGCGGCGGGGAGTGTCGTCGACAGTGTCGCGACCGCGAGGTACCGCATCTCCCCGCCGGTCTGCGTGTCCATGTAGGCCACGTCGGGGTCGTCGTGGACGGTCACGTCGGCCGTGACACGGTAGGCGGGGTCCGGCTCGAAGTACGCGAGCCCGTCGAACTCGTCGCGTTCGTCCGGCGGGATCGGCGACTGGGGATGGTCGGCGAAGAAATCGTCTTTCTCAGCGCGCTTTGCAGCGAGTTCGCGGCGCCACCGATCTACGTCCACGTCGTCGGTCATGGAGCGTGATTGACCGCCGCCACGGGAATGCGTTGCGTTCTCGCGGGGCCGATCACCGATGTGGAGACTCGGCCCGTCGACAGATCGCCGTTCCTCGCGGCCGCACAGCTCCCCGACGTGGCGTTCGGAAAAAAAAGCGGACGAACCCACCGCCGAATGGCCCCCCGGTTCGCTCGATCGCCGGTCCCAGCGGCGATCGAGGGTCGGTGCCGCCGTCCGTCGGCGCCGTCACCGCGGTTCGAGTTCGATGACGACGTCGTCGATTGCGTGTTCGAGATCGATCTCCCAGGCGGACTGGATGCCGACGGCGAGGGTGATCGTGTCCGTCGACAGCGCTGGGGTCTCCCAGCCGGTCTGGAACTCGTCCCAGCCCTCGGTCCGGTTGAGCGGTTCGACGAGGCCGCCGACCTCGCCGTGAAGGCGCCAGGCTTCGAGCGCGGTCGGGAAGTCCTCGAGGGACGTCGGCGATTCGGGACCGGCGTAGACGCGGATCCGCGAGAGATCGATCTCACTCTCGACCGGGCTCCACCCGGAGACGCCGATATCGCCGTAGTAGGCGGTGCCGGGCTCCACGTCGAACTCGCGTGCGATCCAGATGCCGCCGTGGCCGGCGGTCGCGTCGAGTGTTAGCGAGGCAGCGCGCCCGTCGACGAGCGATCGGTCCTCGGTGACGCCGACGGACCAGTCCGTGCCTTCCTCCACCCCGTCGGCGACATCGGCATCGATCGACCATCCGTCGAGTCCGTTGGCGAAGGTCTCGTGGTGAGAGACCGTCGCGGCGTCGTCCGCGGCGGCGACGCCCACGATCGAGCCGGTGGCGGTTGCGGTGGCGATGCGCAGGAACCTTCGGCGGGTCTGTTGCGACATGCATTCGGCGGTTCCACGAACCCCGATATAATATTTTTGAATTGATATGTATTGATGAATGTTACCAATGGAAACAGTACCATACGGGTTGCTATCACTACTGGGAATCACAGTACGGAAGCAAGACTCCGGAGAATACTTTCTAAAAGTGAATTATACGTCGTTATCAGTGCCGACGAGTAAGGATATATAATTTTCCGGATATCGGTACGGTTTGTGTTGGGAAAGAATGGGTGAATTTTATGAATAAATAGCGGGGTGAAGACCGGTCTGTCGGTCGGTTCCGCGTCCTCTCGAACCGGACGTGCTCGGCGGTCCCACGGGAACTGACAGCCTGGAGCGCTCTCACCGGCGGTCCGGCGACAGCGCGTCGATCCACCCATCGAGACGCTGGCCCACGAGATCGAAATCGGTATCGGATTCGGGCAGCAGCCCACAGTCGAGATGGTGACACTCGTCTCGCCCGAAGTCGCCGCCGTTCGACTCGAGCGGCGGCACCGCGAGGACGTCACCGCCGCGACGAATGCACTTGCGTGAGCAGGTGTTCCATCCCATTTTCCGAGACTTCGCCGCTCGATCCGACGTCGTCCAGTCCCGACGTCGTCGCGGCGAGCGACGGGCTCCGTGACGACGGTGCGGCCAGCTACCCGGACCGCGCGACCGACTCGTGCGACGGCCGGGCGCAGTCGCTCGGCCACCTGCACGAGACGACGATGCAAGACAGAACGTATATCGACGACAGTGAACCGACCGAATCGACGACGACCATCGCGGGCCACGTCCACGAGATCCGCGACCTCGGCAGCATTCAGTTCGTCCTGGTCAGGGATCGAACCGGCCGCTGTCAGGTGATCGTGAAAGCCGACGAGCACCCGGCTCTCACCGGTCGGGTCGACGATCTGGGACGGGAAGACGTCGTTCGCGTCACCGGCAAGCTCGTCGCTGCCGAGCAGGCGCCGAGGGCGGGGCGGAATTGTTCCCCGTGGCCTACTACGACCGGGAGGCGGTACTCTCACAGAGCCCCAGCTGTACAAGCAGGTCCTCGTCGCCGCGGGCTTCGACCGGCTCTTCGAGGTCGGCACCGCGTTCCGCGCGGAGGCGTTCGCCACGTCTCGGAAATCTCGATGCTCGACGTAGAACTCGGCTACATCGAGGACCACCACGACGTGATGGACGTTCAGGAGGCGTCCCTGCGACACGCGCTCGGTGAGCTCCGGACGCGGGTCGACCGCGAACTGACACGGCTGGACGTCGACCTCACCGTTCCTGCGGACCCGTTCCCCCGGATCACCTTCGAGGAGGCACTGGATCTCCTCGCGACGGAGTACGATCACGAACCCGAGGACTCGACGGATCTCGACACCCGCGGCGAACGCCTGCTGGGGGAGTACTTCGCCGAACGCGGTCAGCCGGCCGTGTTCGTGGTCGGGTATCCCGAGGAGAAGTTCTACTACCGACAGGACGTCGCGACCGACGAGATCGCCTCACGAAAGTTCGACCTGCTCTATCGGGGGCTCGAACTCTCCTCGGGCGGCCAGCACGAACACAATGTCGACCGGCTCCGCGAGCGGATGGTCGAACGCGGCCTCGACCTCGCGGACTTCGAGTTCTACCTGGAGGGACTCAGTTACGGGACCCCACCCCACGGCGGCTTCGGACTCGGTATCGACCGGCTCGTCCAGCAGATCGCCGACCTCGACCACGTGTCGGAGGCGATCCTCTTCCCGCGAGATCCGGACCGGCTGGCGCTCTGCGTGGGAGTACCGCCTCGATCGGGGGTGGTCCGGCCATTTATACACGAGGACGAAGCAAGCCCACTCCGTCAACCCTATGGCTGCCCATCGATGAGTACGGAAGAGATGGAAGCGTGGCGGGCGCTGTTCGGTCACGACGAGCCCTACGACGAGCAGGTCGACGGCATCGAGACCGCGATCGAGACGGCTCGTGACGGTGGCTACACCGTGATCGAGGGCGCCTGCGGGACGGGCAAGACGATGCTCTCGCTGTCGGCCGGGCTCTCGCTGGTGCGCGACCCCGACTCGACGTACGAGCGCGTCCTCGTCCTGACGAGCGTCAAGCAGCAGTTACGCCAGTTCGAGACCGATCTACAGACGATCAACGAGAACCTGCCCGACGAGCACGAGCCGGTCTCGGGGCTCACGCTGGTCGGAAAGGCGGACGTCTGTCCGTACAATCGCGAACACGCCGCCGGCTTCGACGACAGCGTCGTCTACGATCGGTGTGAGACCCTCCGCGACCGCACCCGCGATCTGACGGGCGAGGGCGGGTCGACCACGACTGGCGACCTCACCGCCCAGGCGCGCAGCCAGCAGGTCGGTCTCGCCGACAGCGGCCGACACGATCTCGGCGTTCGCCTCCTCGAGACGGCCGGCGAGACCGCCCCATTCGCTCCCGACATGCCCGAGTACGACGACGGGCGAAGCGGCGTCGAGTACTGCCCGTTCTACGCGCAGTATCTAGACGATCTGCCCGCCGAGGGCGAGGGCTCGCCCGCCGAGGCGGTGCCGTTCGATCTGACGAGCGCAGGGATGGTGACGCCGGACGACCTCGTGGCGAAGTCGGTCCGACACGGGACCTGCCCCCACTCGGTGATGGGTGCGGCCCTCGGCGAGGTCGAGGTCGTGATCGGCAACTACTACCACGCGTTCGATCCGACGACACTCTCGGCCTTTACGGGCGCGCTCGCCAGCGAGGAGACCTTCGTCGTCTGCGACGAGGCACATATGCTCGAACCGCGCGTGCGAGACCTCGTGAGCGACGGCGTGGCCGACGCGACGATCCGCGACGCCGTCACGGAACTCTCGCGGGTGATCCGGCCCGTCCGCTACGAGCGCGAGGGCCGGGAGACGGAAGGCGGGTCGAAGACGGCGGATGCGGAACTCGTCCGCGCGGAACTGGCCGGCTCCGACGTCTCGTTCGAGGAACTGGAGGCCACCCTCGAGTTCCTGCAGGATCTGCGCACGGAACTCGATCGCCGGGTCGAGGCCCACCTCGACACCGAGTCGCCGGGCTGGCGCTCCGACCTGACGACGCTCTCGGACGACGAAATCCCTCTTCGGGACCCGTCAGAGCCGGCCGTCGATTCCCTCTCCGAGTGGGCCGAGCGGGCGGGCTACACCGATATCCACTGGGTCCGGTCGGAGTCCGTCGGGGCCGTCGTCTCTCGCATCCTGAACGAGGCCGAAGACGAAGAGCGGACGAGGGCCGCACCCGCCGTCGGGCGGCTCCTGGGTGAGTGGAACCGACGGGGCCACACCGACTACTTCCGCGAGATCGAACTCGAACGGACGTGGGACGAGACCGAACCCGACGACTCGTGGCGACGCGCGTACACGGCCAGACTCTCCCTGCACAACTGCGTCCCGAGCGGTGCTATCGGCGAACGGTTGGCCGCGTTCGGCGGCGGCGTCCTGATGAGCGCGACGCTCGCCCCGATGGACGCCTTCGCCGAGGTGACGGGTCTACGATATCTCGAAGACGAGGCGGATCGCCCGATCGTGGAACGCCGCTACGGCCTCCACTTCCCCGAGGAAAACCGCGAGAGTTTCGCCGTCGCCGCACCCAAGTTCACCTACGACAACCGCGGGTCCCCGGGCGGGGCTGGCGACGAGGCCAACGGTGTCGCGGGCGACACGACCCCGACTCGCCGCGTGTACGCCGACGCCCTGGCCGAAATCGCCGCCCTGCCCGGCAACGTCCTCGTCGGGATGCCGAGCTACGCCGAAGCCGAGTGGGCGGCGGGCACGCTCGAGTCCAATCTCGACGGCAAACCCGTCCTCCTCGACGTGGCCAGCGACGACGTGGCCACCGAGTCGCTGAAAGACGAGTTCTTCGCGGGTGATGGGAAGGTGCTGGTCACCAGTCTCCGTGGAACGCTCACCGAGGGCGTCGACTACGGCGGCGACCGGCTGAACGCGGCGGTCGTCTGCGGCGTCCCGATCGTCAACACGTCGAGTCCGCGCACGCAGGCGGTTCGACGCGCATACGACGACGAATTCGGCGCGGGTTTCGAGTACGCGCTGACGGTTCCGGCGGTTCGAAAGGCGAGACAGGCGCTCGGACGCGTCATTCGAAGCCCCGAGGACGTCGGCGCTCGGGTCTTTCTCGACGAACGCTACGCGCGCGAGTCGTGGGATTCGGTTCGGGGCTATCTCCCCAACGCCGACGAGTACCAGCCCGTGAGTCCGGACATGCTCGAACTGGGCCTTGACCGCGTCCGTGAGCGGCTCGGGGACGGCTGAGGCCGTGAACTCCACGCGCAATAATGGCAGATAAACGTCAAAATCTTTTTACCGATACGATGGACTCGTCGGGTATGCAACGCCGAACAACCCTCCAGCTCGGCATCTCTGCGGGTCTGGTTTTCCTGCCCGGGTGTACGGACAGCAACTCGTCGTCGCCGGACCACGCCACCGACGGAAACGATGACGAACCGATCGCAGCAGATGCCGAGGCACTCTTACTTACCCAGGACGGCGCGAACGAAGCAGTCGGCGGTGATTGGGACCCTTCAGACCCCCACGAGCGGTCGATGATCACGCGAGGAGCCGACGCCACCATCGGATTGTATTCCATGTCCGAAGACGGTCCAGCCGGATGGATTACCGCCGGAGTCTGGACGTTCGACACCGTTGACGCGGCACGCGAGGCGTTCGACGGCCACGGCTACCAGACCGGATACGGATTCGAAGACCGTGACATTGCGGTCGAGAGCATCTCCGGATCAGTCGATGGAAACGAAGGCATCGTCCTCTTTCGGGACGCGAACGCGATGGGCGCCGTGTCACGAACCGACCCGGAAGGCTCGGACGACGAACTCGTCGACGCGGCGCTCTCTCTCGGTGTCGCGATGCACACGACTTGGCGGTCCGGCTGATCGTCGATCACGACTCGGATGCGCTTTCCTGGCCGTGATCCGCGGGCGAAGAATTATTGCCGATCCGTGCCACCCTATCGCATGGAGGTTCGTGAGATAATGTCGTCGCCGGTGGTGACGGTCGGCGTCGACGCCACGCTCGACGAGGCGGTCGAGACGATGCTCGTCAACCGCGTCGGCAGCGTCCTCGTCGTAGACGACGGTCTCGTGGGAATCGTCACGGAGTCGGATATCCTGGCCGCGCTGTTCGAGGCGGAAGCGACGCTCTCGGCGCTCGCCGTCGCCGACGTAATGAGCACCGAGTTGGTGACGACCACGTCGACGACCAGCGTCAAAGCCGCCCTCCGCACGATGGAGGCCGAGGGGATCAAACGACTCCCGATCCGCGGCGGCACGAAGCCCCTCGGCATCGTCACGCTCACCGACATCGCCTGGCATCTGCCCGACCGGTTGCGAGAGCGGCCGGGCCTGTCGACGCGTCGGCAGGGGCGACGACCGGACGATCGGTGATCGATTCCGCGGATGGGTGGCCACCGGTGCGCTGCCACCGGCCGAATTGCACAGCCTGCACCGAAATCCGTATTTGTTCAACGTCGAATATTTTCGTATGACACAGCGACGGCCGACAGCCAGTGTGCCACTCGTCCACTTCCTCGTAATCGGGTTCCTCGTGGTTGGGACGGGCCTCTACACACTCTTCGGTATTCCCTTCGGCCCACCCGCGGTTCTCGGCCTTCTCGCGTACCTGTGCTATCTGGTCTATCGTGGTGTTCGCGCGATCGAATACGAGGCCTACGAGTGAGCCGATTCGAGAGAAGTGGGGTGACTGAGTTGACGAGCGCCGAATGATCCGCGTGTGACTATCGTGCGATCGGCGAGTAGCGGTCGGTAAGTGCGACGACGCTGGCCGCCGCGGCGACGAGTGTGACCGCTGCGTTGCGGACGATGCTGGAATACGGCCCCGGGCGCCTGCCAACCCGGAGCGGGTTGAAGCCGCTCGATATCGCCACGTTGGTCAGGCGCTTCAGGGCGACGAACACATCACCACGTCGCCGTTCGCGTACACTTCGCCCATCGATGGTCCGCACAGGCGCGACTTCGGTACGTCCTGGATTACCCCCTGGCCCATCTCCTCGGTCAGGAAGTACGACGCTCCCGCCCGCTGGTAGTCCCGATAGACGACGATATCGTGCTGCCTGGGTTGCGTTTCGTTGAGTATCGCCGGACTGGCCGGATGCGACCGTGTGCGCGTGAAGACGGTCTGATACGGATGGTCGGTGTAGACCAACTGCCGAGCGGTCAGTTCCTCGCGCTCGGGCGATCCCGTCATCGCGCCGATGGTATCGACCGCCGCGAGCTCCTGCTCGGTGTAGCTCAGTCGCTCGCGCTCGCCCGGGAACACCGGGTCGTCGACGGTTCCGTTACTCGACATCACCATTACGCTCGGGAACGCGAGCGCGAATACCACCGCAACGGCGACGAACACCCGCGGGTCCAGAGCTCGTGCGAGGTAGCCGAGGCCGACGACGCCGAGGATCGCCATCGGCGCGTACAGGAACGCGATCCAGCGCTGCGGAACGAAGTTGTTGATGCCGAATATCGGGAGGCCGAGAACGAACACCAGCATGATCGCGGTCGTGACGACCAGCGTCATCGTCGCCTGAGAGGCCCGGTTGCGGTGGAGTACGTAGAGACACCCCGCGAGCGCGGCGAACAGGAGCAGGAGGAACCCCACCGTATCCATGTAGAGGGCGACCTCCTCGACGAACGACGGGCCGCCACCGCTCGCGCCGCTACCGCCGGCGGCGCTCGATCCGCCGATGAGATTCAGGAGGCCGGCACTCGACGAGAGCGTCTCGACGAGGTAACTCAACACCAGCGAGAGGAACGGCTGGTCGGAACCCGCATACGGCGTGAACGACCACATGAACAGGGTGAATCCCGCGTCGAACACCAGCACGCCCGCGATCCGGACGGTCTGCTCCCCCTCGAACGGGGTGAAGATGGTCGGCGAACTGGCGAAGGGGCCGTGCTCGACGAGGAACCGTGCGACGAGCGTCGACCCGAGTAGCACGAGCATGATGAACGTCGACACCTGATGGGTGAGGATGAGTGCCATGGACGCGAGTATCAGGAGCACGAAGTCCCGAAGTCGGTACTCGATCCGCATCAATCGGACGAGCATGTAGGTGATGGCGAGGAACACGACAAGGCCCTGGCTCGTCGGGATGAGGTGGATGCTCCACTCGACGGCGTAGTCAGCCAACGCGTACAGTGCGGCCGCGAGGATCGCCCACCGCTCGGCCACGAGCAGGTTTGCCGTCGCGTACACGAACAGCGACGACAGCACCATGATGGGACCGAGCGTGAGGTAGAGTGCGGTTCGGAGCGAGGTGTCGAACAGCGCCGCGCCGGTCACCACGTAGAGGTGGTAGAAAGGAGCCGCGTAGTGCTTGTCGTCGTCGATCGCCGCCAGCGTCCCCTCGGTCAGGATCGCATCGGCGAGTCGCGGAACGTGGGTCCAGATGTCGATCCCGATGAACCCCGGGTTCAGGTACAGCGCCGGAAGTCGGATCGCCGCCGCGAGAACGACGATCTGCAGGAGCAGCCAGTCGCGGCTGAGATCCTCCTCGCGGACGAACAGGACCTGTCCGATCAGGAGCGTTCCGAGAACGCCCGCGATAGCGTAGAACAGTGGCGACCGTCCACCCGAGTGGACCGCGACGACGATCATCAGTGCCACGCCGAAGAAGACCGCGCTCGGGAGGATCGCCGAAGCGCGGGTGGGGAGTCGAGGGAGCGAGCGGTGGTGCGGGTGGCGATCGCTCGTCCCGGTGTACATCCCGACGAGGTAGAGCGCGCAGGCGACGCCGAGGACGATCGGAATCGTCTCGATGTAGATCTGGGAGACGAAAAACCGCAGCGGCACCAACGCGAGCGCGAGGAGGACGCCGGCGATGGCGGCCGCCTCGTCAAGGGGAATGCCGTCGAACCGGCCGCCGGATCGAATCGACATCAGGTCGCGCCCCCCAGTTGCGTCCCGAGCGAATCGGCGCCGCTCCGCGTCGCGTTCCGATCGGCACACACCCGTTCGTAGACCGCTCGAAGTCGCGCGCCGGTGGCTTCGAGTTGCCACTCCGGCGGGAGGGTCGCCCCCGCCGGCCGCGGCGCTTCGAGGACGCGGTCGAGTTCGGCCGCGAGTTCGTCGGTACTACTGCACACCGCGGTCCCCGGCACGTCGTCGACGAAGCCCACGTCGGTGGAGACGACCGGAACGCCACACGCCGCCGCCTCCTTGACGACCATCGGGCCGCTCTCGCGTCGGGACGTGACGAGCAGCGCGTCACTGGCGTTTAGATAGTGCGACATTTCGTGGTGGGGGACGCCAGTCACGGTCCGGAGGTCGGCGTCCGCGTCGGCCGCTTCGACCACGCGCTCGGCGCGAGGAAAGTCCTTCTCCGGGCGTTCGGGCGCGTACGGAAAGAGGACGATCGTCTCGTCGTCGCTCCAGCCGACTCGGTCGCGGGCGCGATCGCGTGGAATCTGACGGAACCGGTCCGCGTCGACGCCGAACGGGACGAACGTATAGGGGCGACCGAGCGCCTCGGCCATCCGGCGACTCGGGAGGATCGTCGCGTCGGCGAGCCCGGCCGCCATCCTGCTCAGGCGGCACAGCCACTCGCGTTCGCTCATCAGGTCGGTCCCCCAGAAGGTGACGACGACCGGCCGCCGGGTCGCCGCGAGGGCGAACGGGGCGGTCAGCCCGTAGTTGGCGTGGACGAGGTCGTGATCGTCGATCGCAGCGAGGACCTGTGGGTAGTAGCGAGCGTACTCCGCCACCGAGCGCGGCTCGTCGGGCCGGTAGGACCCCGGCACCTCGAGCACCGTCGATTCGACGCCGACGCCTTCGAGCGCGGTGACCTGGTCGTCGAAGAAGGGCCGGTGATTGGTGACCAGCTGGAGGACCTTCATTCGGCGCACACCTCCCGATCGCGGTTGGCTCGCATGTCGAGCGTCATCGCGATCAGCAACGCCAGTCCGCCGATCGGAATCAGTACCACGCCCGCCACGCCGGTGATCGTCCCGCGTCGGTCGCCGTCGCTGGCCACCGCGGCTATCCCCCCGATCGCGCCCGCGACCACAGTGCAGATGCCGAAGCAGTAGAACAGCGCGAGCGGGTGAAAGTCCCTGACGAGGTACTTGACGCGGAGTCGCCAAAAGAATCGATCGAGCAGAAGCCCAGACAGTCGCGGGATGAACGACGAGTACTCGATGCTGCTCGTCTCGTCTCCGTACACCGCGGCCATCGGCACGTCTGCGACCGTATAGTCGTTCGCGTTGAGTTGCACCAGGACGTCGTTACAGAAGCCGTAGTCCTGGTAGAGATCGGACGGTCCGAGGGTCTCGAGCGCCTCCCGCGTGATGGCGGTGTAGCCGTTCTGCGGGTCCATCGTCTTCCAGTACCCGCTGGCAATCTTCGTGAGAAGCGTCAGTGACCAGTTACCGAAGAGCCGCCACCGCGTCATGCCCTCTCGGAACTCCGATTCGAGGAGGCGATTGCCCTTCGCATAGTCGGCCTCGTCCTCGACGATCGGGTCGAGGAGCCGCGGGAGTTCGTCGGGATCCATCTGGGCGTCGCCGTTCATCACCGCGACCACGTCGACGTCGTCCGAGAGCGCCCGTTCGTAGCCGGTCGTGACCGCGCCGCCGACGCCCTGGTTTTCCGCGTGACGGATCGCCACGGCGCGCTCACCGACGTCGATCCCGCCGTCGGTTTTGGTGGCCTCCCCGACGGGTCGGTCCGCGTGCTCGGCGGACCGGAGCAGGTCGTCGACGGATCGGTCCGTCTCCTCGTCGGAGGTGAGGTGGCCGGGTTCTCGGGACGTTCGGTCGAATTTGCTGGCGGGCTGGTCCGATTCGCCGTCGGATCGGCGGGACGCAGACGCCGCGTCGGCCGACTCCCGGGACCCCTCGTCGGACTCGTCTGGTGACCGACTGGCCTGTTCGACGGCGCGACGAACGTGGTCCCACGTATCGTCGGTCGAACAGTCGTCGACCACGTAGATCCGGTCGACGAACGCCGGCATCGTCTCGACGACGGTGGCGACGAGCGCCGACTCGTTGTACGCCGGAACGACGACCCCCACGCGAGCATCCCGGTACATCTCACAGCCTCCGGTAGGTGAACCCGTGGTCGGTCACGTCGTCGGCGTCGAACACGCCGTTGACGTCCATCAGTACGGGGTCGTCGGCCGCGGCGTCGGCCGCGGCCGCGAGATCGAGGCGTTCGAACGCGTCGTGTGCGGTCGCCAGCAACACGCAGTCGACGCCGTCGAACGAGGGCACCTCGTGGACCTCGATGTCGAAGTGGTCGCGGATCACGTCGTCGGCCGCGTGGGGGTCGTGACCCGCGACATCGATGTCGTACTTCCGCAGGACGTCGATGACGCCTCGAACCTGCGAGGTGCGGATATCCGTGACGTTCGGCTTGTACGCCAGTCCGAGAACGAGCACCTCGCTCTCACCGAGCACCTTCCCCACGTCGTTCAGCGCCTTCAGCGTGACCTCGCCGACGTGTTTCGGCATGTACTCGTTTATCTCCCGGCCCTTGAGGGTGAGCTTCGGCGTGTAGCCCTGCATCTCCGACCCGTACGCGAAGTAGAAGGGATCGACCGGGATGCAGTGGCCGCCGACGAGGCCGGGCGAGTAGTCGTGGAAGTTCCACTTCGTCCGGGCCGCGTCGAGGACTTCCTGGGTGTCGAGGCCCATTTGGTGAAACACGATCGAGAGTTCGTTGACCAGCGCGATGTTGATGTCCCGCTGGACGTTCTCGATGCACTTCGTCGCCTCCGCGGCCTCGATCGAACCCACCCGGTGGACGCCCGCGCCGACGACCGACTCGTAGAGGGTCGCCACGTCGTCGCGGACCTCGGGTTCGTCGGCGCCCACCACTTTGACGACGTCGCGGAGGCCGTGGTCGTCGTCGCCCGGCGAGGCACGTTCCGGCGAGTACGCCACGTGGAACCCCTCACCGGCCGTCAGTTCCGAGGACGATTCGAGCGCCGGGACCAGCACGTCCCGGGTCGCACCCGGGTATACCGTCGACTCGAGGACGACCGTGGTTCCCGGCGTCATCCACTCGCCGATGGTGTGTCCCGCGCGCTCGACGTACCTGAAGTCGGGATTCTGGAACGCGTCGACCGGCGTCGGGACCGTGATGAAGACGTACTCGACCTCGGCGATGGCAGCGGGGTCGGCGGTGAACTGGACGTTGCTTTCGGCTATCGCCGCGTCGCCGACTTCGCCGGTCACGTCGACGTCCCGATCGAGTTGCCGAATTCTCGCTTCGTCGATGTCGTATCCGTGCACTTGCTGTCCCGCGTGGTCGAACTCGATCGCCAGCGGGAGACCGACGTAGCCGAGACCCACCAGGCAGATGGGAACCGACTTCGGGCTGTGCTGCTGTCGCTCGATCCTCGACGCTCGCTCTGGGTTCTCGTTGTACGAACTCATGATAGTGTCTCTGAAGTGAATTTCTCCACAGTCGTCTCGTCGTGCGTCGCAAGCGGTCCAGCGGTCATTATTATATGACTGATAAGCAGCCTGAGCCGCCCGAATTCGTGGACTCCGTCGGGCTCGCGGCGTCGTTGGACCCCATCCACCTCATTGCACCGTTGGATCCCGTCCATCTCGCGGCGCCGTTGAACTCCAGCTATCTCACTGCGCCGTTGTACTCCGTCCATCTCGCGGCGCCGACGAACCCCGTTCATTTCGCGGCCCTCTCGACGAGCGTGCTGGTCAGCGAAACCACCTCGTCTCGCACCCGTCGCGAGCGCGATCGGTCGAGACTGACGTCGTCGGCGTCCAGGCCGGCGACGTGGTCGGCGATGGCTTCGGGATCGCGCGAGTGATGGATCCGACCCTCGTCGACCAGTTCCTGGTCGACCGAGAGGAGCGTGTTTGGGAAGAACGACACCGCCGGTTTGCCCATGCAGGCGGCCTCGCGGGCCATCGTTCCCGAACCCGTGAGGACGCATCGGGCGTGTGCCGCAAGTTGGAGACCGTCGTAGGCGTCCGACGGAACGTGCACGCGCTCCGGGCTGAACGGCTCGGCGTACGTCTCGTCCCCGCGACCCCTTGGGAGGTAGACCACGTTGGTCCCGTCTTCGACCAGGGCGTCGAGGAGGTCCGGGACGATCGACCGGGCGTCGACGTACGCCGCGTCGAGCGCCTCGGGACGAACTACGACGTACTCCTCGAACGGAAGCCGATCGACGAACGTCGGATCGACGTCGAAATCGGCGACGTAGATGTCCTCCTTGTAGCCGGGGTACGTGTAGACGGACGACGAGTCGGCGCCGTACTTTTCGAGCTCCGCCGTCTCGAACGCCGCCGGGACGACGGTGTAGGTGGCCCGGGCTTCGAGCCAGTTGTACAGTTCTTCGGCCCACAGCCCGTCGACGTGGGCGGTGATGTCGTTGTCCGTAAAGTGAATAGACGGGATGTTGCGCGCCTTCGACGCGAGGACGCACATGGCATTGCGCGACGACAGCGAGACGTCCGCTTTCGGCGTGTCGATCGCGAGCCGTGCGGTTCGATACGGGATGCCGACCTTCCGGAGGTGCGGGTTGTCGAAGTCGCGGCCGCGAACCTCGAAGTCGAATCCCACCTCGTCGGCCAGCGAGACGGTCTCGGTCTTCCGACGGACCGTCGTCGTCACCGCGATCTCGGGGAGTGCGTCGGTGAGGGCGCCGAACAGGAACGGGTGGGACGGACTCACGAGGTCCACCCACGCGGCGTGGCGCTCGGTCATAGCGTCACCACCGTCGCACCGGCGTCGCGCCAGCGCTCCCGGTCGAGGACGTCGCAGGCGTCGACGACGACGTCGTCCGCCATTCGGGCCGTCACGGTATCGGGAGCCAGCGACGCGTACTCGTCGTGGGCCGCCGTTACCACCAGCGCGTCCGCGTCTCGGGTCGCACCGTCGAGCGATTCGAGGCGGTGCGTCGAGTCGGAGACGTGCGGATCGTGGAGCGCGACCGTCGGGCCGCCGTGAGACTCGAGTTCCTCGGCGAGTGCGATTCCCGGACTCCCACGGAGGTCGTCGACGTTCCCCTTGTAGGCGACGCCGAGAACCGCAACGTGGCGACCGTCGAGCGAGCCGAGTCGGCGGGAGACCTTGTCGGCCACGTACGCGGGCATCCCGTCGTTGATCTCCCGAGCTCGTTCGACGAGGTCCAGCTGGTTCGAGCCGTGGCCCAGGAACCACGGATCTACCGGGAGGCAGTGGCCACCGACGCCGGGGCCGGGCTGGAGGAGGTCGACCCGTGGGTGGCGATTAGCGTCTTCGATGGCGGCCCGAGCGTCGATGCCGTAATCGTCGGCGAGTTTCGCGATCTCGTTCGCGAGGGCGACGTTCGCGTCCCGATAGGTGTTCTGCAGGAGTTTGACGAACTCCGCGGTCGTCGGGTCGCGCACGGTCGCGATCTCGCCCGTCACGACGGACTCGTACAGCCGTCGCGTCGCCTCGGTCGAGACGTCGGTGAAGCCGCCGACGAGCCGGTCGTTCGTTCGAAGCTCGGCGAGCGCTCGGCCGGGCATCACCGTCTCCGGGCTGTACGCGAGCGAGAAGTCGGCCCCCGCTTCGAGATCGGACGGCGCTTCGAGCGCCTCGAGGAACGGGCCGATCGTGGTCCCCGGCGGTACCGTCGATTCGAGAACCACGACGTCGTCGGCACGGAGCACCTCGCCGATCCCCTGCGCCGCGCTCCGGACGTACCGGAGGTCGGCTTCGCGGGCCGCCTCGTCGAACGGGGTTGGAACGCAGACGAGGTGATAGTCGGCCGTCGGCACCTCGGCGGCCACGCTGAGTGCGCCATCGGCTCGAACCGCGGCGACGAGGTCGGCCAGTCCGTGCTCTTCGTAGTGGATGTCGCCGTTTTGAACCGTCTCTCGGACGGCCTCGTCGGTGTCGTAACCGGTGACCGCGTGGCCGGCGTCGGCAAGCACCGCGGCGGTCGGGAGACCGATGTAGCCGAGTCCGTGGACGCAGACGGACGTCACTGGACCACCTCCCTGGCAGGGGTCGCGGCGGACGCTTCGAGGATCCGACGCGCCGCGTCGCCATCGCCGAACGGATTGTCCCACTCGTCGTCGGCCGCGAGCACGACGCGGGCGGCCTCGGCGATCCGTTCGGGCGACACGCCGCCGAGTCTGTTGGCCCCGACCGCGATCGTCTCGGGCCGCTCGGTGTTCTCCCGGAGGGTGACACACGGCACGCCCAGCACGCAGGCTTCCTCCTGGACGCCGCCCGAGTCGGTCAGGATCAGCCTCGCCTCGGCTTCGAGTCGCAGGAAGTCGAGGTACTCGAGCGGTTCCACCGGCCGCACCGTGTCGGGGACCGGCAGGTCGGATAGAACCTCCCGTGCGCGCGGGTGAACCGGATAGATCAGCTCCAGGTCGAACGCCCGGGCCACGCGGTCGATACCGGACAGAATGTCGGCGAAGCGCTCGGGTTCGTCGACGTTCTCGGCCCGGTGGAGCGTGACGAGGCCGTACTCGCCAGGGACGTCGCCGAGACCCTCGGGCAGGGTGTTCCGTTCGAGCGCGATTCGACGGTGGCGCTGTAACGCGTCGACGACCGTGTTCCCCGTGACGGTGATCCGGTCGGCCTCGATGCCTTCGTCCCGGAGGTTCGTCGCCGCCTCGGTGGTCGGGGCGAACAACTGGTCGGCGGTGTGGTCACAGATGATGCGGTTTACCTCTTCGGGCATCTGGCGGTCGTCACTCCGGAGACCGGCCTCGACGTGGGCGAGCTCGACGTCGAGTTTGCTCGCCGCGATGGTGGCGGCGAGCGTGGTGTTGGTGTCGCCCTGGACCAGCACCGTCCGCGGGTCGACGTCCAGAAGGACCGATTCGATGCCGGCGATCATGCTCCCGGTCTGTTCCCCGTGCGTGTCCGAGCCGACGCCGAGGGTGTGATCCGGCGAGGGGAGTTGGAGCTCCTCGAAGAACACCTCCGTGAGTCGCGGGGAGTAGTGCTGTCCGGTGTGGACGACGGTATGTGCAATATCGCGCCGACGACACTCCTGGATGATCGGCGCGAGCTTGATGATCTCGGGTCTCGTTCCCAGAACGATGGCCAGTTGTGCGGAGGTCATATGGATATCATCCGTCCGATGACGGTGGGATTTCGAACGTACACGCTGGTTTCTCGGAAGCCACGGAACCGGCTTTATTACCGAGCTGATAAGCGAATCAACGGAGCCATCTCCGGCGAAGTGTCCCCACAGGGTGTCTCTCGACCGCCTGTCGGGCGTTTCGAGCGTGGCGCTCCGTCGAGCGTGGCGTTTAGCTGCTCTATAGTATTTCACGGCGACTCCGGAGTGAGATGCAAATGAGTGCGGACACGCACGACAGGACGCTGGCGCCACATCCGACGGACGACGGACAGAACCGACGGTCGGGAGTGCGGTCTCGAATGGAGCCGGTCCAGGAGGGCCCCTCGAGAACGGAGAGAGCCGGAGGAAAGCGATGATCGGACGATCGCGCGCTATTTCGGCACCTCTTCGCTCAGTACTCGGCGGACTCGTCGTACCCATCGCAACCGCGACCCCGGTCGGCGCGACCCACGGAAACGCAGCCGTTCTCGACGGCGTTACAGCGGCCACGGCCCAGAATCTCGCCCTCGGGGTCGGCGCGGGTATCTCGAGTCGCGAGCTGGTGTTCGTCCTCGGCGGCGCCGTACTGGCACTGGCCGTCGTGACGGCGGGCCTCGCCTACCGGTACGAGCCGCGGATCGGTGCGGACCGCCGTCCGTCGGAAGACGGTTCGGAGCCGCTGGACCGGCCCGAATCGAACCGCGAAACCGAGCGATCTTACGATCCGGCCCCCGATCGGGAGCAGCCGTCGAGGCCCCTGACCGATTTCGAGCGGGTGGTCCGACTCCTCGAAGAGAACGAGGGGAAACTCCCGCAGAGCGAGATCGTCGCGCGGACGCCGTGGTCGAAGTCGAAAGTGAGCCGGCTCCTCACCCGGATGAACGACAACGACCAGGTCCGAAAGGTAAACGCCGGTCGACAGAACATCATCGTCCTGCCCGGATCGGAACCCGACGAGCCGCACGTGCTGCCAGACGGCGATGGGATTTGACACGCGGTATCGGTCGCCACTCGCTCGCCGTCGCTGTCGGTTCGACGTCGCCTTCGAAACGATCACTCGTTTCTTCGTCGAGGGGCGAGCCGCCCGACTCGCGCTCGCTCGCTCTGTCGTCTCTCGGACGGCCCCGGTGATGGCAGCGCGTACTCCCTTCCCACGGCATCGGCGCCATCGATACCCGCAGCGCCCCGCGAACCAACCAAATCACTCGGTCGTGGCCGCTCGTAGCGCTCGGGCGGCCGGTTGGCGAACACCCTCACGATGGACGACCAGTACTGCTCGATTCCGGGCGCCAGCGCTTCGATCCCGGTGCGGCCCGACTCGTGGGGACAGACACCGGGACGTGCTTCCCCGTCGAGAGCGGACAGAGCGCGGAATCCGACGGCCTGTCGATGCGTCGACGAACGATTCGATCGCACAGCCGGCCGTCGACGGCGCGTTCGAGGGGACACGACGTGCACCGTCAGGTCCCGTACGGAGTGGGACCGTACACCGAACTCGAAACCGGGGCGTCGAGAGAACTCGATGCAACGATCAGATCGGTGAACTCTCCCGGCGACCCGCCAGATCTTATTCGAGCGATAACCCGGTGCTTACCCGCTCTATAGGAATAGGAAGGGCGGCCGACCGAACGAGCATGGAACCGACCAGTAGGCACAACAGTGAGCAGAAACGAACGCGGTCCATCCCCGGACGGTCTTCGACGGGTTCGCTAGACATCGGCGGCCGAGCCACCACCGACGGAGGGTGGATCTGAGATGTGCGGAATTATCGCGCGCGTGGGCGAGGACGACGGCGTCGACCGGTTGCTCGGCGGCCTCGAACGCCTCGAATACCGCGGCTACGACTCCGCGGGGATCGCGGTGGAGAACGGAACGGGCCTTGCGGTCCGGAAAGCCAGCGGCGAGGTGACCGACCTCAAACAGTCGGTGTCAGCCAGCCGGATCCACGGCGGGATCGGTATCGGCCACACCCGGTGGTCCACGCACGGCCCGCCGACCGACGATAACGCTCACCCGCACACCGACACGACCGGCGAGGTCGCCGTCGTCCACAACGGGGTCATCGACAACCACGCCGCCCTCCGCCGGGAGCTCGAAGCGGCGGGCTGTGAGTTCACCAGCGACACGGACACCGAAGTGGTTCCGCACCGCTTCGAGCGCTACCTGTCGGCCCATCCGCCGGAGGAAGCGTTCCGAAAGACGGTCCGCGATCTCGACGGGAGTTACGCCATCGCGGCGATGGTCGAGGGTGTCGACGCGGTCTTCGCGGCCAGGCGCGGCTCACCGCTCGTCCTGGGAGTGAGCGACGAGGAATACTTCCTCGCCAGCGACGTTCCCGCGTTCCTCGAACACACCGACGAGGTGATCTACTTCGAGGACGACGAGATCGGCGTCATCACGCCCGACCACGTCGAGATCACGACGCTCGACGGCCGTCCCGTCGAGCGCGCGAGCGAGGTGGTGGCGTGGGACGCAGAAGAAACCAGCAAAGGCGAGTATCCCCACTACATGCGAAAGGAGATCGAGATGCAGGACGTCTCGCTGGCGAACGCTATCCAGGGTCGCATCGACGACGATGGGACCACCCCCGACCTCGATCCATTTCCGCCGGGGACCTTCGCGGCTATCGAGCGCATCCAGTTCGTCGCGTGCGGGACGTCCTTCCACGCGGCCAAGTACGGCGCGCAGTTGCTGAACAACGCCGGGATCCCGGCCCAGTCGTTCCGCGCGAGTGAGTACGACGACTCGATTCCGGTGGACGAGCAGACGCTGGTCGTGGCGGTGACCCAGAGCGGCGAGACGGCCGACACGCTTCGGGCGTTCGAGTGCGCGGCATCGGGGGGTGCACGCACCGTCGCGGTGACGAACGTGGTCGGGTCGACCGCGGCCCGCGAGGCCGACGACGCGCTGTTTATCCGCGCCGGACCCGAGATCGGAGTGGCCGCGACGAAGACGTTCTCCTCGCAGGTGGTCGTGCTCTCCCTGCTCGCGCATCGGGTCTCCGCCGACGTCGCCGACGTCGCCCCGTGGGACGACCCGGCTGCGTTCTACGACGCGCTCGAACGGCTCCCCGAGGACGTCCGTACCGTCCTCGACCGTGGCGATGCCGAGCGCGTCGCCGAGGAGTTCCTCGGGAGCGACGCGTTCTTCTTCATCGGTCGAGGTCCCGGCTACCCGGTCGCCATCGAAGGGGCGCTGAAGTTCAAGGAGATCACCTACGAACACGCCGAGGGCTTCGCCGCCGGGGAACTCAAGCACGGGCCGCTCGCGCTCGTTACGCCCCGGACGCCCGTGTTCACCGTCGTCACTGGTGACGACAACGGCACCACGGTGACGAACGCCGAGGAAGCCCAGACCAGGGGTGCGCCCATCGTGGCGGTATCCGCGCCCGGCCACCGGATCGACGACGTGGCCGACGCCAGCTTGCAGATCCCGGCGTCGCATCCCGACCTCGCCGGGTTGCTCGCCAACGTCCAGCTCCAGCTCCTCTCCTATCACACCGCCGATCGACTGGGCCGCGCGATCGATAAGCCGCGCAACCTCGCCAAGAGCGTCACCGTCGAGTGACGACTGATTCGATGAACAGGGAACTTTTCGGAGTGTTTGGCGACAGCGAGACGTTTTCGCGCTTTCGGTCGCCGTCGTCGTTCGATCGCGTCGTCGAGGGGCGGTCGATCACCGTCGGCGTCCGGGACGTCGGAATCGGAATGCCGGGACGGACCGCCGTTCACGCCGACGGCGATCGAGTATGTACACTCGTGGGGGAGGCGTACGCTCCCGGGTCGGCTACGTCACCGGCGGCGCTGGCGCTAGAGCGCAGGGACGCGTCCGGATTCGATGCGATGGCCGACGTGAGCGGCTCGTACCTCGCCGCGGTCGACACCGGCGAGACCGCCTACGTCGCCACCGACCCGGCTCGGACCGTCGAGTGTTTCTACGCCGACGCCTCCGGTGTGCGGGTGTTCGGGACCGACGCGTTCGAGGTGGCCCGGACCATCCCGGACTCGACCGTTCGGCGTGACAGTCTGCTCGAGTTCCTCCACTTGGGCGTCGTCCTCGGCGACAAGACGCTCGTGAGCGAACTCCATCGGGCGCCGTTCGACGGGAGACTCCACGCCGACGGGACCGGGACGTTCGACCGGTTCGTCTACCGACCGACCGAGTTCGACTACGTCGAGGCGCTCGCCGGCAGGCTCGAACGGGCGCTCGAACGCCGGCGTCACCTGCCGGGTCGAAAAGGACTGTTGTTGAGTGCGGGTTACGACTCGCGGGCGTTCCTCGCCGGGCCGACGGACGTCGACGCCTGTTACACGGTAACCCGTCAGAACGGCCGGGAAGCGGCGGTCGCAGCCCGAATCGCCGACCAGTACGGGAGCGATCATACCGCGTTCGAGGCCGACGGCGACTACCTGACCACCGGGTTTTCGACCGTCCGGTACGGCAACGGTATCCGCGAGTCCATTCACGCACATCACGCGGCCTTCGCCGACCGGATGGACGTGGAGACGATGTACCACGGATTGCTGTTCGATACGTTCCTGCGCGGTCACTACCTGCCCAGAGACGAGTTTTCCGCGCTTGGTCACGCGCTCCCACGGTCCCGGCTCGCGACCGACTTCGACCCGGCGACGAGTCTCGTGACCGATTCGTTCGGGTTCGTTCCGATAAGCGAGTGCGATGGGCTGGACGGCGAACTGCCCGCGGAGAGCCTGGCATTCGCACGAGATGCCGTCGGCCGGGAGTTCAGCCGACTCGCAGGTCGCTACGACTCGACCTACGACGGCTGTGCGGTCGTCGGCATCGCGAATCAGCCGACGGCGCCGTTCCGGACGCACCTGGCGGATCACTTCCTCGAGTCGTTCCCCGCGGCTGACGGTGAACTCGTCGACTGGCACCTCCGGACGCCGCCAGAATATCGCAACACGCGAACGTTCCGCCGGGCGCTGGAGCGGATCGACGGCGACGTCCTCCGCCACCGCCCGCCGGACCGTCCGCACGACTCGGTTACCCTCAACGAGGTCGAGCAGTTCGTCCGGGAGCGAGCGCCGTTTCTCGACGCCTTCGAGAACGCGTGGCCCGATCGGCGCGAAGAGTACGAGCGGGCGAATCTCGACGACGAACTGTTCCCGGACCAACCGTCCCTCCACGGCCTTCCGGTGTTACTGAAGCTCCGAATCAACGACGCGACGACGTGGCTCGGGCGCCTGGAGTGCGACACGGAACCCGAACCGGCCCGTCTCCTCTCGCCGCCCGCCGAGCAGTTTCGGCTTCGGTCGGAGTGAGTTGCCCGGAACCCGTTTCAGCGGTTCGGTCGCGCAGTGGCTGACCGTCAGTTTGTCCTCGGTGATCGTCAGTTCTTCCGTCACTGTCGGTTGAGACGTGGCGGCCGCTTCGTCGGCCGTGTCGGTACGGAAATCATCACTCGGCTAAACCCCCGTCCTGAAGGGCGCAGGGAGTTCACCCGTCTGAATCGTCAGCCAGAATATCGTCGATCAGGGAACCGAACAGGCCGTCCGACTCGTTGCTGTCGCCAGAGCCATCGTCCGACTCGTTTCCGTCTCCGATGCTGCCGTCGTCGTCTGATTCGTTGCCATCGCCGATACTTCCGCCATCATCCGACTCGTTTCCGTCGCCGATACTTCCGCCGTCGTCTGATTCATTGCCGTCACCGATGCTGCCGCCGTCGTCTGATTCATTTCCGTCACCGATGCTGCCGCCGTCGTCTGATTCGTTGCCGTCGCCGATGCCACCATCATCCGACTCGTTTCCGTCACCGATGCCGCCGCCGTCGGATTGGTTGTCATCACCATCCGAGACGGTGTCGTCGCCATCGGTCGAATTCTCGCTCGTCCCCTCCTCACCGGTGGCGGTATCGCCCGTCGCGTTCTCGGTCGGGTCGGTTGGTTCCGACGTCAGATCGGGCAACGTGATCTCGATATCGTCGTCACCCATCGGTATCGGCGTGCCGAGCATGGTCGAACTCGCGCCGACGACGATCATGACCACGCCCGCGAGCATCAGAACGCGCTGGAACAACCGGACTGCGTCAGCGCCGGACGAGAACTCGACTCGGCGCTTGAGCGATGCCGCTCCCGATCCGACGACGGGGAGCGACGAGGCGATCGCGAGCACTTCGGTGAAACCGATCGCCCCGGTCAGAAGCGCGAGGATGGCGAAGATGGCCGCCCCACCGACGGGGACGATCGCGAGCGAGAGTAACGGCGCCTCGACGTACATCGAGAGGGCGACGACCAGCGGAGCGCTCAGGCCGATCGTGACCCCGACGCGAAGGGGGCGCGCGTCGGCCAGCGGGTCGAACCCGAGACGGCGGGCGCTCCAGACGTGCAAGAAGAACATCAGCCCGTAGCTGACGCTCGTCGCCACCGCCGCCCCGTGCATGCCGAACTGGGCGATCAGGACCCAATTGAGGACGACGTTGACGAGGGCGACCACGCCGGTCGCCGCGATGAGCGGTCGGAGGTTGCCGTTGGCCTGTGCGATCGCGAGGACGGGGCGGGCGATCGCGAACCCGACCGCACCCGGAAGCAACAGGTACAGCGGGGCGAGCGAGGCGACGTACTCGTCCGGCCAGAGCAGCGGGATCGCGATCGGTGCGAGCGTTGCGATACCGACCGCGAGCAAGGCGGTGAGCAGCAGGGTGTACCGCGTGATCTTCGCGGCCATCCGACTGACGCGTTCGTGATCGCCCCGTGACCAGAGCTCCGACGTCGAGTGCAGCAGGACCGTCTGCAGCGCCATCGGAACGACCCAGAGGAACTCCGCGAGGACCAGCGCGACCTTGTAGAACGCGGTCGACGGTCCGTCGACGAACACGCGAATCATCATCACGTCGACGTGGTACAGCGACATCAGCAACGCCACCAGGACGATGCTCATCCCGTTGAACGAGAGGAGTTCGCGCCGGGGAAACGACCGGGGCGGGATGCGAAGCGTCTCGAGGATCGAGACGCGCCGGGCGACGAGAACGAAGCCGACGAGCGCCGGCACCGTGCTGCCGACGATGTGCCCGACCAGGACTCCCTCGACACCGTAGCCGAGGGCGGCGAGTCCCAGCGCGATCCCCACGAACGTAAACCGATGGAGTATCGTGAGCGACTCCGCGTACGGTTCGAGACCGAATCCCATCAACGTCCGTTTGACGTAGGAACGAAACTGCGCAGCAACGACGAGGCCCGCGAGGAGGACGAAGTACCGCCGGAACCGCTCGCCTTCGACCAGCCTCGGCAGCAGGTCAGAGCCCGCGAACCACACCATCAGCCCCGAACCCGCCAGCCCGAGCAGGATCGCTAGCCGAAAGTAGAACCCGACGACGTGCTCGCTCCACGCCGCTTCCGACCGGTTCTCGCCCAGAAACTTCTGGACGCCATCGGTCACGCCCGAGCTGACGAATATCATGAAGATGGAGAACGCCGACAGCAGGAAACTGTAATCACCGTAGTCGGATTCGCCGAGCAGCGTCGCTAACAGTGGAGACGTGACGATACCGAGTGCCAATACGAGCACCTTCGTTCCGAGGATCGACACGAAGCCGCGGGTAATACTTCGACTCATTCGGTTACCGGCTGCGGCGTTCGGTCATGGTGGACCACTATGCATCCCGGTCGACGTCCGCCCCCGGGAGCGTCGTCGTTCCTGGGGACAGTCGCACCCCCGGCTGGAGGTTGGTGTCGATGCCCGTCTTCGCGTCGTCGCCGACGACGACGCCGAACTTCCGCCGGCCGGTCGAGATCCGCTCGCCCTTCACGGTCAGCTTAACGTCGCGTTCGTCGTGGCGAAGGTTGGCGACGTTCGTCCCCGCACCGAAGTTCACGTCGCGCCCGAGCACGCTGTCGCCGACGTAGGCGAGGTGACCGATCGTGGCTCCGCGCCGGAGGACGCTGTTTTTCACCTCGACCGCGTGTCCCACCGTCGCGTCCGGTCCGACGACCGTCCCGCCCCGGACGTAGGCGTTCGGCCCGACCGTCGCGCCCTGTCGAAGGATCGCCGGCCCCTCGACGACGACGCCAGGCTTGACGATCGCTCCCGCCTCGACGACGACCGACCCGTCGAGCGTCGCGTCGTCGTTCACGTCGCCGTCGACTCGGCGCTCGATGTCGCCCAGGCGTCGCTCGTTCGCTTCGAGCAGTTCCCACGGCCGGCCGACGTCGAGCCACTCGTCGAGTTCGACCGCGGTCACGTCGTAGGCCTCGATCACGCGCGAGAGCACGTCGGTGAGTTCGTGCTCGCCACGCTCGCTCTCCGGAACGTCGAGCCAGGAGATCGCCACCTCGGGAAAGACGTACGCCCCCGCGTTGGCGAGGTCGGTGGGCGGGTCGTCCGGTTTCTCGACGATGTCAGTGACGGTCCGCCCGTCGGTCGACAGGACGCCGTAGTTCGTCGGATCCGCGACCTGGTGCGCACCGACCGCGGGCCCCGACTCGAAGAGGGTTCGAATACTCTCGACGTCGTAGAGGTTGTCGCCGTTGAGGACGGCGAACTCTCTACGGAGGTGGTCGCTCGCAGCCCGGACGGCGTCGGCGGTCCCCGCCTGTTCGGTCTGGACCGCGTACGCGACCGGGGTGCCAGCGTACTCTTCGCCGAAATACTCGCGTACCTGGTCGGCCCCGTAGCCGACGACCAGCACGAGTTCGTCGGCGCCCGCCTCGACCGCCGCATCGGCGACGTGCGCGACGAGCGGCCGGTCGACGACGGGGAGCATCGGTTTCGCAGTCTCGTCGGACAGCGGACGCATGCGCGTCCCCTTCCCTGCTGCCAGAATTACGGCTTGCATCCTAGGTCGTCAGTTCCGTCACGAGTGGGTTTACTATTCGACAGCTAACCGGGTCGGCCGCCGCCCGATATCCCGGCGCCATCGACGTGCCCTCACCATCGAGTGGGGTGTCAGAGCCGGTTATCCACGATATAAGTATTCGATGAACGGTCGTAGCCATCCATCGAATGAGTTCGAAACCCACCGTGCGTTCGAAACACACCACCTGCGAGCAACCGACTCCTCCCTCGGTGAGTACCCGGGTGTGTCTGGCGCTGGCGGCGGCGGACGACGTGCACCCGTGGGAGTCGTCGCCGCTGTACGACGCGATCGACCACGGCGTCCTGGAGGCGCTGGAAGCGCTGGAGACGCGAGACAGCCGAGCGTGGCAGTTCGAGTTCGACACCGGCGTACACACCGTCGCGGTGACGAGCAGCGGAACGGTCTCCGTCGACGGCGTCGCCTTCTCCGATTCCGACCTCCGGGAGGCGCTCGATTCCCTCGACGACAACGGGTACTTCGATCGACCGCTCGACCGGCACTAGAGGGGCGGTCGTGCCGAGAGGTAGCGAAAATCGACCGCAGCGGGAGCAAGAGGGGTCGGCCGCAGCAGGAGTGAGAGACGCCGACAGCGTCGGGAGCTAGAGGTGGTCAGCTGCGGCGAGTCGGGTCGCAGCCGCGGCGATGCGCTCGCGCTCTGCGTGCGATTCGTGCCAGTCGTCGACCAGCCGAGCACCGAGTTCGCGCAGTTCGGGGGCGTCACACTCGGTCGTCTCACCGGTCGAGCGATCGTACAGTTCGTCGCCGTCGGGTTGCCAGATGTACTTCCAGGTCTCGCCCGTGACGGCGACTTTCGGCATTCGGTTGTGCGAGAAGGCGTACGTGTCGAGGGCGGCCTCGTAGTCCTCTTCGCGGGCGAGCGACGTGAGTAACTCGGGCAGGTTCCGAAGGGGCAGCGGTCGCTCGACACGACCCGTCGGACCGTTGGCCACGACCAGCGGCACGTCGATCAGTTCGTCGTAGAGGTCTCGACCGTGACCGTACATCCCGTGGTCACCGAAGGCTTCGCCGTGGTCGCCGTGAACGACGAAGAGCGGGTCGCCGCCGAACTCGGCGGTCGCGCGGCCGACGAATTCGTCGGTGTACCGGATCGTATCCTCGTACGTCTGCGTCAGGACGCCGTGGAACGGCCGTACGAGGCCGTCGCCGGCACGGTCGGCGAACAGCGCGAGGTTCGCCGGATAGGTCACCAGCGACGATCGGGATCGATACCCCGTCGGCGGCAGGTACGGTAGGTGCGCGTCGACCAGGAACACCCACAGGAAGTACGGTTCGTCGGCGGATTCGGTCCACGCGACGATGTCGTCGTAGAACGCTTCCCACGACATGAACATGTCCTGGCCCTGCCACCAGTTCATCGCCTTCAGAACCAGCGACGAGAGCGGATTCGATCGTTCGCCGTCCGCGAGAAACCCCTTCGAGGCGTCGGTCTCCATGAAATCCTCGAAGTGGTCGAAACCGTCGTTGAAGCCGAAGTATCGGGACGTCCACGGGTTCGCGGTGAACGCGGCGGTCTCGTACCCCATCCGCGAGAACCGCTGGGCGACGGTGTCACGGGCCGCGAGGTGCTCTCGGATGTAGGCTTTCATCGAGGCCCGATCGCTGCCGCGAGCACCGTCGCGCTCGACGGGGAACTCGCCGGTCAAGAACGTGGTCGCCGAGCCGTGGGTTGCCGGCGCCGGCGCGACGGCGTTCTCGAACACGAGCCCGTCGGCCGCGAGCTCGTCCAGATTCGGGGTGAGCCCGCCATCGTTACCACCGAACCCGCAGTGATCGGCGCGGATGCTGTCGATCGTCACCAGAACGACGCTTCGGCTGTCGGACATGGCCTACCGCCTGCGCGTCACCGGGTTTATTATCCCGTCGCTAAGGTCGTCAGCCGCAGCTGAACCGGAGATAACGATGACCTGAGCTTTTGTGGTCGGCGATCGGGTGGCGAGGTATGGAACAAGTCCACGGATCGACGCCCGAACCCACTCGCAGCATCGAGATTCCCGACCGACTCGTCGATCGGATCGAGCGACGCCTCGCACGAACCGACTTCGAGACGCCCGAGGCGTACGCCTCGTACGTCCTCGAGGAAGTACTGGCACAGGTCGAGTCGGAGACCGACGACGGCTACGAGCAGGTGGACGGCGACGAAGTCGAAGACCGGCTCAAGTCACTCGGCTACCTCGAGTGATCGTCGTCGCGTCGCCTCGTGCGACGCGAGACACCGCACGGAGGACGTCCAGGCCGATCGAGATCGGCCGCCTCGATCTGCGCGGCCGCTTCGACCGTGCCGTCCCCCGACTGCGACACCGGGCGCCCGGAGTCGTCGTCCTGTCACGGCGTCGTGCAGCCGAGCAGTCCGCTTTTTCGTGCACGGACGAGAAAACACGCCGTCCACCTCGGTCCGGCCCGCGTCCTGGGCGTCGACCTCGTCGTCGCTACCGCCCATTCGGGACGCGTCGCCGGGGTTCGACACGCTGGGGCGGCCGCCGTCCAGCCCGTCACTCCGTCGACGGGGGCGTTCGACTGCTACTTCCGGTACCTCGTCTCGCATCCGCGTCTTGATGGCGTACTCGACCGGTAACGGCTTCGTCCGACCACGAAACGGTCGCCATTAGCACGTGAATAGGGAGAACGGATACCGACATCTTTCGAGTCGGAGCGTCCCGCTCCAGGAGGTGATATCCGCAACGAATCGTGACTCGTATCTGATCGGCCGACACGCCGACGGGCGGTATTGGGCCGCGCCACATTCATTCTGGGGGTGCGTAGCGTTCGAGGTCGACGGGTTCGTGTCCCCGTCGGAGACGGAAGCCTCGGTCGCCCGTCGGTAATTCCGTAGAGCTCCCTCTTCCCATCGTCCCTCGCCGGACTTCGATCGGTCGCCGGGCACGTCGTCACGAGATGAACGACGTGCCCGGCGACGATCTGCGTCGCTCGTCGACATGGCTATCGAATCGAAGAGCGGCGTCCGCGGGAGGTGCGTGCGGGACGGGTCGAGGAAAACGACACCGAGTGAGTGCGCTTCGGCGGGCAATTACTCGTCCGAGTGACTCGCGATCCAGTTCGCAGCGAACACGGCGACGGCGATCACGGCGATCGCGGCGCCGACTCCCGACGGGACGATGGTGTTCGCGAGAGTCGCGTAGATACCGGCGACGAGGGCGACACTGGCGCCCACGTACGCGTGAGCTGGCTCCCAGCTGAACGCCTCGGTCTGCGTGTCGGGCGTGTCGCGTTCGCGGGTGGCATCACCGGCGTCGTGCATCGGGCGTTCGGACACGTCGTCGCGCAGCGACGGTTCCTCGTCGAGGTAGCGGTCGAAGGCGGCGGCACGTTCGGTCCGTTCGACGATGCCGCGGTTTTGCTGGTACTCGATGATTCCCTCGTCGTCTAGCTTCGGGAGGTGAGATTGGTAGAGCGCGATGTAGACGCGCTGGCGTTCCTGTGACTTGAGCGCGGCGACCGTCGTATCGTGTTCGAAGGCCGCAATGCGCTCGGTGATGTCGGTCATCTTGGCCGGCGTGTCGAACTCCTGCAGGTACTTGAGGACGAGCCGACGGCGGCGACACTGGAGTATGTGGAAGATTTCGTCGCGTGCGATCGTGTTCTCGGTGACGTCGTCGGCGTCGGACTCTTCGACGGCCTGTACGTCAACCGATTCCGTATTCACTGTCATGGGCAGACAAGACCTGCCTTTCCGAGCCGGGAGCTAATATAAGGCAGACTGTTACCGATGTGAGACTGTTTCGGAACCGTTGTTTCGGACCGTTCCGATCGTTTCATCGGTGTCTCCGGCGCTACTGGCCCCTATCACCTCCGTTCCGAGCGCGATAGCCGAGCCAGTCCGTTCGCGCGACGTCGCGATCGGAGAAACTGAAACTCGACGGCATCGAGCGGGTCGCGGCCGCCTGATGTCGACGACCGGGCCCCCACGCTCGTCTTCGCGGTCGAATCCGTCGAAGAGGGGGCGTTCATCCGTATCGGTCGGCCCAGTCTCTCCAGTACCGCTCCGGATCGGTACGTTCTCCATCCCGAAGGTGCCGTCAATCGGTCGAATCGGGGCGTCGCGTCGGATGACTGGACGCCTGTTCGCACCGCTCGTGGCGGCCACGGCCGTCCCGGCGAATTCGAGCCGCGGGCTGGACCCACGTGCCGCTATATCGACGGACGGAACGGTTCAGCGCGATTGCCGCGACCCCGTGAAACGCTTCGATGACGGACGGCGGTCGGGTCGCCCCCGCGTGGAATCTGGTGTCAGACGGCCCCATCGGTAGCGATGTCAGACAGGGCCGTCGCGACCTACGCCAGCCCAGCATAGGCGTGTCGCGCGGTCGTATCGCCGCCGCTACCGGCCTACGGTCGGGTCGTGGTAGCGGTTAGTCTACCAGGCCCGCTCGGCGCGGACGCCTGCCTGGAAATCGCGATCTCCGGCACCGCGTCCCCGAGGCAGATGAGGTTCTCGCGGCCGACCCGGACCTTGGTGATGGAGCCGCCGTCGGCCATCTCGGAGAGGCGCCTGCTGACCTTGGCTTTCGACCAGTCCGTGATCTCGACGATCTCGCTCTGTCGCATTCGTCCGGTTTCGGCGCGAAGCATCCGCTCGATGAGTTCCTCGTCGGAGACGAGCCGATCCTCGGCCCGCTCGACGACGTCGGTTGCGGACTCCCCGTCGGATTCCGTCGGCGTGTACAGGTCGGATTCCAATTCGACGGCCTCCGGACGTTCGTCGCCCACGATCGTCGGGGCGCGTCGGAGGGGGTTCGCTGCGAGCTCTCGCAGGCTGGAGCCCATCGACGCGAGACCGCGTCTGGTCGCGACGACCGTGAGAGCGACGCCACCGAGGAACCCGAGGAGAACCGGGAGCCACGCGGGTGAGAGCCGGTCCATCGGGTCGGTGCCGTACGTCACTTCTATCCTGTCGTTCAGCATGTCACCGTCGCTGTCGGTGAGCATCGGGTCCGTTCCGTACAGATTTATCTCTTCGTCATCGGTCAGCCCGTCGCCGTCGGTGTCTGCGTCAGTCGGATCCGAGCCGACGGCAAGTTCCTTCCCATCCACGAGACCGTCGTCGTCCGTATCCGCCCGATACGGGACGGTGCCGGCTTCTAATTCCGTCGCATCCGCGAGGCCGTCGCCGTCGGTATCGGCGGTCGCCGGGTCGGTGCCGTGTTCGTAGACCTCCGCCCTATCCGCGAGGCCGTCGCCATCGGTATCGGCGGTCGTCGGGTCGGAGCCGTGTTCGTAGACCTCCGGCCCGTCCGCGAGACCGTCGCCGTCGCTGTCTGGCACCGTCACGTTCGTGGAGTGGTTTCGTTCTTGCTCGTTGGACAGTCCGTCGTCGTCGAGGTCCCCCGACTTCTCGACGAAGGTGATCTGTTGAGAGTCGAGCGTTGCGTCGGTGGTCGCGTTTTTCAGACTGAGAGTCAGTTGAGTCGAGTCGACCGGTTGCGTGTGGTTCTGTGAGAGAGAGACGGTGGTCGTGGTAGCGTTCGCCCCGCTTTCGGTCGTGACGAACTGCTCGCACGTGGGTGCCGTATCGTTCGAATCGTCGGAGAGACAGAGCGCGTACGCTCCGGGCGACTGCACCGAGCCAGTGGCGTTGAATCGATCGCTCGTCGACAGCCAGAAGTACTGCGTTCCGTTCACGGTCGCGAACTCGTCTGCTGCTGTCGTGATGGTAGCGTCCGTTGCGTTGACCGCGATCGATCCGTTGATCTGCACGGCCGAACCATTCGTCGCGTTCGCGTCGGGAGTCGCGCCGCTGGCTACAGCGGCGTGAGGTAGTATCCCCGCGGTGAGGAGGAGAATGAGTACGACGGTTACCCTTCTCCGAGTGATTTCGACTCTCATATTCTGATTGTGAGAGACTCTTATTCCACGACTATATACCTTCTGATCAATAAAACAGACGATTAGCCATTCACTTCTCGGTTTTCACTCATACGTCCACGAAACAGTATTTATACTATTGTTTTATATATTGATTTTCAATTGTCAGACGCTCGGCGTCTATTTTCCGGCCTGTATCAGGAAAATTATCCGGTTCCAGCTGGACAGAATCGGCTCTCGATCGCCGAAGCGCCGAGACGATGAGCGAACGAGCATCGGTTACAGCGCTCGCTAGTAATTTGACCCTCGAGAAGCTTCGAGATCGCCTTAGTAGGGCGCTAAGACTTGGCTTAGTTACCTGCTAAAGATAGTTTCGGCCGATATCGATCGGGAACTGACCCGGATCGACCGGCTGCCGATTCACGATCGCCTCCAGCGGCTGGCGGATCTGTCACTGGGCGCGTGCGTCGGCAACGAATCGGTCGAACGCTCGCGTCGTCGCCACTTACCAGCTGAATAGTAAGGGCGACCCGAACCGGAGGACCAATCGCATGAAACTACGAATAAACCGATCCGTCGGCATCGCCGTGGCGATGAGCCTCATGCTCGTGCTGGCGGGCTGCGCCGGTCTCGGCGGCGGCGACGGAGCGACGCCGGAGTCGAACGAAACGGCCGGTGACGGTCTCGATAACGAAACGGACAACGAGTCGGATGACGGAGCGACGAACGAGTCGTCGGGCGACGCGGACGCCGCAGCGAGCGGTTCGATCCTGCTCGCGGTGGACGGGGTCGATACCCACCCCGAAGCCGAGTCGGCCGACGACGAGTCGAGTGCGAACGCGAGTTTCTGGCTCGGCGGTGACGGCGAGCACACCTGGCACGCCGGGGACGCGTCGGTCACCCTCGACGGGGCGCTAGGGCAGTTGGATATCGACGCCGAAGCCGACTCGCTGACCTACGACGGGACGACCTACGAGGACGGAGACGAGACGACCGTCAGCTATCGAGTGAACGGTGAATCGGTCGACCCAGCCGAATACGAACTCGAGGACGGCGACGCCGTCTTCGTCACCGTCCACACGGAGAACACGGAGACGCCCGGAGCGTACTTCGAGGAGAGCCATCCCCATCCCCACGGGACCCTCGAGCTAACCGTCGACGACACCACCGTCGACTTCTCCGAAGAGAAGTACACTCACGCCGACGATTACTTCCACTTCCACAGCGGCGAGGAGCCGGGTCGATGGCACGGTCACTCGATCAACGTCACGATCGAGTACGCGCTGTCGACGCTCCCCGGCATAGAAGTGACGGAGGACAGCATCACGTACGATAATACGACCTACGAGGCAGGTGACGACGCCGAGATCGACGTTACCGTGAACGGCGAGTCGGTCGACCCCACTACGTACATCCTCAAAGACGGTGATGCCGTAGAGATCGTCGTCGAAGAGGACGAGTAACGACCGAGAACCGTCTTCCACGACGGCTCGCGGGTGGTATCGTTGGATCCACAACGACGCATCGTGGATCCACCACGCTTTCTTCGGCCAAGCGGCGCTCGTGGCGAGGGACCACACTGGCTACCGAGCGATCTTATCACGGCGATCGTACCGTGTTCCGGTTCCGTACGACTATGAGGCCGACCGGCCCATCGATCACCCCGGCCAGTCGCACGGGGCCGAACGGTGCGTCACGGGAAGAGACGACGGACGCGGGGACCACCATGACCGGTTCGATGCGTGCGTCGTCTCCCCGCGAACGGGCGCGTCTCAGGTCGAGACACGGACCCGTTAGTGGTGGCCGTCGACCCGGTCTATCGAACCACTCAATCACCGTGGCAACGTCCCCAGCGGGTGCGACACTGTAAGAGTCGGTGAGGAGGGCCGGTCGCGGTGTGAGCCAGCCCGGATGGCGAAGCGCCGACGGGGCGTCGGACGCCGTCCCGCGTGAGCCGACCACTACAGCGTCTCGGCCGAGACCGGTCGCCGGTTCGTTCTCGACCCGTCCGGGTTTGGCGCCGCTGCTGCCTCGTCACCGAAAACACTTGCAGGCAGACGACGCACACTCCCAGATCGTACCAAGCCGAAACTCGTGCCGGCGACGCTGATCGAAACGACGGACAGGACTGGCGTCGCCCGCCGGACCGAGCGAAAAGACCGTTGGACGCCCGATCGACATCGACTCCGTGGCGACGATGAACTGTCGTTATTTCCCCGGCGACCCGTCAGCCCGCCGGTCGTCGGTCGTTCCCGCCGAATAGACGAGTCCGACGTCCATGTCGAAGACGAGTGCTCCCTCCACGTCGAGGGACTGGAGGTGGTCGCGGTACAGTGCATCGTGGATGACGGCGTACGCATTCACGTCCGCGGTCGCGATGAGCCGTTCGGCGAGTTCGCCCACGGTGATCGGCGTCCGGGACTGCTCGACGGCCGTTCGAACGCGTCGGCGGAACGCCTCGTACCCGATCGACGTGTCTGGCGGTAATTCCGTGCGTATCGGGCCGCTCACCGGTCTAGAATTCGAATCTGAGGGGGACTCCTGCCAGCTCATCTATAGGCGGACGTCTCTGTGCCCGGGGATAAATATGGTGTGTCGTTGCAAATTTCAACGGAGCGTACCCACCGCAAAGCGCTACTGGCGCACTCACCCGGTGATCCCGACGGCCGACTATGTGGTCGCTAAGTTGTTGCGACGGACGCAACGATCGAGCCCATTTACCTGTACACGACGATCACGCCGAAGAGAACGCCCGTGACCAACACCGAGATAGACACGACCGACTGGACCGCTGAAGAGTTCGAGTCCGCGCTGGCGGACCTGATACAGACTGCGAAGCGGAGCAACGTTCAGACCCCGCGAGCGTTGGACGTCACGGACGAAGCCGATGGCATCGAGTGGATGGTCGAGATCACCCGGCTCGACCGGCGTCGGTGAACCGGACTGGCCGTGTGCGAACACCTAGCCGCGATCCCCTTTCATGAGTAGTGATCCCGACGAGTCGGACGTCGCTCGCCGACCGTACGCGCTCTTCGTCCGCGTTCGACTCGACCACCCGACGCTGCCGCTGCTGCCCGCGCTGGCCGATGCCCCGGAGACGCACGTCCGGCCCCGATCGCCGATCCTCGGTACGCAGCGGCTCTTCGTCTCCGTATTCGGCGGCGACGTGGCGGCATTCGAGTCCGGTCTCGCCGACGACCCGACAGTCACCGATCCCGCGCTCGTGAGAGCGCTCGCGGATCGGCGAATCTACCGTCTCGGCCTCTCGGCTCGGGGACGGAAACGGCTCTCTCCGATCGATGTTGCGGACGCCTACGTGCACGATGCCGAAGGGGCACACGACGGCTGGCGACTTCGGATGGAGGTCCCGGACCGCGACTCGCTCATCGAGTTCGTTCGCGCGTGTCGGAACGCCGGCGTCGACCCGTCGATCCGGCGGGTACGGGACACCGACGGCGTCGAGCACCGCCACGCCTACGGACTCAGCCCCGAACAGGAACGCATCCTTCGGGTCGCGTACGAGACCGGATACTTCGACATTCCGCGAAAAGTCTCCCAGACCAACCTGGCCGAGTCGTTCGACCGCTCGACCTCGGCGGTCTCGCAGCAACTCCGCCGCGCGACGGCGGAACTCATCGGAGGCACCCTCCTCGCCCGGCGTGAGTACTGACCCCTCCCGCGGCGACTACACAACCGCGTGCGAGGAACCCGCGACGACTGCCCAGTGGTGCGAGGATCGCCGTGAGGACGGCGTCCGTCCGCGGCACCACGGGTACCAAATCGCTCGGCCCGTTCTTCGGCGGGCGCGTCGGTACGATCCCGTGTCCACTGCAAGATCCACCAGGAGACGACCTTGATACCGCCTAAACCACCGAATAGGGGCCTGATAGTAAATCCCGAACGCACCCCATCTGAGACACGGCTATCTTGCCACCCGATGGCCGGACACTCCGGCGCGTCGGCATTGTGGCCGCGATCGGCGTACTGATCGCACCGGCTGTGCGGCTCTCGAGTCGGAGGTGCTTGGATCGTTCTACGTCGACGCCCGGTCTGACTCCCTGGCGGACGACGGGACGACCTACCGCGGCGACGAGTCCGGCACCACCGTCTCCATCACGGTCAACGGAAACGAAGTCGATCCCGCGACGTACCGCCGCAAGGATGGCGACGACGTCAGAATCGTCGTTGAGTCGGACGGGTCGTGATCGGCACGAACCAGTCGGATCGACGAAACGCCCTGGTCCGATGTTTAAAAGGTGGCTAGTCTAATGCAAGCGACCATTGTTCTCGAATACGTGATATTCACCGTTCACAGACTATGACGTGTGGATATCATTATGGCATGGAGAGGTAATTCAGACGATACTTCAGCAACGAAGCGCAACGAATCAGCGACCGACCAATCGACGAGTTCCGTTCCTCGGCGGGAATATCTCGCGGCGCTTGGTTCGACTGGTCTTCTCGCCAGCGCAGCGCCTCCGCTCGTCGAGCGGGCCACTGCGGCGTCGACCGACAGAATCGATCAATTGAGCGACGAATACGGCACCGTCGTGAACGTGGCCGACGCCGGCGCCGACACGACGGGGACCGAATCGATCACGTGGGTTCTCGACGCACACGCGGGCGACGATACGCTCTTCGTCTTCCCGCCGGGCCGATACCGAATGAACGAGGAGTTCCGTCACACCGGCTTCGACCACTTCGGGATGGTTGGCACCGACGCCACCATCGTTCCGGGCGACTACTACGAGTTCGAGTGGTTCAACCGCCGGCTCTTCCGTCTCGGCGTCTACCACGACCCGGGCCACGACCTGCTGGTCGAAGGGTTCACCATCGACCAGACGGCTCCCGACACCGGCATTCGAGCTATCGAGGCCCAAATCTCCGACGGGCTCACCGTCCGCGACGTGACGATCAACGGAACACACGACAGCGGGACCTGGGGCCCCGGCCTGTTCGACGTGACGGACCCGGACGGAACCGGGATCGTCGAGGGGTTCCGGGCACCCGCGGGTGCGGAGTGGGTGTCGAACACGCCCAACGCCGGCAACCTCTGGCGCGGCCCCACCGGTATCATGGTGAGTCGGTACCACCGCGGGACGGTCGAACTCGCCGACTGCCAGCTCGGCGGCTTCCCCGACAACGGCGTCTACGCTGGAAACGCCAACGGGACCGTGATCGTCCGGCGCGGCGTCTACCGCAACAGCCACGCCAGTAACCTCCGAATCGGCGGGGACGGGAGCCGGATCGTGGGCGCGACCGTCATCGTCGACGACAATCACGAGTACTTCACGAACCAGCGCGGTATTCGCCTCGACCAGGGGTCGTGGCTCCAGGTGCTCGACACGGCGGTCGTGCTCGAACAACCGAACGGTAACGGCATCACCGTCCTCGACGGGGTCGAATCGGCCCGCATTCACAATTCCTCGGTGACCCAACACACCGACCGCACCAACCAGGCCATCGTGGTCGAGGAGTTCGCCGGCCCGACCTACGTCCAGCAGTCCCGCGTGGAGATGCACGGAGGCGGAAACGCGATCGAGATCAAAGGCGTCGGCGAGCCCGGCGAGGTGGGCTGCTCGGACGTCACCATCACGGGCCCCGCGTCGGGGGCGGTCTTCCGGAACGCGATCCGGTGTGAACGCGACAACTGCGAGTTCCGTGGGCTGGACATCGACCAGCCCGGGAGCGACTACCGCCGCGCCCTCGAGATCAACGCCGACGACTGCCTCGTCTACGAGGGCACGTACGAATCGACCCACCACCCCATCGTGGTCACCGGCACGGGGACGTGGATAGAGTCGGCTGAGATGAACTCCTACGACGGATACGAGGCGATCCGATTGACCGATACGAGCGCGGACGTCAGACTCAAAGCCAACACGCTGGTCGGGGGCGTCCTCGACCTCGGCTGCGACGGGCTTTCGATGTCCGGAAACGCGATCTAATCCCGTCTTAGCTGACCGATAATAATGGGGCGAGTGTTCGTCGCTTCCCGCTGATGGAGCTACGCAACCTCCGCGGATATCTCGACCTGCTGGTCGCGCTCTCGTGGGTGGTACTCGCCGCAGCTGTGGTCGCCGTTTCCCTCCACGGAATCGTGCGTCTCGTTCTTCTCGTCCCGATCGTGGTGTTTCTCCCCGGATACGCCGTCGTCTCGCTGTCGTATCCGACCGCCGGCTCGCCGACGACGGAGTCGGCCAACGGCGGGTCGAATGCCGGCCTTCGAGCCAGGTTCGCACGCGACAATCACGCGATCGGCGGCGTCGAGCGAATCCCGCTCGCGATCGTCTGGAGTCTCGTCGTCGTCCCCGGAATCGCACTGGGAGTCCACTTCTCGCCGTCCCCCATCGCGGCCGAGCCGTTACAGGCTGGAGTCTTCGGCGTGACGGCCGCATTGTTGGTCGCGGCCACCGTAGCCCGCGCTCGCCACCCCGCGAACGAACGGTTCGTCGCCTCGCTTCCGAGGCTCCCGGATCGATCGTCCGGGTTCGGGAGCGCATCGTCACCGCTCGGGACGCAGGCGTCGTCGACGTCTCACCCCGGTGCGCGGCTGCTACTCGTCGTGAGTCTGCTGGTGCTCGCGTCGTCGGTCGGCTATGCCTTCGCCGCATCACCCCACGACGAGCGTTTCACCGAACTTTCTATCCAGTCCGGCGAGGTGACTAACGAGACCACCGCGCTGTATCCGTCGACGCTCGTCGACGGGCAAGCGGCGGACTTCGAGTTCGCCGTCGGCAATCACGAGGGGTCGTCGGTCGAGTACGAGTACGTGGTCGCTCTCCAACATCTCGACGGAAGCGACGCGGAACCGGTCGTCGTCGACGAGCGGGCGGCCGAGCGCGGCGAGTTCGAACTCGCCGACGGCGAGACCCGAACCGTTACGGCGGACGTGACGCCGGAGACCACCGGCGACGACGTCCGAATCGTCGTTCTCCTCTACCGCGACGGTGCGCCGGCGGACCCGAGCCTCGAGAACGCCTACCGGTCGCTTCGACTCCCCGTCGACGTCACGGCGTCCGACTCTGTCGCCGCTAGTTCGGCGCGCCAGGCGCCGGGGAGCGACCGCTGATGTGGCCGTGGGAGCACGTCGCCTTCGCATACCTGCTGGCGTCGCTGATCAGCCGCGGGGTCTACGGGAAATCCCCCGACGGGCGGGTGGCGCTCGCGGCCGGGTTCGGTGCCCTCTTTCCCGACCTCGTCGACAAGCCTCTCTCGTGGACGGTCGGCGTGTTTCCGTCGGGATACGCGGTCGCACACTCCGCGTTCGTCTACCCGGTGTTCGCGTTGCTCGTGTGGTCGCGGCTCGGCCGCCGCGGGTCGGAGCCCCTCGCGGTCGCGTTCCTCGTCGGCCACGCCTCCCACCTCGTCGGCGACGTGGTGTACCCGTTCGTCCTCGGCGACGAATTGGCCCTCACGGCCGTGCTGTGGCCGATACTACCGTCGCCGCCGGCCCCGACGGGGGCCGGACTGATCGCCCGAACGACGTTCTTCCTTCGGGAGTGGGTCGTCCGCCTCCGGGCGCTCGAGCTCGGGCCGCTCTTCGTGTTCGAACTCGCGCTGGCCGGGGCGGTCGTCGCCGTCTGGCTATACGACGGCGCGCCCGTCGTCGCGGAGTGTCGGTCGATCCTGGCCAACTGGGTAGACGGGGCCTCACACACCGGCTGAGTGCATTGCCAATCGTTGTGCAACAGTTTCTTCGGCGAAACGGTATGTAACATATAATAGCAATTTATGAGTGGCGGCCGGTGGATGCAACCCAACGACGACACCTCGAACCGGTCGAACAGGCGAACGTTTCTGACGACGGCGACGGCCGCAGCGACAGCTGCGACCTCGGTCGCGATCACGGGTACCAGTTCCGCACAGTCCAGCGGGTACGGAACCGTCGTGGACGTAGTCGAGGCCGGTGCCGACAACACCGGGAGCGAACCGATAAACCCGGTCCTGAACCGACTCGCCGGCGTCGGGACGACGGATACCCTTCTCCGGTTCCCGCCGGGGACGTACGCGATGGACGAGATGTTTCGAACCGCCGGCTACGACCATATCGGGTTCGTCGGGGACGACGCGACCATCGTTCCGACGCCGAACTTCGATACGAGCGCGCCGTGGCTCTTCCGGCTTGGGGTACTTGCCAACCCCGGCCGGAACCTCCGCTTCGAGGGATTCACGTTCGACTACAGGGCGCCGGACACGGGTGTCCGGGCGCTCGAGGCCCAGGTCACGACCGGACTGTCGGTCCGCGACGTTCGAGTCGTCGGCGAGCACGACGGCGGCACGTTCGGCCCGGCGCTGTTCACCGTCCTCGACCCCGACGGCTGGGGGACGGTCGAACGGTTCGCGGCCCCGGACGGCGGCGAGTACTCCGTGAACACGCCCGGCGATATCGAGGTCGGACCGACCGGCGTCCTCGTGAGTCCCTACCATCGCGGGACCCTCCGGCTGCGGGACCTCGATATCGGGGGCTTCCCGGACAACGGGCTGTACGCCTCGACGCCGGACGGTCGCGTGCTGGTCGAAGGCGGTCGATTCCGGAACAGCAACGTCGCGAACGTTCGCATCGCCGGTGACGGCAGCGCCGTCTTGGGGACTCGAATCGAAGTCGACGCAAATCGACCCGAGGACGTCAACCAGCGGGGTCTTCGCCTCGACGAAGGCCGGGACCTCCGCGCTGAGAACGTCAGCATCGGCCTGAGCCGACCCAACGGGTACGCCCTTTCGGTTCAGGACGACGTCGAGACGGCACACATCGAGGGTGTCGAGATCACGGTCGGTGACCGGCCGAACACCGCGATGGTCGTCTCACCGACCGCGAACCACGTCTCGATCGACGACACGGAGATCCACCTCGACGGCGGCGGATACGGGCTGGCCATCTTCGGCGACGCGCCTGGCCCCATCGTCGCCCGAAACCTGTCGATTTCCGGCTGGGCGACCGGCCAAGCGGGTCGCCCTGCGGTCCTCTGTTATCGCGATCACTGCGAGTTTCACGACCTCGAAGTCTACCAGCCCGGAACCGATCGGCGCGCCATCGACGTTCACGGAGACGACTGTCTCGTCTCCGGCGGCACCTACATGGCGAGTAACTATCCCCTGTACAACACCGGCTCGCGAACCCGCTTCCACGGTGTGACCGCCGACTCGTGGGGGGAGTATCCCGCGCTCTACCTGCTCGACGGCGACGGGATCGAGATCGTCGACTGCACGCTCTACGGCGGCATTCGAGAGAGGGAGCCGTAGCGAGCCTTCGGAATTGCGAACGGTAAACGAAGCAACCCGTGAGCCGCGAGGGCCGAGTGCTGAGAGGGCCTCGAGATAGTCGAGCGGGGAGCGTAAGCGACCCGTGAGCCGCGAGGGCACTGCGACGGTTGCCACGGAACGCGCCGATACGTCGTAGACGGCGAGCGTCCCGGTCGATCGTCCGTCTCACATTGGGGACCGGCGGTCGCGTCGTGCGTACGGACCTGATCGGCGTGACCGTCTGCTGGCGAGCGTGCTGGACGACGCAGAACGGACAGTTCGCGCCCGCCCAGCACGGCTTAGCCGGTCCGTAGTAATGACCGGACTGTTCGTATACCGTGGCGATGCCCACCGTTTCGGTCGTTATCCCGACGTACAACCGAGCCGCGTTACTCTCCAGAGCCATCGACAGCGTCCTCGCGCAGACGGCCGACGATTTCGAGCTCCTCGTGGTCGACGACGGATCGACGGACGACACCGAGGCCGTCGTCACGGGCTACCGCGACGACCGGGTTCGGTACATCGCGCACGACACCAATCGCGGCGCGAACCAGGCACGAAACACCGGGATCGACGCCGCCGACGGCGACTTCGTCGCGTTCCTCGATTCCGACGACGAGTGGCGCCCCCGGAAGCTCGAAGCCCAGCTCGACCGCCTCGCTACTGACGACGAGTTCGTCGCAGTCTACTGCGATTACGACGTCAAAATTCCCGGTGTTCAGGGTTCCATCAGGGAGACGGCCGCCACCGTGCTTTCGATCGGCGCCGGCGACGACCGGGTCGAAGGGAGCGACGAACTCGTGGGGCCGACGCTGGCCGATACGTTCCACACCGGAGCCGGTTCGACGTTGCTCGTTCGGACCGAGATCGCCCAGCGCATCGGCGGCTTCGACGAGTCGCTCGGCTGGTTTCAGGATCCCGACTTTCTGTTGCGAGTCCTCGAAGCGGGGAAACTCGCCCACGTCCCCACGGAGTTAGTCGTGCGCCATTACTCGGGGTGGCCAGACGCCGACACGGCGGCCGCGGCCGACGAGGAATTCCTGGCGAAACACGACGACCTGGTCCGGGAGTCCGAGTCACGAGGCTACGACGTACACGGTTCGCACGCGCTCATTCTCGCCAAGTATTACCTCCGGGAGGGACGGTTCCGGACGGGACTTCGCCAACTCCGGCGAGCGTCCGTCGGCCCACGAGAGGTCCCGTCGGTGATGTGGTTCGCCGCGTCAGGCGGTCGACGGTGGCGGTCGGTGCTGTTTGCGACGTCCGTCGTCGGGTTCGGGGCGATGCTCGCCCGACGACGCCGATAAGTCGCGTTCACCAGCCGTCGATGCGTCGGCGGCTCGACCGTCAGACGTGCCGTGTCACTCCCGGAACGAGACCGCCACCGTGTCGTCGTGGGTCGCTCCGACGGCAGGATCGACGTCTCAGAACCGAAACACTCCCGCTACTCGGATCAGCTTCGCGTACTCGATAGTGCGTCTCGTCCCGAGTCGACTACTCGGTCATCGGATTCGCGATGCGCACCGAGAACCGACGGCCGCTCACCGCGCAATTGGCGAGAACCGATCCGTCAGCGCGACGACGCTGGCTGCGGCGGCGACGATGTGCATGCCGACGAGTACCGCCACGGCACCGACGGTCGCGCCGGGTTCGTTCTGGAGCACCCAGTAATCCGGGCCGAACGACAGGAGGAGGACGACCGCGGCGACGATCACGAACGTCCGATCCGGCTGGTCGGACCGGCGCGTGAGCAGGCCGAAGACGAGCGTTGCGCCGAGCACGCCGAGGACCGTAAAGAGCGCGACCGGGCCGACGGACAGCTGTTGAATCGACGCGACGAGGTCGGCCGCGAGGACGGCGCCGAGCAGGAGGCCGTTGCCCACCAGCGCGAGGACGAGAGCGACGACGCCTCTGACGGCGAGCGTCGCGGTCGGGATCGATTCACCGGCGGCGTCGAATTGCGATGCCATGTGTCTGTCCGGCGAGTTGCACGCAGGACGGTTAGAGTGTACCCATTTCGCTTCGCCGCCAGCCACCCTCGGGACGAACACGGCCGTTGAAATACTCGCCTCCCGAACGGCCGAGCATGCGCGTGAGCACTGCGGTCGTCGACCGGCTCGCCGAGAGCGGGATCGAGGCCGTCTTCGGGATCCCGGGGAAGCAAACGCTGCCGTTGAACGAGGCGATCGGTGGGCGCGACGACGTCCGGTTCGTCATGGCTCGCCACGAGACCGCCGTCTCGCACCAGGCGTGGGGCTACGCCGAGACCAGCGGCAAGACTGCGGCGACAGTCGTCGTTCCGGGGCCGGGTGACATGAACGCGATGAACGGGCTGAAGAACGCGTACAACGACTGTACGCCGCTGGTCCACATCGCCGTCGAGACGGAACCCGAGATCCGCGGCGGTGAGGGCATCCACGAGACGCCGCCGGACACCTACGACAACGTCGTCAAGGAGAACGTCCTCGTCGAACGCCCGGAGGGCGCGGTCGCCGCGCTCGAGGAGGCCATCGCTATCGCCGAGACGGCCCCGACGGGTCCCGTCCGGGTGGGCATCCCGAAGAACTTCCTCGGAAAGGATGTGGCCGTGGCCGAGCCGCCCGAGTTTTCGCGGGACGGGCCGTCCGGCGCCGCGGAGGCAGACGTCGCGGCCGCCGCGGACCTCCTCGCCGACGCCGACGAACCGGTCGTCATCGCCGGCGGCGGCGTCCGATCGGCGGACGCGAGCGTCGATCTGGAGGCCGTCGCGACGCGACTAGACGCGCCCGTCGTGACTACATACAAGGGCAAGGGGACGATCCCGGCCGACCACCCGCTCTCGGCCGGCACGCTCTCGGGGAGCGCCCCGCCGGCACTCCTCTCCTTACTCGCCGAGGCTGACGCCGCACTCGCCGTCGGGACGAACTTCGACGCGGTCGCGACTCGCGCCTGGTCCGTCGACGTACCCGACGAGCTGGTCCACGTCACGCTCGATCCGGACGATCTGGGAACGGGCTACGAACCCGCCGTCAGCCTTCTGGCGGACGCCGCCGACGCGCTCCCGGCCATCGGGGAGGCCCTCGCCGAGCGCGACGTCGCCGGCCCGACCGGTGCCGACGAGACGCCGGGTTCCGACCGCGCGGCGGCCGTCCGTGACGATTTCGCCGAACACATCGCCGAGCTGGAGGTGACCGACGCCCCACTCACCTCCGTCACTGCACTCGAAACGGTCCGCGACGCCCTCTCCCGCGAGACCGTCGTCGCGGCCGACGCCGGCGGCTTCCGCGTCTGGGGACTCAACGCCTTCCCCGCCTACGGCCCGCGATCCTACGTCAACCCCGGCTCCTGGGCGACCATGGGCACCGGCCTCCCGTCGGGGATCGGTGCGCAGGTCGCGAACCCGGACGAAGACGTCGTCGTCCTCACCGGGGACGGCGGGTTCATGATGTGCATCCACGAGATCCACACCGCCGTCGCCGAGGACCTCCCGCTCACGATCGTCGTCTTCCGCAACGAGGACTACGCGATCATCAGTGAGGAGGCCGAACGCTCCTACGCACTCGCCGAGAGCGCCTACGGCTGGCCCGACGCGCCGATCGACTTCGTCGCGATGGCCGAGAGCATGGGGATGACGGCTCGACGCGCGGAGGGCCGGGACGCGGTGGCCGAGGCGGTCTCGGAAGCCGTTTCGGCTGACGAGCCGGTCCTCGTCGAGGTCCCGACGGACCCGCACGAACCGCAGGCCAGCGAGTGGCTCGCGGAGTGACCGCCGAACGGAGATCGCGCACTGGCGAGTTTACGGTCTGATCCCGGCTACCACGTCGACGACATCGACCAGCGCGTTTCGTTTCAGGAGAGCGAATCCGAGCGCGACGAGCGAGAACCCGGCGACTGCGCCCGGGCCGATCGTCTCGCCCAGGACGAAGACGCCGGCGACCGTCGCGACGACCGGGACGAGGTACGAGACCAGTGCTACCTCGAACGCACCGTACTTCTCGAGGATCGCGAAGTAGATCAGGAAGGCGACCGCGGTCGAGAAGACGCCGAGGTAGAGGACGGCGCCGACGGCGGTCGGGTTCGTTCCTTCGCCGACGAGGTGTTCACCCGCGACCTCGCTCGCCGCGTGGAGGACGAGTGCGCCGACGGCCATCGACCATCCGGTCAGGGCGACGCGGTCGATTGCGGGGGAAAAGCGCTGCACGAGGACGCCGCCGAGGGCGATGCTGCACACCTGTCCGACGACGAGCAGTCGCGCCGCCGTGTCACCGGCCAGCAGCGCGCCCGGATCGGGGGAGATGACCAGCCCGACGCCGACGAATCCGATCGCGACGCCGACGACGCCGACCCTCGTCAGGTGTTCGTCGAGCAGTACGATCGCCAGCAGGGCCGTCACGATCGGGGCCAGCGATTGCAAGATGGCAGCGATGCCGCTCGGGACGGTCTGCTGGGCGACGAACAACAGGCCGTTACCGGCGACCAGAAAACAGCCGCCGGCGGCGATCGCTGCAAGGTCGTCCCGACGCGTCGGAACCCACCCGTCGATGCGAATCGCGGCGACGGCGAGCAGGAGGATCGCAGCCACGTCGTAGCGCAACCCCGCGAAGAAAAGCGGCGGTAGGGAGTCGAGACCCACGCTGATCGCGGGAAACGACAGCCCCCACAGGACAGACAGCACCAGAAAGAGCGAGACGTCGAGCGATCGTGACACGGCGACGAGTTGGGCCGGGAGTTCCAAGGCGCTGGCGGTGGCTGCACGGATCGCCGCCATCGACGCCGGCCGGTCCGTCGTCTCGCCGCGAGACGACTGGTTTTTTGCCGGTCCCCTTCCCCTAGGCGCGTATGAAAGCGGGTGACGGATCGGCCGAGGCGAAGCGCCGGGCGGGGCACGCGGCGGCCGACGCCGTCGAGGATGGGACGGTCGTCGGCCTCGGGACCGGGAGCACGGCGGCCTACGCCATCGAGGCGATCGGCCGGGCCGTCGAGAACGGCCTGGACGTCCGCGGCGTCGCGACCTCCGCGGAATCGGTCCAGTTGGCCCGCGAATGTGGGATCCCGCTGACCACGCTGGCGGCCGTCGACGGTATTGATCTCGCGATCGACGGCGCCGACCAGGTGGCCGACGGCGACCTGATCAAGGGCGGCGGGGCCGCCCACACGCGCGAGAAGCTGATCGACGCGGCGGCAGACCGCTTCCTCGTGGTCGTCGACGACTCGAAGCTGGCCGATCGGCTCGACTGGCCGGTCCCCGTCGCCGTCCTCCAGGGGGCCGAGTCGGTCGTTGCCGAACGGCTTCGGGAACTCGGCGGCGATCCCACGCTGCGCGAGGCCGAGCGAAAGGACGGCCCGGTCGTCACCGACGACGGCCACCTCGTCCTCGACTGTGACTTCGGTCCGATCGACGATCCGGAGGCACTCGCGACCGACCTCTCGGCGATCCCGGGCGTCGTCGAACACGGCCTGTTCGTCGATCTCGCCGACGAGATCTACGTCGGCAGCGCGGACGGCGTCGACGTACTGCAGTGAGTTCGGGCGGCTTACTGTGTGACTCGTTCGACGAGGGTGTCCGCCTGTGCGTCTCGTTCGTCCGCTTCCGTATCGCGCTGAGCGGCCAGCGCGACGACGGCCAGGTAGAGCACGCCCAGGGCCCGCGTGGCGGGGACGACCCACGACTTCAGTTTCAACTCGTGCGGATTCTCGTAGGCGAAGGACTGACTGAATCGGATCAGCGGTCGCGGTGCGAGCACGGCGAGGAGGCCGGCGATCGTGAGCGCGCCGCTGGTCACCGGCGTCCGGCGGCGGCCGCGGCGAAGTTCCCAGACGAACAGGGCGCCTTCCAGCCGGGCGAGCGCGAGCACCTCGGAGCGCAACCGGCCGTCACCAGGATTTTCGAGCCCGATCCGTTCACAGGCGTCGATCACCGGCTGCGGGGCGACGATCTCGACGAGCCCGAACGCGATCAACACCGTTCTGGCCCCTCGCGAGAGCGGATGGCGAGCCATACGCCGCGGTACCACGACCCGCGCGAAAAAGCCCGACCACGGAAACGCCCCTACGGAACACCGTCCGAACGGATCGGCTAAACTACCGTGATTTCCGCCTCTTGTCTGCTTGACATCCTCCCCGCCCTGAAGGGCGAGGATTCCCGAGCGTTGGGATATTACGGTTCGCAACCCGCCTGTTCGCTCGGTGCGAAACGCCCCGAGGTTTGATTGAACAGGTAGGCTACTGGCCGTGCCAAACGGCCGTTACTCATATCCTCGGTTGGAGGATTCTGAGTTATCTTTCTGCGAATGTTCACCGCACCATTCACGTCTGCGTTCATCGTCGCACCGCACGACTTACAGACGTACAGGCCACGCTCCACACGATTCGCGTCACGCTTCCGACCACAACACGAGCACGTCTTCGACGTGTCTCGCTCGTCCTTTCGGTCAACGAGGATGCCGTGTTCCTCCGCCTTGTATTCGAGCAGACTGGTGAAGCGGTCGAACTCCCACCCGTGGAGCTTCTTGTTCCCACTACGCCCCCAGTTGCGAGAGTCGCCGTTCGCATCCGCTCGAATCTCCCTCAAGTCACCGATTGCGATACGACCAATCCCGTGGTCGATACACCGCTCAACGATGTGTTTGGTGAGAGAGTGCAGGAAATGGTCTTTCCGACGCGAGAGTTTCTGTCGGGTACGAAGGGCACGGCGGGAGGGGCCGTTCTCGCCTTCGGTATCGTACTCGTCTCGCGTGTAGTAGTGCTTGTCCTGTTTCAGCACGTTCCCCGGATACAACGCAGCGTTACCATCATCGTAAGCGATCGCGAGGTAGTTGCTAATCCCGAGGTCGATGCCCGCCGTATTATCACCGGGTGCGTCCTCGACGGCGATTTTGACGTTGCAGACGAGGTGGAGTTCCCAGCGGTTGCCGTTCCACACGGCTCTGACCTGCTGGATATTCTCCACGGTCACGTCGGGCCGAGTTTCGTACTCCGCGAGGATGAAGTCTGAACGGTGCTGTTTGAGGTTGAAACCCTTACTCAGGCGGAGTTGACTGTGCTTAGAATCGTGTTTGATGCCCATTTGCTTCCACGTCACGGTGGAACGTGGATGGGTGTCACCTCGCTTGCGGTAGCCAGGCGGATTCGCGTCTGTGTCACCGTTCTTGCGCTTTTTGAACCAACCGTTGAACGCCTCAGCGAGTTCTTCGAGAACACGCTGACTTGACTGCGAATGCAGGTCACTATAGCGTTCGTGATCTTTTAATTCGCGCTTGAGGTCGTCTTCAGACGGAATCTCGCCGGTATCGTCCCACTCTTGTTGGGTGTGGTAGCGGGCGACGTTCCACAGTTTCGATGCTGAGTGCCCGCACTCGTCGAGGTCGTCACTCACTTGGGTGTGGTTGACGATTTTCGCTCGATAGGTCCGGGTTGTCTCCAGCATCGAACTGTGCTCATAAGTACTTATTAATATAGGAATATTAAAAGTAACGACTGGGCGTGGAATATCCGGCGAAGCTATCGAGCGTGGGTAGGGTAGGGCCTGTCGGCTGTATCCTCGCCCTTTGGGGCGAGGTTTTAGCCTCGCAAATTCCATAATCATCGGTTTGGCACCGAAACGAACGGTTTTTGCCGGGTTGTACCGATCGGTGGGCTAGATGCCCGAGACAGCCGATCGAAAGGACGACCACATTCGGATCATCGAAGAAGAAGACGTCGAGACGAGCGGGACCGGCTTCGCCGACGTGGAACTGGTGCATGAGGCGCTGCCGGAGATCCACCGCGACGAGATCGACCAGTCTGTCACGCTGTTCGGGCACGAACTGTCGGCGCCGATCGTCATCGAGAGCATGACGGGCGGCCACCCGAACACGACGGCGCTCAACCGTAACCTGGCCGCGGCCGCCCAGGAGACGGGAATCGCGATGGGCGTCGGCAGCCAGCGCGCCGGTCTCGAACTCGACGACCCCGACCTGCTCGAATCGTACACCGTCGTGCGCGACGTCGCCCCGGATGCCGTTCTCTACGGCAACATCGGTGCGGCTCAGCTCGACGAGTACGGCGTGGCCGAGGTCGAACGCGCCGTCGAGATGATCGACGCCGACGCGATGGCGATCCACCTCAACTTCCTTCAGGAGGCTGTCCAGCCGGAGGGTGACGTCGACGCACGCGGCTGTCTCGAGGCGATCGAGCGGGTTGCCGAGGGGCTCTCCGTGCCCGTCGTCGTCAAAGAGACCGGCAACGGTATCTCGGGGAAGACGGCCGAGCGACTCACCGATGCCGGTGTCGACGCCATCGACGTCGCCGGGCGGGGCGGCACGACCTGGTCCGGCATCGAGGCCTACCGCGCCAGGGCTGTGGGCGCGGATCGGCAGGCAGCGGTCGGCGAGCGATTCCGGCGCTGGGGCCTGCCGACGGCCGTCAGCACGATCGAGGCGGCCGACGTCCACGACTGCGTGATCGCCAGCGGTGGCGTTCGTTCCGGTCTCGACATCGCGAAGGCGATCACGCTCGGCGCCCGGGCTGGCGGACTCGCGAAACCGTTCCTTGGACCGGCGGCCGAGGGGACTGACGCCGTCGTCGACCTGATCGAGACGCTGCAACTGGAACTCGAGACCGCGATGTTCGTCACGGGCTCGCAGCAGGTGGCGGATCTCCGGACGGCGGAGCACGTCGTGCTCGGTCGAACGAAGACGTACCTGTCCGAACGCGCGCCGTGAGCAGGTCGGCTCACCCGTGCGAACTCACCCCCTGCGCGCGATCTCCCTCCTATCTAATCTGCCAACCAAAATCGATCGCCGTCCGCCGATCGACCGGTGGCTCGATCGGCAGTTGACTTCATTCTTCGAAGCGTTGAACCGATACAGGGGCTACTGATCCCGCCTCAATCCCTCCTTGAACTTGTTATCTGAATACTTTAATTCGGACAGTGGGGAATATTTATAACCCTCTCTCCTGTCGTCTCCGCCGGAGCATGGGATCGCGAACCGAGGGCGACGACGGGCCGATTCGGCGCACCGACTCGCTGGAGGCGTTGCTCCAGGCGACCGATCGGGACACGGAGGAGATCGTCGAGGCGCTCCGTGAGAGCGGCCCGCGACGGCACGTCTCCGAGTCGAGCGTCGACGAGGTCCTCGAGACGGCTTCGCGCCCGCAGGCTGCGGACGACGATGCGTTCGCGCTCTCCGGCGGTCCCACACGTACGATTTCGACGACCGGTATCGACGAGGTGTTCGAGACACTGGAATCGGAGGCACCACCGCTCTCGACGGCCTCGGCTCGCGACGCCGCGTCACAATCGGCCACCGAACCCGACGCCTCGACGACTGCGAATGAGTCCGAATCGACCAGCGAACCTGCCGACGCGGCTGGTGAGTCTACTACTCCCTCGCTCGCCGAAGTGGACGGCCAGCAGCACGCGGAGGCGACGACGGTCGCGTCGCTCTCCGGTGGCGGCCCACGACGGACGGTCTCCGAGCAGAGCGTCGACGACATCCTCTCGCTGCTCGACGACGAGGAGCCGGATACGACCGATTCGGACGCGGCTGCCGCCGATCTCAGACCGGACGACGCCGGCGACGCGCTGGCATCGTTACTCGCCGACGCCGAGCCACCAACTGGGTCGACCGAACCGTCGAGCGAGTGCGATGAACCGGAGCGATCACAGGCGACGGACGAGGCGTCGGTGAGCGTCGAACCGTCGAACACGGTAGATGCCGCCGTCTCGGCCCTCGAAACGCACGCTCCGGGCGACGGCGGTGATATCGCCGAGTCGAATCACGGCGCCGACGATTCCCGTGCGGAAGCGACCGACTGCTCGTTCGAGTGGGGTCCACACGAAACGGGGGACGAAGCCGACGTGTCCGACGCGAATCCGGGACCGGTTACCACCGAACAGCCACCGACACCCGACGATGCAGGGGCGCTCGTCACCCGGGCCGAACTCGAAGAGATCGCCGCGCTCGTCTCGGAACCCGAATCGACGCCGACTCGTCCCGACTCGGCCGAAGCGGCAACGGGCCACTCCGCCTCGGCCGAGCCGAGAACGGTCGGCCCGGCCCGTAGTGGGGAAGCGAGCGGGGTGACGGACGAGGCCACAGGGGCCCCGTCGAGTCCGTCAACCGTCGTGGTCAGTGTCGATACGGTCCTCGCCCCGACGGCCGAGCAGTCCGGTGATCGCAACTCCGTGGTGACCGACCGGCGCCGTCGATCGGCGTCGACCGAATCGCCTGCCAGTTCGGCGACTGGAGAACGAGGGACCGAGGAACGTGGACGGGAACCCGCCAACACGAGTGGACCGCTTCGATCGCTCTGGCGTCGCCTCCGAAAGTGGGTGACTCGGCGCTAACTGATCGAGTGGGCCTCCCTATTCGAGTGGCTGCTACCCGGTCGATTGGACGAGTGCACACTAACTGGCCGAGCCGAGGCTACCGGGGAAAAATACGCGTCCACCGCCCGTCGCTCGGGAGTCGGTGAACGGAAAACGCAGTCGAAGTGACCTTACAGGTCGCGCGGCTGGACGGTCTTTCGGTCGTTCGCTTCGGCACGTCGTGCGGCGTCGTCGAGGAGGGCTTCGACTTCCTCGTCGAGTGCGTCGTAGAAGTCCGAGGCGACGTTCTTGTCATCGAGCGCTTCCTTCACTGCGGCCTTGACGATAAGGTCTGCCATACGGTTATCCCGTTCTGCGCACCCCCTTATAAGCGTTCTGTTTAATACACGCTATAGCGCCCCTGAGGATGGCACGAGCGGGTGTCTGGGGGCACGTTTCCACCGAAACCTATATGATGGATGAGGAATGCAGCCGAGTCTTGGCCCGTCACGTCGCGTGTCGACTCCTCGCGCGCGCTCTGGCCCGTGCACCGCCGAGCGAGGGATCGGTGCATCCGTCCACTCGACGAGCCGGGGCTCGCGATTCCGGACGGGAGGCTTTTGTCGATCCGCTCGAACGCCAGCGTATGTCCCGGCACGTCGTCTACGTCCTCCACTGCGCCGACGGGACGCTCTATACCGGATACACGACGGATCTCGAGCGTCGCGTCGACGAGCACAACGCCGGCGAGGGGGCGAAGTACACGCGTTCGCGGACGCCCGTCGAGGTCGTCCACGTCGAGCGATTCGACTCGCGATCGGCGGCGATGTCCCGAGAGTACGAGATCAAACAGTATTCGCGACGCCGGAAAGAGCGCCTCGTCGGGTTCTCGTAGACGCGAGAGACGCTCGTCCGCTCGTCGATTCGACGTGTGTCGTCAGTCGTCGGCGGCGGTCGGCTGGACACAGTGCTCGTCGATGAACGCGTACTCGACGAGTCGTTCGCCGAGCGTCTCGACGCGTTCTTCGAGCGCCGCGTCGCGGAACGCACGGCCGTCGATGGCGTCCGGCGCGGCGACGAAGGCGTCGCTCGCGTTCCTGATCCCGACCTGGTGCGGCAGGGTCCAGCCGTGGACGCCGCGGACCGTCGATCGCATATGTTCGAGCGTCGAGCCGTAACTCCCGCCGCCGGCGGTGGCGAGCAGGCCGACGGTAGTGTCTTCGTACTCGTCCCACCCGCAGTAGTCGTGGAAATTCTTCAGTGCGCCCGAGTACGAACCATGATAGACGGGCGTGCCGAGCGCGACGGCGTCGGCGTCGCGGACGTGTCGGCAGGCGTTCTCGGCGTCGTCCTGCTGGTCGACGTTTGGGTCGTAGACGGGCAGGTCGTACTCACGGAGGTCGAGGAGGTGGGTCTCGGCGCCGGCGTTGGCAGCCGCCTGGAGGACGTATCGGAGGGCGGTTCGCGTGTAGCTGTCCTCGCGAAGGCTGCCGACCACCGCCAGCACGGTCGGTGTACGAGTCATGGGGCCCGTTCGACGGCGAATCGTATAGACGCGTCGTCTTTGCGATCGGTTCGCGTCGCCGCGTTCTTCGCCGAAGAACCCTCACTTTTTTGTCCATTACCCGTCTCGTCCTCCCAATGCACAACAGTGATGGCTCGTATCGTGCGGAGCGAGCCAGGTTCTACGACGAACAGCTTCGCGAGACCGACCGCCCGGATGTCGCGTACTACCGCGAGCTAGCGACGGCGGTCGACGGTCCGGTGCTGGAGGCCGCCTGCGGCACCGGTCGTATCTCCCTCGAACTACTCGCGGCGGGCGTCGACGTGGACGGCTTCGACCTCTCACCCGACGCGCTCGCCGTCCTTCGGGAAAACGCGGCCGAGCGCGGCCTCGATCCCGCCGTCTGGACGGCCGACCTCACCGATTTCGCCGTCGATCGCGAGTACGCCCTCGTGACGTGTCCGTTCAACGCGATCCAGCACCTGCGGACCGTCGACGACCAGCTGGCGGCGCTCGAATCCGCTCACGACGCGCTCGAACCCGGTGGTCGCTTCGTCTTCGACACGTTCGTCCCAGGTTTCGACGTGATCTGTGAGACCTACGGCGAGTGGCAGCCTCGCACGGTCACGCACCGGGGGACGGAACACGACCTTCGAACGCGGACTCGCCTCGTCGACGAGGTCGAACAGTACTTCGAGGTCGAGACGGAGCTGTCCGACCCGGCCGGTGACGTCGTCTTCAGCGAGACAGACCGCCTCTCCATGCTGCCGAAACAGCACGTTGAACTGCTGGCCAGACAGTCGCCGTTCGCGGACTGGACCGTCACCGGCGACTTCACCGACGAGGCGATCGCGGACGGCGATACGATTCAGGTCTGGGAACTCACGCGAGCGGTGTGACCGCTGTGGGTCGAACACCCGCCAGTTTCGGCACGAGCGTTGCATCCTCGCGAACGGAGTGAGCGAGGTTCCCGTCGGCGAAGCCGACGACTTTTTCATCGAAGTTTTTCAGCCAACGCGGGACCGTCGGTCCCGCGAGCCGTGCGAACGGCGCTTCGCGCCGTGAGCAGAGAGCGGGTCGCAGTCGGCGACCCCGACGAAGAAAGAGTTCGGTCGTCGACTTTTTATCAGGTGACGATGGACGGTCGGTATGGAGCAGATCTCGTTCGGGACCGACGGCTGGCGGGCGACACTGGAGACGTTCACCGCGCCGCGGGTCCGGATGGTCGGCCAGGCCGTCGCGACGTACCTGCGTGCGGAAGGCGAGACGGCCCCGGTGGCGATCGGCTACGACGCCCGGGAGACCTCGCGCGGCTTCGCCGAGGAGCTGTCGCGCGTCCTGTGTGCGAACGGGTTCGACGTGGTGCTCTCGGCGCGTGACTGTCCGACGCCGGTGGTCGCCCACGCGATCGTCGAGCGGGAGCTGGCCGGGGCGCTCGTCGTCACGGCCTCGCACAACCCGCCCGAGTACAACGGCGTGAAGTTCATCCCCGGCGATGGCGCTCCGGCACTCCCCGCGGTGATGGACGCGATCGGCGACCGACTCGCCGAACCCGAGGCGCTGCCCGAGTCCGAGCACGGAACCGTCGAGGAGGTCGATCTTCGCGGATCACACGCCGCGGCCGCCCGCGATCGACTCGACGCGATCGCCCCCGGTACCGTCGATTCGATCGCCGGCCTCACCGTCGCCTACGACGCCATGCACGGCTCCGGTCGCGGATACGCGGACCGGCTCCTGTCGGAAGCGGGCGCGTCCGTCGAGCGCCTCCGGTGCGAACGCGACCCCGACTTCGGTGGGACGCCGCCGGAACCCGCCACGGCAAACCTGCAGGACCTGATCGAGCACGTCCAGCGCGGTGACGCCGACCTCGGGATCGCCAACGACGGCGACGCGGATCGAATTGCGGTCGTGACGCCCGAACGCGGCCTCGTCGACGAGAACCTCTTCTTCGCGGCGCTGTACGACTGGCTCTTGACGTTCGATTCGGGGCCGGCCGTCCGAACGGTGTCGACTACGTACCTGATCGACCGCGTCGCCGCGGCCCACGACGAGACCGTCCACGAGGTACCGGTTGGCTTCAAGTGGGTCGCGCAGGCGATGGCCGACCACGACGCGCTCGTCGGCGGCGAGGAGTCGGGCGGGTTCACCGTCCGCGGGCACGTTCGCGAGAAGGACGGCGTGTTCGTGGCGTTGCTCGCCGCGGCCATGCATGCCGACGAGCCGATCGACGCTCGCGTCGATCGCCTCCTCGCGGACTACGGGGCGGTGGTCCAGGACAAGCGTAGCGTCGACTGTCCCGACGCGGAGAAGGCGCGAGTCATCGAGGCGCTCGCCTACGAGATCCCCCAGTCGGTGGCCGGCGAGCCCGTCGAGGACGTCAATACGGCGGACGGGTTCAAACTCCAGCTCGCGGACGGTTCGTGGTTGCTCGTGCGCCCCAGCGGGACCGAACCCGTGTTACGGGTGTACGCCGAGGCGAGCGACGACGAGCGCGTCGACGCACTGCTTACCGAGGGAACCGACCTGGTCGCCCGACTGGTCTGAGTCGGTCCCGTCGGCCGCTGCCCGCCCGTCGAACCCCGCCAGACAACCCCCGTCGAACCGTTGTGCCGGCCCGGATTTTACGAGTTGTGGGCGCGTCAGACCCCCTATGTCATCGGACGGCGACGCGGCCAGAATGGAACTGGGAGCCGACGCCTGGCACCAGGACGAGGACGGGAGCTACTACATCGACTGTCCGGAGTGTGGATCCGCGGCGACGATCGCGAATATCGTCGCCCACGGCCGGTGCAACGGCTACCTGAACGATCGCGAGTCGGACACGGACCTCGACGAGGCGGCGATGAGCTGTACGGCCGAACTCTCCCTCGAACTGGTCTACACCTCGGATCCGTCGGTTTCGGGTGCGGACGAGGCCGTCGGTGGGGAGTAACGTGGACGGAACTTACGTTCAATCTGTCACGGTTTCCGATCGGACTCGGGCCGACGAACCCGCGGTTACTGCCGACAAATTCCACTATACCGGTCGTCCTCCATTCGAACGATTTCGAACCCGAGCGCCTCGTAGAACGGTCGAACGGAGCCGTGGAAGTGGGCGGTCAGGCGTCCCTCGCGTTCTATCGCCGCGTCGACGAGCGCCGCGCCGATCCCTCGGCCGCGATGGCTGTTCCTGACCGCGATCGCGTCGATGTGGGCCCCGCGTTCACGCGGGCTGGCTGGCATCGAATCCGGTTCTCGGCCCGTGGCGGCCGGCTCCGGTTTCAGGACGATCGCCCCGCGGACCGTTCCGGCGCCGTCGGTCGCGACGAGGGCGTCGTCCGCGGCGATTGTCGGTTCGAGGGGCGCGAATTCGAGCATCGCGGCGTCGAGAATTCGTCGAACGGAAAGCGAATCGTCGGGTGTCGCCGGCCGAATCGTGGCGGGGACTGACGGCTCGGCCACGCAGATCACCCGCCCTTGATGAGCCGGAGGACGGTCACCTCGTCGGTCTCGACGGGCTGGTCTTCGGGAACGGGGTGGCCGTCGACGAGGACGCTCACCTCGTGGGGGCTGTAGTCGATGGCTGCGAGGAGTTCCGCGTACGTCGGGGGTGACGACCTGGCGGCCGGTGTCCCTTCGGCCGTCTCGAGGTCGACCTCGTGCGTCTCCTCGCCCTTGACGTCGACGGTCACGCGCATGGCCGGCCGTTCGGGCCGGAGTGGCTTGAGGGCGTCGTCGAGGGAACGTGACCGGGGGACCCCTCCGTTTTCGACGGACGCGCCGACGTCGTCTCGGCTGTCGCCGCTCGATCGTCCCGCTCGCTCCCCCTCATCGCAGGACGTCGAGCAGTTCCGGAACGAGATTAAGCTGGGCCGCCGCACCCATGAGGCCGAAGACGACGACGGCGAGCAGACTGAGCGCGTAGTAAGCGACCCACGTCCTGGAGGGCTGGAACGCTTCGGGGAGGTTCTTCTTCACGACGTACCAGTTCGCCGGGTAGAAGAGGCTCTCGGTGACCGCCAGGATCGCCGCGACGGTGACGACGAACGTGACCGGGACGTTCCCCAGCGCGAGGACGACGACGCTGCTCGCGACGACGGTCGTGCAGACGACCGCCCGGCGAACCGTCTCACTGTCCGGGCTTCGGTCCCCGAGCACCATCGGCGAGATATCGCCGGCGGCCCGCGAGGCCCCGTCGAGGAGCGTGATGACCGTCGAGTACAGCGCGGCGAAGCCGCCCACGAGCATGGCCCAGAACGACCACTCGCCGAACGAATCCGAGAGCACCTGCCCGAGTTCGTACGCGAAGTTCGCGTCATCGAGCGGGGTCGGGTAGAGGACGTTCGACGACAGCACGATCATGGCCGCGACCAGCAGGAAGCTGAACGCGTATCCGATGTTGAAGTCACGTCGGCCGGTCCGGATCCACTCGCGGATGTAGTCGTGGTACCGCTCGTCGTCGGGATCGAGGTCCGCGTCGCGGAGCTGACTCGCGCCTTCCCCTTTCGCCGTACTCCAGCTTCCGATCAGCACGCTCGTGCTGAACCCGGTGGGGGCGAATCCCGCGGCCGCGGCGAACAAGCCGACGAAGACGACCGTGCGTTCGCCACCGAGATCGGGTGAGATGGCCGTCTCCGCCACGACATCGAGCGAGGGCGGGCCGACGACGGCGCCGAGGACCAGCAGGATGCCGAGGACGATCGTGAATCCGAGGAGGATCTTCTCCAGGAGCGTGTAGCGGGCGAAGACCACAAGGGCGCCGGCGATCCCAACGAGGACGACGAACGTCTGGGGGACCGATAGCGGGACCAGCGGGCTCACGAGCGCGGCGCTCGAGAGGCCGACGCCCGCGGTGATCGCGGCGTAGCCGATCACGAAGACGCCGAGTGTATACCACTGCATCCAGTTCGCCGGGCCGGGGAGCTGGTCGTAGGCCTCGACCGGATTCCCGCCGATCCCGTAGTTGTACCGGATGCCGAGCTCCCAGGCACCGTACTTGACCAGGTAGATGAACGCGAAGACCCAGATCGCGAACAGTCCGAAGGTTGCTCCCATCGTCGGCCCGAGGACGATGTGGCTGCCGCCGATCCCGATCAGCGCCCAGAGCATCGAGGGACCGAAGTGATTCCGGAAGAAACCGGCCCAGTCGTCGCTCGGGTAGTCCAGATCGACGTGGTCTTCCCCGTCTGTTACGGTCCCGCCGTCGGAACGACTGTCCCCGCCTGGTTCTGTCCTGCCGCCGGGCTGCCCGTTCCCGCTGGAGTGGGTCTCGTTCCCAGATTGCCTGTCCTCGTTTCTATCGGCCATACTGTACAGCTGTCTCCCCTCCTATTCACAGTTGTGTCGCTTCCACTCTACTTGCGGTACGACCGCGCGTTGGGACGGGAAGCGGCGCCGGTGCCGTGAACCGGTGATGCGATCGACGAGCCGTCGCAAACTCGTCTGCGCTCTCACTCGTACGCGGCGTCGAAGAACGCCGCTTCGAGGTCGACCGTTCGGGCGAAGATGTCGGCGACGCGAGCCCGGCGCTCCGGGGACAGTCGCGGGCCGTACGTGTCGAGCTGGTCGATCAGCCAGTCGGTGTAAGTCTCGAACTCGTCGATCACGTGGATCTCGATCCACTCGTCGAGGTACCACTGATCGAACTCGGCGCCGGCGTCGGCGACGTGACTGCACCAGTCGCGGTAGACCCATTCCGCGGCCGCGGTGACGGCCAGTGACTCCTCGTAGGCGCCCTCGGTGGCCGCGCGGAGCATGAAGTCGTTGAACGCGGCCGTCGTGGGGTGAACCTTCGGCGCCTCACGGCCGGCCTCGGGGACGCCCAGTTCGTCGAACGCCCGCTGGAAGTAGTCGTTCTCGCCCCCGGTGAGGACGGTCAACGACTCGGCGAGGGTGTTCATCTCCGCCATCGTGTGCGCCTGGCTCGCCGCGTGGGCAGTGAGTCGTGCGCCGGCCTCCAGGAACTGGTAGTCCTGAACGAGGTACCGTTCGAAGACGTCGTCGGGCAGGTCGCCGTCGCGGTATTCGGCGACGAATCGGTGGCGCGTCGCCGCTTCCCAATCCGAGCGGTCGCGGAGCCACTCCGAGAAGGCGCCGTCGGCGTCGGGATCGTACGCGCCCGTCATCTCCGCGGTCGTCTCGGAACCGCTCCGATCGGTCACGCTGACCACCCTTCCTTCGCGTAACACATCTCCCAGAATTCGTGTTCGAGCCGGGCGCTCGTCAGGAACGCCTCGCGCATGGCCTCGCGCTCGCCGGGGTTGCGCTCGGCGCAGTCGTCGACGAGGGCCCGCATCCAGTCGGCCACTTCGTAAAACTCGTCGCTGGTGTACATCTCGATGAAAGGCGTGTAGCGGTGCTCCTCGTCGGCCCGCTCGGCCATGTGTTCGGCGACGTCGAGGTAGCCCTGACCGCAGGGGTAGACCGCGGCGGCGATCTCGGGCAGGGTTCCCTCGTGGGCCGTCCGGACGAGGAAGTTGGTGTAGGCGACGCAGGTCGGCGCTTTCTGCGTCGAATCGAGGTCCTCGCGGCTGATGCCGTAGTCCGCGGCGAACGACCGGTGGAGGTCCATTTCGATGTCGAGCGTGGTGTGAGCGACGTTCAGGAGCCCAGCCATCCGCTCCTCCCGCCGGGCCTTGGTCGCTGCGATGGCGAACGTTCGCGCGTAGTCCAGCAGGTATCGGTAGTCCTGCTCCACCCAGTGACGGAAGGCGTCGGGATCGAGCGTCCCGTCGGCCAGTTCCGTGACGAACGGGTGCTCGTACTGCGCTTCCCAGATTTCGGTGCCGGCGTCGAGCAGTTCGTCGCTAAAGGCCATGCAGGGACGTTGGGCAGCCTACGTAATAGGTGGTGGTAGTATCGGGTTGTCGATCGTCAGGCGCCTGGTTTCAGCTGAACCGGTCGCCGCTCCTGCTAACCATTTTAGGTGTCGCGTGAGAAGGCGAACGTATGCCCGCTGACGAATTCGTCGTTCCGCCGGCACTCGAACCCGGAGACAAGGTCGCGATCGTCGCCACCTCGTCCGGCGCGGCGGCGACGTTCCCGCACGTCTACGAACTGGGACTCGAGCGAATCCGGGAGGAGTTCGACCTCGAACCGGTCGCATACCCGACCGCCACGGCCGACCAGGAGACGCTGGCGGCGGACCCGGAGATGCGTGCCCGCGACGTCGAGGAGGCCTTCCGCGATCCGGAGATATCGGGCGTCATCACGACGCTTGGCGGCGACGACCAGATTCGAATCCTGCCACACATAGATCCCGACGTCCTACGGGAGAACCCGACGCGCTTCTTCGGCTACAGCGACAACACGATCCTCGCATCGTACCTCTGGGACCTGGGCATCGTCTCCTATCAGGGTCCCTCCGTCATGACGGAGTTCGCGATGCAGGGGGCGATGTTCGACCACACCGTCGAGTACACCCGCCGGGCGCTCTTCGAGGAGACGATCGGCGAGATCGGGCCGGCCGAGACGTTCTCGGATCACGATCTGAACTGGGCCGACCCCGAAAACCTGGATCGCCGTCGCGAGACGGAGGACGCCGACGGCTGGCGCTGGGCTGGTGGGAGCGACCCTGCTGGCGATGCGGCCGGCGACGCGGACGGATCCGGAGGAGCCGTCACGGGCCGCACCTGGGGCGGGTGCCTCACCGTCCTCGATCAGCTTCTGGCAGCGGACGTCGGCGTGCCGGACCCGGCCGACGTCGACGGTGGGGTGTTCCTGCTGGAGACGTCTGAGGTCATGCCCGACCCGTGGGAGGCACGCCAGTTCCTGACGGCTATGGGTGAGCGAGGACTGCTGACCCGGTTCGACGCCGTCGTCGTCGGTCGTGCGAAGGCCCGCAACGCTTTCGAGGAGCCGCCGGCCGACGAGCGCCGCGAGTACCGCGCGGATCTCCGGGCGGAGATCGAAGACACGATCGCGCTGTACAACCCCGACGTGCCGATCGTCTTCGACGTCGAGTTCGGCCACTGCGCGCCGACGGTGCCTGTTCCCGTGGGTGCGATGGCGACGGTCGACCCCGTCGACGAGCGCCTCTCGTTCGACGGGGCGTGACGGCCGTCGCTCGAATCCTGCGGACACTCTTGGCGACGGCTTGCCACGTCGATCGTGCAGAGAACGGGTGGCGGTGGCAAACGGGTGGTGGCGACGCCGGCGGGCGTTAGCGCAGGTCGCCCCCACGACCGCCCGGCCCCACGCTGGGGAGGACGGCTCGCCTGGCCGGCTGTCCCGCCTCGTCGTGCGCGCCGACGAGGTACCTGGCGAGTTCTTCTTGCGTATGATTTCTGCAGAGGTGATCTTCGAGGGTACGATCCGGGGCGAGTGTCGTCTCGCAGACCGGACAGTCGACGGCTGGTTCGAATGCCATTACTGAAATTGCGTTCAGCGGAGCCACTCATATGGGTGTAGCTTGCATATGCGTCGCCGGCGCCGCGTCCGTCGCTGGCGAACACGGGCGATAGCGCTGTCCGCCGCCCGAATCGTCCTTCGGTCGTTTTATCTTCGGCCTTCCCCTGTCTCCCGGTATGACCGAGGCCGACGCCGAGACGGAGTCGTCGCCGGATCCGACCGGCATCTGGATCGAGAAGTACCGGCCGGAGTCGCTGGACGACGTCAAGGGTCACGAGAATATCGTGCCGCGCCTGCGCAAGTACGTCGAGCAGGACGATCTGCCCCACCTCATGTTCGCGGGGCCGGCCGGCGTGGGGAAGACGGCCTCGGCGGGGGCCATCGCCCGTGAACTCTACGGCGAGGACTGGCGCGAACACTTTCTCGAGCTCAACGCCTCCGACGAGCGGGGGATCGACGTGGTTCGCGATCGGATCAAGAACTTCGCGCGGTCGTCGTTCGGCGGCGTCGAGTACCGCATCATCTTCTTAGACGAGGCCGACGCGCTGACCTCCGACGCTCAGTCCGCGTTGCGCCGAACGATGGAGCAGTTCTCGCACAACACCCGTTTTATCCTCTCGTGTAACTACTCCAGCCAGATCATCGACCCCATCCAGTCGCGGTGTGCCGTCTTCCGCTTCACGGAACTCTCCGACGAGGCCATCGAGGCCCAGACCCGCGAGATCGCCGAGACGGAGGGCATCTCGCTGACCGACGACGGCGTCGACGCGCTCGTCTACGCCGCCGCGGGCGACATGCGAAAGGCCATCAACGGGCTCCAGGCGGCCGCCGTCATGGGCGAGGAAGTCGACGAGGAGGCCGTCTTCGCGATCACGTCGACGGCGCGGCCGGAGGAGGTCGAGCGGATGGTCGACCAGGCCATCGGCGGCGACTTCACCGCCGCGCGGGCGACGCTCGAGGACCTGCTGACCGATCGCGGGCTCGCCGGCGGCGACGTCATCGACCAACTGCACCGCTCGGCCTGGGAGTTCGACCTCGGCGAACACGAGACCGTCCGGCTGCTGGAACGGCTGGGCGAGGTGGACTACCGGATCACCGAGGGCGCGAACGAGCGCTTGCAGCTAGAGGCGATGCTGGCGCATCTGGCACTCGAAGACGGGACGTAACCCGAACGGAACGCTTCTGAAGAACGGCCAACGAGGTGCCTCGGCCGGGTATGAGTTCGACGCACTTCGAACTCTCCGACCGGTTTTTCGGTTCGGCCACCTCAGAGAACCGTATGGGCGACCCGTTCGAACGGCGGCGAACGACGGTACGGACTGTCTCGAGTACAGCTCGGTTTCGAGCGGCGGGCTCGGTGGTGAGACCGAACCGCACGCAGTCGTTCACGGGGGTGATCAGCGGATGAGTCTCCGTGACCGGCTCGGAACCGGGTTTCGACTCGCGGGTGGCAGCCTCGCAGTGCTTCGCGCGAACCCGGGGTTATCCGTCTATCCGCTCCTGGGCGGCCTCGCAACCGTCGCGTACATCGTCACCGTCTTCGGCGGATTCGTCGCGCTGGGTGGCTCGGAGTCGCTCGCCCTCGTGCTCGCGTTGCTGGTGGGTGCGTACGCGGGGTCGATTTTCCTCGTCTCGTTCAGCATCGCGGCGCTCGTCTGGGCGAGCCGGGAAACGTTCGCCGGCCGGACGCCGTCGGTCCGCGACGCGTTTCGCGCCGCCGCCGGTCACACCCCGGCGCTTCTGGTCTGGGCGATCCTGAGCGCGTTCGTCGGCCTCGCGCTGCAGCTCCTCGAGGAATCGAGCGATATCGTCGGCACCATCCTCTCGGCGCTGCTCAACACCGGGTGGCTCGCGCTGACGTACTTCGTCATTCCGGTCGTCGTCCTCGAAGATGTCGGACCGACCGCGATGGTCCAGGAGAGCGGGCGGCTCATCCGCGACACCTGGGGCGAGACGCTCGGGTCGGAGTTCGGCGTCGGGTTCGTCACCGCCCTCTTGCTCGTTCCGGGCCTGGTGGTCGGCGTTGCGTTGTACGTCGTCGTCCCCGGTGATTCGGCCCTCCTCGTCGCCCTCCTCGGTGGTGGGTTGCTCGCCAGTCTCGGTCTGCTCGCCGGCTACACGCTCGGTGCGATCGCGAAAACGGCGCTGTACGTCTTCGCGCGATCTGGAACCGTGCCCGGCGAGTTCGACGAATCGGTGTTCGCCGCGGCCGCGGCGCCGTCCGGTCCCGAGGTCGATCGGCGCTGAGCGCTACAGCCAGTCGAGGAGGGACTTGAGCGGCGATAGCGCGCCCCGGACTGCGAGGACGACAGCCCCAATTCCGAGCGCCGACGCGTACTCCGTGAACACCGACTCCAGTGCTTGTTGGTCGTCAGAGGTACCGAAAAACAGCAGCTTCGGTTCCGTTGCCGGGCCATAGACGGCCATCTCGCGGCCCTTCTCGGAGTATACCGTCTCGTGGTGCTCGATCAGGTTCGCATCGCGCAGTTTCTCGATGTGGTAGCCGACCGTCTGGACCGAGATGTCGAGTTCGGTCGCGAGTTCCGCCGCGGCCATCGGCTCCCGGTGTACCGCACGAAACGCCGCCTGTGCGGTCTCGGACTGGAGCGCTCCGAGAATTTCGCCGGCGTGATCGTCGTCGAGGCAGACGACTCGGGGTGTCTCGCTGCGATCGACCGCCGCGTCAGACTCTCTCGAGAAAAGTCGTCCCATCGGTACGTTCGCGTTTTCGGCTGCCCTCCTAACGTCACCGATAACGTAGAAGCAGTTCGAAGGTATCGCCGGGTTCCGATCGCGATAGCGGCGGCGACGTCACCGAGCAACGGCACTGTCCGTTCGGGACCTCGCCTTCGGTGCCCATGCGGCTCCGACTGCTGGCGCGGCTAGACGGAGTGGAGCGGGTACCGCACGACGAGCCCCGTTGATGGCGGCGCTCGCGTTCGAGGGAGGCGTCGGATCTCGGCGGCCGGTTACTCCGCTTCGCCTTCTTCGACCCGAATGTCGAATCGCGCGCCGCCCGCCGCTCCCTCTTCGGCCGTGACCGACCAGCCGTGGCCCGCGGCGATCTCGGTGACGATCGAGAGCCCGAGGCCAGTGCCGTCGTGGCTCGTCGTGTAGCCGAACTCGAAGAGCCGGTCGAAGTCGACCTCGTCGCCGAAACCGCAGCCGTCGTCGGCCACTGCGAAGCCGTCGGGCGTGTCAGCGACGGTGATCGTGAGCGCCTGTTCGTCGCCGTCGGGTGCGCCGTGTTCGACGCAGTTGCGAAAGAGGTTCTCGAGGAGCTGTCGGAAGCGACTCCGGTCGGCCTCGACGGTGGCCGTCGTGGGCAGGTCGAGCGTCGCCGCGCCGGTATCGACGTTCGCCCAGGCGTCGCTGGCGACGGCGGAGAGGTCGACGGGCGCCGTCTCCGTGACCTCGCCACCCTCGCGGGCGAGCGTGAGGACGTCGTCGACGATGTCGAACGACCGGTCGATGCCACGTTCGGCTTCGTCGAGCATCGAGAGGTCGCCCGTCTGTCGTGCCTGTTCGATGTAGCCCGCGGCGACGGACAGCGGATTGCGCAGGTCGTGACTGAGAACGCTCGCGAAGCGGTCGAGGCGTTCGTTCTGCTCGCGGAGTTCGCGCTCGCGGCGTTTCTGGACGGTGATGTCGGTGTAGATGGCGAAGCCCTCGGGGCTGTGTTCGCCGAGCTGGAGGGGGACGACGTCGATTCTGACGTCTCTGAGGCCCTCGGCCGTCTCCCGTTTGGTCACGTGCTGGACGGTCTCGCCGGCCAGCAGGGCCTCGTTGAGCGCGTTGCCCTCGTCCTCGAAGCCGGGCGGGACGATGTAGTCGTCGACGCTCTCGCCCATGACGGTCGCGCGCTCGTAGCCGAAGACCGCCTCGAAGGCGTCGTTGACGTCGCGGACGACCGGTTCGTCGTCGACGAACTCGAATCGGATGGCGGGATCGGGAACGTTGGCGAACAGCGCGGAGAGGCGGTCGTGTTCCTCGACGACGTCCTGTTCGGCGCGCAGGCGGGCGAGCGATTCGGCGACGTGCGCAGCGAGCAGTTCGACGAGTTCGCGATCGCTCTCGTCGTACGCGTCCCGCGTCGTGGAGATGGCCTGGAAGACCCCGAACTCGCCGACCGGGACGCTGATGCACGAGCGGAAGTCGCCGACCTCGGTGTGGGTGCGGTCGTCGGCGGCCGCGTCTTCGATCGTGGTGGACTCGCCGGTCTCGTAGGTCTCGCCCATGAGGCCATACTCGAGCGGGAGCGGCCCGATCTCTTCGCGGATGGGCCAGGAGGGGCGGCCTTTCGGGACGAATTCGCCGTCCTCGACGATCCCGAGGTAGCAGACGTCGATGTCGAGGATGCGTTCGGCGGTGTCGACCGCGCGCTCGAAGAGCGTCTCCTCGGAGTCGGCGCTGGTGATGCCGAGCGTGCCCTCGTGGAGGCGAGTGACGATCTCGCGACGTTCGCGCAGGCGGGCTTCGACGCGGATGCGTCGCAGGGTTTCGGCGACGTGGGAGGCGAGGATCTCGGCGAGTTCGACGTCGCGGTCGTCGAATCCGGCGTACTCGGTCGAGATGGCCTGGAAGACGCCGTCCGAGTCGCCGATGGGGACGCTGATGGCCGATTTGAAGCGGTCGCTGGCGGGCTGGGCGACGGGATGGTGTTCGGCGTCGTCGATGTGGAAACTCTCGCCGGTCCGGAAGGTCTCGCCCGCGAGCCCCTTCGTTGGCCGAAACTCCATCTCGTAGTCGAGCGGGAAGGCGGAGGTCCCCGCGCGCTGGACGAGCCAGTCCCCGTCGTCGCGTTCCTCGTGGATGAGGACCGCGGTGGTGTCGAAGTCGAGGACGCCCTTGGCGGTGTCGACGGCGAGGTCGAACAGCTCGGCTTCCTCGCGACAGGCGACGATCTCCGTCGCCATCTCGTGTAATCGGGCGATCTTCGAGCGGTCGTCCTCTGTGGGAAGTTCCGTGGACGACTCCGATTCCGCGGCTGTGGCCGCCGCGTCGCTGGCGCTCCCGTCGGTCGCCTCGTGTTCGGGCGGCGAGAGCGGTTCGCCGCCGTCGGTGGTCGCCTCGTCGGTCCGCTCGCCAGGCTCGGGGCAGGTGGCGTCGTCGCCGGGTCCGATGTTCCCTGTCATAGGTTCTGCTCGCTGGTCGAGGCCGGGCTGGTGTCAGTGGGTACAGCGGACTTGCCCGTTATGAATCTGCCGAGAAACGTATCATTTCTTTCGGAATCGGCCGTTACTACGTGGTTTGGATGTGGCAAAATTATCTGGTACTATCGACGAATATCCGGTTTGTACTGCCGGCAAATTCGGCGCCCGCTCGCTATTTTCGACCCGAGTCGTGTAAGTATATGGGAACTGTTGGGCTGTTGGCCGATCACGTTTCGTCCGACGATGGGGCCGGTAAATAATCGACATTCGTCTCGGGCGCGAAGTGGCCGTAGAGCCGCTCATCCGGCCGTAGCGGCAATTTGCAGGCGCTATAATCGCGACAGCATTGGATATGCGCTTGCCCCGTCGGTTCGGCTGCGGGGGAGTCGAGCGCCGCGAGAGTTAGCCCGGTGACTCATCACCGGTTGCGTCGGACCGCATAGGGGCGACTCAGGATACAGCGTCGGGACTGCGACTGCTCCCCCGTGGGGACGATCTGTGCTGGCACCGCGTCACCTGCGTCTCCTTCGTCCGTCCGGAGTCGGTCTCCGGCAGCCCACCGGTCGGTGGCTTCGTGGGTTCCGTTTGCCAGTGCCCGTCACGGGTACCGATTCGGTGGCCACCCGGGACGAGCTGGACTGGAGAACTTCCCTCGTGGGCTCTTCGGACCACGCTGCGAACAGCAGGTCGCGGAGCGATTCACGAACGGGAAGGCTCTCGGCCTGCCCGGCCCGGACGCTGATCCCTGGCATACAGACCGGAAGGGGACTGACAGTACTGATGGCAACGCATCAGCTATGAATTACTATCTATGGGTTTCGATATATCGGCGACTGAATGCGGGCGTTACGTGAGTGCCGAGTGCCCAACGGCGCGACGGCGGGCCGCTCACCCCGACTCGGCGGGCGTGACGAGGAGCGAGTACAGCAGGGCGCAGAGACCGAGAACCTCGCTCGCCCGATTCGCGAGCGGCTGGTAGACGGTGTAGACACGCGGGTCGAGGGCGACCAGCTGCCCGACCGTGTCCACGGCGAGCGAGAGCGCCGTCGGGACGACGGTGATGAGACAGAGACCGGTGGCGAGGTAGAGCATGCGAACGCTGTCGTTTCGCCGGTAGCCACGGAACGCGTGAAAGACGATGAACAGCGCCAGTCCGAGCGCGATCAGGGAGGCCGACAGCACGAGGAGGTAGTCGGACCGGGGCTGGATGGGAGCCGCGGCCGGCGGGGTGAGCAGTTCGCGGGTCAGACCGGTCGATTGGGGCGTCGGGAGCGGCGCCAGGTCCGTCGGGATCGCTGCCGCGGGTACTCGGGGACGCATCAGAGTCCCTCCCACATGTCGGTGAAGCGGTCGGCGAGGTCGCCGGTCGGTTGTGCATCGATCGAGACGACGAACCCGTCTTCGGTGAGCGCGACCGTGAGCTCGTCCAGTCGGGCCTCGTACGTGCTGTAGTGGTTCCCGTCCGGTCGGGGGACGTGGTGCTCGGCGAGGAGCCCGCACTCGACGAGTCGCTCGGCGCGTCGGTAGACCGTCGAGACGGAGATATCACAGGCGTCGCCGAGGTCGCTCGCCGACTTGGCCTCGGTGCGCGTCTCCCGGAGGATCGCCCGGGCGTACTCGTCGTCTAAGAGGGCGAGCACCTCGTCCGCGTTCGGCTCGTCAGTCACGCCGAACCACGTCCGTCCCGTGTGGCGGGCTCGGGTGCCCGTCGTCAGCGGTGGTCGCGTTCGCGGGGTCGACCGCCCGACCGGTGCGGCGAGCGTCATCCTGTGGGCTCCGTGTCCAGTGCATCCCTTCGGGGCGGTTCGTGCGTCACTCATGTTGCCGGGCGCGCATAAACGCCGCGGCGAGCGCGTACTCGATCGTGACGGTCGCGAGGAAGGCGACGGCCCCCGCGTACCCGTCCGGGGCTGCGATCCGTGCGAGTTGCAAGAGCCCGACGAAGAGCCCCACCGTGACGAGTGCGGCCGAGACGGTCCACACTGCCGCGGCGGCCCCGCCGTAGGTGACCGGCCAGACCTGGTCGTAGACGTACGGGACGAACACCGCGACGGTGATCGCCAGGTACAGCCCGTTCGCCCGCAGCTGGGGGACCTGGGACGACGCGAGCAGGGCGGTGACCGCGAGCACGACCGAGACGACGCTCACGGTGAGGTCGGTCGTCAGTTCATCCGTGAGGCGCGAACGGAGTGATCGGGCGTTCGACATACCTGCGTGTTGCGGTGCCGGTGATAAGGCGATTACCCGCGTTCGCTGGGTCGGCGAACGCGGTCGGCGCGGGACGTCGCTTCGCTTCCGCGTCGCCGGTCGTCGCTCGTTCGTCGACATCAGCGGTCCGTTCCCCGCGACGGGCGATCGGCGGTCGTGAGGTACCACGCGACGATCGTCGACTGGCCGCGTCGCAGGACGCGACTCGCCGTGGACTTGTCGACGTCCAGGGCCGCCGCCAGCTCCGCGAGGGTGCACTCGCGCGGGGTCTCGAAGTAGCCCTCGCGGAGGCCGGCGTTCAGGACTTCCCGCTGGCGATCGGTGAGCAACCCCGTTCCGTCGTCGCCGTGGACGAGCGACAGCAATTCGGCGCTGCGGTCGAGTTCGTCGAGCCCCGCGCCGAATCGGTCGAACGCCTCCCGCCCGCCGACGAAGTCGAACTCGTACCAGCCGTTCTCGACGAGCACCGGGTACTCGACGGGGACCGACGCCGCCGCGACGAACTCGTAGAGCCCGGTGTCGGTCGTCTCGTACGTGGCGAGGCCGCGCCCGTCCTCGACCGCCAGCTGCTCGTAGTCGACGATCGACGGGTGCGCTTCGATCGCGTCGCCGACGGCCCCCGGATCGTCGTGGGTAACCTCGCCGAGTTCGACGGCTGTCGCGTCGGCGCGCACGCCGGCGAGGAGGCGGAACGTGGCGTCCGGGACGCCCTCGGAGATCTCGAGGATCCACGTCTCCGGCGGCAGTTCGATGCGAAACCGCGCGGCGATCATGCGCGCCCTCCCTCGGGTGCGCGATGCGCTGGCCCCAACATGTTGCACTAACCGGTACCTTGCTTCGGTCCCCAGTAAAACCCATGTTCGGATCCATCGCCGCCGGGGTTCGCCGCGCGTTCCCCGGCGTCGGCTCGACGGCGGACGGACGCGACGAGTCTTCGGATGGCGGCGGAATCGGGGAGGCGGCGGGAAGTGAGCGGGACGAGATGCCGGGGCGCGGGTACGCGAGGGACGGCGCGCCGGTTCACGCCGACGGGGCGGACGAGGGCGTGGTCTTCATCGTCGGCATGCGGATCAATTCGTTCTGGAAGCTCCACCGCTGGGTGCCCGTCCTGCTGGCGGCGCCGCGGCTCGTCAGGGAGCTGGAAGCGGAGCCGGAGTCGGCGCTCCTGGGGAGCTGGACGTTCCTCTCGCCGCCGCGGACGATCGGGTTCGTCCAGTACTGGGAGTCCGCCGAGGCGCTCCAGTCCTACGCCCGCGACCCGGATCGCGGGCACGTCGACGCCTGGCGGACGTACGCCGAGCGGGGCGGCGACGGGGCCGTCGGCGTCTGGCACGAGACGTACCCCTTCGAGGAGTACGAGACGCTCTACAGCGACGTGCCGCCGCGCGGCCTGGGCGCGGTGGCGGGGACGGACCTGGTGCCCGCGACTGGCGCGTCCGAGACGGGTGCCGATCGGCTCGACGCGAGTGGGGAGGCGGGTGAACGCGGGGCGGTCGACAGCGGGTGATTCTTCCCGCGAGCCGTCGCGACACCGATCCTTCATGAGGGCCCCGCCGTTAGTTCTGCCATGAACCCGGCCGGTGTGTTCGTCATCCTGTTCGGCGTTGCGATCGTCTTGGTCCCGGGAAAACTGCTCACGCTGTCGTTCTTCGGGACGATCGACGGCGAGTCGCTCTCGACGGGCGGGAAACTGTTCTACCGGGTGATCGGCGTCTTCTTCGCTCTCGGCGGCGTCGCCGTGACGTTCGGGTACTGACCGGTGTCGGTACGGAATCGGTTTCGCCGGCCGACGTTCCACGCACCCATAACTATATATTATTCCACACCTAACGCGAGAACGGAAGCCACGTCCTCCATGGCACGCGCGGGGACATGCGCCGTGTAAATGTCCCGGGTGGGATCAGCACCCGAGACGTGGCTTCTCCCTCATACGAGGGCACCGATAGAAGCCATGCTTAGAGATTCACCATCGAGACAAAAAGCTCTCGCACACCTGTGGTATCGTCAGCCGAAGCACTACCCCGAATTCGTCTGGGATTCGAAACTCGTCGAGGATCTGGTTCTCAGGTTCGGCACTCTGAAGGTGAACTGAGATGGGCCGCTACGACTACGACGAGCCGGAGCCGGACGAGCCGTGTCCGCGCTGTGGGCAGGATCTGGAGCAGACGGACTGGGCCAAACTGCGGGCTGTCCACGACGGGCCGTCCGCTGCTGGGTATCGAGATTCGGAGAAGCGGATGTGCGTGGACTGCCTGGCAGCGCTCGGGATGCTAGAGTTCGAGATGAACGGTGTGTCTGGGGGTGGACAGAGATCGGTGTGAGGGTGGCATGTAAGTGGGGGACTTGCCTAGTACTGTTCTGCAGTTGAGTTGGCCGTGATCAAGACAATGTAAATTTTGCCTTTCTAATGTGGCTGGCGTTTGTTTTTTTATGTACAGTATAGATGGCTGTAATTTCGACCTGATCCCATCCTAGGGGTCTCAATCTACTGTCTCTCGTGAACACGGAGATCCTGGTGATGTGTTCATTCAGTGGAAAGCAGAGTTGTTAAGCCACGATCACTGGGGTTGAGCAATCACGATTTCCACTATTCGGACGCACCCACATTCATAATAAGAGGGTTTTAATAAGCACCGAATATACATATGTCGAAATAATCGCAGAGAGAAGAAAATAAAACAAGAATTGGTACACTCTCTTACGATAATCTTCTCTAAGTAGAATTTCTTTAATCAAATATTTATTTATGATATAATATGATTCGATGGGATTCTCTACATGGTTGATCAACTTCCCAATAATCACAACAGTGTTTTTGGCCATTATATATGTGAGTAGAACTATCCATAGAGTCTCGAAAATGGAGAATATTTGCCCGGATTCGAGCTCAACGAGGGCAGAGCCTACTGAGGAGCGTGTATACCAGTTCAAAATTAATTCAACAATAGATCCGAAACTATCGAAGGGGACTGATGGATCAAAACCCTCCGCATTTGTGATATTTGAAAAAATGTTCCGGAGCAAATCACGGGACAATGCCCAGATCAACCAAAATATAAAAGCAATAATAATTATTGATACTGCTCGATAGCTTTGCTTGCTGATTCTACACACTGTCTCGAATTCCAAATTTTCCTCAACAGTGTAGAAATCCGTTTTCACAGAACTTGTAGTTATAGAATCCAGTGAAATGCGTATCAATACCAGAACCACTCTTATGAGATAGTATATAAAAAATGTGGTGCTTGTAAGGGCCATCACTGCAAAAACGAACGGGATTATTGGAACAGAATAGGACCCCTGTATAACATATGCAAAAGCAAGCAAGAACAAGGAGATGATTGTGAATAAGGATGGAATTCCTAAAAGGAAACAAAATGTCCTCATTTTTGCTACATACTCATCGAGCAGTCTATCTACCGCATTAATCAATTCCGGGTCGATTTGTGCTCCTGGCATAGATTCTAAGAAAATAGTCTATACTCGATTGGAGCGAAATGTGTAATCGATTTAGATATATCTGTCTATCCCAGTATCCTCGATACCGAGATTTGTTTAGCAATGTTCTCTGCCACCACTCGCTTGCCTCTCCAGTTCCTCTAATTGTTCCTCGATCTCTATCAGATGACACTCGTGAGCTAGCAAAATCGAAATATGGTGGTCATCTTCGGATTATGATGTTTCTGCAACATCCCAGCGCCAGAGCGGTTACGAATATGATCGAAAAGGCGCCTGAACTGATACTGATGCTGTGTACGGAGTGCTAGATGATACATCGACCACTATTTTCGACTGCTTCCACTGGAGTATGCAGTGCGGAGTGAGTCGGTGTGGTGTAATTTTTTTGGCGTTGTCCCCTAGGGACCCGCTGTGCGGTGCTGTTACGGTTGCATTCACGCTATAGTCCACTTCTCACCCAACCCAAACCCCTCCGTTTCGACTGGAGTAGCCATAACCACGCCTCACGTCGGCGCCGGCGGCCCGTTTCTGCCTCCGAACACATTGCAGAAACAATTATAGTAATCTAAATTGAACTGGCTACGTATGATGCGTTCACAGAATCCACTGATCTCCAAAACCCGCACTGTCCCCGCGGAGGGCGGGTAGATGGGCCGGAAGAAGCGCCGGCGGCGCGCCGATCGGGAGCGCGCGACCGAGCGCGACCAGGACGACGAGGCGGAGCGCGACGCAGCGTCGACCGTCGGGACCCCACTGGGCATGCCGGACGCGCCGATCCCCGATTCTCCGATGCCCGACGCGCCCATGCCGGACGCGGGCGTTCCCGACATGGGGATGGGAGGCGCGGCGATCCAGCGCCACCCGAAGTCCGAGGGACAAGGGCAGGCCTCGATGGACGGCGAGGCTCGTGAACGCTCATCGCTGGAGTCGCTGTACGACTCGCTCGACGGGTCCAGGCGCGAGGCGCTGGAACAGATCAGGGCGGACGACGAGCTGTGGGCCTCCTGGCAGTCGACCATCGAGTCCGACGTGATCCAGCGTGAGATCGACGCCAACGGGTGGGACGTGATCGAGAATGCGCTCGATCGGTATCATCGAAATATCGTCCAGCAGGGCCACGAGCCGGTCGCGTTCATGACCGGCGACGAAGCCAATGAATGGTACCTCGATTTGAACCCAGAAGACGAATCGCCACATCAACCGGCGTGTATCGCCATCAGCTTCGAACCAGGAAGCGAAGACACATTGTACCGAATCACTACGGACGGATTCCCTATTGGCTCCTTTTTGGCCAGAAAAGAAGCCTTCGAGTCCAAGAAATCACGAGAAGACGTGATGAATTCCTTCTCCTTGAAGGAAGAGTGGGGGGAATACAACAAGATTGCGACCCTCTCACTTGATGGATCGGAGTCTGGCCAAATTATTATCAGTTCAGCCGCTCCAGTTACTGACGACTCGGAATCCGTCGTCTCAGAGAGGGACGGTGCTATAGACCGTCAGGGTGGTGTTGAACAGTACTGGCTTACCAGCCGACTCGACGATGACAAGTTCAAAATGCTCGATGAACCTTATGACGACCTTGGAGTCTTCCTGGAGGAGTACCTATGACTGAAATATCATACGAAGATAACGTGCTCACTATTTCAGGGGAAACGCACACGCTTCGTCATTCGATCGGTGACGTCCTTGAGACGGAGGAGATCATCCTCGTCAAATTGAACCCGGAGAGCGGTGAGTACGATTCGCGGAACGTGCTCGGTTTCGACCCCACAGGAACGAAGGTGTGGGAGTCGGAAGTTCCGGAGAAGGACACCCGTCACACGTTCTCCGGAATCGCTCTGCGGGACGGCGAGATCATCGGCCGTAGCTGGAACAATCACTGGTACGCAATCGATCCCGAAACCGGTGCACTGGACGACCGTGGGTTTGCTGGCAAATAAAATACTCCAGCGAACGGTCAGACCTACAGCCCCGAGGCCCAGCAGCACATTCACCGCTCGCGAGCCGACGGACGCTGCTGCCGACCAGAAGCGGCGAAAATCTCCCCAGCCCCGTTTGCGATAGGCGCGTGGCCCCTACCCGGCGTGATGACTGACGACGTGTTTTCGCCGCTCGCGATCCGAGAGACGACGATTCGAAACCGGTTCACCTTGTCGCCGATGTGTCAGTATTCCGTCGAGGAACGGGACGGCCTCGCGACCGACTGGCACCGCGTCCACCTCGGCTCCCGCGCCGTCGGCGGCGCCGGCGTCGTGCTGACCGAAGCCACCGCCGTCGAGGAACGCGGCCGCATCACGCCGGAGGACCTCGGCATCTGGAGCGACGCCCACCGCGACGCGCTCGCCCCCGTCGCGGAATTCGTCAAATCACAGGGCGCGACGCCGGGTATCCAGCTCGCCCACGCCGGCCGAAAGGCGTCGAAGACGCGACCGTGGGATGGAAGCGAGCCCCTTCAGCTCGACGACGGCGGCTGGGAGACGGTGGCGCCGAGCGCCGTTCCGTATCCGTACGACGAGGACCCGCCCGTGACGACGCGGCTCGACGCGGCCGGGATCGCCGACGTCGTCGACTCGTTCCGGGCGGGAGCGCGCCGCGCTCGCGAAGCCGGCTTCGAGATCGCTGAGATCCACGCCGCCCACGGCTATCTCCTCCACGAGTTCCTCTCGCCGATCACGAACCACCGCGACGACGAGTACGGCGGTAGCTTCCGGAACCGGACCCGGATCGTCCGCGAGATCACCGAGGCCGTTCGCGACGAGATGGGCGACGGCCGGCCCGTCTTCGTCCGCATCTCCGCGACCGACTGGGTCGACGATCGCGACTCGTGGGATATCGAGCAGTCCGTTCGGCTCGCGGACGACCTCTCCGAATTGGGCGCCGATCTCATCGACGTCTCCTCGGGCGGTATTCACCCGGATCAGACCGTCGACTGGGTCGGTCCGAACTACCAGCTCCGATTCGCCGAACGCATCCGAAACGAGTGCGATACAGACGTGAAAGTCGGCACCGTCGGCGGGATCACGGCCGCCGAACAGGCCGACGCAATTATTCGCAACGACCGAGCGGACCTCGCCGTCGTTGGCCGGAAATTCCTCGAGGATCCCCACTTCCCGCTGCACGCGGCCGTCGAACTCGGCCGCGAGGACGCCGTCGACGTCCCCGTCCAGTATCAGCGCGGATTCTAACCCGGCCACCGACGCGGTTGCCTAGAGCGTCATCTCGGTCCCGCACTCGTTGCAGGAGAGTCGAAACCGTCCCTCATCGGTGAGCTCCGTGGCGTGAACCCGTTCGTCGTCGCAGTCACCACAGTAGACGAGCGATTCGAGCTGTTCCCAGTCGTGGCTCGCGCTGGGCGCGCCGAGTGCCCAGCCGACCACGCCCTCGCCGTCTTCGACGGCGTACCCCTTCTGGAACTCGCCGGGTTCGAATCTGATGAGCTCGCCGGCCTCGACCCGGTGTTTTTCGCGCTCCCGTCCGACCTCGAACGCGGCCGTTCCGCTCTCGATGTAGAAGACCTCCTCCTGGTCTAAGTGTCGGTGGATGCCGCCCGAAAACGAGTCTCCCGGCTCGAGTTCGAAGTAGTTCATCGCGAAGTGTTCGATTCCGAGTGCTTTGGAAACGGGGCGGCGCACGTCGTGTACCTGCAACGGGTTCACCTGATTGTCGACCTCGTCGATCGTGACTTTCTCCATAGGCGCACAATCGGCGGAATCCCAATAGCTCTGTTGCCGACGGCGGGCGCCGGTGACGCGCTGTCCGGCTGCGTCTCCTTCAGGGAGTCACCACGGAAGACCGGTCGCCGTTCGCGGACCGCTCACCGACCCGTGCGATCAGCCGTCCAGGGGCGCCTGCAGCGCTTCCTCGATCGACTCGTCGCCGGCCGCGAGTTCGAACGTTTCGCCGTCCGTGCTCTCGGCCCCGAGCGCCGCGACCAGCGTCCGGGCGACGTCCTCGCGCGGGATCTCGACGTCGTCCCTGTCGAGCTCGGTGCCGGTTCTGATTCGGCCGGTGGCGCTCTCGTTCGTCAGCGGCCCAGGCCGGACGATCGTGTGCGTCAGGTCGCTCTCCCGGAGGTATTCGTCGGCCTCGGCCTTCGCCCGGAGGTACTCCCGCAGCGCTTCCGGGCTCTTCTCGGGCCGATCGGCGTTGAGCGAGCTGAGCATCACGAACCGTTCGATGCCCTCGGCTTCGGCAGCTTCGATGAGATTGATCGCGCCGTCGCGGTCGACGCCCCACACGTCCTCGCCGCCCGAACCCGCCGCGAAAATGATCGCGTCGATTCCCTCGACGGCGTGCGAGACGTCCCCGGTCAGATCCGCGACGACCGCCTCAGCGCCCAGGTCCGTGATGTCTGGCGCCTGCGACTCCGTGCGAACCATCCCCCGAACGCCGTGGTCGCTCTCGGCGAGGATGCGGGTCACGTGTCGGCCGACCTGTCCGTGTGAACCGGCGATGAGCACGTTCATACGCTGGAATATCGGTGGGAATCGTGAAGAAGGTGGGGCCGTAGGCGGCCGCAGGGGCGACGCAATAGCGTCCCACCGCTCCAAGTCTATGGCGTCCGTGCGAGAGACACGGTGCGTATTCACCAGTCAGTGATCTCTCTGTCCGGGACCTGTCAAACGGATCCCTCAGCGCGTCGCTCGCTTGCACTCCCGGAGCCCCACGGTATCGCCGTCCAAGCCCTCGGCCGGGCACTCAAGCACCGCCCAGCGAAACAGGTCTGCGAGGCGCTCGTCGATCGAGCCCGTCGATGAAACGCGGAACTCGGGGTTCTCAGCCGAGCCGACGCGGCGGCGAGTCTCCTGCGCGGGATCGACCGACGGCCCGTAGGCCCTGCGTACTTTTTTCGCCCAGCCTGAGACGTGGCGTATGGCTGAACACTTCGGGATCCTCGCGCTGGCGCCGCCGCTGTTGGCGATCGTGCTGGCGATGACGACGCGGCAGGTGCTGGTGTCGCTGTTCGCCGGCGTCTGGATCGGCGCGTTGCTCGTCGCCGAGTGGAACCCGATCGCGGCCACGGCGCTGACGATGGACTGGATCGTCGCGGTCGTCCGGGAGCCGTTCGACGCCAAGTTCATCGTCCTGATCCTGTTCATGGGCGCCGGGGCGGCGTTCATCTACCGTTCGGGCGGGATCCTGGCGCTCGAACGCGCGATCGGGGATCGGGTGACCACCGCGCGCGATTCCCAGCTGCTCACCTGGGTTCTCGGCGTGTTCATCTTCTTCGACTCCTACACGAGCACCGTCGTGACGGGCAACGCGACGCGCGAACTCGCCCAGGAGAATCGCTCTTCCCGGGAGATGCACGCCTACGTACTCGACTCGACGACGTCGCCCGTGACCACGTTCGGCCCGGTGTCGAACTGGGTCGGCTTCCAGGTGTCGATGGTCATCGTGGGATTCGAGGCGGCGGACGTCACCGCCGAGAGCCTCGACGTCACTGCGTTCGGCCTGTTCCTGCAGTCGATTCCGTGGAACATCTACTGCTTCATGGCCTTCTTCATGGTCGGCTTTATCGCGCTCACCCAGCGGTTCTACGGGCCGATGATAGACGCCGAGTGGCGCGCCCGCTCGACGGGCCGGACGATCCGCGAGGACGCGACGCCGCTGTCGGACGTCTCCGCGGACGTCGGCGAGCCGAGCGAGAAGAACCCGAAACTTGCGAACTTCTTCGTTCCAATCGCCGTCCTGCTCGTCGTCGGCCTCGTCTCGATGTGGTACCTGGGTGGCGGGCACCAGCCCGGCGTCGACGTCGCGACCGCCTTCGAGGAGACCGACGTCGCGCTCGGACTGCTCTACGGCGCGTTCGCGTTCATGGTCACCGGGTTCGCGGGCTCGCTCGCCTACCGGACGATGGACTTAGACGAGGCGAGCGACACGATCATCGACGGGTTCAACACCATGATGATCGCCGTCGCGATCATCGTCCTCGCGTGGGCCATCGGCCTGGCGGCGGAGGAGGTCGGCACCGCCGAGTTCATCGTGGACGTGATGGTCGGCAGCGGTGTCCCCGGCGACTTTCTCCCGCTGATCGTCTTCCTCGCGGCGATGTTCGTCGCCTTCACCACCGGAACCTCTTGGGGAACCATGTCCATCCTGACGCCGCTCGCGATCCCCCTCGGCCTCGAACTCGTCGGCCCGTCGGTGCTCCCGGTCGTGATCGGAATGTTGTTCGGCGGCGCCATCTGGGGCGACCACAGTTCGCCGATCAGCGACACGACGGTGATGTCGTCGATCTTCGCCGGCTCCGACCACATCGACCACGTCAACACGCAGGTCCCGTTCGCCGCGACGGCCGCCGGCGTCACCGTGATCGTCCTCGTGCTGTACGGCCTCGGACTGCGGAGCCCGCTCGTCGCGCTGCCGCTCGCGTTCGCGCTGACGATCGTCGCGGTCCTCGCGCTCAACAAACTCGACGCGCGGCGCAAGGGCCTCCCCGAGGTGATGCCGACGGCAGCGGCCATCGAGTCGGGTGCGGCCGACGCCGAGCGTCGCGAACCCGACGACGTCGCGGGGGCTGACGGCGGGTACGACTACCTCTCGCCGATTCCCGTCATCGCGGTCACCGTCACCGCCGCGTACGTCGCGCTGGTGTTCGCGTTCGCGACGCTCGGCGGGTGAACGTCCTGTCGAGACTGTACTGTCGGTGGGACTACTCCCGCTCGACGTCGACCCCGCGAAACGCGACCGCCGTCCCTTCGTCGCTCTCGGCGACGCCGACGTGCCAGCCGTGGGCGGCGGCGACACGCTCGACGCGGCCGCTTCGCAGGTCGGTGCCGTCCACGGTTGCCGTTCGCTCTGCGGCCGACTTCTCCTCACCTGTCGACCGGCCGGCGACGTAGAAGCCGTCGTCGGTGGCGCCGACGGAGACGACCGGCGCCGCGGCGGCGTCTCCCTCCTTTTCGGACTCGCCTGCCGCACTTTCGTCCCCGCTCGCGACCGATAGCAGGTCTTCGAACACAGCCTGCAACTGGTCGCGGTTCCCCTCGAAGCGGGCGTTCGGCCCGAGGTCGAGCGAGGCGTCGCCGGTGTCGGCGTCACTCCAGGCCCGGCGGGCGAGGTCGTGGAGGTCGATTGCGGCGCGCTCGACGACCATGGCGTCGCGGCCCACGAGTCGAGTGAGGTGGGCGGTCGTCTCCGCGAGCGCGTCGTGGGCATCGTCGACCTCGGCGAAGTGCTCTCGATCGCCCGTCTCCTCGGCGACCTCGAGATAGCCGCGGGCGACGTTGAGCGGCTCCTGGAGGTCCGACTCGACCAGTTCGGCGATCGACTCCAGCCGCCGCGACCGGGCGGCCAGTTCCTCCTCGGCGCGTCGTCGCTCGGTGACGTCCCTGCAGGCGACGAGGCCGGTGTCGGCTCCCGGGCCGTCACCCGCAGTGGCCGGGGGGACGACCGTGACCGTGGTCGCACGCTCGCCGTCGGCTCCGTCGTATCGTCCGTCGAGCGTCGACTCACGGCCCTCACCACCAGCGATGGCGTCAGCGGACGTCGTCCCGTCGCTCGCCCCGCTCCCACCTTCCGAGGCGACCGTCGGGCCGGCGGCCGGTCGCTCTCCGGTGACCCAGTTCTGGTCGGCGTCCGCGGGATCGAGGGCGGCGCGGAAGCGCTCGTCGTCGACCTCGACCCCCGCCGCGTCGACGACGTCGAGCACCGCTTCCCCCCGTGCGGTGTCGGGGTCGACGCCGAACGTGGCCGAGAAGGCGTCGTTGACGGCCCTGACGGTTGCCGTCCCCGCCGACTCGACGGTGTAGGCGCAGACGGGATCGGGGACGATCGAAACGGTCCGCTCGAACCGGTCGCGTTCCTCACGAAGTTGGTCGCACTCGTCACTGAGTCGATCGCGTTCCGCTCGCAGCCGGCCACGCTCCTCGCGGAGCCCATCGGCCACCCCTGCGAGGTGGCCGGCTGCGGTCTCGAACCGATCGCGCTCGGCTGTCAGTTCGGCCACCCGGCGCGTGAGCCGTCCGTATGACGATGCGAGGTGGGCGGCGGCCCGCCGGTGGCGGTCGCCCTCGTCGACCGACGCACCCGCCTCGGTGCCGGGCGAACACAGCCACGCAACCTCGTCGGCGAGGTGGGCCACGGCCTCGGGGGTGTCACTGCGGACGTAGGCGGTGACACCGTCGGTCGAGTGGGCCATCGCCGGGTCGAACGATCGCTCGCAAAAGAGGATCAGGGGCGTGCCCGCCGCGACGTCGATCACGTCGAGGATGGCCGCGCCCTCGGCTGTCGTCGGCGTCTCTGCGAAGACGATGCAGTCGGTCATCTCGGCGGCGTACCCGATCTCCTCGACGGTCGTCGCCGGTTCGACGGCGAGGCCGTCCGCCGCCGACTCCAGTGCGGACGCGCCGCTCTCGGCGGCCTCGATCGTCGCGGCGACGTAGACCACTGTTCGGGTATCCGACATCGGTTTCGGCCGTCTGTCCGTACGCTATGCGTAGATGCCGTAATGTAAGTATTGTCTGTGTCAGTGGATAATCAGTCCGACCCGTCCGTGCCGTTATCCGACGTTACGCGGCGCGTCGACGCAGTGAGACGGCGAACAGGCCCACGACGGCGAGCGGGACGAGCCAGTAGAGCGCGAACGGTCGATATGCCGACAGTACTCGCGTCGGTGCCTGCAGCGCGAAGCGGGTCACGGCTCCGGCCGAACCGGCGACGATGATGCCGACGGCGAGGACGTGCTGCTGTGACGGCATCGACAGTGGTTCATCGGGATGGGATCGACACGTTCTGACGACGGTGACGGCGAGGGCAGCGGCGGCACCGGCCGCACCGGTCGTCAGCGACACGGCGAGGTCCAGGTCGAGAACCCAGCGAAGCGCGAGGAGTTCTCCGACGAACTCGGGCGCGAGCGCGATGGCGAACGCCAGGACCGGCCCCCCGTTCCAGATCGCGTAGCCGACGGGGCCGAGCGTCGCGACGAAGAGCCCCACCAGGATGAGGACCGTACTCAACGCGTCGAACGCCGGCGAGAGCGTCTGCAGCTTGCCGCTACGGAGCTCCCCTCGCGTGAGCGCACTGAGGGCGTAGAGCCCCCACAGGACGAGTAGGGTTCGCAGCGTGAGGGCGGTCCGGCGCCCCGTCAGGCCCAACAGCGACCGATCGAAGCCGAGGCGGGTCGATCCCGTTCGACCGAGCGTACTCGCTTCCGAGGCCGAGGGGTCCCGGGACGGTCCGCCCGTCGACCCAACCGAATCGTCGCTCATGCCGCCCGCTCCCGTGGACCCTCTTGCCACTGCCCCCGATCGGGTGCGGGCGGCCGAACGAGCGACGCGAGCCCGTCGTGATCTACGGCGTCGCCGTTCGCGAGGTCGAGTGCACGGGGGGTGACGCGCCAGCCGGCCGCGTCGTAGATCGCTTCGATCGTCTCGCGAGCGCCGACGTAGGTGGTGATCCCGTGTGTGGGCCGGACGGGCGTGTCTTCGTGGGCTTGCATCGAGACGACGCCCTCTAGCTCCCAGCACCGGACGTGGAGGCGACCGTGTAGACCGAGCGCGGATTCGGCCGCCGTCGCGTGCTGGTGAACGTACGCGTCCTGGGTCCGATCCCACGCGTATCGGGCGTACTCCTCGACGTATCGCGTCCAGCCGGCCGTCTCGAGGACCGCCATCACGCCGTCGAGGCCGATCTCGGCGTCGGCGAGCGGGAAGACGACGTTGATGGGACACGTCGGGGCAAACCCGTCGGCCGTCGGCTCGTAGTGGTAGCGAGCGATCGGACTCGCCCCCTCGCTCTCGATGTGTGCGCCGTCGAACGCACCCGCGTCGTCGGTCGCGGCGGTCACGGTCGACGGGCGCGTGGGTGGCGACGGGGCCAGCGCGAGTCCACCGACTGCGGCGAGACCGATGGCACCGAGATCCCGGAGGACCGTTCGGCGACGTCGGTCCGACTCTCCATCGTGGCTGGTCTCCGGACTGGGCTCGGACGGACTGCTGGCTCGGCCGTCGCCATCGCCCTCTCCCGCCCGCCCTTCACGGATATTATGAGATAATATATCTTCAGATTTATTGGCCATCTAATCGGTGTTTCTCTGTGGATCGTATTGACAGTTTCGACCTGGCCGCACCTGGGCGGGGACATACTCGTTCTGCGGCCACCACTGATCACGTCGACCACCTCCGGTCACGTCGACCGCCACCGAACACGTCGTCCACCCCGATCACGCCGCGCGCCGTTCGCCCGCGCTGGGGCGGGTGCGGAACTGTTTTACCCGCTCCGGCGCGAAAACGCACCAATGAGCGACCTCGAGGAGGAGTACCGTCTCGAGTACTTCAGGGAGGAGGGGTTCGAGCGTGTGGAGTGTGTCTCCTGTGGAAATCACTTCTGGACGCGCGATCCGGAGCGCGAGGTGTGCGGGGAACCGCCGTGTGCGACCTACGACTTCATCGGCGATCCCGGCTTCGACGAGGAGTTCACCTTGGCGGAGATGCGAGAGGCCTTCCTCTCGTTCTTCGAGGATCACGACCACGAGCGCATCGAGCCGTACCCGGTCGCGGCGAACCGCTGGCGTGACGACGTCCTGCTCACCCAGGCGTCGATCTACGACTTCCAGCCGCTGGTCACGTCGGGCCAGACGCCGCCGCCGGCGAACCCGTTGACCATCTCGCAACCGTGTATCCGGATGCAGGACATCGACAACGTCGGCAAGACCGGCCGGCACACGATGGCCTTCGAGATGATGGCCCACCACGCGTTCAACGCCCGCGAAGATCTCGACGACCCCGGCCAGTACGCCTTCGAGGGTGAGGTCTACTGGAAGGACCGCACCGTCGAACTCTGTGACGAGCTGCTCGACGAACTCGGCGCGGACATCACCGAGGTCACCTACATCGAGGACCCGTGGGTCGGCGGCGGCAACGCCGGGCCCGCGATCGAGGTCATCTACAAGGGCCTCGAGCTGGCGACGCTGGTCTTCATGTGTATGGAACAGGATCCCGACGGCGAGTACGAACTCAAGGACGGGAACACCTACTCCTACATGGACACCTACGTCGTCGACACCGGCTACGGCCTCGAACGCTGGACCTGGATGAGCCAGGGCACGCCGACGGTCTACGAGGCGATCTACCCGGAGATGATCGCGTTTCTCAAGGACAACGCCGGCCTCTCCTACACCGACGAGGAGTCCGATCTCGTCGGCCAGGCGGCTCGCCTCTCCGGCAATCTCGACATCGACGACGTGGACGACGTCGAGGCGGCCCGTGGCGACATCGCGGCGGAACTCGGCGTGGACGTCGCCGAACTGCGCGACCTGGTCGAGCCGTTAGAGCACATCTACGCCGTCGCCGATCACTCGCGCACGCTCGCGTACATGCTCGGCGACGGCATCGTCCCCTCGAACGTCGCGACGGGCTATCTCGCGCGGATGGTCCTGCGGCGGATGAAACGCCTCTGTGACACCGTCGGCGTCGACGCCCCGCTCGACGAACTCGTCGACATGCAGGCCGAGCGCCTGGGGTACGAGAACCGCGACACGATCCGCGACATCGTCCGCACGGAAGTCGAGAAGTACCGCGAGACGTTAGAACGCGGAAGCCGCCGCGTCGAGGATCTGGCCGAGGAGTACGCCGAACGCGAGGCACCGATCCCGACGGACGACCTCATCGAGCTCTACGATTCCCACGGCATCCAGCCGGACACGGTCGCCGAAATCGCCGCCGACCACGGCGCCGACGTCGCGGTTCCGGACGACTTCTACGCGCTCGTCGCCTCGCGACACGACGAGGAGGTCGCCGCCACCGCCCAGAGCGGCGACGAGGACCGGTTCGAAGACCTCCCCGAGACGGAAAAGCGCTACTACGACGATCAAGAGCGCACCCAGTTCGAGGCGGTCGTCCTCGACGTCTTCGAGCACGACGACGGCTACGACGTCGTCCTCGACGGCACGCACTTCTATCCCGAGGGCGGTGGCCAGCCCGCCGATACGGGGACGCTCTCGACCGACGAGACCACCGTCGACGTCACGGACGTCCAGGAGGAAGGCGGCGTGATCCTCCACCGGACCGACGACGAACTCGGCAAGGGTGAGTTCGTCACGGGCCGGATCGACGCCGACCGACGGCGTCAGCTCATGGCCCACCACACCGCGACGCACATCGTCGGCCACGCGGCCCGCGAGGTGCTCGGCGAGCACATCCGCCAGGCTGGTGCCCAGAAAGGTGTCGACTCTTCGCGCCTCGACGTCCGCCACTACGACCGGCTCTCCCGCGAGGAGGTCGAGCAAATAGAACACGTCGCGAACGCACTCGTCACGGCGAACGTCCAGGTCTCTCAGGAGTGGCCCCACCGAAACGAAGCCGAGGCCGAGCACGGCTTCGACCTCTACCAGGGCGGCGTCCCGCCGGGCGAGAACATCCGCCTGATCCACGTCGCCGAGGACGTCCAGGCCTGCGGCGGCACTCACGTCGCCCGCACGGGCGACATCGGCGCGATCAAGATCCGCTCGACCGAGCGCGTCCAGGACGGTGTCGAGCGCCTCGTCTTCGCGGCGGGCGAAGCCGCCATCCGGGCCACCCAGGAGACCGAGAACGCCCTCTACGAGGCTGCCGATATCTTAGACGTCGATCCGCAGAACGTCCCCGAGACGGCCGAGCGCTTCTTCGAGGCCTGGAAGGACCGCGGCAAGCGCATCGAGGACCTCGAAGAACAGTTAGCGACGGCCCGGGCCGGCAACACCGACGACGCCACGGAGGTCGACGTCGGCGAGGCGACCGCGGTCGTCCAGCGAATCGACGCCGACGTCGACGAACTCCGGGCGACCGCGTCCGCGTTCGTCGAAGAAGGCCAGATCGCCGTCCTCGGCAGCGGCACGGACAGCGCCCAGTTCGTCGTCGCCGTTCCCGACGGCGTCGGCGTCAACGCCGGCGAGGTCGTCGGCGAACTCGCCGCCCAGGTCGGCGGCGGCGGTGGCGGCCCCGCCGACTTCGCGCAGGGCGGCGGCCCCGATGTCGACGCGCTGGAAGACGCACTCGAGGCCGCGCCGGAGATCCTCCGGCAGGTCCGTAACGCCTAACGCGGCTCGACGAAACGCCGTTCGCGACAAATTGTGACTGTGGTTCGATAGTCCGTTCGATTCGATCCAATCCAATTGTTGCTGGCGTCGTCACTCAGTCACTCTCACTTCGGTTTCCGTCGTCCGTCTCCGGGGCGGCCGACACCGTTTCGTTCGCCTCGACCCACCCTGCGTCGCCACCTTCGACGATTTTTGCGCGTGCGTCGTACGTTTTCCCGTCGAGGAACGGTGACTCCCACCGGAACGGAAGCGCGTACATGTACTCGTCGACCTTCGCTCGGACTTCGAACTGCTGTTCGTGGGAGTGATCGTACGTGTTCACAAACAGTAGCTCGGCTCTGAGATGAAGGTGTCCCGACCCCGAATCGAGTTTGGTGACGGTCGGCGCGACGAACACCGTTCGATCGTCGGGCTGGTACACTTGGACGTCCTGAATCTCGAACGAGGGTCCGCCGTCGTCGCCGGTGATCGTCGAGAGACAGCCAGCTCCGGCTGCGGTTCCGAACACGCCGGCGGTGGCGACGAACGGTCGTCGTTTCATCGGTGGCAACGAGCTCGGCGACTCGGTTCCGTCTGGTGTCGGTGCGGCGGGTGCGACGCGCTCGGGTGCCGATATCGGAGCCCGCTATCCATGGTTCACTGATCTTCGCCAGCGCCCTTAGGTATATCTGTTCCAACTTGTGTTCGGGGAAAATTGGTCGGCCGCCTGTCCGCTCGACGCATACTGCATCATTCGTGTTCGTGGAAGAGCTGCCGGGTCGGGGACCGAACACACGATCGCCGTCACCGCGGGCGGCGTTCCGGATAGTCGTGGCCGAGGACGAGCGCGACGACGTTGAGCGCGAGCAGGGAGACGAGCAGGCCGAATCGCATACCCGAGTCCACACCGGCCAGCAACAGCGGAAGGTAGACGATCGGTAACAGTGTCCCGACCCAGAAGGAGACGGCTGTTAGCGAGGGCGTTCCGGCGAGCGCGGACTGACGATCGGTGCTCATCGCATCCGCTCTCTGTCGACGAATCCGTCGCCGGTGGCGCGGATCCAGCCGGTGGATTCTGACGCCGAGGCGTCCGCTGGCGGGACGAACGCACACTCGTCGGGCCCGTTCGGGTGGTCGACGATCACGTGCTCGAAGCAGTCGGTTGGTTCATCGGTGGCTACCGCCGGCCACTCGGTGTCGGGTGCGGTGCTCATGTGTGTTCGGGCCAGCCCTGCTACGCGTGAATCGGGCATTGTTATCGAAGGGCTACACGCGCGGGTGGAGCGAGTTGTCGGCACCTACCGGCGAGAAGGCGGCGCGTACCCGGCGGTGCGGGAGTTTCCTCGTCCGAAGGTGACATCGTTCACGGTGCGTCGTCGCCGTGCCTGCACTCCGGGCGGCGTCAGGGTGAGACCGGCCGGGCGCCGAGTGTCAGGTCGACGGTCGTGCGCTCGCCGTCGCGGATGAGTTCGACCGGGACGGTCTGGCCGGGGCTCGTCTGGAGAGAGAGGACGCGCGAGAGGGCGTGGTTGTCGGGAACCGGTTCGCCGGCGAGGCCGACGACGACGTCGCCGCCGACGGGGATGGGGACGCCGTCGCGGGCGACCCGTCCGTCGGCGCCCTGCAGGACGCCGTCGGCCGGCCCGTCGCGGGGCGTCTCGACGATCATGACGCCGGTGGCTTCTTCGAGGTCGTTAGCGGCCGCGACGGCGGGCGTCACTTCGCGTAGCTTGACGCCCATCCGCGGGTGCTCGTATCGGCCGGTCTCGATCAGGCTGGGGAGGACGCGAGTCGCCAGCGCGGCCGAGATGGCGAAACCGACGCCCTCGACGATGCCGGCGTTGATCATACCGACGACGCGACCGTCCATGTCGAGCAGCGGGCCGCCGCTGTTGCCCGGATTCACGCCCGCGTCAGTCTGGACGGCGTTGGGGATGTCGTAGTCGTTCGGGCCCGGGAGCGAGCGGTTCACACCGCTGACGATCCCGCGGCTCATCGTGCCTTCGAGCCCGTACGGGTTGCCCACCGCGACGACCTCCTGGCCGACGGTCGGGAGGACGTCGGTGAACGAGAGCGAGGTGGCGGCCTCGGGCCGGTGGACGACGTCCAGCGCGGCCAGGTCGCTGTAGACGTCGGTGCCGACGACCTCGGCTTCCGTCCAGTCGCCGTTCGTGTACTGCAACTGGATCGTGCTTGCCCCTTCGACGACATGGTTGTTCGTCACGAGGTGGCCGTCGTAGACGAACGCCGATCCCTGGCCGCCGATTTCCTCGCCGTTCTCGTCTTCGACGCCGCTGACGGTCACCATCGCGACCGAGTCGATGACGTCCGCGTAGATTCCGGTGTAGACCGTACCGTCGGCGCGCTCGTCGAAGTCGACGGCGCTGGGGAGCGAGGAGTCGCCGCGACCCGCCTGCGCGCGGGACCCGGGTTCTGCGCACCCGGCGATGGCGGCCAGGAGCCCGCCGCCACCGGCCGCCAGAAACGCTCTGCGAGAGGGAGCCGGATCGTCCATACGCCGGCCACGACCTGGACCACCTTCAAGTCCGTGATCCGGTACTTCGCGTGAGAGCCGAGGCAGGTGCGCGGTGCGAGAGCGCTCCCGAGCGCACGAATGGAAAGCGTGTTAGGCCCGCCCGCCCCACCTAGGCCCAATGACTCTCACGGATGCGGCGGCCGACCTGCTCGCGGGCGGCCCCGTCTGTGACGCCTGCCTCGGGCGGCCGTTCGCCGACCGAAGCTTCGGCCTGCGAAACGACGAGCGCGGTCGGGCGCTGCGGACCACGCTGGCCCTCGAGGCGAACGAGCCGTACGACCCGGTCGACCCGGTCGAGTGTTGGGTCTGCGAGGGCTACTGCGGGACGTTCGACGCGCTCGCGGACGCCGTCGTCGAGACCCTGGAGGGGGTCGACTTCGCCACGTACCAGGTCGGGACGGTCGTCCCGCCGCTGGTCGAGGAGAACGACCGCTTGCTCCGCGAGGACGCCGGCATGGAACCCGACGCTGGTGAACCCCTCAAACGAGAGGTCAATCGCGAGGTCGGCCGCCGCGTCGGCGCGCGGACCGGTGCCGAGGTCGACTTCGACCGGCCGGACGTCCTCACCGTGCTCGACCTCTCGGCGTTCGACCCACACGCGTTCCTCGAAGATGGCGACGCCGTCACGGCCCACGCCGTCGACCGCCAGATCAACCCCGCGTTCGTCTACGGCCGCTACCGCAAGATCGAGCGCGACATCCCGCAGACGGAATGGCCCTGCCGAGAGTGTGGCGGCAGCGGCATTCAGCTTGCCGACGACGGCGAGGAGCCCTGTGACTACTGCGGCGGGTCGGGCTACCTCTACGACACGAGCATCGAGGAGACGGTTCGCCCCCACGTTGTCGCGGCGATGGACGGCCGCGAGGGAACCTTCCACGGGGCGGGCCGGGAGGACGTCGACGCCCGGATGCTCGGCACCGGCCGCCCGTTCGTCCTCGAAGTCAAACACCCTCACCACCGGACGCCCGACGTCGAGGCGCTCGAAGCCGAGATCAACGAGGCCGCGGCGGGCGCCGTCGAAGTCGAGGGCCTCCGCCTCGCGACCCACGACACGGTCGAACGCGTCAAGGAGCACGACGCCAGCAAGCGCTACCGCGCCGCCGTCCAGTTCGACGAGCCGGTGAGCGCGACTTCCCTCGACGAGGCGTTCGCCGAACTCGCGGGAACCACCGTCGAGCAGTACACGCCCCAGCGGGTCGACCACCGCCGGGCCGAGTTGACCCGCGAACGGACCGTCTACGCCATCGACGGCGAGCCGGGAATCGCCGACGAAATGGCCGACAGCGTCGAGACGGAACTCCTGGAGCCCGAAGACGTGGACACCACCGCCACCATCGAGGTCCACGGCGCCGGCGGTCTCTACATCAAGGAACTCATCAGCGGGGACGACGGCCGCACCGAGCCGAGCGTGGCCGGGCTGCTCGACACGGGCGCCGAAGTGATGGCACTCGACGTGCTCGCGGTCGAGGGCGAGGACGAGCCGTTCGAACGCGCCGACTTCTTCGTAGACGAGGCCGACGACGGAGGCGGGTCCGGTGACGCGGCGGCGGCCGACGGTGAAGACGAATCAAGTCATGCGGAGGAGGCCGACGACGAAAGCGACGCCGACGACGCTGCCGGTGGTGAGGAGTGACTCCCTCCGACCGACAACTCCACGTCCTCTACCTCGTCGGCGTCGCGCTCAACGCGATCGGGCTGGCCTACGCCATCGATTCCGGCGAGTACCTCTTCGCGGGGACCTTCGTGCTGATCCTCGCGTACATCGTCTTCCGATTCCGACTGACGCGGTGAGGCCACTGATTTTCGACTGCCACGCCGCCGTCGGCGACCAGTTCCACCCGGTCGCCACCCACTTACTCGCTCGCGACGTGCCGACGGCGATACCACCCGGCGACCCCGTCGAAGAGCTGCCGCCCGAGAACGAGCAGTGCGAGCGGGATTCCCGCCGAGAGTGTGAGCAAGCCGCCGAAGAAGACGCAGCCGCCAGTGTCAGCGTACAGGGTATAGAGACTCACAACCGACAGAAAGAGTGTCAGTGCGGCGAGGAGCCCGATCCCGGCCGTCCAGAGGGCACGGGCGCTCTTGATTGCGGCGATACCGCCCGAAACGATCGAAGCGCTCGTCCGGAGCGCGCTGACGAGCACAACGACGGCCAGCGCGCCGGGAACCAGCAGTTCCGGATTGGCCGGAACGCCGGCCACTTCCGGCCACGAGGGGTACTCGACTGGGACTTCCGTACTTATGACCCAGACGACGAGGAGCACGCCGACGGCGAGGGCGGTCTCGACCGTTCGGACGATCTCCCGCTTCATTTTATTCGACCTATCGTTCAGTGCATCAGTCAATAAGCGTTCGGTCGGGCCGGTCGGAGTCACAACGATTTTGCACCCCTCCGACGATGACCCACCAGATGGTCTTCGGCGTCGACGAAGCGGGAAAGGGGCCGGCGATCGGGCCGATGATCGCCGCGGCCGTTCGGGTGGCCGACCGCGGCCACCTCCCCGACGGGATGGCCGACTCGAAGGACCTCGCCCCGGACCGGCGAGAGGACTTGGCGGCGCGGCTCCGGTCGGCCGACGCCATCGCCGTCGGCGTCTGTGCGATCACACCGGACCGGATCGACGACCCGGAGACGGACATGAACGGACTCGCTGTCGCCGCCCACACGGGGGCGATCGAGGCGGCGCTGGCCGACGCGGACCACGGCTCGGGGGCCGACGTCGATCCTCCCGCGGGCGTCTGTGATGCCTGCGACACGGATGCAGACCGCTTCGCTCGTCGGGTGACCGATGCCTGTTCGCACCCGATCGACGTCGCAGCCGAACACGGCGCCGACGCCGACGACCCGCTCGTCGGCGCGGCGAGCATCGTCGCGAAGGTCGAACGGGACGCCCGCATGGCCGACGTCGCCGAAACCTACGCCGACGCCGGCTACGGCGACCCGGGGAGCGGCTACCCGAGCGATCCGAAGACGCGGGCGTTCCTCGAAGCCCACGTGGACGAGACGGGTCGGCTCCCCGACTGTGCCCGTCGGTCGTGGGCGACCTGCCGTGACGTGCTTGCCGACGCCCAGCAGTCGGGCCTCGCAGATTTCGCTGGCGAGTGATAGCCAGCAGGGAAACGGGGAGGCTTTTTCTCAGTTCCGTCCGCAGGCACCCGTATGGAACACACGGCGGAGGAGTACGGGGACTACTGGGAGGGCGCCGTCCGAATCGCGATCGGCGTGCTACTCGCGTGGGTCGGTCGGACGGCCGCCGGTCCGTTTCTCGCGTTGGACGGCCTCGGCCCGACGGCGGTCGGCTTCGTGGTTTTCGCCGGCACCGCGCTGGCAGGAACGTACGTCGCCGTTCTCGGACTCGCCCGGGTGATAAGAACGGCCGTCGCTGCGGAGCGTCGGCGCTGATCCGCCCAATCGGAGCGAGGTGGCTTCTCTTTCTCACTTATTTCCGTTCGCTGGGCCCGCTTGCCGCGATCCTGTCGCCCTCGGCCGTATCACTTCGTCACGCTTTACCCATTGCGTTTCGAAAGTCGGTTCATGAGTGACGTTCCCTCACGTGAAGAGGTGCCGACCGAACACACCTGGGATCTCTCCCGTATCTTCGACTCGCCCGACGACTGGCGCGACGCCTACGACGACGTTACCGACCGGCTCGACGAACTGACCGCCTACGAGGGCGAGACGGCGACCGACGCCGCGATCCTTCTCGAGACGCTCGAGACGCGAGACGCCCTCATGCGCGAGGTCGAGCGCGTCGCGACCTACGCGCAGATGCGCCGCGACGAGGACACGAGCGACCAGGAGCGCCAGGCGATGGCCGCGCGGGCCGAGTCGCTCGTCGCCGACGCCCAGTCGGCCGCCTCGTTCGTCGAACCGGAGGTACAGGAACTCACGACCGACGAATTCGAATCCTACGTCGACGAGGAACCCGATCTGGAGCGGTATCGTCAGTACGTCGACGACGTCCTCCGGATGAAGCCCCACACCCGCTCGCCAGAGGTCGAAGAACTGCTCGCCGACTTCGGCGAGGTCACCGGGACCGCGGGCAACGTCTACTCGATGCTCGCGAACGCGGACATGACGTTCCCCACGGTCGAGGATCCGGACGGCGAGGACGTCGAGATCACGCAGAGCAACTTCGTCAACCTGCTCAAGCGTCCTGACCGGGACTTCCGCGAACGCGTCTACGAGGCGTACTTCGAGGAGTGGGACGACGTGCGAAACACGGTCTCGACGGCCTACGCCAAGAGCGTCACCGCCGACGTCCGGCTGGCCGAAGCCCGCAACTACGAGACGGCCCGCGAAGCCTCGCTCGACGACGCCAACGTCCCCGTCGAGGTCTACGACACGCTCGTCGACACCGTCAACGACAATCTCGACGCGTTGCACCGCCACGCCGAACTCAAGCGGGAGGCCCTCGGCGTGGACAACCTCCGCCCGTGGGACCTCTACATGCCACTCACCGGCGGCGAAGGCCCAGAGATCCCCTACGACGAGGCCTGCGAGCACGTGATCGAGGCCGTCGCACCGCTCGGCGAGGACTACCAGGACCGACTCGCCGAGGGACTGGAGTCGCGCTGGGTCGACGTCTACGAGAACGAAGGCAAGCGCGCCGGTGCCTACTCCGGCGGCACGTACGACACCGAACCGTTCGTCCTGATGAACTACCAGGACGACGTCGCCTCGATGTACACGCTGGCGCACGAACTCGGCCACTCGCTGCACTCCGACAACACGCGGACGAACCAGCCGTACGTCTATTCGAACTACGAACTCTTCGTCGCCGAGGTCGCGAGCACGGTCAACGAGGCGCTCCTGACCGAGCACCTCTTGGAGACCGTCGAGGATCCCGAGTTCCGCGTCCACATCCTGAACGAGTTCTTAGAGCGCGTGCGCTCGACGCTCTTCCGCCAGACCCTGTTCGCCGAGTTCGAGCACCGCGCGCACGAACTCGAGGAGGCCGGCGAACCGCTGACCGCCGACCGCTTCGACGAACTCTTCGGTGACCTCAAGGCCCGCTACTACGAGCCGGCCGTCCTCGACGACCACATCGCCCGCGAGTGGATGCGAATCCCGCACTTCTACCGCGCGTTCTACGTCTACCAGTACTCGACCGGCATCTCCGCCGCGCTCGCGCTCGCCGACGACATCGTCGCGGACGGCGACGAGGCGGCCGACGACTATCTCGAATTCCTCCGCCTCGGCTCCCGGGAGTACCCGCTCGACCTCCTCGAGATCGCCGGCGTCGACATGCGCTCGCCCGAACCCGTCGAACGGGCGATCGACCGCTACGCCGATCGGCTCGACGAACTGGCCGACATCGTCGACTAACCGGCAAGCCGTTCTCTGTCGCACTCACGGCCTCGTTGTCTTCTCGCCGTTCACAGCTATCGCACGCAGCCGTACCCGCGACCCAAAGGCACATTTACATCCGCCGATTATCCATCGCTCATCAGAATGGCCCGAAGTCCGTCGTTGCCCGACCGACCGACTCGCGACATCGACCCGAACCTCCCCGACGAGGAGCGCCTCGACGCGCTTCGGTCTCACCTCGAAGAACTGACCGACGTGCAGGAAAAACTCGCTTCACAGCTCGAATCCGCCGAGGAACGGCGGGACGAACTCCGAGAGCGCGTCGATCAGGTCGAACGCGAGAACGAGTGTCTCAAACACTCGCCGCTGTACGTCGCCTCCGTCGAGGAGTCGTTCGACGGCGAGGTCGTCGTCAAACAACACGGCAACAACCAGGAGGTCCTGACCGAGGTCTCCCCGCGCATGGCCGACCGCATCGAACCCGGCGACCGCGTCGCCGTCGACGACTCCTTCGGCCTCCAGACGCTCCTCTCGGCCGAGACCGATGCCCGCGCTCAGGCCATGGAGATTACGGAGAAGCCCGACGTCTCCTACGACGACATCGGCGGGATCGACGACCAGGTCCGCGAGGTGCGCGAAGCCGTCGAACAGCCCCTCGCCGAACCCGAACTGTTCGAGCAGGTCGGCATCGAACCGCCGTCGGGCGTCCTGCTCTACGGCCCGCCGGGCACCGGCAAGACGATGCTCGCCAAAGCCGTCGCGACGAAGACCGACGCCACGTTCATCAAGATGGCCGGCTCCGAACTCGTCCGCAAGTTCATCGGTGAGGGCTCTCGCCTGGTGCGGGACCTCTTCGAACTCGCCCGCGAGCGCGAACCCGCCATCATCTTCATCGACGAGATCGACGCCGTCGCGGCCACGCGCACCGACTCGAAGACCTCCGGCGACGCCGAGGTCCAGCGGACCATGATGCAACTGTTGAACGAGATGGACGGCTTCGAACACCGCGGCGAGATCAGCATCATCGCCGCCACCAACCGCTTCGACATGCTCGACCGGGCCATCCTCCGCCCCGGGCGCTTCGACCGCCTCATCGAAGTCCCCGAACCCGACGTCGGGGGCCGCGAACGCATCTTCGAGATCCACAGTCAGGACCTCTCGCTCGCCGACGCCGTCGACTACGACGTCCTCGCCGAGCGCACCGACGGCTACTCCGGCGCCGAGATCGAGAGCGTCACGACCGAGGCCGGCATGTTCGCCATCCGCGACGACCGCACCGCTGTCACCATGGCCGACTTCGAGGACGCCATCGACAAACTCGAATCCGACGACGGCAGCGAGTACGTCTCCTCCGAGAACTACTTTTTCAACTGAACCGAACTTTTGCGCTGTCGTTCGAGAGAGCAAAGCTCTCTCGTGATGACGAAAGGCGCGAAGCGCCTTTCGAACCACGGGCCGGCTGCGCCGGCCCTCGGCAAAACTTCGATGAAAAACGCTCCTCCTTCCGTTACAGCCGCGCGTAGCGCGGCTTTCACATCAGTCGTCGGCCCGCTCGCTCGTCCACACCGTGGACTCGCTCACGGTTCTCGTGCTAGTGTAGCCCAGCCTTTCCCCGTGCTCGCGTGCCCACCGGGCACGCTCGCGGCCGCCGCACCGCAATCGGTCTGGTGGATTGCGGATCGCAACGCCTTACGCCGTCGGGGCCTGAGGGCGGGTAATGAGTACGATTCGGGTCGTCTGGGGGTCGGCGACGGGGCCGACGGAGATGGCGGCCTACGACGCGGCGCTCGTGGATGCGGGTATCGAGAACTACAATCTCGTGGCCGTTTCGTCGGTGATTCCCGCAGGCGTGCCTGTCGTGGCGGTCGGGACGGCGCCGGATCTCGGACCGGCGGGCGAGCGCCTGACGGTCGTCGAAGGGCGGGCGCGGGCGGCCGGGCCGACGAGCGTGAGCGCCGGCCTCGGCTGGGTGGAGTCGATCGACGACGGGCCGGGGTTGTTCTACGAGGCGGCGGGTGAAGCGGACCCCGACGATGTCGAGCGTCGCGTTCGGGAGGGGATCGGCGCTGGTGCCGACCTCAGGGAGTGGGACCTCGGGGAAGCGAATGTCCACGTCGAGCAGGCCCGCGCCGAGTCGGGTGCGTACGCCGCGGCGGTCGTCGTGGCCGCCTACGGCGAGAGCGAACCGATCGTCTGAGCGGTCCACCGTAGTGGACGGCTAGTCCTTCATCGCCGCGAGAAGCAACCTACTATTCGTTCCGAGCTGCTTCACAAGCGCACGAGGGAACCGTCGCCGCGAGTTGTGGAGAGCGTCGTCGAGTGCGTCCGTCGCGTCCTCCAGGACGCCGGTGCCGTGACCGAACAGGATCCGATCCGGTTCGAGGTCCCCCAACGTCTCTCGGGGTGGAACGAGCCGATGGGAGAGTGCAATGCCGACCCGTTCGTCTGCGACAGTGTAGCCGGGTCCCGTGCCGGCGATGTCCGGGACGATGAGCGTCCCGTCCTCCGGTCGGTACGCGATCGCCTCTTGCCACATGCCGAGTGGTTCGATTCGGCTGACGGTGAACCCCGAGCCGTCGATACGGGTATCGTATCGGGTGAGCGGTGCGTCGACGCGTTCTCCGATCCGTTCCATCCACTGCGGGACGAAAACGGGGACATCGTGACGCGCGGCGACTGCGCCTGCATCGCGAGCGTGATAGCTGGAGAGAACGGCCACACCTGACACGGTCCCGTATTCGGCGATGAGGTCGTCGACCCCGTCTCCGTCGATCGGGTCGAATACCCAGACGCCGTCGTCCGCGACGATCGCGTGACTCGATCGCATCCCCGTCTCGTCGGGATGGGCTACCCAGCCGACGCCGCCTGACCATCGATCGATTACCTGCAATTCACCCGCCGAGGACCTGTCGTAGACGACCATCGGATACTTCAGACACGCGTACCGACTCAAAAAGCGATTTCGGCTCCACGCGCCGTTTCGCTCGAATAAAGCCCTTCTCGTGCGTATCGACGCGGCGGGAGTCGGACTGTTCCCTCGGTCGAGACGAACGCGGTGAGCCAAACGCTTTTGGCCAGCCGACTCGTTGAGTCGGTACCGACTTCTCATGAACGCCAATACACCGTACGCCGGCCGCCCGGGAACCACACAGGCGGGGCACCGTTCGGCGGACGATCTCGACGAGGTGACGCCGATCCAGCGGCGTGCACTCCGCCGAGACGTCTCCCGCGTCGCCGCCCAGACCCGGGATCTGCTCCCCGACGAGTTCGTCGTCGACAGCGACATCACGCAGGGAGTCGGCGGCCCGCAGCTCACCGTCGCCGTCCAGCCCCCGATCGGTCACCCGGTCAGTGCGGGCTTCGCCCCTGACGTCTCGCTCGTCGAGGACGCCGACTCCGTCATCGACGACGACGAGTGCGCCGAGGTCGCCCGCGGCCTCGCCGCGAGCGCCGCCCTGCAGGTCAAACAGGCCATGGGCACTGAGTTCACGCCGACTGCCCGCTAACGCGTCACCGCAGTACTTTCTCTCCGTCTGGCTCGCTTACTCCTCGACGAATCGCCAGGCGTAGGCGCCCCCGAGTACGACGGCGACGAGGACGATCACGAACAGCAGAAAGTACAGCAACGCCTCTCGATCGCCGGCCTGTACCTCGTTCGAGACGACCATGAACCCCGCGACGAGGCTCACCACGACCACGAACCCGACGAGGCCACGCCGGCTGTCGAAACCCTCTAACACTTCTCTCATACCGCCGACCACAGACCCGGATCCTAAAACGATTCTGGCAGATTGGGTGGATCGGCCGGATATCCACTACACCAGTTCCGCCCAGTTTACTGGCTCTCACCGACGAACCCGGCCACGGTATCGACGACGCGTTCGTCGACGGGGTTCTCCGGTTCGACCCACTCGTTCGGCCTCGCCGGTTCGTCGCCGGACTGGAATCGGTGGTTCAGGTCGTCGAACACTTCGATCCGCACGTCGGATTTGTCGCCGATGGCGTCCTCCCAGACGGGGAGGTCGTCTTCGACGGTCACCAGATAGTCGCGGCCGCCCTGGACGAGCAGAATCGGGACGTCCAGCCCGGCGGCGGTCGCGGTGTGGTCGTACGCCTGGAGCGTCCGCCAGAATGCGCGGCCGCGCCCGCCGGCGATCTCGAGTACTTCGTCGTCGCCGATGTCGAGCGTCCGGATGCGTTCGGTGAGGGCTTCGACATCGGCGAGCGCCGCCTCGTCCGCGTCCGACAGCTCGCCGTCGAGCGTCAGCACGTGCCGTTGCTGGCGGACGATCGCCTCGTGGACCGGGACGCCGGACGGGGCGAGCATGATCACGCCCGCCGCGTCGCTCCGCTTGGCGATCAGCGGGGCGAACTTCCCGCCGAGGCTGTGGCCGGCGACGTACACGGTGTCGATCCCGTCCGCCCCGCGGAGTCGTTCGACGGCCGCGACGGCGTCGTCGACGATGATGTCGTCGACGGTGGCCGCCGTCCGGTCGACGTCGCAAGCGACCGTCCGTTTGTCGTAGCGGAGCGTGGTGATTCCCCGGGTGGCGAGCCCCCACGCGAGTTCGTTGAAGGTTCGATTAGCGCCGGCGGTCTCATCGCGGTCTTGGTCGCCGCTGCCGTGGACGAACACGATCCCCGTTCCGCCAGGGTCAGACGCTGGACGAGTGAGCGTGGCGCCAATCGAACAGTCACCGGGGCCGTCGAGGGTCAGTTCGCGTTCGGTGAGTGCAGACTCGTCCGCGTACGCCGGCGGCGACCACTCTTCGCCCGGCTGCGCGACGAACTCGGCGATTTCACCCTTCGCGAAGGCGTACTCGAACCGGATCGTCGACTCGCTGAACTGCCCGCGAGCAACCACGACAGCCAGTCCATCGTCCCGGTGGCCCCGAAACTCCACCGCGGCGAAGCCCTCGAGCTCGCCGGCCGGTCGAATCTGGTTCTCCCAGAACGACTCCATCTCCGCGGGCGGCAACTGGGACGCGAACGTGTCCGTCACTACCTCGTAGGCCGCATCCGTTTCGCCGGCATCGAGTGACTCGACGAATTCCCTGGCCCTGCGTTCCAATGTGCTCGGCTCGACTCCTCCGTCGTCGGGCGAGTTGCCATCGGATTCATCCGATTCATCGTTCCCCTCGGAGCCGGTGATACACCCGGCTAGTCCCACGACTGCTCCCGATACGATTCCCCGAACGATGGATCGACGCTCGATCATGGTCGTATTTTATATCCAACACGAACGGCGATATAGCCGTTGGGATTGTCCCCGATACGCCGTCGCCGGCAGGTTTCGACTCGCTGTGAAAGATCCCCCGAGACGGCAACCCGAAACGGTGTCAGGACACAAGTGAGTCTACAACTACCCAAGACCGGGCACGCCAATCAACGTGTGTGACCGGATGATCCCCCTGCCGGACCCGAAATCGCACTCCCATGGCATCCCAAGTGGCCTGGCAGGCGGTTCGGTCAGAACCGCCTGCCAACGGGGAAGGGCTGGTGTACACTAGTGTACTCGCCGCGAACGAGGCGTAGCCGAAGTGAGCGGGCCGACGACTGATGTGAAAGCCGCGCTACGCGCGGCTGTAACGGAAGGAGGAGTGCTTTTCATCGAAGTTTTTCCGAGCGTCGGCGAGACGGCGCCAGTGTGCTGGCGCACGTCTCGCCAGAGCGCAGCGAAAAAGTTCGGTGTTACTTCCCCCAGAACGGGTCCCGTTTCCGGTGGCGGTCTAAGTACATGTTGAGGGCTTCGCGTTCGTCGCCGGGGATCTCTTCGGCGAGTTCCTGTTCGAGAATCTTGGCGTGTTTTTCGGGGAGTTCGATCCAGAGCTCTTCGTCTTCGTGGATCTGGCGGCCGACGGTGGGGCCGTCGATGGCGACGGAGACGCGATTGCCGGCGCGGGCCTCGTCGACGTCCTCCCCCTGTTCCTGGATGCCCTTGACCACGCCGACGCGTTCGGTCTGGTTGCCGTCGAAGCGGACGACGCGTTCGTTGTTCTGGAGGGTGCCGGCGTTCACTTCGACGCCGACGACGGCCGGGTCGTTCTGCCGGAAGACGTGGTCGGGGAGGATGCGGAAGCGGGCGGGGCGGGTGATGTTCTCGAGGACGGTGTCCTGCTGGGCGCGTTCGAGTTCCTCGACGAAGTCCTCGTAGCCCTCGACGAGCTGGTAGATGACGTCGTCGGTGAAGAGGCGCACGTCGTCGATCTCGGCTCGCTCGGCGGCGTCGTCTAACACGTCGACGTTGAATCCGAGGATGACCTGCTGTTTGGTGTCCTCGGCGGTGGAGGCGACGGAGATGTCGCGCGGGGCGACGTCGCCGACCTCGGCGCGGACGATGGGGATTTCGGCCTCGCCGCAGGCGTCGGCCATGGCTTCCAGACTGCCGAGGGTGTCGGCCTTGACGACGACGCCCTGTTCTTCGGTTTCGACGGCGATCTCGGCGAGTTCGGCCTCGACCTCCTCGATGACGTCGTCTCTGTCGCGGTCACGGACGACGCGAACGGGGGCGCCGGCCATGGCGTCGGCGAGGTCGGGAGCGGCGACCTTGATCCCGGCGGCGGCGTCGACCTGCTCGACGCGCTCGAAACGACTCTCCGTGCGGATTTCGGCCAGCGGTCGGGGCTGGAGGAGGGCGCGGACGTCGGTGACGATGGGTTCGGTCGTGCCGCCGACGACGATCGTGTCGTCGGTGCGGATGGTCCCGTCGTAGAGGACGATGTCGACCGTCGCGCCGAAGCCTTTCTCCTCTTTGACTTCGAGGACGGTGCCGACGCCGGGGCCGGCGACGTCGATCTCCATCTCCTCGCGCATGTAGCGCTGGGAGAGGCCCATCATCACGGTCAGGAGGTCGGGGACGCCCTCGCCGGTCATGGCGGAGACGGGGACGACGCCGATGTTGCGCTGGAAGTGCTGGACGCGCCAGTAGAGATCGGCGGAGAAGCCTTCGTCGGAGAGTTCGCCGATGATCTCGTAGAGGCGTTCGTCGAGGTCGCCGCGGACGCGATCCGACTGGTTCTCGTAGGTGGGTTTGATCGGGGCGTCGTCGGTCGGGTTCCAGCCGGGGACGGTGTCGATCTTGTTCGCCGCGACGATGAACGGCGTCTGGGAGCGCTGGAGGATGTCGAGCGCCTCGATCGTCTGGGGCTGGAAGCCGTCGTTGACGTCGACGACGAGGATCGCGATGTCGGCGAGGTTGCCCCCGCGCGAGCGCAGCGTGGTGAACGAGTGATGACCGGGCGTGTCGATAAAGAGGAGGCCGGGGAGATCGAAGTCGTCGGGATCGACGAGGTCGCCCGCGATGGCGGAGATGACGTCTAGCGGGACGGCCGTCGCCCCGATGTGCTGGGTGATGGCGCCCGCCTCACCCTCGATGACGGCCGAGCCACGGATCTGATCGAGCAGGCTCGTCTTGCCGTGATCGACGTGGCCGAGCACGGCGACGATCGGTGTCCGGAGCGAGGCGTTTTCGGGGGAATCAGTGTCTGAGTCCGACATGCAAACCACCAGAGAAGGCTCTTGGTCGAGAGTCCCCGGGCCGACAGTTAAACCCATCGTCACGGAGTGTGGGTCGGCTCGGACGGAGGGCCCGTCGAGGCGAACCGCTCCCGGTCGAGTCGGCGTGGCTCGACACCGGGCGTCAGACACCTGTCTTCCACGAACCCGAATGTTAATAGCCGACCGGCGTGACGTTGTCGGCATGAGCGACATACTCGCCGAAAACCTGTCGGGCAAGTCCGTCATGGGGGCGGACGGGACCGAGCTCGGACTCCTCTACAACATCACGATGGACCTCTCGTCGGGTCAGCTACACGATCTGGTCGTCGAACCTGACGAGGAACTGCCGGGTCGCGCCGTCGACTTCGACCGCAACGACGCCGGTCGCTTCCAGATACCCGTCTCTCGGGTACAGGCCGTCAAAGACTACATCGTCGTCGAACGCTAATTCTACGTTACTCGATCTCGCATGTACGTTCTCGACTCGTCGGCGTTTATTCACGACTTCCACACCACCGAACAGACCGCGACGATCCCGCTCGTCCGCGAAGAACTCGAAGACGAGAGCGCCTATCGCTACGACGCGATGGAGGGCTCGGGGATGCACATTCACATTCCCGACGAGGACACGATCGAGAAGGTCCGCCGGGCGGCCCGCGAGTCCGGCGATCTCGACGTCCTCTCGGACACGGACGTTCGGCTCGTCGCCGCGACGTTCGAACTCGACGGCACCCTGGTCACCGACGACTACGCGATGCAAAACGTCGCCGAGAAACTCTCGGTCGCCGTCGATTTCATCGCCCGCGAGGGGATCGACGAACAGCGCGACTGGCGCTTCCAGTGTCGCGGCTGCGGGCGAGAGTTCGACGAGAAGAAAGAGCGCTGCCCGATCTGCGGCAGCGAACTGACCCGAAAGAATCCGACCTGATCGGTACACCGGTCGCCCGCGTCGGTTGCGCGGGCGGCGGGTGTGGGTCCCGGTGGCTGGTGAGCGAGCTATCCTGACAGCCTGTCGTGTGGGTATCGCCTTCTCCTCCTATGAGTACCACTGTCCGTGAGTACCACTGTTGGTCTCTCACGCGTGCAGCGTTCGGATCCTCGGCAATAGTGTCGCCTATCCGACGAGTTCGAGGTACTGGGTGTAGTAGACGTACGCGTTGTAGAGGCCGTGGACGAGCGCCGGAACGAGCAGGTTGTTCGTCCGGGCGTAGACGACGCCGAGGGCGAGCGAGAGCGAAAAGACGATTCCCAGACTTACGAGGAGGCCGCCGACGGAGTCACCGGAGTAGGCGATCAGGTGGGCGCTGGCGAAGGCGACGCTGGCGACGACGATCGCACCGGGTTTCGAGAAATACTCGTACAGCCCCTTCTGGATCACGTTCCGGTAGAGCAGTTCCTCGAACGGCCCGATGACGAGGATCGAGGCGACGGCCAGGACGAGCAGGAGTTCGGGGGCGCCCTGGGCCCGATCGAAGCTGCTGTGGTCGGTGTTCTCGACCCCGGCCGAGCCGAGGAGGAGTCCGATGGCGATCGCGATTCCGGCGAGGGCGGCGATGCCGCCGATGACGTACCCGAGATCGCGTAGCCGGGGGACGCGCAGGTCGATGTACGACCGATCGCGACCGGTCCAGGCGAGGTAGGCGCCGGCGACGGAGGCCGTCCCGAGCACGGTCGCGATCTGCGTGAGGACCGCCATCGTGGTCGTCGGCAACTCGTTCGCCAGTTGGCCCGTGAGCAGCGGTACGGCGAGTCCGCCGATGAGTGTCGCCCAGGCCAGGATTGCCGCGTAGCCGAACGCCCCGAGCAGGCTGTAGCCAACCGTCGCACGGAGCCGGCGAACCAGTTGCTCGGTCGAGAACTCGGCGTAGATGGCTACCCCCGCGGCGACGGTGAGTATCGACCCGACGAACGCGACGAGCAGTGACGGGGCGTTGGCGATCGGTGGCACCCCGAAGTCGGTCGTGTAGCCGTTGGTGAGTCCGTAGACCGCGCCGAGCGCGCCCCCGGCGCTCGTCAGTGCTACGAGCGGGCCCGCGACCGGACGCGAAACGATTCCGTGGCGAACGGCGAAGACGGCGGCGAGCGAGAGCAGTCCGAATCCGACGATGGCGAGCGAAACGGCGTCGACGCCGGCCGTCCGGAGCGGCCGGGCGGCGCCCAGGACCGCGAGCGTCGCGGTGAAGAGGCCGGCCACGATCGACACGTCCGCGACGGTGTCCGGAAACGGATTCGTCGAATCGGAACCGGTGTCCGACGACCCCGTCGTGGTGTCGCCGGTCGACCGGCCGTCGGTCGGTGTCGTGTCGACCGACCGGTCGTCATCAGCGGCAGGATCGGCCGACTGCTCGCCGTTCGCCGCCGGTTCGGTTGCGTCGTCCGGGCCGTCTGTGGCGGTGTCGTCGGCCTGGTCGCGTCCGCCGGTCATGCACGCCGGTTGGGCGACGATGCTAATGGGCCTGTGGATTTGGGTCGGCTGTGCTTCGAGGCCGTTCGGACTGTCCCGCAGGCACTAACAGGGCGCGACCGTCAGGTCACCGCTCGACGCGCAGCGACGTCTTCTCTTCGACGGCCCGCGCCTCCTCGAAGTCGCCACCACCGAGGAGGCCGCGGGTGGCCTTCTTGGCCCACTCGACGGCGGGCTGCTCGAAGGTGTTCACGCCGGCGAGTTCGCCGGCCATCACGCACGCGGCTTCGAGCCCGTAGAGGAGGCTGCCGAGTTCGAAGGCGTCGATGCGCTCGATCTCGATGCGGACCGTCGGACGGCCTGCCGCGGCGAGACTGGCCTCCGTGGCGCGGAACTCGGCGTCGAGGAGCTCCGCGAGCGAGCCGCCGCCGAGGTAGGCGAGGTCGTCGACGTCGGTCGGTGGAATCGGCTGCTCTGGGCGCTCTTGGGGCGTGACGAACGTGACCTGTGTGTTTCGCGGGCCAGCCCGATAGAGCTGCAGTTGGGAGTGCTGGTCGGTGGCGCCGAGTGCGCGGACGGGCGTCTGGCCCAGTCCATCCTTGCCGAGGCTCTCGGCCCAGAGCTGGGCGAACCACTCGGCCGTCGTCTCGAGGGACTCGGCGTAGGGCATGAACGCGTTGGCCTGCGCCCCGCGGGCGGCGAGGGCGTGACAGGTCGCGCCGTAGGCGTAGGCTGGACACTCGTAGAGCGACCCGGTGAGCGTCTCGGCTTCGGCGGCGGCGCCGTCGAGCAGTGATTCGAGGTCGAGTCCACCCGCCGCCGCGGCGACGAGCCCGACCGCCGAGAGCGCGGCGTACCGGCCTGGAACGCCGTCGGGCACGTCGAGCGCGGGCAAGTCGTGCGTCTCCGCGAGGTCGCGAAGCGGACCCGCCTCGCCCGTCGTCACGATCGTCCGCTCGGTCCAGTCGACACCCGCCGACTCGAAGGCCTCGCGGACGACGAGGAAGTTCGCCAGGGTCTCGGCGGTCGTGCCGGACCGCGAGACGACGTTGATCGCGGTTCGTTCGAGCGGGAGCGTGTCGAGGCTGTCGTGCACCCACTCGGGATCGACGTTGTCGAGGAAGATCGTCTCGACGTCGGCGTCGAGCGCGTCGACGATCGTCGCCGCGCCGAGCGCACTCCCGCCGATGCCGATCGTCAGAAGCGCGTCGATTTTGCCGCCGTCGGGACTGGCGATCGGCTCGACGGCCGCCCGAATCTCGTCCGGGTCGGTCCGTTCCGGCAGGTTCAGCGCGGCGTATCCGTGTTCGTCGGCTGCCCGTCCGGTGGCGATACGTTCGTGTGCGGTGGCCACCCGCTCGTCGAGTCGGTCGAGCGATGCCCGGGAGACGCCCGGGGACGCGACCGACGCGAGCGCGTTGCCGATGTCGACGTCCATGCTGGCATTCCCGAGAGCAGCCGTCAAAGGCGTTCCGTCACGGTTCGATGCCGGCTTCTGTTGGCTGTCTCAGGCGGACGGCCCCCGACCGCAATCGCCATTGGAATTTACTATCTGACTTTATCTATCCAAGACGAAGACGAATCGATATTTATATAAAATAAATATCCGGGCTATAATCTGCATGCGAGAAAAATTAGAGGCTCGTCGTACAGCAGAAGAACAGATTGGATCGGAGGGCACCCGATGACGACCGAACAACTGATGACGGACGATCAGTCGTTCACCGGCGCGCTCGTGGACGCGATCGAATCCGGCGTCATCGCCGCGTTCGATATGCTTCCCGAACTGATCGTCGCGCTCGTCATCCTGCTTGTCGGTACCGTCGTGGCTCGTCGGGTACGACCGACGGTAGTCCGTATTGCGACGCGTGCGCAGGCTGGCGACCTCGTCCGGCGGACGCCGCTCGGGACGCTCTTTGGCGACGGCGAACGTGCCGTCGAGAACGCGCTGGGTTCGATCGCGAAATACTACGTCTTCCTCGTGGCGGTCTTTGCTGCGTTCGAACACATCGGGTTCACGCACGTCACTCAGTGGCTAGGGAGCGGGATTGACTACGTCCCCGTCTTCGTCGGCGGCCTTGGCCTCCTCGTCATCGGATTCGTCGTCGCGGACAACGCGACGCGACGAGCCCGTGACTCCGCACTGGCTGCCAAACTGGGTGACGAGGCTGCCGTTGCCGATGGCCTCAAGGCTGGGCTGTACGCGGTCGTCGCCGTCATCGCGCTCGACACGCTCGGCGTCAGCGTCACGATCGTGCACGTCGTCGCCGAGGCGTTCGCGTTCGGGGCCGGTATCGCGCTCGCGCTCGCCGTCGCGTATCTCATCGTCGTTCGACATCGGGACGAGATCGAATCCACGGCGAACGACGTCGTCGCAGACGACTGAGTCGACCCGCGAGCCGAAACCGCGAAAGGCGTGGAACGCGTCTTTCCGTCGATGACCGACACGACGGAACCCGCGCCGAAATCGGGCACGTTCGTCGTCACGCACGCGGACGAGAACAACGCCGTCCTCCGGGACGTCGAGACGGCGCAGGTGCACACGCTCTCCTCGAACCCGGATTTCGACGAACACGACGTGATCGAGGCGACCGTCGCGCCGGAGCGGCCGATGGGGGTCGCCTGGGAGGTAGCCGACCTCGTCGACCGCCGGACCGTCGACGTGATCGACAGCGACCTCTCGCCGACCACGCACGAACGCGACCTCGCCGACGACCTGGCCGTCGGCGACCTGGAGACGGTCGAACGCGCCGGTACGGGCGAGATCCACGTCCTGTCCGTGCCGCCGGAGGATGTCGAAGCGGCCGCCGCCGACGTCGTCGACGACGTCGAAACCGTCGCCAGAGCGGCCCGGCTCGACGCCGTGCGGGTCGAGGTCCGTCGTGACGGGGCCGAGGGCGTACTCAGCGTTCGGTACCTGCCAGATTGATTGTCACGTGGCAACCGTGCTGGCTGATGATGGTCGCCGTCAGTTCGACTCGTCCGTCGCCGTCCCGGAGTAGCTGGGACCGCCGGCGCTCTGGACCGCCCAGCTGCCCTGCAGGTCGCAGGCCTCGCGAACCGTGTACTCGATCTCGCTGTCTGCGTCGATCAGCGGTCCACCCTCGACACGCTCGACCTGGAGGGTGACGTCCAGACTGTTGCCGCAGCACCCGACGCCGACGAACTCCTCCCAGCCGTCGCCCTCGCGGGCCTCGTCGTGTACCTTTCGGAGGTAGGCGCGGAACGAGGGCTTCTCGACCTGAAACCGGCCCCACGAGGAGAGGTCGGCAGGGTAGGAGACGACGACGCGCTCGGCCCGCTCGGGGTCGTTGTCGGCTGCGTCGATCGCCGGTGTCTGTGTGGACTGGTTGGCCATACCGATAGTGATGCACTCTACGCACAAAACCGTCTCGCCACCCGTCGTCTCCGCTCTCACGGGTCACTACAGGCAGCGAATTCGTCGGCTCGCGATGGAAACCCCGCCCTGGGTCCGATTGAGAAGGTTTACGTGGCGGCCATTGGTAGCCGGGAACATCTATGGCCTCACTAGAGGTACCCGAGCTGGCGTACGAGGAGTACACGAATCGCCAGCTCGCTGCCGTCCCGCTCGCGATTCTCGCCGTCGCAGTGGCCGTACTGGGGATCACCTTCGCGTTGACCGGCACGCCACTCGCCCTCGGCATCGAGTTCACGGGTGGTACGGAGTTGACGATCGCGACCACGGCCGATCAGGACGAGGTCGCTGCGGCGTTCGAGCAGGAACCGACGTCGATCCAGCCGGTCGAAGGGCAACAACAGTACATCGTCCGGTTCGCCGCCAGCGATCTCGAAGGGTTCGACGAGGACGGGCAGGCGATACTCCAGGATCTAGTCGACCAGGCCGACCAGAACCTGGAGCCAGCAGCCGGGGCAGACGGCTCGTCGCCAGTCGTCGGTGAGTCGCTGACGTCGGCGTCGTTCGGCCAGCAGATCCAGTTCACTGCGCTGATCGGGCTGGTCGTCGCGTTCATCGGTATGAGCGCCATCACGTTCGGGCTGTTCCGGACGTTCGTCCCGTCGGTCGCCGTCTCCCTCTCGGCCTTTTCGGACCTCATCATCCCGCTCGCATTCATGAGTCTCTTCGATATCCAGCTCACCCTCGGAACCGTTGCGGCCCTCCTGATGCTCATCGGCTACTCGGTCGACTCGGACATCCTGCTCAACAACCACGTCCTGCGCCGGAGCGGCTCGTTCTACGAGAGCGTCCACCGCTCGATGCGGACGGGGATCACGATGACGGTGACCTCGACGGTCGCGATGCTCGTCATGGCGATCGTCGCGTGGTTCTTCGGGATCGGTCTCCTTCGTGACATCGGCCTGATCCTGGCCGTCGGTCTCATCGCGGACCTGATGAACACCTACCTGATGAACGTGAGCCTGCTTCGCTGGTACAAGTTCGAGGGGGTGGCCCGATGAGCGCCCGCGAGACGTTCTCGAAGTGGTGGCGGATCGCCGTCCTCGTGTTGCTGGTGAGCGTCGCCCTCTACGCGCTGTTCATCCCCGGCGGAATGTTCGGCTCGTCGGACACCGGGTCCGTCGGCGACGCGAACGAGACCGCAACCGACGACTCGCTGCACAACCTCGTCTTCGGCCTCGATCTCGACGGCGGCGCCCGTATCAGCGCGCCGGCGACCGGGATGACAGTCGACGACGTCACGCTGGATCACGGCGGAACACCCGAACAGGCCCAGCAGGCGGGCAACGACCTGGAAAGCACCCTCAGGGAGTCGTTCCAGTCCGAGTACGACGACTTCCAGGCCGCCGACGTCACGGTCCGGTACCACCAGGGCGACGACAGCTACACTGTCGAAGTGTTCGACGACAACGTCTCGGCCGCCGCGTTCGCCGAGACGCTCTCGGCGGAGGGCCACGACGTCTCCGAAAACGACGTAGAGGATCGTGTGACCGAAGAGACCCGCGAGTCGATGGTCTCCGTCATCACGAGCAAACTCAACCAGGCCGGGCTCTCCGGTGGGCAGGCCTACACGACGGAGACGCTCGGCGGCGAGCACTACATCGTCGCGGAGGCGCCGGGGTACACGGCGGCGGAACTCCGGGCACTGCTCGAACAGCGTGGTTCCATCGAAGTCCGGGCGTACGTCCCCGACGGGAACGGGAGTCAAGAAAACATCACGCTGCTCCAGCAGGAAGACTTCGACACCATCATGTCGGCTGAGTATGATAACGAACAGAATCAATACCAGGTCGGTGTGACGCTACACGACGGCCCTGCGGCCGAGTTCGAGTCGCAGATGAACGAGATCGGCTTTACCTCCGAGGGTGTTGGACAGTGTTCTCTCCGACAGAACGCTGCCGGGAACTACGACTTCGCCGACAGCGGTGACCAGTGGTGTCTCTTGACCATGTCCGACGGCGAGGTCGTCAGTGCCCTGGGGCTGGAAGATAGGCTCGCTACAAATATGCGGTCCGGAGAGTGGAAAAACGACCCGCGATACAACATGGTAACCGGCCGCGGCGAGGGGAATGAGGAGGCTGCCCAGCACGCGAACGAAATCTCGATGAACCTCCAGGCCGGTGCGCTGGACGCTCCGCTCGACTTCGGGAACGCGCAGGTGATGTCCGTGCAGTCGTCGCTCGGTGACCAGTACAAAACCGATTCGCTACTGATCGGCATCTTCGCGGTGTTCGCCGTCAGCGGGATGGTCTACGTCCGCTATCGCGACCCGCGCGTCGCCCTGCCGATGATCCTGACGGCGCTGTCGGAGGTCGTCATCCTGCTCGGCGTGGCCGCCGCGGCGGAGATGGCGATCACGCTCGCGCACGTCGCCGGGTTCATCGCGGTCGTCGGGACGGGGGTGGACGACCTCGTCATCATCGCCGACGAGGTGATGGACGAGGGCTCGGTTACCCAGGCGCGGATCTTCAACAATCGCTTCCGCAAGGCGTTCTGGACGATCGGCGCCGCGGCGGCGACGACGATCATCGCCATGAGTCCGCTGGCCGTCTCGAGCAGCCTCGGTGACCTCCAGGGCTTCGCCATCATCACCATCCTCGGCGTCCTCATCGGCGTCTTCGTCACCCGACCGGCCTACGGCTCGATTCTCCGGAAGCTGCTGACGAGCGAGGAGTAACGGGCCGTCCTCTCGTTCGCCGCCCATCTCTCTCTCAGTTTTCGCCGCGTTCACCTGGACCTGGAGTCCCTGGTGTCACGCTCGAGTAAGTCCGCCAGGCGACATCGACGGCCGCTGGTGCTCGGTAACCAACCGAAGGCGACCATCGGGTGTGCCCATTCGTGTCGCCGTGAAAATATTTTTACACCAAGGCGTTCGAATTCGAGATACTGACCGACGACGAACTCAGGCCGCCCGACCGCGATCCAAACAAGGGAATCGACCACCCGATCCCGGAGGGTAACGCCCGTCGGTGGGCTGTCATCGCGATGCTGGTGCTCTTCGGGGTCGTGACTATCGGTGGGTTTCTCGCCACGTTCCTGTAACCGGGTTCGTTGTCGTGGTGACCGTGGCGCCCCGATTATCGAACGCCGTCTCGTAGTTGCCCGGCGACGCGGCTACCGACCTCGCGGTCGATCCGGCGTTGCTCGAACACGTGCCGGGCGCTCGTCGCCGCCTCGTCGTCGACGGCGAACTCGGTGTCGGGGTAGGTCACGTCCGCGAGGACGAGCGGTTCCGGCGGCGCCGGTGGAATGCCTCCGTGCCCCGGGAGTGACTCGGCGGCCAGGACGCGATCGATCTTCTCGAGCGGGGCCTCGCCCGTCCCCACCCGGTGGAGGAGGGTGACGAGCCGACGGACGAGCTGGCGCGCGAAACCGCCCGCCTGGACGGTCACGGTGAGAACGTCCCCGCCCCGATCGGCCGCGAGCGAGAGCGTCCGCTCGGTTCCCTCGTCGTCCGGCGTGAGGTTGTGGTAGTCGTTGTGGCCACTCAGCCCATCGAGCGCCTCGTGGAACAGGGCATCGTCGACGCGACGTTCGTCGGCGGCCGCAAGGCGTCCCCGACGTCGATCGTTCCTGCTCTCGGGCGGCGCGTACAGGTGGTAGGTGTAGGTCCGCGCCGTCGCGTCGTGGGTCGCGTGGAACGAGTCGGGCACGTCGGCGCTGGCCCAGGCCCGGATCTCGGCGGGGAGTTCGGCGTTGAGCGCTCGCGGGGTGAGCCACTCGGGGGCGTCGAAGGCGACGGTCTGGGCGAGCGCGGAGACGCCGGCGTCGGTGCGCCCGGCGGCGGCGTAGCCCTGCGGGCGGTCCGGGACGGGTCCGGCAGACTGGCTGTCGCTGGCCGAGGTCGACGCCGCCGCAGGGCGGTACGCGTCGAGCGCCCGGAGCGCGTCGAAGAGGGCGTCCTCGATGGTCGCGACGTCGGGCTGGCGCTGGAAGCCGAAGTAGTCGCGACCGTCGTAGGCGAGCCGGTAGGCGCGCATCGTGGGCGAATTGCGCCGCGATCGGGTTAGCTCCGTCGGGACCGATGTCGAGTGCTGGCGCGACTGACCCCCTGCGTACGCCGGGGCGGTGACCTTCCCCGCTTCTGCTGCAGATAGGGTACCATGACGACGCACGGCGATTCGGCGGACGACGAAGAGCGCCATGGCAATGGGCGGTCAGGGACGCAAGAAACGGACAGACCGAACGTCTGTCTGGTCGTTCTCGACACCGCGCGGGCGAGCGACGTCGACGCGACGACGATGCCGACGCTCACCCGTCTCGGCGAGGACGGAACGCGGTTCGAACGCGCGTTCTCGACAGCCCCGTGGACGGTCCCGTCGCACGCCTCGCTCTTTACGGGGACGTACACGAGCGAGCACGGGACCCACGGCGGCCACCAGGTGCTCGACGATCGGTTGCGGACGCTCCCGGAGGCCTTCGCGGCTGCGGGCTACGAGACGGTCGGCGTCTCGAACAACACCTGGATTACCGCCGAGTTCGGCTTCGATCGCGGATTCGACGCCCTCCGACGGGGGTGGCAGTATCGCCAGTCCGACACCGACATGGGAACCGTCGTTCGCGGCGAGTGCCTCTCCGAGAAGCTCCGGGCCGCCCGCGAGCGTCTCTTCGAGGGCAACCCGCTGGTGAATCTGGCGAACGTCGTCTACAGTGAGTTCCTCCAACCGGCGGGCGACGACGGCGCCGCCCGGAGCGTCGACTGGATCGACTCGTGGCTCCGAAGCCGGTCGACCGACGAGCCGTTCTTCTGCTTCTGTAATCTCATTGAACCCCACGTCGTCTACGATCCACCCCAGTCCTCCGCCGAGGCGTTTCTCCCGTCGGGCGTCTCACACGAGGATGCCCGTGCAATTCGGCAGGACCCCCGTGCATTCGACTGTGAGGAGTACAGTCTCGACGAGGAGGACTTCGCAGCCCTCCGCGGACTGTATCGCGGCTCGCTCGCGTACGCCGACGCCCAGCTGGCCCGGCTGCGGGAGTCGCTCGAAGCAACTGGCGCGTGGGAGAACACGATCGTCGTGGTCTGTGGCGACCACGGTGAACACGTCGGCGAACGCGGTTTCTTCGGTCACCAGTACAACCTCTACGACACCCTCTTGCACGTCCCGCTAGTGATCCACGGTGGCCCGTTCACCGATGGGACGCCCCGTCGCGACCTCGTTCAGCTGCTGGACTTCCCTGAAACGCTGCTCGACGTGACGGGTGTGTCGGACCCGCCCCTTCGGGAACAGGGCGCCGGTCGATCACTCCATCCCGGCGCCGACGAGTCCCCGAGAGACGCCGTCTTCGCCGAGTACGTCGCACCGCAGCCGTCGATCGAGCGTCTCGAAGCTCGCTTCGGCGAGGTACCCGATCGCGTCCGCGCGTTCGACCGTCGCCTCCGAGCGATCCGGACGGCCGAGTACAAGTACGTCGAGGGCTCTGACGGCTTTCGTCGCCTTCACTATCTCCCCACCGACCCCGACGAACGGCGCGATATCGCCGCCGAAAACCCGTCGGTGGTAGCCGACCTCTCGGCCAGGCTGGACGCCCAGCTTGCGGGCGTCGACCACACGCCGCAGACGGAAACCGTCGCGATGAGTGACGGGACGAAGCAGCGCCTGGCCGATCTGGGTTATCGGTAGCCGCGTCACTATCCGACCTGGCTCGACGGAGAATGGGGTCGCGATGCGACTTACTGTGCCACGTTGTAGTCGACGTGGACGGTGGGTGTACTCTCCGATTCCGGTGCGGGGACGCCGTTCCAGTCGACGAGGTTGACGGTGGCCAGCTCGCCGGAGAAGCGAAGGCGGGTGATGCCCACCTCGATCGTTCCCTCGGCGGCTGATCCGGAGACGATCGTCCCGTCGGCGACGGGGTCGTCGGAGGCAGCCTCGATCTCGCCGTCGACGGTGACCTCGAACGACGAGGGGACGCCGCGACCGACGATCGTCACGAGATTTGGAAGCGGTTCGTCTGTGGTCGACTGCGTACCGGTCCGTACCGGCGTGTCGCGTGCCATACCGGGAAACGCCGGGGCCCCACCATAAGTCTTCTAGTCGAAAGGCTCGTTCGTTCATGAAAGGTGGGAAAATCTGGATTTTATTGGTATGATTCTGTGAATGTCTTTGAGTTTGTACAGTAATATGGGGTTACGGACGGCCGAGTCGTCTCGGTTACCGCTTCTGGAGCGTCTGTGCGTCGAAACCGTCGACCTCGTCACCAGTGTTCACTCGCTGTGATGGAGGGAGCAGCTGACAGCATCGCCCGCGGCTACCCCCTCTCGGTGGCCAGGTGGGAACTGGTCGACGGCTGTGTCTCCGGTGGCGAGGACGGTGAGTGTCGAACGCACCACGGCCCGGTTGCTGTCTGGATGCGTCGGTTTGTCTCACCGCGCCTCGTATTGGCCCCGCTACTCTGCTGGTATGGATGGCCTAGGAATCGTACGGCGGGAGTAACAACGGTCTGTCGGATGGAGTGTCTCTTCGGTTGTCGATGCACGAACTCACCGGGTTTCAACGCGACCTGCTGTACGTAATCGCCGCGGCCGACCAGCCGTCCGGCCAGGACGTCAAATCGGAGATCGAGGGGTACTACAGCGCCGACATCAATCACGGTCGGCTCTATCCGAACCTCGATACCCTCGTCAATCGGGGACTGGTCGAGAAAGGCCAGCTCGACCGCCGGACGAACTACTACGACATCACGGGAGAAGGCGAGCAGCTGATTCGGGAACGACGCGAGTGGGAATCACAGTACGTCGATACGTGATCGGTCACGATCGCGTGCGAGCCACCCCTCCTCGTCACCAACGACGCCCCTGACAGCGCCGCGGCGGACCGGTCCTCCACTCCGTCGCGAGCGGCGCCGACGGTCGGTTGTGCGGCGCGAGGTCTCGACAGCCTCGCGACCGCCGGTCGGTCGGGTCGGCTTCGATAGCCGGGCATCCCGTTCGCCCAGCGTTGCGGCCCCATCGGCGCCGCCTTGGCCTCTCCTGGTGCAACATCGGGCGCGGGCCGGTGACCCGACATGCCTGTTCTTCGCGACGATGTGCTCACCGCGACTGCGCCGACTCGTCACCGTCGACGGTTGCGTCCAAGTCGGCCGCGACGCGTTCGACAAGGTCGGTGTCGTACGCTTGCCGGGCGCTCTCGACCGAAAGCAGCCCATCGGCGAGATCGCGTCGGAGCGCATCCGGGTCGCGGTCGGCGGGGTCGCCGTACCCGCCGCCACCCGGCGTCCGGATGCTGACGACGTCGCCGGCGTCTAGGTGCTGCGTGCACTTCGCCGGGAGCGCCTCGGTACGTTCGTCGGGTCCGTCGACGTCGTCCGCGTCGCTCTGATGGACCGCGGCTCTGTACAGCACGTCCTCACCAGGCGCACCGCTTTCGCCGCCTGCGACGCCGTACGGGGCGTGCGTTCGGCGGTCGGCGAGCAGGCTGAACGCCACCCCGGTCGATCCTGTGGCCCGGACGCGAATGTCTCGTCGAAGGCCGAGGCCGCCACGGAACTCGCCCGCACCGCCGGTGTCCGGCCGGTAGGCGTAGCGCTCGACGGAGAGCGGGTAGGCGGTTTCTAGCACCTCCGCCGGCGTATTCATCGTGTTCGACATGTGGACGTGGACGCCGTCCATCCCGTCGCCGCTCGCGTGCGCGCCGAAGCCGCCTCCGCCGGTCTCGTAGAAGGCGTAGGGGTCGTCGGTCCGCGGGTCGATGCCGCCAAACGTGACGTTGTTCATCGTTCCCTGGCCCGCCGCGAGTGCTCGTTCCGGCGCGATTTCGGCGAGGGCACCCAGGACGACGTCGGTCACGCGCTGGGAGGTCTCCAGGTTGCCGCCGACGACCGCGGCCGGCGGTTCGGCGTCGACGACGGACCCGTCGGGCGTCTCGATCTCTATCGGCCGGTACGCGCCCGCGTTCGCGGGAATCTCGGGATCGGTCACGCAGCGCACCGCGTAGTACGTCGCCGACGCCGTGACCGCGAAGACGGCGTTGATCGGGCCCGCGGTCTGGGCGTCCGTCCCGTCGAAGTCGACGGTGAGCGCGTCGCCGTCGATCGTCACGCTCGCCTCGATCCGGACATCCTCGCTGGCGCGGCCGTCGTCGTCCAGCACGTCGGCGTAGCCGTAGGTGCCGTCGGGCAGGTCCGTGATCGCCGCGCGCATCCGTTTTTCGGCGTAGTCCTGGACGGCGTCGACGGCGGTTCGCAGCGTGCCGACGCCGTGGTCGCCCACGAGATCGAGCAGTCGCCTCCGGCCGGTCTCGTTGGCCGCGTGCTGGGCGCGCAGGTCGCCCCGGCGCTCGTCGGGCGTCCGCACGTTCGCGAGGAGCAGTTCGACCGTGTCCGTGACGACGTCGCCGCCGTCGTAGAGCTTCACCGGCGGGATCCGCAACCCTTCCTGATAGATCTCCGTCGAGTCGGCCGCGACGCTGCCCGCCCGGGCGCCCCCGATATCGGCGTGGTGGGCGCGGTTGGCCGCGAAGCCCAGGAGTTCCAGGTCGTCCGTGACGGGTTCGTCGTCAGCACTTCTTCCGACCGAATCGGCCGTGACCGCGCCGTCTGTCCCCTCGTCGTCGACGAAGATCGGCGTCACGAGCGTGAGGTCGGGCAGGTGGGCGCCGCCGCGGAACGGGTCGTTGAGGACGACGGCGTCGCCGGGCGAGAGCGTCTCCGGCGGGAAGCGCTCCAGCGCGGCCGCGACGGAGAAGGGCATCGCGCCGAGGTGGACGGGCATCGTCTCGGCCTGGCTCAGCATCTCGCCGTCGGCGTCGAACAGCGCGCACGAGCAGTCCTTACGTTCCGTGATGTTCGGCGAGTAGCCCGTCCGGACCAGGTTGGCGTTCATCTCCTCGGCGACCGCGGCGAAGGCGTTTCGAAGGACTTCGAGCGTGATCGGGTCGATGTTGTCGCGGTCGGGGTCGGTCCGCTCACCGTCGCCGCCGGTGGGGCCCCGACCGCCGCTCCCACCGAGACCGTCTCGCTTGCCGTCACCGCCGGTGCCACCTGCTGCCCTCGGATCGGATTCGTCGCTCATGCGTTTTCCTCCATGACGATGGTGCCGTACCCGTCGACAGTCGCGCGCCAGCCGGGGCGGACGACCACCGTGCTCTCCGGTCCGTCGACGATCGCGGGGCCGGTGACGTCGCTCCCCACGCTGAGCGCGGGGCGGTCGTACACCGGCGTCTCGCGGGTCGTCCCGTCGAAGACGACCGATCGCGTCCCGTGGACCGCCTGGTCCGCGTCCGAACCGGTTCCCTCGGCCGCCGAGAGCCTCGGTGGCTCGACGACGGCTCGGACGCGCGCCCGGACGGTGACCAGTTCGACGGGTTCGTCGGGCGAGGCGTGCCCGTAGCGTCGCTCGTGGGCCGCGTGGAACGCCTCGACGGCGTCGGTGAGCGTCTCGTCCGTGACCGGCCCCTCGGGCAGGTCGACCGTGAGATCGAACGACTGGCCGGCGTAGCGCAGGTCGATCGAGCGCTCGACGACGATCGAGTCGGTTGTGGCGTCTAGCTGCGCCCACCCCTCGTCTTCGAAGTCGGCGAGGGCGGTTTCGATCGCGCCCGGGTCGACGGCCGCGAGCGGGCGGACCATCGACGCGCTTCGCTCGACGAGCCGATCACTGACCAGCAACCCGAGCGCCGAGAGCACCCCGGCCGTTCGGGGGACGAGTACTCGCGGGATGGACAGGGACTCGGCGAGTGCCGCCGCGTGGGCCGGTCCCGCGCCGCCGTAGGCGACCAGCCCGAAGTCGCGCGGATCGTGGCCCGCTTCGACGCTGACGACCCTGAGCGCCCGCTCCATGCTCGCGTTCGCGACGTCGAGGATGCCCTCGGCGGCCTCGGGGACCGAGAGGCCGAGCGGCTCGGCGACGTGTTCGGCCACCGCGGCTTCGACGGCGTCCCGATCGATACCCGCGGTCCCGGGGTCGTCCGCGTCGCGATCCAGGAAGCGGGCCGGATCGAGCCGGCCGCACAGGACCTGCGCGTCGGTCACCGTCGGCTGCGTGCCGCCGCGGCCGTAGCAGACCGGGCCCGGCTCAGCGCCGGCCGATCGCGGGCCGACGCGGAGGGCGCCGCCGTCGTCGACCCACGCGATCGAGCCGCCGCCCGCGCCGATGGTATGGACGTCGATCGATGGCACGGCGACCGGATACTCTCCGATCTCGAGGCCGGTCGTGACCGTCGGTTCGCCGTCTCTGACCAGCGAGACGTCGCAGGAGGTGCCGCCCATGTCCATCGTGATGACGTTGCCCTCGCCGCGGAGCCCGGCGACGTGGGCCGCCCCGCGGACGCCCGCTGCGGGCCCGGAGAGCAGGGTATTGACGGGCCGCGTCCGGGCGCGATCGGCGCCGATCGTCCCGCCGTTCGACTGCATGATGCGAAGGGCGGGCTCGATCCCGCGATCGGCGACGGCTTCCTCCAACCGCCCGACGTAGGCGTCCATGACGGGCTTGAGCGCCGCGTTCAGCGCCGTCACCAGCGTCCGCTCGTACTCCCTGATCTCGGGCCGGACGTCGCTCGACAGCGAGAGGGAGACCGGCGAATCGCCGCTCTCGTCGACGGTATCGTCGTCACCGCCGAGCTCGTCTTCGAGAATCTCCGCGACCCGGCGCTCGTGGGTGTCGTTCTCGAACGCGAAGAGCAGCGAGACGGCGATACTCTCGATTTCCGCGGGGAGCTCGTCGGCGACCGCGCGGACGGACGCCTCGTCGAGCGGCGTCCGTACCTCGCCGCGTTCGTCGAGACGCTCGGTCACCTCGAAGCGGCGGCGCCGGGGGACGACCGGCTCCGGTTTCGACACGGTGTAGTCGTAGATGTCGGGGCGATCCTGTCGCCCGATCGCCAGCGCGTCGCGAAAGCCCTCGGTGGTCACGAGCGCCACGTCGGCCCAGTCACGTTCGAGGACGGCGTTCGTCGCCACGGTCGTCCCGTGGGCCAGATCGGCGACGCCAGCGACGGCGTAGCCGGCGGCGTCGCGGCTCAGTTCGAGGCCGTCGACGACGCCCTCGTCCGGCGCGTCGGGCGTCGACGGCGTCTTCGTGACGGTGAGCTCGCCGTCGCGAACCGCCACGACGTCGGTGAACGTCCCGCCGACGTCGACGCCGATCCGGACGCCGGGCGATGATTCTGTCATAGCACTCGCTTGCAGCGACCGGGGCATAATGGTTGGCGAGGCGGCAGGCGGGAGACGAGGGAGGACGAATCCTTCCGCGAATGCGTGGTGGTACGTCGCTACGAGAACGTCTTCGGCACCCACGTCCGGTACGGATCGTCGGTCGCGTCCATCCAGGCGACGAGTCGGTCGGCCAGCTCCCGGCGGACGTCGGCGTAATCCGGGTGGTCGATCAGGTTCTGGAGCTGGGCCGGGTCGGCCTCGCGGTCGTAGAGTTCGTTCACGTCGGGGCCGTTGTAGACAAACGTGTAGCGTTCCGTGCGGACCAGTCGTTGGGTGTAGAGGCCGAATTCCTCGCCGGAGTACTGGCCGAAGGTGGAGTCGGGCCAGGCGTGCGGTCGCCGGCCGGAGAGCAGCGGAACGAGACTTCGGGCGTGGAACGATTCGGGGACCGAGACGTCGGCGAGTTCGCAGAACGTCGCCGCGAGGTCGTGTACGTGGACGGGTGCCTCGCAGGTCGTCCCCGGCTCGATCTCGCCGGGCCAGCGGACCTGCAGCGGGATCCGGTAGGTGTCGTCGTACATCAGCGGCCCCTTGTTGAACTGGCGGTGCCCGCCGACGAAGTCGCCGTGATCGGCCGTGTGGACGACGACGGTGTCGTCTTCGAGTCCGTGGTCGGCGAGTGCGTCTATGACACGACCGAACTCGTCGTCGATGAGCGAGACGAACCCCCAGTACTTTGCAAGCACCTCGCGCCAGGTCTCCCGGTCGAAGTCCGCGACCCCTCGATAGCGGAGGAACTGCTCGTGTGCCCGGGGCTTCCCGTCGAACGTCTCGGCGTAACTCGCCGGCAGGGAGACGTCGGCCGGGTCGTACATCGAGGCGTAGGGCTCCGGGATCACGTACGGATGGTGCGGGCCGTAGAAATCTGCCCGGTGGAAGAACGGCCGGCCGGCGTCAGCGTCGCCGTCTCCGGACCGGTCGACGTCGCCCTCCGCGTGAGCGTCGATCGCTTCGATCGTCCGGTCGGCGAGAAAGTGCGCTCGTGTCGCCTCGATGGGGACCGGGGTCGTCGCCGCGACGAGCGTGCCGTCCTCGCCGGCGGTGTAGATCGCGTCCGAGAACTCGATCTCGCCCAGCGGGAGGCCCCGTTCCTCGCGGTAGCGTGCGAAGGCGTCGTCCAGCGCGTCGTCGTGGTGGTCGTCGCTCCCGCCGCGGTAGGCGAAGCCGAATTTCTCGGGCGTCGCCTCGTGCCCGACGTGCCACTTCCCGGTGTAGGTGAGGGCGTATCCCGCCTCGGCGAGGCGCTGGGAGAACGTCGGGATCTCAGGATCCAGGTTCGACCGGATCGCGTCGGCCTCGTGGTGGTTGTTCAGCATGCCGTGGCCGTGGGGAAACTGGCCGGTGAGCAGCGAGGCCCGTGCGCTCGTACAGATGCTCGTCGGCGTCGTCGCGTTCGTAAAGCGCATTCCTGCTGCGGCGAGGCGGTCCATCGCGGGCGTCTCGACGAGCGGTCCGTCGGGCGCGGAGACGTCGTAGCGCTCCTGATCGGTGAGCGCGAGCAGGATGTTCGGCGGCGCGTCGGCCATCGGGCGGCGTACACCGACGGCAGTGATAATGGTGGGGTGCGAGCGAACTGCGGATCCTCGTGACCGAACCGTTCGAATCCGGTAGTCTCGGTCGCGGTTCGTCGCGGGCGGAAGGATTAGGACAGTTCGGTCAGATTACTCGGCTAAAAATGCCTGTCCCAGTACACCCTTCGACTGACCGCCTTCGGCTCGCTATGTGGTGGTAAGCCGTGACTACTGCCTACTGTGCGGTCTGTGGCTGGTCCCACGAAACGGGGCCGGAGACGACCCGCTCCGACCTGAACAGAGCGATGATCGACCACCACGTCGAGACGGGCCACACGCCGATCGAGACGGACGAGGCGACGCCGCGTGCTAAACCGGCAACCGCCGCAGCCGAACCGGACGTCGAGTGGACGCCTGTCGAACGAGAGTTCTGATATACGGTAGCGATCGATCACTCGAAGTCGTCGATGCTCGGCCGCTCGCGCTCGCCGGGGAAGTCGTCGACGGGCGCGGTAACCTGGTCGCCGCTCTCCATGTCCTTGATCGTCACCTCGTCGTTCGCGAGGTCCTGTTCGCCGACGATGACGACCGTCTCGGCGTTGATCGAGTCGGCGTAGTTCATCTGGGCGCCGAAGGAGCGCCCGGCGACGTCGCCCTCGACGACGTGGCCGGCTGCCCGCAGCTCGCGGGCGATCCGGGCGGCCGTGGGGCGGGTGTCGCCGACCTGCAGGACGTAGTAGTCGGTCGCGAGTTCCTCGTCGGGCCAGACGCCGGCGCGCTGACAGAGCAGCGAGAGCGTCGCGTAGCCGGGTGCGACGCCGACGGCGGGCGTTGGCTGGCCGCCGTAGGACTCGATGAGGTCGTCGTAGCGACCGCCCCCGAAGATCGAGCGGGAGACCTCGCCGGTCGAGTCGAAGCACTCGAAGACGACGCCGGTGTAGTAGTCGAGGCCGCGGGCGGTGTCCAGCGAGACGGTGCAGTACTCGCGAGCGCCGAAGTCTTCGGCAGCAGCGAGGACGTTCTGAAGGTTGTCGACGGCCTCGGTCACCCGATCGGAGTCGGTGTGGGCGAGGACGGCGTCGAGGTCGTTTCGCTCGATCAGCGAGGCGAACTCCTCGGCCTGGTCGCCCGTGAGACCGGCGTTTTCCAGCAGCCTCAGGTACTCGGCACGGTCGACCTTCTCGGATTTGTCGACTGCGCGGATGCCGGCCTCGACGTCGATGTCGCCGGCTGCGTCCCCTGCCGTTCCTGCAGCGTACTCTTCGAAGAGCCCGCCAAGGATGTCGCGGTGAGAGATCCGGAAGTCGAAGTGCTCGCCGGTGAGTCCGAGGCTCGTCAGCGCGTCGGCCGCCCAGGCGAGGATCTCGGCGTCGGCTTCCGGCTCGCTGGAGCCGAAGATGTCGACGTTCGTCTGGTAGAACTCGCGCTGGCGGCCCTGCTGGACCTGCTCGTAGCGCCAGAAGGGTCGTGTCGAGAACCACTTGATCGGCTTCGAGAGCGCCTGCTGTTTCGCGACGACGAGCCGGGCGACGGTCGGCGTGAGCTCCGGCACCATCGTGACGTGCCGGCCGCCCTGATCCTCGAAGGCGTACAGCTCCTCGACGATGTCGTCACCGCTCTTGTCCGTCCAGATTTCGGCGCGTTCGAGCGCCGGCGTTCCGATCTCACGGAAGCCGTAGCGTCGGGCGGTGCCTTCGAGCGCGTCGATGGTCTCCCGACGGGCGCCCATCTCCTCCGGATAGAAATCGCGGAAGCCCTTGATGTGGTCGTACATAGCGGCCCGTTCGCGCGGGGCGTACTTTGATGTGTCCACTCGGATCCGGCCTCGGTTGCCCGTCGAACGATGGTAGAGCACCGCGGTACCGGCCGCCGAACCGTCAGGCGAGGCAGTGGCGAGACGGCGAACGTGGGACCGTCGGAACAACGAGATTGGGACTGCCGAGATAGCGGGCGTGCGATCGGCGAGCTAAGAGGCCGTGGAACTGACGGGCGACAGGCGGGGTACTGCAGTGTGACTCGTTCCACCGAACAACCGGTTCGAATCACCACTCCTCATTTTCCCCTGGTGGAGTCGCTAATTCCAGTCGCTCGGCACGATTGGTTCGAACGGGCGGGGCGTGAGCACAGCCCGGAGATTCATTTAGTCCCGGTTCGAGACACAGTTTGTGAACGCGACGGTCGAGGAAGACGACTGGGTGGCGGACGTCGCCGAGCGATTGCCCTTCTCGCCGCTGTCGGCACTCGGACTCTTTCTCGCGATGATCATCTCCGTTCGGACAGTCGTCGAGCAGACCACGTCGCAGGCCATCCTCGAAAGTATCGGCCCGCTGGCGGCCGCGACGGCGGTCGTGGTCGCCGATCGTTATCTGGTCAGTCGGGACGTCGCGCCACGGGACCGACTGACCGTCTTCGCTTGGGGACTCAGCGGCTTTCTCGCGGCGGCGCTCGTGACTGCCCTGCACCTGCTGGTACTCAGCATGGAGGGTGTTGGGCCGCGAAATCCACTGTATCTGACGCTGTTGTCGGGAACGATCGGCGTCGCGGCGGGGAGCGTCGCCGGCTGGTACGAGATCCGTCAGCGTGCCGCGGTTCGCGAGGCCCGCCGCCAGCGCGAACGCCTGGATCAATTCGCTTCCGTCGTCAGTCACGACCTCCGAAACCCGCTCTCGGTCGCCGACGGACGCCTGCAGGAGGCGTTCCGGACTGGCGACGCCGAACACCTCCACGTCGTCGACGAGTGCCTCGACCGGATGGACGAACTCATCGACGACAGCCTCTCGGTCGCCCGCAGCGGCTCCGAGGTGATCGACCCCGAACCCGTCCCGCTGGTCGACCTCGCCGCCTCCGCCTGGGACGCCGTCGATACCGGCGACGCCACGCTCGAACTCGAGGGCGATCGCACGCTCCGCGTCGAGGAATCGCGCGCCCAGAGCCTCTTCGAGAACTGCTTTCGCAACGCTGTCGAGCACGGCGGGGCCGACACCGTCCGCGTCGGCCCGCTTCGAACCGGCTTCTACGTCGAAGACGACGGCACGGGCATTCCCGAGGACGTGCGCGACTCGCTCTTCCAGCAAGGCGTCTCGTCGAGCCAGGACGGATCGGGACTCGGGCTCGCCATCGTCCAGGCCGTCGCCGAAGCCCACGGCTGGGAGCCGACCGTGACCGAGAGTGACGAGGGCGGCGCCCGGTTCGAGTTCTGAGAAACCCGCTCGGAGGGTTCTCTTCCCCACTCGAACACAGCGGCTGAAACGGGGCTGAACTGTCACTACGCACAGTTTGTCGGTCGACACTGGTCGACGCGCGCCTGTTAGTCGTCGAGATCGGCGTACTGTCGAACCAGTCCGCACTCGGGACAGCAAAACGAATCGAGAGTCGCGTAATCCCCGAGACCGAGTCGCTTTAAAATCCCGCCGTCGCGCTTCGTTTTGACGTAGAGCGTGCCTGCCCCGTCCGTCGTGACGGTCGTCGGTTCCATCTCGACGGCACACGTTGGACACCGAGGATCGGTCATCGGTTGCCCGTTGTGTGCTTCACCATTTACATTTCCCCCTTCGGCCGACCGTCTCGCTTTCCGGTTCGGCTGCTGATTCGATTCGGCCATTGTCCCGCCCACGCGCTCGAATTCGCCCGTAGTGCCGGTGAGAGGTCACTACTCACGGTAGCTGGTACGCATCGAATCGACGAACAGCTCGTCGATAGGCGATCACAGATAATACGGCCGCAAGGAGTATCGAACTGACGAAGGCACCAATGTGGATGGTTGCTGGTGTCACGCCGAGTTCTGTGGCGACTGGCCTCCTGATCTCCCCGACGTAGCTGGCGAACGCGGGAAGAGCGACGAGGACGAGTACCCCGATTGCCTGGCCAGCGTAGCGGAACGGTTCGTTGCCCTGTTGTCCGTACATCCACGGAAGGCTCGCCAGTGGGAGTGACGGGACGACGACAAACGTCGAATACGCAAATTGCATTCCGAGCGCCATCGAGGTCGTGATCGCACAAACACAGAGGAGGCACCCTAACACACCGACTAATATGAGTTCGACCACTCTCACCGGGCTCCCGATTCCGGAAAGTATCGTGAGAAGGAGCGTCAGTGGGATGCCAAGTGTGAGCCCAGCAAGCAACGTCCCGCGGCTGATGTCGTGGCCCGATACAGCAGTGAGTGTCGTGGGTAGCCCCTGATACTCCGCAGGGAGAACGTATATCCCGAACCCAAGGCCCGTTCCGAGCGCGCAGGTAACTGCAATTACAAGCGGCGCGACGGCCGGTACTGGCGAGGGACTGAGTGCGTATGCCAGAACGCCACTTCCAATGAACGTCAGGAGACCGAACATCGAATGCGCTGCCCGCGGAACTCGGCGTTCCTGAACTAACCGCTTCCGGGCGACAGTTAGTACCGGCCGTGAGACCCGGCCAGCGAACGCCTGATCCATGAACCCGTCACCGATAATCGGCCGTGAGCGATGGGTTGGCGCTGACTTCGTTCCGTCAGTCTGCCAGACCTGTCTCCCGAGTACTGATGCCGAGCCAATGAGGAGGGCCACTCCCGCTGTGAATAACCCGATCACGCCGATGCTACGACCCACGCTCCCACCGATGGTGGCATCCCCGACCAGGGCCAGATCGACGAACCACGCGATCGGGAGCCTCCCAGCACGGTGAATAGCACCTCTCCCGACAGTGACGAACTCGTCACGACGAACCACGCGAGCACAGGCAAGCCGTAGAGCACGATCGAGTACAACCGCGTGAAGAGGACGGACCGCCGTTTCAGATGCAATTTTGCGAGTCCGAGTGTGCTCCCGCCGACGACGAGTAGCGTGAGGAGGGCGCCGCCCGCCCCCACGATCGAGACGACCATCCCGGGAGCACCGACCCCGAGCGCAAATCCAGTTGCGAGGCTGCTGACTGGCAGCGCCAGGAGGAGTGTATACTGGGTGAGTAGAAATCCAACGACCCCGAGGACGATCTCGCGCGTCCGAACCGTCGTGAACAGGTGATCGATGGCGAGCTGCTCGAACGTCACGGCCGCACGCCTGGTGGCATTTGCCAGAACGACCAATCCAAGCACTGTGGTGACGGCCTGTATTACGCCGATCGGCAGCGTCAACTCACTCTCACCAACGCCCTGGCCCACACTGTAGGCCCCGATACCGATGCCGATCGAAAGGCCAGCGATTGCGACCGTTCTGAGCGCTCGCTTGGCGGGTGATCGGCTATACTGCCGCCGGTGGCGGAGCCGTTCGATGTGTGCGATGAGGCGGCTGTTCCTCACAGTTGTATCCAGGGACATGACGGTCGCCGTCTATCTTTCCCCGACGACAGTATGATACAAAAATTATTTCACTTGAATCAAACCATCTCTGGTGAGTGGGCGTTTGTCTCGGTCGGAAGGGAGAGGCAGCCGCTCCCCTGAACGGAAGTGAGAATCGGGTACAGATAGGCGCTACAACGGTTACAGCCATCGATCCGGCCGTTTTGATTGGGCTGATCTGCCCTACCGCCGGCCCGTCACGTGCGTCTGGTCGTGATCGGGGAAGCACTCGGCGACGGCCTCCTGGCCGCCCTGATCGGCGATCACGGCTCGTAGTTCGGCCTCGTAGTCCGCGCGCGGGATCTCCTCGCTCGGACCGACGGTGACGTCGAGCGTCGAGTCGACGAGCCTGTCGACCGCGCCACGACCGAAGCCCGACAACGGGGCGACGTAGTCGACGTCGTGGCGATCTTCGAGGCTCTGAGCTTGGGCGCGCGAGACCGTTGGGACGCGGTCGTCGCGTCGAGTGCCGTCGGCGATGGCGTCGAAGTCGTCGGCGGCCGCCAGCGCCTCAAGCGCTTCCTGGTGGACGTGCTGGATACCATTTCGGGGGAAGCCGTCCTCGCGGATGCGTTCGGCGGCGTCGTGAGCGACCGCGTCGTCGAGTTCGATCCGGCGAAACGGCAGGTCGAGTTCGGCGGCGGCGCGTTCGGCGTGTTGCCAGTCGTCGGTGATGCCGAAGTGTGCGGTCGCCAGGGTGACGTCGTAGAAATTCTCCAGGAGCAACGCCGCGAGCGTCGAGTCCTTGCCGCCGCTGTACAGCAGTCCCAGTTGCATTAGCGTCGGCGGATGTCGAAGCTCTTTGTCTCGGGCTTCAGTTCGGTCAGCAGTTGTTTCATCTTCTCGTCGTCGATCTTGCCCTGGATGCGCCCGCTCCGGGCCAGCGCCACGACCTGGCGTTCGACCTGTTCGCCGAACTGCTCTTTGCTCATCTTGACCGTGTTCAGGCGCTTTCTGGCGTCGTCGGTCAGGTGCTGGCGCAGGACGGCCTTCTTCTGGGCCTCGGCCTGTTGCTGGGCGGCCTGCTGGGCCTCGGCGTTGCCGCCCTGTGAGTCGGCCCGCTCTTTCAATTCCTCCATGCGCTCGCGCCGCAGTTCGTCGATCTCGTCGTCCGCGTTGCTCATACGTGTGCGATTGGGTCGCGGCGGGGAAAATGATTACGGAGCCTGCTCGGAACCCGCCTCGATGCGGCGGTCGAACTGCTGCGATGCCTCGAACGAAATTTACGCGTAGCGCTCGAGTTCCGGTCGATCGAGGTCCGAGAGGACGGTACCGGCAGTTTCGTCGAGGAGGCTGCGGCCCTCGGCGGTGATGCGGCGTCCCTCGCCCTCGGCGGTCTCGACGTAGCCGGCGTCCTCTAGCTGCTGGAGGATCGTCCGGATGACGTTCTTCGAGCCGTCGGCGCGCTTGTCGGGTGCGACGCGGTAGCGGGTCGAGCCGCGCTTGGAGCCGCCGTAGGCCGTCGAGAGACGCTCGACACCGACGGGGCCGGTGTCGGCGACCTTGCGCAGGAGGCTGGCCGCGCGGGTGGCCCAGAAGTCGTCCTGTTCCGGGGGGAGTTCGTTACTGACACCGCTCTTGGCGAACGGCGCCCAGTCGGGCTCGTCCAGTTCGTCGTCGAGGTCCGCGGCGACCGCCTCGATGAGGGCGTCCGCCGGGACGTCGTACATCGTAGCCATTGCCCGAGCGTATCCTTCGGCGCCATTTAAGGCCATCGTATCGGCCTGGGCCGCCCGGTCGTGGTCGGGGCGCTTTTCTCACGGGCCGTCCAACCCGCCCGTATGGACGAGCGCGCGGCACTCACCCTTCTGGGAGACGAACTCGCCCACGCGGGCGACGACGCGGCCGTCGTCGACGGCCAGGTGCTGACGACGGACATGCTCCACGAGACGACGGACTTCCCCGAGGGGACGACCCGGTACACCGCCGGGTGGCGGGCGGTCGGTGCCTCGCTGTCCGACGTGGCCGCGATGGGTGCCGAGGCGACGGCCGCCGTCGCCGTCTACGCCGCGCCCGAGTTCGACGACGAAGCCCTCCTCGCGTTCGTCGCGGGTGCCCGGGACGTCTGCGAGCACGTCGGGGCACAGTACGTCGGCGGCGACCTCGATCACCACGCGGAGTTCACGGTCGCCACGACTGCCCTCGGTCGTGTTCCGGAACCGGCTGGCGCAGTCGAGCGGCAGCACGCTCCCCCAGTTCGTCGCAGCGGTGCCCGTCCCGGCGACGTCGTCTGCGTCACCGGCACGCTCGGTCGGAGCGCCGCCGCCCTCGAACTGTTCGACCGGGGCGCGATCGAGCGAGCGAACGACCTGTTCCGCTTCGTCCCCCGGATCGACGCCGGCGTGGCGCTCGCCCCGCACGCGAGCGCGATGATGGATTCGAGCGACGGCCTAGCGCGCTCGCTCCACCAGCTCGCCGACGCCTCGGACTGTGGGTTCGCCATCGAGTCCGCCACCGTGCCGGTCGACGATGCCGTGTCGGCCGCCTACGCGGACGAATCTAACGACGCCGTTCTCGAGACGGCGCTCACGTTCGGTGAGGACTTCGAACTCGTCTTCACCGTCGCTCCGGATGCACTGGAATCGGTGCGAACGGCGGTCCCCGTCGACGTGACGGTGCTCGGCGAGGTCGTCGCGTCCGGCGTGACGATGGACGGCCAGGCCCTTCCCGACGACGGCTACGATCACGGGGCGTGACCGTAGTTCGCCGAATCACGATCCGACGCCGAGCTACCCGACGATTTCGATCGGAACGGGCGTGAAACACAGCGTTCCCAGCCCGAAGGTGAGCGCCCCCAGCACTCGTCGACGGGAGTCGAGGCGTTCCTCCACGAACGGTTTCGCCGGGCCGGCGATCGCGAGCAGCGTCGTCAGGACGGCCCAGAGGATCCAGACGGAGGCCGCCTGCCCGGTGTGATCGGTGAGGAAGTAGAGGTAGCCGGCGAGTCCGAGCAAGGCTGCGGGGACGAGCGCGCCGACGGTCTCCTGATCGGGGCCGATCATCGCCCGGAGGATGTGCCCGCCGTCCAATTGGCCGACGGGGATGAGGTTGAGGAGCGTGACGAACATCCCGACCCAGCCGCCGATGACGACGGGATTCACCATCGTCGTCGGATCGCCCCGGTACAGCGGCTGGTCGAAGAGCGCGGCGAGCCCCTCTAGCAGGGGTGGGAAACCCAGATGTAACTGGACGGCGTCGGGACTCTGGACCACCGCCGCGGGCGCGTGTATCGGATCCATGTGCAGGCCGACGGTCGTCACCGTGACCGTGGCGACGAGGCCGGCGAGTGGACCCGCGACGCCAATGTCGAACAGCGCTTTCCGGCTCGGCATCCGACCGTTCATCTTGATCACGGCGCCCAGCGTCCCGATCAGCGTCGGGATCGGGATGAAGTACGGGAGCGAGGCCTGGACGCGGTGGTAGCGACTCGCGACGTAGTGACCCATCTCGTGGACGCCAAGGACGAACAGAATCGCCGCCGAGAACGGCCACGCCCGGAGGAGCGCCGCGGGCTCGGCGAACGGATCGATGTGGTACCAGAACGTCCCGGCGAACAGCGTCGAGAGCACTGTCGCGACGAACAGGCCGATGTGTTTCCACGGAATCCCGTCGACGCCGAGCGACTGGGGTTCGGCGACGAGCGCAACGCGCCCGCGGGCGCCGCGCAGTTCGAGCTCGTACCCGGCGTCGTGGAAGGTCGGCCACAGTTCCTGCGTCACGGCGTCGGGCGAGACGCGCGGCTGGCCGACGTAGACGAGTTTATCGGCTGACCGATGGATTTCGGTCACGGCGAACACCGACTCGATCGCTTCGAGCGGCGGTCCGTCGGCCGGCGACTCGGCTGCCATCGGCGGCACTTGGTCGTCCGTCCGGATAAATCGCCTGTTGGCTCGCAGTCACCGATCCGTCTCGGCGCTCACCCTCGCCGCTCGTTGCTCGCCGTGGTCGGTCCGGATGCGTCTCTCGGTGTGTGAAAACGGGGTGAGAATGCAGGGTGTTGCGGGGACCCGGGTCGGCGTCGTCCGCCGACGCAACCCGAGAGACGGTTTCGTTCCGATCAGGCGGCCTCGACGCGCCACGTGGTCGCGCTCGTGTAGGACCACTTCTCGACTTCGAGGTCGTCGGCGGACTCCGCGAGGGAGACCATGAGCGCGCCGATCTCTTTCGGGGAGAGCCCGACGTCGTCGGCGATGAACTTCCCTTTGAAGTACATCTCGCCATCTTCCGCTCGTTCGCGCAGGTACTGCTTCAGGCGACGTCGCTTGGTGTCGGTGGAGGGTGATGCAGTCGTGCTCATCGTCATCTGACCCAACCGGCCGGGACCTGTTATAAAGGGAGGTTACTTTGGCACGTTTCGTGTTCGTTCACGATACTGGCTGGTAATGAACGAATAGCTGGCGTTTCGCCGACTCTTCACGAATGGCTCAAAAACGCTTAGACGTTTTATAATCCTTTCTTATCTTTTATTCGCGTGGATCACTTCGGCCGCTAGTGTAGACGGATAGTAATCAAATAAACTGGGTTTTTCTCGGTACCTGAATACTTTCGGGCCGTTCATCTGCGCGCTCTGGAGTCCGTTGAACAATCGGTCTGGTGGCCGAAACCGGTCGGCAACGTTCCTGATACTGTAATAATGGCAAGTATTCGGTGTTCATTCACGCTCTCAAGCTGACCAACGGATGGAGAACGGTGGCGCCACTGTAGTCGGGGCGTGTGGGGCTCGATCTCGTTGGCCGGTGGGCGCGGTAACTGGTTCGCGGGGTAAAACCGGCGATTCGCGGGCTACCGCCTACGAGTAGGTTTGCCCGTTAACTTCGATCTCGTTCCCGCTGCCGCCGGAGATTTCGATCGGGCCGGAGCCGTTGTCCGCGGCGCTGTTGCCGGAGCCTTGCGTGTCGTTGGAATCTTCCACGTCGTAGCCGTAGTCCCCGTTATCGTCGGAGGAGTTCTTGGAGAGAACGTTTCCATCTGATTCGTCGAGTTCGATGCCGTTGTCACCATTCTCGTTTGTGGTGTTTCCTTTCACGGTGTTCTCGTCCGACTCGTCGAGATCGATGCCGTCGTCGTCGTTGTCGTTGGCCGTGTTGTTCTTGATCTTATTTTTGTGTGAATTGTCGAGATCGATGCCGTCGTCTCCGTTGTCGTTCGCGATGTTCCCCGCGATCGTGTTCTTGTACGAGTAGTCGAGGTCGATCCCGTCCGCACCGTTGCCGGTCGCTTCGACCTTCGCGATGGTGTTCTTCTTCGAGGCGTCGAGGTCGATCCCATCGTCGTCGTTGTCGTCCGCACGGATCTTTTTCAGGGCGTTTGCGTAGGACAACGTGAGCTGGACGCCGTCGTCGCCGTTGTCAGTCGCGAGTACGTACGAGAGCGTGTTCTTCTTCGATCCGAGCAGGTACACGCCGTCTTCGTCGTTGTCTTGCGCTTCGAGGCGCGAGATCTCGTTGCCGTTCGACAGGACGAGAGCTAACCCGACGAAGTCGTTGTCGTTCATCTCGTTTCTCTCGATGGTGTTGTCGTCGGATCTCCAGAGGATGGCTCCGAAGGCGTTGCGCCAGGACCGGTTCTTGACCAGCGCGTTCCCGTCGGCGTTCACGAACAGGAATCCCGGGCCCCAGTTGTCGGCCGGATTGTTCCACTTGAGCGTGTTCCGGCTCGATTTGTGGAGGACGAACCCGAATCCGCTGTAAACCGCGACATTGGACTTCAGGGTAGTCTTGTCGGAGCGGTAGAGGTAGTAGCCAACCAGGGTTTCATCGGTCCGATTGTCGTAGATAGTCCCACCTTTCGTGTGCACGAAGGCGATTCCGGTGGTGCACCGTTCCACGTTGAGGTTCTTGACCGTCACGTTGGAGAGGCGGTCCCGGGAGTCGCCCTTCTTGCCGTCCTTCTTTCCGTGCTTGCCGGATTTCTTGTGGTGCTTTCCGTGATGGTGGGGCCGAACGAGGACGCCGACTCGTCCGACCTCCCACAGTCGCGGCCGCTCGCCGTTCATGCCGAGCGAGCCGTCTGTCACCGCATCCAGGTCGATCGAGTCGTCGAGCGAATCCAGATCGAGCGAGCCGTCCGTCACCGCATCCAGGTCGATCGAGTCGTCGATCGAGTCCAGATCGATCGCGGACGGACTCCTCGGCCCGTTCAGGGGACCGTAGCACGAAATCGTGTGGCCCTGGCCGTCGAGCGTGACGTCGCTCGCGCGGATCTCGATGCAGGCGTGCGTGTGGTCGTGGTGGTGGCCGTTGCACCCGCAGTCGCCGTTGTTGTTCCCGTTGTCGTTGTTCCACTCCAGATCGCTCTCCAGGACGTAGTGACCGGGCTCGTCGATGACGTAGCCACAGTGGTCGATCACCGTGACGCCCTTCTTTTTCTTGTGGTCTTTCTCTTCGTCTTCGCCTGCGCTCACGGCGCCGGTGCCGAGTGCGGCTGCGCCAGTCGCAGCGGCGCTCCGAAGGTACCATCGTCGGCCAATTCGCGAATCGCCGGTGTCATCGTCTGACATGACGATTGAGGCAACCCTGACTGACTATTTAGCTACGCAGTAGGTATAACAGAGCCGACTATTCGACGAACCGGTAAATACGCGAGTGACGGAGCGTACCGGATTCATTATCGTCACCATCGTTGAAACGTGTATTTCGTGCGTACGGGGGGCAGAATGGGCGGCTTACGGCCAATATCGGGGTGAATGGGTCGCCTACGCCGATCGTCGGTGTAGCCGTTCGGCCGTATTCGGAGTGTACCGGCCGTTTGGGCGCCATTACTGGGGCAAACCGGCGACAATCCGCCCGGTCCGTCCGGCTGCTCGCGACCCGGCGAGATCCGTTTCGCTACCCACTTGCGTGCGAAACGCAGTCTCCCCTTCTGGCGCCCTCAGCGGCGCTCGTGCGCCCAGAACTCGTCGTCGACGGTAACCTCCTTCTTGAACAGCGGGACCTCGTCTTTGAGCCGATTGATCCCGTCCTCGACGGTACGAAACGCCTCCCGCCGGTGGCCGGCGAGGACGACGACGAACACGATGTCTTCGCCCGCCGGGACGATACCGGTCCGGTGGTGGAGTTCGACTGCGAGCACGCCGTCGCGACGGGCGAGGTCGGATTCGATCGCCACCAGTTGCTCGTCGGCGAACCCGTCGTACTTCTCGAACTCGAGGTGCTTCGTCCGGACGTCGTCGGGACCGTCTCGCGCTCGCACGCGCCCGGTGAAGGTAGCAATCGCCCCTGCTCGATCGGCCTCGGAGGCGTTCGTGACCGTCTCGACGAGCGAAGCGAGCGTCTCGTACGATTCGCGCTCGTGGAGTGCGTCGACGATGGTTTCGAGGTCGAGGTCGCGCGGGTGCTCGACGATGGCGAGCGGATCGTTCACGCCCCTGGCCGGGCCGCCGATCACGACCTGTGGCTGGGCGAGTCTGTCGACCCCGTCGACGATCGCGTAGTCACAGTCGCTCGCGAGCCCATCGAGCGCGTCTCGAACGGACAACCCGGTTCCCGTCGCCGCCCAGTCGCCGTCGGCTCCGAGCTCGTACGTGACGTCACCGCCATGGCGCTCCGGCCGGCTCGCCGCACCGTCCGCGATCGTCGCGTCGTACCGGACGACACCGACTCGGCCAGCTTGTCCGAGTCGATCGGCGACGCGATCGACCGCCTGGTTGCGACTGTCCGTCGGCGCGTCGCCGGTGATGCCGAGAACGTACATGTGTCTGTAGAGGCCGTCTCACGGTTTGTACCTGTCGTTCCCTGCGGTATCCGTCACGTCGCTTTCGCGGGTATCGTCGCAGTGGCTCCCTGGGAAAAACTGGGTGAGAGGAGTAAGCCCCCTTCTGTTCGGCCCGGCATTTGGCTAAGCGTCCACGCCGCCCACGGCGATGCCGTGGCGTGCCGAACTACCAGCGACGTGGACTTGCACCGGTGAGGATTCGCCGTTCCATCGATCCTCGGCCATCGGAAGCGTGGTTCTCGTGTCTGTGACACCCTGAACCGCGCTGTTCGTGCTCGCGGCGTTTGCCGCTCGCTTCGTCGTGGTTCTCGCCCTTCGGGCTCCGAACCACGCATCCCTCGGCGGGTCAACTCCCCTTCCTTTCGGTCGGGTTCGCTCGCCTCATCGGTCCGGCCGAGACGTGTCGTTTCTGTTCCAGAGCCGGCGGTCTCCCGCCCCGGACTTGCGTCCGGTCACCCGTTCGGCAGGTGGGGGGACTTTCCTCGCAGGCGTGGCCCGTCCCGGAGGGACGGACCACGTTGGCTGCGTCGCCCATCTCGGAGAGATGGACACGCTACTGACGCGCCAGGCCTCGCGGCGTGGTGCGACCGACGCGACGATCGTCGCGCTGTTGGCGTGACCGACGCTGGCTAACCAGGGCACGGTCACGGTGCAGGGACGAGTCGTGCTTCTGGACGACCCACCCCCGTTCTCCGGGTATCCGGAGTCATCGAGCGTCCCGTTGCCGGGGCACTCGTCGCGGCAGTCGGGCTCTCTCACCCATTTTGCGGTAGGAATCGCCCACATTTATGTCTCGCGGTCGTCACAGTCGTGGGGGCGTACGAATGGAAGCGCTTTTGGGTGGTAATCCCTATGTACTCGTGTATGTCCCAGGGACAGGGTGTCGAACTTTCCTACGAGGACGGTGCTCGCGCGGTCGAACTCGCGCGTGAAGCCGTCGAAGCGTTCGTCCGACACGGGCAACGAGAGCATCCGGGTAGCATGCGAGAGGCGTTTTACGAGCGAACGGGCGCGTTCGTCCGCCTCGAGTCGACCCGGGGCCGCGGCAGCCTCCGTGGCTGTGCCGGCGGCTATCGCACCGACGACCAGCTCGGTCACGTCATCGTCGACTCGGCGATCGGGGCCGCGAGCGAGAACTCCTGTGGCTCGGAGGTCACACCGACCGAACTCGACAATCTCACGGTCTCGGTCTGTGTGGTTCGGAACGTGATCCTGACCGACGATCCGCTGGCCGACATCGACCTCGGGGCCCACGGTGTCGCGATCGAGGGGCGCGGTCAGTCCGGCTGGCTCTACCCGACCGTCCCCGTCGAGAACGACTGGAGCGACCGCGAGTATCTGGATCGTACCTGCCGCAAGGCCGGCCTCCCGCCGACCGCCTGGCAGGACGACGACGTCGCCGTCACACTCTTCGAGGGACACGTCTTCCGCGAGCGCGCATCCGACGGCACGATCGAAGAACTGTAACGGCGGAGCCGATCGCTGTTCCTGACAGTCGTCTTTCTCGGTAGTCGTCTCTATACGAGCGGCCGGAATCGGTGCGATTGCGACGCCGCTCACGCCCGCCGATCGAGATGCTCTTCGAGCGCTTCCACGATGGCCGGCTCCGTCTCGATGATATCCGCCCGCGACCACCTTCTGTCCAGCTGTGGGAAAGGACGGTGTAGGACGATGGCATCGTTGGTTACGCTGAAGCCGCTACTCGTCTCCCAGGCGAAGTGGGTGCGCTTGGTGGGTCCCCACCGGATCGGTCGTCGCTCCAGCCCGGTCGTCGTCGCCCGGTAGGTATACTCACTCTCTATCACGGCCAGGACAAGTACCAGAACCAGTCCACCAGTGACCATCCCGCGTATCGGCGGATCACCGCTCGAGACCCACACCAACCCGTAGAGACAGGCGACACTCAGCGCCGTCGTGAGCCGGATCACGAACGTGCGTTTCCGAGGTCGCCTGGCCGTCCATTCGATCGGCACATCGGCGGCCGCCATCACTGAATTATTGGGGCGGAAAATTATAAATTTCACCGAAGTCTTTCCAGAACGCACTCCGATCGTTCTAGGCTGGAGTGTTATGGAGCGTCTTCCATACCGCCGAACCCGACAGCCTCGGCGTCGGCCAGACACCGGTCGGTGGCCTCGTCCAGTGTTGCCTCCCGAACGACCTCGCCGTCGCGGACGAGTGGTTCGAGGAGTGACTCGCCCTCGTCCGGCCCGTCGCCATCGGCGAGTGCGACGTGGTGGCCGCCATCCGGCGTCCGGTAGACGTCCTTCACGCCGGAGAGTTTCCCGCGCTTGGAGACGGGTTCGCCGTCGATGGCGACGATATCGAGACTGAAGTCGAGCGGGTCGGCGTTCGTGACCGCGCTTCCGACGCCGAAGCCGTCGGCGACGTCGCGCAGTTCGCGGAGCTGGGTGGGGCCGAGGCCGCCGGAGAGGAAGAGGTCGACGTCCTCGCGGCCCCGAGCGTCGAGTTCCCAGCGGACCTCGCGGACGATGTGGCGGAAGTCGCCGCGCCGGGAGCCGGTCGTGTCGAGGCGGACGCCGTCCAGGTCCTCGCCGAGTGTCTCGGCTGCGAGTAGCGTTTCCGCGACCTCGTCCCAGAAGGTGTCCGTCAGGGCGATCCGGGGGACGCGTTCGGGGACCGCCGCGTCGAACGCCCGCCAGGCGTCGGCCTGGTTCCCTTCGCCGAAGCAGAACATGAGCGCGTGGGGCATCGTGCCACTCGCCTCGCGGTCGAGCAGCTCGCCCGCAGCGACGTGCGAGAAGCCGTCGAGGCCGGCCACGAGGGCGGCGCGCTCGACGACCGACGCCAGCGCGGGGTGGACGTGGCGGGCGCCGAACGAGAGGACGGTCGACTCCGGCGCGGCTCGCCGACACGACAGGGCGGCCGTCGCGAACGCGCTCGGCTGGGAGAGCAGGCCCAGCAGCGACGTCTCCAGTTCGGCGAACGCGCGGTAGTCACCCTCGATCCGCATGACCGGCCCGCCGTCGAAGAGCCGGCCGTCGGCCAGCGCGTCGACGTCGACCGCGCGCCCCTCGAAGAGCCGCGCGGCCTCGGCGACGCCGGTGAATACCTCGAACGAGCCCGTCGGGAACTGGTCGGCCGTTACCTCCGCGACGACGCGTGGGTTCTTCCCCGCGTGCGCGAGCGCCTCGTCCATCCGGCGGAAGTACGCGTCCGTGGCACGGCCATCCGCGATCGCGTCGGCTGGAATCGTGCCGAACGGTGTCGTCATAGCTGACCGTTCTCGTGCGGGGAATAAAGCGTATTCGTCCGCCACTGGCGTCGTTCGTCCGAGAACGCTACCGTCGGTGGCGAACTGCGACGGCGAGGAGCGTTCCGATCACGGCAGCCAGGACGCCGAATCCGGGAATCGGATCGTCGTCGCTGTCGTCACCCCCGGATGCACTCTCGTCACCCGATTCGCTTTCGCCGTCACCGGATTCGGATCCCGCGTCACCGAAGATACTGTGATCGATCGTGTGCTCGCCGTCGGGGGCCGTTCCCTCGTGAATTTCCGAGAGTTCCGCAGTCGTCGGGGCGCGAACGATCGTCACGGTCTCACCGTCCTGCTCGATGGCGTAGGAGCCGGGGTACGCCTCGTCGATCCGGAGCCTGTCTCTTATACACA
>NZ_AOIQ01000015.1 GCF_000337515.1 Halovivax asiaticus JCM 14624
ACGTGGCCCTGCGGTTGCATGTAGCCACCCATGACGCCGAACGCGGCCCAGCCGTCGGAGATCGGCTGGTCGTACCGGAGATCACCACTCATCGTGAGAAACTCGTTCGCGGAGAGCACCGACGGTTCGTCGGTGACCGTCCCGTCGGCGAACATCGAGACGATCGTCCCCTCGCCCATCGTCAGGCGGGAGACCGAGTCGTTGATCGCGAGCGGTGACCACTTCTCGGACGACCGATCCTCGATATCGAGGTCGATCGGTTCACGGTCGGTGCCCGGGTGGATGATCTCTGAGGCGCTCGCCGGGACATCGCTCTCGTATCGGGCATCGACGGCCGCCCAGCCGCCTTCGTCGTAGACGTGTTCGACGAAACTGGGTCCTTCGTCGTAGGGCATGAACATGGAGAAATATTGCCCCCAGGAGACGCCCTCCATTCCCGGCTGGTCCGTCTCCGGCACGAGGCAGGTCCACTCGGCCTGACACCGCTCCGTGTATTGTCGATCGACGAAGGAGGCGTCCCCTTCGACCAGGCCGTTGACAGCGACGTCCTTGTTCGTCGTCGACCGATCGAAGTCTTCGAGGCCGAAGAGCTGGTCCTGCAACGCGTGGACGAGCTCGTGTGCGAGCGTGTTTTCGTTCACTTCGACCGACTCGAGATCGTTCGAAACGAGGACGATCTGGTCGGTACTCGGCTCGTAGTACCCCGCGACAGAGCCGCCGTAGAGTTCTTTGTAGGCCTCGACGGCGTCGCGCTCTCGATCGACCATGAAGAGCGCCTCGTAGCGGACGTTCTCGAGCAGTTCGTCGCGCTCGGTGATGTTTCCGAAGAGGACGCCGGTGTCGTTCTGGAACTCCTCGCGGGTGATGACTTCGACGTCGGGCGTCGTCTCGAACGTTCGCTCGCGGATCGTCTCGACGCGGGCCATCGACCGGTAGACGACCGCCTGAAGTTCCTCCTCGGGGACGTGGGCGCCGTCGCGGTCGTCGACGGGGAGGGCGTCGTCGTACCAGTAGCCGTCGACGTACCCGATCGTCTCACTCGTCGTGGGATTGTCCGGTCGATCGTCGGTCTGTGCGGCGATCGGTGGTGTCGCTGGTGCGATCGTCTCGCTTGCGGCGGGTTCAAATGCGCCGGAACTGGTGGCCGGTGACTCGTCGCTCACCGCCGTGGCCGCGGCCCCGGTTGCCGGTCCCACTGCGAGCGGGACGACCAGCGTGACGGCGAGAAGCACGGCGAGAACACGAGTGCGTGTCGGGAACATCGGTATCGATACGCACAGGTTCTGTCGGCGTCGGCTTAAGAACCTCGGTCGATCGACAGATCGCTAGACGACCGGCCTGCTGAGCCGGGAGTGACGGGTCGAGCAGATGCCAGTGCCAACCGAGCAAACGTCGGTGCCAGATCGAGTAGACGGCGGTGAGGGACTGCGTAGACGTAACAGTCATTGATCGGACACGCCTACACGCGCGTATGGAACTCGATCCGGACGAGACGGCGGTGATCGTCGTCGACATGCAGAACGACTTTGCCCACCCCGACGGCGCACTCTACGCGCCGGGCAGCGCGGACGTGACCGAACCGATCGCCTCGCTCGTCGAGCGAGCGGCGGACGCAGGCGCGTCGGTCGTCTTCACTCGGGACGTTCACCCGCCCGAACAGTTCGACGACGCGCACTACTACGACGAGTTCGATCAGTGGGGCGAACACGTCGTCGCGGACTCGTGGGGCGCCGAGTTCGTCGCCGGGCTCCCGGCCGACCGGGCGGATCACGTCGTCGAGAAACACACTTACGACGCCTTCCAGCGGACCGAACTCGAGGGCTGGCTCGCCGCCCGCGGCATCCGTGACCTGCTCTTCTGCGGGACGCTCGCAAACGTCTGTGTCCTCCACACAGCGGGGAGCGCTGGGCTGCGTGACTTCCGACCGATCCTCTTAGCGGACTGTATCGGCGCCATCGAGGACGACCACCACGAGTACGCCCTCGAGCACGCCGAGTGGCTCTTCGGCGAGGTCCACGGGAGCGACGCGGTCTCGTTCGCCTGAGGTCGCGGCTTCGATAGCGGGTCGAACCGGAACCGTTATTCTCGGCTCTGAAGAGTCTCGAACAATGGCTGGAGACACGGTCCGCGTCGTCGACGAGGGCGAATCACTGCCGTTCACGGTCTCGGACTGTGCCGATCGGCCCGGGTACGATCGAATCCTTCTCGTCCGGCCGACGCACTTCGACGTCACGTACGAAATCAACCCGTACATGGGCGGCGACGTGAATCGAGAGCGAGCGATTGAGCAGTGGCGGACGCTCCGGGACGCCTACGACCGCTACGCCGACGTCGCGGTCCTCGACCCCGACGACAGCTGGCGGCGCCTCGACACCGGCGGTGGGGAGACGACTGCGACGGCCGAACCCGCCCGCCCGGCTGCCCACCCGGATCTCGTTTTCGCGGCGAACCTCGGCGTTCCGACCGCCGACGGCGACGGCTTCGTCCTCGCGTCGATGGCCACAGAGGAGCGCCAGGGCGAACCCGCGTACCTCGAAACCTGGGCCACGGATGCGGGCTACGAGATCTTCGACGCCCCCGCCGGCACGTTCGAGGGGGCCGGTGACGCACTTTGGCATCCCGGTAACCGTCTGCTCTGGGGCGGCTACGGCGTCCGAACGGATCGTGCGGTCTACGACGACCTGGCCGACCGGCTCGACGTCCCGGTGCTCGTGCTCGAACTCACGGACGACCGCTACTACCACCTCGACGTCTGCCTGACGCCGCTCGACGAGACGACGGCGCTGATCCAGCCCGAGGCGTTCACCGACGACGGCCTCGCCCGGATCGAGGCGGTGTTCGAGACGGTCCTCGAGATCCCCGTCGAGGAATCCCGCGAAGGGATGGCCGGTAACGCCCACTGTGTCGACGGCGAGCACGTGCTGCTGCCCGCCGGGAATTCGGAGACGGAGGCGATCCTTCGGGATGCGGGATACGAACCGGTTCCCGTCGAGACGGGCGAATTCGAGAAGGCAGGCGGCTCCGTGTTCTGTCTCTCGCTCGAACTCGGGACCCTGGACTGAGCCGGTATTCTCGATCCCCGGCGACCACGGATCTGTGGACCCGGCGCAGGGAACGTCAGACGGCGGTTAGCCGACGCTGGCCTGCTATCGAACGCGGCGGTTCCCAGCGCCTGGGAACGATGGGCAGGTGAAAAATTCACACACATCGAACTCGAACGCATGGCGCCACGAACCGACGACGAGATTCGCCGAGCGGTTGTCGACCAGCTTCGAACGGTCGAGCTGCCGGGTGGAGATCCGATCGCCGAGGGGATCATCGAAACCGTCCGTGCCGACGACGGCATCGTGACACTCACCGTCGCGTTCGATCGACTCGACCAGCGGACGGCCGAGCGCGTCGCTGATCAGCTCCGGGGCGCCGGTCTGTCGACGGCGGGCGTCGACCACGTCCGGCTCGAAGCCGTCGACGCCGCGGCGCCGGCGTCCGGGCTGGCGATCACCGGCGTCGATTCCGTGCTCGCGGTCGCCAGCGCGAAAGGCGGCGTCGGAAAAACGACGGTGACGGCCGGCCTCGCTCGCGCGCTCCATGCCGCCGGGCTCGACGTCGCGGTCTTCGACGCCAACGTCTACGCGCCCGACCTCCCGGACCTGCTGGGGGTGACGGGTCCGGTTCCGCAGACGCCCGCCGGCCGACTGCAGCCGGTCGACGCCGACGGGATCGAGGTCGTGAGTCTGGAACTGATCGCCGACGATGGGCCGACCGCCTGGCGCGGTGCGATGGTTCACGACGTCCTCACGGACCTCGTAGAAGATGCCGCCTGGGACGACCGGGACGTGCTTCTCGTCGACCTTCCGCCTGGGATCGGCGACGCCGTCTACACGATCGTCCAGCAGGCGCCCCTGGACGGCGGATTGTTGGTCACCACGCCGACCGATGCGGCCGTCCGGGCCGCCGAACGGACGGGTGCCCTGTTCGCGGCGAACGACGTCGATACGATCGTGGTTCCGAACATGGTCGCGACCGACGCGGACCGCGGACCGTTCGACGACTGGGACGGTGCTCCCCGGATCGATGCTGCGGCCACAGCCGCGCCGGTCCCGTTCGATCCGTCGCTCCGGGAGCCGACGGCGCGTTCGTTCGCCGACCCGACGACGCCCGGCGCGCGGGCCATCGCCGCCCTCGGCGAGACGGTCGCTTCGTTCCGCGAGGAGAGGGCCGGGCCGCAGCCGCTCGCCGACGCCATCGACCTTCGGGGGTTGCCGCCCGCCGCACGCAGGCGACAGGCGATGGGCGAACTGGGCCGCGAAACGGCGATTACGCTCCGTCTCCGTCACGACCCGTCGGCGCTGGTCGCGGACGTCGAGGCGGCCCTCGAACGGGGTGATCGTCGCCTCGCGGAAACGACGGCGACCGATCTCGGGCGGGACGGCTGGCGCCTCGATCTCGCGGCCGAACCGGCGGAACCGCCGGTGCTAGAGTGACGCGAGACCGGTCGGCGCTGGAACCGACAGTCGGTGGAGCGGCCGACCTTCGATTACCGTCAATATAACCATCCACTATATCGAGGTTTTCGCCCCCGTCGTCCCCGGGAAATGGGAACCGTCGGACGACGTTAATTCCTTCCTGTTGAAGCGTGGGATGTATGTTGCACAGGCGATCACAAACCGACCGACCCGACCGTCGGAGCGTCGCGCGGCTGGTCGCTGAGTCCATGGGTGTCACCATCGCGGGGTGGGACCATGGGTGAGGATGGCGAGCTCGAACTGAGCCGCCGGGAACTGGGCGCTGCGGCCGCGGGAACGGCCGTCGCGTCCGGTCTCGGGATCCTGGGCTACCGTCGACTGACGCGTGAGGGGGACCCGGGCGAGGACGGTCCGATGAACCCGCTGGCGGAGTACCCCAACGAGGGGTGGGATCAGAAGTATCGCGACATCTGGGAGCCCGACGACTCCTTCGTGCTTACCTGTACGCCAAACGACACGCACAACTGCTACCTCGAGGCCACCGTCAAGAACGACCAGATCACTCGTCTGGGTCCGTCGATGAACTACGGCGAGGCGATGGATCTCGACGGGAACCAGGCCTCCCAGCGCTGGGACCCGCGGGTCTGTAACAAGGGGCTGGCGATGGTCGAACGGTTCTACGACGAACGTCGGGTCAAGGCCCCGATGGTTCGCGAGGGATTCATGCAGTGGGTCGAGGACGGCTTCCCCCGCGACGCGGACGGCTCGATGCCCGAAGCGTACGCCAGGCGCGGTGAGGACGGCTTCGTCGAGGTGTCCCACGAGGAGGCTCACGAACTCGCCGCGCGGACGTTCCTCGAACTCGCCGAGTACTACAGTGGTGAGGACGGTACGGAGTCGTTGCTCGACCAAGGCTACGACGAACGGGTCGTCGAGGAAACTCGGGGCGCCGGCGTCCGGACGATGAAGTTCCGGGGCGGCATGCCGCTTCTGGGCGTCATCAAGCTGTTCGGCCAGTATCGAAACGCCAACTCGATGGCGTTGCTCGACAACCACGTCCGCGACGTGAGCGAGGACGAGGCTCTGGGCGCGATGGGACTGGATAACTACTCCTTCCACACCGACCTGCCGCCGGGCCACACGATGGTCACCGGCCAGCAGACGGTCGACTTCGACCTCGCGAGCATCGAGTACGCCGACCACATCGTCCTCGACGGTATCAACTACCTGACATCGAAGATGGCCGACTGTCACTGGTTGACCGAGGCTAAACTCAAGGGGTCGACGGTAACCGGGATCTTCACCGACTACAACGCGACGGCCTCGAAGTGCGACGAGGTCGTCACGGTCCGGCCGGCGACGGATTCGGCGCTGTTCCTCGGGGCGGCGCGCATCCTCATCAAGGACGAACTGTACGACGAAGCGTACGTCCGCAAACATACGGACCTGCCGCTTCTGGTCCGGCTGGACGAGAACGAACTCCTCCGGGCGAGCGACGTCTTCGAGGGATACGAACCCGATGACCTGGAGAAGACCGACGCCGTGGCCGGCGATGGAGACAGGCCCGGGGTCGACGTGACGGACGTCGACGAGCAGGTCATTACCGAGGAACTACGGCGCGAGTGGGGCGACTTCGTCGTTCACGACGCCGACAGCGGCGCGTTCGAACCGGTTACCCGCGACGATATCGGTGACGACTTCGAGGTGCCCGCGACGATCGAGGGCGAGTTCGAGATCGATCTGGCCGACGGCGAGACGGTCCGCGTTCGGACCGTGTTCGATCTGATCAAAGAGTCCCTGGTCGAGACGTGGGATCTGGCGTCGACCGCCGCGGTCACGGGCACCGATCCGCAGGCGATCGAGAACCTGGCCCGGGACTTCGCCGATAACCAGCAACGTACGATGCTCCTGACCGGGATGGGGCCGAACCACTACGCGAACGCCGATCAGCACGGCCGCGCCGCGTTCCTGCTCGCGGCGCTGACGCGAAACGTCGGCTACCGGACCGGGAACGTCGGCTCGTACTCCGGGAACTACCGGATGGCGTACTTCAACGGCGTCAGCCAGTACGCCAACGAGGACCCGTTCGATCCGGAACTCGATCCAGCGGCACCGGCCCGGACCGACAAGCGCTGGGACGCCCACTCGGCCCACTTCTACACGAACCTCGATAAGCCGCTGACGGTCGACGGCGAGTACTTCCAGGGTGACTCGCACATGCACACGCCGACGAAGTCGCTCTGGGTGTCGGGGTCGAACTCCATCCTCGGCAACGCGAAAGGGGCCTACAAGATCATCGAGAAGGCCCTCCGGACCGGGCGCATCGAGGCCTTCTTCACCAACGAGTGGTGGTGGTCGATGACCTGCGAGTACTCCGACATCGTCTTCCCGGCGGACTCGTGGGCCGAACACCACGTCCACGACATCACCGCCTCCGTCACGAACCCCTTCATCACGACGATGCCGGAGACGGAGATCGATCGGATATACGACACCAAAAACGACGCGCAACACTACAAGGGCGTCGCCGAGAAACTCGCGGAGTTGACGGGGGACGACCGCTTCGCCGACTACTGGGCCTTCGTCGACGAATCGGAGTACCGGGCCAAGCCCTACCTCCAGCGCATCCTCGATCGCTCGAACGCCGTCAAGGGGTACGACATCGAGGACTTGCTGGCGGACGCTCGCGAGGGGACGCCGGCGATCATCATGACCCGGACCTACCCCAAGCACGTCGGCAACGAGCAGACGCGGGACAGTCGGCCCTGGTACACGAAGACTGGGCGGCTGGAGTTCTTCCGCGAGGAAGCGGAGTTCGCCGAGGCCGGCGAACACATCCCGCTCCACCGGGAGCCGATGGACGCGACTCCCTACGAACCGAACGTGATCGTCGACGACAGCGACAGCCCGGTGGTCGCCCCCGAGACGCCGGACGACCGCGGCTGGGACAGCGCGGCGACGGCCCGGGACACCAGCGACCGGCAGGTGCGCAACGTCGTTACCTCGCCGTCGGAACTGGTCGAGAGTACCCACCCGCTGACGGTCCTCGACGAGGGCTACGACTACGTCTACATGACGCCGAAGTACCGCCACGGGACCCACACCTTCGGGAGCGATCTCAAGCAGATGGCGGTCTGGTGGAGCAATTACGGCGACATGGGCCGCGAGACGGAGCGCGACTCCTTCGACGAGCGCAAGCCCTACGTCGGCGAGGGTTTCGTCGAGATGAACCCCGAAGACGCCCGCGAGGAGGCCCTCCAGGACGGCGACTACGTCTGGGTCGACGCCGATCCGTCCGATCGGCCGGTCCCGGGGGGCGACGCCGCCGACCCGGACTATACGCGCGCGCTGATGCGAGTGCGGTACCAGCCGAGCCTGCCCCGCGGGGTGACCCGGAGCTGGATGAACGTCCCCCAGACGTCCCACAAGTCCTACGGGGCCACCCAGGAGCGCGATGACGGGAAGGCCGAGGCCGAGGACACCAACTACGTGTCGATGTACCGCCAGGGCGGCCACCAGTCGGCGACGACGACCTGGCTGCGCCGAACGTGGCTCACCGACTCGATGGCCCGCAAGGACATGCTCGGACAGAACATGGACGTCGGGTTCGAGCCGGACGTCCACGCCGCCAACGGTGCACCAAAGGAGTCCTTCGTGCGGATCGAGAAGGCCGAGGACGGCGGTGTGAACGAGGCCGGCGACCCCGGGGGCAACTGGCGACCGGTCGACGAGGGCGTCCGGCCGACCCGGGAGGACGACCGAATGACCCGCTACCTGCGGGGCGATTTCACGACCGAATCGGAGGGAGGTGACTAACGATGGCAACCGTCTACAACTGGCAGATCGGCCGCGAGATGGAGTATCCCTACCCGGAAGCGCGTCCGGAGAAACAGTGGGGCGCCGTCTTCGACCTGAACAAGTGCATCGCGTGTCAGACCTGTACGCTCTCGTGTAAGACGACCTGGACGAACAACGAGGGCCAGGAGCACATGTTCTGGAACAACGTCGAGACGAAGCCCTACGGATCGTATCCCCTCCAGTGGGACGTCGAGATCCTGGATCGACTCGGCGTCAGCGAGTGGAGTTCCGACGGCGTCTACGAGGGTGATACGATCTTCGAAGCCCGCGACGTAGACTGGGAGGACATGGCGGTCGACGGCGATCCCGAAACCATGCACGCGAAGGGGATCGAGGGGTATCGTCCCGAGAAGCGCGACTGGGCGCAACCGAACCTCGGCGAGGACGAACCCGCCGGGAAGGCCGTCGAATCGGATACCCACATCGACGGCGACCACCATCCGACGTGGTTCTTCTACCTGCCGCGGGTGTGCAATCACTGCACGTTCGCCGCCTGCGCCGGCGGCTGTCCCGTCCAGGCTATCTACAAGCGCCAGGAGGACGGTATCGTCCTGCTCGACGAGGACAGCTGCGAGTCCTACACGGAGTGTGTCAGGGCGTGCCCGTACGGCAAGTCGATGTACAACCCCGTCGAACTGAACTCCCAGAAGTGCGTCGGCTGTTATCCGAAAGTCGAGCAGGGACGCGTTCCACAGTGTTTCGAGAACTGCCTGGGCAAGATCCGGATGCATGGGTGGGTCAACCGACCCGACGAGGCCGACCCGTCGGCCCCGGTCGATTATCTGGTCCACGAGGCCGAAGTCGCCCTTCCGCTGTACCCGCAACTGGGCCTGGAGCCCAACGTCTACTACATCCCGCCGATCAACGTGCCGACGGACTACTTGACGCAAATGTTCGGCCCGCGCGTCGAGGACGCCCAGGAAACCTACCGGCGCGCTCGTCGCGGCGACGAGGAGTACCGAAAACTGCGCGCAGTTCTCCACCTGATGGGATCGACCGAGTGGCGCATCGAGGCGTTCGAGGTCACCGAGGACGAAGCGATCGGCTACGACGCCGACGGCTCGACGGTCGCCCGCGTCCCCATGACGGAACCGCAGTACGAACGCGAGCGCTTCGATGCGGACAACGACGTCTACCGACTCGACATCACGTAACCATGTCAGATCCGACCCTTCCCACCTCGAAACCCGACGCGTCCACGGGCGATCCGGATCGATCCGGCGCCGACTGTGACGAGTCAGCGCCCGAGACCGGGCAGTCGACGTTCGAGTCTGGCGAGTCCACGCCCGAACCCGGCCAGTCCGCGTCCGAACCTGATCGGTCGACCACGCCATCATACCGGTCCACGACTGCGGCCGAGCACGTTCACCGCGCACGCCTGTACAAACTCGTCTCGCTAGCCTTCGACCGACCAGGCGAACCGCTCGCGGCGGCGCTGCGTTCTGAAACGTTCGCCGAGCAGGTACGCGAGTCGGCGACCGCGCTCGACGGCGCGACCGAAGCGGGGACCGAGGGCCGCGACCTCGCGGACGACGCGACGGCCGTCGCCGAGGCGAGTCCAACCGAGTCCGCCGGCGTCGACGACCTCGCCGCGGACTGGGCCGCGCTGTTTGGCTTCGAAGCCGGCGGCGACGTCTCCCAGTACCAGGCCGCCTACGCGCCGGGGACGCTCGTCACGAACACGGACCTGCTTGCCGACATTGCCGGCTTCTACGCTGCGTTCGACCTCTCGACGGCTGACGACGGGTCCGAACGCGTCGACCACCTCTGCCTCGAACTCGAGTACGTCTCCCACCTCGCCCTGCAGACCGCGTACCTGCTGCGTCGGGGCGACGACGCCGGCGTGGAAGTCGTGGCCGGGGCCCAGGCGGACTTCCTCGAAGATCACCTCGGCCGCTGGACGGGCCGGTACCGTGACGCGGTCCGGGCAGACGCAGATGCCGGATTCTACCCGACGCTCGCGTCGCTGGTCGAGACGCTGGTCACGGCCGACCTCGACCGGTTCGATCGCGATCCGGATCCCTATCCCGAGACGCCGCCGGCACCCCTCGCCGAGCGCCGGGACGACGAGGGCGATTTCCGGTGTGGGACCTGCGGGGTCGCGCCGTCGCCGCCTACCGCACCGTCGGAACGCTCTCCACAGGACCCGACCTGATATAGTTCAGACGCATGTCATCACTACCTTCAGCCGCCGGCGTTTCACGGGCCGCGCTGCAGGCCCGCTCACGAACGCTCGTCAAGACGGTTGTCTACCGAATTCTGATGGTGATCGTCACCGTCACCGTCGCGTTTTTCGTCACCGGAAACGTCACCGACGCGGCGACGATCGGCCTCGGGACGAACGTGGTGAAGACGGGCACCTACTACGGCTACGAGCGCGTCTGGGCGCACGTCGACTGGGGGCTCGCGGAGGGGGTATCGTGACGACCGGCATCATCCTCGCCGGCGGCAGATCCCGTCGGTTCGAATCGCGGGACAAACTTACGGCGACCATCGCCGGCCGACCGATGATCGCCCACGTCGCGGCGGCCCTCGACCCGGTAGTCGACGGTCTCGTCGTCTCCTGTCGGGCCGATCAGGTGCTTGCGCTCGAAGACGCACTCGGGCGGAAGTCACAGTCGATCGCGTTCGTCCCCGATCGCGTTCCGGATCGGGGACCGCTCGGCGGGTTCGCGGCAGCGACCGAGGCCACCGCGAGTCGTAACGTGGCCGTCGTCGCCGGCGACATGCCGCTCGTGACTCCGTCAGTCGTCGAGGCGTTGCTATCGAATCACGCCCGTGAGTGCACCGTCCCGGTCTCGATCGAGGGAGCAGTGCAGCCGCTCTGTGCCGTGTACCGTCGGCGGCCGGCCGGAGACGCAGCCAGGGCGGCGCTCGATGCCGGCGAGCGCGCCGTTGCGACGCTACTCGACCGCCTTTCGGTCGAAACGGTCGACGGTATCGCCGCGCAGAACCGACCGGGTCCCTTCTTCGACGTCGACACGCCGGCCGACCGCCAGCGGGTCGCGTCCCTCCTCGCAGGTGGTGTGGCGTGAAGGTGCTGGGGATCGTGGGGCACAGCGACGCGGGAAAGACGACACTTCTCGAGCGACTCGTTCCCGCGTTCGGTTCGACGACCCGCGTCGCGACCGTGAAATCGATTCATCACGACATCGAACTCGACACGCCCGGCTCGGACACGCATCGGCACGCGACGGCCGGTGCGGAAACCGTCGTCGGGATAACCCCCTCGCGGACGTTCGAGATCAGGCGGCGTCCCGGGGGCGGTGAGTCCGCGGCGAAACTGTTCGCGCTTCGGAATCGCCTGATCCGACTTCGGGAGCGCGACTACGATGTCGTCCTCGTCGAAGGGTTCCACCGCGCTCGGTGTCCAAAACTCGTCGTCGGTGAGCGAGTCCCCGACGAGACGGCACCGAGGGTCCTCGCCCACGTTGCGGGACCGGATGCCCTCGACGTCCAGGCGCTCGTCGCGACGGTGCTGTCGGGAGAGGCGGACGAACGAGACGGGTGACTGCGGGTGTGTGCGGGGTCCGTCGGACAGCACTCCGTGATACGTCGCGGCGAACCGGACCGGCGTCACTCTCGGAAGATCCGATACGATCCCTGGCCGCTCGCGACCTCGTGGGTCTCGCCGTCCGGCGTCGTGCTCTCGACGGTAATCTTGCTGACGCCGACCGTCGAACCCACGCGGATCACGTCGGCCGTGGCCGACAGGTCGCCCGTGGCCGGCCGCAGATAGTTCACGTTCAGGTTGATCGTCGCCACGCCGGTCTGAACGGGGCTGTCGAACTTCGTCCGCAGGACGAGTCCGCCGACTGTATCGACCATCGTGGCCGCGACGCCGCCGTGGATGTCCGCCCGCCGACCCGATTGCCCGCCGTTCGGGCGACTGTTCGTCAACTTCTCGTCGTAGGGAATCCGGAGCGTCATCCGTCCGTCTTCGACGTGCTCGACGGTCATGCCCAGCCAGGAGAGAAACTCGTGCTGTTCGTCGATGTGGGCCTGCAACGTCTCCCGCATCGCGTCGTACTCGTCGCTCATACCACCTCGTCCGTCGGGCGCACTCTTGGATTCTGCGTTTGTCCGATTCGACACGTTGAACGCCGTTTCTTCGTCTTCGAGGACTCGAGACGTCGTCGGAACGAGTGCAGCACTCCGAACGCACTATTTTGAATCTTACCAAAAAATACTACTCTACTGGGCGCCAAACGGCGAGTGTATGCCCTCCAGTTCGGACGCGCACGCGGCGAAACTCACCCGTCTCCGTGACGTCGCCATGACTGTCAGCGAACCGAGAAACGCGGGCGAGATCGCCGAGGCGGCTGAACTCTCGCCGAATACCGCTCGAAAGTACCTCGATCAGCTCGTCGAGACCGGTATCCTCGAAACCGTCGACGTCGGACGTGAAACGCGCTACACCCCGGATCGAAAACGTCAGTATCTCGACCAACTCCGCGAGTCGATCGAGACGTACTCGAAAGACGCCCTCGCGAACGAACTCGACGCGATCAGGGACGATATCAACGACTACCGTCTGACGTACGACGTCGAAACGCCGGACGAACTGCGTGCGAGCGTCGGCGACGACGGCGTCGACGCGGCCGATCGCGAGCAACGCATTCGCGACGCCGAAGACTGGACGTACTTCGAACGGCGTGCGACCATGCTCCAGGAGGCGATCACCCTCTACGACTCGCTCGACGCGACCGGCCGTGACTGTCCGGGTGTCTCGGCGTAAAATGGTGCCCGGAGTCCCCGGCGACACGCACCTCGACCGGTTCGAGATTCACAAGCGGTTTCGAAACCGACTCGAGCGTGCGCCGTTCGTCGAGCACGTTCAGGCACGACCAAGCCCGATGCGACCGACCCATCTCGTTGCGACGATCGACGCGACGAGCTGGTTCAGGGCGGACTATCGGTCGGACACGGCGAGCCTCGAGGTCGAGTGGCGGCCTCGCGACGGACGTGACTGGTTCCGGATTCAGTACGCGGAAGCGAGCGCGGACTGGTCCTGCGGATGGCATCAGGACGGCACGCACGAGGATGTCGGTCCGAACCACTTTCAGGTTGATTCCGCTGACTGGGACGAGTCACGGCGCGAACCCTGTGCGTTCGACGATTCGAACCCGATGGCGGTACTCGAGTCGTGTCTCCAAACGCTCGAACGACGGGTCCCGACGCTGCCAGAATGAGTTCGAGCGATATCGGCTCGACCGTGTCGACCCTTGCCGGTAGCTACTCTCGATCAACCGACACCGCGACGCGATCGCCGATCGCGAACGCCCGATCCGGACAGATCAGCTTCGGCCCGAATCCGTCGTCACGAGCGCAGGAAAGTGAGAGGCCGGTCACCGGCTCCCCGTCGACGAGCACCCTGGCATCGCCCCAGTGGATCGTCCGTCCGTCTGCCCGGCCGATCGCGTCTCCGTTCAGCCGGACCGACTGCGCCGCCCTCCCGCCCTCCGGAGCGGGCTCGGCCCGTCGAGGGGACTCGTTCGTCGGTCGGCTTTCGTCGGTCCCGTGGAGGACGCCACCCGTCTCGTAGTGTGGCAGGCCGCCGTCTAGCACGCCACCGTCGTCGGCCGCGATTCCGACCCACTCGTCGCCGGGTGACGGGTGGCCGGGCGCGTCGAGGATCGCGTAGGTCTCGCCGGTGGCGACGACGGTCCCCGTCCCGTCCCAAGTGAGCGGCCGGACGGCGACGCCGAGGTCGATCGGGAGCGAGCCCGATGCGCGGTGGAGGTTCTGTTTCGCCGTCCGGAATCCCACGTGGAGGTGGGTGCCGACCCAGGGGGCGAAGAAGCCGGCGCGGACGAGCGTGCCGAGGTCGTCGCCGATCGCGACACGGTCGCCGGTTTCGACGACGGGATCGACGTGGAGGATTCGGGCGACGAGCCCGCGGAGGGGCGCCGGTGTCTCGACGTCCACGAGAAGTAGGTGGTCGTGGTCGGGTGCGTAGGGTTTTGGTGGGGCGCGAACCGTCCGCGTCTCGCGGACAGTCCCGCCGACGGGCGACGGCGCGGCGGTGGCGAGCCCGGCGTCGGGGTCGCTGTCGCCGGGGTAGAGGTCGATCGCGCAGCCCGCGTCGTGGGCCGGATAGGGCGAGTTATAGAGGGAGAACCGGCGGTACTGGTCGAGCACGTCCTCGCCGAGGGTGACACGATGCGTTCCGTTGGCCGCTCCGCCTTCCGTCGGATCTCGCTCGTGCTCGCTGCCACCACCGTCGGTCATCGGCCGAACCTGCGAGTCGCGTAGGTTTACCTCGTTCGGGTTCGAACCGTCGACTGTGACGGTCTACGTCTATCGCGGGCGCGGTGAGACCATCCCCGCCGATCGCGAGGCCAGCCAGCGCCTGCTCGACCACGCGGCCGACGGCGACCGGGCGGTTCGCGTCTGGACGCCGCACCGACAGGTCGCGTTCGGGCGGCGAGACGCCAATCGGGACGGGTTCGAACGGGCCCGGGGCCTCGCCGCGGAACGGGGGTTCCAGCCGGTCGAGCGACGGGTCGGTGGGCGGGCGGTCGCTTACGACGGCGAGACGGCACTGGCGTTCGCTCGTGCCGAACCCGTCGCCGACCTCCGCTCCGGCATTCAGGACCGCTACGCGTCGCTGACCGGGACTGTCGTCGACGGCCTCGACGCGGCTGGCGTCACCGTCGTCGAGGGAGAACCGCCGAACTCGTTCTGTCCGGGGTCACATTCGCTCCGTCTTCCCGATGGCGGGAAAGTCGTCGGGCTCGCCCAGCGCGTCACCGCTGACGGGGCACTGGGGGCCGGGATCTGCCTCGTCGACAACGCCGAGCCCATCGCCGACGTGTTGCAGGCTGTCTACGAGGCGCTCGACGTTCCGTTCGATCGGCGAACGGTCGGGTGCGCCGGCCCGGCCGTCGCAGGGACCGATGCGCACGCGACCGTTCGCACATCGATCGAAGACGCCCTGTCCGCCCCCAGTGGCGCCGAACAGAGCGACCGAGATGGGACCGACGTGCGGATCCGGACCGTCTGACCCGACACCGAGATTGGCTGTCCGTTGCTCCTCAGCCGACCTGTCAGGTTTCACCCGTCTGTTTCCTTCTTTCGCGACCGTCTACCGTTCTCCATTATGGCCACTATATCACACGTTACTGGATACCGACCGTCATCGAACTACTAGCTAAATCTGATTTATTAAATCAATGTCTTTATATTTCGCCGGTGGTTTTTGGACACTATCTGGATCGCATGAACTCGAGTGAGGCTCCCGGATGGATTCGTGGTCGTCGACGGACTGCCGGACGGCCCGCCGGCCGCGGGGTGGCCCGATGAACGCACTGCTCGGCCCGGTCAAGAAGGTACTCGGCCGCGTCGTGACCCAGTGGCTCGCCCCGATCTTTCCCGTCCTCGTCGTGGCCGTGTTCGCGGGGCTTCTCGCGGCGCTGCTCGCCGAACCGACGGGCCTCGTCGAGTACGTCCCGTCGATCTCACTCCCGCTCGTCGGGTGGGTCCTGGAACCGACCACCGTCGTGTTCATCGTGGTGGCGCTACTCGGGCTGTTCGTCGGCGGGTGTTTCCTGCTCGTTCGCCGGCACCGTGAGGAGATCGAAACCTACTGGAACACCTACTCGGCGTGGGCACAGGCGGTGATCGTCGGCTGTCTCGTCGCGACACTCCTCGCCGGCTCCCTACTCGTCGCGACCCTCTTCGACCGCGTTCCGGCTTACACCGTCGTGCTCGGCTTTCTCGTCACCTGGCCGCTCTCCGCCGGGCTCGTATTGCTGTTCGATCGACGGAGTAACGGCGATCAGTCCTCTGCCCTCTCGTCCGTGAAGACCGGCTACGTCCACACCCGCGGGCTGGAGAGTCGGACGCTGTCGCTGATCGTCGGTTTCCTCGGTGCGATGGTCGGCGGTCTCTCGCTGTGGTCCGTCTGGACGTGGTACGCCGGGACGGCGTCCGTCACGATCACGGCAGTGCTCACTGCCCTCCTTGGAATCGCGATCACGCTCGTCGTCTACAACCGCTACGAGACGACGACCGTCGAGCGAACGGACATCACTATCGTCGCCGTTCGAACACCCGAGGCTCGGCCCATACGCGAACTGACCATCAAGAACGAGTCGAGCACGTCGGTGGACCTCGCCCAGTCGCGGATCAGGGACACCTCCTTCGAACTCTACCGACTCGGCGTGGCGGTCACACTTCGCCCCGGTGCCGTCTGTACGTTCGAAATTCCCGATTCCTTCACGCTCGAACCCAACGACGATTCGATCGACTTGCCGCTCGGATACAGCCTCAAACGGGGTGGTGAGACGCCGACGCTATTCACCAGGTCGGGTGACATTTTCGCGCTCGAACTGGCCGACGACGCCATCGACGGGGCACTCTCGAAACCGGAGGCCACTCCGGAACCGAATTCGTCCGGAGCGGAACTGGTTCCCCAGGAGTAACGCTGCTCACCCGCGGTCGATACCCCGGCCCGCATTTGATCGAATACGCTGACACTCACACCAAGGACACTGTGGGAAAATACTAAATTATCTCGCGGCTAATAGGAATACGCGCGCGAAATCGGACTTCGCTCACCAATGATGCATCAGGACGACCGTTCTACGACCAGTCTGCCCCTGCGCGACGTCAGATGCGCCGTTACGAGCGACGGCTGTTCCATCTCGCGATTCGACCACGACGGTCTCGAGGCGTCCGACGCAGCGTCGCCGACGCCACCGCTCGGCGCTGTCGCGACGACCGGACTGGGCTCTGTCGCCAGACGCCAGCGCTCGATCCAGACGATGGATCCGGATCGGCTCGCTGGTCGGTTCGTTCGGCGAATCGTTCGCCGCTGGTCGACGCTCGCACTCACCGTTCGTCGGCGACGAACCGACGGCCGACCGTCCGAAGGCGACGTGGCTGCTGTCGACGGCAGCAGCTCGGATGGTGATCCACCGGCGACTGTCGACGACGGACTGACGTGGTTGGACCCGTCCGGACCGACAGTCGACCGCCCGTCGACGGGTGGCTGGATCGATGGAGCCGCTCTCGACGCCGGCGGGTCGACCCACGCACCGCTGACTCGATCGTCTGCGCCAGCCCGCCGCGACCGCACGGCCGACGGCGCGGTGGACGGCGACGAATCACCGGCCGATTCACCCGCACTACCGACCATATCACCCTTCACCGAACGCACGGCGTCGATCGCCGACGTCGAACTGTCGAGCGAGTTCGAGACGACGTCCGAACCCGACGCACCGAGCACACCCGCGCCACCGACGAGACGGACGTTCGTTCGACGGGAGGAGCACACAGGAACCGATACCGACGAGGTGGCGTTGGCTCAGGAGCGGCCCGAGTCCGATGTGTTACCCACCGGTCGCTCTCGGCCGGACGTTGCCGAGGGAACGCCTGCAGCGCTCCGAACGCACACTCCCGAACCGTCGACCCGTCCGGCACAATCGGCTTCCGTCCCGACGGCGGAGCGACCTGGCGAACCGGCTGGCCGTCACGGGACCGACGACGGGCCGGCACCGGCTGCCGAGACGAGTGCTCGACGTGAGCCACGCGTCAGCACACAACCGATGGACGGCGAGCCCGCTCGTCCCGAATCGATCGCTGGAGCACCGCGCTCTCCCGACAGTGCGGTCGAACCGTCGACGGGGGAGTCGGTCACAGAGCGGCCGGACCCCGTCACGCCTGACCGGTCGACCCACCCCATGGCGACGACCCGGACAGACGAACCGGCTGTGAGCAGGCCACCGCCGTCTTCCGATCGTCCCGTCGCTCCGTCGCCGACTCCCACCAGTACCACACGACTGCCTGCGGACCGGTCTCTCGGCGACACTCGTCCGCTGTCCGTTCCCACCGGGACGGTGGCTTCGACCGGCACGGAGCCATCCCTGCCGGTTGCGACGGCCGAATCCGATTCGACGGCGGGCACAACTCGGCTCGTCCACGCCACGGCCGGCCGGACCGACTGGCGTCCCGCCACACGTATCGCAACTGGCCGGTCCGAACCCGGCGGTGCCGTCTCGGTTGCGTCTCGCCGGCAGGGCGATGCCGGCGCGGTGGCCGCACGACCGACCGTCCTCGATACGTCGGCTTCGATCGGTGATCGGGCCGGCGAGCCCGCTCACGACGAGACGCAGGTCGGCGGTGAGCGCCGTTCGCCGCACGAATCGGACCGATCGGCCCGTGCCGGGGACGAAGCGGCGGGGCCGCTCGCCCGTCAGCCGGCTACCGCCGGTACGAGGGCGACAGCCGGGGTGGCCGGCCCGGATCCGGAGGCAGCGGCCAGGGTGACCGAATCGTCTCCCCGCGGTGTCACTCCCGCTCGCTCGCCCGCGACTGGTGTCGAAGCGGCCCGCTCTCCAGGTCGGCAGGGCTCACCGACTGTCGCACCGTCAGCCGACGGGACGACGCCCCGCCCAACTGACGGCGTCGAACCCGGTGGCGTCGACGGGCGAAGGCCCGGGACCGTCGGTGCTGCCGTGCAGCGACGGGCCAGGCTGTTTTCGATGCCGCGTCCCCCAGCCGCTGGGACGGCTTCCGACGTCGACGTTCGGACTGGGGCCCAAACGAACTCTCGATCGCCGCCGACTCTCGAGTCGGTCACGTCGGCATCCGTGAGGCGATCGGCGCCCGGAACTGGGGCCGATCGATCCGAAGGCGAGCGGTCCACTCCCGAGTCGCCCGCGGCGACGACTGTGCAGTCCGAAAACGACCGTCACGACCGGTCGCCGGAGCCGCCCGATCGGACACGGCCGAACGATGGGGCGAGTCGTCCGCAGGTGTCGAGTGTCGCCGACTCGTCGTCCGAGACGGCCGCCCGGCCGCAGTCTCGCGACTCTCACACCGCTTCCTCGCCGACTGGTGTCGGTGGTGTCACAACTGACGCAGGTGAGACGTCGACCGGTACGTCGGCGTCGATCGGTTCGTCGATCTCGGCCGCTGTAACGGCCTCGTCCGATGTCGTGGAACCGCCACGACAGGCGCCACACGTTGTACGTCCCTCGTCGGCCGGTTCGACGCCGATCGCACGCTGGCGCCCAGACGGGGACAACTCGCTGACCGCTCACTTGACCCGGGAGGCGTCTGTCCGTGTCGCCGATGCAACCGTCCGACCGTCCGATGCTGCGTCCACTCGTCCGTCTGCCGCTGTGCGCCCGTCGCGGAGGCAAACCGACGCGGATCCGGTTCGTCGTGAACGGGGACGGCCGTCGCACCGTCCGGTGCGAGTCCACGCTGCGGGAGCGACCGACGAGCGCGGTGTCCCGACGACCTCGACCGGCCCAAGCCGGACGGGTCGAACCGGGGCGCCACACGGCGGGGAGGGGGACTTCGACTCGGACGGGGTCGCGGTCCTCACGGCGGCGAGCGACCACGACACTCCCTCTCTCCGTCCCGAAGACTTCCGCCGTTCGAGTACCGACGCCGTCGCTGTTGCCACTGTCGACGACACCCCTCTTTCAGGTGCTGCGGACGGTTCGACGCAGGCTGTCGTCGATGTCGGTAGTCCGTCGTCACGTCGGCGCGCTGCTGGCCAAACGCAGGTAACTGCGCGTGCGGCTACACGCGAGCGCCGGGGTGAACGTACGTCACGGAACGTCGTTGCGGATCGATCGTCGGTCCCATCGCGTGCCGATTGGGTCGGGATCACAGGCGAGAACGGACTCGCCGCGTCGGTCCCGGTCCGTGCCCCATCGGTCGACACTGAGTCGGCCGCGGGCGGGCCGACTTCGCCCGAGGCAAACGCCGACACGGCGGGCGGTCGGGAGGCTAGTGATGGGCTCCGTGGCCGTTCGCTGACCCGCCGCGTGGTCGATCGGACACGACCGCCCAGCGCTGTGCGTTCCGGTGGTCCCGTCGTCGGTTCGACCGATGCGGATGCCGACGCCGCGGCGGGGCAGGCGCCTATCGTCGCAGATCACACGACTTCGTCGGCGGCGACAAGCACGGGCCCAACTGCGACGACTGATCCACCAACTGACCGACGCGGTCGGCCCACCAACGGCTCATCGCCGTCCGCCACTCTCGGGTCGGTCGATGTCGCAACTGCACAGACGGCCGGTCGGTCCGCACCGACTCGGACCGCACACGCAATCGGGCCGGCCGAAGACACGAAAACAGATAGATATAAAATAACAGGAAGGAAACGAATATCCAACGGTGGACTGGATAACAATATGAAATCGGCCACTCGCGGTGCGACGTTCGTCTATCGCCACACACCGTCACCGGCGGGTCAGGACGCCGGGCAGTCGGGTTCGACTGGCCCCGATAGTGCTGGACAGCCCGCACCGACTGCGGGGCTCGCCAGTGGCCGGACGGACGCGCCACAGATGGCCGATTCCAGCACCACTCGATCGCAAGCTGACAGTGTGGGTGCTGGGTATTCGTCCGCCCGTTCGGCGGCCGGTAGCCAGCGATCGAATCGCCCGACGACGCCGGGCGCTCCGTCGAGTTCGTCATCGGCTGGTGGGGCTCGATCTCGCCCGGAGACGACCCGCCGGAGGGACGCAAGTCGATCCCACTCGCGGCCTGCCGGTGACGAGCCGGATCGACGGCATCCGACGCCGGCGTCGGCGCTCGACGACCTGCCGCCACGGACGGACGCGAGCCCCTCGAACGAAACCCACGCTGTCGGTGGTGCGACTGAAGCGGGAACTGATGGAATCGACGGTGGTTCCCGGGGCGTTGACCGGCGACGTGGCGTCGACGCACCGATCGACGAGGCGATGCGATTCGACGCCGACGTCGATCGCGTAGTCGAGCGCCTGTACCGGAAACTCGAACGCAAACAGCGGATCGAACGCGAACGGAGGGGACTGTAGATGTCACGAAGCGGAACGCTAGAGAAGGCACAGATCATGATCGTCAACGGGAAACAGGGGGGTGAGACGATCGAGTGCTCGTTCAATCCGAACTCGTACACGGTAGAAAAGAGCGTCAACTACGGTGAGATGAAAGCGACGGGGTCGGGTGCGTCGATCATGCAGTTCGTCGACGGAAACGCCGAACGTCTCTCGATGGAGTTGTTTTTCGATACGACCGACGAGCTCGACGAGGACGGTGCGACGGTCGACGTTCGCGAGCGGTATACCAAACACATCGACACGCTGCTGTCGGTCGACGGCGAACTCCACGCGCCACCAGTCTGCCGGTTCGTCTGGGGCGACGGTATCACCTTTACCGCGCTGCTCGAACGGGCGAACAAGCAATTCACGAAGTTTCTGCCGAGCGGTGTCCCGATCCGGGCGCGCGTCTCGGTCGTCTTCACGGAGTACAAGACGGCCGACTACCACAAGTCGGAGGTCTCGCCCGAGTCGACGGACAAGACCAAGGTCTGGACGGTGACGGAGGGCGATACGCTCTGGTTGATCGCCTCGGAGGAGTACGGCGACCCCTCCCACTGGCGGACGATCGCCGAGCAGAACGACATCGAGAACCCGCGGGCGATCGCGGCGGGTGAGCGACTCGAACTGCCGCCGCTGTAATCGAGCGACGCCACATGAGTACGATAGACAACCACCCACGATACTCACCCCGCTTCACCGTCGACGTCGGCGGCCAGACGTTTCAGGAGCCGGGCGGTCGAATCGCCGACCTCGTCGTCGAAACCTCCTTCGAGGGTGCCGATCGGTTTTCGTTCACCCTGAACTATCCGTTCGACGAGGAACTCGACGAGTTCGCGGGACTGAACTGGGACGACTTCGCCATCGGGACGGACGTCGATATCTCGATGGGATACGGCGACGACGGGCAGCTCACGCCACTGCTGTCGGGAAAGATTCAGTCGGTTTCGGGGGAGTTCACGCTCGACCGCGGCCCGTCGGTCCAACTCTCGGGGTACGGACTGCTCTGGGCGCCGATGCAGGGGACGCGATCCGACTCGTGGTCGGAGACGACGGTGGGCGCGGCCGTCGAAGACGTCCTCTCGTCGTACGCGTTCTCCTCGATCGACGTCCAGAGTGCCGATATCAAGCGAGAGAAACTCATTCAGGACGGGAAGACCGATTACCGCTTTATCCAGGATCTGGCGGCGACCTACGGCTTCGAATTTTACGCGACGCGCGAGACGGTTCGGTTCGTCCCGCGATCGAGCGCCGTCGACGACGACCCGGCCGTCGAACTCTGGTACGGAGAAGCACTGCACGACTTCTTCGGCGAGTGCACCCAGCAGAAACAGGACTACCGGGTCGAGGTTCGGTCGTGGGACGTCGGGAAACGAGAGGAGATCACGGCGACCGCGGGCAGCGCGAGCGCGGCTCACAAAGAGGTGTTCAGAGTGCCAGCCATGTCACGAGACGAGGCCAAACGCATCGCAACGACGAAACACAACCAGTACGCAGACGGGATCGTCACCGGCCACGGTGAGGCAGACGGCATTCCCGAGATTCGGGCCGGGGAGACGATCGAACTGGCCGAACTCGGCTCCAGATTCTCCGGACGGTATCACGTGACCAAGGCGACCCACCGGATGGGTGCCTCGGGCTACCGGACATCGTTCGAGGTCGTGGAGGTGCCGGCATGACGCGTGCGGGCGTCTTCGACGGCGAGACTTCCGACGGTGGGATTCAGGGCGTCGTCGTCGGTATCGTCACCGACAACGAGGATCCGAAGGATCTCGGTCGGGTCAAGCTCAAGTTCCCCTGGCGCGACGCCGACGACGAGAGCTACTGGGCGCGGATCGCGACGACCATGACCGGGGACGGCTATGGCTCGTACTTCCTCCCGGAGGTCGACGACGAGGTCCTCGTCGCGTTCGAGAACGGCGACATTCACACGCCGTTCGTCGTCGGCTCGCTCTGGAACGGCAAGCAAAAGCCACCGCAGACGAACACCGAGGGGAAAAACGACGTTCGCGAGATCCGCTCGCGGAGCGACCACGCCATCACCTTCGACGACGCCGACGAGGGCTCGATCACGATCGAGACGAGCGGCGGACACGAGATCCGCATCGACGATTCGAGCGGGTCGGAGACGGTTTCGATCAGCGACGAGAAGGGCGACAACGCCATCACGCTCGATTCGTCGGGCGGTAGTGTCTCCATCGAGGCGGCGAAGGAACTCGACCTGAAAGCGCCCACGATCACGGTCAACGGGACAAAGAAGCTGAAGCTCTCCGGCGGCACCGCCGTCGACGTCTCGAGCAAGAACAAGGTCTCGCTCTCGAGTAACGCGCAGGTCGCGATCTCGTCGTCCGGCTTGATGAAGATCGATTCCACGGGCCCGATGACGCTCAAAGGGGCCCTGATCCAGCTCAACTGAGGACATCTCTATGAAACCAGCAGCCAGACTCGGCGACCAGACCGCACACGGAACGCCACTGACCGGTACCGCCAGTCCGAACGTCCTGATCGGCAAAAAGCCCGCGTGGCGCGCGCTGGGTGACGTCCACACCTGTCCGTTGACGACGGGTGTCGTCCCCCACGTGGGCGGCCCCGTCGTCGCGGGGAGTACGTCCGTCCTGATCAACAAACTCCCCGCCGCCAGGATGGGTGATACGATCGTCGAGAGCGGGCCGCCGAACACGATCGCGGCCGGCTGTCCCAGCGTCCTCATCGGCTAACCATGGCTGACGAATTTCTCGGCTCCGGCTGGCGGTACCCGGTTCGACCGGACCATCGCGGCGATCTCGCCCTCTCGTCCGGTGAGGACGACATTCAGGAAGCGATTCGGCTCATCCTGGGGACGGCGAAGGGTGAGCGACTCATGCGTCCGGAGTTCGGCTGTGATATCCACGACCACGTCTACTCGTCGGCGTCGCCGGCGACGCTGAATCTGATCGAGAACTCCGTCCACGAGTCGCTGGTTCGCTGGGAGCCGCGGATCGACGTCGAGAACGTCTCGGCGCGGACCGACGCGGACGAGCCCAACCGGGTCCTGATCGAGATCGACTACCGGGTCCGGACGACGAACAGTCTCGCGAACATGGTCTACCCGTTCCACATCACCGAAGGCGATGGGTGAGCACGCGTGAGTCAGGGACCACGACTGGGTGACCGCGACCAGGAGGCGGTGTTCGAGACGCTACTCGAGCGTGCCGACGCCTACACTGAGGCGTGGGACCCACGGACGCCCGACGCCGGCCGGGCGCTGGTTCGGATCTTCTCGCAGTTCGAGGCGGATCTCCGGACCAGACTGGCAGAGGTACCGGAGAAACACCGACTCGCGTTCCTCGACGCGCTCGATTTCGACCGGCGGCCGCCCCAGGCCGCACGCGTCCCCCTCACGTTTCAGGTATCGACCGATCTGGATCGGAACGTGGCGATTCCGGCGGGGACGCAGGCGGTCGCCGAGACGGGGTCGGGGGAGCCGCAGGTGTTCGAACTGCCCCAGGAGGGCGGCTTCGAGGCGACCGGCGCGAGGCTCGCCGACCTCGTCGCCGTCGACCCCTCGACGGATCGGATCGTCGCACACGACGAACTCGTCGACGACGATGGTCCCGTCACGCTCTTCGACGGGGAGAATCGGCAGGCGCACGTCCTCTATCTCGGGAGCGACGCTGCGCTCACGCTCGATTCGGGGTCGTCGTTCACGCTCTCGCTGACGACCGCGGACGACGCCGATCGGGTATTCGACGCAGTCGAGTGGGAGTACTACGGTGTCGATTCCGACGGCGACGAGGGCTGGCACCCGCTCACCGAGTCCACGGAGGGCGAGTGGGCCGACGAGGACGTCGGCGTCGAACGCTTACAGGAGCGACTTCAGTCGCGATCGGCGACGGGTGATCGGTTCGAGGCGACTGACAGCCGCCACGCCGCCCGGACCTTTCGGTTGCCGGGGTCGACCGTCGAACACACCGTCGCCGGGACCACGAGCCGGTGGATTCGCTGTCGCCGGCGTGAGGCGTCGCGATCGCTCTCGGCGACGATTCGGTCGCTTGCGATCCACGTCGGCTGTCCCGACGGACGCGAACCGGATCAGTTGCTGTCGAACGACGTGCCGCTGTCGCCGACGGAGACGCTTCGGCCGTTCGGACGGATGCCCCATCCGCCGGCGACGTTCTACGTCTCGTGTGAAGAAGCGTTCACGAAACCCGGCGGTGTCGTCGAACTCGAGTTCGTCCCACCATCGGACGGTGACGGCGCTGTGTCGGCGACCGATACGGGCGGAGCCGACAACGACGCCGGGCTGGCAGCCGGCGGCGTCGTCGGCGGACCGCCACACCTCTCCTGGGAGTACTGGAACGGCGACGGCTGGACGCGACTGACGTCGGTGACCGACGAGACGGACGCGCTGACGACGGGCGGGCGCGTCAGTTTCGACGTACCCGACGATATCGAGCCGACGACCGTCTCGGGCCACGAGAACGTCTGGATACGCAGCCGGCTCGTCAGCGGCTCGTACGGCCAGCCGCAGTTCGACGTCACCGACGACGGCGAGCGCGGACGGCGTGTTTCCGACGCGGACGAGCCGGTCTTCGAGGAGTTGGTGGTCCACTACGACCGCGGCGAGCGCCCGTTCGAGGCGGTGTTTCGACACAACAACGCTTCGTACAGCGAGGATCTCGCTCCCCGCGACGGCTCGTTCGCCGCGTTCCGTGATCTGGCCGACGAGACGCAGACGGTTTACGTCGGCTTCGACGAACCGCTGCGAGACGGTCCCCTGTCGCTGTTCGTCCCGGTCGAGGACGCTCCGTACCCGCCCTCGTTCGACACCGCCGTCCAGTGGGAGTACTGTCCCGATCCGGCCAGCGGCGAGTGGGAACCGCTCGATGTCGTCGACCGGACCGCTGGCCTCACCGAGCGCGGGATGGTCACGTTCACGCTCCCGACCCCGACCCGGCCACTGTCGCTGTTCGGCCGGGAGCGCCACTGGATCCGCGCTCGCGTGACCAAAGACGAGTTCGACCTCTCGGCCGGTTCGATGGCGAACGCCTCGACGTCGCCAGCTTCCGACGAGGCGACTGCGGCGTCGGATCGGACGGCACCGCCGCCCGTTCTCGACGGCCTCTACAACAACACGGGGTGGGCGTACAACACGACGACGATCGAAGACGAAATCCTCGGTTCGAGCGACGGCTCACACGAGCAGTCCTTCGGGTGCTCGCACGCGCCGCTGATCGACGTCGACGTGTGGGTGGACGAACACGCGACGCTTTCGGCCGGGGAGCGCCGACGGTTGCGCGAGACCCGTCCAGCCGACGTCGATCCCGAGTACGACGCACGCGGGGAGTGCAGCGCCTTCTGGGTTCGCTGGCAGGCCGTCGAGGACTTCCTCGATTCGGGGCCGATGGACCGGCACTACGTTTCCAATCGAACGCTCGGCGTGATCCAGTTTGGCGACGGCGACGCCGGTGCGATCCCGCCGAGTGGCACCGACAACGTCCGGGCGACGTTCACGACCGGTGGTGGCCAGGATGGGACGGTCGAGGCCGGCGCGGTGACGACGCTCAACAGTTCGATCGCCCTCGTCGAATCCGTCACGAATCCGATGGCGGCCGACGGTGGCGCCGACACCGAGTCGACGGCGACGCTCGTCTCCCGGGCGACGAACCGACTCAAACATCGCGGGCGCGCCGTCACGCCGAGCGATTACGAGCAGGTGGCGATGGCGACGTTCCCGGAACTCGCGGTCGTCTCGTGTGATCCGTCGCTCGATCGCCGAGCGGGCGAGTCCCGGGTGACGGTCCTGATCGTCCCGCAGACCGACCGGGAGAAGCCGGTTCCCTCCGTCGCACTCAAACACCGCGTTCGCGAGGCGCTCTACGACCGGGCACCCGCGTCGGTCGCGGCGGACGACGGTGCCGATATCGTCGTTCGTGGACCCGGCTACTGCGAGGTGTCGGTCGAGGCGACGGTCGAGGCGACGGGGGTCAAGAGCGTCTCACAGCTCAAGCGAACGATCTCGTCACGACTCGACGCCTACCTCCACCCGCTGTCGGGCAACGACGGGGACGGATGGCCGTTCGGCGAGTTACCGGAACCACAGGTACTCGCCGACATCGTGGCCGACGTGGAGGCTGTCGCGGACGTCCTCGCGTTCGACGTGACGCTCTCCGGGTCCGGTGACCGTCGAACCCTCTCGCGTCACGACGAGCACCGATCGCTCCCCCGGGATACGCTCCCGTGCAGTGGGTCGCACGACCTGACGGTCACGATGGAGGTGGACCGATGAGCGACCGGTCGATCGCTCACCGAGGGCGACGACTGTCGGCGTCGTTGGCTGCTGACGTGCCGTCATCAGTATCGATTGCTACCGACGTGCCGTCGGTGTCGATGGCCGTCGACACACCGTCGGTGCCGGTAGCCGCCGATATGCTGGCGTGTTATCGATACCTGCCGGCACCGGCTCGCACGAGTGCCGACACGGAGGTGCCAGTCACATGGGAATAGATGTCCCGACGCTCGACGATCAAACGTACGAGGACTTGCTCGAGCAGGCGAAGAAACTGATCCCCGCGTACGAAGCTGAGTGGACGGATTTCAACCCACACGATCCGGGGATCACGATCCTCGAAGTGCTCGCGTGGGTGACTGAGACGCACAGCTATCAGCTCGACCAGGTGACCGATGCCCACCGGGAGAAGTACCTTCGGCTCCTCGGGCACGAACGCCGACCGCAGACGGCTGCGTCCGCGCCGCTGTCGATCGACCCACCGGAGTCGACCGTCGGGACGCGAATTCCGGCCGGAACCGGACTCGCCGTCGCGGACGGCGCCGACGAGAGCTATCGGTTCGAGACCGACCACGACGTCGTGCTCTCGGGGGCCGAGATCGATCGCGTCGCCACCGTCGATGGCACGGGCGAGACGGACCACACCGAGGCGAATCGAACGAGTGGCATGTTTTACCGACCGTTCGGTGACGACGTCTGCGCCGACGATGCGCTCTTTCTCGGCTTCGACGGCGACCCGTTCGCTGGCACGGACGCGCTCACGCTCGTCGTCGACTATCACGACGACGATCTGCCCGATCCAGCCCCGGGCGACGCCCTCGCCGACGAGCCATCCTTCTCGCCGACGGTCGACCTCTCGTGGGCGTATCGTGGTCCCGAGATGGACTCCTGGGAGCCCCTGTCGATCGCCGTCGACGAGACCACCGCGCTGTACGACGGTGGAGTGATCGAACTCGCCCGCCCGACGGCGTCGCAACCAGCGCCGGGACGGGACCACGCGCTCTCCGACGCGGCGGACGACCGCGGCTGGCTCCGCTGTCGCGTCGAGACGCCGGGATACGAGTTTCCGCCACAGCTAGACGGTGTCCGAACGAACGTCGTCACCGCGAGCCACCGGGCGCGCGTCGCGGACGAATCGCTCCGCCCGGTGACGGTTCCCGGCTCCGGTGGCACCGAGGAGACGCTCGGACTCGACGGACAGACCTACGCGTTCCCCGACGAGAACCTGTTCGCCGCGACGGTCAGCGTCGACGGCGAGCGATTCATCGAGGTCCCCGACTTCGACGCCTCCGGGCCCGACGATCCACACTACGTCCTCGACCGATCCCGCGGTCGCGTGACGTTCGGTGACGGGCGTTCCGGACGGGTTCCCCCGGCGAACGCGACGATCTCGGCGTCGTACGTCTACGGCGGCGGCGAGGCGGGGAACGTGTCGCCGGGTGCGGTCTGGCGCTTCGCCGACCCGATGCCCGACGGCATCGCCGGGACATCGCTCGCCACCGCCGAGGGTGGTGTCTCCCCACTTTCCGGGGCGACGGGCGGGACGGACGCCGAGTCGGTCGAGGCGGCCATGCGCCGGGCGCGGCGTGATCTCAGACGCCCCTATCGTGCCGTCACGGCCGACGACGTTCGCTCGGTGGCCGCACGGACGCCCGGCTTGCGAATCGCCCGGACGGCCGTGCTCGTCGGTGATCCGATCACCGTCGTCGTCGTTCCGTACGCGCCGCCCGACGTGGGCCGGCCGGTTCCCAGCGACGGGTTCGTCCGGGCCGTCCAGTCACACGTCGGCGAGCGGACGCTGTTGACCGACCGCGTCTCCGTTCGGGGGCCGCGCTACGTCGGACTGGAACTCTCCGTGACGGGCCGGACCCGTCCGGGATACACGGCGCGCAATCACGAGACCGCCGTCGCGGAGGCGATCGAATCGTACGTGCACCCGCTCACGGGCGCCGGCGGGGACGGCTGGCCGTTCGGCCAGCCGTTACAGGGGACGCGTCTCGTCGAACGACTCACCGATCTGGAGGCGATCGATCACGTCTCGGACCTCTCGATCACCGCCCACGGGGGGACGATGGTCGACGAACACACGGTCGAGATCGGCGACGCGGCGCTGTTCGCCGTCGATTCGGTGACGGTCGACTTACACGGGACGGGTGGGGTGAACTGAGATGGAGTACTCGTACTCGACGGCGACGAGTGAGGCCGACTGGAACGAGTGGGTGAAACGCAACGTCGCCGTCGTCGACGGCGGCCTGTCGATCGCGCGAACGACCTCGATCCGCGAGTCCGATCTCGGCGTGTCGGTCGTCGATCACGCCGTCGATCCGACCGGCGTCCTTTACACGCTCGACGACTCGGGGGCGCTGTATCGCTACGATCCCGCGACTGACCTGCATCAGCGGCTGATAGAGGGCTCGGAGTCCTCGATCGATCGACCCTGTGCGGTGTGTGCGAGTGAGAACCGCGTCTACGTTGCCGACGCCGCCGACGGCTCGATCGTCACGCTCTCGCCGCGATTGCAGCGGGAACTCGGTCAGCTTCCCTGTGAGGCGGCGGACCCACGAACGCTCCGGTACGCGGACGGCGTCGTCTACGTCGTCGACGGTGACGATCGGCTCGTAACCGTCGGCGGCGAGGCGGAACTGACCGTCGACTGGTGGCTGCAGTCGCCGATCGACCTCGCGGTCTGTGCTGGCCGGATGTACGTCCTCGACGAGACGAGTGACGGACGGACGATTCGTGCGTTCGACGCCGAGGAAGAGCGTCGTGAGGGCCTGTATCCGCTCTCGACTGGTGCGTTCGTCACCGAGGACGCCTCGTTCACACCGACGGCGATCGCCGTTCCGTCAGGGAGGCTCGTCGTCGCCGGAACGTTCGACGACCGGGATGGACACGGGCTCTTCGAGTGGGACCCCGACCAGGAACGGTTCACGCTCCGTCACGAGCTCGCGCGGCCGTGTGTCGACCTCGTCGGCCAACCCACCGACGAGCACAGCCGGCGGGTCTTCTACGCGCTCCTGGGCGAGGAGCGGGCGAGTTACGCGCTCCAGGAGGTCGGCGAGTACGCTCGGCACCCGAAACGCGATCGCCACGTTGGCGTGGCGTTTCACCGCTTCGATGCCGGACGGGCCGCCGTCGAGTGGCACCGCATCGCGCTCGACATCGCCCGTGCCTCGGCGAGTACGCAGGTCAGACTCCGCTACGTCGCGACCGACGAGGCGGCGATCGGCTCGTTCGACGCCGAGGGCCTTGGCACTGAGGGGCTCGATCCGAGTGCGATCGAGGCGCTCCGGGAGAGCGGCGTCGACTCGCTGTGGGCGCTCGCGACGGCAGCGCCGACCGACCTCGCCGAGCGATCCGACCGGTTCGACGTCTCGACGATCCGGTCGTGGTGTGAGGCCGCAGGTGAGACGCTCGCCGACCACGCCGACGACCGCTGGACACTCGTCGAGACGATCGATCCCGAGGAGACGCTGTTGCGGGATGCGACTGGGCGATACCTCTACGTGGCCGTCGAACTCGTCGGGACGCCGACGGCGGCGCCGCTGGTCGATTCAGTGATGGCGTACTGTCCACGCCAGTCGTACCTCCGGTACCTGCCCGAGGTGTACCAGGAAGACGACCGGTCGGCGACCTTCCTGGAACGGTTTCTCTCGGTCTTCGAGACCTCGTTCGTCGAGATCGAGCGCGAGATCGAGGGGTTCAGCCGGTACATGGATCCGGGCGGGGTGCCGAGCGAGTCGCTCGAGTGGATCGAAACCTGGCTGGCTGCGGACGACTACCGGTCCTGGCCGGAGAGCGCGCGACGGGAACTCCTCGCCAGGGCGCCCGAACTCTACCGGAAGCGGGGGACGAAGGCCGGCCTGCGCGCGATGCTCGAACTGTACCTCTCTCATACCACCGACGAGGGGCGGTCCGGCCCCGAGCGAACCACGGCGGAGCGAGCTGACCGTTCTCGGCTACTGGACGCGACCGGAACCGAGAGCGACGCCTCCTCGCTCTCGTCGGGTCGCGCCATCGACCAGCGACTGTTCTTCCTCGAACCGGGTGACTTAGACTGCATCGAGAACGAGGCGGCCAGAGCCCAGTTCGCCTCCCTGTTGCCAGGGCCGCGGTCGTTCGCACTCTGCTGTGGGCCGTTCGACTCGGCGGAACAACGGGAGGCCGTCGAACACATCGTCGAGACAGAGACGCCGGCCCACGTCACCGCGCAGGTGCTCCCCATCGAAGACGAGTTCACGCTCGGCGTCGACACGTTCCTCGGTGTCAACAGTGCGCTCCGTCCGCGGGCGTTCGCCATGGGCGAGGCCGCACTCGGCGAGGACACCGTCCTCGGTCCGGGACGGACGACCGAGTGAGAGAACTGTCGGCCGTCGTTGTGACTCGCGGATTTGATCGAACCAGTACCGTACCAGCGTTCGCCCGCCAGTGACTATTCGAACGCGTTCCATCCGCTCGGCGCCGATTCGAGTCCGCGGACCCGACACTCTCGCGTCCCGTCGTTGCGTTCCCTGAGTTCGACGACGCGGTCGACGACGAGATCGTTGCATACGCGGTCGACGAGGTTCTCAGCACGGTCGAGGCGGATACCGGTGACCAGCGGTGGGTCGAGGAATTCGACGCGGCGCTGTCGACACCGCCCCTGATCGAGGATCACGTCGTCTCCGGGACGGCCGATGGAGCCGTCCTCGCCGTCGACTCGTCGGGGATCTCGACTGGCGGAAACAGGTCGCGGACGGTGCCGTGACAGCGCTCGCCGCAGCCGGGGACGGTTGTTTGTCGGAACCGAATCGGGCGTCGTCCCCCTCGACGCCGACAGCGGCGACGAGGTCACCCGATCGACGATTTCCGATGCGGTGCGGGCCCTCGCGGTCGGCGCCGACAAGTGCTATGCGATCGCGATGTCCGTGTTTGTACGAGAATAGCGAGACCAATTTGGAGACAACGGCGATTGAGCGACGATCTGTGTCCCAGTGTCGCCGAGTGAGTGGTTCGGAGAAGGCGCGGCTCTATGCGAACGAAGTGAGCGAGAGCCGCGGGAAGATGAGCGGTATAACCGCGATCCGAACGAAGGGGTTCACCGCGAGTGAACGGAGTGAACGAGCGGGCCGACGACTGACCCAGAGACGTCGCGAAGCGACGTCGGCGGGGAAGGAGGAGTGCTTTTGATCGACCTTTTACCGAGCGTCGGCGCGCCGTGCGGCGAAGCCGCCGGCGCGAAATGAGCGTAGCGTAAAAGGTCGTTTTACATCATGCCGCCCATACCGCCGCCCATGCCACCCATGCCGCCGCCCATTCCGCCTGGGCCGCCGGCCGGCATGTCGTCGCCCTCGTCGTCGTCAGCGACGGCGAGGTCGCCCGCGGCGATGACGTCGTCGATGCGCAGCAGCATGACGGCGGCCTCGGTCGCGGAGTCGATGGCCTGGGTCTTGACGCGCTTCGGTTCGTAGACGCCGTCGGCTTCCATGTCGACGGTGTCGCCGGTGTAGGCGTCGAGCCCGGCGCCGGTCTCGCCGGCGTCGTGGTCGGAGCGCAGTTCGACCAGCGAGTCGATGGGGTCGAGACCGGCGTTCTCGGCGAGGGTGCGCGGGATGACCTCTAACGCGTCGGCGAAGGCCTCGACGGCGAGCTGTTCGCGGCCGCCGACGGAGTCGGCGTAGTCGCGCAGGGCGAGCGAGAGCTCGACTTCGGGTGCGCCGCCGCCGGCGAGCACCTTGCCGTCCTCGATGGTGGTGCGGACGACGCCGATGGCGTCCTCGATGGCGCGGTCGACCTCGTCGATGACGTGTTCGGTGCCACCGCGGAGGATGAGGGTGACGGCCTGGGCGTCCTCGACGTCCTCGACGAAGACGTGTTCGTCACCGGCGATCTCCTTCTGGGAGACGGAGCCGGCGAAGCCGAGGTCGTCTTCGGTGATGTCGTCGACGGAGGAGACGGGCGTCGCGCCGGTCGAGCGGGCGATCTGCTGGGCGTCGGAGTTCTTGACGCGGCGGACGGCCAGGATGCCCTCCTGGGCGAGGTAGTGCTGGGCCATGTCGTCGATGCCGGAGTCGACGAAGACGGCGTCGGCGCCGACGTCGGCGAGCTGGTCGACCATCTCCTCGAGCTGGGCCTCTTCCTGCTCGATGAACTGCTGGAGCTGGTCGGGGTCGGTGACGTTGACCTCGGCGTCGATCTCGGTCTCCTTGACCTCGAGGGCGCCGTCGATGACGGCGACGTTGGCGTCCTCGACGAAGTACGGCATGTTGTCGGAGACGCGGCTCTTGTTGACGAGGACGCCTTCGACGAGTTCGGAGTTCTCGATGGCGCCGCCGACGACCTTCTCGACGGAGATGTTGTCCGTGTCGATGCCGTCGTCGTCGGCGACCGTGCGGACGGCGTCGACGACGAGCTCCGAGAGGAGGTCGCGGGCGTTCTCCGCGCCCTTGCCGGTCATCGCGGTGGCGGAGATCTGCTGGAGGATCTCCTTGTCGTCGGCGTCGACGTCAATCGCGACGTCGTCGAGGGTCTCCGTGGCCTTCTGGGCGGCCTGGCGGTAGCCCTGCGCGACGGTGGTCGCGTGGATGTCCTGATCGAGGAGTTCCTCGGCGCGCTTGAGCAGTTCACCGGCGACGACGACGGCGGAGGTGGTGCCGTCGCCGACTTCGCTCTCCTGGGTCTCGGCGACGTCGACGATCATGTCGGCGGCCGGGTGGTCGATCTCCATCTCCGTCAGGAGGGTGACACCGTCGTTGGTGACGATGACGGAGCCACTGGAGTCGACGAGCATCTTGTCCATGCCCTTCGGGCCGAGCGTGGTGCGGACGGACTCCGCGACGGCCTTGCCGGCCTGGATGTTCATCGACTGTGCGTCTTTACCCGATGTGCGCTGACTGTCGTCCGAGAGGACGATGAGGGGCTGGTTGCCCATCTGCTGCTGAGCCATAGTCACTCGAAGGATTGTTTGTGATTCTATATAGGCTTTTCGCTCCTTGTCGTCCGACTGCCGCCCGTGTGTGGGATTCGGAGACTATGTGGTCATCTAGCACGCGGGGTTTAAGTACGGTTTTCGCTGGGAAAACCGCTGTCTGGGACACGTGGGCCGACTGCTGGTGGTCGGTTGCTGTTGGTCGGCTACTGTTTCACCTGGAGAACCGGTTGGGATGTGGTCGCCAGAACGTCAGGCTGCCGTTGTCTCTCGGCGATCAGGTCTGTGCCGGCGATCAGGCCTGTTCTTCGGTTCCCGAGCCCGGGAAGCGGTGGTACTCGAGCCCCTGCCGTTTGAGTTCGTTGTGCTTCTCTTCCAAGAACGAGTAGACCGCACCGTGGGGTGCGCCGTCGAGAAGCATCTCTGCGGCGGTGCGGACGACGTCGACCTGTTCCGGCGTCCCGATGATCGCGAGGGTCGAGCCGTAGATGACGACGGAGGCGCCGGAGAGTTCCTCCATGAGTTCGCGCGTGCGGCCGTTCTCGCCGATCAGTCGGCCCTTCTGTCGCTTCATGTCGTTCGCGTTGCGGGACGCTGTGTCGATGTCGACGATGTCGAACATCATCAGTTCGTCGTCGAGCAGCGCCAGGGCGTCCTCGGGGGCGAATCCGCGCCCGATCGCCCGGACGATGTCCGGTCCCTTCAGGCCGAGCACGGGATCGCCGACGGTCTCGACCGCGACCGACCCGTTCTCGGAGTCGATGTCGAGCCTGACCTCGGCGGCCGACTCGATCTCCCGCATCGTCTCCCCGCCGCTGCCGATGAGGACACCGATGCGGTCCTGCGGAATCTTCACGTGCTGCATAGTCGGCCCTATTCGGTGCGCGGGGTTAAGCCCTTGGACCGAACTGGCCTGCAGTGGTGCCCGTCGCCCCGCGGCGGACGGCGAGGTAGCCACCGAACGCGCCCAGGAGAATCGGATAGAGCAGCCCTGCCAGCAGCAGCGCTTCGGTGAATTCGACGCTTGCGGACGTCCCTTCGTCACCGGTGAACTCGAACACTTGCGCCCCGATCGCAGCCGTGAGCAGATAGCCGATGGTCAGCGTCGCGCCGATCTTCGCTCCGTCCTCCGGCGACGCGGTCGCCGGGAGCACCCGCGCTGCGAGCAGGTAACCCGCGCCGATCAGGACGACGACCGGGACGAGCCGCCAGAGGATTTCGGGGAGTACGGCCTCTTCCATGAGCGCACCGAACATGTCGAACGATATCGATCCGAACACCGAGTCCACGCCGAGATCGACGAAGTGAGTACCAAAGTACAGCCATCCGAGCACCGTCAGAAGCCCCGGTTCGTCTCCCTGCGAATCGACCTCGTCGGTCTCGTCGGTCACGCTATCGTCGAGCACTCCCTCGGCCATCACGAGGCCGCTGAGCAGGATGAATCCCAGGACGAACGCGCCGATTCCGACGACCAGCGCGTGCTGCCACGGAACGTCGTCGAAGACCGATTCTCGATTGTCGCCCGTTGCTGTGTGTGCCTCCGTTGGTTTCGGTGCTGTCATTTCGGCAGCGTTCACGGTCCCGGTAGGTAACGTTGATGGCCCCTCGATCGGTCGGCCATACTGGCCGGTATCGATACTACGCCGGTCTCGGCGGTCCGTCCGCGTGGCTATTCCCGGTCCTCTCGGTGGAGGGAGGTCGACCGGTGACGCGGGACGCCGACCCGTTCGAGCGCTCGCGCACGTTCTCCCGGGCGGAGCCGATACGGGCCGAGTTCGTCCGCGAGCGGCCCGAGCGCTTCGCGCCGGCGCTGATGATCTGCCAGGAAGTCCGCGATTCGGTCGATCGCGAGCTCCTTCAGTTCGCCGCTCAACAACTCGCCGGCACGGTACGCGCGCTCGATCCGCTCGAGTTCGACATCGTTTGGTTCGAACAGGTAGCGCAGGTACTGGAACGGCACGTCGACGCTGGGGTCGCCGCCACGTTCCCGGTGTTTCTCGACCGTCGATTGCCCGCCCGTGTAGGCGTGCTCGCGGATGGTTTTCGCGACCGTTTCGCGGTCGTCGGTCAACTCGATCGACGGGGCGTCGTCCGAGGAACTCAGCTTCCCCGGGCCGTCGAGGGCGGGAAGGAAGCGACCGAGGAGCGCGCCCGGTTTTTCGACGGGGAGTGACTCCCTGGCCGCGAGATCGCGGCAGACCCTGACGTGCGGATCCTGATCGACGGCGATGGGGACCAGCGTCGGTTGCTGTCCCTCGACCAGTTGCGGGAGCAGGAGGTGCGTGGCCTGGACGGCCGGGTAGAACGACAGTCCCACGTTGTCCTGTTCGCCGTAGACCGCGTCGACGGTCGCCGGCGTCAGTCGCTCGGCCAGCGAGACGGCGAGGGGATAGATCACGTCGGCGTCGGCGATGTCGAGGACGATCCGCGTTCGCTCGGGATCGAAGCCGACGGCGAGGACGTCCCGCAGGTTGTCGCGGGTGTACTCGCCGATCTCGTCGAACGTCAGGTCTCTGGAGAGGAGCTTCTCGTCGTCCGAAAACGGGAGGTACACCGTCGCTCCCGTCTCGTCCTGGAAGCGCTTTGCGAGGTACAGCGGGAGGACGTGACCGAGGTGGAGCGGGCCCGAGGGGCCGACGCCGGTGACGATCGCGTGTGGCTGGCCCGTGTCGGCGGCGTCGAGATACCGATCGACGTCGCGACCGGCGTACATCGTCCGCCGCCGGATCGCTGGATGGTCTGGGAACCGCTCGATCTGTTCGTCGGAGAGCGGTTCGGCGCCGAACTCTGAAACGAGGCGCTCGTACTCGATGCCGGTGACGGTGTCGCCCTCGAGTCGTGTCGACGATGATTGTTCGGGCGAATGCTCGGTGGCCGATGTGGCTGGGTCGGACGAGTGTTCGCCGGTCGCTGTGGCTGGATCGGGCGGGTGTTCACTGGTCGATTCCGCTGTGTCGGGTGCGTCGGATGGATCGTGTCGTGCCATTGTGCGTCGCTGCGGGTCGAACTGCGTGCTGTCGGATAGCTATCCGGGAGCGGTGGAGAGAACGAAGGGAGCTGTCGACATCGCAGCGCCGGGTTAGGCCGCGACGCCGTCGACGGCGACACTGTCCGCTCTCGATGGGCGACGCCAGCACCAGCCGAGAGCGGGGCGCATGTGTCTTCGTAGTCGATTCGTTCACCTAACGGTTTCGCCCCGCACACCGTTCGTCTGTCCCGCCGTGGTCCGGTCACAAGTGGGGATCCGTCAGTTCTGTTACGTTAGTTCGTTTTATCGTACTCGCGAGGTCGGTTGGCGTATAGAATCGTCACTGATCGTCGCACGAATCTCGGGATATAAATGCTGGTTCTTAAGACCACTCAGTGGAACCATCCAGTAATGAAACGACGCACGTTCGTCGGCGCGATCGGTGGCGGGACGCTCGCAGGGGTCGCTGGCTGTCTCACACGCGACGAGAGCGGGTCGCCGAATTCGGGGGACGACCTGTCGGGTTCTCCGAAGTCGGGGACCATCACGGTCGCCACGTACGATTCCATGATCGACGGGACCGATCCGGCGGGTACTTGGTTGAAGGAGGCGTTCGAGGAGGCCTACCCGGACGCGACCCTGGAGTGGACGACGGCGGAGAACGGACTCAACCACTACATCCAGCGTGAAGCGCAGGATGCCTCGCTCGAGGCGGACGTCTATCTGGGGGTCAACGTCGACGACCTGGCCCGCATCGACGACGAGCTCGGCGACGGCGGGCTCTTTCTCGAACTCGCCGACGACCGACTCGACCGGACCGACCGCATCCGCGACGGCCTGGCGATGGGCGACCCGCACGGCCGGGTTCGTCCGTTCGACACCGGGTACATCAGCCTGGTCTACGACGAGACCGTCGTCGATGCACCCGAGACGTTCGACGACCTGCTTGACCCCGCCTACGAGGGGACGCTCCTCGCCCAGAACGCCCAGGCGTCGGACCCGGGCCAGGCGTTCTTGCTGTGGACGATCGATGCGTACGGCGAGGACGACTATCTCGAGTACTGGAACGACCTCGCGGCTAACGATGTCCGCATCCTCAAAGACTGGACCGAATCGTACTACGGCGCGTACATGGAAGAAGAGCGGCCGATGGTGGTCTCGTACTCGACCGACCAGGTGTTCGCGGCCGCCGAGGGCTACGACATGAGCCGCCACCAGATCGCGTTTCCCGAGGGGCAGGGCTACGCCAACCCCGAGGGTGTCGGCGTCTTCGACCGGGCGTCGAACGCGGCGCTCGCGCACACGTTCGTCGACTTCCTGTTCTCGAGCGACGCCCAGGCCGAGATCGCCCAGCGAAACGTCCAGTTCCCGGCGGTTGCCCCCGAGCACGTCGATCTGGCCGACGACTTCGACCAGTACGCCCACGAACCGCCCGAAGCCGTGACGATCGGCTACGACCGACTCCGGGGCAACCTCGACGGCTGGGTCGAGGAGTGGGCGCGCGACCGGACCGGGCTGTAGGGTCGTGTCCGACGACGAGCCCCGGCACGACCGGCCGTCCGACACCGCAACCGGCAGGGATGTGACCGACCGGACTGGAGTCGAGACGGCTCGAATCGAGGCCGTGACCGCCTGGATCGAGCGTCACGCACTGACGCTCCTCGCGCTCGCCACCGCGGCGACTCTGGCAGTGATGCTGTACGTCCCGGTCGCGATCGTCTTCGCTGAGGCCGTCGTCGATCGTGGCTCGGTCACGCTCGCATCGTTCGCTGACGTCCTCTCAGACCCGTTCTTCGTCGGCGAGCTGGCGACGATCGCTGCCGATCCGCTTGCGCTCTCGGACCATCTCGCGGGGATTTGGGGGTGGCTGACGGCAATTTCGATCTCCGCGACCGCCGTGACCGTCCCGGGAATCGGGATCTCGATCCCGTGGTTCGCCGTCGATACCCCGAGCCTCCGTCTGGGCCTGTTCGGCTTTACGGCCTACCAGGCGGCCCTCTCGACGTTCGCCAGCCTCGCACTCGGGCTCCCGGCCGCGGCCGTCCTCGCGAAATACGACTTCCGGGGCCGCCGAACGATCCGGTCACTGACGATCCTCCCGTTCGTCCTCCCCGGCATTCTCGTCGCGGTCGGCTTCTACGCGACGTTCGGACGGGCGGGAACGATCAACTCCCTCCTCGGCGTCGTCGGCCTGGGCCCGTATCCGTTCATCGAGTGGAATCCGCTCGCGATCGTGATCGTGGCCCACGCCTTCTACAACGCGCCGCTGATCGCTCGGGTGACGGTCGCCGCCTGGGAGGCCGTCGACGTCAGGAGCGTCGAGACCGCCCGCAGTCTGGGGGCGAGTCGGCGCCGTGCATTCGTCGACGTCGTCCTCCCGCAACTGCGCCCGGCGATCCTCGCCGGAGCCCTCTTGACGTTCATCTTCACGTTCATGACGTTCCCGATCGTCCTCGCACTCGGCGGGCTGGAACTTGCGACCGTCGAGGTCTGGATCTACGATCGGGTCAGCCGGCTCGCCCTCACCGAAGCCGCGACGCTCGCCATCCTCGAGACCGTCATCTCGCTCGGGCTAACCTATGCCTACCTCCGCTACGAGTCCGCCCAGTCGGGGCTCTCGGCGACCGGCTCTCCGCCCCCACGCGAACCCCTGTTTCCGAATCTGCGGAGCGTCGTCTCGCCCCGTCGACTCGCGATCGTCGGCTACGGCCTCCTCGCGCTGGTCGTCTTCGTCGGCCCGCTCGCGAGCCTCGTTCTCGGAAGCGTCACCGACGGGAGCGGGTTCACCCTCCGTCACTACGCGTTCCTGCTCGATCGTCAGCTCGAGGGCGAGTCGTTTCAGACGCTACCTGTCCGCGCCATCGTGAACTCGTTACTCTTCGGGCTTGCGACGCTCCTCGTGGCCGTTCCCATGGGTGTCGTCGTCTCCGTGGTGACGACGCGGGCCGGCCGGAGCGGGACGGTCGTCGACACGCTCGCCATGCTTCCGCTCGCGGTCAGCGGCATCGTCTTCGGGATCGGCCTCCTGCAGGGGCTCGTCTTCGGGATCTCGCTGCCCGGTGGGTGGCGCCTGCAGGTGACCGGGACCGTGGCGATCGTCGCCGCCCACGCCGTCGCCGCGTACCCGTTCGTCACGCGAACCGTCTCGCCGCAACTCGACGACCTCGACCCGGCGCTGGTCGAATCCGCCCGGGCCCTCGGCGCCTCGCGGGGTCGGGCGCTGCTCGACGTCGAACTCCCGCTCGTCGCCTCCGCCATCGTCGCCGGGGCCGCCTTCGCGTTCGCCATCTCGATCGGCGAGTTCTCTTCGACGGTGATTTTGGCGACCGGGAGCGACGCTTACACCATGCCAGTGGCCGTCGAGCGCTACCTCGGCCGGCGATCCGGTCCCGCCCTCGCCATGGGAACGGTGCTCCTCGCCGTCACCGCAGCCAGCTTCGTCGTCGTCGACCGCGTCGGCGGGAGGTTCGAGCAGTGACCGATCTCCGGCTCGACGGCGTCTCGAAGCGCTACGGCGGGGGAGGGGGAACCTCACCCGACGCGGCCGACGAACCGGGAACGCTCGCCCTGCGCGACGTCGACCTGACGATCCGCGACGGCGAGTTCTTCACGCTCGTCGGTCCCTCCGGCTGCGGGAAGACGACCACGTTACGGACGATCGCCGGCTTCGAGGACCCCACGAACGGGCGTGTCTCGTTCGACGGGGACGACGTCACCGGCGTCGCTCCCGAACGCCGAGACGTCGGCGTCGTCTTCCAGAGCTACGCGCTCTTTCCGCACATGACCGTCGCCGAGAACGTCGGCTACGGCCTGCAATTTCGCGATCCGCCCACAGGCACGTCCCGCGACGACCGAATCGAGCACCTGCTCGACCTCGTCGATCTCGCCGGGATGGGCGAGCGCGACCCGGCACAGCTCTCCGGCGGACAACAACAGCGTGTGGCCCTCGCCCGTGCGCTGGCGCCGGAACCCTCCCTGCTCCTGCTCGACGAACCGATGAGCGCACTGGACGCTCGCCTCCGGGAGTCGCTGCGCCGACAGGTGAAACGAATCCAGACCCAGCTCGACATTACGACCGTCTACGTCACCCACGATCAGTCGGAGGCGCTGGCCATCTCGGACCGCCTCGCCGTCATGAACGCCGGCCGGGTCGAACAGGTTGGCTCGCCACGAGAGATCTACCGGGAACCGGCGACGCGCTTCGTCGCCGAGTTCGTCGGCGACAACAACGTCTTCGAGGGCACTGTCGACGAGACGACCGACGAGCGGTCACGCGTCACCGTCGACGGGCGGACGTTTTTCCTCCCGGCACTCCCCGACACCGCCGATCGGGTCACGTTCTGCGTCCGGCCGGACGCCCTCTCGCGAGCCGCCGAGCACAACCGTTTCACCGTCGCCGTCGAAACGACCGAATTCCTGGGCGAGCGTGTCCGGTGTAACGGTCGATGGAACGGCCGGCTGATCGTGTTGCACGTCGACGACCCTATCGACGGACGGTCGGCGGACGGCGACCTCACCGTCGGGTTCGAGCCGTCGGCTGCACACGTCGTCGACGTCGAATAAGAGTCCACTGTCGCGAACGCCGGCTCGCGTACCGTCTCGCTACTCCCGCGATGGATCCGGTTTGGGATCGGTCACGAACGCGAGCAGGTCGTCGTCGCTGACGTCGACGCCCTGGCGCCGGAAGAACGAGGCCACGTTCGTACAGTCGCGCTCTAAGAACTCGCGGCTGTTGGGGTGGTGGACCGTCACTGCCTGTCCGAGGTCGATGACGATCAGTTGCCCGTCGTGAAAGACGACGTTGTACTCGCTCAGGTCGCCGTGGACGATCCCCGCCGCGTAGAGGCGGCGCATGTACTCCCGGAGTACCTCGTAGGCCGTCTGTGGGTTCTCGATCGTGACCTCGCCGAGTCGCCTCGCTCGTCCTGCCTCGTCGCCGATGTACTCCATCACGAGGACGTTTCGCTCGGTCGCGATCGGTTCCGGGACGCGGACGCCCGCGCGCTCGGCCCGTCGCAGGTTGGCAAACTCCTTTTTCACCCAGGCGAGCACGACATCTTTCTTCTTGCCGCCCAGCCCCTCGAACCGGGGGTCGCCTTCCAGATACGACCGCATCTGGCGGAAACTCGAGGCGTTGATGCGGTAGACCTTCACCGCGACCTCGGTGTCGTCGGGGCCGAGCGCCTGATAGACGTTGGCCTCCTTGCCCGTCGAGATGGGGCCGCCGAAGGCTTCGACGTGGCCGTCCTGGACGAGTTTGTACAGCGCGGCGAACGTCGCGTCATCGAACACCGACTGTTCGACCTTGAACTGGTCGGCGTCGGTCAGGCGCTCGCGGAACTGGCTGAATTTCCGGTCGCGTTTGCGGGCGATCCGGTCGGCCTCCGTCTCCGAGACGTCGATCTCTTCCCACTCGTCGCCGGGAATCTCGACAGAGTCCGTGTCGACCAGTCCGTACTCGTCTCCCATTCGGTCGTCCTAGCCGCCCGACGGGCTAAAAGGCTCGGCATTGGCTGGTGGTGGGCTCCATCCACATCAGGGCGTTAGGCGTTCGACCGACCACCAGCTGATGCCCTCGGCCGGATCGTCCGGGTGTGCTGGCTCGTCCGTGACGAGCGCGACCACCATCGTCTTGCGAACGCCGTGGGCTAGCCGGACGTCGAGCGAGAGGTCACGCGGCTCGAAGTCGTGGGTGCTCGGGACGACTCTGATCAGGTGCTCGGAGTGGCCGAGATCGTCGACCGTGTCGACGGTCACGTACGTTCGAAAGTCGGCGCCGAACTTGTAGCCGGTCTTCGGGACGACGCCGCGTTCCCGAAGCGCGGTGTAGACGCGAAGCCGGCGATCGAACCGGTCGCCTTCGACAGCTCGGCCCCGCTTGCGAACGGCACCCGGATCCAGGTCGAGCACGCCGACCGCCGCGAGGTGAGCCGCTTCGAGCAGCGAACACTGGATGGTCGGTGTCTCACCGTCGTACTCGCGGCCCTCCAGTGGCTGGCCGTAGAAGGTCCGTTCGTAGAGTGCCGTCGGCGGGTCCCAGATCACGACGCGGTCTTCGAGCAGGTCGGCGGCGACGCTGGTTCCCGGCGGTTCCGTCGCATCGTCACCAGGTAGAACGACCCCCGGATCGGTCACCCGGACGCTGTCGCCCGTCATCGTCGGCGTGGCTACCTCGAGGTAGGTAATCTCGCTCTCTTCGTCGACGACGGCGAGGACGCCGGGTTCGAGCGCCGTCGCGGGGACGTCCGTTCGCTCGCCGAGCACGCGGAGGGCGTATTCGAGTTCGCCGTCGTTCGGCCCCTTGCCGCGCGGGTAGACGGCGAAGTCGGTGTCGTCGTCGATGTGATCGAACTTCTCGGGGTCGATCCAGGGCTCGCGTGCCGGCGAGAGGTACAGTCCCCGGGCACGGAGGTCGGCGTAGACGAGGTAGCGGACGGCGAAGTCCGTCCCCGGCTCGCGGGCCGTAAAGCCCCGAAAGCCGACCCGCTCGCCGTCGATGCGGACTCCGTCTATGTTGTCCGTGTAGAGCAGGTGGGCCGCTTCGACGGGGGAGAGGGCGATTTCGTTGCCGGAGAGCGGGTAGCCGTAGCCACGGGCGTCGTGAAACCGCTGGCGGGCGTCGCCACCGATCCGGACGACGTCGCCGTCGAAGGCACCCTCGATTTCCATGCTCGTTCGTGACCGTCGGCGCACAAATGGGTGTTGGAACCGCCGTGAGTGCCGGCGCTGTCGCGATCGGCACGTTGGCCACCGCCCGCGAGTGGACTGCTGTGTGTACTCGCTCGTCGACGGTCGGGCTGGCCCGTCCATCTCAATCGGCCGCCGCGGATTCGAGGAGGCGATCACAGGCCGCGTCGAGACAGCGTTGATCGGACCCGGTGTCGAACGCCGGCAGGCCGCAGTCGCAGGTACCGTCGACGACGCCGCTGGGGACCACGAACCCGGTCTCACACTCGGGGTAGTGTTCACAGCCGGCGATCAGCCCGCCCCGGCGAAGGATGCGCAGGTCGCCGCTGCAGTCGGGACAGTTCCACTCGCGGTCGAAGGCGTCGCGGACGGCGTCGTCGAGCGATTCACAGGTCCGGTCGAGACAGATGTCGAACGCGAGTCCGCGTTCGGCCCGAATTCGGGGCAGTCCACACGAACAGTACTCGTCTCGCACGACGGCGTCGGCCGGGATGGCGTAGCGTTCGTGACAGTCGACGCAGCGAACGCCGTCGGCGCGGACGAGCGTCCCGTCGCACGCCGGACACGTGCCCACGGGCGTGCCAGCGGGTGAGGCGCGATAGTTCGTAAAGCCCTCCCGGTCGTGGGTCGCGATGCGCAGTGTCTGGACGTCTTTCTTCGCGACGAGGGTGAAGCCGCCGGTCCGTTCGGTGGAGACGCTGTCGGCCCGGGTCAGCCAGGCGACGGGCTGGTAGCCGTCGACGTCGTGGACGAGGACAGTGTTGTCTGGCTTGACGATCGTCGTCACGCGACCGCGGTACTCCTCACGTTCGGTGCCGTCGAACATGACGGTGCAGTCGCCCGCGAGGATCCGGATCGTGTCTTCGAGCATGGGCCGTCTGGCCGCGGGTTGGTATATAAACGTGCGGTCGATCGACGGGGGTGACGACGCGTCGTGACCTGGGTAGCGCGTTCGTCAGCCTGCCGTCATGCCGCTCCGCCTGGGGCGAGCCACGGCCGATCGACCCGCTCTCGACGGCGCTCGTCGCCGAACGCGCAGATCATCACACGTATAAGAGGCGATTCCGTGCACTCGTTCATGCAGCTCGACTGGACCGGGATCGACCACGTGACGAAGGTCGACCCGGAGAAGGCGATGCCCTCGGACCCCGCCTCGTTGCTCGCGGCGACGGACCTCGTGATGGTCGGCGGTTCCGACGGCGTCACCGAGGAAAATACCATCGCGACGATCGAGGCGGTTCGCGACGCGGCGCCCGACGTGCCGATCTTTCAGGAACCGTACAACGCCGACCAGGTGACGAAGGAGACGGTCGACGCCGTCGATGTCCTCTCCGTGCCGGCGGTGTACAACGGCGACATGAAACACTTCGTCGGCAAGCACGTCTCGATGTACGCTCAGCTCGCGAGCAAACCGTCCTCGATGATGGGGACGAGTCTCCCGGTCGTCGGCAGCGTGATCGAGTCGAAGGCCGAAGGGGTGGTGGCCGACCTCACCGAGAAGATCGTCGGCGAGGGATACGTCATCCAGCACACGGACTCGGCGGCCGCTCGAACCGCTGGCGCCACCGAGCCGTTCACGACCGAGGAGGTCGCTGGTGCGGCGCTCGCGACCGAGACGTTCTACGGCTTCCCGATCTTCTACGTCGAGTACTCCGGGACGTACGGTGGGCCCGCGGACGTCGAAGCCGCCGCGGCTCACTTGGAAGACACCGTCTTGCTCTACGGCGGTGGTATCGACTCGCGCGAGAAGGCCGAAGAGATCCTAGACGCCGGCGCGGACGCCGTCGTCGTCGGCGACTGTTTCCACGACGACCGCGAGAAGTTCACCGAGACGATCCCCCGGCGGTAACGCCGTTCGGCGCTCGCTTCGCCCGTTCTCCGCCTGTTTTACCCGTTCTTCCGCCTGCTGACGTCGTGTTCGACCGTGACCGCTATCGCGCTGGAGCCGAACGTCCTCGTATGGCCACGTTCGACGTCGAAATAGTGCTGTTCGACGGGTTCGACGAACTCGACGCCGTCGGTCCCTACGAGGTGTTCGACACCGCACGTGTATTCGGTGCCGACCTGACCGTCTCGCTGGTGACGCTCGACACACCGAGTCGAGTGACTGCGAGCCACGGCCTCCGTGTCGAGCCCGATGGGTCGCTCTCGACGGACGCCGCGCCCGATCTGCTGGTCGTCCCCGGCGGCGGGTGGACGAGCGACGACGGCGGGGTGCGACGAGTCGTCGACGAGGGGCGCCTTCCGGCGGTCGCCGCCGAGCTGGCCGCGGCCGGGACGACGGTCGCCTCGGTCTGTACCGGGGCGATGATCCTGGCCGAGGCCGGATTGGTCGACGGCCGCCCGGCGACGACCCACGAGGCCGCCATCGACGACCTGGCGACCGTCGCCAGTGAGGTTCACACGGATTCCGCGGTCAGGGCCGTCGACGACGGCGACGTTCTTACCGCCGGCGGGGTCACGGCCGGAATCGACCTCGCACTCTGGCTCGTCGAACGCGAGTCCGGTGCCGACGTGGCGGCCGCGGTCGCGACGGAACTCGAACACGAGCGCCGGGGAACGATCGTCCGGTAGCCGCCAGCCGTCCGCGAGGCAGACTGCGCAACCGAATCGCTTTCCGGCGGGCCTGCGTACGCTGGCCCGATGACCGCTGTGTTGTTCGACATGGACGGCGTGTTAGTCGACAGCGAGGATTACTGGGTCGCGTTCGAGGAGGATGAACTCCTGCCCGATGCGGTCCCTCACACCGAAGTCGATCTCGCGGAGACCTCGGGCATGAACTTTCGGGAGATTTACGACTATCTCGACGCCGAGTACGGGACGGCCATCTCTCGCGAGGAGTGGATCGACCGGTTCGACGAGATGGCGCGGACGGTCTACACCGAGCGCGTGTCCCTCCTGCCCGGGCTGCGGGACCTGCTCGCGGACCTTCGCGGCCGCGGGGTGACCGTCGCCGTCGTCTCCTCGTCGCCGCACGACTGGATCGACCTCGTCCTGGCCCGATTCGACCTCGCGGACGCGTTCGACGCCGTGATCAGTGCCGACGACATCGACGGCGCAAGCAAGCCTGCACCGGACGTGTACGAGTACGCTGCCGAAACGGTGGGTTCCGACCCGGCCAACTGTGTCGCCGTCGAAGATTCCGAAAACGGCATTACGGCAGGCCATCGGGCGGGGATGACGGTCGTCGCGTACCGAATCGCGGCCCACGGCGATATCGATCGATCGCGGGCCGACGTGGTGGCCGACGACCCCGCTGAGTTGCGCGAGGCAGTGCGGTCGCTGGTCCAATAACTCGACAGTGCCAGGTCCGTCTCCCGTTGTCGCGCAGGAACGCCCTCGAAACTTCAGACGCTCGCGAGGACGGCCGTCACCGGTAGTTCAGCACTGCCGGCGCTCGTCCGCGTCGTCGTCCATCCCGGCCGCCTGGATCACCTGTCGAATGTGAAAGTCCTTCTCTCGCGGATCCTCGTTCGCCAATGCGTCTTCCAGATGCTGCTTGCACTGATTGCTAAGCTCCCCCATCCCGGGAATTACATCGAACGAAGTACCTATATCTACTGTGGAATCGGTCCGCTATCGTGGGTACGCGGGGCGGATACTAACTACCGGGGACTCTCCACCGTCGGCCGAGCGCTCCGGGCCGTGTCCGGTGCCTGCGTGGGCACTAGCGCGTCCGCACCAGCCCGAAGATCAGTCGACGTCGACCGTTCGCGTCTCGCTGACCGGCACCAGTGGGAGTTCCGGAAACGCTACGCTCACGGTCAGTTCGAGGGTGTCGTGGTCGGGCGAGCCGAAGACGGCGGCGGGGACCACGTCGCTGCCGCGGAGGTAGGTGCCGGTGCTGGTCATCTCGTGGCCGTTGACCGTCACGCGAATCTCGGCGCGGGCGGCCTCGCCGGTATTCGTGACTGAGACCTCTCGCATGTCGTTCTCGCCGACGGCGATCGACGTCGGGAAGTCGTTTCCCCACCCGATTTCGACGGCGGGTAGCGACCGGGCGCTCTTCAACACACGTTCGGCCACACCTTCATCCAGGCCGGCCTCGACCAGTCCCGACACGCCGGTCTCGCGGACGTTCGCCGGTGTGTGGATCTCGGATCGTGCGAGCTTACTCGCTCGACCGGGGCCGACGCCGTCGATCGCGGTCAGGCCGACGGCAGCGGCGTCGACGCCGTTCTCGACGCGCGCTTCGAGCCGACTGGCGAGGTTCGCGTCGTGTCCGCCGGCGAAGCGATCGAGGAACGCCCGGAGTGCGGCGAGCAGGCGGAGCGCGTTGCGCGTGATCGCCCAGGCGTCACTCCGGAGTTCCGTCGGCGTCGTGCCGCTGGCCTCCGATCGGAGGATGGCGAGTACCTTTCGCTGCCCATTCGAGCCGATGTCGTCTCCGACGGGCTGGCCGGTGAGAACGCCGTCGATGGCGTCGCGCTCGGCCTGGCGCGTCGTGACGGAGTCGAACGCTCCCGCCTTCGCGATCGCTTCGAAGACTGTCGCCTCGTCGAGCGTGCCCTCGACCGCGCGCTCACAGCAATCGGCGAATCCGCGTGCGGTCTCCAGATCGAGGTAGTATCGCGAGGTCAGCCGGCCGAGTGCGGTCGGTTCGAGCCCGTTCCGCGCGTCGTCGGAATCTCCGGTCCCGTCACCGTCTCGTTCGACGAACCCGTCGGTGACGAGTTCCTCGATCGCGTCCCGGACGCGCCGATCCAGGTTCTCGAACCCGTACTTCGTCGGCCGCGTCTGGCCGCGTTCGTAGAAGAACGTGGTCT
>NZ_AOIQ01000016.1 GCF_000337515.1 Halovivax asiaticus JCM 14624
GATGTGTATAAGAGACAGCATGTCGACCTCGCCTTCGAGCGGGTCGTGATACTTCGTGTCCCGGATGACGACGCAGCGGGCGGGCAGGTTGACGCCCCAGGCGAGCGTCGTCGTCGAGAAGAGCAACTCGATCAGCCCCTCCTTGAACCACGCCTCGACGAGGTCCTTGTCGTTCTTCGAGAGGCCGGCGTGGTGGAAGGCGACCCCGTCTAACACCGACTTGCGGAGGGTATCGTTCTCGAGTTCCTTCGCGTCCGTGTGAAAGTCGTACTCCCCGCGGGCGCCCATCGGGATGTCGCGCTCGGCGATCTCGTCTCTGGCTTTCTTCGCGGCCTGGACGGTGTCCTGCCGGGAGGAGACGAAGACGAGCGACTGCCCGTCCTCCCGGAGGTGCGGTTCGGCGAGGTCGAGCGCGCGGTAGAGTCGGCGATATTTGTCGGCGAAGGCGTTCTCGCCGTGCGTGTAGGTCTTCACGTCGGCGTGGAGGTCTACGGGGCGGTACTCGTCGCCGAAGTCGAAGGTGCACGCCTCCGGCGCGTCGAGCCACGCGGCGACGTCGGCTACGTTGGGCATCGTCGCCGAGAGGGCGACGACGCGCGGGTCACAGAGCCGCCGCAGCCGGGAGATCGTCACCTCGAGGACGGAGCCCCGGCCGTCTGCGTCCAGCAGGTGCACCTCGTCGATCACGCAGCAGTCGATGTCGGTGACGAAGTCGTACCGACGCGAATCGTGCTTTCGCGTCGCCGAATCCAGCTTTTCGGGCGTCATCACCAGAATGTCGGCCCGGCGGGCCCGGCGCGGATTCAGGTCGCGCTCGCCGGTGACGACGTAGACCGAGTAGTCGAGTTCCTCGAACCGGTCCCAGTCGGCTTCCTTCTCGTTGGTCAGCGCGCGAAGCGGCGCGACGAACAGGGCCGTCCCGCCCGAATCCAGCGCCTTGCAGATCGCCAACTCTGCGAGCGCGGTCTTGCCGGACGCGGTCGGCGCGCTCGCGACGACGTTTGCCTCGCGCTCTAATAGGGCCGGGAGGGCCTCGCGTTGCATCCGGTTGAACGACTCGAACGCGAACGCCTCGGCGAAATCGGCCTCGAGCGAGTCGGCGAGAACCTCGGCGACGTCCATCTATCGGAGACGGGCGTCGGCCCGTGAAAGGCGTTTCCTTCGCGGCGACACCGTTCTTCGTCGGTACATCGAGGCGGCAAAAACGGATGATTCAGCAGCGTCGCCAGCCGTCGTCACCTGAGCGCCGACGTGAGCACGGCACCAGCCGTGGCGAACACGAGCGGGTAGAGGATCCCGGCGAGGACGACGGCCGGGAGGAGCGCGGGGGCCATCGAGCCACTTGCATCGATCCCCCATACTGCCCCCTCTCTACTCGACTCGACGACTATCGCGCCGAGACTCATCACGACACCGTAGCCGAGCGCGACTGGCGCTCCGGCCACGACGGCGCTGCCGAGGTCGTGCACGTCGAGCCGATACGCCAGCAGCGCGCCGGCGAACAGGAGCACGACGGGCGGAATAGCATACAGCAGATCGGCGTTCGCGCTTCCCGATTCGCTGATCAGGTTGATCGTATCAGTGCCGCTGATCCCACCGACGGAGCCGCTCCGTTCCAGTTCGACGAAGTGGGCGCTGAAGTAGTACCAGGCCGTTCCCTTCCACTCCGCGAAGTTCTCTAGATTCTCTCTGACCTCGTCCCGCATCAGGAGTGTAGTCAACAGGTAGCCGATCGCCGCGACGAGGACGCCGATTCCTGCACTCGCAGCGATGCGTCCGCCGTCCGTACCGCCGGCTGTTCGGGACATGGGGTCGATCCTGACCGACGGGCTTGCAATAAGCTTTCTGTAGGATGAAATAGTCCCTGTGGTGAACGTGTTATCGGTTTTTGCGTTCGAAACACAACTAATGACCAGTCACGCTACCGGTCCGTTCCGTCTCCCGACCGCCCGACCTGGGTGGCGAGGGCGGCCCTGGCCGCGTCGGGCTCGGGCGCTCGCTCGAAGGTGACCTCGGGTTCGTCCGATCCGGCGGTGTAGACGCCGATGTCGCCGTAGCCCAGGACCCGGCCGGCGACCGACTGCCGCAAGGTGGTGTTCTGTACCCGTTCGAGCGAGAGTTGCGTGACGTCGCGTGAGACGACACCACGTTTGGCGTAGAGCTGGTCGGTCGTGATCACGTAGCGCGTGTTCGTCCAGAACGCGTAGGCGACCGTTGCGACACCGATTCCGACGATGGCGACGGCGATGGCGAGCCAGCCGACCAGCTGGTAGCCGGCGTTCCACGCCCAGGCCGCGACGAGGAGGCCGGCGAGCGTGACGACGAGTCCGAGGACGAACCGCATCCCGAGGGCGATCGGGTGCGGCCGGTTCGTCCACGTGACCCGCTCGTCGTCGCGCAGGTGTACCCAGTCGGCCGTCTCTTGCGGGACGCTCACAGGGAGACGTTCGTGGATTCCGACATAGTTAGGGTGTGATTTCTCCCGCGTCGAGCGGGTCTGTGGGTCGGTGACTCGCGATCAGTCGCTCGCCGACTGGGCGGCCGCGACGGCCTGCCGGTTCATCCCCTCGGTCGTCTCGTAGTGGTAGTACGCCCCGAGTCCGACGGCGATGGCGGCGTTCGAGAGCGTGACGGCCCAGAAGACGCCCTGGACGTCGAACCCGAGCGGGTAGGCCAGGACGAGCGCGAGCGGGAGCCTGACGACCCAGTATTGGGCCAGCGAGGCGATCAGACTCGTCCGCGTCCGTCGCGCCCCGTTGAAGCCAGCCTGCAGGAGATACGTCGAGCCGATCGCCCAGTAGCCAAGCGCGAGGATCACGAGGTACTGTGCGGCCAGTTCGATCTCGTGTGGCTCGGCCTCCGGCATCGCAATCTCCGAGAGCGTCTCGGGAATCGCCAGCTGGACGAGGCCGACGAGGGTCAGCGCGCCGGCGGCGATGGCGACGCCGGTCCAGGTGGTCTGGCGGGCGCGCTCGGGGCGGTCGGCACCGAGGTTCTGCCCGATCATGCTCTGGGCGGCCTTCTGCAGCCCCATCGCGGGCACGAACGCGACGCTCGAGATGCGCGCGCCGACGGTGTAGGCCGCGATGGCGGGTGAGCCACCGACGGCCGAGACGACGCCGACCATCAGGACCCGTGCGGCCTGGCTCGCGGTGTACTGCCCGGCGGTGGGCCAGCCGATGTCGACAATTTCGCGACAGTCCTCGAGGTCGAAGACGAGGACCTCACGCGTGAGCGCGAACCCGTCCCGTCCGGTGACGAACATGCCGAGGCCGAGCAGGAAGCCACAGCCGTAGCCCAGTCCGGTCGCCAGCGCCGCGCCGGCGACGCCGAGTTCCGGTGCGGGTCCCCAGCCGAAGATGAGGAACGGGTCGAGGACGACGTTGACGACGACGGCGAGGAGGTTGATGTACAGCGCCGCTCGCGAGTCGCCCCACCCTACGAAGCCACCCTCGATAACGTCGCTCGCGGCCAGGACGGGCAGAAAGAGCGCGTAGATCGCGAGATACTCTGCGGCATACTGCGTCGTGAGTTCCTTCGCGCCGAAGAGGGCCATTCCCTCCTGTGCGAGGAAGAACGCGGCGATGCCGACGATGGCGCCGGCGACGATTCCGAGTGCCGTCCCGTTGACGGCCGCCCGTCGCCCGGCGACCAGCTCGTCGGCGCCGACGCGCTGGGAGACCAGGACTTGCGTCCCGACCATTACGCCGATGGTCATCACGCTGATCAGCGTCACGACGGGGAAGTTGAGCCCGACGGCGGCGACGGCCTCAACGCTGTGGCGGCCGAGAAAGAGCGTATCGATCAGCTGTTGGCCGACCTGCACGAGGTTCTGGACGAGCAGTGGGGCCGCGAGGACGAGCAACGTCCGCGTGATGGGGCCGTCCGTGATCGCCTCGCGATCGACGTCGAGCATACTCGATCCGGAAATTGCCGCTACCAACGATAAATGTTTTCATCCACAGTCAGTTGACAGAATTTCGTCCGTCGACGTCGATCCACCCGACTGCTCGTCCATCGAGCGGTCGTCGCGCTGGCGGGCGACGGTGTGGACCTGGTCCGCCTCGCGTCGGATCACCACGCTTTTTCACCATCGCCCCCGACACTCTCCGTATGAGCAGCGCCCGGAAGCCCGACTGGCTGAAGATGCAACCGCCGTCGGGACGGGAGTTCGCGGGGATCCGCGAGACGCTCCGCGAGCACGATCTCCACACCGTCTGCGAGGAGGCCAACTGCCCGAACCTGGGCGAGTGCTGGTCCGGCGGCGCCGGCACAGGCTCCGGCGACGGCGGGACGGCTACGTTCATGCTGATGGGTGAGAAGTGCTCGCGCGCTTGCAACTTCTGTGACGTCCAGACGGGTGGGATGGACCCGCTCGATCCGGATGAACCCGAAAACGTCGCGGACGCGATCGCCGAGATCGGTCTGGACTACGTCGTCCTCACCTCCGTCGACCGCGACGACCTCCCGGATCAGGGCGCCGGCCACTTCGCCGAGACGATCCGCGAGATCAAGCGGCGCCACCCCGGCATCCTCGTCGAGGTGTTGATTCCCGACTTCCAGGGTGAGGAGCGTCTCGTCCGGCAGATCATCGACGCTGATCCGGACGTCATCGCCCACAACGTCGAGACCGTCGAGCGCCTGCAGTTCCCGGTGCGGGATCGCCGCGCCGGCTACGAGCAGAGCCTGGGCGTCCTGGAACAGGTCGACCGCGAGTCGGACATCTACACCAAGACCTCGATCATGCTCGGCCACGGCGAGTACGACCACGAGGTCTACCAGACGCTGGCGGACTGTCGCGAACGCGGGGTCGACATCGTCACGCTTGGCCAGTACCTCCAGCCGTCGCGGAAGCATCTGGACGTCGAGCGCTACGATCACCCCGACAAGTACGAGACCTGGCGCCGCGTCGCCGAGGACGAACTCGACTTCCTCTACTGTGCCAGCGGCCCGATGGTCCGCTCGTCGTACAAGGCCGGCGAACTCTTCGTCGACGCCGTCCTCCGGGAAGGAAAGACGGTTGAACAGGCTCGCGCCGACGCTCGGACGACGACGGCAGAGTCCGTGTAATAGTCTGTTTGGACGTGTTTCAGCGCCGTACCGGCGACACACGGCGGGATCGTTAACCGTCGATAGGGGTCATTCCTCAAAGAGGCAGGTGTGGCTCCACCCTTAGTGACGGTGGACCATTTTTCGGGTGAGGGGTCCCTTCACGGCGTGTACCGATCTAGTCTCAAAATGTGACTATCGGGAGAAGTTATATATGTGTGTGTGTGGAATATCATAAGTGCATGGTTGAGAATAATACAACCAATGTAGGTCGACGGAAGATACTCGAGACAGCCGCCGGCGCCGCAATTTTCGGTGCCATTTCCAGTGGATCAGCCGGCGCAGCGACTGCCGGCACGGATCAACGAATCGTGGTTATTGGGACGGAGTCCTATCACAACCATCGATCGAGGAGCGACGCAAATGATATTATGTATACCGTAAGCGATTGGTGGGAGGAGGCGATTGCTGATGATGGTGAGTACGAGGCGACTTTTAGCTTCATGTTGGCGGAGATTCCCGAGGATGCACTCAAAAGTGACTACCTGAGTTATCGGCGGGAGCAAGCCGCCGATTGGTTGGATGCCAATCTCTCCAGTTTTGACTCTCGATCATCTTATTGCGTACTCGATTGGCACGAAGACGGCTACGTACACGGCCAGGCGGGACCTGCGGCGGCGATGACGGACTCGAAGGATAAGACGACGATCACGAATGTTTACCAACACGTCGGCGACGACTTCTACAGTGAGGTTGGGCCAGCCGCTACCGTTTTCCACGAGTTACTTCACGATTATTCGGCCTCACACTCTGATGCAGCTGTTGACACCTCCGATACGGCTTCTATCATGTATAGCGAGCTCTATGACGATGGTCATGGAGAGGATGACTTCTGTTTCTGGGTCGGTGACAAAGCCGATAAACGGTCCGATTGGACCACCTTCTGTACGGAAACGTCGGTCCGCTCCTATATAGACGACCACGCGTAGCGACGAACGGTTTAACGAGTGGGCTGACAAAATACCAAATATTTTGAATGTGTGTGGTGTATCCGTTGGTGGCAAACAGTACGAAAACCGTACACAAAGAGAACAACGAGGCTATACGCCATATCCAATGGTTTGGGCGTGAGGGCGAGCCAAATCTGTATAGCCGTGGACGGACTTAATTACGGTCTCTGGCTGGTATTAGGGCCGGAAGGGCCGCGTCTGGTTCGTCAGATTGGCGACTCCTTCCGCGATGCTTAATTCGATTGAGACAGGAAATTCCTGATACGGTCGGTGCCAGCAGTGGCCACGGAAACGCTTGTCGACGCGCGTCCAGTTCCTCCCGATAACTGAGAAAAAACTGGTCAAATGGTCTCTGTGTGGTTTTTTTAAAACATGAATTGGCTCCCTATCACCGCCTCGGCGACAACCTGTGGGACGCTGTCGCAATAATTCCGCTGTTAGTAAACTATTTACGAAAATTCTATACCGGGCGCGGTTCAATCGGGTAAATATGCGAAGGTGGGTCTACCCGTGAGTACGTTACAGCGTGAACCAGACGAACGCGTCCAGATTCTCGACGAAGACGGTCGAGTCCGCGAGGGCGCGACGGTACCGGATCTGGACGAGGACGCCCTCGTCCGGATGTACGAACAGATGCGCCTGGTCCGCCACTTCGACCAGCGCGCGGTTAGCCTCCAGCGCCAGGGGCGGATGGGCACCTATCCGCCGCTGTCCGGCCAGGAGGCCGCTCAGATCGGCAGCGCGACGGCGCTGGCGGAGGACGACTGGCTCTTCCCAAGTTACCGCGAGCACGGAGCCGGCCTCGTCCGCGGTCTCTCGCTGAAGCGCACCCTGCTGTACTGGATGGGCCACGAGCATGGGAACTACATCCCGGAGGACGTCAACATGTTCACGGTCGCAGTGCCGATCGCGACGCAGATCCCCCACGCCACGGGGACCGCGTGGGCGTCCCGGCTTAAAGGCGAAGAGAAGGCCTTCCTCTGTTACTTCGGTGACGGCGCCACATCGGAAGGTGACTTCCACGAGGGGCTGAACTTCGCCGGGGTCTTCGACGCGCCCGCGGTGTTCTTCTGCAACAACAACCAGTGGGCGATCTCGGTGCCCCGAGAGCGCCAGACTGCGAGCGAGACCATCGCCCAGAAGGCGACGGCCTACGGCTTCGAGGGCGTCCAGGTCGACGGCATGGACCCACTGGCCGTCTACCAGGTGACCCGCGACGCCGTCGCGAAGGCCAAGAATCCGGGCGAGGACGAACTCCGCCCGACGCTGATCGAGGCGGTCCAGTACCGCTTCGGCGCCCACACCACCGCCGACGACCCCTCGGTCTACCGCGACGAGGAGGAAGTCGAGCGCTGGAAGGCGAAGGATCCGATCCCGCGCATGGAGACGTTCCTGCGCAATTACGGTATGCTCGACGACGAGCGCGTCGACGCGATCGAGTCCCGTGTCGATGACGAGGTCGCCGATGCCATCTCGGCGGCCGAGGAGTTCGCGGACGCCGAGCCCGAGGAGATCTTCGCGCACGTCTACGAGGGCATGCCGAAACGACTGCAAGAACAGCTCGAGTGGCTCGAAACGCTTCGCGAACGCCACGGTGACGAGGCACTGCTGGAGGACTGACAATGACGGCGCAACAACAATCTCAACCGGCCGACGACGCAGAAACCGAGAGCCTCACGCTCGTCCAGGCGGTCCAGGACGGCCTCGAGACGGAGATGGCTCGCGACGACGACGTGCTCGTCATGGGCGAGGACGTCGGGGAGAACGGCGGCGTCTTCCGTGCCACGGACGGCCTCTACGAACAGTTCGGCGAGGATCGCGTGATCGACACGCCGCTCGCGGAGTCGGGCATCGTCGGGACGGCCGTCGGCATGGCCGCCTACGGCATGCGCCCGGTCGCCGAGATGCAGTTCCTCGGCTTCATCTACCCGGCGTTCGACCAGATCGTCTCGCACGCCGCACGCCTTCGCACGCGTTCGCGCGGGCGGTTCGAATGTCCGCTCGTCGTCCGCGCGCCCTACGGCGGCGGCATTCGTGCGCCGGAGCACCACTCCGAGTCCTCGGAGGCCTTCTTCGCCCACCAGCCCGGTCTCAAGGTCGTCGTCCCCTCGACGCCGTACGACACGAAGGGGCTGCTGACGAGCGCGATCCGCAGTCAGGATCCCGTAATGTTCCTCGAACCGAAGCTCATCTACCGGGCGTTCCGCGAGGACGTCCCCACGGAGTCCTACGAGATTCCCCTCGGCGAGGCCGCCGTCCGCCGCGAGGGATCCGACATCTCGGTGTTCACCTGGGGAGCGATGACGCGGCCCACGATCGAGGCCGCCGAAGAACTGGAGGACGAGATCGACGTCGAAGTCGTCGACCTCCGGACGCTCTCGCCGCTCGACGAGGAGACGATCGTCGAGTCCTTCAAGAAGACCGGTCGCGCCGCGGTCGTCCACGAGGCGCCCAAGACGGGTGGCCTCGCCGGCGAGATCACGGCCACGCTCCAGGAGGAGGCACTGCTCTACCAGGAGGCGCCGGTCGAGCGCATCACCGGGTTCGACACGCCGTTCCCGCTGTACGCGCTGGAGGACTACTACCTGCCGGAAGCGGAACGAATCGTCGACGGTATCCGTAACGCGGTGGAGTTCTAACCATGACGATGGAATTCACCCTCCCCGACGTCGGCGAAGGTGTCGCCGAAGGCGAACTCGTCTCCTGGCTCGTCGAACCCGGCGACACGGTTAGCGAGGACCAGCCGGTCGCGGAAGTCGAGACCGACAAGGCCCTCGTCGAGGTCCCATCTCCGACGAACGGCACCGTCCGCGAACTGCACTGGGCGGAAGGCGACGTCGTCCCCGTCGGCGATCTCTTCATCACGTACAACGTCGAGGGCGAGGACGATCAGGACGTAACGGAACAGGGCACCGATACCGCCTCCGCGGAGCAGGGTGGTGCGGATGCGGCCGCTGATGCCGACGCGGCTACCGACACCGGGTCCGAAGCGGGTGGCGAGGCCGACGAATCGGGCGAGACCGACACGCCGTCCGGACGCGTCTTCGCGCCGCCGTCGGTCCGCCGGCTCGCTCGCGAACTGGGCGTCGACATCGAGACGGTCGAGGGCACCGGCCCGAGCGGGCGACTGACCGAGGGCGACGTCCGTGCGGCAGCGGAGAGCGACGAACCGACACCGGCCGATCCGGGCGACGAACAGGCCACGGAGACGGCCGCCGACGCGTCGACCGGAACCGAGGATGCTGACGAATCGGCCACGCCGGAGTCGACCCAGTCGGCCGCCACGCGCGGCGGCGCGATGGCACAGGTCGAGGCGGCCGATCGCGAACGGACGCTGGCAGCGCCCGCGACGCGCAAACTCGCCGAGGAGGAGGGCGTCGACCTGAACACCGTCCCGGCCGACGAGGAGCGCGACGGCGAGGCGTTCGTCACGCCCGAGGCGGTTACGGAGTACGCCCAGGCCCAGCGCCAGGCCCAGGAGGCAGATGCTGCGGCCGTCGCGACCGGCAAGACCGGTCCGCGAGAGCGCCGCGAGCCGTTCAAGGGCGTTCGCAAGACCATCGCCGACGCGATGGTCGAGTCGAAGTTCTCTGCGCCTCACGTCACCCACCACGACGAGGTCGACGTGACGAAGCTCGTCGAGACCCGCGAGCGACTGAAGCCGATCGCCGAGGAGCAGGGGATCCGCCTGACCTTCATGCCGTTCATCATGAAGGCCGTCGTCGCCGCGCTGGAGGAGTACCCCGAGATGAACGCGGTGATCGACGAGGACAACGAAGAGGTCGTCTACCGGAACTACCACAACATCGGCGTCGCGGCGGCGACCGACGTCGGTCTGATGGTACCGGTCGTCGACGACGCTGACCACAAGGGCATGCTCCAGCTCTCTTCCGAGATGAACGAACTCGTCTCGAAGGCCCGCGAGCGCACCATATCGCCCGACGAACTCCAGGGGTCGACGTTCACCATCACGAACATCGGCGGTATCGGCGGCGAGTACGCCACGCCGATCTTGAACTACCCCGAATCGGGCATCCTGGCCGTCGGCGAGATCAAGCGCAAACCCCGCGTCGTCACCGACGAGAACGGCGAGGAGTCGATCGAGCCGCGCTCGGTCATGACCCTCTCGCTGTCGTTCGACCACCGCCTCATCGACGGCGCCGTCGGCGCACAGTTCACCAACGAGGTCATGAAGTACCTCGAAGAGCCGGAACGGCTGCTGCTTGAGTAACGCGCTCGCTCGTCGCGTTCGGATCTTACGTCGTTTTTGTTCGGTGTGAGCCGAGAACGAGTCCCTTTCCGCTTGCGAACCTATCCAGCTTCAGGTCCGTTTACGCACCGTCGAAACCGAAGAAGAGTTCATCCCCGCCCACGAAGCCCGCCGGTATGGGAGACGTTGGGTTAGCTGACGTACGGCGGGCGCGCGAGCGGTTCGACGACGAGTCGGTGGTCAGAGAGACGCCGCTCGAACTGAACCGCTCGCTGTCGGCCATGGCAGACGCGACGGTCCACATGAAGATGGAGCACCTCCAGCGGACGGGCTCGTTCAAGACGCGGGGTGCCTACAACAAGCTGGTCCAGCTGGCCGAACGCGGCGACGTCTCGCGCGTCGTCGCGGCGAGTGCGGGTAACCACGCCCAGGGCGTCGCCATCGCGGCGACGAAGAACGACATCGACTCGACGATCGTGATGCCGCGTCACGCCCCGCAGGCGAAGGTCGACGCGACGCGCAGTTACGGCGGCGACGTCGAACTCGAGGGGACGGACTTCCGGGCGGCGATGGCCCACGCCCAGACCCTCACGGACGGTGACGACGTGGAGTTCGTCCACGCCTACGACGACCCGGCGATCGTCGCCGGACAGGGCACGCTCGGGCTGGAGATCTACGAGGCCCTGCCAGCGGTAGACACGGTTATCGTCCCGATCGGGGGCGGCGGGCTCATCGGTGGGATCAGTGCCGCGCTCGCGGAACTCGACTCCGAGATCCGGGTCGTTGGCGTGCAGGCCGAGGCGGCCGCGACGGTCCCCGACAGCCTCGACAAGGGGATCCCCCAGTCGATCGACGACGCGAAAACCATCGCGGATGGCATCGCGACCGGCGGCATCTCCGAGCTGACGTTCGCCCTCATTCAGGAACACGTCGACGAGGTCGTCACCGTCTCCGACGACAAGATCGCCAGCGCGACGCTCCTGCTGCTCGAACGCGCCAAGCAACTCGTCGAGGGTGCCGGTGCGGCGTCGGTCGCGGCACTGCTCTCTGCGGACCTCGACGTGGCGGACGAGACGGTCGTCCCGGTTCTTGGCGGGGGAAACATCGACATCTCGATGCTCCAGACGGTCCTTGATCACGCACTGACCGACCGAGACCAGCTCCTCCGCCTGCGCGTGCGAATCGAAGACCAGCCGGGCAAGATGGAGGCCGTGTCGGGACTCATCTCGGATCGGGGCGCGAACATCCGGACCGTCAGGCACGATCGTGCCGTCGGCAATCTGCAGGTCGGCGAGGCGTACCTCGTCTTCCAGATCGTCACCAGCGGGTCCGAGCACGCCCGGACGGTTATCGAGGCGATCGAAGCCGCGGGGTACGAGGTTTCGCGGGTCAACTGATCGTAGGACTGCGGCTCGAAGTTCTCGGCTACGTGCTGGCGAGTCCCAGTCTCCCGTTTCACTGGTCGTCGCCGGTGAGTGCATGGGCCACTCGCGTGTCGCGAATCCACACGCCGATCGCCACTATCTGTGTAGTTCTGGGGGCAAATACGGAGATTCGATGGACGGATGGGCACTAAATCTACAACCCGTTTCGAGTAACACAGGCGCAATACCTGCCCGTTTTTATATCTCGACTGGATTTGTCTACGTAGCAATGGTCGTCGGAGACGTAACTACTGGAACGGACGTGTTAGTGATCGGCGGCGGGCCGGCTGGCTACGCGGCCGCGATCCGCGCCGGACAGCTCGACCTCGACGTGACGCTCGTCGAGAAGGACGCCTACGGCGGGACCTGCCTGAACCACGGCTGCATCCCGTCGAAGGCATTGATTACGGCGACCGACGTGGCCCACGAGGCCCGTCACGCCGAGGAGATGGGGATACACGCCGACCCGGCGGTCGACATGGCCGGCATGGTCGACTGGAAGGACGGCGTGGTCGACCAGCTCACGAGCGGCGTCGAGAAACTCTGCAAGGCAAACGGCGTCTCCCTGATGGAGGGGACGGCGAAGTTCGCCGACGAGAACTCGGTTCGTGTCTCCCACGGCGGGGAGGGCCAGGGCTCGGAATCCGTCGACTTCGAGCACGCGATCGTCGCCACGGGATCGCGCCCGATCCAGATCCCCGGTTTCGACTTCGCCGACGAACCCGTCCTCAGCTCGAAGGACGCCCTGTCGCTCGGCTCGGTTCCGGAATCGCTGGTCATCGTGGGTGCCGGCTACATCGGGATGGAACTCGCCGGCGTCTACGCGAAGCTCGGGACCGACGTCACCGTCGTCGAGATGCTAGACGAGATGCTCCCGGCGTATCCAGACGACCTCGCCCGACCGGTGGCCCAGCGCGCCGAGGAACTCGGCATCGACTTCCACTTCGGGTACAGCGCCTCCGAGTGGCAGGACCTGGGCGACGGGATTCGCGTCGTCGCCGAACCCGCGGACGCCGTCGCCAGCGACGGTGGTGCCGAAGCGGTCGAAGCCGACCCGATCGAACTCGATACGGAGAAGGTCCTCGTCGCGGTCGGCCGGCAACCGGTCTCCGACACGCTCGACATCGAGGCGGCCGGCATCGAGACCGACGATCGCGGCTTCATTCCCACTGACGACCGCGGGCGGACGAACGTCGACCACATCCACGCGGTCGGCGACGTCGCCGGCGAGCCGATGCTCGCTCACAAGGGCATGTACGAGGGCGAGACCGTCGCCGAGGTCATCGCCGGCGAACCCGCCGCGATCGATTACCAGGCGATGCCTGCCGTCGTCTTCACCGATCCGGAGATCGCGACCGTCGGGATGACCGAGGACGAGGTCGACGACGCTGGCTTCGAGCCGCTCGTCGGGAAGTTCCCGTTCCGTGCCAGCGGCCGCGCGCTGACGACCGGTCACGCGGACGGCTTCGTGAAGGTCGTCGCCGACGAGGAGAGTGGATTCTTGCTCGGTGCGTCCGTCGTCGGGCCCGAGGCCTCCGAATTGCTCGGCGAACTCGGCCTCGCGGTCGAACTTGGCGCGACGGTCGAAGACGTCTCGAGTACCATCCACGCACACCCGACTCTCTCCGAGTCCGTGATGGAGGCCGCCGCGAACGCGCTCGACCAGGCGATCCACACGCTGAACCGGTAGGTCGTTTCACTCGCTGTTTCTCTCGGTTCCGGTCGTTTTCGATCGTCGCCGTGTCGACTCCCGCCCCGAAAATCGTGTGCTGGAGAGAATGGGGGTGGCGAACTCGAAGCCAGCGCTGCGCTGTGTGACCTACTGCACGTACAGCGAGTACGCGATGACGGTGAATCCGGCCAGAACGAGGACACTCTCGGCGAGCACACCGAGTTCGAGACTCACGTCGAGGATTTCGTGCAACAACCCAGCGAAGGCCAGCCCCAGCGTGACCAGGCCGAACCCGCCGGCCAGGAGACCGAGTGCACGCTGTCTCGTTCGCCGATACGCCTTCAACGCGAAGAAGGTGACGAGGCCGCCGACGATGAGGACCAGCGTCTTCACGACGGCGAGGGCGATCGTTACCTCCGATGTGGCTGTGTATAGACTCATGTTTCTCTCCTGACTTCCGACCACAGTTCGGCGCGGCGCTCGTCCGCCGTCCGGGCGGGACGGTCGAGGGCGACCTCGAGTTCGTGGTCCGGTCCGAGACTGATCCTGACCTCGTCGAACGCGACGATGTACTTGCTCGCGTGGTGACCATCTCGCCGTATCTCCGTCGTCTCCTCCAACAACGTGGCGTCAGTCAACTGCTCTAACTTCCGATAGAGCGTCGACTGGGGGATCTCACAGCGTGACTGGATCTCCGACGCGGTCAGTGGCTCGTCTAATGCGGTAATGATCTCCCGACAGTCCGGATCGTCGAGAGCGGCACAGATGTCCGCGGTCGAGGGACCATCCTCGGACCCGAACGGGTTCCGGACCATTCGTCCCCTGCTACTCACCCCCTGCCCATAGTCGCGTCGGTTACTGCCCGCTGGATACGCTCGCTCGCCCTGTCACCCGTGATATCGGGGGAATCACTCTCGTCAGATCGATCTCATGGACTCCGGGTGAGTCTTACCCCCTGGACCACACCGAACCCATCTGGTATAACGAAGGGGCCTTACGCACGTGCGCCCCCGTTGTACACGCGCGGGTATCATCCGATCAGACCGTACCTGCGAGGGAGGGATGACCGATCGACCTCCGCCCGCGCGATATGCGTTCTCCGACACACGCTCTTCGACTACGGCCACTGTCCGCTCCAATTGCAACTCGACCAGCTGGGCCCCTCAGTGGAGACCCTCTCGATCGCCTCGCTGTTGAACCCGGTTCGGCACCCATGGTCGTCATGCACACCCACATTCATATACTGCCGAACGATTCGACTTTCGTGCAAAATCGTGGCATGGTATCGGGGCCCGGAGTGCGATTCGTTCGACGGCCTTATATAGGCACCCGGGCTTCCAAATGAATGNCTTTCGTGCAAAATCGTGGCATGGTATCGGGGCCCGGAGTGCGATTCGTTCGACGGCCTTATATAGGCACCCGGGCTTCCAAATGAATGCGAAGGACGTGGCGCATCGCGCCACTCCCTCCGGCCGCATTCCGGCACGGAGGCAGGAACCATCCGCCCTCGATCGACGGCTCGGCCGTCGCTCGGCAACGGCATCCGACCCGGTCGGCGTGACCGGGCATCGATCCCCTTATATGCAAGTGGGGTCAAGGATCGGATCCGCAATGGCGTCGCCGGCTGCGAACTTTCGGCGCGCCGCGATCCGTTGCCCTTAAGTGTCCGAGAGGGCTCGGATGGAACACAACGGATGGCCGCCGGCGCGTTGGATGTGCCGGTGGTCGGACGGATCGGGTCCGAAGGGGTTAAGTCCCTCTCGCGGATTACGAATACGTCCGAAGGAGATGAGGATTCCACCCCTGCGGTCCGCCGTTAAGATGGGATCTGATGTTAGCCTCGACAGTTCGGTGACGCTCGATCGGTCGGTTCCGATCTGGTCGCCGAACGGACCACGCAATGTGTGAGTGTGCGATATCATTCACCGCCAGACCCCGACGTTCAGTCGGGGAATAGCATTCCGGTTGATCCTGCCGGAGGTCATTGCTATTGGAGTCCGATTTAGCCATGCTAGTCGCACGAGTTCAGACTCGTGGCAGATAGCTCAGTAACACGTGGCCAAACTACCCTGTCGATCGGGACACCCTCGGGAAACTGAGGCTAATCCCGGATACGGCTCGCTGCCTGGAGTTGGCGCGAGCCCGAAACGTTCAGGCGCGACAGGATGTGGCTGCGGCCGATTAGGTAGACGGTGGGGTAACGGCCCACCGTGCCGATAATCGGTACGGGTTGTGAAAGCAAGAGCCCGGAGACGGAATCTGAGACAAGATTCCGGGCCCTACGGGGCGCAGCAGGCGCGAAACCTTTACACTGCACGCGAGTGCGATAGGGGGACTCCAAGTGCGAGGGCATACAGTCCTCGCTTTTCACCACCGTAAGGAGGTGGTAGAATAAGTGCTGGGCAAGACCGGTGCCAGCCGCCGCGGTAATACCGGCAGCACGAGTGATGACCGCTATTATTGGGCCTAAAGCGTCCGTAGCCGGCCGGGCAAGTCCATCGGGAAATCCGCACGCCTAACGTGCGGGCGTCCGGTGGAAACTGCTTGGCTTGGGACCGGAAGATCCAGAGGGTACGTCTGGGGTAGGAGTGAAATCCTGTAATCCTGGACGGACCACCGGTGGCGAAAGCGCTCTGGAAAGACGGATCCGACGGTGAGGGACGAAAGCTTGGGTCACGAACCGGATTAGATACCCGGGTAGTCCAAGCTGTAAACGATGTCTGCTAGGTGTGGCACAGGCTACGAGCCTGTGCTGTGCCGTAGGGAAGCCGTGAAGCAGACCGCCTGGGAAGTACGTCTGCAAGGATGAAACTTAAAGGAATTGGCGGGGGAGCACTACAACCGGAGGAGCCTGCGGTTTAATTGGACTCAACGCCGGACATCTCACCAGCATCGACAGTAGCTGTGACGGTCAGTGTGATGAGCTTACTAGAGCTACTGAGAGGAGGTGCATGGCCGCCGTCAGCTCGTACCGTGAGGCGTCCTGTTAAGTCAGGCAACGAGCGAGACCCGCACGCCTAATTGCCAGCAACACCCTTGAGGTGGTTGGGTACATTAGGCGGACTGCCAGTGCCAAACTGGAGGAAGGAACGGGCAACGGTAGGTCAGTATGCCCCGAATGTGCTGGGCGACACGCGGGCTACAATGGTCGAGACAGTGGGATGCCACCCCGAGAGGGGGCGCTAATCTCCGAAACTCGATCGTAGTTCGGATTGCGGACTGAAACTCGTCCGCATGAAGCTGGATTCGGTAGTAATCGCGCTTCAGAAGAGCGCGGTGAATACGTCCCTGCTCCTTGCACACACCGCCCGTCAAAGCACCCGAGTGAGGTCCGGATGAGGCTGCCGGTATGGCAGTCGAATCTGGGCTTCGCAAGGGGGCTTAAGTCGTAACAAGGTAGCCGTAGGGGAATCTGCGGCTGGATCACCTCCACAGACCGGGACTGGGGCGCTGCCCCAGCCCACTTGGTCCGCTTTCGCGCGATCGCCGTTCTCGGCCGATCGGGCACCTTAGAACTGTCGAGGCTAGAGCCCCTCGTGATCGAGGGGTGGGCCCATAGCTCAGTGGGAGAGTGCCTCCTTTGCAAGGAGGATGCCCTGGGTTCGAATCCCAGTGGGTCCATGACTCGGGACGATCGCGGATCGTGCCCCTTAAGTGGGGGACGGCCCGATGATCGAGTCCGAAGAACCGATGCACCACTCCGCGCAAGCGTGAGTGGGAAGGGTTAATGCACGCCTGCAGTCACAGGCGTTTGCAGATGAGACCGTGTGTACGTGTAGTCCAGGCGTCCACTGGACCCGTTCTCCGGGTTACTGATCGCTGTCTTCGGACAGCGTGATTTCCGATCCGACGAACGTGGCTACTGTGCCAGCTGGTGGATCGCTCGGCTCGAGAGCCGATGACGGACGTGCCAAGCTGCGATAAGCTCAGGGGACCCGCACGGAGGGGAAGAACCTGAGATTTCCGAATAGGAATCCTCTTTGCAATTGCTTTGCGCAATAGGGAACGTCGAGAATTGAAACATCTTAGTATCGACAGGAAGAGAAAGCAAGTCGCGATGTCGTTAGTAACGGCGAGTGAACCCGACACAGTCCAAACCGAAGCCTTCGGGCAATGTGGTGTTCGGACTGACTTTCAGCATCGGACCCGCTACAAGAAATCTCCTGGAATGGAGTACGAAACAGGGTGACAGTCCCGTACTGTAGTGTAGTACGTTGTGCGTCAGCTCCAGAGTATCGGGGGTTGGATATCCCTCGTGAAGATCGCGGGCATCGACCGCGAAGACTAAACACTCCTCGAGACCGATAGCGAACAAGTAGCGTGAGCGAACGCTGAAAAGCACCCCACAAAGGGAGGTGCAATAGGGCGTGAAATCAGTTGGCGATAGAGCGACGGGGCACGAAAGGTCCTGACCCAAACGACCGAGACGCGAGTCTCCAGTAGGCCGGTCAGGAAGCCGGTGTTCCGTCGTACGTTTTGAAAAACGAACCAGGGAGTGTGCCTGTTTGACGAGTCTAACCCGATCATCGGGGAAGGCGTAGGGAAACCGATACGGCCGCAGCGCTTTGCGTGAGGGCCACCGTGTTCAAGCGCGGGGAGTCAGACGGGCACGACCCGAAACCGGACGATCTAGGCGTGGGCAAGGTGAAGCGTGCCGAAAGGCACGTGGAGGCCTGTTAGCGTTGGTGTCCTACAACACCCTCGCGTGACCTATGTCTAGGGGTGAAAGGCCCATCGAGTCCGGAAACAGCTGGTTCCAACCGAAACATGTCGAAGCATGACCTCTGCTGAGGTAGTTCGTGGGGTAGAGCCACGGATTGGGTGACCGGCCTCCGAGAGGAGTTCGCCACCCTGTCCAACTCCGAACCTACGAACGCCGTCGACGCAGGGAGTCCGGTATGCGGGGTAAGCCTGTGTACCGTGAGGGAGACAACCCAGAGCTGGGTTAAGGTCCCCAAGTGTGGACTAAGTGCGATCGAAGGTGGTCGCAAGCCCTAGACAGCCGGGAGGGGAGCTTAGAAGCAGCTACCCTCTAAGAAAAGCGTAATAGCTTACCGGCCGAGGTTTGCGGCGCCGAAAATGATCGGGGCTCAAGTCCACCACCGAGACCTGGCGGCACCACCCATAGTGGTGATCCTGTAGGTTGGCGTACTGTTCGGGCGGAAGCACGGGAGAGATCTCGTGTGGACCGTGCAGTAACGAAAATCCTGGTCATAGTAGCAGCGTTAGTCGGGTTAGAACCCCGACGGCCGAACGAGTAAGGGTTCCTCAGCAATGCTAATCAGCTGAGGGTTAGCCGGTCCTAAGTCTCACCGCAACTCGAGTGAGTCGAAAGGGAAACAGATTAATATTTCTGTGCCGGTGTGCAATCAAAGTCGACGCTTTGGGGTCGCTCAAGCCGGGCTATCGCCCGGTCGAACTGTCAAAGTTCGTGGAAGCCGTAATGGCACGAAGCGAACGAACGGCAGGATAGCGCAAGTTGAGTCAACCTAGAGCCCGTGAAAAGACGAGCACCCCGTCCGTACCGAGATCCGACACAGGTACTCGTGGCGGCGAAAGCCAAGGCCTGTCGGGATCAACCGACGTTAGGGAATTCGGCAAGTTAGTCCCGTACGTTCGCAATAAGGGATGCCTGCCCCGCAATGGGGCAGGTCGCAGTGACTCGGGCGCTCCGACTGTCTAGTAACAACATAGGTGACCGCAAATCCGCAAGGACTCGTACGGTCACTGAATCCTGCCCAGTGCAGGTATCTGAACACCCCGTACAAGGGGACGAAGGACCTGTTAACGGCGGGGGTAACTATGACCCTCTTAAGGTAGCGTAGTACCTTGCCGCTTCAGTAGCGGCTTGCATGAATGGATCAACGAGAGCGCCACTGTCCCAACGTTGGGCCCGGTGAACTGTACGTTCCAGTGCGGAGTCTGGAGACCCCCAAGGGGAAGCGAAGACCCTATAGAGCTTTACTGCAGGCTGTCGCTGAGACGTGGTCGCTACTGTGCAGCATAGGTAGGAGCCGTTACACAGGTACCCGCGCTAGCGGGCCACCGAGGCATCATTGAAATACTACCCGGTAGTGACTGCGACTCTCACTCCTGGCGGAGGACACCGGTAGCCGGGCAGTTTGACTGGGGCGGTACGCGCTTGAAAAGATATCGAGCGCGCCCCAAGGTTTCCTCACTCGGGTCGGAGACCCGAGACAGAGCGCAAGAGCATACGGAAGCCTGACAGTGTCCGGCACAACGACGGACGCTGACGCGAAAGCGTGGTCTAGCGAACCAATTAGCCTGCTTGATGCGGGCAATTGCTGACAAAAAAGCTACCTTAGGGATAACAGAGTCGTCACTCGCAAGAGCACATATCGACCGAGTGGCTTGCTACCTCGATGTCGGTTCCCTCCATCCTGCCCGTGCAGAAGCGGGCAAGGGTGAGGTTGTTCGCCTATTAAAGGAGGTCGTGAGCTGGGTTTAGACCGTCGTGAGACAGGTCGGTTGCTATCTATTGGGGGTGTTATGGTTCCTGACGGGAACGTTCGTATAGTACGAGAGGAACTACGAATGGGTGCCACTGGTGTACCGGTTGTTCGAGAGAGCACGTGCCGGGCAGCCACGCACCACGGGGTAAGAGCTGAACGCATCTAAGCTCGAAACCCACCTGGAAAAGAGGAACCGCCGAGACCACTCGTAGAAGACGAGTTCGATAGACTCGGGGTGTACGCACCGAGGCAACGAGGTGTTGAGCCCGCGAGCACTAATCGGTCGAGCCACCATTCATAATTCGCATGGATCGGACCCGGAGTTCGGGTCCAGGCGCGAACTGGACTACACGTATACATGGTTTCACCACCGATCTCGGAGGTGAGTCGTGGTTCGATTCCACGAGTCGGCGTTAAGGCGGCCAGAGCGGTGGGGCAACACCCGTACCCATTCCGAACACGGAAGTTAAGCCCACCTGCGTATCGGCAAGTACTGGCGTGGGAGACCCGCTGGGACCCCCGATTCGCCGCCTCCACTCATACTTCAAGCTTCACACAGCNAAGCCCACCTGCGTATCGGCAAGTACTGGCGTGGGAGACCCGCTGGGACCCCCGATTCGCCGCCTCCACTCATACTTCAAGCTTCACACAGCATCTGCTGTGTGGGGCTTTCTTTCGTTATGCATGCCGGGCAGTCACCGAAACGTCAAAGAGCGGCTGCACTCTCCGCTGCGTATGCGCATTCGTCGACTCCGTCCAGAGAGAGCGGCCGTCGAACGGTACGTCGAGGGCCTGTGGATTCCGTATCATCGCGACCTTAGTGAGACGATCGAGTCCCACGCCCTCGTCGAGGAGGACGGACTCACCGAGGCGGTAACCGATCACACCATGGACTTGTTGGACTCGTCGAGCACCTACCTCTGGGTGGCCGTCGAGGGGGCTGACGACGCGTTTGCGAATCTCACAGCGGCCGATTGGACGTATTGTGGGTTCCTGCTGGGCGTCGTAGAGCCCTCGCCGTCCCATTTCGACAACCGCGATACGTTCGTCGTCGGGGACATTTACGTCCGTGACGCCTACCGAGGGTCTGGACTAGCCGATCGGCTCGTCGACCGGGCCACATCCCAAGCGCAGGAGGACGGGTGTGCGGAGTTGGCGCTCAACGTCGATTTGGAGAACGAGCGTGCACTGGCGTTCTACGAGAGGCGGGGATTCGAACCGTCGAACCAGCGGATGAAATTGTCCGTTCAGGAACGATAGGCGCACGTACTCCAGTCGACGAACGGGATCGAACGCGGGGCGTACGGATCAGAATCCATAAATCAGTGGACGACGAAATGGTGAACGCGCCAAGGTGGCAGAGTCCGGCCGAACGCAGCGGCCTGCAGAGCCGCCCATCGCCGGTTCAAATCCGGCCCTTGGCTCTTCTGCGACGAACGGACGTGAGGAGCGAAAGCCATACGGACGGTTTGGACCCTGGAAGTCGCAACCGCGAGCGGAGCGAGCGGTCCGTCTTCCTCCGGTTCAAATCCGGCCGTGGCTTCTTGCGCCGTGAGCAAACTCGCGAGCGGCGCGAACCAGACGTGGATTTGAATCAGGGAGTGGAGCGGAATGACCGTGGTTCAAATCCGGCCGTGGCTGTTCACGAACCACTGATTTAGGTGGGCTTGTACTCTCGCGTTGTCCGGGTCAGCTCGGCTCGGCCTCGATCGTGGTAATCACGCCGAGCATCGCGGTCGAGACGTTGGTGACCGACAGCTCCGCCCGAGAGACGTGCTCGAGTGGGTCCTGATTCCAGCGACAGCGGTGTTTTTCGAAGTGGGCGTTGGCCCGCCAGTCTTGCAGTCGTCCGAGCACCTCGACGCTGCTGCGGCCGTGCTCTACGAGCAGCACTCGCCCGTCGGGGGCACAGACGCGATTCATCTCCCGGAGTGCAGCGACTGGATCGGGAACGGTACACGTCGAGAGCGAGGAGATGACCGTGTCGAAGCTGTCGTCTGGAAACGCGAGCGCCTCCGCGTCCATCTCCGCCACCTCGTGGTCATCATCGAACTGCTTCACGCGTTCGCGAGCCCGTCGAACCATTGCGGGGCTGACGTCGATTCCGACGTACTCGACCGTCTCCGGGAGGTATCGGACGTTCGTCCCCGTCCCGCAGGCGACGTCCAGCACGCGACCGCGGGCCGACTCGAAGTGACGGCGATACCGACCCAGGAGCAGCCGATCTGCCCACTCCATCCGGTCGAGCGCGTCGGCCTGCTCGTCGTAGGTCTCCCGGATCGCTGCGAGCGTCCCAGCGCGGTCCTGCCGGGCATCGGCCGCGTCTTCGTCGCCGGCCGTCGCCGCACCGGCGTCTGGCGTGGGCTCGGTGCCGGGGCTCGTTCCGTTCATAGGCGAAATTCGGGTCGCTCCTCCAAAGACTCACTGCTGGCTTCGGTGGCGGAGTCGTCCTCGCGGTGTTGCCGGGTCAACTCGGTTCTCTTCTAAACGGGCCGGTCGAGCGCTCACGATGCGCAATAATAAACCGGCCACCCCATGGCGGCGTTTCGTATAAGTTGTTTGGTACCACACCACTGCCGCATGTTCGACGAACGTGTCTGGTCGAGTGAGGAGGAAACGGCGGAATCCGCCGAAGCGGCCCTGAAAACGAAAACGATCGGTGACGTCGACCTGTCAGTTATTCAGAGGAGGCCGGTTGCCAAGTTCCTTCTCGCGTTTCTGGTTGGGTTCGTCTTCTTCCTGGTTCCTGTCCCGTGGGACGGGCAGGTAACCGTCCCGTTCGATATCGTGGTCAGCTGGATCACGGAGTCGTTCCCGTCGGCAGCTGGCGTGTACGCCCTCGCGCTCATCATAGCGGGTGGGATCTTGACGACGCTCGCGGAGCTTGATAAACGCGGTCTCATACCCATGGGCGATGCGCTCGCCGACCGACTGGCACTCTCGTACTGGGAGACGTCGATCCCGTTTTGGTTCTTCCGCGTCGCTGGGGCCGCGCTCGCGCCGGTCCTGTTCCTCGATGTGGGGCCGGCCTGGCTCGTCGGACCGGCGACGGGCGGGCTCGTCTGGGGGACGCTCATTCTGAGTGTCGCCGTGATCATCCCGATCGGTGCGGTGTTCATCAACCTCTTCGTCGAACTCGGTGGGCTAGAATTCGTCGGCACCCTCGCCCGCCTGATCATGCGCCCGCTGTTCAAGATTCCAGGCCGCGCGGCACTGGACAGCGTCGCGTCCTGGGTCGGTTCCTACAGTGTCGGGCTCTACATCACCCGAAACGTCTTCGATCGCGGTGAGTACTCGAAGCGGGACGTCTTCGTCATCTGCACGTGCTTCGCGACGGTGTCGATCGGCTTCGTCGGGGTCGTCGCTTCGACGCTCGACCTGCTCGATCTCTTTCCGGTCATCTTCCTCGCGTACCTCGTCTGCATCGCGATATCGGCGTTCATCCTCGTCCGAATCCCGCCGCTGAGTAACGTCCCCGACACGTACATCGCTACGCCGAACCCCGAGACGCCGTTCCATGGGTCGCCGGGGGACTACGTCCGATTTGGTCTGTCCGAGGCGGTCGAGAAGGCTGAGGAGGGCGGTTCTATCGTCGGCGCGCTGGTTCGCGGGTTCGTCGACGGGCTCAAACTGGCGGTGTTGATCCTCGGTACGATCCTCTCGATCGGGCTCGCCGCGGTCGTGATCGCCGAAAACACGCCCGTATTCGACGTTATCTCGACCCCTCTCGTGCCGATCATCGACCTCCTTGGAATTCCCGACGCCGATCTCGTCGCCCCGGCGACGATCATCGGCATCACCGAGATGTTCATTCCCGCGTTGCTGGTGACCGAGGCCGCCGCGAAGGCGCGGTTCTTCATTGCGGTCCTCTCGATCTCGCAGCTCATCTTCTTCTCGGCGGTCGGGCCGATGATGATGGACATGTTCAGCGACATCCCGATTCGCTTTCGCGACCTCGTGGCGCTCTTCGTCATGCGAACGATCATTCTCGTCCCGCTCGTCGCGGCGATCACCCACCTCGTCGCAGCGCTCGGGTTGCTCTGAGTCGCTCCCCGATGTCGTGTGCGCATTGGACCGTTTGCCGGAGGGATTCGATTCTGGATCGATACCCAGCGGCCCATCCCCTTTGGAACGGCTACAAACCAGTTCACCCAGTCACCGCAGCCACAGCGACGAGCGTCGAGCCGTCGGTCAATCGAGCGAATCGTCGCGCCGTTCGGGCCTCCGGGCGATCACTCGCGTTCGGATCGCGTCGAGTCCTGGCTGTCCGTGCCCGTGCCAGAGTACAAGGGCGATGGCCGCGAGAACGAACTCGAGCAGGAAGTACGGGTCGCCGAGCGACCCCGCGAGGAGGTCGGCGATCGTCGGGGCCCCTTCCTCGTACGGTTCGACGGCCGTCACCGGCCACAGGAGCATGCCGACCGACGTCTCTCGCCAGAGCGCGGGAACGATGTCCATGACCGGGTGGGAGAGCATTCCGAGAACGAACGCGAATCCGACCTCCCGACGGCCGACGTGCCGGGCGAGTAGCAGGGCTCCGATAGCCAGGGGGACGAGAAAGAGAAACGAGTGGCCGAGCGACCGTCCCGTCGGTAACATCCCCAGATACCACGAGAGTGGTTTGTCGAGCAGGTCCGGCACCTGACTCCCGACGAGCACGGCGACCACCGGCGCTGCGGCTGGTGGCTCGAGCGCCCGCCCCCGACGGGACAGTGTATAGCAGAGGTACGCGACGGCGGCGTGTCCGAGTGGCCACATCCTGTCTGGGCCGACGGGCGACGCGTACTTAACCGACGTGACTCGGCTCACCAACCGCGGGCCAGCGACATCGGCTCCGATACCCGTCGCTCGTGAGATTACTCGCGACGTGAAAACGGGCCGGGCGCGATTGTGAACAACGCCGAGACGGTCCTGCTCGCTTCGCTTCACTCACGGTTTCACCGTTCGTATCGCGGTTCTCACTTCGTTCCGAACCGCGCTTCGCTCGGCTGTGCGGGCTGCGACTCGTCTACTTCAAATCGCTCATGGTCGCTTCGCTCCTCGCGTTTCGCTCGGAGCAGAAGCGGGCCGGGCGCGATTTGAACCGAAACCAGACGTTCCTGCTCGGGCTATCGCCCTGCGCGGGCTGCGACTGGTAGGGCTCAAATCGCTCGTGGCGTTTTCACTGCTCACGTCCGTTCGCAGGAAAACGGGCCGGGCGCGATTTGAACACGCGACCGTCTGGTTAAAAGCCAGACGCTCTGCCGGACTGAGCTACCGGCCCTCGAATTGGTATTCCGGTGAGTCGCGGTTAAACGTTTCTGTCCGTCCGGAGGGCGTCGGCCACGAGTTGACCTGGGTCGATGCCTTCGAGCGCGGCCCGTCGGCGAAGCTCTCGGTAGGTTTCGGATGGTAAGTCGAGTTCGATCGTTCCGAACGGGATATCGCGCTCGGCGAGCGCCGTTTCGAGGGCTGTTCCGTCCGCGACGTCGCTCGTGATCCGTCGAACCTCACGGACCGACAGCTCGGCGTCGATCGTCGCCCACGCCAGGAGGAAGCGGTCCGGTCCCTGGATGCGGGCGATGTGTTTGGCGGCGGACGGCGCGATCTCGCCGCGGGCGACCTGGGTGCGGACCGCCCGGGGAAGGTCGTGGACGCGGGCCCACTTGCGGACGAACGAGACGGTTACGTCTCCACCGGCGCGGTCGGCAGCAGCGGTGTACGAGCCGACGCCGCGTACCAGTGCCGCACAGGCGGCTGCGCCGCGGAGCATCCGAAGGTGGTCGGCGCCGTCGGCCGTGGCGAACGCGCGGACGACGTCGGCGGCTTCGCCGACGCTCGCCGGGTCGTCGGGATCGAACTGGACGGCTTCGCTCGCGTGCTCGCCGGTGACCGTTTCGTCGCCCCTGATGACCGGCTCGCCGACTGGCGACTCGCGATCCGTCGGCACCGACGAGTTGGCCGCCGATACCGACCTTCTGGCGTCGTCGGTCGACTTTTCACCGGCTGTCCCATCGGAAACTGGCCCGCCGGAGTCGTGGTCGCTCATGCACCAGTTACGGCCACGACGGTCAAAAGGTCACGTACGGTGGCAGTCTCTTCCCGTATCGGTGGCCCCTGGCTACTCGTATTGATGCGAAAATTTCACATCTGCAGTGGGTGGAACTAGATTTCCACTTCCGAACGCGTTTCAGTGGCCGGCCACAACCAGCCCTATGGATGACTTGCTCTCCCGACGCCGACTCGTTCAGGTCGGTGCGACTGGAACCGCCCTGACACTCGCCGGCTGTCAGTTCCAGGGAGACGGCGGCAACGCGAACGCTGACGATACGGACGATCCATCGTCTCTCGACGGCGAGACCACCGTGGCGATCAGACCGCAGATCAACCAGCAGGAATTCCTGGCGATTCAACAGGAAGTCCAGCAGGAGGTGCAGGAAGGGAATCTTTCCCAATCGGAGGCACAGGAGGAAATGCGGACACGCCAAGAGAAACTCGTCTCCGACTATCTCGATGAACTCACGACGGATCTCGAGTCGGAGACCGACCTCGCCATCGGCGAAACCTCGACGCGGTCTGGGCTGGTTCTCGTCGGTGGCGACGCGAGCGAACTCATCGCTGCACTCGAAGTGGAGGCGGTCGCTGCTATCGTGCCCGAATCTGGATTCGAGAGCCAGTGATAGCAGTTCGGTCCGCCCGTTAGCCGCGTCGGGGTGATTCGAGCTCGATATCGGCGGCATCTAGCAACTCTTCGACTTCGGCGCGCTTCTCCTGGTGCTCGGCCAGGAACTCCTTCATCAGTTCGGCGGCCTGTTCCTTGCAGCCGCCACAGAGCCGTTCGCCGCCGACGCACTCCTCGTAGACACGCGTCGCGAACTCGTCGTCGTCACCGGCGAGCAGGTAGGCGTAGAGTTCGTAGACGGGGCACTCGTCGGCCTCGCCGCCGAGTTCTCGCTGGAGCTCGGCCGTCTCGCGCCCGCCGGTCGTCGCGGCTTTGACCTTGTCGTAGCCGTCTTCGGGGTCGTCGAGCAGCGAGATGTGGCTCGCGGGGATCGAGGAGGACATTTTCCCGCCGGTGAGGCCGGTCATGAAGCGGTGGTAGATCGACGACGGGGCGAGGAAGCCGTAGCCGCCCTGGTCGACCTCGACCTGTCGGGCGAGTTCCTCGGCGGTCTCGTGGTCCAGATCGAACGCGTCGACGTGTTCCTCGAAGACGCGCTTTTCGCCCTCCACGGCGTCGATCAGCGCCTCGAAGGCCTCGTCGTCGCCGCGTCGGTTGACGATCCGGGTTCGCGGCCGCAGCGGTTCCATACCGGCGTTTTCGAGCGAATCGGCCGCGCGTTCGAGCCCTCCCTCGGCCTCGGGGACGTCGAGCCGGGCGTCCCCCTCGCCGCGGAGCCACTCGGCTGCCTCGGTACATCGTGGCTGGTCGGGATCTTCGGCGTACTCCTCGCGGGCGTCGTAGGTCTGGGCGAGAACCGCGAGTTCCGCGTCGTTGGCCTCGAAGCTCGCGTACGCTTCCGTGACGCCGAAGTAGCGCATCCGGGAGGCGAGGTCTCGTGCGAGACGGACGTGTGGATCCTGGTCGGGGCCGACGGGGATGACGGTCGGCTTCGGCTCGTCGAGTTGCGGATAGAGGATGTCGGCCATCTGCGTGACGACGCTCTGCATGTGCGAGACGTCGGTCTCGCCGTCGAAGCCGTAGATCGACCCCAGCTCGGAGAAGTTGGCCTCGATGCCGAGTTCGAAGGCTAGGTCTTGGACCGCGCGGTTGGTCGACTGCCGGTAGAGTTCGCCCTCCTCGGGGTCGAACCCGAGTGCGAGCAGCGAGAGGAGGTAGTCGCGGGCGTGTTCGTCGATCTCGTCCCAGGAGAGGTCCCGGGCCGCGTGGGCCTCGAGGTCGGCGATCAGCCCGAACGCGTCGGCACCCTGCTCCTGGTGCCAGATGATCTCGTCGAAGACGAGTTTGTGGCCGATGTGCGGGTCGCCGGTCGGCATGAATCCCGAGAGGACGGCCGCCTCCTCGCCCTCACGGAGGGCGTCCATCACGGGACGGTACTCGCGCTGGCCGAAGATGACGCCCCGGCGCATCAGGTAGTGCGGGTTCGGCACGTCCGCGAGGACGTCGTCGAACTCCTCGATACCGAACTCCTCGAAGAGTTTGCGGTAGTCGGAGACGCTCGCCGCACCCCAGGGATCGAGGACGACATCGTCGACGTCGTCGGTCTCGACGCCGCCGTCCGCGGCCAGTTCGACATCGTCACTCGGCGCCCCACCGTCGGTGAGACCGCCCCCACCGCGTCTCGACCGTTCGTCCTCGCTCATTAGCTTTGTCCGCGTCCCGGCGGACGAAAAACCCTTCGTGTCGGGGGCTCCCCGGCGCCGCCATCGCCCACATCAACCTCCCCATCAGTCGACAACCGGTAAGTGATCGCCTGTCTCCGACCGGAACGCCTTACTGGCGAGCGTCCCTACCTTCGAGCAATGACGACGGAGGTTCCGGACGGCGCACCGGTCGTCCTCTTCGACGGCGTCTGCAACCTCTGTAACGGCTTCGTCCAGTTCATCGCGCCGCGGGACGACGAGGGGGAGTTTTACTTCGCCTCGCTGCAGTCAGACGTCGGTCGCGAACTCCTCTCCAAACACGACCTCCCGACCGACGAACTCGAATCGATCGTGCTGGTCGAGGGCGAGGCGGCCTACGTCAAGTCCGGTGCCGTGCTCCGGATCGCCAGCCGACTCGGCGGTCTCTATCGCCTGCTCTCGCCGTTTCGGTACGTCCCCCGAGTGCTTCGGGACACCGTCTACGACCTCGTCGCGAACAACCGCTATCGCCTCTTCGGGAAGAAAGACCGCTGTGAGATCCCCGAGGGCGACGTCGGTGCCCGATTTCTGGAGTGACCGAGCAATTTTCTCGAGACGAACGTGGATCCGTTGTTCGTCACTGGCGATCCTACTTGCGAACTGTACGTACGGATGACATCGCGGACGTGTCTGAGATACCGGGTGCCGCTTGTGTCGTTAGCAGCGGGAATAGCTAGTAATCGAACGCCCGGGTTCTAACTCGAATACGATCAGTGGTGCATGACAGACGAACGGATCGATCTCGTGGACGTGTTCTCGGTCGTCAACTCGTATTGTGGCCCTGTACTCGTCAACATCCGCAACGTTGTAGCGGGGTATCGACCCGCCGGCACCGATATCGAACGTTTCGTTATACACCAGTTCTTCTGTGGGCGTCGAAACGGTCAAAGACGCTTGCACGCGCTCGTCTGTGAGATTTATCACTTCAACGGCGACGTTTCGTTGCGTTTGGCGCCAAATGAGGCCACTTGCGGTGAGGGCTGTAGCGGCCACGCCTCCGCTGACGAGAAGCTCTCGGCGTTCCATCAGGGAATCCAACGCATCCTTTATCAATATACTCTTTGACTTCAAATAATGTGGCTGCGAGGCTATTCGCGGTGTTCTTTCCCTTCTGTAACTCGGGCCACCACGAACTCGGGAGCACGTTCGCCAACTGCTCTCTGCCCTGCCTCGGCTGACGGTCTTTGCCCGACCGTCGTTGTCGCGTCCTCGAAACGTTACGCTGGTGGCGCGCTCGGTACAGGGACGATGGCTCGGATCACCAGGACGAGCGAGTATGCGTGCCGGTCCGTTGGTATCGGAACTCGATCGACCCTGTGACCGACGCGACGCTTATCGGTTCCAGACAGCGGCATCCGGGTCGACCAGCCGTTCCTCGTGGTCGATGTCGTCGATGCGTGCCACTTCCTCGTCGGAAAGGTCGATCTCGCTTGCTCCGAGGTTCGCTTCGACGTGGTCGCCGCTCCCTTTCGGGATGGCGACGACGCCGTCGCGCTGGTGGTGCCAGGCCAGGGCGATCTGGTGGGGCGTGGCGTCGTGGGCTTCGGCGATCTCGGTAAGCGTCTCGTCCTCGTCGGCGCGACCCTGCATGATCGGACAGTACGCGATCGTCGTGATATCGTTTTCGCGTCCGTACCCGACCAGTTCGTCCTGCTGGAGCCACGGGTGACACTCAACCTGATGGGCGACGACCGGTGAGTCGAGGATCTCTCGCGCTTCATCCAGGTGTTCGACGTCGAAGTTACTGAGCCCGACGTGGCGTGTGAACCCTCGTTCACGAACCTCGTCCATCGCGGGGAGGGTGTCCTCGGGCTCGTAGGCGTCGAGCGGCCAGTGGACGTACAGGAGGTCGACGGCGTTGACGCCGAGCCGGTCGAGGCTCTCCTGGGTCGACTCGACGACGTCCTCGGCCCCGAGGTTCTCCGGTTTGACCTTCGTCGCGAGGAAGACGTCCTCGCGGTCGACGTTGGCCTGCGCGAGCGCGTCGCCGACGGCGTCCTCGTTGTCGTACATCTGCGCGGTGTCGATGTGGCGGTAGCCCGCTTCGAGTGCGCGAACGACGTTCTCGGTGCATTCGGCGCCCTCGTGGCCCGACGTGCCGAAGCCCGGCTGTGGAATTCGTGCGGTCATACGCGGATGGACGCGGTCCCGACACTCCCGTCTCGGGAAAGCGGCAATCGAGGCCGCGACAGGTTTTTGCGACAACCGGCAGCATCGTTCGTATGGCTCCCGACGGTTCCGACGCGTCCGATACGGCCACCGAGGACGGACGACACAGCGATCCCGACCGCGCCGGCCAGTTGCACCACCTCGAACTCTACGCCTCGAATCTCGAGGCGTCGATCGACTTCTGGGGCTGGCTCCTGGGCGAACTCGGCTACGAGCGACAGAACGACTGGGCCGGCGGCCGGTCGTGGATCAACGGCCCGACCTACGTCGTGCTCGTCGCGGCCGACGACGCAGTTGCCGCCGACCACCCGTTCGATCGTCGGGCGGCCGGACTCAATCACGTCGCCTTCCACGCGGCCTCGAACGAGCACGTCGACGCGATCACCGCCGGCGTTCGCGAGCGCGCCGACGCCGAAGTTCTCTACGATGACCGCCACCCGTACGCGGGCGGGTACTACGCACTCTACTGCGAGGACCCGGAAGGGATCAAGGTCGAGGTCGTCGGGCCGGAGTGAGCGGACTATCTCGTGCCGACGATGGTAGCGCCCGTCGAGCGTCCGAACCCAGCACGTTTACCGACCCCCCGTTCCAAGACCCGCCAATGAGTGCCGACGACGAACCCCTCGCCGCCGACGGCGAGAACCCCTACCTCCGGGAGCCGCCGACCGACTTCCGGCCCGTTGCGGACATCGAGGAGTCCGAGGCCGACCGCCAGATCGAACTGTTGCGTGAGGCCATCCGCGAGCACGACCGACGATACTACGTCGAGGGCGACCCGGCCATCGCCGATCGCACCTACGACGTGCTCTTCTCTCGGCTGGAAGTGCTCGAAGATCACTTCGACCGATCGGCCTCCGATAGTCCAACGAATCGAGTCGGCGGCAAGCCGGTCGACGCGTTCGAGACGGTCGAGCACGTCTCTCCGATGCTCTCGATCGACGCCAGCGGCGAGGTCGACGACGTTCGCGAGTTCGACCAGCGGGTCAGACGGGAACTGGGCGTCGGCTCGACCACTGACACGGCTGCCGACGACACGCCCGACATCGGCGACGTCGATAGTGCCGGTGCCGACGACGGAACCGCGACCCTGTCCGACTTTAGCGACACCGCCGCAGCCGGTCGCACCGACGTCGACGCCGATCTCGGCTACGTCTGCGAGCCGAAGTTCGACGGCGTCTCGATCGAGTTCGTCTACGAGGACGGCCGGCTGGTCCGGGCGGTGACCCGCGGTGACGGCCAGGAGGGCGACGACGTGACGAAGAACGCCCGGACGATTCGCACCGTCCCGCAGCGCCTCCGCGGCGATTACCCCGACTTCCTCGCGGTTCGCGGCGAGGTCTACATGCCGAAGGACGCGTTCCAGGAACACAACCGCGAGCGCATCGAACAAGGGAAAGAGCCCTTCGCGAACCCGCGCAACGCGACGGCGGGGACGATCCGCCAGCTCGACCCGTCGATCGTCGCCGAGCGGCCGCTCTCGGTCTTTTTCTTCGAGGTGCTCGACTCGAGTGACGGTATCGAGCGCCACACGGAGGCCCTGGAGCGCTTTCCCGACTGGGGCTTTCGGGTCACCGAGGAGGTCGAACGCGTCGAGTCGATCGAGGACGCGATCGACTACCGCGAGGACCTCCTGGACCGCCGGGACGACCTGTCCTTCGAGATCGACGGCGTCGTGATCAAGGTCGACGACTACGCGTCGCGCGAGGCCCTTGGCACCACCGCCCGCCACGACCGGTGGGCCTACGCGTACAAGTTCCCCGCCCGCGCCGAGGTGACGACGATCCAGGACGTCGCGGTGCAGGTCGGCCGGACGGGTCGCGCCACGCCTGTCGCCCTGCTCGACCCCGTCGACGTCGGCGGGGTGACGGTCTCGCGAGCCAGTCTGCACAACCCCTCCGAGATCGCCGAGAAGAACGTCAACGTCGGCGACACCGTCCGCGTCCAGCGCGCCGGTGACGTCATCCCCTACGTCGCGGAGGTCGTCGAAAAGAAGAGCGAGGGCCACTGGGAACTCCCCGACACCTGTCCCGTCTGTGAGAGCCAGCTCGAGCGCGACGGGCCGATGGCCTTCTGCACCGGCGGGCTGGCCTGCGACGCCCAGCGCCGACGCTCGATCGAGTACTATGCCAGCGACGACGGGCTCGACATCGAAGGATTGGGCGAGAAGAGCGTTCGCCAGCTCGTCGCCGCCGGCCTCCTCGAGACGGTCGCCGACCTCTACGAACTCGATCGCGAGGATCTCGTGGCCCTCGAGGGCTGGGGCGAGACCAGCGCAGACAATCTTCTCGCCGAACTCGAGGACGCGCGCGAACCGCCACTGCCGGACTTCCTTTCCGCGCTCGGCATCCAGCTGGTCGGCCCGACGACCGCCCGCGAACTCGCCCGCGAGTTCGAGACCTTCGCGGCCGTTCGTGAGGCGGCGATCGACTCGCCCGAGGCCCTCGAATCCGTCGACGAGGTCGGCGAGACGGTCGCCCGCGCCATTCACGACTTCTTCACGAGCGAGGCGAACGCGGCCGTCGTCGAGCAACTTCTCGAGCACGTCTCGCCACAGGCTGCGGCGATCGAAGCGGGCGGCGACGAACTCGACGGGCTCACCTTCGTCTTCACCGGGTCGCTCGACGCCTGGACGCGGGGCGACGCCCAGGACCTCGTCGAGGCCCACGGCGCGAACGCGACGAGCAGCGTCTCCAGCAACACGGACTACCTCGTCGCCGGCGAGAACGCCGGCGCCTCGAAGCAGTCGGACGCCGAGGAAAACGACGTCCCGGTAATCGACGAGGCAGGATTCACGGAGCTCCTCGCACAGAACGGTATCGAGGTCGCGTAGGTCGAGCTCGCGGGAGTCGACGGCGCGGCGTCGAAGGTGGGGCGCACGTTCACCCCTGCTCGTCAGCCCGACATGTGTTCCTCGGCGAACCAGTGGATGACGTGATCCTCCGCGCGGTGGAGCACGTCGCTGGCCGTCGAGCTGGCGACCCCGAGTCGGTCGGCGACGTCGCCGAGCGTCGCCTCGCGTGGCGTCCGGTAGTAGCCCGCTTCGACTGCCTCCCGGAGCACCGCCCGCTGGCGATCGGTGAGCAACCGGTCGGCCTGGCTCGCGTCGATCTCGCGGACGTGCTCGATGGTGAACTCGATGCCGAGGTTCTCCAGTTGGGTTCGGAGGGCCGAAAGCCGGCTCCGTGAGGTCGTCACCTCCCACGTCGCCTGTCCATCCTGAATATCGAACGGCATCTCGAGCGGCACGCCGGCGCGCCAGACGGGCAAGAGGGGCAGTGGATTGGTCGTTTCGACCTGGAGGAGCGCCTCGTCGTCGTGCTTCCAGAGGAGTTCGAGCCGTTCGACGTTCTCGCGGTCCTGTATGTCGGTGATGATCGGAAGCGGGTCGTTCGCGACGAGGCGGACGAGGCCGATCCCGACGTCGTCTCCCGGAATGCCGGTGACGACCCGGAAGACGACTGCCGGGTGCTGTCTCGAGAGTTCACCGATCCAGGTGTGCGCGGGGAGGTCGATCGTCAGTTTCGCGTGAGGCATCGAGTGTCTGGGCGTACGATACGCCGAAGAATAACGCCACTTTCGAATATGTTAGTAACACTCTCTGATATTCGCCCGTTCGACTACCCGGGCGCCAGCCCTCTCCGATCGTAATGAGCGCATTCGTTTCGCGTCCAACCGGGACGGCACTGGGGCTGTGGCCCGAGAATGGGTTCGACCGTCCGAACCTATTGCGGCGGGGCCGTCTCATCGCTCGTCGGGTGGTCTGCAGATGATGGTGGGGATGCCCCGTTTCGTCGCCGAGAACGCGCGCCTCGTCGTCGTGGGTATGCTGGTTGCATCGGCCGTGATCGGCGCCGGGGTGCCGATGGTCGAGCGCTCGCTGTCACTCGATCAGTTCCAGACGGACGACGAGGCCGCCGACGCCCTCGAGTACGTCGCGGCGAACTTCTCCACCGACGGGTCGGAAACCACCACCGCACAGGTCGTCGTCCGGGACGAGAACGTCCTCGATCGAGAGACACTCGTCGCCGTGCTCGAGTACGAACGCGCCCTCTGGGACGACGAAACGGTCGACGAGACACTCGTCGACACCCACAGCGTGGCCGAACTCGTCGCAACCGCGGCGATCACCGAGGAGCGAGATTGGACGAACGCGACGCGGACCAAGATCGCATCGTCAGACACGGGCGCGGGCCCGCCGGACCCCGAGCGAGCGTCCGACATCGACGCTCAACTCGATGCGCTCCGGTCGCTCTCCGACGACGAGGTCGAACGGCTCGTGGGGGACGTCCTCGCCGGTGACGGGAATCGATCGTCGCAGGCGCTCACACTCCTGCCCGACTACTACGAACCGGGAACGACCGAGACGAACGCGACGCTACTGGTGGTCACGCAGGAGACGCCTGGCGGTTCGTTCGCCCCGGGTGCTGCACCGGACGAGCTCGAAGCGTCCCAGACGGCCATGCAGGACCTGGCTCCGACCGACGGCTCATTGACGGTTCTCGTCTACGGTGACGGGATCGTCTCCACGGAGATCACCGATTCGATGGTCGACAGTGTGCTCCTCGTTGGGCCGCTGGCCGTCGCGTTCGTCCTGATCGTCCTCGTGGTCGTCTACCGCGACCTCCTCGACATCTTGCTCGGGCTCGCCGGGATCGGCCTCGTTCTCGTGTGGACGTTCGGCACGATGGGCTGGGTCGGGATCCCGTTCAGCCAGCCGTTTGTCGTCGTCCTCGTCCTGCTGATCGGGCTTTCGATCGACTACAGCCTCCACGTCGTCATGCGCTACCGTGAGGCCCGCCCGTCCGGTGAGGTCGCTCCCAGTCGCGCGATGGCCGTGGCGCTCGGCAGTGTCGGCGTCGCACTCGTCTACGTGACGGCCACGACCGTCATCGGCTTCCTCTCGAACCTCGCGAGCCCGCTCGAAATCTTCCGAAACCTCGGGCTCGTCAGCGCGATCGGCATCGTGGCCACGCTGGCCGTCTTCGGCCTCTTCGTTCCGGCCCTGAAGGTCGAACTCGACGGCCTGCTCGAACGCCACGGCGTCGATCGAGTGAAACCGGCAGTCGGAACCGGTGGCGGGTCGATCAGTCGCCTTCTCGGCGTGGGTGCGACGCTCGCGACGCGGGCGCCCGCGGCCGTCATCGTCGTCTCGCTCGTCGTCAGCGGCATCGGGGCCTACGGCGCGACGACGGTCGACGCCAGTTTCGAACAATCCGACTTCCTGGCGGAGGATCCCGACGACTGGGTGAAAGACCTTCCCGGGCCGATCGCACCGGGGACCTACACGACCGAGCGGGCGATCCACACGCTCGAAGCGGATTTCGTCAGGCGGGATACGACGGCGTCGATTCTGCTCACCGGTGACGTCACCAATCCAGCGACGCTAGAGCGCCTCGATGCGGCGCGCGCTACCGCTCGCGACGGGCCGGTGACCGCGACCTACGCCGACGGCGAACCCGCAGTCACCGATCCGATTACGCTGATGGACCGCGTCGCCGCCGCGAACGAATCGTTTGCCGCGACGCGTTCGGCCGCCGACGTGGACGGAGATGGCATCCCGGACCGGAACGTCACTGCCGTCTACGACGCTCTCTACCGGGTCGCTCCCGACGATGCGTCGAACGTCGTCCACCGCGACGACGGGGACTACGAGGCACTCCGGATGGTGGTGACCGTCGACGGAGGTGCCGCCGACGTGGCCGTTCAGGACCAGCTGGACTCGATCACCGCCGATGCCGACCGGGACGGCGTCGACGCGATCGCGACGGGTGATGGCGTCGTCAACCGGCTCACGGCTGATCAACTCGCGGAGACGGCGCTCACGAGCCTGTTCGTCGCCCTCGCGTCGGTACTCGTCGTCCTCGCAGTTGCCTACCGCGTTACCGAGGGGAGCGCATCGCTCGGTGTCGTGACCATCGCCCCCGTCGCTGCCACGCTGACGTGGGTGCTCGGGACGATGGCGTTGCTCGACATTCCGTTCAACATCGTCACTGGCATGATCACCGGCCTCACGATCGGTCTCGGCGTGGACTACAGCCTGCACGTCACCGAACGATTCGTTCAGGAACTCGCGAGTGCGGACGCGACCGCGTTGGCGCTGCGAGAAACCGTCACCGGGACCGGCGGCGCCTTGCTGTCGAGTGCCGCGACGACCGCGAGCGGGTTCGCGGTCTTGCTCGTCGCGATCTTGCCGTTCCTCCAGTCGTTCGGGCTCATCACGGCACTGACGATCGGGTACGCGTTTCTGGCGAGCGTCTTCGTGCTCCCGAGTCTGCTGGTTGGCTGGGTGCGGATCGTCGGGAGAGGGGCGGACCCGAGTTAGAGGTCGGCGCGCTCGAAGCGCCAGTAGCCGATGGCGAGCGGGACGACGATCCAGAGTGCGAGAATGACGAACGCGAACCAGTGCTGGAGGTAGAACGGCTGGGAAGTCGTGCTATTGAAGACTACGACGGAGGCGCTATCGGTGTCGGTCCAGAGCGAGGCGATGGCAGTCGACATGTCCGCATACAGGTTGAACATCCAGAACCGCTCGACGAAAGACAGCGCATTACCGCTGAGCAAGTCGAGGGTGCTGTTCACTCGACCAAACACCAAGTTCCAGGTGTACATGGCGATGAAGACGACGAAGCCGGCGACCGTTGCCTGCGTTTCGGTCTTCGTCAGTGCCGATGCACCGATCCCGACGGCGACGAACATGATGCCGAAGAGCACCGTGACGACGGTGAACCCCACAAAATCCAGCATTTTGAAATTGTCGACGCCGAATCCGAACAGGAGGGCGGCCGGGAGGTAGCCAGCGAGGATCGCGGTCGTGAGCAGGCCAGTTCGACCCAGGAACTTGCCGGCGATCACCTCTCCGCGGGTGTGCGGGAGCGAGAGGAGAATCTTGAGGCTCCCCAGTTCGCGTTCACGGACGATCGACTTGATACTCACTACGAGCCCGGTCACCGGGACCAGAAACAGGATGGACAGCACGTACGCGAACCCGAAGGCGAGTCCGGCTTCCCCGTCTCCGCTACCGCCAACGTCCGTGTTCTGGAGGACGGCCCAGAGCGCGAACCCGGCGATCGAGACGATGAAAAGCGCCATTAGCATCCACAGCAACTTCGACCGGATCCCGTCCTGGAAGTCCTTCTTGGCGACGGCGGCGTAACTCATGCCGTCACCTCCGCTCGCTCGGTGGTGTACGATCTGAAGACCTCCTCCAGAGACGCTTCCTCGGTCGAGAAGTCCTCGACGGTTCGGCCAGCCCCTTCGAGCGCCGAGAGGACGTCCGTCTTCGATCCCGTCGTCGACACGACGAGCGTCTGCGTCGTCGACGCGGCGTCGCGTTCGGCGTTCGTGACGCCGTCGACCGCCTGTGCGGCTGCGACGGCGTCGTCCGTGACGCGGTCGAGTTCGATCCGGAGCGTCTCGCCGCCGGAGACGGAGTCACGGAGCCCCTCGATGGTGTCTTCGGCGACCAGGTGCCCGTCGCGGACGATGCCGACGCGGTCACAGACCGCCTCGACCTGCCCGAGGATGTGACTCGAGAAGAAGACGGTCGCGCCGCGGTCGGCTTCCTCACGGACGAGTTCGCGCATTTCGCGAGCGCCGTTCGGGTCCAGGCCGGTCGTGGGCTCGTCGAGGATCAACAGATCGGGTTCGCCGACCAGCGCCATCGCGAGGAGGAGTCGCTGGGCCATCCCCTTCGAGTACCCGCCGGCCTTCCGGTCGGCATCTTCAGGGTCGAGGCCGACGCGGTCGAGGAGGGCATCAGGGTCGTCGTTCGCGCCCTTCGATTCGAGGGCGAATTCGAGGTGCTGGCGGCCGGTCAGGCGGTCGTACGTGTGGTAGCCTTCGGGGAGGACGCCGATACGCTTTCGAACCGCCTTGCTCTCGGTCTGGGCGTCCATCCCGAGGACCGATATCTCGCCAGCGGTCGGTGTGATAAAGTCGAGGACCATGTTGATCGTCGTCGACTTTCCGGCGCCGTTCGGCCCCAGAAAGCCAAAGACCTCGCCAGATTCGACTGTCAGGGAGAGGTCGTCGACGGCGACGACGTCGCCGAATCGCTTCGAGACGCCGTCGATTGCTATCGATTCCATATCTCACAGATAAGTCCCACCGAACAAAAATATTGTCACTCGTGTGTAATTCTCACGGGGTACCGACAGGATGACTTCGGCCGTGCCACGTACCGCCCTAGATCAGTTCGTCCGGGTCCGTCGAGTCGGCGACGCGACTCGCCTCCGTCGCGTATCGCTCTCGCGTCTCGGCGTCGGGGACGGGTTCGAGATCGGTCACCTCGATATCGACCGCTGCCGTCGCCGCACTGTCGCCCTGCAAACTGGTTGCACTGCGCTCCTTGCGCTGGTAGCGCTCGCCGTCGAGCGTTGCGTAGACGAGTGTCACGAGGTTCCGATCGTCGAACGTTCGTTCGACCAGCCAGCAGCGGACGGTTTCGTCGTCGGCTTCGGTCATGACCCCCAGTTTGCCAGCCGCCGTGGTGAGTCTGTCGGCGAGCAGTCGCAGGGCGCGCAGTAGTCCGCCCCTAGCCGGTGTACGGCCGGGACGTTATTCCCCCGGGGTGTCGAATCCACCCGCATGGTGAGACGCGATCGAGCACCGGTCGACCCTGATTCCGACGGGCATCCCTCACAGCGCGGTGCCTGGCGCGATCGCGTCACGGAACTCCTGCTGGCAGGCGAGCGCGTTCGAGAGCGCGTCGACGCCGGCGACCACGCGCTCGTCGTGACGAGTCACCGCGTGCTCGCGTTCCACCCGAAATCGGCCGACGGGCCGCGATTCCGTGATGTCGACCGACCCAACGCCGTCGACGTCCGTACGGAGACGCGGGAGTCGCTTCGCCTGCTCGGCTGGGCGCTGCTGCTGAGCACCGTCGGGACGCTCGTCGCGCTCGTCGGGGTCTCGGTGGACTTTGCGGGCCTCGTTCCGACCGTCGAGAGTCGCGGACCGATGGCGGGGACCGTCCAGGGGACACTCGACACGCTCGCGACCGTTCTCGATACACTCGGTCACCTCCTCGTTCTGCTCGGTCTCATCGGCCTCCTCGGCGGCCTCGCCGCGTTCGCCCGGTACCTCAAGAGCCGTCAGGAACGCCTCGTCGTCGCCGTGTCGGGAGCGCCCGATCTCTCGATCCCACCGCCAAATACTCCGGACCAGTCCGTTGCCGTTCTCACGCGGGCGATCGAGGCCGGGCCGGATTCGGGGCCGGTTGAGGCCAAGCCGGAGTCAGGGGCGGTCGAGTCGGAATCGCCCGGCGGCGAACACGGCGCCGGCCCGTCCGTCACCGCGTCGGAGAGCGGTGCCAATACTGACGCGGGGCCAGATCGAGGCTGACTCGCCTCGGTCACGACGCTCGGTCGAACGCGTCACGCTGATACCGCTCGACGCCCTATCCGGGTTCGATGCAGCCGCAGTCGGTTCGTGAGCGAGCCGGCGACCTCCCGACCGAGCCCGGCGTCTACCAGTTTCTCGACGGGGAGACGACGCTGTACGTCGGGAAGGCCGTCGACGTCCGGTCGCGGGTGCGTTCCTATGCCGATCCCCGGAGCGCACGGATCGCGCGGATGGTTCGCGAGGCCGGCGCGATCGACGTCGCCGTCACGGACACGGAGACGCAGGCGCTGTTGCTCGAAGCGAACCTCATCAAGCGCCACCAGCCGCGGTACAACGTCCGACTCAAGGACGACAAGTCCTACCCGATGGTCCAGCTGACGGCTCACGACGTGCCGCGGATCGAGATTACGCGAGATCCCGACGAATCGGCGACCGTGTTCGGCCCGTACACCAAGAAGACGCGGGTCGAGACGGTCGTGAAGGCCTTGCGCGAGACCTACGGGATTCGCGGCTGTTCCGATCACAAGTACAGCGGCCGTGACCGGCCCTGCCTGGACTACGAGATGGGCCTGTGCACGGCGCCGTGTACCGGCGAGATCAGTGCGGACGCATACAACGAGGACGTCGACCCGGTCCGCCGATTTCTGGAAGGTGAGACGGGCATCCTCGCCGATCCGCTCGAGTCGGGGATGCAGGAGGCGGCCGCGGCGAAGGACTTCGAGCGTGCAGCCAACCTGCGCGACCGCCTGGCCGCCGTCGAGCGCTTTCACGGCGAGGGCGGCGAGGCCGTCCAGGCCTACGACGACGCGAACACCGTCGACGTCCTCGGCGTCGCCATCGAGGGCGAGGAGGCGACCGTTGCCAGACTGCGTTCGGAGGGCGGCAAGCTCGTCGATCGGGACCGCTTCACTCTCGCAGCTCCCTACGGTGCGGACGAAGGTGTGCCGACCGTGATCGCCGCGTTCGTCGTCCAGCACTACGCCGAACGCGACCTGCCCGACGCCCTCCTGCTCCCCGAGCGCCACGACGACGAGGAGGTCGCCGCCTGGCTCGACGCTGAGGGCGTCGCCGTCCGGGTGCCCGGTGCCGGTCGCGAGGCGAAGCTGATCGACCTCGCGCTCAAGAACGCCCGTCGAAACGTCGGCGGCCGAGACGAGTGCGGCATGCTCGCCGACGCGCTCGAGATCGACGCCGCGCGCCGGATCGAGGGCTTCGACGTGAGCCACGCACAGGGGAAATCGGCCGTCGGGAGCGACGTCACGTTCGTCGGCGGCAGCGCCGAGAAGGCCGACTACCGTCGCAAGAAGTTAGACGACGAGAACGACGACTACGCGAACATGCGCCGGTTGATCACCTGGCGGGCCACTCGCGCCGTCGAGGGTCGGGACGACCGCCCCGATCCTGACCTCCTCCTGATCGACGGCGGGAAGGGCCAGCTGGAGGCGGCCCGCGAGGCCCTGGAGGCGGAAGGCTGGGACGTCCCTGCGGTCGGTCTCGCGAAATCTGAAGAGCGCGTGATCACGCCGGACCGCGAGCACGCCTGGCCCAGCGACGCGCCGCACCTCCATCTCCTCCAGCGGGTGCGCGACGAGGCCCACCGCTTCGCCGTCCAGTATCACCAGACGATCCGCGACGACGTGCGGACGGTGCTGGACGACGTCCCCGGGATCGGCCCCGAGACGCGAAAACGCCTGCTCGGTCGGTTCGGCAGCGTCGAGAACGTGCGCGAGGCGAGTCTGGCTGACCTGACGAGCGTCGACGGCGTCGGCCAGAAGACCGCGGAGACGGTCAAGTCGCGGCTCTAACGGGCCCTGTCGTCTCTGTCCTTGTCGTGTCGTCTGTCCCTGTCGCGTCTGCCCTTCCACCTCTCTCCTGGATGGGCCCTGCTCCGGAGGGCTACTGACACTCGTTCACTCTCCCCGTCTCGTGACGGTTCGCTCATCCGCCTGGCCCGATCCTCGCTGTTTCAGATGTCCGTTGCCCGGAATCGCCACGCGGCGATCCCGGTCGACGCGACGATCCAGCCCACGAGGATCGCGCCTGCGACGGCCGGCTCCTCCCAGAGCTCGGGGTTCTCGGCTGCGCTCGCGATCGACGCGTCGGTGAGCGATGGGGAGATGCCAGCGAGCATGTTTGCAAAGGCCGTTATTGGGCTCGTCGCCGCCACGACTTCGACCCACGTCGCCGTCGTCTCGGGCCGCTCGAACCCGTGGATGACGTACCGGATGACAGCCGGAAGCTGCGACCAACCGTCGAAGACGAAGACGACGTAGGCGCCGAAGGCCGTCACCGTCGCCAGCATCGTCGAGCGCGCGAGGGTGGAGATCGCGACCGCGATCGCGACGAAGGTGGTCGCGAGCAGCGAGAGGGCGACTGCGGCGGCGATCAGTCGTCCGGGGTCGACGGCGACGTCCGTCGCGAGCGCGACCGGGAGCGCCGCCAGCAGCGCGATCAGTGGAGCCGAGGCGATCACCGCACTCCGGCCGAGGAGCGTCCCCAGAACGACCGTTCGACGGGCGAACGGGAGGCCGAGCAGGACGGTCAGTGCCCCGGAACGACGCTTCTCCACGATGGTCGTGGCGACGAATCCGAGCGCGACGAGCGGTACGAGCAGCACGAGTGGTGCGAACAGCGATGCAACCATCCCGACCGGCTCGCTGCGGACGCCCGCGCCCGTACCCTGACTCGCAGTATAGGTAATCACCAGTCCGACGAGTCCGAACAGTCCCCAGAGGGTGTGTACCTGGTGCTCCCGTCGTGCGTCGAGAGCGTCCTCGCGCGCGTACAGGAGCAATCGTCGCGGCGTCCCGACGAGTCGATTCATGCGACCCCCTCCGTGAACGCGGCGAACAGGTCTTCGAGGGGTGTTTCCTCGATTGCGACGTCCGTGACGGGAACGCAATCGTGTATCGTCGCGATCGCCGCGGCCTTGGCTCGCGCCTCGCAGGTGACGACGACTCTCGCAGGTTTCCCCGCGTCGCCGTCGGATCGTTCTGCACCATCGCCCCGTCCCGCGCCGTCGGTGGGTTCTGCCGAGTCGGTGCGCTGGGAACTGCTCGGCCGCTGCTCGTTTTCACCACCTGCCCGCTTACCCGCCGCGGCCGCGACCCGTCCGGCCGACACGGTGTTGGCGGGGGATTCTACACGGACCGAAACGACGCCATCGACGGCCCGAACGCGCTCGACAGCCGTCTCGTCGTGATTCGCGACCTCGAGCGTCACCGTGGCGGTGCCGCCGGCGCGCTCGCGGAGGTTCTCGATGCTGTCGACCGTGACGATCTCGCCGCGATCGAGGATGGCGACGCGGTCGCAGACGGCCTCGACCTGCTCCAAAATGTGACTCGAGAAGAAGACGGTCGCGCCGCGGGCGTTCTCCTCGCGGATGATCTCGCGCATCTCGCGGGCGCCGTTGGGATCGAGCCCGGTCGTGGGTTCGTCGAGAATGAGCAGGTCCGGTTCGCCCGCCAGCGCCATCGCGAGGAGGAGCCGCTGGGTCATCCCTTTCGAGTACTGCGCGACCGGGTATTCCTCCGGACCCAGCATCCCGACGCGGCCCAGCAACTCGTCCGGATCGTCGTCGGCGCCTTTGGCTTCGATGGCGAACTCGACGTGCTCGCGACCGGTACGCTCGCCGATGGGTCCGTGACCGTCCGGCAGGACCCCCGTCCGTTCTCTGACTCGCACGCTCTCCTCGGGGACGTCGTGACCGAGGACGCGGACCGACCCGGCGGTCGGCGCGAGGTAATCGAGCAAAACATCGATCGTCGTCGACTTGCCGGCGCCGTTCGGGCCCAGAAAGCCGAAGATTTCCCCGTCTTCGACGCGCAGGTCGACGTCGCGGAGGGCGGTCACACCGTTCGATTTGCGGAGTCCGCTGGCGCCGTACCGTTTCGTGACGCCGCGGAGTTCGATGGCGGCCATACTTCGGACGTTTCTTGATGACAATAAAACCTTTTTGTCACAAGGGCTGCGCGTGCGACTAAGACGCAGGTCTCGAAGCACGAACGAGCCTGTCTGAACGGCGTTCGATCGAGAAGGAATTGCGAGACGGTGTGGGACGGCGGTGTGTCTCCGTTTTGTGGCCTGGTCGCGATTCGCCGACGTCGAGTCGCGGATCCGACGAGTGCATACCTCTTTGCCGATTCGGAACCTACGATCACACGTGGCAAACGACGAGGACATCGACGACCTGTTAGACGAGCTCGATACGCACGGCGACCTGGATGCGGCGGAGCAAGTGCTGCGGCTCCGCACGGAGAGTCGACGGTACGACAAGCCGGTGACGATCGTCGAGGGATTCGACCTTCCCAAGGCGGAAATCGAGTCGCTCGCCTCCGACCTGAAGAGCGCGATGGGGACCGGCGGGACCGTGGACGAGGGCCGTATCGAACTTCAGGGCGACCATCGCGACCGGGTGCCGGACCTCCTTCGCGATCGGGGCTTTCAGGTCCAGGCGTAGCGCCCCGTCGCTTTCTCCGGCGCCGTCTCGTCCAACTCCAGCTGAACCCGTGCAAATACGCTTGAGAGAACCATTTTATCCCTCGTCGGTGGAGCCGTTCCTATGGGACAACGTACCATGGCCATCAGGCCGGCGGCGACGGCCGACCGCGAGGCGATTCGCGAGGTCGCCAGAGACACCTGGCACGACACCTACGACGAGCTCGATTCGGCGACGATCGACGAGACGATCGCGGACTGGTACGACGACGAATCGTTTTCGGCGGCGCTCGAGAAGCCGGGAACCGCGGTTCTAGTGGCCGAATCCGGCGGCGAGCTCGTCGGCTTCACCCACGGTGTCGTCTCCGAGGACGAGGGCGACGTCCTCCGGATGTACGTCCACCCGGACCACCAGCGGGAGGGCATCGGGACGGCGCTACACGAGCGGCTTCGGTCGTCCCTCGAGGACTTCCACATGAATCGCATGCGGGCGATCGATCTCGCGTCGAACGAGGGTGGCCGGCGGTTCTACGAGCGCCTCGGCTTCGAGAAGAGCGGCGAGGGCGAGGTCGAGATGGGCGGCGAGATCCGAACAGAGGTCGTCTACACGCTAGAATTGTAGGGTCCGGTGGTGGGGCCTGTGGCGCCCCGTTTCTCCGCTCACTCGAACGCGTACAGGGCCCCGTCGCTCGTCCCGACGAAGAGCGCGTCGTCGGCGACGGCTGGTCGCGTGCCGAACTCGCCGTCGAGCGGCCGTCGCCACAGCACTTCTCCCTGCTGGTAGTCGATGCTGACGAGGACAGCCTCGTCGCCGGCGAGATACACGCGGTCGTCGGCGACGACCGGACCCGAGTGCGGTCGCCCCTCGAGTTCGAGGATCCAGTCGGGCCCGTCGTCGTGGGATTTCGTGGCGAGGATGCCGCCCGTTCCGATCACGACGGACGTCCCGTCTGTCACGGCCGGCGTCCAGAGGATGTGTCCGGAGACGGACATTTCGCCGGCATAGACGCCCGAAGGCCGATACATCGACATCGTGAGCGACGGGGCGTAGATGGTCTGGTCTGCGACAACCGGCGACTGCATTCGCGTTCCGTCCCGTCGCCAGACGGTGTCGCCAGATTCTCGGTCGAGGCGATGAATCCAGCCCTGCAGCATCGCGGTGTTCTCCAGGCCGACGTGGACGGCGTCGTCCGTCACGGCGGGGTAGTCGACGACCGGCGCGTCGACGGGAACGTCCCACTCGATTTCGCCGTCTGTCGCCTCGAGCGCGTAAACTCGGGGCGATTCCGTCGTCCCGACGTAAAGTTCGCCCCCGGCTGGCGTGGGTCCGGCGACGGGCCCCGATAGTTCGGTCGTCCACGCCTCACTCCCGTCCGTCCGGTCGAGCGCGACGATGTCACCTGTTTCCGTTCCGAAGACGAGGTTGCCGTCGACCACACACGGGCAGTGTGCCCGCGCGCCGTAGTCGTGCTCCGCCCACTCCTCGTCGCCAGACTTTGCGTCGAGCGCGTGGACGGAGCCCGACTCGGTGCAGACGTAGACGGTTCCGTCGACGACTGCGACCTGCTCGCCGACGCCACCGGGAAGGTCGACGCGCCACCGTTCGGTCGGCTCGTCGCTCGGGCCGCCCGCCTCGGTGTACCCGTGGTTCCGGGCCGTCCGCTGGAAGCTCGGCCAGTCCGTTGGGCCGATCGCCGGCCCCGTCTCCTCGGCTGCGAGGAAGTCGACGCACCCGGCCGTCGAGACGAGTGTCGACCCGGCGAGCAGCGCCGAAACCTCACGTCGCGATACGTTCATACACTCTCTGCTACACTACAGTGAGTTATCGGTTCCGTTGCAGGTGCTAGTGGACAGAAACCGGTGCTGATGGATAGAACGTGTCGCTCGCTCGATGTCTCGTCGGGGGTGACTCCGGCCGTTTTCCTAATTGTGGTGGTGTCCCGCTCGGTGTTCGACGCCGGCGAAAATCTGGCGAGTACCGCCTTGGATAACTGAAGTTAATATAACACTCACGCCAGATTACTGAAATATGCACACGATTCATATCCGTGTGGCTGTGAGGCTATCGCATGCACGAACCCGAGCGGTCGACCGCGTTCGACACTCGCGCCGTGACGGCGGGGGAGAAGGCGCTCGCCCACGAGGGTGGGTACGGCGATGCGGTGTCGCCAATCCACCTCGCCTCGACGTACGGTCTGGAGGCGCTGGATCCGTCGATGGGGCTCGACGACGTCGATCCCGACGCAGGACAGTACCTCTACGGACGCCTCTCGAATCCGACGCGGCGAGCATTGGAGAACCGACTCGCCTCGCTCGAAGGCGGCGAGCACGCGATGGCGTTCGCCTCCGGCACGGCCGCGATCGCGGCGGTGGGACTGTCGATTCTGGAGCCCGGCGACCGACTCGTCGCGTTCGAGGATCTCTACGCGGGCACGAAGCGGATGTTCACGGAACTGTTCGCCCGCCGATTCGATGTCGAGGTGACGTTCGTCGACGCGACGGACATAGACGCGGTCGACACGGCCGTCGACGAACGCACGAAACTCGTCTGGTTGGAGACGCCGACGAACCCCCTGCTTCGTCTCTGTGATATCGAGGCAATTGCCGAGCTGGCACACGATCGCGATGCGCTGGTCGGCGTGGACAACACCTTCCTCAGCCCCTACTTCCAGCAACCGCTCGACCTCGGAGCCGACCTCGTCGCCCACAGCACGACGAAGTACATCAATGGTCACAGCGACTCGATCGGCGGCGCCGTGATCACGGACGACGCGGCCCTCGCGGAGGAACTCGAACTCACCCAGCAGATCACCGCCGGCGGCGTACTCTCGCCGTTCGACAGCTACCTCACCCTCCGCGGTGTGAAGACCCTCCCGCTGCGTATGCGCCAGCACGAGTCGAACACGATGGCACTCGCCGAGTTTCTGGACGACCACCCCGCCGTCCGGGCTGTTCACTATCCCGGCCTCGAGTCCCATCCCCAGCACGAACTGGCGACCCGTCAGCAGTCGGGCTACGGCGGCGTCCTCTCGTTCGAACTGGCGGGCACGCAGGACGACGCGATCGCCTTCCTCGACGAACTGTCCGAGATCACCCTCGCGGTGAGCCTCGGCGGCGTGGAGTCGTTGATCGAACTCCCCGCGGCGATGACCCACGAACCACTCGACCCCGCACAGCGGGACGCCATCGGTATCACGGACACGCTCTGTCGCCTCTCCGTCGGCGTCGAGGATGTCGACGATCTTCGGGCCGACCTGGAGCGCGGACTGGAACGGATATCCGCGGTGGAGTCTGTTGCGGGCGGGGAGTGACGGCCATCGCCCCACCTGAGACCCGGGGCGGCCGAGATCGGGACTCGTCGTTCTGAAGCGAATTCTGAACGAACTCGTCGTCCCATGGGGCTACGGTTGTGCGAATCCGTTTTCAGCGTCCTCGTCGCCGAGCACCGCGGCCGAAACTTCCTCGCCGAAAGCTATTTACCACCATCTACTAAAGATAGGATTAGATGCGTCTAATCTATCCGCGCCACTCGCGAGGTGACCGGCGTGGCTGATCCGCTCTCGATTCTGCTCGCGTCGCTGCGGGACGGCTACGTCCAGGTGAGCGTCTTCGTCGCGGTGACGGTGCTCGCGTTCGGACTCGTCCAGTATCGAACCGACGGCGCACTGCTCCGCGCCATCGAGGACAACGAGCGCCTCCAGCCGCTCATCGGCGGCCTCCTTGGCCTCACGCCCGGTTGCGGTGGAGCGATCGTCGTCATGCCGCTGTACGTCCGTGGGTCGGTCAGCTTCGGCACCGTCGTGGCCACGCTGGGTGCGACGGCCGGCGACTCCGCGTTCGTCATCCTCGCGCTAGCTCCAGAGGCTGCCCTCTACGCCTACGCCATCGCGCTCGTCGCCTCGGTGGCGACGGGATATCTCGTCGACACCGCGGGCCTCGGTGTCACACGCGTCGACGCGGCAGTCTCGCGCCTCTCCCCCGGGACGACCGCCACCGACGGCGGCACCGTCGTGAACAATCGGATCGGGCCGAACCCAACCCACGACTATCCGTCCGGATCGCCGACGCACTCCCACGAGGCCGGCCCCGACCGAACGTCGCGGATTCTTACGCCGCTGTCGCACGCCGCGCACGTCGCCTGGTGGGTCGCGGCCGTCGGCGGCCTCGTCCTCGGCACGATCTACCTCCTGCGCGGCGGCCCCGAAATTGCGCTGTCGGTCGGCGTCGACTTCGCCGGCGCGTTCACCGTCTTCGGTCTCACCGGTGGCGTCCTCTCGCTGTACCTCTACGCGATCGGACGTCACTACGTCGGTGAGGGCGAGATCGCCCGCGCACGCGACTCGTTCGGCTCCGTCTACGACACGCTGACCCACGCGGCGATGGAGACGAGCTTCGTCACTGTCTGGGTGATCGTCGCGCTGGCCGGGTACGAGTACGTGGTGGTCCTCTCCGGGCTGGACGTGGCTGCGGTCGCCGCGACGGCGGGTGTGCTCGCCCCGATCGGCGGCGTCGCGGTCGGGTTGATCCCCGGCTGCGGCCCGCAGATCCTGCTCGCCAGCGTCTACGCCGAAGGTGCGCTGCCCTTCTCCGCTCTCGCGGCCAACGCCATCGCCCAGGACGGCGATGCGCTGTTCCCGCTGCTGGCGATCGACCCGAAGGCCGCCGTCGTGGCGACGATCTACAACGCGCTTCCGGCGCTCGTCGTCGGCGTGGCGCTGTTCTTCCTCTGGGAACCCGTCTTCGGCATGCCCGAGTTCGGCTTCGGCGTTGCGTGACGGTTTTCCTCGAACTGAACCGACGTCAGTTTGGATCGTAGGGATTCGTCGCCATGTCGAGTCGGTACACGTCCTCGGCGACATCGAAGTCGTCGTCGAACGCGTAGAGGTAGCCGAGCCCTTCGGTTTGCATGTACGCGACGAGACAGGCATCGACGAAGGAGAGGGGTTCGTGTCGTCGGAACAGTGCTTTACCCGTCGCGAGGGCGTCGGTGCTGAGCGAGCCGATGTGGAAGCGGGCGTTTTCTTCGATGCGATCGAGGAGATCGACGGCGGCCTCGTGACCGACGTGTGTCACGAGACCGGTGAGCGTCTCTGCAAGCACGTAGTCGATAACGACCGCCTCCGGCAGCGAGCCATCGTCGATGCCCGCGAGTATCGGGAGTCCAGCTTCGTGGGCGCCGTCCTGCCGATAGGCCGCTGCGAAGAGAACCGACGTATCGACGAGTGCACGGGGCATTTACTCGCGGTCGACGCCCCAGGCGTCGTGGTCGTTTGTCACGTCAGTCGCCTCTTCGCCGGTGTAACCGTCAAATTCGGCGAACGTACCCGCTCGCTGCTGGACGACTTCGACCCGGACGCTCCCGTCGGTTTCGAGGTGCCATCGGAGGTGGTCGCCGTCGTCGATGTCGAGTTCACGGCGAATTCGGGCGGGGATGTTCGCCTGGTTTCCCGATACCTTACTTTCGGCATCTACTCCCTCGCTGCTCATACGTCACGGTAAGGCCCCGGCCATGAAAAGCTTAGTGTGGTGCCACACTAGCGATCGGGTGACCGCCTTCGATTCGGCCGTAGCGGTGTTTCGTCTGTGACTTCGGGACGCAGAATCCTGCAGCAAGAGCGGGCACGCTCCGGTACTCGGGATGCGAGGTCGCAATTCGCGCCGAATCCGAGCGGGGATACTCGCCTGCTCGTCGAGTGGAACGCTCGCCGGTCATCGACGTGAATTGTCGCTGGGGCAGTTATTCGTTGGGTCGCGTTACGCGCCTGCATCCGCGAGCGAAGCGAGCGGTTCTCCGTCGGTGAGGCCGAAGGCCGAACCGTCGGCCTTTTTCATCGAAGTTTTTGCGGTGAGCGGGTCGCCTTTGGCGACCCCGAACCGGAAAAAGTTCGTTGTTAGAATTCCTCTGCCGGCGGTGCGATCCCCGCTTCGTCGTCGCCGTGGCCTGCCAGGCCGAACTCCTCGCGGACCTCGAGGATGCGGTCGCGGATGTCCGCGGCCAGCTCGAACTCCAGATTGCTGGCGGCCTCGTCCATCCGGTCTTCGAGTTCTTCGACGTAGCGGGCGGCCTCCTCGTCGTCCGAGAGCTCGCGGCCGGAGACCGTCGTCGTGTCCGTCTTGCTGCCGGGGAGGTTCGTTTCGCCGACCTCCTTCTCGATCGTGGTAGGCTCGAAGCCGTGTTTCTCGTTGTACGCCTGCTGGATCTCCCGACGGCGCTGGGTCTCCTCGATCGCCGACTCCATGGCGTTCGAGGGTTCGTCGGCGTAGAGGACGACCTCGCCGTTGACGTTCCGAGCGGCCCGCCCCATCGTCTGGACGAGCGTCGTCTCGCTGCGGAGGAAGCCCTCTTGATCGGCGTCCAGAATCGCCACGAGGGAGACTTCCGGGATGTCCAGCCCTTCCCGGAGGAGGTTGATGCCGACGAGGACGTCGATCTCGCCCAGGCGGAGCGAGCGGATGATCTCGTGGCGCTCTAAGGTGTCCGTCTCGTCGTGCATGTAGGCGACGTCGACGCCGGCTTCCTCCAGGTACTCCGTGAGGTCCTCCGCCATGCGCTTGGTGAGCGTCGTGACGAGGGTGCGCTCGCCCCTGTCGATGCGCTCGTCGATGCGGTCCATCAAATCGTCGACCTGGCCGGTGGCGTCGGCGACCTCTACCAGCGGGTCGACGAGGTGGGTCGGGCGAACGATCTGTTCGACGATCTGATCGGAGTGTTCGCGCTCGTAATCGCTCGGCGTCGCGGAGACGTACAGCGTGCGGTCGGTCTTTTCCTCGAACTCCTCGAAGGTGAGCGGGCGATTGTCGTAGGCCGTGGGGAGGCGGAAGCCGTTCTCCACCAGCGAGTCCTTGCGGGACTTGTCGCCGGCGTACTGGCCCTTGATCTGCGGGATCGTCTGGTGTGACTCGTCGATGACGGTGAGGAAGTCGTCGGGGAAGTAGTCGAGCAGGGTGTGGGGCGCGTCGCCGGATTCGCGCTCGGAGAGGTGGACGGAGTAGTTCTCGATGCCCGAACAGTAGCCCGTCTCTTCCATCATCTCAAGATCGAACGTGGTACGTTCTTCGATGCGCTGGGCAGCGACGAGGTCGCCCTGGCGCTCGAAGTACGAAATGCGCGAGTCCAGATCGTCTCGGATCTCGTCCATCGCCCGCTCCAGGCGGGTCTCGGGGATGGAGTAGTGCTCTGCCGGGTGGACGAGGACGGCCTCCTGTTCGCCTTTGGCCTCGCCTTCCAGTGGGTCGACCTTGATCATGCGGTCGATCTCGTCGCCCCAGAGCTCGACCCGGACGGCGTAGCGCCCGTACATCGGGAAGATTTCGAGGGTGTCGCCGCGGACGCGGAACGTGCCCTGCGTGAAGTCGACATCGTTGCGCTCGTAGTTCAGGTCGACCAGCCCCTTCAGGAGGTCGTCCCGGCCCATCTCGTCGCCGACCTCGAGGCGCATCGCCATGTTCTCGTAGTTCTGCGGATCACCGAGGCCGTAGATGGCAGACACGCTCGCGATCACGATGACGTCGTCGCGGGTCAGCAGCGAGCGCGTCGCGGAGTGGCGCAGCCGGTCGATCTCGTCGTTGATCGAGGCGTCCTTGTCGATGTAGGTGTCGGTCTGCTCGACGTAGGCCTCGGGCTGGTAGTAGTCGTAGTAGGAGACGAAGTACTCGACGGCGTTGTTCGGGAAGAGGTTCCGGAACTCCTCGTAGAGCTGGGCGGCGAGGGTCTTGTTGTGGGCGATGATCAGGGTGGGCTGTTCTAACTGTTCGACCGCCCAGGAGACCGTGTTGGTCTTGCCAGACCCGGTCACGCCCAGCAGGGTCTGTTTCTCCGCGCCCGACTCGAACCCCTCGACCAGTTGGTCGATGGCTTCCGGCTGGTCCCCCGCGGGGTCGAAGGGAGCGTCGACCCGGAACGGCGCGTCGGCGTCCGGTCGGTCGGGCTGGAGGGGGCCCGAGTGCGTCTCGCTCATGGTAGGGTCCATTCGAACTGGACGACCTTGACCCGTGCGGTCTGCTGCTCGAACGGATCGGGCCCGTACCGCGACCGAATCGCGCTTCGTGGTCGAACGGATTGTGCCCGGCACCGATACCGACGGCAGTGACGGAGTTCGGCCAGTACACTTTAGCAACCTCCCCGGACAGAGACAGTCGATGGCAACAGGTAACACATCCGACGGAATCGATATGGCGACGAAACTCGTCCTGCTCGGCGGCGCCGTGACGATCGTCGCGGCGTTTCTCCCCTGGATCTCGGTCGAACTGGGGCCGTTCTCCGAGTCGGTAACCGGGATCGACGGCGACGACGGGATGATCACGCTCGTCCTCGCAGCCGGGGCGATGGCAGTGGCCTACCTCCGCGAGTGGAGTCCGTTCACGGCCGGCGGCGTCGTGGTACTCGGCGGGCTCGCCGCACTGCTCGGACTGCTGTACATCTCCGACCCGCTGATGGGGGCGGACGTCTCCGAGGCCGAGCGCGAAATGGCCGAAGCGATGGCAAGTCCGGAGATCGGGCTCTACCTGACGGTACTCGGCGGCCTGGTGGTCGCCGCCGGCGGGTTCAAAGGCTACCAGGATCGCTCGAGTGGCGAATCGACTGGCGCAGCCGTTGAGGCAACGAGCCCGGAAGCCGAGCCCTGAACGCGCTCGATGGGGCACCGCGCTTCGACACTCGCCGCTCGACCGACTCGATCCTGCCCGGAACGTCGTCGTCCACGATTCGGTATCGGGGCAGTGATCCGGCGAACCCCGATCGGGGAGTCGGGTCGCCCCTAGTCTCTTCCATGTACTCGTCGTAGCAAGGGGTATGCCCGACGACACACACCTCCACCAGGCCCGGCGCGAACTCGAGGAAGCCGTCAATCGAGCCGACGACGCCGTTCGCGACGATCTGCGCGAGGTGGCCGGCGAACTCGCCGCGATCGAGCAGGACGACCAACAGGCCGATCACGCCGTCGTCGACGGCTATCTGAACCAGCTTCGCCAAGCGAAACAGGAGACCGAGACCGACGTCGAGGACGACATCGATGATGTGATCGAGGCACTTTCGGTGTATCGGGACGGGCTCGACGGAGCGTAATTAGCAGGTGCACCACGGGCAGGGTGGCGGTTGTGGCCGTCGCCGGAGCGAATGCGCGCTGGTCACTCCGAACCGTCCAGTAACGACTCGGCGGCCGTCCCGTAGATGCCGGCAGTCGCGTTGAGCAGGTGGATCCCGAGCACGCCGACGACGGCCCCGATCGGCACGACGAGGATGGCTTCGAGGAGCGTATCGATCTCCCAGCCGACGAGCTGGATCGCCGAGTACTGGTAGTGGGCGGGTGCCGTCAGGAACGCGGCCGGGACGACGATGAAGACGACCAGCAACGTGAACGCGACCGTCCCGAGCGCCAGTTTCAGGTAGCAAAACGCCAGCCCGTGCCAGGTGGAGTCGGCGTGGAGAGACGCGCCGACCGTCTCCGTCAGGGTTCGATTCTGCGCCGTGGAGAGATCCGTCGGGGCGGTGATCTCGACGGCGAGCAACTCGTTTGCGAGCGTTCGTTCGAACGCGGCGAGCCACCGAGCGGCGAACAGGACGCCCACGAGCAGCGGGATGCCGATCACCAGTATCGCCAGCCCGACCCCGAGGGAGAGGCCGACCGTGAGACCGACGAAATACGCGAGCCCGAGCGGGAACGCGAGCGCGAGGTAGGCGAGATTTTTGTACGTCTGCCGGTCGGTGAGGCTGGCGAGACCGCTGGTCGACCGGCTGGAACCGAGACTGTGATGCGCGTCTGACATACGTTCTATGCGCTAGCTTCTGTCGAGGTGGATTAAATGTTACCCGACAGCAACGACGTACCCGATCGAACGCATCGACCCTGCTGACTCGCGGTCGAGACGGGTCGGGGCCTCACTCACCCCCTGCCCACGTCGTCTGTCGCGTCTCAGCGTCGCGTCCTCGCTGCCGGTTTCCGTAGATCCCCATCGAGAGCGCTCCGAGCCCCAACAGCAGGACGAGGAACGTGAGGAGTGCGCCGACGACGGGTATCTGTGAGAGCAAGGCGCCGCCGACGAGGCCGGCGACGAGCGCCAGCCAGGCGCTCTCGACACCGGCAGCCGAGAGCACCCACGCGCCGATGGTGAACCAGCCGTAGACGATCGCGATCCAGCATATCAGGGCGAAGACGAAGAAGCCGAGTATCGTGATCGGGATGCCGACGACCGTGATCGCGATCGCGACGAGCAGGATCGGCACTAGGATCAGGACGACGAGCCCGGCGAGGCCGGCCCTGAGCGGCGACGAACCACCCTTGGCGGCGACCCGTCGGGAGAAGTACGGGAAGAGTGCGAGCAGGATCGCGCCGAGGATGAGGTTCAGGACGAGCCCGTAGAGTGCGAAGAGCCACGAGGTGAGCGGCCCCAGGTCCGGTCCGACGTCTGGACCGACGTTCGCGTCTTCGGTGATCGTCCCCGAGACGGCGTCCTGATTGCCCTGCAGATCGCCCGAGTACGCGAGGTTGCCGCCGATGCTCGCGCCCTCGCCGAGCACGATGGTGTCGGCGCCGATTTCGGCATCGCCACCGATTTCGCCCTCGATCGTCGCCGTCCCGGCGCCGGCTTCGAGGGTGCCCGCGATCGAACCGGATTCGGCGATCAGGAGGTTACCGCCGGCCGCCATGACGTCGCCCTCGACGGTCCCCGCGATCTCGACGTTCCCGGCGAACGCACTCACGTCGCCCTCGACGGATCCGCCCTCGGCGATCCGGACGTTCCCCGCCATCGCGTTGACGTCGCCGTCGACGGTTCCGCGGACGACGACGTGGCCGGCGAACGCGTTCACGGTGTCGACCGTCTCGCCCTCCTCGACGACGACCGATCCGCCGGCGTCACCGTCCGCCTGGGCTGTCACCGCCAGCGGCACGAAGCCGACAAGCAGGAGGGTGACGAGTACGACTGCGCCGAGCCGACGTCGTCGGTGCCGATTCGTCTGCTGTCTGGATCCGCTCGATTTCGCGCCCATACCCCACGTACGGCACGCATCGTGGTATAGGTGTATGTAGAATGAAAGGAATTGTGACGGTCATCAGGTCCGATCCGATCTCGGCGTCTTCACGGATCATCACCGCGACGGCTTACGGGCCGAGGTTGTGACTGGCACCCACCACCATCTCCTCGTCGCCACCCGGCGACGGCGGCCCCTGTAACGTAGCGACTGGAAAGGACGGTGTACAACCGATCGAACGCAGATTTTGACAGATCACGTTCGGTGGCCTACCGATCGCATGGACGGCTTACAACCCGATTCACGAGGCGTATATGACAGTCGACGGGTCACTCTAGCCGATCGAGTACGGCGTCCGTCTCGTAGGACAGCGAGAGCGAACGCGAGCGGCCGCGACCCTCGATCTCGGCGTAGTCGGCGTCGATGAGGTCGAGTTGATCTAACTTGTTGACGATCTCCGAGTACCGCGTGTAGCCGAGGTCGGTCTCCTCGTGGAAGGCCTCGTAAACGTCGCCGGCCTGGTCGCCGTCGTGTTCGGCGATGACCCGGACGAGCGTGGCTTCGGAGTCCGACAGTCCCTGCAGACTGCGCGAGAGGCTGATGTACTTCGAGGTCTCGAAGGCCGATTCGACGTCCTCGATGGAGATCGTCTTGGATCCGCGCATCTCGGCGTTTAACCCCGCGCGCTTGAAGAGGTCGATCCCGACCCGGAGGTCGCCGCTCTGGGCGGTGAGTTCCGCGACGCGATCCAGGATGGGCGCCGTGACGACGCCCTCGTTGAACCCGCGATCGACGCGCTCGCGGAGGATGTCGACGACCTCGCGCTCGTCGTAGACGGGGAAGTAGACGTCCTCCGGCCGGAAGACGCTCTGGACGCGCGGATCGAGTTCGTCGACGACGTCGAGCGTCGGATCGGAGGAGACGAGGATCACGCCGATCTTCGCGCCGGCGTGTTCCTCGTGGGCGCGAAGCAGCGAGTACAGCGTGTCGGAGGCTTCGTTCTCGTAGAAGAGGTAGTTGACGTCGTCCAGCGCGACGACGAGCACGCGGTCGTCCTCGACGAGCTGTTCGGCGATCTGCCCGAAGAGTTTCTTAAAGGAGATGCCCGAGGAGGGCGGCTCGTAGTCGAACGTGCCCTCGAACAGCCGCGAGAAGACGGAGTAGCGCGTCGAGTTGACCTGGCAGTTGACCCGGATCGTCCGCACGTCCCGGGTCTCGGCGCCGATCTCGTCGTAGAGGCGCTGGATCGCCGTCGTCTTCCCTGTTCCCGGCGGGCCCCGGACGAGGACGTTCAGCGGGCGGGACCCGCGGACCGCGGGACGCAGGGCGTAGGTGAGACTCTGCATCTGCGAGTCCCGGTGCCTGAAGGTCTCCGGGACGAAGTCGATCTCGAAGACGGATTCGTTACGAAACACCGTCTCGTCCCAGCCCAGCATCCCCTCGTCGGGGTCCCGTTCCATCACTTTCACCTCGCTCTCGTAGGTACGTATGTGTTTCGGCGAATGGCGAATCCGGGCCGCTATTACGTTTTCTCGTGACCTTCGGCGAACTCCGGGTAATTTTATCCAATGCAACCGCGAATATACGAGCAGTTGAACTATATGGCAGACGAAACCCGGCTCGAGTCGGCCAGGGCGGATACCCGCTCTTGTCCCGGCATCGGCCTGCTTGTCGCGGGATCTCTCCTCATCCTCGTCTCGATCGTGTTTTTCGACGAGACGTCGGGCACCAGCTGGGTCTGGGCTGGGACGGTGACCGTCGTCATACTGTCGCTGGTAGCGCTTGCGTTCGTGTGCCGTTCATCTTCTCGATGATGGTCCCGTCGAGCGCTAACCGAGCACGTCGACTACTGTTGGTCTTGTATACCAACAAAAGACTTATCTTACGTTGGCCTGTAATACCAACATAGGTTGATCGAATGGGATCGTCGGTCATCTACGAAGAGTCGGAGACGTTCGACGATGGCTCGCGATACGAAATGATTGCGACCGCTGTCCCAAAAAGCGAGGACTACCCGGAAGGGGTAAAGTACAGGTTCCAGTACATGACTGAAGACGGTCGAACGTTACTCCGATTTGATAACTTCCCCCACCATCCAGCTGTCGGTCGTCATCACTACCATACACCCGATGGCGTGTTTGACGACATCGAATACACCAGTCTGACAGACCATGCAAAACAGTTCTACGCGGAAATGGACGTCCGCAGACAACGGTGATACCCATGTCAGAAACTCCCCCAACCGGCGAACCCGACGATGCCAGCACAGAGAGCGAATCACGAGAGCATAACCTGTTAGATGCCGAATCGGCGTTCCTCGAAGACCGTGATCCCGAGGCGTACCCACCAGTGCTCCGAATCACGTCCGACTCCGACGAGCGCCACCGGCGGGAGGCACTCGACCGACTCGAACGGTGGGAATCCGGAGAGTCGGTTCCCCACGTGATCAACTTCGAGAAGCCGAGTGATCTCCGCTCGTTGCTCACCGACCGTCGACTTGACCTCCTCCGGAGCGTAATGGGCGACCGCCCGGCGAGTATCAGACGGCTGGCCGAGCGCGTCGACCGCGACGTCAAATCCGTTCACGACGACCTGCAGATCCTCGCCGAGTACGACATCGTCCACTTCGAGCAGGACGGGCGGGCTAAACGTCCCTTCGTCCCGTACGAAACCATCGAGGTCAGTCTCGAAATCTCGGCTGCGTCGTCTGCGGATGGCGCGGCACCGGCCTGAACGCTCGCTCGCCGCTTCATCCACTCACGCTGTCTTCTCCCTCTCCCTCCGGTAATTATATAGTAACCCACACTAATTATCGGAACGGAAGTCACGTCCAAATGAAGGTGCGGGGCGCGCGAAGTGCCCCGGGTGCTGGAGACACCCGAGACGTGGCTTCCAAACCCACTTTCGGATTTGTCCACCATGATACGCAATTCACCATCGAGACAAAAAGGTCTCGCACAGCAGTGGCATCGTCAGCCGAAGCAGTACCTCGAATTCGTCTGGGATTCGAAAGCCCGACTCGATGATCTCGTCCTGCGACTCGGCTCCCTGAAGGTGAACTGAGATGGGTCGCTACGATTTCGACGGGCCGGAGCCGGACGACCCGTGCGAGCGCTGTGGGGCGAATCTGGAACAGACGCACTGGGCGCGATTGCGGGCGGTCCACGACGGTCCATCGGCCGGTCACTACCGGAATGCGGAGAAACGAATCTGCGTCGACTGCGTCGCGGCGCTGGGCTTGCTGGCGTTCGACTCGGCAGCGTCCCCGTGACGGCCGGCCGCTGTCACACGTCGCAGGTCGGTTTCGACGGCGGGTCGTGACGTTCGCTCCGACGCGCTCAGTTCGGTGTCGGTTCCGTCGACTCCGGGCCAGTCTGTGCCGGCCCAGGCGACTCCGTCCTCGTCTGGTCGTCGGGTGCCGGAACCGTTGGCAGTTCCACGGTGAACCGGCTCCCGTCGGGGCCTGTCTCGGCGAGGCGAACCTCTCCGCCGTAGGCCGACACCAACTTTTCGACGAGGTAGAGCCCGAGTCCGTGCGTGTTCGTGTGCCCTCGTTCCCGGTCGAAGATCTCGCCGCGTTTGTCGGACGAGACGCCTGGCCCGTTGTCTTCGATATCGACACGAACCGTTTCGCCATCGACGGTTGCGGAGAGCCCAACCCACGGCTCCGGATCGTCGTTGTGTTCGACCGCGTTTCCGAGGATGTTCCCGAATACGCGGGCCACCAGACTGTCACCACGGACGTACGCCGACGGCGGCAGGTCTGTCTCGACGGTGGCGTCCGTCGCCCGTTCGAGCGAGGCCACTTCGTCCCGCAGGATCGACGTGAGTTCGACCGGGTGGAGTTCGTGGTCGCCCGAGGCCGTCCGCAGGAGCACGCGAACGTCGTCGATCACGGTCGTGAGGTCGTCCGCCTCCTCGTGGATCACTCGCGCCCACTCTTGTTCGTCCGCGTCGAGCGTCTCCCCGTCGTCCAACAGCCGCGTCGCGTAGCCGTCGACGATCGCCGCCGTGTTCAGCACCTCGTGTCTGAGGATGCTGTTCAGGTAATCGAGCAAGTCGCGTTGCTTCTCCAGCTGTTCGGCGCGGACCGCGTGCCGCTCGGCCCGTCTCGCCCGTTCGATCGCACGCGCCTCGATGGTCCCGATCAACAGGCCGACGCTCGCGCCGATGACGACCGCCCAGCGGAGCCACCCGACGACGATCGGCCACGGCTCCGCCGGCGTCGCCTGGATCAAGATCGCGTTGACGAGGGTGAACGCGACGAGGCCACCGAGCCACCAGGACGCGATTCGCGGGTATCGAGTAGACGAGACGTCTGACCGTTCGAGCCAGTACGGAGCGTACAGCAGCCCGGCGAGAAACGGCAGCATGGCGAGCATGCCGGAGACGTAGAGCCCGTCCGAGAGTGTCTGCGGATCGACGAGGGCGAATGTGAGTATTTCGAGGAGCACCGCGGCTGCCAGCACGATGCCGAGCCATCGCGTGGCTGTTCTCGCCACGGATCGAGAGGGGCTCCATCGTTGCGCGGCAGCGTTCACACGTATGGATGACTCTTGGTGGCTTTATCGTTTCTGGCCTCTAACCTGCTGGAACTGGTCCGCTACTCGAACTTTGCCAGCAGTCGTTCGTAGAAGTCCGTGGCGCCGACACCGCCGTCGGCGCTCGCCCCGCTCGTTCTGTCGTTCGCTGCGCTCGCATCTGGCTCCCGCTCGCCACCGGCTGCCTCGTCGGCCAGCTTTTCGACGATCAACTCCGGTGTCGAGCGAGCGAGGTGGTCCGGGACGGGCGAGCGCTCGACTTGCAGTTCGCCGTCGACGAGGCCCGTCGCCTCGATGCCGTCGACGGGGACGTCGTAGCCCGCGGTTTCGCGGATCTCGTCGGCGAGGTGGGAGACGAAGACGCCCGTCGCATCGCGTTCGGCGAGCGCCTCCAGGATGCCCGCGATGATCTTCGCGCTGGCGCCGGGTTCGGTGATGCTCTCTAACTCGTCGACGAGAACCAGCCCGCCGTCGGCGCCCGTCGCGAGGTCGGCGAAGCCGCGGACGGTGGATTCGAACGCGCCCGCGTCGAGGGTCCCCTGGGTCTTGGCGTGGTAGTGCACCCCGTCGAACCGGCGCAGACGGACCGCGTCGGCGGGGACGGGCAGCCCCATGTGTGCGAGGACGACCACCGCAGCCACGAGGTCGAGCGTCGAGGTCTTCCCGCCGCTGTTGACGCCCGAGAGCAGGCGGACGCCCGCGATCTCGTAGTCGACGGGATCGATTCGCTCGGGGGGCTCGTCCAGCAACGGTGAGCGCCCGCCCGTGATGGCGACGTCTGGGGTGTATTCGCTCGACACCCGGTCCGTCCCCCGCTCCTCGTCGTCCCAGAGGAAGTCGGCCACCGTGCAGTCGTAGTCGGCGGCGAAGCGGGCGATCGCGAGTTCGACGTCGAGTTCGAGCGCCCGGCGGACGAGCGTCTCGGCATCCTCGCGCATGTCCGCGAGGTCGTTCGCCAGTTCGCGTTTGCGCTCGCCCGCGCGGCGGTCCATCGCACTCTGGAGGTCCTCACGCAGTCGTGCGACCACGTCCGTCTCGTGGGAGACCGGGAAGGTAGGCTCGTCGGGGAATGCCCGGGCGGCCACCTCAGCTTCTGCGTCGTCCAGGTTCAGCGTCTCGACGAGGTGTTCGCGCGCCGCAGTGACGGCGTCGTCGTACTCGTCTGCCAGTTCGCGCGAGAGCAGTGAGTCGGCGCCGGCACCGCGTTCGACCAGCGAGAGCAGGTCCGATCCCTCGATGGTGACGTCCTGCTCGGCGATGGCGTCTTTCAACTGCGCGCTCGCCAGGTCCTCGGCGGCAGCGACTGCGTCGTCGAGCTCGTCAAGGGCGTCCTCCAGCCGGTCGAGTTCGTCGTCGCCGGCGACCGCGCCGTCCGCGTCGAGTCGGTCCAGTCCCGACGCCAGCGCGTCGAGGTCGCAGGGCGCGTCGAGGTCGCTCTCGCGGTGGACGGCGACGGCCGCGCGGAGCCGGTCGCGGTTGTGCGAGAAGAACGCAAGCGGCCGCTCGGGAACGATCTCGACCGGTTCGTCGAACGCGTCGGGACGGACGCGGACGTCGCCCTCGACGTCGACGCCCGCGAATTGCTCGTCGAGCGCGATCACGGTCGCGTAGCCGCGAGCGAGTTCGGCCAGTCCGCGGGCGTCCTCGACGATCTCGACCGACAGCTCCGGGAACGCCTCGCGCGCCGCCGAGTACCGCTCGGCGTTCGTCGTCGCGAGACAGCGCTCGCGCACGCGGACGTCGCCCGGTTCGGTCACGGGTTCGACGTCCGAGAGCGCCGCCAGCACCGCCTCGGTCGGCTCGCGTTCGAGCGCATCGGTGGCTATCTCTCGGGCCTCTTCGATTCGAGAGCGGCGCGCACTCGGATAGAACGTCTCCAGCCGCCTGGCCGCGTAGTCGGTGACCGCCCGTGCCTGTAGCAGGGCCAGCAAATCACGGTAGATCTCTCGCGCCCGATCCGTCCCAAGAAATCCGCCGGGGTCGCCGTGCGTGTCGCGGATCGCCGCGCGGGCGATGCGGGCGGCTCGTCCCGGCGTGACGCCCGGCGCGCTCGCGAGTGCGGCCACGTCACCCTCCCGAAGTGCCCGCTCGGGATCCTCGAGTTCGGCCAGCGACGCGGCCGTCTTCGTGCCGACGCCCGGGATCGCCTCCAGTTCCATTGGACGGCCATACGCACGGGTCCGGAAAAACGTATAGGGTCGTGACTGTCCCGGCGACCTGGTCGTCCGCCGTTCTGTTCACCGGTGCGGCCCTTGCACCTCCCGGGTGACACGGTATGCCGTTCCCGCCACTCCGTCGGGTATGGTACTCACGAAACTCCTCGGCTCGAAGACGGCGCGCTCGCTGACGGTCCTCTCGGTTCTCAACGAGGCCCGGCGGGCACACTCGCGCGGTAACCGATTGCGAACGGTCGCCTTCCTGGGCCTGGCCGTCCTCGCCTACCAGTGGACGATCGCCGGACTCGCCGCACAGGGTGCCCTGCGACTGTTCCGCGGTGGGTCAGACCCGACACCCGCCTGAGGGCGTGCGGACGACGGAGTCGTGCGATCCGGCAGGTTACGCTCCCCTCTCATGGTCACCGTGCGCCACGACGGAGCGATCGTCTTGCCGAATGGCGTCGGCGTCGTAGTGACCGTCAGGGCCGCGTCCGTGTGGTCCACGGGCGTCTGCTGCGGATACGTCGAACGTATAGGCGCCGGTAAGGCTGTCGCTCACGAAGACGAACTCGCGATCGGCGGCGTAGGTCGCCTCCCAGGCGAACGGGGGTGAGTCGAGCCCGACCCGGTTGGGATCTGGGTCGAGCGAGTCGGCGCCCGCGACGGTGGCGAACCGCTCCGTCGGCGTCGGTTCGCGCGGGTCGGTGAGGTTGCAGACCCAGGCGCCCTGCCGGTAGCCACCGTCGGCGAGCAGCGTCTCGTCGCCGATCGTGACGACGTCGTGGAAGTGCGTCGTCCACCAGTATCGTTCGCCCTCGCCCATCCGTCTGGCGTCGGGTGCGTGCGTGAAGCCGATAGGCTCAGGCTCTTCGAACGATCCCTGGTCCCAGCCGACGTCGAAGACGTGCTTGCCGCCCGGAACGCCCGTCTGGCACTCGTCGCCGACGACGACGAGGTCGCGGCTCGGATCGTAGTCCACCTGGTGACAGGTCTCGAAGCCGGGCTCGCCGAGCGCGGTGTAGTCCGGCCGCGACGCGTACGCGAATCGGCCGTACTCGACGGGCGCGGACGGATCGGCCGCGTCGTAGACGACGATCCCCTCGTCGGGCCCCATCGCGTACGCTGCGTAGAGCAGCTCCCGACCCGGATCGTACGTGAGGTCGTGCGTCCCGCCGCTGGTGCCGGCTCCACCGACGAGTTCTGGCGACGCGGGTGCACTCACGTCCACGACCAGCACGCCGGCGTCGGCCACCGGGTGGTGATCGACGAGGTAGAGCACTGGTTCGTTGGGATGGCTGACGAACCGGTGAACGCCCACGTTCGGCGTCTCGAACGCCGTGACGACCCGCGGGTCGGCCGGGCCGCCGTCTCGCCACCCGCAGTCGACGACTTCGATCCCCTGGCGCTCGCCCTCCAGCGATCGGTAGTACAGTCCTGCACGGTGGGCGTCGAAGCCGACCGCGTTCGTCCGGGTCCCGGCCGCGGTGGCGTCCAATTCGTGCGCGACGGTCGGCGAGCGCGGCTCCGTGAGATCGACGAGTGTACTCGCGACGGCGCTCGTCTCCGTCGGAAAGCTCCCCAGAAGGCCCCACTCGGCGTCGGGCGAGAGCGCGGCTGCGGTGTAGAACGACGGGCTGTCGCCGATCGCGTGACCGAGCGGGTCGATCCGGCCGGGGATGCCCGCCCCGGATCTGGCATGTGACGCGTGGCGGGGCGACCGCTCGTCAGTTGCAGGATCGTTGGAGCCGCTGTCACCGGTACAGCCGGCGACCGACAGCGAGAACAGGACGCCACCGGTGGCGAGCAACTGGCGGCGATCCATGCCGGCCGTTCGGCGGCGTCGCGGATAAACGTACGCGCCGCACCTCCGCGTGCGCCGAGCGGTGTACTTATCTCGATTTGGCGTGCAGGAGACGGTGTGCGAGACGCGTATCTCATCGGCGCGGGCCAGTCGGCGTACGGGTCGTTCCCCGGGGAGAGCTACCGGTCGCTGTTCGAGACGGCCTTCGAGCGGGCCGTCGACAGCGTCCCCGAGGGAGTCGAACCGGGCGACGTCGACGAGGCGGTCGTCGGCACGCTCGGCGTCGGCGGTCGCCAGCTCGGCCTTTCCGGGCCGGCGGTGACCGAACACGTCGGCCTCGGCGGCGTCCCGACGACGCGCGTGGAGAACGCCTGTGCCGCGAGCGGCTACGCGGTCAGACAGGCCATCCAGGCGGTCAAATCCGGGATGGCGGACGTCGTCCTCGCGGGCGGGTTCGAGATCATGACCGACACGAGCTCGGACGCGACGAAGTACTGGCTCGGCGTCTCCGGCGAAACGGAGTGGGAGCGCCTGTCGGGCACCACATTCTCCGGCGTCTACGCCCAGATGGCGTCGGCCCACATGGACGCTCACGGCACGACGCGCGAACAGCTCTCGCGGGTCGCCGTGAAGAATCACGCGAACGGGGCGAAGAACCCGCACGCCCAGCTCGCGTTCGAGTGCTCGCTCGAAGACGCCCAGTCGGCGCCCGTCGTTGCCGACCCCCTGAACCTCTATCACTGCTGTCCGACCTCCGACGGGGCGGCCTGCGCCCTGATCGCCAGCGAGGACGTGGTGGGCAAGTACACGGACGATCCGATCCGCGTCGCCGGCGTCGGCGCCGGCAGCGACAGCGTCGGGCTCTTCCAGCGCGACACCTACACGGGGATCCCTGCGAGCCGGCGGGCGGCCGAGACGGCCTACGAGATGGCCGGCGTCGGTCCCGAGGACCTCGACTTCGCGGAGGTCCACGACTGCTTCGCCATCGCCGAACTGCTGGCCTACGAGGACCTCGGTTTCTGCGATCCGGGCGAGGCTGGCGACCTGATCGAGTCCGGTCGGACCGAGATCGACGGCGATCTTCCCGTCAACACCTCCGGCGGCCTGAAATCGAAGGGGCACCCGATCGGCGCGACGGGTGCGGGACAGGTCGTCGAGGCGTTCAAGCAACTTTCGGGAAAAGCGGGCGATCGCCAGCTCGACGACCCCGTTCGCGGGCTCACTCACAACGTCGGCGGGAGCGGCGGGGCTGCGGTGGTTCACGTATTCGAGCGCGAGGAACGCAGTTCCTCGGAACGGTCGAGCGGACGCAGTCCGCGAGAATCGGAATCGGGGGTGGCACGATGACGGCGCCCGGCACGGCCGACACGTCCATCGGAATCGAAGCCGCCGGCGCCTACGCGCCGCGATTCCGGATCACGGCCGAGGAATTCCACGAGGCCTGGGGGCAGTTCCAGGCCGCCGGCGTCTCCGAGAAGGCGGTCCCCGCAGCCGACGAGGACGCCCTGACGATGGGGTACGAGGCCGCCATCCACGCGCTCGTCGCCGGGGACCTCGACGGAGCCGACGTCTCCTGGCTCGCTTTCGCGACGACGACCCCGCCGATCGAGGAGGGCGATCTGACCGCCAGACTGGGTGCGATGGTCGGCCTCCCGGACGACGCTACTCGGCAAAACTTCGGCGGGAGCACCCGGGCAGGTACCCGCGCCTTCTGGGCCGCGATGGACGCCGTCGCGGCGGGCGGCGGGCGCGCACTGGTCGTCGTAGCCGACGCACCGATGGGTGCGCCGGACGACGCGATGGATCACGCCGCCGGCGCGGGCGCCGCGGCGTTCGTCGTCTCGGCCGACGGACCTGCGGCGATCGTCGACCGTGCGGAGTACGCTGCCCCCTACCCGGGGACGCGATTCCGCGAACGCGGTGCGGAGACGACCGACGGTCTCGGCGTCACGACGTACGACCGGCAGGCGTTTCGCGAGACCATCGGCGGCGCGGTCGACGGACTCGAAGTCGAGTCGAACCCTGACGCGGCCGCGACGACGTACGACGCCGCCGCGATCCAGGCGCCCGACGGCAAGCTCCCCTACCGCGTCGCCGACGCGGCGGGCGTGGAGACGGACACGATTCAGACGGCCGCGACGGTCCACGATCTCGGTGATCTCGGCGCCGCGAGCGTCCCGGTCTCGCTGGCGAACGCGCTCGCCGACGGTCACGAGTCGATCCTCGCGGTCTCCCACGGGAGCGGCGCCGGCGCGGACGCCCTCGCGATCGATGTCGACGGGGACGTTCCAACGCGACTCGCGCTCGACGGCGACGATCCGCTCTCCTACGCCGAATACCTCCGCCAGCGCGGCGTCGTCACCTCGGGGCCGCCGTCGGGCGGTGGCGCCTACGTCAGCGTCCCGTCCTGGCAGCGCTCGATCCCGCAACGCTACCGCCTCGAAGCCGGCCGCTGTGGCGAGTGCGGTGCCGTCGCGTTCCCGCCATCGGGTGCCTGTCGCGACTGCGGCGCCCGCGCCGAGTACGACCGATTCGACCTCCCGGGAACGGGCACCGTCGAGGCCGTGACGACGATCTCGCAGGGCGGCGCCCCGCCCGAGTTCGCCGCTCAGCAGGCCCAGTCGGGCGACTACGCGGCCGCGATCGTGGCGTTCGACGCGACTGGTAGGCGCTCCTCGTCCGGAGGGGACGACGAGGACTCGGCCGGCGCTGCCGGTGAGGACGCCGTCAGCGCGCCGGCGATGGGCACCGACGCGGAGCCGGACGCCTTCGCCGTCGGCGATCGCGTCGAGGCGACGATCCGCCGAATCTACACGCAGGAGGGCGTCACCCGTTACGGGTTCAAGGTCCGGCCTTCGATGCGCCGTGAGTGAGGCGACTGAGGAGTGGCTTCACCCGTGCGAGAGTCACTCCGGTGACCCTCGGTGAGTGCCCTCACTCGGCACTCGCGTCGACGAACACGGCCCCTTTCATGCCGAGGCCAGCGTGCGGCCAGCACTGGTACCGGTGCGTTCCGGGCTCTGTGAACGATCGTTCGTACGTGTGCTCGCCGGAGTCGACAACGCCCTCAGGATTTTCCCCAGTCGCCGTCGGCGTGTTCGACGTTGTGCCCGCCGCCCTTCTCCGTCCACGCGAAGGTGATCGTCGTGTCCGGCGCGACGGTGACCGCTGGCGGATCGAACCGATAGCCGGTCGTCCCCCGGCGCCGATCTGGACCGTCACCTCGGCCGCATCGGCGTGATCGTCGAACCCGTCGTAGTTCGGGACGCCGGTGAACCAGCCGTCCGGCTCCGGTTCGTCGGGCGGTCGTCGACGCCTCGTCAACACCATTATTACTTCGCCACCCACCACGAGAGATATGCACAGTGAATCGAATCCGCCGTCGGGGACGCCACTCGTCGATGCCCAGGGCGTCAGCAGGACGTACACACGAGGGCGACGGTCGCTCGCGTCGACGATCCTCCCGTGGCGTGACTCTCCGGCCCGACCAACCGTTCGCGCGCTGGACGCGGTCTCCCTCTCACTCGACGCGGGCGACGTGGTCGGCGTCGCCGGGCCGAGCGGCAGCGGCAAGTCGACGCTGCTCGAGATCCTTGCGGGGCTTTCGCTCCCCGACGAAGGCTCGATCGTCGTCGACGGGGTCGATCTTCGGACCCTCTCTCCCGGTGAGCGGGCCCGTCACCGATTGCAACGCGTCGGATTCGTCTTTCAGGACTTCCGCCTCCTGGAGTCGTACTCGGCGCGGACGAACGTCGCGCTGCCACTCGTCGAACTCGGCGTCACCCGCCGGGAGCGACGCGAACGCGCGACGTCCCTGCTGACGGACGTCGGACTCGGGGACCGACTCGACCACCGTCCCGGCGCGCTCTCGGGCGGCGAGCGACAACGCGTCGCTATCGCTCGTGCGCTCGCCGCCAAACCGGCGGTGGTCGTCGCCGACGAGCCGACCGGAGAACTCGACAGCGACGCTGGCCAGCGGGTTCGCGACCTCCTGCGGTCGATCGCCGCGGAGCGGGCCGTTGTGATCGCGTCGCACGACCACGAGACGTTAGCCGACTGCGATCGCGTCGTCCAACTCCGCGACGGCCGGCGGGTCGACGAGTCGGTGTCGTCCGATGCGAGCGGGCACTCGACGACCTCGTCGGCCGCGCCGACCGATGATTCGGAGGACGGCTGATGTCGCAGCCGGATCGACGCGCCCGGTGGCGACGACTCGTCGGGTGGCTCGCGCTCACGGGCGAGCGATTCACGACCCGAGCGACGGCGACGGCCCCGGGACGGATCGGTGCGAGCGTCGCGGGCGTGGCGATCGCGGTCGGGCTCTTGCTCATCGTGACCGGCCTCACGCTCGGCATGGTCGCCCCGGCGTCCGGGTACGGCGGTGACGAGTACTGGGTCTCGCCCGAGACCGAGGCGAGTTCGCCGCTCGTTAGCGCCGGCGAACCGCAGTTCGGCGCCGCAGATGAGGCGGCCGCTCGCATGCGAGGGATGGACGGCGTCGACGCCGTCTCGCCTGTCCTGATCGAGCACCAACTGGTCAAGTCGGCCGACGGCGAGACGGAGCCGGTGATCGTCGTCGGCGTCGATCCGGCTGCGGCGATCGACGTCTACGGGCTCTCCCCGGCGGCGATAGCGGCGCCAGACGACGCCGTCGTCACGGCCGGGACGGCGTCGGCCCTCGGCGTCGAGGACGGCGAGTCGATCACGTTCGCCGGCTTCGACCGGACCACGACCGTCGCCGCCATCGACGAAGGATCCGGTACAGCGGCTGCCGCGCCGACGATCCTCGTCGAGCTGGAGACGTTGCAGTCGCTCACCGGGGCCGACGAACACGACGCCGCCGATCGGTTCGTCGTCGAGGGGGCGAGCGGCCTCGAGGACGAGCTGGCGTCGGTCTACGATCGCTCGACTGTCTCCACTGGAACCGGCCTGGCGGCCGACCGGCTGTTCACCGCGGACCTTCCACTCGCCCTGTCGCTGGCGGCGTTGCTGGTCAGTATCGTCGTCGGGACGCTCTTCGTGTCCGTCGTGACCGCGATGGAGGTGGCCGCCGATCGCGACGTCCTCGCGACGCTCGCGGCCATCGGCGTCCCGGCCCATCGGCGGGTGGCTCTCTACGCGGGGCAGTCGATGCTGGTGGCACTCTCAGGCGGCGTCGTCGGGATCGCCCTCGGATTCGGCGGGATCTCCCTCGCGAACCGTGTCGCAGCTGGACTCGTCGAGGTGGTGGCCCCGGTCGTCGCGCACCCGTTGTTGATTCCGTACGGACTCGGCGCCGCCCTCGTCGTGGGGGTCGTCACGATCCCCGTCGTCTGGCTGACCGTCCGCCGGGTCGAGGCGGAGGTGAATCACGGTGGATAAACCTCCCACAGACGGCTCCGACGAGCGCGATCGGAACTCTGACGAGCCCGAACGGAACTCCGCCCGCGACGCGGCCCTGAACGTACGAACGGGTGCACGCCCCGTCGCGATCGTCGGCCTGGCCCTCGGCGCGCTCCGGTACGAGCGCCTGCGGAGCACGGCGGCGATCGTCGGCGTCGCGCTCGCCGTCGTGTCAATCATCCTGCTCGGCGGCGCGGGCGTGGGCGTCCTCGAGACGGGCCAGTCCCAGTTCGACGCGGCGGAGCGCGACCTCTGGGTTACCGGGGAGTCGGTTGGGTTGACGGCCGCGGGTGGCGGCGGACTCGAACCGACGATCCAGGATGCCCACTCCGTCTCGGCCTCGCTTGAAGAACGCGATACCGTTCGGACGGCGGTCCCGATGGGGTTTCAGACCCTCTACGTCGGGACCGACCCGGGTGAGCTCGATACCGTCGTGGGCTCGGGCGTTCCCGGCTCCGGCTCGTCGGTCTCGATCGAGGCGGGCTCGGGTTTCACCGGCCCGGACACGCACTACGCCAACGGGACCTACGAGGGACCGCGGACCGAGCAGGCGATCGTGGACAGCCGGCTGGCCGACCGGTTGAACCTGTCCGTCGGCGATACTATCTACCTCGGCGGGTCACTCGCGACGGCGCGCGAGACGACGTACGATGTCGTCGGCGTCTCTGATACGTTCGCCTCGTTCCTCGCCACGTCGACGGTCACTATCCGGTTGAGCGAACTCCAGTCGCTCACCGGCGGCGCGGGGACGGACGACGCGACGCTGCTGACGGTGACCACCGCCGACGGCGCGGATCCGGAGGCGGTCGAACGCGCGATCGAGGCCGACTACCCCGCGTACGAGGTCCGCACGAACGAGGAACAGCTACGGGCCATCGTCGGCGATCAGGCGGCCCTCCTCGTCGGGGCCGGCGTCCTCGTCGCGCTCGCGGTGGTGTCCGGGGCGGCCCTCTCGATCGCCCTGTTCACGCTCTCGGTCTACCAGCACCGCCGTGCCTACCGTACCCTCTCGGCGATCGGCGTCTCTCGCGGGACGATCGTCGGGATCGTCGCCGTCCGTGGCCTGATACTCGGGCTGCTGGGCTGGCTCGTCGGCGCCACCCTGTCGCTGCCGGCGATTCGCGCGGTGAACGCGGTCGTCTCCCGGGTCGTGGGCTACGACGGGCTCGTCGCGACGTCGCCACCAGCCATCGGTATCGCCGCAGTCGTCGCCATCGGCATCGGCACGCTCGCGGCGACCGTGGCGGCCTGGCGACTGCCGACCGCAGCATAGCGGCCTCAGCAGACGGTGTCGTCGAAGCGCTCCAGGAGCCCGCGACGCGACGGTAGCGCGTGGCGACACGTTTACGGTCACGCCTGACCGACAGCAACCGATGGCAACGCAGCGGCGAATGCGCTTCGTCACCGGGACCCTCGCCTGGTTGCTCGGGACCACGCTCGTCCTCGTCCTCCTCGACGCACTCTCCTACGAGCTCGTGTTCGTCTGCGGGCTGATCGGGCTCCTCGTCGTCACCGAACTGACGGCGCCGGTGTCGGTCTCGCCGGCGTGGCGCCGTCGGCTCCGCTGGCTCATCGGGCTGGGTCTGTTCGGGTTCGCCGTAATGGTGGCGAAGCGAATCGTCGAGATACTCCCGCCGGAGGTGCTTCCCTGGTGAGTTCGAACGACGGCGATTCGCCCGCCTCGGGCGTCGTCGGCCGGTTCGTCTGCGGCGAGGTGCCTGGCCGTACGCGCTACTGGGGGCGCTGTTCGTCGCGCTCGTCACGGCCCTGTTCGTCCTCGGCGCGACATCGGCGTCGGCGTTCGGGATCTACAACCCCACCTGGGACGGCAACTCGGACGTTCGGGAGTCGATCGATTCGGATCCCGGAACCGAACTGACGATCGTCCGCGACGCCGCGGCGTACGAGTCCAGCGATCCGGACGAGACGGTGGCGTTCGTCGTGGCGCCCGACGAACCGTACGGCAGCGACGACGCCGACGAGCTCCGCTCGCTTACGGCGGCATACGAACAGGCGGCGTTCGGTCCGGACGCGGTGGACCGCTCGGTCGCAGAACGGACGCTCTCGACGGCACAGGCGCTGTGCGACACCGACCGGTCAACCTCGGCACCGACCGAGGGGAACCCAACCAGTGACGACTGAGAGGGAACCCGCCTGGCGACGACTGAGTGCGTCATCTCTCCCCCCTCGATCGACAGGGTTGCGATCGAGCGGCGTACCGACCGACTTTTACCGCCGACCGGGATAGCCAGTGGCAAATGGACGTCCGAACGCTCCGGCTCATGGTCCCCCGGCCGATCCGGGAGCTGCCGGCGGATCTGGCGGCGGTGGTCGTCCTGGTCCTCGCTGCCGACGTCGCCGCCCTCGCCCCGCTGATCCGCGAGACGCCGCTACGAATCCCCCTCGGACTCGCCCTCGTGCTCTTCTTGCCCGGCTACACGTTCGTTGCCGCGTTGTTTCCGGAGGCGGGCGAGTCGCCGACCGGCGATGGGGTGGCTCCTGACGCCGATTCGACGGCGGCCGATACGGACCGGGATGCGGAGAACGCGGGCTCGGATGGGACGGCAGAGGAATCGGACGCCGGTCGGTCCCTCCTGAGCACCCCGCCCACGGTACGAGGCATCGACGGCATCGAGCGCGTCGCCCTCTCGTTCGGGTTGAGTATCGCCATCGTCCCGTTGCTCGGACTGGTGCTCAACTTTACGCCGTGGGGCATCCGGCTGGTGCCGATCGTCCTCACCGTGACGGGCTTTACGATCGGAGCGACGGTCGTCGCCGCGGTGCGCCGGTGGGACCTGCCGCCCGAGGAGCGGTTTCGAGTACCCTACCGTCAGTGGGTGGACGCGGCGGCTACCGAACTGTTCGAGCCGGAGACGCGGGTCGACACGGCGCTGAACGTCGCGCTGGCCCTCTCGGTTGTCCTCGCGGTCGGTGCCGTCGGCTTCGCCATCCTCGTACCGCCCCAGGGTGAGCAGTTCTCGGCGATCTACTACCTCACCGAGGACGAGGACGGCGAGCTCGTCGCCGACGGCTATCCGTCGGAGCTCGTCCGCGGCGAGTCCGCAACGCTCGTCGTCGGCGTCGACAATCACGAGCACGAACGCACCGAGTACACCGTCGTGCTCGTCGAACAGCGAGTCGAGTTCGTCAACGGTTCGACGGGAGAGCCAGTGACACGGTCGACGGGCAACAGCTCGGCGAATGCCACGGCCGTCGTGGCAGACCAGCGCGAGCTAAACCGCTTCCAGACGACACTCTCGCACAACGAGAGCTGGCACCACGAACACGAGGTGACGCCGACGTTCACCGGCGAGAACGTTCGTATCGTCTGGCTGCTGTTCCCCGGCGGCGACGCGCCAGCGGAACCCTCGATGGCCGACACCGAGTACGCGGTGCATCTGTGGCTCGACGTGGCCGAAGCGAACGAGAGCGGGGAGTGAGCTGTCGTTCGCGGGTGGCGGTCCATCGTCGCTTGACTCGAGGCTGCGGGGTGGTTGACCCGGAACGCGTGAGCGGTAGTTGCCGGAAAAGAGCCGTTACTTCTGGATGCCGACCACTTTCTCTCGAGACTGTCTCGTCGGCGCGATAGGGGCGGCGAAATGGGCGCGTAGTCTGTCCGTACTCAAATCGGGGCGCGTCGAGTCGCCGCTATGGACGAGTGTTCGTCGTCCCGCCACCCAGCTGGCCCAGGCGCCGAATCGCCGCGCTCGAGTGCCCACGATCTCGTCACGTATCCCGCCCACGAGCTGGACGGCACTCGCGTGCTCGTCACCGGCGGGGCCGGCTTCATCGGTTCGCACATCGCCCACGCGCTCACACCGGACGCCGACGTCACCGTCTACGATTCGCTCGCATCCGGCGACCGGTCGAACGTGCCGGCCGAGGCGATGTTCGTCGAGGCCGACGTACGGGACGGGGACGTCCTCGAACGCGCCGTCGAAGCGGCGGACGTCGTCTTCCACGAGGCGGCGATGGTGAGCGTCGCCCGATCGGTCGAGGAACCGCTGGCGAGTCACGAGGTCACCGCGGCGTCGACGCTCGCCGTCCTCGAGGCGGCGCGTCGGAACGACGCTCGGGTGGTACTCGCCTCGAGTGCGGCGCTGTACGGCCAACCCGAGACGACGCCGATCGCCGAGCCGGCGTCGAAGCGACCGACCTCACCGTACGGTCTCGACAAACTCGCTGCGGACTACTACGCGCGACTGTATCACGACCTGTACGGACTGGAGACGGTCGCGTTGCGCTACTTCAACGTCTACGGCCCCGGCCAGCCACCCGGCGAGTATGCGGGCGTGATCAGCGTCTTCGCGGAGCAGGCGCTCGCAGACGAGCCGATCACGGTCGAGGGCGACGGTGCGCAGACGCGCGACTTCGTCCACGTCTCGGACGTCGTCCGCGCGAATCTGCTGGCGGCGACGACCGACGCCGTCGGCGAGGCCTACAACGTCGCGACCGGGGATCCCATCTCGATTCGTCGGCTGGCCGAGCGCCTTCGGGCGCTCTCTGCGTCCGAGTCGTCGATCGTCCACGACGACGCGCGCCCCGGCGACATTCGCCACTCGGCGGGGTCGATCGACCGCGCCCGCGAGCGGCTCGACTTCGAACCGACCGTCTCCATCTCCGACGGGCTGGCACAAACGATCGAGTGGTTCCGCGCCCGGTACCCGCGATCAGAAAACCGGTAGTCCCGTCCTGCACGTGGTCTGAGCCCGTCGCCGCGTCGCTCCTGTGTCGCCATCTTCTGTACACTCGCCGTCGTTAGGCCTCGTCGTATCCGTAGGCGTCGGGATCGTCGACGCCCTCCGTCCGGGAGCCGACCCAGGCGCCGAGGGAGATACCGTAGACGAGGTGGGCGGCGTGGAACAGGGCGAGTTCGTCGGCCTCGAGTTCGAGCCCGAGTATCTCTTTTAGCATCACCTGTGTCCCGAACGCGGAGAGGCCGAGCCCGTAGACTGATCCCCAGAGGAGGCCGCGCTGTTCGGCCTCGATCGCCTCCTCGGCGTCCTGTAACGCGAACAGGCCGCCGAAGATCGCTCCGGCGACCGTTCCGTAGCCGAGGTGCAAGACGAGGCCGGGGACGGAGTGGTCTTCGGGGTCGCCGCCGGCGACGTACGCCGCCCAGAAGTGCGCGGAGGGCGGGAGCGACCGCAGGATCGGGAGGCGAAACGCGGTCATGATGAGCGTGGCGACGAAGCCGGCCTGCAAGCCACGGGCGCTCGCCGCGAGGGCGTGTTCGGTCCGCGACGACGCGTGCTCGTCGGGGTGCGTTCGTGACGCCGATCGGTCGAGCGCGGCTTTCACGTCCATGACCGGCATCCATCGAGGATTCCCGTAAGTGTGCGCCATGGTTCTGCCGCTGGCAGTTGGGCTATTCAGAGACGAGTCGACGGTGGCGCCGAACCGATCAGTCGACGCCGACCCACTTCAGCACCAGCAGCGTCCCCTCGTACAGGACGATCATCGTGATTGCGACGAGGCCGGCGGCCATCCCACTCGGGTCAATCGTGAAGGTAAAGGCGAGGCCGGCGAACGCTGCCCAGAAGTACAGGCGCTTGTCGGCGAGCCACCGCCGGGTCGTCACGCCCATCATCACCGCGAGCATGATGAAAAGCGGGATCTGGAAGACGACGGCCAGGAAGGCGGTGAGCGTGATGATCAGGTCGAAGGTTGGCCCGAGCCCGTACTTGATCGCGGCGCTCTCTCGCGAGTAGTACGAGAAGTACTCGAAGAGGACCGGCAGGACGAGCAGGTAGGAAAACAGCATTCCGATCGCGGCCAGCACGACGCTTGTCGGCACCGCCGCGAGGTAGTACTTGCGCTCGTGCGGATAGAGACCGGGGCGCATGAAGAGATAGGTCTCGTAGACGAACACGGGGAGCGCGACCATGACTCCGAGCAGGCTGGCGACCTTGATCCGGGTTAGCCAGAGTTCCAGGGGGCCGTAGAGGTGCGGCCGCCACGCCTCGGCTTGCGGGATCGCCTCGGCCCAGATGATCCCGATGGCGCCGGTCGCCCAGAGGAGGCCGACGGCGGTCGCCGCCGCCCCGACGAGGACGACGATCGCGAGACGAGAGATCATCTCCTCGACGTGATCCGCGAGCGGCATCTCCTCGTCGTCCGGCGGCGTCGAGATCCCGCCGACCTCCTCGGTCCGTTCAGAGCCGCCGGTCACGGGCTCGGCCTGGGCGCTCGGTACCGGGGCGGTTGCGCCGCCCGAACTGCCGGTTGATCCCGTCGGCTCGGGCTCATCACCGGTTGGTTCCGTGTCGCCGTCGGCGGTTTCTCCGTCCTCGCTGGAGTCCTTGTCTGGTTTCTCGGGCTTGGGCGGTGCGTCGCTTCGGTCTTGCGAGGGGCTCCCCTCGAACGTGAGTCCGCCCTCCCCCGGCACGCGTTCGGACTCGTCGCTCGACCCGCCCTCGTCGGACGACTGGGAATCGCCGGTCGATTCGTTCGTGTCGACGGAGCCGTCGTCGGCCTCCGGGGCCTCGGCGTCGCGGTCCCGCGGCTCGTCGGGGTCGGCCGTCGTCGACTCCTCCCGCTCGTCCGGCATCTACGTGTGATTGTCTCGGGGTCGGTTATAGGCCTTTTTCTTACGGCGGACCCATCGAGGTGAGAATCGCACGCCGGCCATCGAGCCCCCGTGTCGGTTGACTCGAAAGGTTGATAACTGGAAGAAAGGTAGTGTCCGCCACTTCATGAGTGGTGTCGTCGACGAAGATACGGCGCAGGCGATCAACACTGGCCGCGCGACCGTCGGGGCGATGGTCTCGACCGCCAGACGTCACCTGCAGAAGGTCTTTATCTTCTTCGTCATCGGCTTCATCGGCACGTTCTACGCGATGCGGATCTGGGTCTGGGATTTCTTAGAACAGACGGCCAAGACCAATATGGAGGGCGACGTGGCCGTCGCGACCGAACTCATCACCCGGACGCCGTTCGAGGTCATCCTCTTGCAGGCCAAGATCGGCCTGCTCGTCGGGATCGTCTTCGCGGTCCCGGCGCTGGTGTACTACGCACGGGGTTCCCTCCAGGACCGCGGCTTTACGAGCGTCGTCCCGATCTCCCGGCTGTGGCTGGTGGCGTTCGGGCTGGTCTCGATGGTCCTCTTCCTGATCGGGATCGTCTACGCGTTCACCGTCTTCTTTCCGTTTACGTTCCTCTTCCTCGGCGAGATTGCGTACAACGCCGGCGTCAAGCCGAGCTGGGGGATCACGGAGTTCACCGAGTTCGTCTCGTTGCTGACGATCTCGTTCGGCCTCGCCGCCCAGCTCCCGCTGCTCATGGCGACGCTTTCGTACACCGAGATCGTCTCCTACGAGACGTTTCGGGACAAGTGGCGCCACGCGATCGTCGGCATCACCGTCTTTGGCGCCTTCTTCTCCCCGCCGGATCCGATCACGCAACTCATGTGGGCGCTGCCGCTGGTTGCCCTCTACGTGTTCAGCCTCGGACTGGCGAAACTCGTCGCGAACACCCGCCGTCGTGGGGCCGCGGAGATCGGGAGCGGCGTCGGACACGTCAAGCGCCGACTCGGCCAGTCGCTCGCGATCGTGATCGGGGTCTTTCTGGCCGTTGCCGCCGCGCTCGCCGCTGGTGCGCGGACGTGGGTCGCAGAAACTATCGTTCCGGCACTCCCGCCGGCGGTGCAACCGGCGGAGCCGACGATACTCGGCGAACTCGTCGTCGAGCACGGCACCGCCGGGCTGCTGGGAGCCGCGGCGATTGTGACCCTCGGCGTCGCCGTCGTCGCACTCGTGGTCGTGACCGCCCAGGTCCTTCGGACGCCGGTGTACCCGCGAGAAAGCGCCCTCGCGACGGCCCAGACCGCAGACGACGTGGACTTCACCGTCCTGGACCCGAGCGACATCGAGCGCGTTCCGGCTCCGGTCTTTTCGTCGATGTCCGAAGACGAGATGATGAACGTCGCCCGCGAGGCGATGCACGCCGACGATCGCGAGAAAGCCCAGGCGATCATCGATCGGTTCGACTCGATCGCAGCCATCGAGGCGGACACGCCGTCGGCGGAGGCGCCACCGGGCGTGGCTGGGACGCAACCGGCCGAGGGGGCCCCAGTCGACGGAAGCGAGGGCGAGGACGACTCCTCACCGCTGGCCAGTACCGCTGCCGGCATGCTCGATCCGTTCACCGAATCGGAGACGACCGAGGAGGATCTCGGCGGGTTCGCGTACGACCTCGCGTTCATCGTCGACAGCCTCACGTCGAAGCTCATCTACGTCGTCGGGCTGTTCATGGCCGTGCTGGCTGGCTCGTTCCTCTGGCTGTACGCCGGCGGTATCAAGCGCAGCCTCCGGCAGTTCGTCGACAGCGTCCCCCGGGAGCTACTGGTGGAGGTCGCCGAGAGCAACGGCGCGACGATCGACGAGTCGGCTGGGCTCACCCAGCTCCTCCAGGACTCGGGCTTCGTGGTCGCGCTCCACCCCGTCGAGGTGCTGATCTTCATCGTCAAGGTCAGTACGATCCTGGCGGCCGTCTCGATCCTCCCGTTCGTCTGTTACTGGGCCTGGCCGGCCATCAGAGAGCGCGGCTTGGCTCGCGGCGACCGGCGGACGTTCGCAGTCTGGGGCGTGTCCCTGTTCCTCGGATTCGCCGCCGGCACCTACCTGGGCTTTTTCTACATCGCCCCGTCGATCATCTCTTATCTCATCACCGACGCGCTGTCGAACGAGATGGTCGTCTCCTACCGGATGAAGAGCTTCTTCTGGCTCGTGATCTACACCACGCTCGGCGTTGGCTTCCTGTTCAACGTCCTGGTCACGATGGTGCTCTTCCACGTCGGGAACATCGTCTCCTATCGGACGATGCGCCGTCGCTGGCGCCCGGCCGTCGTCGGCATCTTCGTCGTGGCGATGTTCGCGAGCCCCAGCGGCATCCTGAAGATGTTCGCCGTCGCGATCCCGCTCTCGCTGACGTACCTGCTCGGTCTCGCCGTGTTGTACGTGCTGACGGCCGGCGGTCGCCTGTTCGGTGGCGGCGGCGCGACGACTGCCACGGAGTCGGGTCCCGACCCGGCTGCGGACGCCGCTGGCGCAGGCGAATAGGGCTGCGCCCGAGGTGGCTACACTTACAACCGGCCGGTTCGAACGCCCGGTATGCCGAAGATCAGCGTCGAGATTCCGGGCGAGCTACTCGCGGATCTGGACGACCACGTCGGTGACGAGGGTAAGTACGTCAACCGAAGCGACGCGATCCGGGCGTCGATCCGGAAGAATCTGGATATTCTGGACGAGATCGATCAGCGCCACGGCCGACTCGCAGACGAGGAGTAGGCGGTCGGACCGACTCTCTCAGTCGTCGACCCGTTCTGCGAAGCCGAAGTGCGGTTTGACGTCGTCGACGCGGACGCGGACGGTCTCACCGGGTTCGGCGTCCGGAACGAACAGTCTGAACCCCTCGACCGTCGCGATCCCGTCACCTTCTGAGCCCGTGTCGACGATCTCGACTTCGTGTTCGTCGCCGGCGGCGACGGGTGCGGTCAGGCGACCGATACCGAGCAAGTACAGTTCGGATGACTCGTCTCTGGTCGCGTTCGGCACGGTCGCGCGGACGTACTGGAACTCGTCTTCGAGGTCAGCCCGGAAGTCGTCGACGTCGGGTCCCTCGAAGACCTTGGCGGCGAAGGTGCCGCCCGTCTCGAGGAGTTCGAGGGCGACCTCGGAAGCGGTGCGGGCGAGGTGCAGCGAACGAGCCTGATCCAGCGAGTACTCACCGGTGACGTTCGGCGCCATGTCCGAGAGGACGACGTCGACGGCGCCGCCGCGTTCGCCGTTCGACTCGCCATCGGACGCGCCGGCAGCGCGCCGAATCCGATCGAGCGTCTTCGTTTCGGTGACGTCGCCCCGAAGCGTCTCGATCCGGTCGTCGATCTCGTCGTCGAACCCGTCGATCCGCTGGAAGTCGACGCCGATGACGGTCCCCTCGGGGCCGACGCGCTCGGCGGCGACCTGCAGCCAGCCGCCCGGCGCCGCGCCGAGGTCGAGGACGGTGTCGCCGCGGTCGATGAGTCCCTCGAGGTCGTCTAGCTGCTGGAGCTTGTAGGCCGAGCGGGCCCGATAGCCCTCCTGTTTCGCCTTGTTGTAGTAGTGGTCTTTTCCTGTCATCGCAATCTCCCGTCGGCGGTGCCGAGATTGGTGGCATCGCCGACGATTTCGCGTTCGTACACGACCGAGGCCGTCGATCCGGAAAGGCTCGTCGGAAGTGGCGTCGGTTACTGTGGGCCGTCCCGAGCGTCCGCCCGACCAGGGTCAGGTGAGCGCGACGGCGGTTCGTCCGGGCTCGTTCGGCGTCCACGCCTGTTCAGCGCCCGGTGCCCGCAGCCTGGTCGGCTTCGAGCAACTGCCGCGTTCGCCGGTGTCGATACCACAAAAGCGCTGCAAGGGCGGGCGTCGCGAGCGCCAGATCGCCTGCGCGCGGGAGTCGGTAGTCGATCCGATCGACCAGCAGCGTCTCGCCGCCGAGGTTGACGAAGCGGTGGGTGTGGCGCCAGGATCGGAACGGCCCGCGACCGATGACCTGTTCGTCGACGAAGCGGGCGCGGTCGTCGTCGACCTCTCGCTCGACGATCTCGACGACCCACTCGGAACCGGGGAGCCCGGACAGGCCGAGCGGCTTCAATTCGAGTCGTATCTTGGTTCCCGGCCGAAAGGCGTCCGGCTCCGGCTCGCCGTCGGGCCCGACGATGGTTGGACGGGCAAGCCCGAGCCAGTCCGGCGTGAGGACTTCGAGCCCCTCGGCGTCGTCGTAGAACGCCCACACCCTGTCGAACGGCGCGTCGATCACGGATGACGTCTGGTAGGTGGGCATGCTTCCTCATTTGACCGCCGCGTACTCGACTGTTTCTCTCGAACTCGATCAGCGACCCAGTGTGCAGTCAGCGCTGACCGTGTCGCGTTCGGATCAACGTCGCTCGCCACACCACAATCTATACTTTCACCGGATCGGATACGTTAGAGCCGTGAACGCACGCAGGACGGTCACGTGCTCGGGGAGGACGATTGGGTCTCACCCGGTCGGAGCGGACGCGATCCGTCGACCCGCGATGGCGACCGCGCTGGGGGGCGGGAACCGCGGGGGCCGCTCGTGACCCGGCTCGTCCACACGGCCGACGTCCACCTTCGGGTTGATGCGCCGGAGCGGTTGGATGCACTTGAGGCCGTCCTCTCGGTCGCCGAGGCCCGTGATGCGGATGTCTTGACGATCGGTGGCGACCTCTTCGATCGTCCCGAGGACGTCGACGAGTTCCGCAGCGAGCTCCGGAACCAGTTCTTCAGCGATCGTGCCTTCGAGATCGTCTGCATCCCCGGGAACCACGACGTCGAGGCGTTTCGCGGGGACCTCTTCTTCGGCGATTCGTGTACCGTGATTGCGGACGAAGATCACTATGGCACCTGGATCAGCCCCGACGGCGAGTTTCGGATCGTTGCGATTCCCTACCGCGAGTCGGTGACCGACGAGTTGGTGCTGGCACTCGAGGATCGGCCGTCGTTCGGCGGCACGGACGTCCTCCTCTTCCACGGCAGTCTCGACGCCCCGATCGACGCGGAGGCCGGCGACGAAGGGGTCTATCGTTACTTCCCCGTGACCGAGGCCCTGCTCGCGGACCTCGGATTTGACTATTATCTGGCCGGCCACTACCACGGTCCCCACCACCTGCAGTTCGAGACGGGCGCCGAGTTCGCCTATCCGGGGACGCCGGCGTCGACGCGGACGTCTGAAACCGGCCGGCGACGGGTCGTCCGCCTCGAGGCGGCTGTGGGGCTGGCGTTCGAACCGATCGAAACCTATCACCACCTGGCGAAACGCGTGACCGTCACGCCGGGAACCGAGGACGCCGTGCTGGCGGAACTCGCCGAGTGGGTCGAGACGACCGTCACGCCGACTGCGGAGCCGTCGATCGTCGTCGACGGCGTCGTCGAGGTGGGCGAATCCGACTTCGCCGACCGACTGCACGACGTGGCCGATCCCGGCTGGATTCGAAACGAGACGATCGACGCGTCCCACGTCACCGCCCACCCGGTAATGCGTGACTTCGAGGACCGCCTGGCGGAAACCGACTGGGACGACGAGACGAAAGCCTCGGTCCGGACGCGGACCCTCCGGGTCGCGAGTCGAGCCCTCGCCGGTCGGCGGAGGGAGTGACGATGCGGTTGACGCGCACGGCCGTCGATCGGTACGGCCCACTGGCCGGCTGCGAGCCGCCCTGCGACGACGGGCTCACGATCGTGGCTGGCTCGAACGAATCCGGCAAGACGCTCTTTCTCGAGGCGCTGCTCCAGTTGCTGGACCCGGCCGTCGCCGACCAGCTGGAGCCGGGGCCGCGAGTCGCCAGCGAGCCGGTCGGTCGCGTCGTTCTGGACGACGGCACCGAGCGCCACGAACTCGGTAACGGGACGGCGCTCGGTGACGTCTCGCGGATCGATCCAGCCCACCTCTCCTCGTTGTTCGTCATCCGTGACAGCGATCTCGCCCTTCCCGAGACGTCCGACTACTACACCTCGCTGGTCGAGCACCTCGGCGACGTCCACACCACGGAACTCGAGACGATTCGGGATGGACTGGTCGAGGAGGGCCGGCTGACCGAGGCCCGATTGAATCTGGCGAATCGCGAGTACGACACGAAGGACGCGAAGGCGGCCGTCGACGCGCTCGCCGCCGACGTCGAAGACTACGTGGCGGCCGCGACGAGAGAGGGGATCGACGAACTGGCTCGGCAGCGCCGGTCGCTCCTGAGCGAGCGCCGAGCGGTCGCGGCCGCCCTCGCGACGCAGGAAACGGCGCGGGACCTCGTCGAACTCGCGGAGGCCGAAGCGAATCTGACGGCCTACCGGACGGCGTCGGAGACGCTCCAATCGGCTACCGTGGATCGCGAAACGCTGCAACGGCTCCGCGAACTGGACGTGGATCTCGATCACGCTCGCGAACGGATCGACGAGCTCGACGACGCACTCGACCGAAAGCGGACGGCACTGGAACGACATCGGTCGGCCCTGGAGACAAAACGCGAACGCTACGCCGAACTCGCCCAGCGCGACGACGCGGTTTCCCGCCTCGAACGGGCCATGGAATCGTACCGGGAGCGGACGCGGGAACCGGCGACGGATGGCGACGCGATGCTGGAATCGCGACTCACCCACCGCCGACAGTTGACGGTGGCGGGGCTCGTCGGGGCCGGTGTCGCCGGTGGGGCGGGTGCGCTCGTGGCGCGGGGTAGCGTCGCCCTCCCCGCGCTTCTGGCCTGGGCGATCGCTCTCGTGGCGTTCGCTGTCGCCGTGCTGGCGTGGTTGTCCCACCACCGGCTGGCGAACCGTGCTGTCGCGGCCGACCAGCGCGAGCGTGAGCTTCTGGAGACGGCGCGCGACGCCGGGTTCGACGTCGACTCGGTCGAGGAGATACCGGTTCGTAGCCGGGCCTACCGGGATCGACTCGATGGACTCCAGGCGCGCGTTCGCGAACTCGACGAACGCGTCACCCAGACGGCCGACCGCGTCGACGAACTCGAAGCCGATCGCCGCGCCGCCGTCGATGAACGTGAGCGCCGACGCGAGGCGGTACGGACGACGCTGGCCGACGCCGGCGTCGACTCGATCGACGCCTACGAGACGTGCCTCGAACAGCTGGAAACGGCAAAAACCGGCCGATCGAAAGCGGCAACGGTCTTATCGCGTGACCTCGGCGAGCCGGACGCGACGGACCCCGACGGAAAGATCACACGCTGGGAATCGGCACTCGCGGAGCGGCGAGCCGCGGTGGACGCCGACGGTGTCGACGCCGCTCGGTACGACGAGGCCGAACTGGAGCGCCTGAAAACGCAGTTGGCCGACCTCGACGCCGACCTCGAAGCCGTCGAGGCGGACCTCGCCGACCACCGCGACCGGCTCGACGCGTTCGAGCACCGGGTTGCCGACCTCTCGATCCCGCCGTTCGTCGAGACGACGCCGTCGCTGCGGGCTCGAACGCTCGGCGGTCTTCGTGACCTCGAAGCCGAGTTACGGGACGCGTCCGAGACGATCGCGGAGAACGCCGAGATCTCTCGGAAAGCGATTCGAATCGTCGACGAAATCCGCGACGCCGAGGAACGAAAGGCTGCGACGCTCTTCTCTCCCGACGGGCCGGCGTCTGCGACCTTCGCCCACCTGACGGACGGGCGCTACACCGCCGTCGAGTACGACCCGGACGCCGGCTCGCTGGCGGTCCATCGATCTGATGGCGGGACACTCGCGCCCGCCCAGTTGAGCCAGGGCACCCGCGATCAGTTGTACTTCGCTGCTCGTCTCTCGCTCGCGGGGCAGGTGCTCGGCGGTCAGTCTGGCTTTCTGCTGCTCGACGATCCGTTCCTCGCCGCGGATCGAACCCGACTACGGAACGGATTCGAGACGCTCCAGGATCTGGTTGCGGACGGCTGGCAGATCATCTACCTCACCGCGAAGCCGGAGGTCCACGAAACGATGGCCGAGGAGTTCGGCTGTGCGGTCCACGAGATGGAACCACTCGAGTTCTGATCGCGGCTGCGTCGCGCTGACTCGTGGGGTGCTCACGACGTGGAATTTCATCACTACTTTAGTCCGTCCGTTACTACTGGTCGGCGATGGAATCGATCGAGATCACCGCGCGCATTCTCGCCGGTGTCGGACTCATCCTGATCAACGCCTACTTCGTCGCGGTCGAGTTCGCGCTGACGCGGACGCGACAGTTCTCGAAGGCGGAGTTCGACGCCGATCCGAAGTTGCGACGGGCGTGGAAGATGACCGACGATCTGGAACTGTACCTGACGACCTGCCAGATCTGGATCTCCGGGACGTCGATCGCGCTGGGGATCGTCGCCGAGCCGGGACTCGCGGCCGTCTTCGAGCCGATATTCCAGAACACGGCGCTGGCGTCGGCCGGCGCCGGGTCGCTGCTCGCGTTCTTCCTGATCAATATGGTCCACCTGACCCACGGCGAGCAGACGCCCACGTACCTCGGCGTCGAACGCTCGAAACAGGTCGCCCGGTACGCGGGTCCGCTCTACTGGTTCGCCGTCGCCATCAAGCCGTTTATCGTCTTCGGCGACTGGGTGGCCAAGTCGACGCTGCGACTCTTCGGCGTCGAGATGACGGGCGCGTGGACCGAGACCGAAGCGGATGTGATCGAATCTCGAGCCGACCTCAGAAACCGGCTCGGTGACGTCCTCGAACAGGGGGAGCTTCCCGACGACCGTCGTGAGGAGGTGATGAACGCACTGGCGGTCGGCGAGCAGCCGGTCCGTGACGTGATGGTCCCGCCCGACGAGATCGTCGCGCTCTCGACGGAGGCCGACTTCGCTGACAACGCGAAGCGGATGGAAGACCGGCCCCAGACCCGATACCCGCTGGTCGGCGAGGACCTGACGGACTTCCGGGGCATCGTCTACTTCCCGATCTTTACCCGCCACCGCGAGGAACTCGCGAGCGGGGACGTCGATTTTGCGGAACTCGCCGCACCGCCGATGACGCTGTCGCCCGATACCGACGTCAGCGACGCCATCGACCAGTTCCAGACCGAGGGCCAAGAACTGGCGCTCGTCATCGAGGATGGCGACGTCGTCGGTCTCGTCACGGTGACCGATCTGCTGGAGGCGATCACGGGCGACATCGAAGACCCGCTCGATCAGGATCTGATCGAGTAGCGAACTGATCGATCGGCCCCGTTTAGGCGGCTCCAGTCGTCACGGAATCTCGTCGACGGCGGCTCGCAGCTCGTCCACCGTCGTCCACTCGTGCGCTCGCTCTCCGGTCAGGAGCGCCTCGACGTGCGAGGCGGCCATGCCGTTGTCGAAGCGGGAACGCTCCCGCTCGGGATCGTCGTACAGTCGTTTCAGCACCCACGCCTTCTCGCGATACGCCGGGGCGAACAGCAGGCCGAGTTCCCAGACGTAGCCGCCGTCGAAGTCTTCCAGCACGGCGACGATGTGGGTCGCGAGTCCGCAGAGGATGTCGAAGACTCGCGTCCAGAGCCGGATCTCCTCCGGAGTGAGTTCGAAGTCCTCGAGGCGGATGGCCGTCGCCAGCGGATCTGTCCGCCCGTCGAGGTCGTCGTAGACGATCGAGCGGCGGGTCGCGGCACCGACCTCGCCGCCCGCACCGACGACCAGATAGCGGCGGTCGTGACGCTCGATTCGGTTCAGCAGGGGTCCGTGGACGAGATCCTTGACCCGCTGGTGTTCGGCTGGGGTGAGTTGGATGGCCGATATCCCCTCTAGAATCGTCTCTCCGTCCGGAATATCGGCTCTCGTCGGCGTGTTGGATCCGCTCACGTCCGCGCCGTCGTCCATCGAACGATGGTGGTAATTACTACGCCATGAGTCATTCGGTCCGCGTGACGTCCGCCGGAACCCAACAGCATCGACGGGGCCGGGACCGGTGGGGTCAATCAGTTAGACTAATTGTGGGACTATTTGCGCAACCAGCCTCAGTGAGAGTCAACTGGTTTTAAGGTGACTGCGGTCCAACGGGTGCGTATGAAGCCAGAGTCGCCGCCGGCCGACGGCGCCAACCCGTCGCCCAACGCCTCCCCTGGATCGTTCGACGCCTGGCGCGCGTTACAGAAGGCGACGGACCGGAAGCGGGCCGACATCCTGGCGGACATCGTGGGCCATCCGTCGGGAATGCCGACCGTCGAGGAACTCGACTACATGAACCCGCCGCTTTCCGAGGACGCCATCCGTCGGCATCTCCACACCCTGCTGGACGTCGGCGTCGTCCGCGAACGCGAGATCGATCCCGGCGAACGACTGCGCGATTACCCGTACAAGTTCTACGAACTCACCGAGGCAGCACGCGATCTCTTCGATCGCAACGGGCTGTTCCCCGAAGACGCCTGGCGGCGTCAGTACGAGTCCGTCGAGAAAACCGACCGGATTCGCGAGATCGAGTCGATGCCCCGACCCGAGGCGTGAAGACGGTACTCCTCCAGTCTGCCTATCCCGTCCGATCGGTCACGACGAGTTTTCGATCGATCTGGCGGATGTCGATGTCGAAGCCGAGTTCCTCGCACTCGCCCTCGATGAACGCGGCGATGAGGGTGGCTTCGGTCTCGTTGTTGAACGTCAGGGCGAACTGTTCGTCGTCGAGCGCGGTGATTCGAAAGAGGTTGCAGTACTCGAGTACTCGCAGCTTCTTCTCGAGCGAGTCGAACTGGCTGCCCCACTCGATACCGTGGCGTCGGCCGATGTCGCGCCACGTGGGGACGAGCGCTTCCGGGTCCTCGACGGCGTCTAACAGGGTGTCGAGGTGGTCGACGTCTAAGATGATGTGTTCGGAACTGGCGAGCAGTCGGACGTACCACTGCAGGCGTTCCTCTTCGACCTGCTCCCACTCCCGCTGGAGCCGATCGTAGTGGCCGATCGCGTCACGAACGATCTGCGATTTGGACACGCCCTCGGCCGCCGAGAGCCCCTCGAGTCGCTCGCTGGTCTCGTCGTCGAGGTTGACGGTCAGGCGCATGGCGCCTCTCTAGCCGGTCACCCCTTGAATCTGGCGCGCTACCCGGTCCCGGTTGCCGCTTCGCTGGCTGGCCGTCGTCTCGCCTGTAGACGCCAGCGCTACCCACGGAGTGGCTCCGTTGGCACCTCTCGTTGCTCGTGGTGAACGTCGATCCCTCGCACCCGCCAATCGCTCATTCCCGTCGATACGACGTCGGCCCGCTGTCTCTTCCTCGCGCGGCCGGACCGGCTGACTGTCAGATATAATTATATACAGGTCACATTCTATATGGTTTGTGTGAACGTGTATGAGGTCCTCACATTCGTCCATACGTAGCTTTATGCACTGGTCCTCGCAATACTTGCCCCATGGTATCTGGGCACAACAGTCGAGATCATGATACGAATTCGCGACGGCGCTTCCTCCAGGCATCGGCCGTCGGGGCGACGGGGGCGTTCGCCGGTTGTATGGACAGCATTCTCGGCGGTGGTGGTGATGGTGACGCGATCGTCATCGGTGGAACGCTCCCACTCTCGGGGGCGTACGCCGACACGGCGACGTACATCGAAGACGGCTACCGACAGTGGGCGTCGGACGTCAACGACGACGGGGGCCTCCTCGGTCGCGAAGTCGACCTCGTCATCGAGGACGACCAGTCGGAGGCCTCCGAAGGCGTCTCGCAGTTGAACCGGCTGATCACCCGCGAGGGCGTGGATCTGCTGCTCGGGGGCTACCCCGGGAGTACCGCGGCGGGCCAGATGCAGGTGGCCGATCAGAACGACATGGTGTACGTCTCGATGGGCGGACACATGGCCTCGTTCGAGCAGGGGTTCGAGTACGCCTTCGGCGCCCCGCCGCTGATGGGACAGTGGTGGTACGACGGCTTCTTCAACTGGCTCGAGGGCCAACCCGAGAGCGAGTGGCCGGAGACGGCGGCAGCGATCACGG